>NZ_BOQL01000020.1 GCF_018332655.1 Actinoplanes auranticolor | reverse complement strand
AGAGATCGCGTTAGGAGTTCTAAGGAGCCGAAAACATACCTCTGCGGACCTCGAACGCGTACACCTTCATCATCGCCCGGTCGGTGATTTGCCGTCTGACCGTCCGCCGCGAACTGCCGAACCCGTTCGCCGTGGCTCTGCCGACAGCCTCCGCCGACACTGTCTCGCCGCGAGCTGCTGCTGTGCCCCGCTTTGCCACGCCGCCCCGAAATCGGGGTGTCGAAGCCTTCGCGGCCGGGCGGCCCGCTCAGCCGGGCAGGCCGGTACTGCTGGTGTCCTCGGGGATTGAGCCGGTACGCCTCGCCGACGGCGCGGTCCAGGACGCCGTCGGAGTTGGCCGGGATCTCCAGGTCGGCGAGCGGAGGTCGACAGCGACCCGTACGGCCGGTCTGACCACGCAACGCCGTAGGTACGCCGCTGGTTAGGTTCGCGGTTCGCTGTGGCGGTGACCCGGTCGCCCCGAATCGACCTGCGCACACCAGTCCAAGTTGCCGGCGGCGTCCGCGTCAGCCTGTAACCGCTGCTCGGTCTGGCCAAGGTGCCCTCATGTGCCCACTGCAAAGCGGTGGTAGCAGGTTTTCCGCGGTCCGTAACGGTCCGGACCTGATGCCATTCGCGCCGTTCTCACTCCGGCACAGGATTCTGTTGATCACTTGGCAGTGGTCACGCCACCGACCACGCTGCGAGTCCATGCTAAGCGATGTCTCGTAACTCGGCGGAGGCGTTGCCGGGGAACGGTTTCCGGTCAGCCGGCCAGAGCGATGTTTGTGCAGGTGGGCAATCCCGGATGTGGTGACGGCCAAGGTCCGGGCGGCGCGGCGATAGTCGCGCAGGATTTTGTACGTCTTGAGTCGGGCCAGGGCATGTTCCACCCGGGCCCGGACCATGCGGTGCCGGGCGTTGTAGTCCAGCTTCCATTGCGGTAGCTCGTCGCCGTCACGGGGTTTGCGGTACGGCATGATCACCTCACGGTTGCCGCGGTAGCCGCCGTCGGCCATCACCTCACGACCGGCCAACTGTTGGTTGATGCCGCTGCTGCGGTAGACGATCGTGTCGTTGCGGTTGCCTGGTTGTGGATCGCCCAAGGCGATGACCAGGCGGGTGTTCGCGTCGATCGCGACTTGTAGGTTGGTCGAGTAGCGGTAGTTCTTACTCTGTGCGGCCAGCCGGTGGTCCCGGGTGGGGATCAGGGTGCCGTCGACGATCGCAATCTGGTCTTTCGGGCGGCGGCGAGCCGGCGCCAGCGCGAGCAGGGGTCCGACGGTGTCGATAACCCGGTGCGCGGCGGAGTGCGAGACCCCGAACAGGGGTCCGAGCTGGCGCATGGTCAGGTTCGTGCGCCAGTACACGGCCACCAGCAGCACCCGGTCCGGCAGGGTCAGGGCCCAGGGCCGGCCCGGGCGCCCGTCGGCGATGGCGTCACCGCCACGTCGGGCCACCAGGCGCACCAGCCGGTGGAACTGCGCCAGCTGCAGCCCGGTGAACGGATGGATCAACTCGGGTCAGGAGGCTGAGAACACCTGCACCCATCGATGATCACCCACCGTCTGAACCGGACCGTCACCGGGTTACGAGACATCGCTTAGCCAGGCGTGCGTGCAGGGGAGAAGTCCGGATGTCATTAGCGTAACGCTCGCGGCTCGGCACCCTGGCAGGACGGCCAACCGATCGTCATGCTGTTGCGCGAAGTGACCCGAGGCGGGCCCAAGCTTCTGTGCTCGTTGCATGACGATCGGCGGGGGAGACCCGTTGGTTTCAGCGGTTCTTGTGGAAGGCCTCGACGATGGAGCTGGGGATCCGGCCGCGTTCGGATACTTCGTAGCCGTTCTTGCCGGCCCATTCGCGGATGGCCTGGTTCTGGTCGCGATTCGACCGGCTCGTGGGGGCTGCGCCGCGAGCAGGGATACGTCCGGTGCTGCGCCCGACGCGGGAGGCCACGTTGAGGTACGGCTCGAGTGCCTTGCGGAGTTTGCCGGCGTTCTTCTCCGACAGGTCGATGGTGTAGGTGACGCCGTCGAGGCCGAACTCGATAGTGCTGTCGGCTTCGGTGCCGTCGATGTCGTCGGTCAGCAGGGTGACGATCTGTTTTGCCATGTGAGGTCTGCTCCTTGAATCGGCATAGGCGCATGCGATCAAATGCCCCGTATCTCATTACAATAGCTGCCGGCCTTAATGGGATTGTCGTGGCGGTCGAAAGCAGACTCTTGGTATGGCTCGTACGGCCCGATCCATTCCCGGGGTAACAGTGGGTGTCCGCCGGAACGCGGCTCGCGGTTGTTGACGTTTCGACGCCTGTGCCGGTGAATAGGTGGCATCATGGCCGGGTGAGAGCCGATGGCTCGGACGCCGCAGCCGTACGACAGGTGCGGCAGGTACCGAAAGCGATGGGATCGCCTACTTGTTCAGGTTCTGAGGCTGATCCGGTGGGGCAACTGTGGCGGGCGTTGGGGTTTTAGCGGTTGCCGGCTTTGCCGTGGAACTTGTCTTTGAGGCGGTCGATGATCGGTCGCGGGGCCTGGGTGGTCAGTTCGAGCAGGTGCGGTGACGGTGCGGTCAGTGATCTCGGGGTGCCGTACTGGTTGATCTCACGAGCGATGAGTGCGATCAGGTCGTCGGCGGCTCGGGTGCCGTCGGCGGTGCCTTGGTACTCGGCGTAGGAGTGCTGCAGGGGGTAGGCGATCACGGGTGTGGGAAGGCCGAGGGTGGACCGGGCGAGCCAGGCGAATGGGGTGGCCAGGACGGCGGCGGTCCAGCTCAGTGCGTGCCAGATCAGCCACGGCGACATGATCAGCAGGGTGATGACGGCGGCCGCGGCGGTGATGAGTCCGAAGACGGAGTCGTCGTCGATGCTGGAGGGCCACCAGGTGTGGATCCACTGCGGTAGGCGGGGTCGCCAGGTCAGGCGTCGGCGGAAGACTTTCCACCGGCGTCCGTCGGGAGCGCTCAGATACATCGCCTTCCCTGCCCTACCTGGTCCGCAGTGCGTCGAAGTCGCCGTTGAGTTCGTGGCGCAGCATGACGACGGTAGCGGTCATCAGCTCGATGCCTTCTTTGAACATCAGCAGTTGTTCGGTGGCGAGGGTGACGGTGTCGATGACCAGGTTGTACAGCGATGACACGACGTCCCAGACGCCCTTGACGAACTTCTTCCAGTCGGTGACGGTCAGGATCGCCTTCAGACCCTTCTGGATCTTGCTGACGTACATGGTCGTGGCGAACAGCAGGCCCTTGACGGTCTGGGCGTACATCGCGGCCATCGACTCACACATCTGCTCGACGGTGTCGCACCACTGCGCGAGCGCCTCGAACGCCGGCATCCACCGGCCGCGGATGTGGTAGTCGAACGCCTGTGACGCCCCGGCGCTGCCGTCGGCCTTGCTGTCCCAGTGCGAGGACAGGACGTCCATGCCCTCGTCCAGGTCGCGACCGACGGCGCGGTAGGCGTCGGCCATCTCGCCGTAGGCGCGGCCGATGCGCTTGAGGGCGCCCCAGTCACCGACGACCAGCGGCAGGATCTCGGCGAGGATGTCGTAGCCGGTCAGCGCTTTGATCAGGTCGTTGACCGCGCCGACGGTGCTGCTGAGAACTTCTCGGGCTTCCTGGTTCTCCGGCTGGTAGGCCGGCGCCATCAACGCCACGACCGCACCGTGACCCGGCCCCGACGAGGCACCGGTCACGTTGGTCTCGCGGTAGCCGTACGGGACTTCCCACTGCGGCTGCACCGACCAGATCGTCTCCGCCGCCGTCCAGTCGGCGCGGTCGTAGTCGTTGGCTGAGGTCCGCAGGTCGGCGGCGGTCTGACCGAGACCGTTGCGGGCGGCGGCGCACAGTTCCAGCATCGACTCGCCGATGCCACGCATACCGGGCTCGGCCACGTTCAGCGTGCCGTCCAAGCCGGCGAAGTTCAGACAGTGTGTCCGCGCGTAGTCCTGCATGTCGGCCAGCGCGCCGTCCCGGTTGGCGTCGATGCGATCAGCGAACCCGCGAAGGTACGCCGGGTCGACCTGAATACTCACCGCTGGGGGTCCTGCTCGGCGGCGCGGAACTCGGTCTGCGCGGCGGTCAGCCGGCGGTCCATCCACACCGACACCGCCCGGGCCGCGTCGTCCTCGGTGTCGCCTCGCCACACCGTCAGCCAGTCCAACTGACCGGATTCGAACTTCTGGCTGACCTCACGAAACCTTGGTACCGGTGACCTTGCCGCAGTGCCCGGCGGTGAGGGCCACGCCCGGCGCTACCAGCGAGGCGGTGCAGCCCACGGCCATCCGGCCGACGAAGCCGTACTGGTTGACGGCGGGCACCCGGTCACCGGCCCAGCCGCCGGGGACGACCTCGCCCTTGACGATGGCCTCGGCCGGGGCGGCGATACCGAGCAAGGCGAGAATGAGTAGTGATCCCGCGGTGGCGAGCAGGCGCCGCCGGCGGATAGGCCGCATAGTCATGTTTTGACGCTAGGTGAGGTTTCTGTGACGCTCCATCCGCTCGCCGGGCCGAGCCAGACCGCACCCGGCCTAATCCGAACGGGGCCTCTTCCAAGACCTGCAGTGGCAGCCGCCCGTGAGGCCGAGGAGGAGACAGGCTGGCGGCCGCGCCGCATGGACTCCATGCCGAGGCTGGACCGCAGGCCACTGGACTTCGGTCGTCGACCAGCCGGGCGGCAACCTCCACCCCATCCGCCGGCCTGAGGTGCCTCCTCACTTCCAAGTACAGGTCTTGGCCAGTCTCGCCTTGCCTACCGGTGACCGTGATCGTCCGCGTGCACGACCCCGGGCCGCAGTCACCATCGTCTACTGGGTTGACCATGGCCCGCAGGCCGGGCCTCGTCCGGAAGCGGGCTGTCGGACCAGGACGACATCGACTCGGTGAGCGCGACGAACTGCTCGCTCTCGTCGACAAGCAGTACGAATAGCGGCAAGATCGCCCGGGCCGGCCTCACTCGGCATCCGGGGTCGTGGCTCAGCATCCGGATCACGAGGCCGCCCGGCACTGCCGCGCCCGGCAGTAGCGGACGGCGGATCCCGACCGGCTGAGTAGCGGACCACCGGCGGCCGGGATCGCTGCGTCGTGGACGTGCCGCAGCACCGGCCACCATGGACTGGCGCCGTGACCAGGGGAGGTGGACACGCGTCGTCTGATCGCCGTGTTCGTGTCGGGTGTGCTGGTTGCTGTCGCGCTGAGTGCGCCGGCTCGGGCCGGCCCGAGGGTGCGGGGTGGGTGTGGGAGCCTCTCTGCCAGGACCCGGACCACGGAGCCGGACGGGACGCCCGCGCCCCAGGCTGCCGTCGGGTCGTCGCCGGCGCCGCTGCGAGATCAGTCTGGGTGGAGGCGGCGATAGCCGCCGTCGAAGAAGACGAGAGGGCTTGCGTGGCTTTCGGCAATTCCAGCGGCCACCACCCGCCCGATGAGAACCGAGTGGGTTCCGCCGGTCAGTTGTTCGTGGAGGGTGCAGTCGAGGTAGCCGAGAGCGCCGGCCAGGATCGGTGCGCCGGTGTACGAGGTGAAGGTGTCGATGTCGCGAAATCGATGAGGGTCCCAGCGTGCGAATACCTTGGCCAGGGGCTGCTGGGCCTCGGCCAGGATGTTGACGGCGAAATGCCCGGCGTCCCTGATGTCGCTTCCGCTGCGTGACTGGGCGTTCAGGCAGACGAGCACGAGCGGTGGGTCGAGGGACACTGACGAAAAGGCGTTCGCCGTCATCCCGATCGGCTCTTCCGGACCGGCGGCGGTGATGACCGTGACGCCGGTGGTGAACCTGCCGAGGACGGACCGTAGCCACACCTTCTCGTGGTCGCCCCATGGCTCGGGTTCGTCCCCGGAAGGTAGTAGTCGTTGTATCAGACGAGACGACGGCCGGATCTGCTGCTTCATCGTGATCGCACCTCCGGTCTGGTCAGCGGGGGCGAGGTTCCGGGGGTCTGTGTGCTCGGGTGGGCCGGGGCGGCGGGGGGCTCCGCCCCGGTGGGACGTACCGGGCGTCCCCAGCGCCTGTCCAGCAGGTCCAACACGGGCGTGGTCATGGCGGTGGTGATCAAAGCCATGACCGTCATCACCGTGTAGAGCTCCCGGTCGATGACCCCGGCTTCCAGGCCGATGCTGAGAATGACTATCTCGGTCAGTCCACGGGTGTTCATCAAGACGCCGAGAGTGACGGATCGACGGTGTGGCAGACCACCGAGCCGGGAGCCAGCGTAGGTTCCCAGGAACTTACCGCCCACCGCTACGGCAAGAACGGCGGCCAGAAGCGCGCCATCGCCGATATCGAGACCGGCTAGGTCGAGCTGCAGACCAGCTAGCACGAAGTAGGCGGGTAGGAGCAGGTACGAGCACATCGGCGCGACGTTGCTCATGAACACTCGGACCGGTTCTCCGCTGGCGTCCTTGGGCACGATGGCACCGAAGATGAACGCACCGAGCACCAGATGCAGCCCGACCATGTCCGCGACGAACGCCGACACCAGCAGCGTGGCCAGCAGCACCGGGAGACGGCTCTCCGAGGCCTCCGCCCGGTTCTGCCGCAACCACCGGCGCATGAGTGGGCGCACCACCGTCACCATGGCAGCGAGGTACGCCACGGCGAGCCATATCCTGTGGTCAGCGGCTGGCCGGGACGCGGCGATGACGATCGCCATGAGAGTCCAGCAGACGACGTCGCAGATGGCGGCAGCGCCGATGGCGGAGTTGCCGATTCCCGTACCGGTCAGACGCCTTTCCTGCAGGATGCGGGCCAGGACCGGGAAGGCGGTCGCTGCGAAGGCGATGCCGAGGAATACGACGAAGACAGTTCGGCTGGAACCGCCATGCTCCGGCGCGATCATCATCGCCAGGCCGGCTCCGAAGACGAAAGGCACCAGGAAGGAACCGGCGGGTACAGCCCACCGGGCATGTCTCTCACCGGGTGGAGCGAGATGCCCGGCGTGCAGACCCATGCTGAACATGAACAGGGCCATGCCGAGGTCAGCGAGCGTCCGGAGGGCGGGGTATGCGAGATCGAGGACGACCGTGCTCTGAGGCGCCGCGATCAGGAGGAGCTGGGCGAGGAGGATGCCGACGACGATTTCTCCGACGACCGCGGTCTGGGCGAGTCGCGCGGCGGCCAACCGGGCAAGGCCTGCGGTGAGGGCTACTACCGCGAGCCCGGCCAGCCAGGCAAGGGAGTTGTGCACGATCAACGACTCCTGTCACTTGCATGATCATGTGAAGGCCATCGTCAGTCCTAGGCCGATCATCAGAGCGCCACCGAGCAGGCTCATCCGGTGCATGCGGGCCGCCGAGCGAGCGAACCACTTTCTCGCCGCGCTGGAGAAGGCGGCCCAGACAGAGTCACAGAGCAGGCCGATCACCACCGGTACGACAGCGAGGATGAGCATCTGCGCCACGAGTGGCTCGATATCGGGACGAAGAAACGCCGGAAGGATCACGGCGAATACCACGTACGCCTTCGGATTGGTGCCACCGACAACGTATCCCTGGCGCAGGGCGGCCCAGTCACGCCGCCGCTGACCCGGTTGGCCGGGCACACCCACCACGACGTTTTTGCGGTTTTTGATCGCAACTAGCCCGAGCCAGCACAGGAATGCCGCCCCCACGAACTTGAGCACCGTCAGGCAGGCCGGAAAACGCTGGAGTACGGGCCCGAAGCCGACCGATACGATCACGGCAACCGTGTACGTCCCCAGCGCGTTACCCACCACGGTCGTCAGAGCGGTCCGCTGTCCGGCTTCGAGCGCGCGCCCGACGATGAACAGGACACTCGGTCCCGGAACAGCGATGAGCACCACGCAGGCCATGCCGAATGCCGCCATCTGGCTACCTGTGATCATGTCTCTCCGCTCTTGCCGGAACCGCATCGCCGGCGGTCGCGTCGGCCGGTGGGAGGCGGTCGGCTTCGGCGACCGCCTCCCACCGCAGCGTCTCAGTGAGGTTGGATACTGGTCAGATATTCGTAGCAGCTCGGCAGCCTTTCGGTCATCACCGCGGCTTCTGCGGTGAGCTGCGTGAATTCTTTGTGCGCGGCGGCCGGGTCGAGATGACGGAGTACCGGGCGCCCCTTGGTCGGCCCGGCACCCAATCCCAGGAGCATGGTGTTCCACGAGTACGATTCGAAACCGTGATAGTGCGGGTAGATACTTTCCTCGTCGAGGAGATGCGTCTTCGCCTGCTCCATCCGTTCGGCGAGGCCATCCGGTACGGACCGCACCTTGGCGTCGCGCCAGTAGTCGTTGTCGTTACGCTCGGCGGCGACGTAGTGCAGGACGAGGAACTCTTTCACGCCGTCCACCGCTCGTGCGATTCTAGCGTTGTAGGAACGGGCTAGATGGGGATCCATGTCCGGCCCGGGGAAATGCTTCACGAGTTGCTCGATAGCGTGCTGAATGAAGAAGATGCCGGTGGACTCCAGCGGCTCGACAAAGGCGCTTGAAAGACCGATGGATACGCAGTTCTTGACCCAGGAGTCGCGATTCCTGCCAATCCTCATCCGGATGTGATTGGCTTCGAGGTCGTCGCGGCCGGGGGCGACGGCGGCGCGGAGTGCGGTCTCCGCGTCGTCGGGCGAGGTGTATTCATCGGAGTACACGTAGCCGTGCCCGTTGCGACGGTACAGCGGAATGGTCCACATCCAGCCGGCGTCCATGGCCCGTGCGGTCGTGTACGGTTCCATGTCTCGTGCGTCTTCGCGCGGCACACGCAGCGCGACGGCTCTGTTGTTGGGCAGCACGTCTTGGAAGGACTCGAACTGCTCGCCGAGGGTCTGGTTGATCAGCAAGCCCCGGAAGCCCGTACAGTCAACGTAAAGGCCGGCGGTGAGATCGCCGGAGTGCTTCGACCGGATGCTTCTGATCCAGCCCCGCTCGTCCTGCTCCACGTCCACGACGTCGTCCACGATGCGCCGGACGCCTCGGGCGGTCGCGTAGCCGGCAAGGTACTCGGCAACGAGGTCGGCGTCGAAGTGATAGGCGTACGGGAACTGGGCCCGCTGTTGCTCCAGCGTGGACCGTCCGAGGTGGCTGTCCAGCTCGGAGGCGAACAGCGCGCCGCCCATCATCCGCGGAGAACGTTGTGCCTCGCACAGCGCCGGCGCGATGTAACAGGCTTGGTCGAACGGTCGGCCAGCCCCAGATCCGGCAACCCACCAGTCCGCCAAAGAGAATCCCTCGGCGGTCCGAAGTCGCTCGAACGGGTGGTAGAAGTGGGTGTCGTCACCGCGCCAATTCTGGAACTTGATGGCCAGCTTGTATCCACCGGCGCACTTGGGTAGCCACTCCGACTCATCCAGGCCGAGGTACTCGAAGAAATGCCGAACGGTGCTGAAAGTCGCCTCGCCGACACCGATCCTGGGAGTCCGGGCGGACTCCACTACCGTTATGGAAACAGACTTCTCCAGGGCCGCCGAAAGGTAGGCGGCGGTCATCCATCCCGCTGTTCCGCCCCCGACGATCAATACGGAATCGACCACGATTTACTACCCCGTTCTCGTTAAGGTCGCATTCGGAAATACACCCGCCGTTCACCGCGATTTACGCGGGTCACGACTTGCGGTGGCGATACCTCACGGATACGCACGTCGCGTTTCGATCATGAGAGAATGCATGACGGCGCAGCCGCATCGGTTAGCTCTCGGTAAGTGCCATGTAACACGGCTCTGCCAGAAGCTGTCAACCAGTCAAATCCATTGAAGATCGTCTTCTCACATTTTGAGACAAATGAATAGCATATTGATCGCGTCAATGCGACTTTGACCAGCGACTTCCGTCATTCTCAGGTCGTGCGACGATCGTCACGGGCATGTTTGTGCGAGGCCCAAGGTTAATATCCGGCCTGTGTCCCTCACCGGCGTGTGGCGGGCGCGCGGCGTGGCCCGGCGTCGACTGCCGGCAGCCATGTACGAAGACCTGCACGACCGCTGCAACACCACCGCCTGGCCGTGGATCGGCTCCGAGGCTAGCCAGCGGCGGGTTTGCCGACCACGTCACGCGGGCGCACGGTGTTGAGAAGCGCGCGGGCCTGCTGGATCGATAGGAACTTCTTCGCTCCACCTGGCACCAACTCGAGCAGCAGGTGATGCGTCGACGCCGCCCGGCCTGGTGACACCCCTGGATCATCCGTACGACAGGGGCAGTAAGTCATACCAGGCCGGGCGACCGAGCAGTCCCCAGCTGGGGACGATCCAATAGGTAACGGGCGCGGCCGTCACCCGTGCCGCCCGAACTGCGATCAGCCGTTCAGCACCAGGGCGCCGAGGTCCTTGCCGAGCTGAGGCGCGTCGTGCCCGCGCCGGTTGCTCTGCAGCGCGATCACGATGTCGTCGTCGGGATAGATCCGCAGGTACGAAGCGGCGCCGGTGTTCGCGCCGTCCTTGGCGGCCACCCGGTGCCCGCTCTCGGCGCCGACGCTCCACCCGTACGAGTAGCCGGACGAGCCCCACATCGCGGTCATCGATGGGGTAGACAGGATCTCACCCTTCGCCAGCCGGTGACCGAACCAGGCGATGTCAGCCGGTGTGGACTCCATGCCGCCACCGCAGGTCTTGGCGGTCTCGTCCTCGTACGCGATGAGCTTGTTGCCGGTATCGTAGATTTTGGAGCGGCGCACGTCGGTGTCGGCGAGCCGCTTCGCGCGCAGGGTGCCCAACCCGTAGGGCGTGGTCAGCCGGGTGCGGATCAGGTCGGCGGTGTTCTGGTTGGTGGCTTGCTCCAGCGCCGCGCACAGGATGGTGTATCCGTGGGTGCTGTAGTGGGACGCGCCCACTGTGCAGACCAGCGGGTCCTTCCAGAACTCCTGCGCCGAGGCGAGCGAGGTCGCATAGGGGGTTTTCCTGCCGAAGCCGCTGCCCTCGTCGTAGTGCTGCACACAGCCCCGGTTGTCGGCAAGCTGCTTCAGCGTGTGGGTGTGCTGCGCCGGGATGGCCGGCAGGTACTTCGCGGTCTTCTCACCGGGGTTGACCTCACCCTGGTCGGTGAGCCGCAGGGTCAGCGCTCCGGTCACCGCCTTGCTGACCGAGGCCAGTCCGAGCACGTGCCCGGAGTCGAGCCACACGTCGTTCGCCACGTCGGCGTGGCCGAAACCGCGCAGATAGCGATATTGGCCGTTCTGCACGATGGCGACGCTGAGTCCGGGCACTTTCGCGTCGGTCAGGTGCTTCTGGATCCGGGCGTCGGCCTTCGCCCGGAGATTCCACACCGGACGGTCGCTGTTCTGCCGCCAGATGCCTGCGTAGCGGGTGCCAGCCGGGGTGGCGTACCGCTCGTACGAGACGAGCCGGAAACCCTCGTCGGAGTAACGGCTCCACCAGTTGTTCCACTGGCCGAGGGTCAGGTCGCGGCGCTCGCGCCACTGCCGCCCGCCGGGGTTGGCGACCCAGATGCCGGCGTAGCGCTGACCGGCCGGGCCGGTGACCGAGTCCAGAGCCAGCATCCGGTAGGCACCCTGGTTCTGCGTGAAAAGTGTGCCGTACTGCGCGCCGGTGAGGTCGCGGTGCAGCTGCCAGGCGAGGTTCTCCCGGTTGTCCACCCAGGCCGCGGCGTAGCGCATGCCGGCCGGGGTGCGGTACTGCTCGATGTCGAGCGGCAGCCGGCGGGCAGCCTTCTGTTCCTGGAACCAGGCGCTAAACGCGGCGCCGGTCAGGTCGTGCCGCATGGCCGAGCCCAGCTTCTCGACGTTCTGCACCCACACCGCCGCGTACCGGCGCTGGCTGCCGATCTGGTAGGTCTCGAGGTCCACCGGGCGCAGGCCGTCCGCGGCCGCCTTCGCCCGCTCAGTGGCGAACTGGGCCTCAGTGAGGTCGCGCAGCGAGCGCCAGGCGCGGTGGTCGAGGTTGCGCTGGAAAACCGCGCCGACCCGGTAGTCGCCGGGTGACGCGTCGATCTCCAGGTCGAGCACCAAATAGCCGTCGGCCTTCATCTTCGCGAAGGTCTGCGCGAACGCGGCGCTCGACTGGTCACGGACGGAGGCCCAGGCCACGGCGGCCGGGTCGAAGACGGCCGCCGGTGGTCCAGGGTGGGCGACCGCCGGAGCGGTGACCGCAGGCAGGCCGGCGAGCAGCGTACCGATCGCCGCCACGGCTATGATTCTTAAGGCCCGATGTCAGGTGAATTGCTCTGCGTTCGCGCGGTTGTGCGATTCCGTACGGCGGCGTGCGTTCTCGTACCGATCCATGGTGCTTCTCCGGTCGTCACGCGATTCTCGGATGACCCGATCCGAATGGAGAAGACATGGCTTCCTGGCTCGTTCTGTGGGAGCAGACCTCGCCGGCTCTGGTGATCGCCGGTCTCGTCGCCCTTGTCGCGCTCGGCGTGTGGCTGGCGGGCCTGGCGCTGGTGCTGCGCGGAAGTGACCCGGCCGACCGCCCGTCGATCCTGCACGCGTACGCCAGGCTCCGGTTGCCGACCTCGCGCCGGGCCGGCGGTGAGCCGTTCGGTCCTCAATCCGACAGGCGGCGGCTCTGACTTTCACGTTTGGATTGGAGATCCTGGACGAGACATGACCGACTTTCCCCAGGGTAGCGATCCGGCCGAGCCGCTGCGCCGCCGCCTGAAACGCCTGCACCGTGAGGCCGGTGAGCCGGGCACCCGCGAGATCGCCCGTCGCACCGGCCACCGAATCACGTACGGCACGGTCGCGACCGTGCTGCGCTGCACGGCTGTTCCCCGCTGGGAGTCGCTGGAGCTGGTGGTGCGGGCACTCTACGGCGACTGCGAGGAGTTCAAGGCGCTGTGGATCGGCATCCGGGAGTCGCAGGACGGCGCGTCGCCGGCCGCCGCACCGGAGCTGACGGTTTCGGACTACTTCTGCTACATCTCCCAGTCCAAGATCGAGCGGCTGCACGCCGCCATGGACCGGACCGTCCCCCCGGATCCCGGGGTCGACGCGTTCTTCGCCGGTTCCTCGTTCGGCCGGTCCCACCTGCTCTACGGCGGTTCGCTGGACCGCCCGCTGCTGGTCAGCCGTCTCCGCGAGGTGATCGGCACCTTGGCGCGGCGGGGCGAGATCGCGGAGTTCGACGGCGGCGCCACGCCGTCCGCCCATTACCTGCACCATGTCGGGGCGTTCTCGGTGCCCGGCGCTGGACCGGGTGACGTCGACCCGGCGACGACCGTGCTCCGGCTGGCCGGCCTGACCCGGCCGGAACTACGGCTGGACTGCTCGCTGCGGTACTTCAGCGAGACTGTCGACGGCCGGTACGTGGTGTCGTCGGAGCTGAACGCGCTGGTCTACGGCAACGGCTGCCTGTATTTCGACACCGTCTTCGTTGTCCTGAGCCGCGGCCCGCAGGAGATCGCCGGCAGCCCGTTGTATCTGAAGCTCTACACCGGAGGAAGGGACGTCGCCCTGTGACCGGCCAAGAACCGGGCCCCCTGCTCGACCTCAAGGCGCACCGGCCGGACGAGTTCGAGGGCAAGACGGTGGTCCTCAACGGCGCCCGGTACCGGGTGGGACCCTGCGTGGGTCAGGGCGCCGAGAAGATCGTGCACCCGCTGACGAACCTGCGCTCGGGGCTGACCCTGCACGTCATCAAGATCTATCGGGACCAGGCCGGTTTCGCGCCGCACGCCGCGATCCATGTAGCTCGGCTCACCAAGTTGCGAGATCATTTCACCACCGCTGTCCCAGACTTCCTGATCGAGCAGTCCCACCGGGGCTGGTTTGAGGTGCAGGACGCAGTCCCCTTCGCGCCGCTGCCCGTTCCATCGGATCCCGGCGGCGACGGTTGCCGTGCGGCGGCGCAGGCGCACCACGCCGGCGATGGCGCCGAGGCTCTTCGCCTGCTCGCGAAGGTGCTCGAGGTCCACCCGTGGCACACCGAGGCGCTGATCATGTCCGCCGTCTCGGCGGCGAAGCTGGGACGGGCCTCTCTCGCCCTGGCTGCCTGCCGTTCCGCGATCGCGGTCGAGCCCAACTACTGCACCTATCACCGGGCGCTCATCGAGTGCGCCTATCAGCTGGAGGTTCCGGCCGGCAGCCTGGCGGCGTACGAGCGGATGATGCAGTACTTCCCTTACCAGCAGGACCTGGACGAGACGGTCGCCGCCGCGATGCTCGCCTGCGGCGATCCGGAGGGTGCCGTGGCGCTGCTCGACGCCTGCCGCCGTGATCTCGACAAGGACATCGAGGAGCAGGTTCGGCGACACGCCGGCGAGATGCTCCGGGGCCGCGAGCGCGCGGCCAGGCCCTGGCAGCGGGCGAGCGAGGCGGTGCAGGCGCAGGACTCCGCCGCCGTGGCGATCAACCTGGCCGAGGCGCTGCGGCTGGCGCCGGCCGAGACTTTCCTGATGGCGAACCGGGTGCTCACCGACGTGTGGCGGGGCGTGCCGGTCGCGTTCGGTGCCCTGACCAGGATGATCGGGTTCCTGCCGCCCTTCATGCACCCGTCCGCCGAGGTCGCCGCCGCAGTGGCGGCGCAACTGGCCCAGCCAGCGAGTGAACTGGCGACCGGCCTGCTGCGAACGGTCGGCGAGCGGCTCCCCGCCGACCCCGATGACCTGCGGCATGTTCTGCCCATGCAGGCGCTGATCTGGATCGACCTCGACGGCCTCCAGTGCCTCGATCCGCGGATCAGCGCCGAGACGCTGGTGCCGGCGGCGCGCCGGGCGTTCGCGGAGACCGGCGACGAGGTCTTCCGGTTCGTCGCCGAGGTCTATCTGCGGCCGATGCCCAGCGGTTTCGACGACGAGGGCAATCCGCGTTACGACGGCTGACCGCTTTCGATTAACCTCTCGAGGGTCGCACGGCGAACGTCAAGACATACCGCAGGCGTCGAGGCGCCGTGCTGTCCCGAGCGTTCGCCCGGAGCCAGCGTGGTCTCTGCCCGTGAGCATGTGTGCGCTGTTCATTGGCCGTTGCTGTCGGCCACGGGGAGCACCATGGCGATGAATTCCGTGTTCCCGACGGAGTCGTGTAGTGCTGCTCCAAAGTTGATGATCGGCCGGGGAGCGGACGGGGTGGCCACCGGCAGCGCTGAGCCGCGCTGAACAGATCCACTAATAGCAGGTCGACTCGGCGATTTTCAGACGCGTAGCAGGCGTGCGATCGCGAAGGGTCGGCCGGGCTGAGAAAGGTTGTCCACGGGGTGATTCACTATGAGTGCTCTGCTGTAGGACCTCGATGTGAGCGGCAATCCTGTCTAGGCGATTGACTACCAGGCGACGCGATTGGGGCTCATGCGCATTTTGGCACTCGCGATCATGAAAGCCGAGCCGTAGCGTCCCAGCCTGATGCGAACGCTACCCGTCTCGAAGGTGGGCACCCCACCGAATGACTCAGCCGCCAGTTACCTGAGGTGGCTTGCTCGTCAAGCGCGGCCAGCTATGACTGCCGGTGCGCTTTTCGGCATCCTCTGGATGTCCTGTCAGTCACTGGTCCCGGCCATCGTGGGCCGGGCGATTGATGCCGGCCTGACCCAGCACGACGGCGGCGCGCTGCTCACCTGGAGTCTGGTGCTGCTCGGTGTCGGCCTGGTCCAGGCGGGCGCCGGGGTGGCCCGGCACCGGCTGGCTGTCTTTTGCTGGCTGTCCAGTGCGTACCGCACTGTCCAGGTGGCTGTGCGGCAGTCGAACCGGCTCGGCTCCGCCTTGCCGCGCCGGCTGGGGGCGGGCGAGGTTGTCGCCATCGGTACGGCGGACATCAGCCACATCGGCGGGGCGCTGGACATCACTGCCCGTGGTGCCGGCTCGCTGGTCGCGGTTGTCACGGTGACGGTGGTCCTGCTGTCCACGTCGGTGCCGCTGGGGCTGGTCGTGGTGCTCGGTGTGCCGCTGTTGATGGCGGTTGTCGGCCTGCTCATCCGGCCGCTGCACCGCCGCCAGCAGGCGTACCGCGAGCAGCAGGGCCGGCTGACCGGCCGGGCTATTGACCTGGTCGGCGGGCTGCGCGTGCTGCGGGGCGTGGGCGGCGAGCCCGTCATGTCCGCCCGCTACCGCGCTGAGTCGCAGCGGCTGCGCGGGGCGGGCTTGCGGGTGGCGTCCGTGGAGGCGTTGCTGGAGGCGACCCAGGTGCTGCTGCCGGGCAGCTTCTTGGTCCTGGTGACCTGGCTCGGTGCCCGGTTCGCGCTTTCCGGACAGATCACCCTGGGTCAGCTGGTCTCCTTTTACGGGTACGCGGCGTTCTTGGTCGCGCCGCTGCGGCAGCTCACCGAGACGCTGGACAAGCTGACCCGCGGGCACGTGTCCAGCCGCCGGGTGGTGCAGATGCTGCGAGCCCGCACCGATCTAGGTGATCTGCCCCGACCGGTGCCCCTTCCGCACGATGGCCTACTCGCTGATCCGGCGTCCAGAGTGGTGGTGCGGCCGGGAGTGGTGACCGCGATCGTGGCGGCGGTGCCTGCCGACGCGGTGGCGATCGCCGATCGGCTGGGCCGCTATGTGGCCACCGCGCCGGGGGCTGGGGCGACGCTGGCCGGCGTACCGCTGGGAAATTGTGCGCTGGCGGCCGTACGGGAACGGATCTTGGTGACCGACAACGAGGCTCGCCTGTTCTCCGGCCCACTGAGGGCGGATCTTGATCCGACCGGGGTAGCTGCCCAGACGTCAGCGCTCGCAGCTGCGCTCACAGCCGCTAGCGCGGATGAGATTGTTGCAAGCTTGCCCGATGGACTCGACACGGCGTTCGGCGAGCGAGGCCGCAGCTTCTCCAGCGGCGAGCGGCAGCGGCTGCGGCTGGCTCGCGCGCTGATCGAGGACCCTAAAATTCTTATTTTGGTCGAACCGACCAGTGCAATCGACGCGCATACCGAGGCGCGGATCAGCGATCGGCTCGGCTCGGCCCGGGATGGACGGACCACGGTCATCTGCTCCACCAGCCCGCTGCTGTTGGATCGTGCCGACCACGTCTTCTATATAGAAGACGGTGCTGTGGCTGCTGAGGGAACTCACAGGCAACTGCTTCACAGCAACTTCTTCTACGCAAGGACGGTGCTCCGCCAGTGAGTGACGCGCTCCCGGTCGCCGATACTCGTCAGGTTCGCCGCTATGCCCGCCAAGTATTCCGTCGGCACCCCGGCTCGCTGGTGGTCGCCATGTCGCTACACGCCATCGCTGTGATTGCGGGCCTCGCTGGTCCCTGGCTCCTCGGTGATCTAGTCGACACGCTGCATCTGGATGAGTCCAAGGACACGGTGGACCGAATAGTGATCACTATCGCCGCGGCAGTGGTGATTCAGACGGTGCTGATCTGGTTTGCCTACCGCGCCTCAGCCCGGCTCGGCGAGCGTGTGCTGGCCGAAGTGCGTGAAGGATTCATCGACCGCGTGTTGACCGTGCCGGTGTCCGCTTTAGAAAGAAGCTCTGGCGACCTGACCTCGCGGGTGTCGCGGGATGTCGACGCGCTGTCGCGGTGCCTGCGGTTCGCGGTGCCGGAGACGATAGTCGCAGCGCTTACCGTCGCGCTCGCGGTGGGTGCGCTCATACTGGTCAGCCCGCTGCTCGCGCTGCCGCTACTGGTGGCGGCGCCGGTGCTCGGACTGTCTGCCCGCTGGTACCTGCGCCGGGCCGGGCCCGCCTACCTGGGGCAGAACGCCGCCTACTCGCAGGTCACCGACGGACTGGCGGAGACCATCGAGGGAGTGCGGACGATCGACGCCCTGGGCCGGCAAGCCGAGCAGGCCCGGCGTACGGACGCCAACCTGCGCCGCTCCTTCCGCACCGAGAAGTACACGCTGTTCCTGCGCACTGTCTGGTCGCCCACCGTGGAGATCGGGTACGTGCTGCCGGTTGTCGGGACCCTGCTCATCGGCGGCTGGTACTACCTGGAGGGTTGGGTCAGCCTGGGCCAGGTTATCGCAGCCGTGCTCTACGCGCAGCTGCTCATCGACCCGCTCGACCGGTTCCTCAGTTGGCTGGACGAGGTGCAGGTCGGCGCTGCCTCGCTGGCCCGCTTGCTGGGTATAGCCAGCGATCCCGAACGGGTACCGCAAGCGGTCGGATCACGCCGCAGCGGCCGAATCGTGGTGGAGAAGGTGCGGTTCTCGTACGAGCCTTGGCGAGAGGTGCTGCACGGAATCTCGCTGATCATCGAGCCGGGGGAGCGGCTGGCGATCGTCGGCCCATCAGGTGGAGGAAAGTCCACGCTCGGAAGGCTATTGGCGGGAATTTACATGCCCAGCACAGGCATCGTTACAGTCGACGGTGTGCCCTTGGGAGACCTTCCGCAGCATCGGCTACGCACCGAGATAGCGCTGGTCAGCCAAATGCATCAAATCATCATCATGGGAACGCTGCGAGAAAACGTAGCACTGGTTCGGCCCTATTCGACCGAGGAGGAGGTGCGGGCAGCGCTTGCTGCCGTCCAGGCTTTGGACTGGGTCGATGCGTTGCCGGACGGGCTTGACACCGAGATTGGCGCGGGCGGGATGTCCCTTCCAACGGAGCAGCAACAGCAGGTGGCACTTGCTCGGTTGGTTTTAGCCGACCCGCACACATTGATTCTGGACGAAGCTACATCGCTGCTAGATCCGTTTGCCGCTCGGGAACTGGAGAAGTCGTTAGCGGCGACGTTGCCAGGCCGAACGATCGTGACCATCACCCATAGACTTTTTTCGGCCCAGGACGCGGATCGGGTAGTGGTGGTGGAGAACGGCACGATTACCGAGCTCGGCACGCACGACGATCTTATAGAAAGTGCCGGATCGTACGCTCGACTATGGACCTATTGGCACGGTGCGAGAGGCAGGGGACTGGAAGTCCGACCGCCTGATCGAGCAGGGGATTCCGTATCGCCAGTAGCGTCCACCGACGCTGGCAGTGGTGGAAGCGTCTCATGGCCCGGTCCGCCAGTCAGCGGCTCTTCCAATAGGGCGGGGCCTTCGACCTCACCGACCTTGAACAGCCCCGACGGCGTCGTCGACCAGCCCACACTTTGGTTGCCCAACGGGAACAGTGTGACGCTCGGCCGTGCCGGTGCCGGTGCCGGTGCCGGCACCGACATCGACCGCGGACTTGCGGCCGGCATACTACCCGGCTCTTCTCGGGATGCTCCGCGACTACTAATGGGGCACTTTCCATCGCACGCCAGGCTCGGATCTGAGATCAGCCTTACCGTTCGGATAACTCAGGACTCGTCTGACGCACAGAACACCCGCGCTGCACTCTTACGTCCTCTACAGATTGGCGCGGAGGGCGTCGATGTGAGCGTCATCGTGGAGTCGGGTCCGGGCCTGACCGTTCGAGGACCCATGGAGCAAGTGACCCGCGTGCCAGCCAACGGCAACTCGGACCCACTGAGGTTCGTATTTCGCGCAGCCGCCGTCGACTTGCACCGGCTGCACGTGACTGCCTGGGCGGGCGGGACCTTCCTCGCCGAGCTGGAGTTCGAGGTGTCCGTGGCAGTGACCGGGCCACACAGCGCTCCTCAGGTCAAGAGCGCTGGGATCGACTCAGTGCGGCCAGAGTCTGGGGAGGTGACTTTGCAGGTACGGAGTGATCAGAGCCGCATCACCTTTCAGTTACTCAGCGACACCAGGTTGTTTGATCCAGTAATCGTCGAATCAATTTCTTTCGGCCCGGACGGCGCCACTGAACAGATTATACAGACGCTGCGGAACCTCGCTAGGAAAACGACCGGCTATACGCCCAGCAATGTACGAAGATTGATGCAGAACACGGGAATAGCATTGTGGAACAGTCTGGTTCCTGAGGCTGTCCGGGAGCAGTTTTGGCAGGTGCGTTCGAGTATCACCACATTTTCCATTGCTACTGGCCTCGACACAGTTCCGTGGGAGCTGCTGTATCCAATGACGAAGACGGAGGATGAAGGATTTCTAATTGAGCAATTGCCCGTCACTCGGCGTGTATATAATCAAGCTCGGTCTCGGCGCATCAACATCGGCAGCGCTCGCTTCGTCGTGCCCCCGAATGGTCCTCGAAACGCCGGGGCGGAGATCGACTCCCTGCACCGAATCGTCTCGGGCGTAGGGGATCCATTGCTAATTACGAACTTGACTGACTTGCTGCAGTTGCTGGATGCTGGGCCGCTGGGACTAATCCACTTCGCCTGCCACAACACCTACCAACCGAGAGCGGCTGGATCGTCGATCGCGATGGGTGACGGCGACTTCGTCCCAACGCTTCTAGAGCGAGCTAAAGCGACAGAATCTTTAGCTGCTTCGCAACCCTTGGTATTCATCAATGCGTGCCGGTCAGCCGGCTCAGTGCCACACTACACAAGGATGATGGGCTGGGCGCAGCAGTTCCTCGCTGCTGGAGCTGGTGCGTTCGTCGGGACACTGTGGGACGTTCGCAGTAGCAGTGCACAAACCTTTGCTGAGGCGTTCTACGGTCACCTGATAGCGGGCGATACGCTAGGGCAAGCGTCGTTGCGGGCACGTGTGGCAGCAGCTCGGCAGGGTGACGATCCGACGTGGCTGGCGTATAGCGTCTACGGAGATCCGAATGCCGTGGCGATCCAAGCTTGATTGGATAAATAGAAAAGGCGACTATCTATGGGCGCTGAATATGGAGGGGTCGCGTTCACGGCACTGAATTGATACGGTAAAGAGGGCGGTCAAGGAGGCAAACCTAGCCGCCGCTTCATAATCCAGCGTTCTCTCGGTGGCGTCCCTCGGGCAGCAGCGTAGTGGCTCCCGCTCGCCGGCCACTATCCGCTCGACGGGTGACCGGAGACGTCGACGCTTCGCGCGCGGACCTATTCGAGCTTGGCCTTCGGCAGTGCTTCCATACGCACGCTCCGCTCGTGCCGTGCCCGCCCGCACCGGTCTGGCACAAACCAGACGCGGTGCTGCCGGTCAGCGGTGAATCGGGATCAGGGTCAAAACCAGGGTGCTGGTCTGCGAGTCTTCCAAGTCGCCCTCTCCGAGCAGGGCTATCGACCCGGTATCGGTGACAGCTAAGACCAGCGTGACGACGCTCGACTCCAGCTTGAACGGATCATCGCCATCGAGACCAGCGGCGACGGCCGCTCGCACTGTCTCGATCGCCTCCACCAGAGTTTCCTCGACGTCGCCGCCGCGGATCTCCACGCCAGCCGGTGGAGGCGGAACGAGTGTGACCTGCACCGTCTGCGTCGACGAGTTGCCGTGCCGGTACTTGCCGGCAATCTTCATGCCGATTACCGGCACCCTGAGTTCGATACCTGCGCCGCCGTCGCGGGACGCGACGACCGACAGCGTCAGGTCCACCTTGCTGACCCGAAGATCGCGGTCGGCGTCCGCGGCGGAAATGTTCGCTTCACGGACCGCGTCCTTGATGGCGGTGATGAAGTCGGCGATGCGTACGCCGTCGTCGATAGTTCGCACGGGCGAGTTCCTCCCGGAGGCTCGGTTGGGGGGCTTCAACCGCGGTGGGCGCGGGCGTTCGGGTTGTCGTAGACGGTATAAGCTCGGGCACCCTCGCCACCAAGATTCAATCAGCCTTTTCCAACCTGATCTTGCAGGTCAGGCCGGGTCGGCAGGGGGTGCTGATCGATGAGGGCGAGGCTCCCCAACGCCGGGCCGCTGCGGCGAGCGTCGTGGGGCGGACGCGCGTGCAGACGATGTACCTACGGAGCTGTACAGCCTCCGCAGCGGGACCGCCGTACCGGGTTACCGGAACGTGCATCCATCCTCGACAATGGACGGGCTGACGCCCACTCGTTCGATCGGGGGACACGTGAAGCGAGAACCTGTGCTTCTCGGCTCGGTATCCGTATTGACTGCGGCGCTGCTGGTGGGCTGCGGCAAGACCGAGGGCGGTGATCCGTCCCCGCCGGCTCCTGCGGCCAGCGTCGCGCCCAGCGTGGCGCCGGTTCCAGCCGGGCCGCCGGCCGGGGTGGAACCCGAGGCGGTCACCCGTGGCGCTGGCCACGCCCTGCTCACCGACGACTCCATCATCAGCCTCGCCTTCGGCGGTGGCGACAACTGCTGGCTGACCGCGCAGAGGCTGGCCGCCTCGGACACCCCCGCCTGGAAGGTCAGCCAGGTCGACGGGCTGGCCTTGGGCTGCGCCGGGTCACCGGCTCTCTCCGGCTTGACGGTGCTCCTGCCGTACGGCAAAGCCACCGCCGGCGCCGGCATCGAAACAGGCGGCGCTGAGAAGGGCGTTCTCGCCCTCAACCTGGACGGCACCCACCGCTGGCACACCGCGGTCCCTGAGGTGAACACCGTGCTCGGCGCCGACGACAGCTTCGTCCTCGCCTTCGACAAGCGGAACGCCCTGCCGGGCTCGTCCGAGAAACGCACCACCGCGGTGCTCGACGTCGCCACCGGCAAGGTGCTCTGGTCAAAGCCCGGGCTGCGGCCGGTCGGGCCGGTGATGCCCACACGAGCCCGCCAGCAGCATCGGCGATGACCTGCACGTTCACGCCGTGGCACTTGTGCTTGCCCGAGTAGCAGGGCTTCTAGTCGGCGACCCGGTCGATCGGGATCAGAGTGCCGTCCAGGATCGCGTACGCCAGGGCGCGGATACGCTGCATCGCGGTGTCCAGGTCGTCGGCGGCTGAGCTGAGCAGGGCTATCGCTTCTTGGACGTAGCGCCAGGCGGTGGCGACGCTGATCTCGAAGCTGGCCGCGAGGCGGGTGAAGGTGTCGCCGTTGCGCAGATGGGCCAGGGCGAGCAGGGCTTGCCGGCCGGGGTCGAGGCGCCGCCAGCGGGGTCGGCGCTGCTTGCGATGGGCCCGGATGCGTTCGGCGAGATGGTTTAGGGTGCGGCTGGACAACGAGATTGTGGCGGGGTAGGACAGCATGGCGAGGCTCCTGGTCGGGGCTTCGGGTCTTGGTCGACAGCTGCCCTACCTGGAGCCTTGCACCCATCGATCACGGGCCCGTCGCACCGGCCCTGAGCTGCAAGATCAGCTTGGAAAAGGCTCTGTGTCTGATCACCGCTCGCCGGCGGCGTGGTCGCCTTCTTATTGACCCCGTCAGGTCACGGTCGTGAATCACCATGCCCCCGAACAGCGCGGGGCGGATGGATGAAGAGCAGCCGAGCCTTCGAGCTGCCCTTCCGGCATCACCGGCGAACCTGGCGAACACGACCACCCCAAACCAGTAAACACTGACCGCGGCTACGCCGCGGCAGCCTCAGTGCGCCCGCAGCCGAGCCTGAGCATCGACAAACCACTCATACCTGCGGCTTGAACGGCCCCCTCCTTCATGGATGACATAGAGGGGTGCCATGACCGCGCGCTGAGCCCGCCCTGCCCTCGTCACCGCGTGATGGTGTTCGCTCCAGCGAACGCTGCACGTCCAGCGTCCACGGCGGTGATTCGACATGGTTTTTGAGCTACGACTGCAACTTCGCCGCGGTGTCGGCCGGTAGGCGGGTCCGTCGCATATCGCGAGCTCCTCAAGCCATGCCCACCACACATGATCGACAGCTTCCGATAGGTTTCAACGCCGTGGTACTACTTGAGATTCTTGACAGACTGGCCTCCGTCGTGGGCGCCATCTTCACCGTGGCAGGATTCGGCCTCAACATCGTTGCCGTACGCCAAGCCGCCGCATCTAGGCCCTCCCCCGCGCAGCAACTGGGGGATTCCTCGGGCGAGCGCCCAGGCCAACGAAAGATCCGAGAGCGCTCCATTATGCTCGCGATAGCCGGTGTCGTCATTCTGGTAGCAGGTCTAGCACTTTTAGCAGTAGCTTGGTGGGCCGGTCATCGCGCTAACGACCAACCATCGTCGGCTGCTCCGACGATCGTTCAAACCTCTTCTCTGAGGTTGAACGCCACGGTCTAACCAGCCCCGATCGGACCAGCCGAAGGGAACGTCGCAATCCGGCGACGACCCGGGCAGCGATCCACGGACAGGCGCCGACTGCCGAGTTGGTAACTACGAAACGTCAAACAGCCGCAGGATCCGTATTCAGTGAGCCATTTCCAACCTGATGGCGCAGGTCAGCAGCGTCGAGGAGGCCAACAG
>NZ_BOQL01000019.1 GCF_018332655.1 Actinoplanes auranticolor | reverse complement strand
TACTGAGGATGGAAAAGGCTCTCTGTAGCACGCGCGTGCCGACGTGACCGGCCGCGCCCCTGCCGCAGGCGATCATGATCGTCGGGCGCGGCGGGAGATCTGCGCTCTGCATGCGTCGTTCGGCACAGCAACGTAGGGCTCTCGACGAGCCCTCTTTGTCCGGGTCGAAGGCAGCCTACGTTTCTGGCCGATTCTTGGGCAGCCTCCGACGAGGGTTCGAGGCCAGGTGCGGTCGCGCAGCTGCTCGTCGTCATGATCGAATGTCGCCGATCATCACGATGCACGCGAGGGGACAATCGGTGGGCGCTACAGCACAGGATCGGCAAAGGCAACGCCGTCGCTCCACGCTGGTGGTCGGGACCGCGGTCGTCCTTGCGGCCATCACGACGGCTGTCGTCTGGGTGTACGGACGGCCGGCAACACCCGAGGCCGAGGCGCCGCGGCCGTCCGCGTCCCCCTCCACCACGCCGAGCAGAGCCCTGCGAGTCGCCGCGGTCACGTACGAAGTGTCAGGCGAGGGGCGAGTGGACATCTGGTACACCGATCCAGCACGCACGGAAACCACGACCCTGTTGAATCAGCAACTGCCCTGGCGAGTGGAGCTCGCACCGCACGCCGTGTCGTTCGTGCAGATCACCGCCCGCCGTACGAAGTACAGCCACGACGGGCAGCCGGTGAGGGCGCTCGTCGACGGCGTCGAAGTCTGCAACGGTACGAATGTGGGTGGCTACATGAAGTCCACTTGCTCGGAGCTTGTGCCACCGCTGTGACCCAGCCACCGCCGGCACCCCCATGCCCAGCGACGCACTGACATACCGCGGTTGGTGCGCGGTACGGCCTGATGCGTGCGGGACCAGGGGGGCGTCGTGACGTTGGTCTGGCAACTGGTCGGCTCGTCGCGGTTTCTGCTGGCGTGGCCTGCCGGCTGCGACGGGGCGTCGCGGGACTGCGACCTCAAGCGGCGGCTGCCGTACTGAGTGTCCGATCGGATACCGCGTTGTCGTCCGATCGGACACTTCTGGAGTGCTTCCATGTGCCTCGATCTGGTCCCACCTGGATATCGAGGTGTGCTTGCCCATCGATGTCTGTTTGTCAAGATCGTGTGTGGTGGCTGGGTGTGTCATAGCGTGTGCCCTGCGTGGGTTCTCCGCTGAGCTCCGCGAATCCACGGGGGGCGGCAGCGATGGGTACTGCGTCATGGGCTGGGCCAGCGCGTCGGAGGCGGTCATGGTTGTCCGGGACCCTCGTCAGCACTCTGGCACTGTCCGCGTTGGTAGGTGCCGCACCCGCGGATGCCGCCCCTGTTGAGGCTTCGCCGGCTCTGAAGTCGCCGGTGCCGCAGACGGCCACCACTGAGGCGCAGGCCGCGGCGCTGGCGTATCGGAGTCGTCAGCCGGTCGAGGTGACCGGTCGGACCACTGAGACGTTGCGGGTGTGGGCGTTGCCGGACGGCTCTTACCGGGCTGAGACGCATGTGGCGCCGGTCCGTACCCGCGACGGCAGCGGACGTTGGGTGGATGTGGACCTGGCGATGCAGCGCCGCTCGGATGGCAGTGTGGCGCCGAAGGCGCATCCGTACGGGTTGACGTTGTCCGGTAAGCGTTCTGCGGACACGACCGGGTTCGTGACCTTGGGCGCCTCGGATACCCGCACTGCTCTGGGATGGCGCGGTGCGTTGCCGGAGCCGGTGCTGGACGGGCGTAAGGCTACGTACCGGGAGGTGCGCCCGGGTGTGGACCTGGTGGTGGAGGCCGGCCGGTCGGGTTACGAGTATTTCGTGGTGCTGCACAACGCGCAGGCGGCGGCGGCCATGGCGACCATTGCGCTGCCATGGGATGACGGGTCGATGACGGCCAGCAGCCCCGCGGTCGCCGGAACCGAGCTGAGCTTGAAGTCGGCGTCCGGTGCCGGCGTGCAGGTGTCCGAGGCGGTCATGTGGGACGCCCGCACCTCACCGACCACCGGGGAGCCGGCGCACGTGGCGGACGTCGATGTGGCGATCCGCGGCAATGCCGGCGGCAACACCGACATGGTGCTGACGCCCAGCGCGGCGTTCCTGGCCGACCCCGGTTTGAAGTACCCGGTCACGGTCGATCCCGCGATCAACGTCGAACCGAAGTTCGACGCGTACGTGCAGAACACCATCACCAACACCGACAAGTCCGGTGCCGACGAGTTGAAGATCGGCCGGGTCGTCGACCCTGCGGAGGGCTGCTCCTCGGAGTGCAAGGCGCGGTCCTACCTCAGCTTCGGCGGACTGGCCGAGCTGCGCGATGCGAAGGTGACCAAGGCGGAGCTGTTCCTGTGGAACTACCAGTCATGGTCCTGTACCGCGGCGAGCTGGGAGGCGTGGCAGGTCGACTATGTCGACGAGACGCTGCGGTGGGGTAACCAGCCGACGTGGCGGGAGAAGGACGGCACGTCCAGCGGGACGAAGGGCTACAACTCCGGTTGCGGTGACGGCTGGGTGTCGGTGTCGGTGCAGAAGACGTTCCAGGCGCTGCTGTCGGGCACGGGTAACCGGGCCAACGTCGGGCTGCGCGCGACGAGCGAGACGACCAACGCCGGCTGGAAGAAGTTCAATTCCTCGGAGGCGTCCTCGCACACGCCGTATGTCAGCATGACCTACAACCGGCGGCCCAATGTGCCGACCGGGTTAAAGATCGACTCGTGCTATTCGGCGTGTAATTCTCCGGCGGTCGTGCGGTCCGGGACGCCGCGGCTGTGGGCCACCGTCTCCGACCCTGACGGCGGGACGGTGCGTACCGAGTACGAGGTCTACAACAGCACCAAGGGCACCCAGCTCGCGAAGTCCGGCACCACGGTCACCGGTGTGTCCTCCGGCAGTTTCCGGCTCTGGCGCATCACCCCGTTCTCCAAGCAACCGCTGCCGGACCACACCTACCATTGGCGCGCTCGGGCCTGTGACAGCTACCAGTGCGGCGACTACTCGGCGTGGTTCACGTTCGCCGTCAACACCCAGGACCCCACGCTACCCACCGTCACCAGCTCGCAATATCCGCCGAAGACGACCGGAACGTGGAGCGGCGGACCCGGCCAGCCCGGAGCGTTCACGTTCGCGCCCAACGGGGCGAGCGAAGTGACGGAGTACGTCTACTCCCTCAACGACGCCAACCCCATCACCGCCGCAGCCGGTGTTGCCGGCGCGGAACGCCTGGCCGCCAACCAGACCAGCATGTCCAGCCTGAGCGGTATCACACCGGGCAGTTCGGCGGTCGTCACCCGCGATACCACCCGCGGTCACACCGGCGGTGACTCGCTGAAGATCGTCCCGACGGCGACCGGCGATACCAGCGGCTACAACGAGTACGCCGCCATCGCCGGTGACGCCGGCAGCGGGTTCCGGCTCGGGATGCGTGCCGGAGGCCGGTACCGGGTCACCGGCTGGGTGTATGTGCCGGCTGCCACGGGCTTGAACGCGACGTCACCTGGCCGCGGTCTGCGGCTGGCGCCTTCCTACACCGTCGCGGGCAGCTTCTTCCACGTCATGTCGCCCGCTCCGACAGTGACCGACACCTGGGTCCAGCTGTCGGTGGTCATGAGCGTGCCGACCAACGCCACCGAGGCATACCTGCGGGTGTGGAACGGGTTCGCCGCCGGTAGCGGCAAGGCGGTCTACTTCGACGACCTGTCGGTCCAGGAACTCACCGGGACCACGCTGAGCGTGTCCCTCACCCCGACCAAGGACAGCACGAACGTGCTGTCGGTGCAGTCGCGCACCGCCACCGGCGCCACGTCGGACCCCCGGATGTATCTGTTCCTGGTCAACACCAGCGAGGGCGAATGGCGGTGGGGGATGGACGACAGCGCCGGCACGGTGGCGACCTCACAGCCGGCCGGGCACTCCGCCACCTTCGGCGTCGGCGTGGGATGGGCCGAATCCGGTCGCTTCGACGGAGCGGTCACCCTCGACGGGACCGGGCGGCTAGCCACTGACGCACCTGTCCTCAACACCAGTGCCGCGGCCGGGTTCACCGTGGCCGCCTGGGTACGCCTGACCGACCTGAGCGCGTCACGGGCCGCCGTGTCGCAGCAGGGCGCCAACGCTTCGATGTTCACCCTCGGCTACCGCAACGACATCGACGTCGACCTCGACGGCGTAGCCGATCAGGCATGGTGCTTCACCGCGACCAGCACCGATACGACCAACGCCGGCGGCGCCAGCGTCTGCACCACCCAATTCGTCGCACCTGACGACTACATCAGCCTCATCGGCATATACGACAAACCCGCCGGGAAGCTTCGCCTGTACGTGCAGGGCACACCCGACTTCGGCGGAGCCGAACCGGCCGCCGTCGATGCGCCCGCCGCCTGGTCGGCGACCAACGCGCTGATCATCGGCGACAGCACTCCCGCGCAGCCGTGGGTCGGCGACCTCGACCACGTCTACGCCGCCCAGCGGGTATGGGACGCCGCGGAGATCGCCGTCCATGCCCTGGCCTGACGCTCCGAACATGCCGAACCGATCCTGCGAGCCGGAAAGAGGTCACCGCGTGACCGCCGCACACCCTTCACGCCCCGGCCCGCTCGTTGCCGGCTCACGTCCTGCGGGTCGGCGTCGGCGCGGTATCGCCGCCGCGATGGCGGCCGCTGTCGCGATCGCCGTCGCCGTACAGGCGCCGGACATGGCCGAAGCCGCGCCGCCCTGGACTCCTCGCACGCCGGCCGAGGCCGCCGGCGTACCGGTCAAATCTCTGAAGCACACCGTGCGGCCCACCTGGACCGCCGCCAAGAAGGAGGCACGCGGCGCCGCGACGGTGACCTGGCCCGCCGCAGGCGCTGCCACCGTGGACCTGCCGGCGACGGCCAAGGCCGCCGCTAGGACCCCCAACACCCTCTCCACGGGAACGCGGGCCGGCACGTTGCCGGTGTGGCTGTCGGCCACCACCGCGCCCACCGGAGGCGCTGCCAGCCGCGCGGCCACAGCAGCGGCGCCGGTGCGCCGGGCCACGGTCGAGGTTGCCGACCGGGCGGCGACGGTCAAGGCCGGCGTCTCCGGGCTGCTGCTGTCGGTCGCCCGCGCCGACGGAGTACGACAGTCTGGCGGCGTCGATGTTCGGGTCGACTACCGGGCCTTCGCCCAGGCGTACGGCGGTGACTGGGCATCGCGGCTGCGGCTGACCTCCCTGGCCACCGGCCGGCCCCTTCCCACCAGCAACGACGTCCGCACCGGCACGGCCAGCGCCACCGTGCCGGTGTCCGCCGACGGCAAGGCCTCCATGGTCGCCTTGTCCGCCGGCGCGTCCGGTGACAGCGGCACCTACACCGCGACCAGTCTGTCGTCGGCCGCGACCTGGAACGTCTCCCAGCAGACCGGCGCGTTCTCCTGGTCGTACCCCTTGGCGGTGCCGCCGGCGATCGGCGGACCGGAACCACGGCTGGATCTCGGCTACGCCTCGAGCTCGATCGACGGCCGCACGGCGGGTACCAACAGCCAGGGCTCATGGATCGGTGACGGCTGGGAGATGTGGCCGGGATACATCGAGCGGCAGTACAAGCCCTGCGCCGACGACCAGGACGACATCCGCGGCAAGGCTGCCAACAACAAGAACAACTTCGGCGGGGACCTGTGCTGGCTCAAGCCGGAGGGTAACGCCACCATCTCGTTCAACGGTCGCGCCACCGAACTGGTCAAGTCCTCCGGTGACAGGTGGAAAGGCGTGTCCGACGACGGCTCGCGCATCGAGCTGCTCAAGGACCCCTCGTACGACAACGGTGACACCGACGGCGAGTACTGGAGAGTCACCACCACCGACGGCATCCAGTACTTCTTCGGCCGCAGCAAGGGCCCCGCAGGAGCGTCCGGCGCCACGGCGACCCAGTCGGTCTGGACCGTGCCGGTGTACGGCAACCACCCCGACGAGCCCGGCTATGCGGCAGGCGATTTCTCGGCCTCCCGCACCACGCAGGCCTGGCGGTGGAACCTCGACTACGTCGTGGACACCCACGGCAACACCATGAACTACTTCTACGAGCGGGAGACCGGCGCCTACGGCCGCGAAGGCAACAAGGACAAGCGGACCACCTACGACCGCGGCGGGTGGCTGTCCCGCATCGAGTACGGCAACCGCGCCAACGCGAGCATCACCACCCAGCCAGCCGCTCGGGTGCTGTTCGATGTGGCGGACCGATGTGAAACCACCTGCTGGTCCGGTACCGATCCGGTGCAGGGCTCGTGGCGTGACACACCCTGGGACCAGTTCTGCAAGGCGGCGCCCTGCGTCGACCAGCAAGCGGTCACCTTCTGGACCGCGAAGCGACTGTCCCGCATCCGTTCCCAGGTCTATACCGGCACCGGCGACACGTTCTCCGATGTGACGTGGTGGACGCTGCGGCACAAGTATCTGCAGACCGGCGAGAACAGCGGCGACCCGATGTGGCTGGCCGGCATCACCCGCACCGGCAAGGTCATCACCGCAGGCGGCGGCGAGGAATCCGAACCGGAAGTGGTGTTCGACCCGGGCAGCGAACCACGCCCGAACCGGGTCGACGCCGGCAGCTCCGACGGCCGATCGGACCTGTTCCGGTACCGCGTCAACACCATCACCACCGCCTCCGGCGCCCAGATCGCGATCACCTACTCCCAGCCGGAGTGCCGGCGCACCGCCCTGCCGACAGTGCACGACAACACCAAGACGTGCTTCCCGCAGTACTACGCACCGGCCGGCGAGACCGCGGAACTCGACTGGTTCCACAAGTACCGGGTCACCCGCGTCGACGTGTACGACAACACCGGCGGCTTCGACCACGAGCAGGTCAACTACGACTATCTCGACGCCCCGGCCTGGCACTACGACGACTCCGAACTCGTCGACGAGAAGAAGCGCACCTGGGGCCAGTTCCGCGGGTACGGCAAGGTCCGCGTGCGCAAGGGTCTCGAATCCGGGGTGCAGTCGGCCACCGAGTACCGCTACTTCCGCGGCATGCACGGCGACAAACAACCCAACGGCACCCGCACCGAGACGGTCACCGACTCCCAACAGCAGGAGATCACCGACCACGACGCCTACGCCGGCATCGCCCGGGAAGTGACGACCACCCTCGGAGCGGGCGGCCCCTGGCTCTCCGGCACCATCAGCACACCCGCGGCCAGGCAAACCGCCAGCTCCGGACCGCTCAAAGCGGCGATGGTCAACACCCCCACAACGCGCAACCGCACCAAGCTGTCCAACGGCACGACCCGCTGGACCAAGACCGTCACCACCTACAACGACGACAACTTCCCCGAAAAGGTCGACGACCTCGGCAACGAGGCGACCACCGCCGACGACCGGTGCATCCGCACCTGGTACGCCCGCAACGACGGCAACTGGATGCTCGGCGCCATCAAGAAAACCGAGACCGTCGGCGTCAACTGCGCGACCACACCCAGCCTGCCCGATGACATGCTGGCCGGCAGCCGCACCACCTACGACGCCGTTCACAAAGACTGGAACACCTACCTGCCGGTCAAGGGTGACGTCGCCAAGGTCGAGCAGATCAGCGCCTGGTCCGGCACCACACCGACCTGGACGACCACCGCAAAGTCCACCTACGACGAGGTCGGGCGCATCAAGGACACCTACGACGCCCTCGAACACAAAACCTCGACCACCTACACACCGGAGCTGACCGGACCGCTGACGGCGACTACCGCCACCGACGCGATGGGCCGCACCGTCACCACCACCTTCGCCACGGCGTGGCAGGTACCGGTGACCACCGTCGACGACGCCAACACCGCCCGCACCGACGTCACCTACGACGGCCTCGGCAGAAGCCTCAAGGTGTGGCTACCCGGACGCGCGAAAACCACCTACCCGAACGCGCCCACCATCGAACACATCTACCTGATGCGCAACAACGCACCGACCGCCGTCACCACCAAGACGCTTCTGCCCACCGGCACCACCGCCTACCGCACGTCGATCACCTTGCTCGACGGGCTCCTGCGCGAGCGTCAGACCCAGACTCAGGCCACCGGCGGCGGCCGAGTGCTCACCGACACCGTCTACAACTCCCGCGGTCTGGTCGACTGGGTCGCCCAGCCCTACTACGACACCACCAACCAGCCCCCGTTAACCGACCTCGTCGGCAACACTGCCGGACAGCCCTCGCTGCCCGTACCGGCGCTGACGCTCAACGTCTACGACGGCGCCGGACGCCTCACCGACGCTATCTTCAAGATCGGCGTCAACGAGGCTACAAACGAGAAATGGCGCACCAAGACCGTCTACGCGGGTGAGAAGACCACCGTCATCCCACCAGAGGGCGGTACCGCCACCACCGGCGTCACCGACGCACGCGGCAACGCTGTCGAACTGCGCCAGTACAAGAGCCGCGCCCAGGCCGGCGGTGACGATCCCGCCACCTTCGACAAAACGGTCTACCGCTACACCGACCGCGGTGAACTCGCCGGGATGACCGACGCCGCCGGCAACACCTGGACGTACACCTACGACCAACGCGGCCGAAAGCTCAAAGACGAGGACCCGGACCGCGGCACCTCCGTTCACACCTACGACCCCGTCGGCCGGCTCGCCACCACCACCGACGCCCGCGGCGTCACCCTCGCCAACACCTACGACCCGCTCGGCCGCAGAACCACCGTCCGCAACGACTCCATCAACGGACCCGTACGCGCCGAATGGATCTACGACACCCTGCAATACGGCGTAGGCCAGCTCACCAAATCCATCCGCTACGAACCCGCCGGCTCCACCAACGCCTACACCTCCGAAGTCACCAAATACGACCCGGCCGGCCGGCCCCTCGAAACCCGGATCACCCTCCCCGACAGCGAAAGCGGCCTGTGCGCCGCCACCGGCACCACCCCCTGCACCTACACCTACGCCGCCACCTACCGGCCAGACGGCCAAACCGCCACCACAAGCCTGCCCGCAGTCACCGGCCTACCCGCCGAGAAACTGACCATCGGCTACAACGATGTCGGCAACCCCTCCATCCTGCTCAACGCCGGAGTGCAGATCTACGTCAATGCCACCACCTACAACAAACTCGACCAGCTCACCCAGCTCGTCCTCGGCCAGCACGGCAACCGGACCGAGATGACCCACGTCATCGACACCCGCACCGGCAGGCTCACCAACACCAGCGTCCTGCCGGAAAAAAAGCCCGAAGTCCTCAACTACACCTACCAGCAAGACCCGGCCGGCAACCTGCTCTCCATCACCGACACCCCAGCCGGCGGCACCGCCGACACCCAATGCTTCCGCTACGACCACCACCGCCGCCTCACCGAGGCATGGACACCCACCACCACTGAATGCGCGCCGGACCCCGACGCTGCCGCCCTCGGAGGACCGGCCAGGTACTGGCAGTCCTACCGATACGACCAGGTCGGCAACCGCACCGTCGAAACCGACCACGTCAACGCCACCGTGCGCGCCTACCAGTACCCCGCCCCTGGCGGACCGGCCGGAAGCCAACCGCACGCGGTCACCTCCGTCGAGACCACCGGCGCCATCACCAAGACCGACGTCTACGGCTACGACGAAACAGGAAACACCCACACTCGCCCCGGCGGAACAGCCGGCCAAACCCTCACCTGGGACCCCGAAGGACACCTCGCCACCGTCACCGACTCCACCGGCAAGACCAGCTACCTCTACGACGCCGACGGCAACCGCCTCATCCGCCGCGACCCCACCGGCGCCACCCTCTACCTGCACGACGGCACCGAAATCCGCAAACCCACATCCGGAACTGCCACCGGCACCCGCTACTACGCGTTCGGCGCCACCCCGATCGCCACGCGAACCGCCACCGGCGTCACCTGGCTGACCGGCGACCACCACAACACCAGCGAAGTAGCCGTCGCCAACGCCGACCTCAGCGTGTCCCGTCGACGGACCCTGCCCTTCGGCGCCGACCGCGGCACCGCCCCGACCACCTGGCCCATGACCATGGACAAGGGCTTCGTCGGCGGGACCAAGGACAACACCGGCCTCACCCACCTGGGCGCCCGCGAGTACGACCCCATCATCGGGCGATTCATCAGCGTCGACCCGCTCCAGGACCTCACTGACCCGCAGCAGTGGCACGGCTACGCCTACGCCGGCAACGCACCCACCAACAGCAGCGACCCCAGCGGACTCATCGAAGAAGACTGCGCCATATTCGACTGCTACGGCTACAACCCCGACACCGGATGCCACAAAGGGTGCGGCTCCACCGACAATGTCAACTGGGGAAAAGGCAACGGAAAATCCGGCAGCGCACCCGACAAAAACAAGAACCCTGACGTCGTAACCACCTCCGTCGTCCTGCCAGCCGAGATGCACGAAGAGGACAAGGAAGAATTCAAACGCCGTTGGGTCGAGCAATCCGGCAAATTCCTCGCCGAGAAGAACCTGGGCGGCTCTACGAACGCCCTCCTGCTCGCACAAGACCAAGCAGACCTGGCGACGCACGTCTGCAATGCCATGGGACGCGAGAAGTGCGGCGCCTGGTACGGGAAGTTGTACGACCTTTATCTCGGTACGTTGATGGATACGGGCCTTGCTGGGATGGACGACATTCTCAGTGGCCACCTCAAATCAAGTGGGGCGAAGTCAGCGGCCGACCCTACGGCGCCAAAGAGCAACTCGTGTAATAGCTTCTCCGGCGAAACTCGCGTCCTCATGGCCGACGGCAGCCACAAGCTGATCAGCGAAGTACGGGAAGGTGACCGCGTCATCGCCGAAAAGCCGGAAACCGGCGAGCGCGGCCCACGAACCGTCACTCACGCCTGGGTGCACGGCGACACTCTGTATGAGCTGAGAGTCGGCGACGAGCGCATCGTAACGACCGAGGACCACCCGTACTGGAATAAAACCGCCAAGCAATGGCAACGCGCTGACAGCATCCCGATCGGCGACGAGCTTCAATCGGGATCCGGCAACGCTGTAACGGTGCAGGGCTTCGACACGAACAGCAGACACTTCGACGCCGCCTATAACCTAACGGTGGATGAACTCCACACGTTCTTTGTAGTCGTCGGCAACACTCCAGTGCTCGTTCATAACTGCGACAGAGACGGCGGGGTCTACGTATTTACAGAGAAGAACTCAGGTCTGCCGTACGTTGGCCAAACCAATAATTTCGACCGCCGGCTCGCAGAACACGCACGTACCGGTAAGCGTGATCCGGATGATCCGGTCACCTGTATCCACGTCTGTGGCGATCAGCATGCTCGTGAGGCTGTAGAGTCGGAAGTCATCGATCTGCTAGGTGGTAAGGACAAATTGGCCAACAAGGCGAACTCCCCGGGGTTGGGTCGGAGGGGGTCGTAATTGGACAATATCGCAGTGTATTATTGCTTTCTTGGGCCAAGTTTAATTAGTCGATAGGAGGGTAGAGAAGCTGTCCGAGCAAGCTGTAATCGTTCACCTCTCGTTAGGTGATGATGACTTTGGGGCGAAGGCGACGCGTGACGCCGTTCGTGCCCTAGAACGAGCAATAGAAACGGTTCTGGAGGTCCATGGTGTAGGCGAGCTGGACGGCGATGAATTTGGTGGCGGCGAGGTCATCTTGTACTTGTATGGCGCAGATGCGGATACATTATTCGGATCGATTGAGCCGTTGGTTTCGCGTAGTGCTTTGCGGCCAGCCCATGCAATCCTCCGTTACGGCGAGGCTAGTGATACAGCTGCCCGTGAGCGCCGGATAGAATTCTAGAGTGGTTTGGCTCAAAGTTTTAACCCGTTCGGGTGGCTCGAGTCATCGGGGTCGGTTTCGCCGCGCTTCAATTGCGCGCTCTGGGTTGAAGTGACGCCAAGCGCAGAACCTGCCGCTGAACGCGCATGGCGGCTGTCAGCGAGATTATTGAGTCTATCTCGCAGAAGCCTTCGACCGGGCAGCCTTCGGCGGTGGTTTATTGCAATAGTTGCGCCAGGGGTAGCTGGCTCGTCGCCGGTGAGGGCAGCGGTGATGTGTCGTTGACCCATTGGAGTTTGCGGAGGGCGGCGATCTCGGCCTCGACCTTGCCCTGGGACTGCGGCGGTTGCCGGGGCAGGCGGAGGGTCTACGGGCACGCATGATCGGTGCGTCGACTTGGGTGTTCCAGTCGCGTTCGCGTTCGGCGAGCATGATGACCTGGGCTTCTAACCGTGCCCAGTTGCCATCAGCAGCTCGCCGACGAACCCGCTGATACAAGGTTTTGCGGCGCCCCGCAGCGTTCCGGCGGATTTCACTTCGGCGAACCGGCGCGTGTTGCCATAGCACGTCGCGTTGATCACCTGCCGGTGATCATGCCTCTGCCCGGTGAGAACAGCGGCAACCGTCGTAACGGGGGTCGCCATGAAGTCCGGCTGAGCGCGATCCCTTTGATCCAGGTTCCACCGAGCGGGGGATCGCCCTTGTCGATCTTTGCCCTACGTGCGCCTCGGGCCATGACACGCACGTTAAACTCGCAGCATGAACGCTCATGTTGAGCATGGGTGCGTCGTACGGGTGTCCGGGTTGCGGCCGGGCAGCACGTCCACCCGCCGGCGTGTCTGCGCGTCGATGAGCACGGTCGCGTAGCGGCTGCGGCGCCGCAACGCGAAGTCGTCCACGCCCAGCACCCGTGGAACCGGCGGTGCGGTCACCGGTATCCGCAGCAGCGCCCGGACCGTGGAGTGCCGCGACAGCGGAACCGCCAATTCCGACAGCAACCTGGCCGCGCCACGCCCGGCCAGTTCCCGGGCCACCGCCCCGACCTTGAGCCTGAAGAGGCACAGTCCGCCGCTGATAGCGCTGCAACACTCCCGGGACCTGCTCACGAAACGTCCGGCGGCACCCGACCGTCGGGCAGACCAACCGCCGCACCCGCACCACGACCTGCACCCGGCGTGCGTCGACGGGCACGTCACCCACGGTCCGCTCATGAAAGCCATGCACCCGGGCCGTCAGCACACCACAATCCGGGCAGACCACCGCCACCAACGGCGTGGACGCCCGCACCCCGATCCTGTCACCGGCGTCTTCCACCTGTTCGACCACCAACGGAACCAGCCCGCTGAACACCACCCCAGCAAGATCATCAACGACACACCGGGACCACTATCCAACATGGACACGAGCACGTTCCGTCACCACCGAAAGAGCACCAGAGCCGTTCGCGTTACGGACCCGAGAAGACCTCGGTGGTTGATAGCGGTCGGCATGACGCTGACCTGGTCGCGACGGGGACTGCGGTCCCGGCGAAGTTTGGCCACGAGGCCAACATTCAGGTGGAGAGGTACTGGGTGGGGGTTTGGTCGTAGCGTTTGCGGAAGGCGCGGATGAAGTGGCTGCTGTCGGCGAAATGCCAGCGGGCCGCGACCTCGGAGACCGTGTGGCCGGCGGTCAAGGCTCGGCGCGCCTCCTCCAGGCGGCGACGCCGGATGTAACCGGCCGTGGTCTCGCCGGTGGCGGCGAAGGCGCGGCTCAGCGTGCGTACGGAAACGTGCAGTTCGCGTGCCAGCAGCCCCGGTGTCAGCTCATGGTCGGTGAGCCGGTGGTCGGCGAGTTCGCGGGCAGCCCGCGCCAAGGCGGGCGCCAGGGCGGGCTGGGTGTCGTCGACGTACCGGCGCACCACGCCCCGAGCGAGCTCGATCAAGGCATTGCGGGCCGCGGACAAGCCGGCCGCCTCCAGGTCGTCGACCGTGTCGTGCAGCAGGCTCGCGTGCGCCAGCAGCAGCCGCACCTCGGGTGCGGTCGCCGGTCTGGCCACCGGCACGTCACCGCGGTAGCCGCCGATCTCGGCGATGGGGATCCCGATCGTCCGCGCGGCGGTTCGGGGGTCGGCGTCGAAGCCGACCAGGCCACCGGCACGATGGATCATGAACTGGCCGGCCCGGACCGCAAGCTTCGTACGGTCGTAGCGCAACGTCCACGTACCGCGGCGCACCGCGTACAACCGGAGCTCCGTGTCGTCCTCCGGCGAGCTTCGCGCGCGCACGCCCGTCGGGGTGTGGAAGTCCGTGACCACAACATCTTCGACTCGGGCGTCACGGCTGCGAACCCGTACGCCGGCGGCCGCGTCCTGACCGGCTGAGGGCGGCGCACAACCGTGTGCCGGCGCCGTCGCGCCGACCGGCCCGGTTCGTGCCGTCCGGCGGCGGGAAGCGGTCATTCGCCCATCCAACACTTGTCCCGCAAGTCCCACCGATTGGCTCGCCCGTTCAAGCGCCGCCGGGTGGGCGCTCCTACGTTGGCAGGCAAGCTGGCCGGCGATGAAGCACGAGCCAGCCCGCGACCAGGAAAGGTGGGGAATTGGCGGCCACACGACACGTGACGATTGTCGGCGGTGGGCTGGGCGGTCTGGCCTTGGCACGCATCCTGCACGTACGCGGGATCCCGTCGACGGTTTACGAGCTTGACGCGTCGGCGCGGGCCCGCGACACGGGCGGCACGCTCGGCCTGAACGCGGACTCGGGCCAGCGGGCCCTTGCCGAGGCCGGCCTGTTCGAACAGTTTCGCTCGATCTCGCGGGACGCAGGCGAGACAACCCGCCTTCTCGACCGGTTCGGAACCGTGCACTTCGATTTGGCGTACGAGGGCGGCGCCGGCGTACGACCCGAGGTGGACCGCGGCGACCTGAGGCGCCTGCTGGTCGCATCGCTGCCCGAGGGCGTGATCTGCTGGAACACGAAGGTGACCTCGGTGACGAGGCCGGGCGGCGGGCGCACCGAACTCACCCTGGGCAACGGTGAGACCGTTCAGGCCAAGGTCCTCGTGGGAGCCGACGGCTCCTGGTCGAAGGTACGCCCGCTGCTGACGCAAGCGGTCCCCCGCTATACCGGCGTCTGCTTCGTCGAGGACCTCCTGTCCGACGTCGACACGTCGCATCCCGAGGCGGCGGACCTGGTCGGGCCTGGATCGATGTACGCTTTTGCGGACGGCCACGGAATCATCGCCCAGCGCAACGGCGGCGGCACGATCAGAACTTATCTCGCGGCGGTCCGAAGCGACGAGAACTGGGCCCGCAAGCTCGCGGACGACACCGACGCCCGCAAGCGGCTCCTCGAGATTTTCCACGACTTCGCGGCCGGCCTCCGAGCGCTGATCGGCGAGGGAGAGGGACCCCTGGTTCCGCGCCCGATCCACGCCCTTCCGGTAGGGCTCAGGTGGGCGCGGACCCCCGGCGTGACCCTGCTCGGCGATGCGGCGCACGTGATGTCCCCGTTCGCCGGTCAAGGAGCGAACCTCGCACTGCTCGACGCCGCCGAACTCGGCGCCGCGTTGGCGGAAGACACCGATGTGGAAGCAGCCCTCACCACGTACGAAACAGCGATGTTCGCCCGCGCCGAAGCGGCCGGCCGGGCCTCGGCGGACAATCTCGCGGCGAGCTTCGCCCCCGACGCGCCGCAGCAACTGGTTGACCAGGCCAGGGCCTGGATGCGGCGAAAGACCGAGGCAACCGCCCCGCCCACCTGATCAGGCGAGTGCGCGCCGAGGTCAACGCGGGCCCGGCCGGCTGGCTTGAGCAGCGCTTCGACGGCCTCACCGCCCAGCGCGTGGCGATCATCGAGTTCACGCGCCCGCATTTCTCCTAGAAAGCCCTCGCAGGTCCCCTGAGCGACGGCGAGTCCAGCCACGGAGGAGCACAGCGGTGCACCCGATCTCGACAGCCTCCAGCTCGTACAAGCAACCATGTGCCACCAGCGCCTGCGCGGGTCGCTCGCACCCGGTCCAGAGATGGCGTCCCAGGAGTTTGCCCTGGCTCGAGGTGCTGTTCGTGCGGGGGTCTCACAGCTATTCCGAGTACATGCTGGACCGGGGATACACGCTTTCCATCACCTGCAGCGACACCGCCCCACCGCTGCGATACCGCGGCCTCGACCACCCACCGGCCGGGACTGGGACGATCACTGTCGTGGAGCCGGACGAGGTGGTCCAACCGCTTGTCGCCGGCCCCGTCACGGCCCATTTCACCACGTTCACCGTGCTGCGCCCGCAACCGCTGCTGGACGCGAACCCGCAAAAGGAACCGCCTCGATTCAGCCACCTCCATTACGCCGATCCGGAGCTCCACACCGAATTCGCCACCCTGCACCTCGGCCTCACCACCGGCCTAGACCACGAGACACTCCAGGCCATGTCCGCCGCCCTGCTGCGCAAACTCGTCGACCGGCACGCGGCGCCCCCGGGCACCGTCACCGAGCCACACCGCCCCCGCGCCCTGCGCACGGTGCGGCAGATCCTGCGCGACCGGATCGACAGCAACATCACCCTCGACGAACTCGCTGCGGTCGCCGGGTTCAGCCGCCACCACGTGCAGCGCAGCTTCCGCCAGGCCTACGGCGTCCCGCCCCACCGATACCGCACCCTGCTGCGGCTGGCGAGCGCCCGGGCTCTGCTCGCACAGGGCCTTCCGATGGTCGACGTAGCACCACGCCTGAGCTACTTCGACCAGAGTCAATTCAACCGATACTTCCGGAAAGCCTTCGGGATCAGCGCCGGCGCTTACGCCCGCGCAGTCCGGTAACCGGTGAACGACATTGGTGACGATGCCCGGACTCATGACAGGCCCGACAGGGCACTTTCTATCTCCGGGGTCCCGTCGGGGAGTGTCAAGAAAACGGCTCTGGCTCACATTCGGTGGTAGCTCCGCGTAGCGGCCCGAAATCCAGCCTGGCACCGGTGAATGATCCTTGCAAAGCTCGCTAAACGGGCGCCCCTTCGGGCCCTGGGCGTTCGCGGGGCGCGACATGGAGGTCTCGATTCTTCCACCACGACAGACCCAAGGGGCACGCGTGACGACTACGGAAAGTCACCACCGAATGTGAGCCAGAGCCGCGCTAACGGTGTTTCCGGCTTCTTCGGTTAGTAGTTTTCGGCGGCCGGGAACCGGTTGCCGAAGGTGCGTTCAGTGCTGGTTTCCAGCGCACCGCCCATCGTGCTCGGCCTTGGCCGGTCGGGTCCAGCGACCGGGTCACCAGGTAGAGACATTTCAGGGCGGCCTGCTCGGACGGGAAGTGACCGCGGGCCTTGATCGCCGGCGGTAGCCGGCGGTAGCCGGCGGTAGGGGGCGTTCAACGACTCGATCGCGTTCGTGGAGCACAGCACCCGGCGGATTTCCAGGTCGTAGTCCAGGAACGGGATGAACTCGTCCCAGGCGTTGTCCCACAGCCTGACGACCGCCGGGTAACGCTGCCCCCAGGTCTCGGCGAGCTGCTCGAACGCTCCCCCGGGCCGCGGCGGCGTTCACGGCGGTGTAGATCGGTTTGACGTCGCGTTGCAGTGCAGGCCAGTCCCGCTTGGATGCCAGCCGAAGGTGTTACGGATCAGGTGGATGATGCAGGTCTGCACGATCGTCTGCGGCCATAACGCAACCAGCATCACGAGACACTAGGCAGTCGCGGGCGAGGGCGATGCCGGACGTGACAGCCGACGACGCGACGCGCGGAAGGTTCCCGAGCAGGTTCGCCAGCTCGGCGCCCGTAGTAACGGGCGTTGTCGTCGGTGAGGAGATCGATCCGCTCGATGTGGCGTGGACGCGGTCGCCCCAGGACGCGGGGATCTTGCCGGGATGGCGAGCGTAGAGGGTGACGGCGTGGCCGCGATCGAGGAACTCGGCGACGGCGAGGGATCCGATGGCGTCGGCGTGGCCGAGACGGTGACGTTCACGGGTTCTCTCCGTTCGGGTTCAGGCCGTCCAGGCGCAGCAGCGGGGACGTCCCGGACTGGGGGAGGAGAGTAGGTGCCGCCGATCGCCGGCACCTGCTCTCCTCCCCGGACCCGCGGGCTGCACCGTCGTCAGGTCGCCGCTGCGCCGGCGATCTCCGCGAGGAGCGTGGAGGGCTTTCAGAGCGTCGCGAGGCCCAGCACCAGCGGAGCCACGGCGACGAGCATGATGGCGGCCGGCGTACCGACGCCCTTCTTGTCGCCCGCACGCAGGTGCGTGATCACAGCGCCCAGGAAGTAGAGGACGACACCGATCGCCGCCGCGAGGCCCAGCGGGCGGTAAACGATGCCGGCGAGCAGCCCCAGCGCGCCCGCGATCTTGACAAGGCCGAGAGGCAGGAACCAGCTGTCACGCACCCCGAGCGCTTTGAGCGGCTCCGTGATCTTCGGGTCGCGGATGATGTCGGCACGGGCGGACATGAGCAGTGCCAGCGACAGCAGGACAGCGACGACGACATAGGCGATGAACACGGAGAACTCCAGAGAAAAGACGGGACGGGCCCGAGCGGCCGGGACCGCACTGCGGCATTTGGCGCTTTGGGTTGCTCTTACTGCGTGACGGCGCGCACCGACCACCAGCCGCGGATCACGTCGTGGTAGACGCCGGCACCGCAGCCGGCGATGACGTCGGCCAGGTGCTCCTCGTGCCGTGCAGGGCATCTGCAGATTGGCGCAGCGGACTTCGATATGAGTTTGCCGGACTCTTTTCCATCGTCCGCGAGTCGGCCAACGCGTGCACACCGGCGAGACGGTGGTCAAGAGAAGTACTTGAGGAATGCTGTCGTGTCGGCGTAGTAGGCGGTCAGCTTGGCGATTTTGCCGCCGGCGAAGTCGTACCGTTCGATGATCGATGTGTGCCAGCCGCTCCGATAGCCTTCGCGCGCGGAGAAGTCGATCTCGTAGTAGTGCAGCACGGTGTCGCCGTTCTCGAAGAACTGTGATCCGCCGGTCACGAACCGGACACCGGTTCGCATCGCCATGTCGGCTGCGGCAGTGCGCCACTGGTTCCAGCCGTTGATTCCGACGAGGCGGCCGAAAAGACTGTCGGGTTCAGTCAGAACGGACTCATCGGTGATGTAGTGCGGCAGCTTGGCGAGGAACGCCTGCTCGTCGAGCATCGTGGATTCGATGAAGGTGCTGTATGCCTGAACGAACTCGATGTTGCTCATCGGACTCACTTCGGGTCGGAGGAGTGGGGAAGTGCCCCGGCCAGCGCATCCGGCGAGCAGGGCTTCGGTACAGATCCGGAGGGCCGCTAGGCCCGGGTGCAGCGACGGTGCAGGTTTTAACAGGACGTTGTGGAGCTTGGTCGTGGAGTAGGCCAGCTCCGTTGTGAAGTCCCGCACGTGTTCGAGGTCGTCGAGCACCCACTCGCCCGCGATGCGCACGCCGTTGCCCGCGGACTGGATCACGGTTGCCCGGCTTACGGTGAGCACCTGTCGAGACGATCACCGAAAAGCCTCACAGCGGATCAGCGCCAGACCCCCGACTCGGAAGGTGTCTAGCCAATGAGTATTCGCTACTTATGCGGTTTCTAGTCCGGGTAGGTATCCGCCGGCGGTGCCGCGTACGGCGGAGTCGAGGAGTTTTCTGATCTGGTCTGCGGGAACGGGGGCGCCGGGGTTGGTGAGGTGCCAGCGGAATTCCTCCTCCGGATCGAGGCCCTTGGGTGGCTCTCCGGCGAAGTAGGGCTGGACGTAGACCGGGGTGGTGGGTTCGCTGCGCCAGCTGTCGGCGAGGGTGCCGAAATCCACGGTGTCGTAGCCGAGGGTGTCGAGCAGTGCGGTGACCTGGGCTTTGGCGGCGGGGTCGTCGCCGGCGATGGGCAGGGCGCTGCGGTCGGGGTCGCCGGTGGGACGCGCCCGGTTGGCGAGGCTGATGTAGGTGATGCTGTTGAACGCCTTGACCACGTGGGAGTCGGCCAGGTGCTGTTGCACCAGCTGGCTGGAGGTGAACTGGTTGGAGTCCAGTTCGGCGATGCGGCCGTCGCGTTGCGGGTAGTAGTTCATCGTGTCGATCACGGTCTTGCCGGCCAGTTCCGCGGCGGGGAGCTGGCGGTAGGCGTGGAGCGGGATGGTAGCTACCACGAGGTCGCCGTAGCGCGCGGCGTCGGCGGGAGTGCCGGCGTGGGCGTGCTCACCGAGGTCGGTGACGAGGTCGGTGAGGGTGTCGGGGCCGCGGGAGTTGCTCAGGACGACGTCCAGGCCGGCGGCCACGGCCAGGCGGGCCACCGTGGTGCCGATCATGCCGGCCCCGATCAGGCCGAGGGTTGTGGTCATGACGGAATTCCTCCGATCGAAGTTTCCCTACGACTGTAGCTTAACCTACATCTGTAGGCAATATATGCTGATGGTGTGACCATGACGGAAGGCGGCCCTCCCGCGGGCGATCGGCGGGTGCGGCGTACCCATGCGGCACTGCAGGGCGCGCTGATCCGTCTCGTTGAGGATCGGGAGCTGTCGCAGATCAGCGTTGCCGACGTCGCCGAGCGGGCCGGCGTGAGCCGCTCAACCTTCTACGACCACTACCGGGACGTGCACGAGCTGGCCGAGGCCGCCTGCACCGGGATGATCGACGAGCTGGTCGAGGTGATGACTGCCCTGGGCGGCGACCCCGAGACCGGGGATCCGATCGAGTCTTTGCAGACTTTCTTCGCTGCTCTGGCCGAGTACGCCAGCCTGTATCGCAGCTTGCTGGGACCGCAGGGAAGCGCCCGCGTCATCGACCACATCCGGCGCCGCATGGCGGCCGCCGGGCTGAAGAGATCCACCGGCAAGAGCGCGGCCACGCCCGACGATCCGCACAATGTGCCCGCCGCGTTTGTTGCGGGCGCGCTCGTCGGGGTGGCCACCGACTGGCTACAACGCGACTGCGTCCACACGCCGTCGGAGATGGCCATACTGACCTGGCCCATTCTCTCCGCCTGCCACTTCGACGCGCACGCACCAGCACACCGGCCTCGACCGTGACGAGCGGGCCGCCGAACCCACGACGCGGGTCACGTGAGGTCGACGATCACTTTACCGACCACACCGTTCTCGCCGGCGAGATGCGCCGCCGGGGTCGCTTGGCGCGTAGGGCTTTGGGCCAGTCGGGTATCCGGCGGGCGGGTCGGTGCGTGGGCGCCTCTCTCCGGAGTTGTCGTCAGACGGGTCCGGCGGGCCGCTGGATTGTCCAGGCGCAGCTACCGGCGCTGCTGGTAACCACGTTAGGCTCACCGCATGAACACTCATGTTGAGCATGGGTGCGTTGTACGGGTGTCTGGGTCCCCCCTCGGACACACATTAAGCACACGGCCGAGATCGGAACTGACGATCTCGGCCTTCAGTGTCTTCAGGCCTGGCTTGCAGGTCATCCTAAGAGCTCCTAACGCGATCTCTACCCGGTCCATCTGATCAAGCGGCGCCAGCAGATCATGGCGCAGGCGAGGCTGACGAGACCGTCGTGG
>NZ_BOQL01000018.1 GCF_018332655.1 Actinoplanes auranticolor | reverse complement strand
TTCGCCCACTTCTCCGCGATCGCGACGAGCGGCTACCGCAGCCTCGACGAGAACCAGAAGGTCGAGTTCGACATCACCCAGGGCCAGAAGGGCCCGCAGGCGGAGAACATCCGCCCGCTCTGATCCACGTACTGCGAACGGCGGCCCCACTGATTCAGCGGGCCGCCGTTCTCCGTTCCCTCCATCCCACGCACACATCGAAGCTTGTCGGCCCCCGCCGAATTTCGCATCGCCGCGACGCCTCGCTTGATCGACCGCCGGGCGGCAAGGACCGTGGATGCACGGCGTTTCCTCCTGAAGGTGATGACTATGACGACGACGTACTCCGGTCCTGCGAGGCTGATCCTGGCCGACGGCGCGTGCATTTCCGGCATGGCCTCCCTCAGCACCAACCAGCGCGGCGGAATCGACGGATGGGGCGGCACGTTCCGTCCGGACGAGATCACCACGGACCTTCGCGACGCAACCGAGGGGCTGCAGCTGGAACTGCCCTACGATCGGCTGGGGACAGTCGCGGTCACCGGCATGCGCAAGCTGCTCGCCACGCAGTTGCTGATGTCGCTGTCGGGCCGGGGACCAGCACCGTTCTGACAGCACGGCGGGCGGGTCATCCCGGCCAGGTGGCGTGCCGGGTCCCGTAGTGCAGGCGCAGGAGGTCGGCACCGAAGTCGTCGCGAAGGTGCCGCCACACCGAGTGCGCGTGGTTGCCCTCGTCCTGGGTGTTGTCGTACTCGATCAGGAAGTGCGGCGCGGAGACGCAGTAGTAGTGCCGCGCACCGCGTTCCGCGCCGCCGGCCCAGGCGAAGCTGATCCGGTCCAGCCCTGCTTCGACGGTCTCCGCCCAGCACTGATCGGCATACCCGGCCGGGGCCCGGTCCAGGTACCGGCGCACCAGGAGCCGCAGGACGCCCTGCTGAGGCTGCGTCATGTCGCCGTACCGAAGGCCCTCCGGCAGCAGGCGCGGATCAGCCACCGGATCGGCCCGGGTCAGGATGTCGTCGGGTGGGGTGGCCGAGAACACCGCGACGCGGCGCCGGCCGGGGTCCAGGCCGGCCAGGAGATCGCGCGCGATGTCCTCCTCCGGGCCGAGCAGGCGGCGGCCGGAGGGCAGCTCCGCCGGTTCGGCGCCAATGAAATGCGGGGTGACGCTCGCCCGGCCCTGGGCGACCACGACGTGCACGGCGAGATGGTGGCCGTTGACGCGCCAGCCCCACGGCTCGTCCCCGCCCGGCTCGCCGAGGACGCGGAACCAGTAGCGATCGTCGTCGACCGGCGCCCCGGTCACCAGTTCCCGTCTGACCCGCTCGACCTGCAGGACGCCGATCGCGAGTTCCGCACCGAGCGGACCGTGCGCGGAGTCGAGCAGTGCCAGAGCACATTCGGTGCCGGTCGGCGCTCACGTGAGGCTTGTCACCACATATCGGGCGGTCTCGGCCAACAGAGCCTGCTGACGTTCGGCATTCTCGGCAGCCTTGCTGGACATGATCGCGATGACGAGCGGCTCCGACCCGGGGGGCCATACGATCGCTATGTCGTTGAGCGTGCCGTAGTCACCGGTCCCCGTCTTGTCGGCCACGGTCCATCCGCGCGGTACGCCGGCGCGGATACGTTGCCCGCCGGTGGTGTTGCGTTCCAGCAGGTCGCGAAGAAAGGCGCGTTTGTCGGCCGGCAGGGCGTCGCCCAGGACGACGTGGCGGTAGTCGGTGCCGAACGCTCGGGGAGAGGTCGTATCCCGGGGGTCTCCCGGCGTGGCCTGCACGATCGCCGGCTCGGTCCGATCCATCCGGGTGACGGTGTCGCCGAGGCTCCGCAGATACGCGGTCAACTGGGCCGGCCCGCCGAGAACGCGGAGCAGGAGATTGCCGGCCGTGCCGTCGCTGTAGCGGACGGCGGCGTCACACAGCTGACGGATCGTCAGCCCGGTGGCCACATGCTCCCTCGTGATGACGGAGCTCTTCATGAGGTCTTTGCTGGTGTACGGGAGAACGGTGTTCAGGTAGGACAGCGGCTTGTGATGCAGGACAGCGGCCGCTGCCAGCCCTTTGAAGGTCGAGCAGAACGCGAATCGCTCGTCCGCCCGGTGGGTGACGGTCGTGCCGGTGCCGGTGGCCAGGGCGTACACACCGAGGCGCGCGCTGAACTCTCGCTCCAGGGCGACCAGGCGAGCGTGATGCTCCTTCGTGGCCGAAGCGGAAGGAGCGAAACTGGAAGGCAGGGGATTGGCAGGCGGCGTCGTCTCCTTCGTGCATGCGGCCATCGGCAGGAGCGCTGCCGCACCCAGCAGAGCACGGCGGGTGAGGGCTGGGTGTCGCGATGTCATGTCATCCTTCCGGTGCTTGCGCGAGGGCGGTCCAGGACCGCAGGAGCAGACTCACGGCGTCGACGATGATCTCGTCCGGTATCTCATCCGGGGTGAGCATGCGTTGCGCGAGCAGCCCGTCGCCGAGGGCGTGCACGATGAGGGCCAGCAGCGCCGGGTCGGCCGGTGGCTGGACGGCCGCCGTCCGGAACTCGTGCGTGATCCCCGCTTCGATGGCGGCGCGGGCGCGGCGTTGGTGCCGGGCCAGCCGATCGGCGACCTCGGTGTGCCGCAGAGCGTAGAGCCACAGCTCCGTGCGCAGGACGAACCACTCGTCGGCATGTCGCGCCCGTTCCCGGTGCCGTTGCCGCATCTGGTCGAGCATGCGTTCGAAGGATCCGGCATCACGGCCCATGGCGCGCAGCTCGTCGAACTCGCCCTGCGTCCGTTGCTCCAGCAGTGCCATGACGATGTCGTGCTTGTCGGCGAAGTTGCCGTAGAACGCCCCGCGGGTGAAACCGGCGCGTTCGGCTATGTGTTCCACCGACATGCCGGTGATCCCGCGCTCCGCGATGATCGCCGCCGCTGCGTCCAGCAACCGCTTCCTGGTCCGCGCCTGACTCTCGGCCCGGCTCAGCCGTGTCACATCGTCCCACTTCCAGATCCGCAGGTGTATCCAGATACAGTACTGCATACGAGTGATCTGTTTCTCTTTTCGCTCAGGTGGAGGTGGGGCCACTCGCTGACGTCACGGAGCACCTGCCGATCATGGGTCGACAGCACAACGGCCGCTTCCGTCGCCCCGAACGCATCGGTGAGTTCATCCACCAGGGCGATGGAAAGGTGGTTGGTGGGTTCATCGAGGAGGAGAACGTGTGGTCGCGTGGCGAGCACGAGCGCCAGATCGAGCCGGCGCTGTTGTCCCATCGACAGTTCCCCCACTCGCTTGCTCGTCTCCCGGGGCCGCAAGAGGCCGAGCTGAGACAGCTCGATCGCGTCCGCTGACGGATGGGCGCGTGCTGCGTAGACCTCGCTCGCCCGCTGATCCAGCGGCAGCGCTGACTCCTGGCGAAGAAATCCCAGCCGGGTGCCCTGAGGCATCCGGACCGTTCCGGTGCCGGGTGTCAGTTCGCCTCCGGCCACGCTCAGCAGTGTCGACTTGCCGGCACCGTTCGGGCCGGTCACGACGAGCCGGCCGCAGTGCGACATCACGAACGACACCGGTTGCTCCAACCGCCCGGCGACACTGACACGATCGACGCTGAGCAGCACCACGCCGGTCCGGGTGGGTAGGCCGGGGAACCGGAAAAGCTGCGGCGGTTCCGGCACGGTGACCGCGTGCGCGTCGAGTGCCTCCTGACGCCGATGGATGCTCTGCACGAGTCCACCCGCACGGGTGGCTCGCCCGTGCTTGTCGGTGCCCTTCTCCGGTCGCCATCCCGAGACGAGCCGGTTCTGCGCGGCACTCAGGCTGTCCTGCAGTCGCGCATGTTCCGCCTGCTGGCGGTCGTAGTCCTGCTCCCAGCGTTCCCGTTCGGCCGGACGTCCCTTTCGGTAGCCGGCATAGCCGCCGCCGTAGACGCGAGGGCGATCATCCGGTGTCGGGTCGAGGTCGACGACGGTCTCCGCGACGTCGGACAGCAGGGCCCGATCGTGGCTGACGACGACGACACCACCGCTGCGGGCAAGCAGCTGCACGGTCAGGAACTCGAGCCCGTTGCGGTCGAGGTGGTTGGTGGGTTCGTCGAGCAGCAGGAAATCGTCATCGGATCCCAGCAGGCATGCCAGGCGCACCCGGTACCGCTGTCCCGCCGAGAGATCAGCGAGTGGCCGCGTGGTGTCGGTCTCCGCGTCGAGCGCTTCGAGCGCCATCTGCACGCGCCGCTCGGCATGCCACGCGTCGAGCGCTTCGGCAAGCTCCAACGCGGTCGCGTACTCCTCGGCAGCGCCGGGCCTGGCTTCGGCGAGGGCGTGAGCGGCGGCGTCGAGTGCCGCCAGCGCGGCGAGCGGTTCCGCTATCGCCTCCGCGACAGCCTGCCCCACTGTCCTGCCTCCGGTGGCGGTCATCTCCTGCTCGGCGAGACCGAGGGTGCCGATGCGCTGGACCGTTCCGCTGTCCGGCAGCAGTGTGCCGGCGAGTACATGCAGCAGCGTGGTCTTGCCGCGCCCGTTCTCTCCCACGATCGCGACACGTGAGGACGGAGTGATGGCGAGATCGACGTGATGGAGAACGGATGTGGCCCCTCGTGTCAGCGAGACGTCGGAGGCGATGAGCTGCGCGCGAAGGCGCGCCGGATGGCGGTCGGCCAGGGTTGGCATTCGAATCCCTCGATACGGCGCACCACGAGCCGCAAGGCGGACGGGTACGCAGATGACGGCGACCCCGGAGGGGGTCAGAACGAGCGGAGGCCCAGGCTCGGAGTTGCTCAACGAGCGCTGTGGACCTGCTCAGCCGTCAGAGGAAGAACAAACGCATGAGGCCATTCTAAGCGAATTCGGCGTTTGCCCTGCAAGTGGTTATCGTGACGCCCGGGCGCCACCACCTGACCAACGCCGTTTCCGAGACCGCCGCGGTCCCGCAAACCATGCTCAGAGGTTGAGCATCATGCCGTTGGTGAGGGAGGTGCTCTGCAGGCCGTCGATCTTGACGGGGCTCCCGGACACGTATTCCACGTACACCCGCAGCATGAACTTGCGGCCGCAGGTCGACAGCACCGGGATGCGCGGCAGTGAGAGGTTCGCGGTGTAGTGGTGGGCGTCATCCAGGATCGTCGCCGTGGTCAGCGTGGTGGCGTTGTTCTCGCAGGTGTGTGAGCCTGCGGCGTTCATCTGCAGTGCTTCGAGCCTGAGCCGGACCACGGACTTGCTGCCCGGACCTCTCGGCAGCCGGACGGCCTCCGGCACCTGGGAGGGGGAGCAGGAAGCGGTGAGCCGGTAGCACGTCGTCAGGGTGACGTTCGCGAGCGCTTGCACCGCGGTGGTTCCGGCGCCGACGGTCCACTGGTCGTGGGGCAGGCCGGGCTCGTAGAACACGAATGCCGAGGCGGGCTGTCCCGGACCGATGTAAGAGCACGTCGACGATGTGCCGGTGCTGTTGCACACCGGGTTCTGCCACCAGTGTGCGCCGGGCTGGTCGCTGCGGCTCGCCTCCACCCACGTACTGCCGGGCACGGCGGTCAGGGTGTAGCCGGTGGTCGAGCTGCTGGCGGTCACGCCGTACAGGCCACACTGGTACGACCCGGCCGTCGGAGCGGTGAACAGCAGGTCCGCGGTGAGGGGCAGCTGGCCGTCGACGCTGTAGGACTCGGTGTCGGATCCCTCGTGATTCCGCGAGGCGCTGGAGGAGACACCTACCTGGGTGGACCCGGAGAGGCAGCGGATGGTCGCGTTCATCGCGACGATGTTCTCGGTGTCGCTCTTCGCCTGGAGCCGTCCGCGCAGGTGACGCGACTCGCCCGCCGCCAGCGTGAGCGTGGTGCCGACGATCCGGGTGAGGCCCGCGCCGGGCACGAAGCTCACTTCCTCCGCCAGCGTCACCCGGTCCACCGGTCCCTGGTCAGCGTGGGCGGCAGCACCGGAAATCAGGATCATCAATGCCGTGAACGCCGGCAGCACAAGAGTTCGCATGTATCCCCCCGCAGGACCGTTGGCCGCCCGAGTCAACCATGCCCGGTGGGAAAACCACAATGGACATCAATGTGTCGATCACTTACGCTCCGTGTCAAACCAAGCACGGGGAGGAATTTCGATGTCTCGACGTCTTGCCTTGCTACCCGCTCTGCTCCTGACGGCGGTCGCGGCCGTCGCTGCAGTTCCCGGCAGTGCCGCGGCCGCGCCGTCCGGCGCCGAACTCACCCGGGCCTCGGCTCTGGCCAACGACAGCTGGGACACGGCGAGCGCTGATCCCGACTTCGCCGGGATGTGGGTCGACGACCGCAACGTACCGCACGTGTCGTACCGTGGCAGCGCCACCGCGAAGCGCTCGATGTCCGCCGGCATCACGGTCCACAGTGGTGCGCGCTACACGTACCGGGATCTGAAAGCCAAGCGGGACGCAGTCAGCGACCAGGTCCGGTCGCTGCGGAAGGCCGGTATCCACGTCACCGAGTGGGGCCCCCACGTGGCCACCAACAAGCTCCGCCTCTCCGTGGCCGATCCGACGCCGGCCGCCGTGGAGGAGCTGCGCGCCCGCTTCGGCGCGGACGTGGAGATCGAGGCCAGCGAGATCCCCACCGACGGCGGCCTGTTCAGCCGCACCAACGACAGCGCTCCGTGGGCTTCCAGCGCCTTCCTCAACGACTGCACCTCAGGACCCCACATCAAGCGCAACGGAAGCACCTACCTCTTGACTGCGGCACATTGCGTCGACTTCCCGGGTCAGGTGTTCGCCAACGGGGGCCAGGTCGTGGGCACTGCGAACTGGGTGGATCAGGGCGACCGCACCACCGACACCGCCATCATCACCGGCCAGGGCGGGCCGTACATGTACGTCACCGACTCGGCGTACCAGGTCATGTCGACAACCCCGTGGGTCGCCGTGGAAGGATCCGGTGTCTGTTTCAACGGGGCCTACAGCGGTCAGATCTGCGCGGGCCAGAAAGTCATCAAGACGGACTACTGCACCGACATCACCGGTCGCCTGGTCTGCGGCGTGTCGACCGCAGGGGTCTGGGGCACCCAGTCCGCCGGCAACGGAGACAGTGGCGGACCCGTGCACATCAAGAGCCCGCGGTGGGCTTATGCCGGGACCATCATCGGTGCCGCCTCGGAACTGCAGACCTGCACCCGTGCTCCGGCGCCGGGCCGGTTCTGCTCGGAGATGGTGCGCTTCAACTCGATGAGGTCCATCCTGGACCGCTGGGGCGCCACGCTCTGACGCTCACGCACCACCTTGACAGGCACTGTGGCGTGGTCATCCGGACCGCGCCACATCCTGTGCCCGGCAGCTATCCAAGCAGCAGCCACCACAACGGCATCGGCCAGATCCGACGTGCTGAACAGATTCAGTTCCTCGGCGCCGTACAGGATCGGCGGAAGGACGACGATGCCGGACGGAAGGTCAGCACCGCAGCGATTCCCACCAGCCACCTCCCGGCGCCCCACCAGACGTCTTCCACGTAGGGGCCGCAGGCGGCGTCCTAGGTTGTCCGGGGGCCGTCCTCGACGCCGTAGAACCAGTGGCGGCCGGCATCCGGCACCGGCGGCAGGTCGTCGTGGATCAGGTGGTTCATCGCTTCGGCCAGCTCGGCCACCACTGCGCCGTCGACGTACTCTTCGAAGCGCAGAGCGAACGGCTCGTTACCGGTCACATACCTGGCCTCGGCCTCGAGGCGGGTCATGATGCCGCGTTCGCGCATACGGCGGCCCGCCTCGGCGATGATCCGATGAACGAAGGTCCGCTGCGACGGCGACCACCGCTGGTCATCGAGGGCGAAGGCCGCCGATGCACCGACCTGGGCGTGGGCGCGCAAACCCTCGAGCACGTCGCCGGCCCCCTCGGGCTGCGACATCCCGGCGGCCCCGTCGATCGCTTCCAGGAGCAGGATGCCGAAGCTGACGTCATAGGCCCAGAGGAACTGGTCCCCGAAACTGACCGGCACAGTCTTGCTCATGCGTCGAATCATGCCCCTCGGCGCAACGTCGGGTGACACCAGGCTCGTCTCCGGCCCCTGGAGCGATCAGTTCCTGGCGCGCTCGGTTGCGGCCTTGTCGCTGGCCACGATGAGGGCGAGCAGTTGCTTGCCCAGCTCGGGCGGGACCCGGACCTGACCGCCGCCGGTCGAGACCGCCACCGGGCAGGTCTCGTCGCCGATCACCACGTGGGCGGAGTCGTTCTCGCCGTCGCTCAGAATGATGCCGATCGCACCGGGTTTCTTCAGATCGCACGCCTCGTCGGTGGGCACGGGTTCCCGTAGCGCGGCCAGAGCGCTGCGGATCTGGTTCAGAGTCTTGGCATCCGACGCGGCGACCATGCGGTGGTAGGGCGGTCCGTCGGTGACCTCCTCGGCGGTGCCGCTGGTGACCCGGCTGGGCAGCGCCAGACCGCCGCCGGGTGGCGCGGACGGGCCGGCGGGCCAGGTGATGTTCTTGATCAGCCGGTCACGGGCTTCATCGGGCCCGGAGATGAATACCGTCGGGGTGACGAAGGGTTTGCTGAACGAGCCGTAGAGCCGTACGTCGGGTTCGGAGGGGCGGTACTCGTCAAGCTTCTGGACCTCGAGCAACTGCCCGTCCTTGGCCATGAGCTGCTGCGGGTTGACGCTCACGCCGCTGAAGCCCGACTGCACGGCGGCGATCCACTCCTTGCCCTTCCCGGGGCACTCGACGGGCTTGTTGTCGCCCGGCGGGCCTTCGCTCGGCTGCCCGTACGAGAAGTCGAACTTCGGAGCGAGATAGACGGTTCGCGGCTGGGCGGTGCAGGTGCTGAAGATCGGGACCTCGATCGCCTTCCACCCCTTCGGGACGCTGATCGCCAGACCGCCGAAGTTCACGGTGGTGGCCGGGGGGAGCGTGGCCTTCTCCCGTGGCAGCAGCACGAAGGGCAGGGCGACGGTGGCCACGAGAGCGACGCCGGCGGCGAACGCCCAGGAACGGCGGCGACGCACGCTGCGCCGACCGAGGCTGACCAGCTTGGCGGCGGGAGCGGTCTCCATCGGCGTCACGGAGGCGGCTACGCGGTCAAGGAGTTCACTGACATGGTGGGGTTTCACGACGTCTCCCGGGAAGATTCGGTCACGAGGCCGGCGGCGCGTAACGCGGCCAGGGCGCGGGACGTGCGGCTCTTGACCGTCCCTACCGCGATGCCGAGGGTCTGGGCCACCTCGATCTCGGATGTGTCGGCCCAGAACCGCAACACGAGCACCACCCGCTGGTCCGGCGGCAGCCGGCGAAGAGCGGCGAGTACCTGAACGGTGAGATCCGACTGATCCGCGAAGTCACGGCCGGACCCGTCCGGCAGCACCTCGGTCGGCACCTCGCCGTGCCACCGTCTTCGCTTGGCCCGCATCGCGGTGCGGATCATGACCTGCCGCACGTACGCTTCCGGCCGCCCGTCCCGCACGCCGAGCCGGTTCCAGGACCGGTAGGCCGCGATCAGGCCCTCCTGGGCGAGATCCTCGCCGAGCCGCGCGTCACCGGCCAGCAGTGCGCCGAAGCGGACGATTTCGCCGTACCGGCCGGCGACGAAGTCCTCGTAGCTGCCGAGTTCCGCCTTGCGTTTCGTGCCCATACCCTATTAATGGCCCTGGACCCGCCGGATGGTTCCGTTCGGCGTGGGCGGGCTTTCGCGGCCGGCCGGGATGGCGGCCTATCGGTATACCTTCGCAGCCGATATTTCCGGGTGTGGAGACTCCGCTGCGCGAACCCACGTTCCTGATGCTCACCGCCCTGGCCGGTGAGCCGATGCACGGGTCGCCGCCGATACCGCGCCCAGCTTGGATTTCCTGACCGGATACTTCGATCTCACCCGGACGGCCCTGCCTGTCGCCGCGGTCGCGCTCCTGATCGGCACGCTGCTGATCGCCCTCGGCCTGGCCGCCCGGCGCGACTCTCGGGGTGCCTGGGCGTTGCTCATACTGCTCACGCCGATCGGGATGCTGGCGGCGAACCCCCTCGGCGCGATGTTCGACCCGGGCCGGGCTCGGCAGCCTGCCCGAGATTCAGCAGGCCGTCGCGAAACTGCTGAAACCGGACGGGCAACGTCTGCGCCTGCCCGCCGAAGCCCTCGCGGAGATCTTCCTCAGCATGTCGCGATTCTGCACCCGGGCCCCGAACGAAGTTCAGCCACTTCCGGCCGACCAGATCGTCAACCTTTTCCTGTACGGCGCCCTGATCACCGACTGACGGCGGCGGCTGGGTCAAGCCCGCTAGTTGCCTGCGCTCTCGTAACGGCGCAGCCCGCGTTTGAAGATGAGGATCGCCGCGCCGGCGCAGTACGCCGCCACCAGGGGCGTCAGCAGCCCGATCCACCGCGACTGCCCGGTGTCCAACAGGAATGCGATGGGGAAGAAGCCGATGAACGCGAACGGCAGCACCACCCCGAGCGCGGCCTTGAGCGCCAGCGGGTAGATCGTCAGCGGGAAGCGGGCCAGGTCGCCCACCTGGTGCATCGCGAAGGCGAACATGGGGGTGGGGCTGGCCAGCCAGAACGACACGGCATTGGTGGCCAGGTTGATCGACACCTTGATGACCACCGAGCTGATCAGCAGGACGACGCCGAGCAGCGCCAGCCACGGCGTCCAGGCGACGTCCACGTGGGCCAGGGCCGTCCCGATCATGATCGCGCCCATGATGATGTTGCTGAGCCCGTTGATGCCGATCGCCGCGCTGCTCGACTGCAGCGCGACCGGGTACGGCCGGACCAGGAAGTAGTCCAGCTGTCCACGGTTGATCTGCCAGGCCAGGCTCCACATGCCGTCGAAGAACAGTGAGCCGACGCCCTCGGCCAGGGCCACCGCGCCGAACATCATGAGCACCGACCAGAACGTCCAGCCGTTCAGCGCCGGCACCTTCGCGAACAGTGCGGCCAGGAAGACGATGTTGACGACCTGCATCAGCACGGTGGCCGCGGCCAGGATCAGGAAGTCGGCCTCGTACTCCAGCAGGGACCGGAAGTGGGCGCCGAGCAGCCGGAAATAGAGCCGTACGGTACGCATCTCAGCCTCCGTTCACGGTGAGCCGGCGCAGCGCCGCCTGCCACACCAGGCGCGCGCCGAACCACAGCGCCAGGACCCAGGCGAGCTGCACCCCGACCAGGACCAGCCCGTGCCCCGGGTCGACCCGGCCCAGGAAGATCAGCGCGGGGGTGGAGGTCAGCCCGGCGAACGGCGACCACTGCGCGGTCGTGGCCAGCCAGCCCGGCAGGAATGCCAGCGGGATGAGCGCCCCGGAGAACAGGTTGACCACAGCCAGGCGCGCCCATTGCACACCCATGAAGTTCTGCGTCCAGAAACAGGCCAGGGTGCTCACGTAGACGATCAGGAACTTCAGGGGTACGAGCAGTAGCATGCTCGCGATGAACAGGGCCAGCCCCGGCCCGGCCGGCACGTCCACACCGCCGGTCAGGGCGAGCGTGACCCCGACGACCACGGCGATCAGGACCACCTCGATCCACAGCCCGCCGATCGCCTCGGCGAACCGGGCCCGCTGGTAGTCGATCGGCTTGACCAGGTCCAGCGCGACGTCGCCGTCCAGGATCCGGAAGGCCATCCGGAAGTCGCCCATCAGCGACACCACGGTGCCGGCGGCGAACGCCACCAACAGGTACGCCCGCATCTGCGGCCAGGTGAAGCCGTTCACCGGCGACTGCGCGAGGATCACCTGCCACACCGCCAGCAGCGCGATGAGCTGGACGAGAACGGCGCCGAGCCCGAGCAGCAGGTTGAGCCGGTAGGCCAGCGCGGCCCGCGCGGTCGCCCGGATGAGTGCGCGGTAGCTCCTCATCCGAGCACCAGTTCACCGGAGTAGACGCGGCGGATCACGTCTTCGATGCTCGGCTCGTCCACCCGGAAGTCCACCAGGTCGGTCAGCCCGGCGAGGGCGGTCACGGCGTGCCCGGCCGTCATGGTGAACCGGTCGAAGCGCACCGCGTACCGCAGAGGGCTGTCCTCGACCGTGACCTGTGCGCCGGGCAGCGACGCCCGCAGGGTCTCCAGCGGCACCGGCCGGGCGGTCTCGATGTGCAGGATCCGCTCGCGGGCGTAGCGGTCCTTGACCGCTTCCAGGTCGCCGTCGAAGATGATCCGGCCCTCGTCGATGATGACGAGCCGGCGGCAGAAACCCTCGATGTCGGCCAGGTCGTGGCTGGTCAGCATGACGGTCGTGCCCTCGTCGCGGATGCTCCGGAAGAACTCGCGCACCCGCTCCTTGACCGCCAGGTCGAGCCCGATGGTCGGCTCGTCCAGGTAGACCACCTGCGGACCGTGGATCAACGCCGCCGCCAGATCCGCGCGCATCCGCTGGCCCAGCGACAGCTTGCGGCCCACGACGGTGAGGATCTCGCCGAGCTCCAGCACCTCGTCGAAGCGGGCCAGTCGTTTGCGGTAGGTGGCCGGGTCGACGCCGTAGATGTCGCGCAGCACGGCGAGCGACTCGGCGACCGGCAGGTCCCACCAGAGCTGCGTGCGCTGACCGAACAGCACGCCGATACGGTGGGCCACCGTCATCCGGTCGCGTTGCGGGTGCAGCCCGTCGATGCGCACCTCGCCCTGCGTCGGCACCAGGATGCCGCTGAGCAGCTTGACGGTCGTCGACTTGCCGGCGCCGTTCGGCCCGACGTACGCCACCGCCTCACCGGCCTCGATGGACAGGTCGATGTGGTCGACCGCCACCTTGTCCTGGAAGCGGCGGGCGAACAGGTGCTTGACCGAGCCGGCCAGGCCGGGCCCCTTGTCCGGGCGGCGGAACACTTTGGTCAGGGCTCGCGCCTCGACGATCGGCATGCGGATGCAACCCCCGGCTCAGTGCTGGCATGGACCGCCCTCACCGTACGGAACCGGTTCCGGAGTGCAATCCAATTTCCACAGTCGCGGGGGCGAACGGGCTCAGGCCGGCGTGACGCGAGCCACCGCGACGGTCTGGGCGAGGTCTCGATCGCCGCAGCCGGCGGGCCGGGTGGCCAGGCTGCCCCGCACGGTTACCTTCTCGCCCGGGCTCAGTGCCGCAGCCTTCGCCCCGGTCAGTGCCCACCGTCGCCGGCCGACCACCAGCATGGTGCAGTCACCCGAGCGCTCGACCACGCCGGTGAGCGTTCGGGTGCCCCAGGGCAGCGGGCCGGGCACCTCACCGGTGGGGGCCGGGGGAGCGGCCGGTGTCGCGGGTCGCGACCGTGGCGGTGTGGTCCGGGGTGCGGGGGTGGTGGTGGACTCCGGCTCCGGTAAAGCCTGCTCGGAGGACGGAGCCACGCTGGGAGCGGGTGGCGCGGACGAGGACCCGACACCCGGCTGCGCGCTCGGCGGGTCGTCCGAGGGCCCGGCCGAACTGCACGCTGCGGTCTGCCACAGCAGACCGATCACGCTCACGACAACTGTTGTTCTGCGGATCATGGGAGGCACCTCCAGTGCTGGGACGCGACCCGCCCGCGGCCGGTTCCTCACAAGCGGTAGAAGGCACGGTAACGCCGGATCAGCCGCCATTGGACCACCACCGCCGCCACCGTCAGCAGAATCATGACCAGGGTCGCGGCAGCCGCGTAGCCATAGCGCAGGTACTCGAAGCCGTTGCGGTAGACGAACAGTGACAGGTACGTGGTGGCGTACGGCGGTGGCCCGCCGTCGGTGACCACGAGCGCCGGCACGAAGGTGAAGTGCAGACTCTGCACGGCGTCGCGTACCAGCAGCAGCCCCAGCACCGGTGCCATCAACGGCAGGGTGACCCGGCGGAACACGTCCCAGCCGGTGGCGTCCTCCAGGGCCGCCATCTCGTAGACGTCGCGGGGCAGCGCCCGGCGCGCGGCCAGCAGCACCACGAACGTCTCGCCCATCGTGAACAGGCTCATCGCGATGATCGCGGCCCGGGCGTCGGTCGGGTCGGTCAGCCACTGCGGCGGGGTGCGCCCCAGCATGGTCAGGCCGTTCTCACCACCGGTGCGCAGCACCTGGTTGATCGGGCCGTAGAGCGGGTTGAGCAGCCACAGCCACAGCAGTCCGTAGGCGATCTCCGGCACGGCGGTCGGCAGCATCGCCGCGCTGCGGGCGCTGCCGACCCCGAGCGCCCGGCGGTGCAGCAACAGCGCCAGGCCGAGCGCGAACAGCACCCGCAACGGTACGGCGACCAGCGCGAACACCAGCGAGTTGGTCAGTGCCACCCGGAAGATCGGGTCGTCGATCAGCTCGCTGAAGTTGGCGAGCCCGGCCCACCGCGGCGGGCGCAGCAGGTCGTATTCGGTGAACGCCAGCGCCAGCGTGATAACGGCGGGCAGCAGCACCAGAACCAGCAGCCCGATCAGGTACGGCATCAGCATCATCACCAGCTGACGGCGTGAACGCGAGTCCGGTCTCATGACGGGCTGTACCGCAGTCCACTGCCGGCGTGGAAGACGTGCACGTCCGCCCAGCGCACCTCCGCCCGTACCGCCGCGCCCCGGACCGGCCGGCGATCAGCCGGCACCCTCGCCACGACCGGCGGGCCACCGGCCAGAGTCAGGTACGCGTACGCGTCCTCACCGACCACCTCGACCCGGTCCACGACGGCGGCGCTCCCGCCGGCCTCGTCGTCGGCGGCACGCAGCGTGACGGCCCCCGGCCGGAACCCGATCTGCAGCTCTTCCGCCGCGGCCAGCCCGGGTGGGGCGCTGCCGGAGGGGGTGAACGGGCCCGAGGCGGGGAGCAGGTTCATCGCCGGAGAGCCGACGAAGCGGGCGACGAACGCGCTGGCCGGACGGTGCCAGATCGCGTCGGGGGTGTCGACCTGCTCGATCCGGCCGTCGCGCAGCACGGCGATCCGGTCGGCGAGCACCAGCGCCTCGGTTTGGTCGTGGGTGACGTGGACCATGGTCGCGCCCAGCCGGTCGTGCAGGGCCCGCAGCTCGGTGCGCATCTCGGTGCGCAGCGCGAGGTCGAGGTTGGACAGCGGCTCGTCGAGCAGGAACACGTCCGGTTCGCGGACCAGCGCCCGGGCCAGGGCGACGCGTTGCCGCTCACCGCCGGAGAGCTGGCCGGGCCGCCGGTCCAGCAGGGCCGCGCAGCCGACCGACTCGGCCGCCGCCCGGGCCCGTTGCCGGGCGACCGCGCGGGGGGTGTCGCGGACCTCCAGGCCGAAGGCGATGTTGTCGGCCACGCTCAGGTGCGGGAACAGCGCGTAGGACTGGAAGACCATCGACACGTTGCGCCGGCCGGGGCGGTCGGTGGTGACGTCGCGCCCGGCGATGTGCACGCGCCCGGCGGTGACCGGCTCCAGACCGGCCACCACCCGCAGCACCGTCGACTTGCCGGCTCCCGACGGGCCGAGCACCACCAGCAGTTCGCCGGGGGCCACGGTCAGGTCGATGCCGCGCAGCACCGGGGTGCGCCCGTACGCGGCCGAGACGCCCTCCAGCAGGAGCCCGGGATCGCTCACCCGTGCTCGCCGCGGGCGAACAACGGCCGGGTCTGCTCGTCGAGATCACGGATCACGTCGTCGAGTTTGTCACCCCGGTACAGGGCGTTCTCCAGGATGCCCCCGGTGGCGTCCTCGATCTCCGGCCAGGTCGAGACGGTGGGCAGTGCCCGTACGGCCGGGATGGCGTCGAGGAAGACCTTGGCGGTGCGCGGGGGCTGGGCCGGGCCGAGGAACGCCGCCGAGGTCGACACCGCGATGTGCGAGGGCACGGTACGCCCGGTGGCCGCGATGATCTTCTGTCCCTCCTCGGCGATGGCGAACTCGAGGAACTTCCAGGCGGCGTCCTTGTTCTTCGATCCCCTGGTCATGCAGTACGCGTCGGAGTGCAGCACGCCGACCTGCCCGCGGTACACCGGCAGCGGGGCGACGTCCCACTCGAAGCCGGTGATCGTGCGGAACGTGGTGGTGGCCCGGCGCGAGCTCAGCACCATGGCGAGACGGCCGTTGGCGAACCGCGACTCGTCGTCCTCGGCCTCCACGTCCTCGTCGGTGGGCACCACGCCGTACGCCAGCCGCAGGTCGACGAGATTCTTCAGGGCCTCGCGGGCGGCCGGGGTGTCCAGGGTGAGCCGGGTCGGCCGCGCCGGGTCGTCGACGATCTCCCCGCCGTTGGACCAGACGAACGGGGCGAGCCGGATGATCGACGGCTCGACGCCGAGGCCGTACAGGGCGGGCCGCAGGGCGGCACCCTCGCTCTCCGTTCCCTTGATCACCCGGCCGGCGGGGTCCCGGGTCATCGCGGTCGCCGTGGTGATCATGTCGTTCCACGTCCAGCCGGCTTTCGGCTCGGCCACGCCGTACTTCTGGAACAGGGTGCGGTTGTAGTACACCGCGAGGCTGGAAACGTTCTGGGGCAGGCACAACTGCTTGCCGCCCCACTTGAAGGCGTCCATCGCCACCGGGTAGTAGTCGCCCGGGTCGATGGCCGACGAGCCGGCGATCCGGTCGTCGAGCGGCTCGACGACGTCCTTGGCGGCGAACTGGCCGTAGAAGCGGTAGTTCATCAGGAACAGGTCCGGCGGGGCACCGCCGGCCACCGAGGTGGCCAGCCGGGCCAGCAGGTCCTTGCGGTCGCTGGCCTCCACCAGCTGCACGTCGGTGCCGGGCCGGGCCTTGGAGTACGCATCGACGAGCGTCCGGTACGCGGCCAGCTCCTCGGGGGCGCCGAAGACCAGCAACCGCACCGGCGCGCCGCCCGGCGACGTGGAGCCGGAGCCACAGCCCGTAGCGGCCAGCATGGTGCACAGCAGCAGCGCCAGCAGGGCCTTGAGTCTCATCATCAGGTCCGTTCGGTCGGATCGTCATGACGCAGGAAGCGCCGCTGAGCCAGTACGAAGACGACCAGCGCCGGTGCCGTGGCCAGCACCGCCCCGGCCAGGAAGACCGGGAAGTTGGTCGGGTCCAGCACCGACAGCGAGCGCAGCGCCAGCGGCAGGGTGAACAGGTCGCGGTCGTAGACGTAGACCAGGGGATCGAGGAAGTTCGACCAGGTCAGCACGAACGTCAGCGCGGTGAGCCCGGCGGTCACCGGGCGGACCAGCGGCAGCGCGACCCGCCACCAGATCCGCACCGGCGAGAGGTCCTCGATCAGGCAGGCGTCGTAGAGCTCGCCCGGCAGCGCCCGGAAGGCCAGGTAGTACACCAGCACGTAGAGCGGCGAGGTGCCGAGCAGAGCCGGGGCGATCAGCGGCACCAGGGTGTCCGTGAGCCCGAGCAGCCGGAAGATCGCGAAGCGGGGCACGAGCAGGGCGGTGGCCGGCACCATCAGCGCGACCAGCGAGGCGGCCACGACGGTGGCGGTGACGCGGGGAGCCAGCCGGGCCAGGGCGAAGCCCGCCAGGGCCGCGACCAGCACGCTCAGCGGCACCGCGACGGCCGCCACCAGGATCGAGTTGAGCGAGGCGCGCCGCAGGCCGCCGAGCGCGAGGGCCTGCTGGTAACCGGCGGTGGACACCGGATCGGGCACCAGCTGCGGTGTCGGTGACGGCGGCAGCCCGGGCTGGGTGAACGATCCGGAGACCAGCAGCAGCAGCGGCGGGACGAAGACCAGGACGACGAAGACCGCGCCCAGGGTGCGCCAGGCCCGGCCGGCTGCCCCGGGCAGCGGTGAGGGGCCGCGCTTGCGGCCCCTCACCAGGTTGTCTGCGATGGCCGGCTACCGGAGCGGCAGCTGCCAGGCGCCGAGGCCGTGCGAGGCCGCGTACAGCACCCGCTCACCCGGTACCACGGTCAGTCCGGCGACCTCGACGTTCGGCATGCCGGTGGCCGCCTTGGCCCAGGTCGTACCGTTCCTGGCCAGCCGCAGGACGCCGAAGTCGGTGGAGGCGTACAGGTCGCCGGTGTTGTCGTCGCGGACCAGGTCCGTGATCGGCTGGTCACCGAAGTTGTACGACCGGTCGGTCCAGGTCGCGGCACCGGTGGCCGGCACCCGCACCTCGAACGCGTGCCCGGGCGTGGCCGGGGTGTTCGAGGAGAACCCGCTGTAGGAGATCCAGGCCCGGGCCGGGTCGGCCGGGTCGATGTGGATGCTGGTGACGAACCGGTTCGGGGTGGTGGCGGTGTCGATCCGGGTCCAGGTGACCGCCGAGGCCGGCTCGGCGTCGACGTTGCGGCTCACGAACACCCGGCCGGTGCTGGTCGCGGCGTACGCGGTCGAGGAGTCCGAAGCCACCCGCTGGACCACCGAGACGGCGCCACCGGCCCGGTCGCCGAGGGTCGCGGCGGTCAGCTGGGTGGTGCCCAGCGGCTCCCAGTCGCCGCACACCTCGTCGAAGGTGCCGGTCCAGCTGTTACAGATCTCGTTGGCCTCGGCGATGCTCCGGTCACCGAGACCGAAGGTCTTGGTGCGGTACACGGTGCGCGCGGTACCGGCGAACATCGTGCCGCTGACCTTGGGGTCGTTGATGACGGGGGCGTAGAACAGCGTGCCGGGCTGACCGAAGATCGGGTCGGAGATGGTGATCCAGCTGCCGATGTCGCCGTTGTTGAAGTTCACCTCGGGTGAGGCGTCGAAGAAGGTGTGGAACCGGAACTCGGGCCGGCCCACGTCGAAGCCGGACGCACCGCCGTCACCGATCATCGTGTTGACCCAGCGCTTGCGCTGGCCCTTGTTCTCCCACGTGCCGTTGTCCTGGGTGCCGCCCTGCAGCAGCTTGGGGTCGTGCGGGCTGGTCGACAGGCTGATGAACTGCAGCGTGGTCATGCCCTTGTTGATGCCGGTCAGCTTGGCCGGGATCCTCGACAGCATCTGCCGGCAGCGGTCCAGCTCGGCGGCGGTGGCCAGCTCCCGGTCGGGGTTGTCGCACCAGCTCGACCGGTTGACGAAGGTGCCGCTGGAGCGCATCACGCCGCCGTCGTTGGCCTCGAAGAACTGGTACGGGTTACGCGGGTGGGTGACCAGTGCGTGCTGGTCGGGGTGCAGGCCGTTGGGGTGCAGCTCGTCGGTGCCGTCGAAGGTCATGTCGGTGCCGCTGACGCCGGCGTCGGTGGACAGCACGACCGCCCGCTTGTGGGCGATGGTCTCGCCGTAGACGTAGGAGCCGCCGGTGTAGACGATGTCCGGGTGCCCGGCCGGGGTGTGCACGAACAGGTCGTACCAGCACTGCCCGGTGCACTGGTTGTAGGTGGCGTAACCCGGGTCGGCCGGGTTCGAGCTGGTCAGGTCGGCGAAGGCCGGGGTGCCGGTGGCCACGTCGTCGCTGCGGAACAGCCGCGAGTACGGGGTGCCGGTGTTGCCCTCGTGCACGTACATCCGGGTCTTGCCGCCGGGCAGCGCGGCCACGTCGATCGCCGCGCGGGTCTGGATCACGGCCGCGTTCAGCGAGGGCTTGATCTGGGTCCAGGTCGCGCCGGCGTCGGGGGAGCGCCAGACGCCGCGGGCGTAGGAGGAGGCGTAGACGACGTCGGGATTGCGCGGGTCCAGCTTGACGTAGCGCACACCGCGCGGCGAGCAGGTCTCGGTGTTGGCGAACTCCGCGGCGCTGCCCGTGCACTGGGCCGGGGAGGTCGAGCCGTTGTGGATGAACTTCCAGCTCGTCCCGCCGTCGGTGGACTTGTAGAGGCCCCACTTGGCGGCGTCCGGCACCGGCCGGGTCACGCCGGTGCAGCAGGAGCTCGACATGCCGCGCAGGGCGGTGGTGGTGGCCACGTACAGCGTCTTGGGATCGCCCGGCTTGATGGTGATCTCGCCGATGCCCTTGCCGTCCAGGGCGTCCTTGCCCAGCGGGCCCTTCCAGGTCACGCCGCCGTTGGTGGACTTGTACAGGCCGACGCCGGCGACGCAGCCGGAGGCGCAGATGTTCGCCTCGCCGGTGCCGGCGTAGACGGTCAGCCCGGTGCGGTCGTTGCGGTCGATGCGGACCGAGCCGGCGGCGTTGATCCCCAGCGGCCCGCCCAGGTAGAACCACTTCGGCTCGGCGGCCAGCACGTTCAGGGTGGCCCAGACGCCGCCACCGGCGGGGGTGACATAGGCCCGGCAGAGCAGGTTGTTGCAGTCCGGGGCGATGTCGATGGAGGTGACCCGGCCGCCGGCCACGTACTCGTTCGGCACGTAGTTGAACGAGTTGCGGAACTCGGTGAACGGGTACAGCGCCTCGCTCGGGCCGACGTTGGTCCACTTCCGGGCGGCGGCGCCGCGCAGGCTGCTGACCGCGCGCTTCTCGGCGGCCGCGTACGCCGCCTTCGACCTGTCCATCTGCTCGACGGAGATGGTGGCGGCCGGGTAGGCCCGCTCCAGGAACTCCTGCTGCCCGGCGACGCCGGGACCGTCCGGCGCCATGCCGTCGTTGCCCGGCACGGACTGCAGCAGCTTCTGGTTGTGGGCGCCGAGCGCGCCGGGCATCTCGCCGCCGGCGGCCACGGGAACCGGTACCTCGGCACCGGCGAAGTGGATTCCGGCGGCACCGGTGGTCGCCAGCAGGGCAAGAACGGCCAGGCCTATGGAGAGTTGACGAGGTCGGCGTTTCACGGGGTCCTCCGCACAAGATGGCAGCACCGCAGCACGGAGTCCTGATTGACTACCGTCGCTGGCAGCGGTCCAGATTGGAATATCGCAGAGGGCCCACCTGTGGACAATGCCCGGCGGAAAGATAGAAGCATGCATGGGGATATTCGCATGTGTTCGATACGTCGCTCTCCGGACAACAACGTCCCTGGCCAGGGCGCCGCTATGTCCCTTTCTCCCTACTCGCTAGCCATTTCGCCGACTGCCGAAAGCGAGGGTCAGGGCAGCAGCAGTCCCCAGGCCAGGGCCCACGGCACGAATGCCGCCGCGGTGCCGCCCAGCAAACCCAGCCGAAGCCGGGCCGGACCCCTGAGCTCGGCCCGGACCCGCCGCCAGGCCACCGCCGTGGCGATCCCCGCTCCGACAGCGAACACGGCCGTCACCTGCAGCAGCAGCCAGACGACCGGACGACCGAGGACAACGGGGCCGACCGCCTGCTCGGAGGACATCAGCAGGGCGGCGAGGTAGGCGAACAGCCCGGACACCACGACCGCGCCCCCGACGGCCAACCAGCGAGCCGGCCTGACGACCCGGCGGCGGCGGCCGATCCCCAGCAGGAGATACGCCGTGAAGCCGACGAACAGCAGCGGGAAGATGCCGAGATGCGCGTACCACGGGGAGGGCAGGGCCGTACTGATCGTCGGCTGCTCCGGGCGGGCGTCGCGGTCGACACTCGCCGGCTCGGTCAGGCCGCGTACCCAGGACTGGATCAGCTCGACGTAGCCGGTCGCGAATCGACCTCCGGCGGTGATCCAGTTCCGGACCGCGAAGCCGCCGTCGGTAGCGAGATAGCCCGCGTGGTCGCCGTCGGGCAGGACCCGCAGGGCAACCCTGGCATTCCGGGCTCGGCTGAGGGCCTGCTCGAAGATCGCCATGCTCTCGGCGGGTGGGCTCACCTCGTCGTGGGCGCCCCAGATGGCCAGGATGGGCTGGTGGAGCCGGGTCAGCGGCGGAATCGGGTCGTACTTCGCCTCGGGAAACATTCCGGCGCCGGTCAGGAGCGCGACCGCAGTGCCCGGGTAGGCCCGCAGCATCGAACCGCCCACGCCCGCCGCGCGGAGCCGGTTGGCCTTGGCCCAGGCCTCCTGCCGGGCCGGCGTGACCCCGCTCGCCCCGACGGTCACGACGAACGCGACCCGGTCGGACCGGTTGGCAGCCAGCGGCGCGACCCAGCCGCCTTCGCTGACGCCCCACAGCCCCACGCGGGCCGGATCCACTCCGGCCTGCACCCGCAGGACCTCGTGCGCGGCCAGGGCATCCTCGGCGAGCCGGCCGTACGAACGCTCCACGAGGGAGTAGCCGTCGGTCCGCTTGTCGTAGATGAGCGTCACCATCCCGGCCCGAGCGAAGGTCTCGGCCTCCTGGCGGAGCCAGGCTCGGGGACCGGCCCCTCCGCCGTGCACGAGGACCATCGCGGGTAGGGGCCCGCTCCGGGCTGCCGGGGCGACCACCGACCCGTGCAGGGTGACGCCGCCGCCTCCGGTGAAGGAGACCTCGGTCGTGACCAGGCCGTCGACGGGACTCGCGACCGCGGGCGCAGGCGGTCCGCTCGCCGCTGCGGACACGACGACGGTCAGCGCCAGGAGGTGTTTCATCAACGTATGCACAGCGGCCAGCCTGGCCACGCGGAGGGCCGATCGTCGCGGGTGCCAACCCCACTGCGGCCCGATGGTGGGGTTTCCCCCACCCCGGTGGATGCGTCGAATGTGCCAGAATCTTCGCATGGTGGGCCCAGGCGTCGGGGAACCAGCTCGCCGGTTCCGGGCGATCAGGGTGGCCGTCGTCTCGGTGGCCAGAAGGCAGCGGCTGCTCGGCTGGGCCTTCGTCATGGTGGGCCTGGCGATCGGCGGTCTCGGACTGCTGGCCCTGTTGCTGGCCGGGCTGGCCCTGCTGGTGGTCCCGCCGATCGGCGCACCGGTGGTGGCCGGTGCGGTCCGGCTCATCCGTGACTTCGCCCAGGCCTCCCGGTGGCTCGCCGGAAGCACTCTCGACGACGGCGAACGTGTCGGCTTCGGCGCGACGCCCTTCGCCGTCGCGGGCCTGCGGCGGTTACTGCTGACGCGGCGACCCGATGACCGCCTGCCCAGCCCGTATCCGCCCCGGTCCGAAGTGGCCGGGTGGCGGCGGGCACTGGTGCTGGTCCGCCAGCCCATGACGGGGCACGACGTGGTCTGGCTCGCGGTCAACGGCACGCTCGGCGTCTGCCCGCCCGTGGTGGTGGCCGCTCTGTTCGTCGGGTCCAGCGCCTGCTTCGGCCTGCCGCTGCCGTACCGCCCGGCCTGGGTAGTGGCCGGTCTGGCCGGCCTGGCCCTGTGGTGGTGGCTGACCCCGCCTCTGGTGGAAGTGTCGATGAGGCTGTCCCGTGTGCTCCTCGGCGCCGCCGCGACCGACGCGCTGACCAGGGCGCTGCGGCCGCTCATCGCGCCCCCGCCGGACCCTGCCGCCGGCCGATCGGTCGATCCGGCCCGGCTGGGCATCCTCACCCGACGGGAGCGGGAGGTGCTGGCCCTGGTCGCCGAGGGCCGCACGAACGCGGCCATCGCCGCTCGCCTCTTCATCACCGAGAAGGCCGTCGACAAGCACATCAACAACGTGTTCCGCAAGCTCGGCCTGGTCGTCTCGGCCGAGGACAACCGCCGGGTGCTGGCCGCCCTGGCCTACCGCGACGGCGAATAAGCCGTCGAACTGTGCAGTTGATGGACGGTCATTGATGTCTGCTGTATTTTGGCTGGTGTGCCAACAAAGAAGGCGCACTTCAAGCGCTTCTAGAGCGCCATTGCCGCACTCTCGCCGGGATCAGTGCTGGAGGCGGTAGGAGAGGGACAGCCATGAGTTCGAGAGCAAGGAAGGCCGGGCTCGCATTCCTGGCCGCCACGCTGGCCTTCGCCGGCACGGTGTACGGCGTGACGAGGCCGGCCTCGGCCGACGTCGTGGCCCAGCTGAACGCTTCCCAGCTGGTCGCCGACATGGGCGCCGGCTGGAACCTGGGCAACACGCTCGAGGCCAACACCAACGGCATCCCCAGCGAGACGGCGTGGGGCAACCCGGTCGTCACGCAGGCCCTCATCGACCGGGTACGGGCGTCGGGATTCAAGACGATCCGGGTCCCGGTCTCCTACCTGGGACACATCGGGGCCGGCCCCGGTTACACGGTCAACGCCGCCTGGCTGAACCGCATCCAGGAGGTCGTCGACTACGCCCACCGCCGGGGCCTGTACGTGCTGATCAACATGCACGGCGACGGGTTCAAGAGCGTCACCGGGTCCTGGCTGATCTGCGATGTGGCCGACCAGGCAACGGTCAGGGACAAGTACCAGAAGGTCTGGCAGCAGGTGGCGACCAGGTTCCAGAGCTACAACGACCACCTGATCTTCGAGTCCATGAACGAGAACTTCGACGGCCAGTACGGCAACCCGACCCAGCCGTGCTACTCGAACATCAACGCCTACAACCAGATCTTCGTGGACACCGTGCGCCGTACCGGCGGGACCAACGCCTCCCGGTGGCTGCTGGTGCCCGGCTGGAACACCAACATCGACCACACCGTGGGCAGCGGCTTCGTGCTCCCGACCGACCAGAACCGGTCGTCGTCCATCCCGGCCGGCGAGCAGCGGATCATGATCTCGGTGCACTACTACGACCCGTGGGACTTCGCGGGACAGGAAGACGGCACCATCACGCAGTGGGGCGCGGGCGCGACGAACCCCGCGAAGAAGTCGGTCTGGGGACAGGAAGACTTCCTCGACGGGCAGTTGAAGAAGACGTACGACAAGTTCGTCACGCGCGGATATCCGGTCTTCGTCGGGGAGTACGGCTCAATCGACAAGACGACGTACGACTCTACGAACAACCGCTACCGCGCCGACTACGCCCGCGCTGTGGTGGCGACCGCCAAGAAGTACGGCGCAGCCACCGCCTACTGGGACAACGGCTGGAACGGCCAGCACGGCTTCGGCCTGTTCGACCGCAGCTCCACCACGGTGACCCAGCAGGGCATCATCGACGCCATCATGAGCGCCGTCGGCGGCAGCCAGCCCACCCCGCCGCCGACCACCCCGCCCACCACCGCACCGCCCACCACGCCGTCCGCCACCCCGCCGACCACCAGCCCGGGCGGCACCGGCGGCTGCCGGGTCACCAGCGCGGTCAACGCGTGGAACACCGGCCTGACCACCAGCATCGCGATCACCAACACCGGCACCGCCGCCATCAACGGCTGGAACCTGGCCTTCACCCTGGCCACCGGGCAGAGCATCGTCTCCGGCTGGAGCGCGAGCTTCTCCCCGGCCACCGGCCGGGTGACCGCGACCAACGCCGGCTACAACGGCACCCTGGCGCCGGGGGCCTCGGCCACCATCGGCTACCAGGCCAGCCACACCGGCAACGCCGCCGCCCCCACCGGCTTCACCCTCAACGGCACCACCTGCAGCTGACCCACCACGACGGGCCGGCGCCGCTCCAGCGGCCCCGGCCCATCGTGCGTTTCTCAGCTGGGCTGACAGGTCTTTTCGTACGGCACGTCGGGCACATGGCGCACCCATTCCGCCCGGGTCAGGCCGCCGCGGACCGCGCAGGCCCGCTTGACCGCGTCCTGGCGGAGATCGTTGAGGTGCGTCAGGTCCCACACCCCGGCGGAGCGGCGCAAGCCGGCGGCCAGGCTGTTGCCGTCGGCACTGAACGCCAGCGTCGACGTGGAGCTGACCGTGCCGTCGAGCTGGGTCAGGCGGCGGGGGTTGCTGCGGTCGGTCAGGTCCCACAGCAGAATGGCGCCGCCCGGACCGCTGTTGGCCAGCGTGCGGCCATCCGGGCTGAGTGTCACCGCGTCGGTCGTGCCGAAGTCGCCGACGACCTGGGCGAGCTGACGGGGACGATGGCGGTCGGTCGTGTCCCACAGCAGCACCACCCCGAACGAGCCGGAGGCGGCGAACATCCGTCCGTCGGCGCTCAGCGACACTTCGTCCATATCGGCGCCGGCATCGCTGAGCAGAGCCGCCTTCCGGGGCGAGGCGGGCCTGGTCAGGTCCCACAGCTGGACATCCTTGCCGTTGCCGACGGCCAGGGTCTTCCCGTCAGCGCTGAGTGCCAGCACCTCCACCCCGTTGCCGACTCCCTCGAACCGGGCCAGTCGTCGCGGTGCGCGGCGGTCGGTCGTGTTCCACAGCTGGACCGTTCCGTCGCCCAGGCCCACGGCGAGAAGCCGGCCGTCCCGGCTGAGCACCGAATCGGCCACCCAATCCGTCGGACTGGTATTCCTGAAGACGGGGTGGCTGGTGGAGAGGTCGGCGGTGTCCCACAGCCGCACGGTGTCGATGCTGCTGGTGATGACGGTGCGTCCGTCGGCGCTGAGCCCGACCGCGTCCAGCGAGTCGAGGTGGCCCTTCAGCCGGCCCAGCAGGCGGGGGGCGGCGGGCTGGGACAGATTCCACACCTGCGCGGTGCCGTCGTAGCTTCCGGTGACGAAGGTCCGTCCGTCGGCGCTGAGGGCAACCCCGCTCACCTCGTCGCGGTGGCCGGCGACCTCAGCGACGCGTCGCGGACCCGTGCCGTCGCTCAGATCCCACAACTGTTCGGTGTAGTTGCGGCCCTCCATGGCCAGCCGCTGCCCGTCGGCGCTGACGGCGATCGCGTTCAGCGACCCGGAGTGGCTGGTGAGCTGGGCGATCCGTACGGGCTTGCCAGGATCGGTCAGGTCCCACCCCAGTACGGCCTGGTTCGCGTAGCTGGCCACGAGGGTGTGCCCGTCGGCGCTGAGCGCGATCGCGGTCACCCAGCCGGTGCCGTCGGTGAGCTGGGCCACGCGGCGGCCGTTGCCGCGGTCACTGAGGTCCCACACCGAGACGGGCTCGTCCTGCCGGCTGACGGCGAGCGTGAGCCCGTCAGCGCTGAGTGTCAGGTCGACCGCCGATCGGCTGAGCTCGGCCAGCGGGCCGAGACGCTGCGGTTGGCGGCGGTCGCTCAGATCCCACACCACTGTGCTGTACCAGCTGCTGGTCACCAGGGTGCGCCCATCGGCGCTGAGGGCCAGATCCGTCACCTGCGCGTCGCCCTCGGCCACCCGGGCCAGGCGGCGAGGGTGACGGGGCTCGGTCAGGTCGTACACCAGCGCGGAGCCGTCCCAACTGCCGCTGACCAGGGTGCGCCCGTCGGCGCTGAGCGCGACCGCGGTCACGGTGTCGGTGTGCTCGGCGAGCCGGGCCAGGCGGCGGGGGTGGCGGCGGTCGCTGAGGTCCCACAGCAGTACGGCCCCATCCTGACCACCCGTGGCCAGGACAGTGGCGTCCCTGCTGAGCGCGACGCTCTCCACGAAGTCGGTGTGGCCGGTGAGCTGGGCCAGGCTCCGCGGGGCGCCGCGCCTGGGCAGGTCCCACAGCCGTACGGTCTGATCGGCGCTCCCGGTCACCAGGAGACGCCGGTCAGCACTGAACGCCGACGTCGTCAGCGATCCGGAATGGCCGGAGAGGGTCCCGGCGTAACGGGTGCCGACCAACGTGTTGACCAGCCCGGCCTCGGCCCGGTCGCCCGGCTGCAGCTGCGCCGCGGCGAGACCGAGCGTTGCCGCCGTACGCGGATCCTGCTGCCGGACCGAGTCGGCCTGGCTGATCAGACGCTGGCTGATGCCGATCCGCTGCTGGGCGCGCGCCGCCTGTTCCTGCCGTCGCGCATCTTCGGCGGCCTGCGCCGCCTTGCGCCGCTGCTCGGCGGCCTGGCGTCGCTGGCGTTCGGCCTCGGCCGCGGCGCGGTCGGCCCGGGCCTGCTGCTGATCGGCGAGGTCGCGTTGCCGCCGCGCGTCGTCGGCGGCCTCGGCCGCCTTGCGCTCCTGCTCGGCGGCGAGGGATCGCTGGCGTTCGGCCTCGGCCGCGGCGCGCTCGGCGCGGGTCTGCTGCCGGCGCGCGTCGGCGGCGGCCAGCGCGGCATTGTCCTCCTGCCGTTTTGCTTCGGCTGCCGCCTTTCCCGCCTTGCCCTGTTGCCGCCGGGCGTCCTCGGTGGCCTGCTGAGCGCGGCGCTGCTCGTCCCCGGCGATCTGCTGCTGACGTTGCGCTTCGGCCGCGTACGCGGCAGCGGAGTTGCGGTGCTGGTCGGCCAGCTGCTGGTGCCGCGACGCCTCGACCGCCGACGCAGCCGCCGTACGCCCGTTACGCACCGCGACCGCGCCGGTGCCGGCGGCCAGCATGACCAGGACGCCCACGACCGCGAGCACGCTGCGGCGTAGCCGGATCATCCCGCGATGCCGGGCGACGTCCTCGCTGTCGAGGTCCTCTTTGCTCACGCCGTGGATAGACGCGGCCAGTTCGGCGACGGCGTCGCGGAACCGGCCGTGGCGCAGATCGAGTTCGCTCTCCGAGCGGGCCCAGCGCAGGTCCAGGTGACGCGGCTCCTCGCGGAACACACCGCGCAGAGCGGGCGGTACGGCCGTCGACCGCTCCCAGTCGAAGTCACCTCGGGCGGTGTCCCACACCCATTCCCCGGACGTCACGACGGGGAGGAGCCGGTCCACCGGGTGTTGCGCCAGCCAGGCCTCGATCTCCTGGTTGACCCACCGGGAGCCCGCTGCCTCCGGGCAGGCCAGCAGGACGAAGTGGTCCGATCCGGCGAGGGCCTTCTGAATGGACGACCACAGCGCCGGGCTGGTACCGAGGCCGGTCTGGTCGCGGAACACCTCCAGTGCCCGTCGCCGGTGCCACGGCCTGGCCAGCCGTTGCAGACCGCGCTGCAGAGTCGGTGCGAGTGCCCCGTCGGCCGCATGGCTGTAGGAGATGAAAGCGTCATAAGCCATCTCGAGGCCTCCCCGTGTCAAGGTCGCGCCAGATTGTGCCGTACCACCATGGGGTACGTCGATGCCGTTCGCCTGCGGTCACTAAGAGTGAGTGACGCCGCCTCGCCCGATCGGCCTTGCGCTCTACAATGCGCGGGGTGACCGATGCTCCGTCTGCGGCCTTGTCCGAAAGCTGGTGACCCTCGGCTGCGGACCGCCGCGGGCAAGCTGCGTCACCTCGTCCAGGCGACGGTGCTCGACTGGCGCGGTGCACTACGGACGGGCACGCTCGTCGGCCCGCGCAGGCTGCGGCGTCTCGCCCTGGACCGGGCCGCCGCCCGCGACGACCTGGACCTGATGCGGGCCCTGGTGGCGCAGGGATGCGATCCGGCCGAGCCGGCCCGCAACGGGCTGACCCCCGCCGTCCCGGAGCCCGGCTCCGGCAAAGGCGTACGCCCCGGGATCGGGGGTACTGACCGGGCATGACGCCGGTGAAGGTGGGTCTGTGCGGAGCCGGCACGGCGCTGACGACTTACGCGCAACGCTTCCGGGTGCTGGAGGTGCAGCAGACGTTCTACGAGCCACCTCGGGAGGCAACGCTGCGGCGGTGGCGGGCCGGCGTTCCACCGGCGTTCGAGTTCACCATGAAAGCGTGGCAGCTGATCACGCACGAGGCGAGAAGCTCGACGTACCGGCGGCTGCGCACACCGTTGAGTGCCGAGGAACGCAGCCAGGTCGGCGGCTTCCGGTGGACACCCGTCGTCGCACGCGCCTGGGAGACCACACTCGGGTGCGCCGCGATCCTGCAAGCGACCGCGATTCTGCTCCAGTGCCCGGCGAGCTTCCGGCCGACCGAGCCCGCTATCGCGCAGCTGCGCGAGTTCATGTCCAGAGCGCGCCGGCCGTCAGGTGTCCGGCTGGTGTGGGAGCCGCGCGGCCCGTGGCCGGATGAGGTGGTCCGGGGGCTCTGCGAGGAGCTCGACCTGACCCACGCCGCCGATCCGTTCCTGCGTCCCAGCCTGACCCCGACGGCTTACTACCGGCTGCACGGCATCACCGGCGCCCGCCACGTGTACACCGACGCTGAACTGACCCAGCTGGCCGAGACCGTCGACGCAGGCCCGGCGTACGTGATGTTCAACAACCTGCCCCGCGCCGCCGACGCCTGGCGGTTCAGCCGGCTGGTGCGCGGGGACGGGGGTGAGGAGCTCTCAGGGGACCGCATTGCGCTGCTCGGCCGCGGCGCTGCGGATGACCATCAGGCGTAGTCCGAGCACGTCGGAGCGTCAGACGTCGCCGGGCGGCAGGTGCCGCTCACTCCAGCGCGACAGCGGCTGGAGCGCCGAGATCAGCTCTTCGGCGTCGCGGGTCAGACTGTAGGTGATCTGCACCGGCGTGCTCGGCACCACGGTGCGGTCGATGAGCCCGCGGGCCTGCAGCTGCTTGAGCCGTAGCGTGAGTTGCGGGTCGGAGATGCCCTCGACCATGGCGCGGTATTCCTTGAAGCGGCGGGCGCCGCGGGCCCCGGCGAGCAGGATCGGGCCGGTCCAGCGGACCCCGATGATGTCGATCGCTCGCAGGATGCGGAAGCAGGCTTCCTCGTTGACCGGAGCTCCGGACGGCTTGTTCACTTCTCCAAAGTAAGTAACTTGCGTGGTGTTTGCCAACCCTGATCGCCGGATGGACGCTTGCCCCGACCGAGGAGAGAGAGGGCACCATGACCACACCATCCACGCCGGTGACCCGGAAGGTGGACCGCGTCGTCGACAAGGTCGATCTGGGCCCCACCATGATGTCCGACAGCAGTTCGATGATCATCGCGCCGGGCAACAATGCCTGGACCGACCCGTTTCTGCTGATGGGCGAGGAGCTCGTCACCCAGCCGGGGTTCGACTGGCATCCGCACCGCGGGTTGGAGACCGTGACGGTGATCCTGGACGGGGCCCTGGAGCACGGCGACAGCATGGGCAACGCCGGTGTGATCGGGCCGGGCGACGTGCAGTGGATGACCGCGGGCCGCGGCATCATCCACCGCGAGGTCGCGGCCCGCTCGGAGCGGGCCCACATCCTCCAGCTGTGGATCAACATGCCGGCCGGCCGGAAGCTGGCCCCCACCCGCTACCAGGACCTGCGGGCCGGCCTGCAGGCCGTGCACACCGAGCCCGGCGTGCTGGTCCAGGTGATCTCGGGAGAGACCGCGACGGTACGGGGCCCCGCGCTCAACCACTGGCCGATCCTCGGAGCGATGATCACCCTCGACCCGAGGACCGACTACCGGCAGCTGCTCGCCGGGGATGAGCGGGCGTTCGCGTACGTGGTCGCGGGCCGGCTGACGATCGGCGGCCGTCCCGTGCGAGCGGGGCAGGTCGCCTGGTCGGATCCGGTGTCCCGGCCGGGGGAGCCGACCACGCTCGCCCTGGCCACCGGGGACGGTGACCAGCAGACCAGGGTGATGGTGTTCGCCGGGCGGCCGATCGGCGAGTCCGTCTACGCCAGCGGCCCCTTCGTGATGAACACCCGCGAGGAGATCGAACAGGCGTACCGGGACTTCCACTCCGGCAAGTTCGGCAGCATCCCGCGGCACACCCGCCTGCCTGCCGGCGCCTGACCGCAACCGCCGGCCGTCAGGGCAGGAGGGCGCCGGTGACGGCGATCTGTTCGGTCAGGACGCCGCTGATCAGCTTCTGGGTCTGGTTGATCTCCTCCACGGCGGTGTGGATGTCGGCCAGTGACGCGGTGACCGTGTCGACGCGGTCCTGGATGGCGCTGACCTTCGTGCTCACTTCGATGGTGGCGCGTTCGGTCTCGCTGGACAGTTCCTTGACCTCCCCGGCGACGACGGCGAAGCCTCTCCCGGCCTCGCCCGCGCGGGCCGCCTCGATGGTCGCGTTGAGCGCGAGCAGCTTGGTCTGCGCCGCGATGGACTGGATCGTGCTCACCACCTTGTTGATCTCATCGCTGGCCTGGCCGAGCGCGGCGACCTGGGTGTTCGCCTCCTCGGCGAGCCGTTCGCCGCGGTGGGCGACGGCGGCGGCCGAGGTGACGTTGGACTGGACCTCGCTGATCGAGGTGAGCAGTTCCCGCCCGGCGGTGTGCAGCTGCTCGGTGGAGGCGAAGCGCTCCAGAGCCTGGCCGACCAGGAAGGCCGTGTTGCGCAGGGCGGCCTCCCGGCCCGGGTACATGATGAGGGTGCGGGTCGCGAAGAAGTCCATGGTCCCGACGATCCGGCCGGCGACCTTGATCGGCAGGCACACGCCGGACCTGACTCCGGCCGCCTGGGCGGCGGGGCGGCGCACACAGTCGGTGAGCTCGCCGAGGTCCTCGACGAAGACCAGATCACCGCGTGCCCAGGCCCGGCCGGACAGCCCGACCCCCTTGGCGAACGAAGCCGACCTGGTGACCTGCCGGAACTCCGTACCCGCGTCACCGGACTCGAGCGCGAACCGCAGCACGTCGTCGTTGTCGTCCAGCTGCCAGAACGACCCGTACTGCCAGTCGAAGTCCGCGCGGATGATCTCCAGCGCGGACCGCAGGGCCTGGTCGCGGCTGGTGGTCTGGGTGAGTTCACGGATGACCCGGGAGACGGCCTCGACGTCCTGGGCTGCCTTCTCCTGCCGGATCGCCTCGCGCAGCCGCGCCAACGCGGCGGAGACGAGCATCCCGACAGCCCGTAGCACCGCGAGGCGTCCGGCCGAGGGGTGCAGCTCCTCGGTGGCGAAGAAGTCCATGGTGCCGACGACCCGGCCGTCCTCGATCAGCGGGAAGCACACGCCGCTGCGTACGCCGGCCCGGGCCGCGGCGGGCGCTCGCACGCAGTCGCTGACGTCCGCGATGTCGGGCACGAAGATCAGGTCCCGGCTGCGCCACGCGCGCCCCGACAGCCCCACGCCTTCGGCGAAGGTGGCCTCCAGGGTCACCCGGCGGAACTCCTCGTTCACGCTGCCGCTGTCCTGCGCGAAGCGCAGCACCTTGCCGCTCGGATCGAGCTGCCAGTACGACCCGTACGCCCAGCCGAACATCGTGCGAACGAGTTCCAGAGCGGTGCCGATGGCTTTCTCCGGCGAGGGTGCTTCCTGCATCGCCTGCAGGATCGCGGTGACCGCCCCGACGTCCGCCTGAGCCTGCGCCAGGTCGCTGCTGACCTGCTCAGCCGCCCGCTTGGTGGTACGAAACATCGTTGCCTCTCTCTGCCGGAATCGCCGCCGGGCCCTTCACCCGACCCGCCGTGCCTGGAACATCGGCGCTCGGAGCGGCCGGATGACGATTGTGCCGGGGCCACTTTTCACGAGCGAAGCTTTCAGAACCGCACGGTTCACGCCGATACGGTCAGCATGAGCGTGGAAGATCTGGTGACCCAGCGTCCGTTGGGGCGGCTGGTGGCGATGCTGGCGCGGGAGTTCGTCGCGCGGATGGCCACGGTGCTGCAGCGACACGGGTTCACCGACGCGGGCTGGTGGCTGCTCAGCGAGCTGGCCGCCGCGCCGGCGGGCGGGTTGCCGCTGGGAGAGATCGCCCGCCGGGCCGGGCTGGGGGCCTCGACCGCCACGTTGTTCAGCGACCAGTTCGCCGAGCGGGGCCTGCTGGTGAGGCAGCGCTCGGCCAGCAACCGCCGCCTGGTGGTGGCCGAGCTCACCGAGGCCGGACGGGCCTGCGTGGCCGCTGTCCGTGCTGACCTCAACGACCTGTTCGAGGGCACCTACGAGCGGCTGACCAGCGTCGAACGGGAAGTGCTGACCGGCCTGTTGACCCGGCTCCTGGACCCGGAGACCAGCGACGAACTGCCCCGGGGATAGGGATCCTCCACGACGCCGTTCAGGACCCACCGGATCGTGTCAGCTGCGCGCGACCACGACCGCGACCGTGTCGTGCGCCGCGCGAAGCGGCCGACGGCTTCCGTGCCTCAGAAATCGCCGAAATCGACTTCATGCATCGTGCCGTCTGGTCCACCACGCCGGTCACCGGCTCGGTTCGACGAGGCAGTAGATGTCGCCGGCGTTGGCCTCGTGGGGGAGTGCCGAGACGTGCTCGGCCATGGCCTGCGGTGTGATCCAGTCCTCGAACTCCAGCCGCATGCTCTCGCCCATGGAGAGGTTGCAGAGCCGGGAACCGGATTCCGCCACCTGGTCCAGGCAGCGGCGCGCCACGGGGCGTTCGATGGTGGTGAATTCGAACGACAGTGCCGGTAGGACCCGGCTGAGACCGGCAAGGACCACATCCTCGTAGCCCTCGACATCGATCTTCACGAACGCGGGCGTTCCGTAGGTCTCGATCAGCCCGTCGAGCGTGACCGCCGGCACCTGCACCCGGGTGTCCCACACCTCCTGGTGCCACCCGCCGGCTCCGTCAGCGGCGGCGACGAAGTCCTTCGACGCCGTGGACACGGTGGGATTCCGGGAGTTGATGTAGAGCGTGACCGGCTCCTCCGACGCACCGCAGGCAGCCTCGATCAGCACCACGTCGTCATCGCCGGCGTAGAGGGCGCCGATGGCGCGGCTGCACAGCGGCTGTGGTTCCACGGCGATGACTCTCGCTCCGAGCCGCCGGAAGCTGCCGATCCGGTCGCCGACGTGCGCACCGATGTCGAAGACCAGATCACCGGGTTTGACGAACTGCGCGTACAGGGCGTCCATCGCCGCATCGTGACCGGCGTTGCCGTAGTAGTAGTCGAGCGATCGCAGGATGCCGGAATTAGCCGGATCGGCCTTCAGCGATTGCAGACGGGCACTGGGAAAAGTCATATCGGGTCCCACGGGAGAGGTATGACGGCTTTGTCCGGCGAGCGTGGTCAACGGGTCCGCACGGCGCTCACGCGAGCCGGCGCCGGCTCCACAACCACGCGATGTCGCTGCCGAACGACCAGGTCAGACAGCCGAGCGCCAGCGCCACGAAGAGCTGCGCCGGCCCGAGGGGAAGGAGACCGGCGCTGGCCACGACCAGGACGGCTCCCTGCAGGGCGGCGACGACCTTGCGGATCATGCGCGGCGGCAGCGAGCCGCACAGCCAGGGCCACGCCCAGGACGCCGCGACGAACGCGTAGCGGAAAAGGCCGATCGCGGCCACCCACCAGCCCAGCGAGCTGGCGACGAAGAGGCTGAGAATGAGGACGAAAACGGAGTCGGCTTCCATGTCGAAGCGCGCACCGAACGCCGACGTGGTCCTCGTACGCCGGGCGACCTGACCGTCGACGGCGTCGAGAGCGGCCGCCACCGCTGCCAGACCCACCAGGACCGGCAGTACCGCGTGCCCGCTGAGCTGCTCGGCCACCAATGTGGCGACGCCACCGGTGAGGGCGAGGCGTACCAGAGTGACCGTGTCCGCCGGTCCCCAGCTGCGGGCGCCGGATCTGCGCATGCCGTGGAACAGCACGGGCCACGCCAGCACACCGAACCCGATGCCCGCCGCCCAGCCGATCGGGCCCAGTCCCACGGTCGCCGCCAGGGACATGATCAGGCCTGCCTGGGCGGTGGCGCCCAGCGTGGCGGGGTGAAGTTGCATGGTCATCTCGCGGCGGGCGAGAAGCGTCATGTAGTCCTCCTGGTAAGCGGCCGCCGATGCACAGTCGTGGAGGCCGTCCAAAATCTATACGGGCCACGGCCTTGCCCGGTTCACCGAGCAGCTGGACATCCGGTAGAGGTATGGCCACCCAGCGCGCCCCGGACCTCTACCCAGCGCCACGGACATCTACCCTGCATCCGGGTCGTCCGGTGATTCGGGTATGACGGTGGCGTGCCGGTAGGCACCGAACATCTGGGTTTTGAGAATCTGCACCGTCTCGTCGCGGCTGAGCCGGCCGGCCGGGTTCGGCGCGGGGTCGTCGATGCGCCCCACGAACTCCTCGACCGGTTCCCGGTCCGCCGGGCCACTGCCGGCGATCCATTCCCGGGCGAAAGCCACCGATCGGACGGTGTCGTCGGGCCAGAGGTTGCCGAGGCCGTCGGTGCTGTAATGGCTTCCGGCGTCGGCGATGAGCTCGATGACGCGTTGCTTGCCCCGTGCGAGGATTTCTCGCGCTTTTTCGTGGGCCTGATCGAGGACTTCTTGGCCCCGTTGCAGGGCGACGTCGAGATAGGCGTCCGTGTCCTGTCCGGCGGGGTCGGATACCGCGATCCGCCCGAGTGTCCGGGCCAGGCGGTACTCGACGACATCGTCGGGTAGTGCGTCGACGGCATCGTCGAAGTCGGTGAATGCTTGTTCGATCTCCGGTGTCGGGTCGTCATCGGTCACTGTCGGTCCCCTCCGGATCCGGGGTTCTCGGTGGCGCGCCGACGCCGAAGATCCAGCTCCAGGTGGTCGCGGGCAGCGCGCAGATTGTTGCGGACCGCGGTCGGTGTGCGGCCCAGCATCTGGGCGATCTCTGCCGGGCTGAAGTCGTCGACGATGAACGCCATGACCTCACGTTGCCGTGGCGGCAGAGCCTCGAGCAGAGACATCACCCATTCGGTGTTCTCCCACAGCGTCAGGTTGTCGTCCGCCGCGGCGTCGGCGCGTACGTCACCGGCTTCGACCTGCCGTTTGCGGGTGCGGTCCAGGCCGCGCGTACGCGCCTTGCGGAACGCGTTGAGCGCCGCGCGTTTGGCGTAGGGCAGTTTGTCGGTGATCGTGGGCCAGCGTTTCAGGATCTCTTCCATGGCTGCCTGGGCTGCTTCCTCGGCTTCGTGCAGCGTGCCGCCGATGTACATGACGTGCCTCATCAGGGAACGGAAGTGCTGGCGGAAGAAGGGGGTGAAGCCCTCAGGTGACAGCGCTGAGCGTTGCGTGGGTGGCCTCGTCGGTGCATGGGTCAATCCCGGGTCGGTGTCCACGTGCTGACTCCTCCTGTCATCTGTCCTCCCGCGGGGGCTCCCGCTCGGTGCGCTCGGCAATGCCGGGCAGGGGTTCGGCGCCTCGGGTGCACAGGGCGGTCATGGCGACGGCGACACCACCGACGACGACCGTGACGTCGACCGACGCGGTGATCGTGAAGGCGGTGACGACTGCGGCGCAGGCGCCCTCCATGAGGATGAGCGGCGTCGCCGCGGTGACGGCGTGGTTCATGGCGACCGTTCCTCTCGTGTGACGACTGGGTGTCGGTTCCTAGGTCCGGGAGGAGGCGCCGCCGTGTTCACCCGATCGAGTGATGTCACTAGTCGAGCTCGACCCAGCCGGACAGGGCGCGTCCTTGCGGACGCAGCCAATCCAGGAGATGCCAGGTGGACAGGTCCCGCGGATCGAGGGCATGGGTGACGATCAGTCGCAGGCCGCTCTGCTGCTCGATCAGAGCGTGCAGGGAGGGCTGCACCCGGGCCTGGAAGGACAGCATCGGTGGGTTGATCATCGCGACGGTCACGGTCCGGGCGGTCAGCCGGGCCACGGCGCCGCTGACGGGGGATCGGTCGGTTGCCGTGGCGTCGAACCAGCGGGCAAGTCCGAGGCGTTCGAAGGCAGTCTCGTGCTCCACGCGCCACCGGCCGTGGGGGTCGCTGTTCATGAAGACCATCTCGAGGCCGGGATTGATGATGAGTGCGGGCACGGGGCCGCAGGCGTACGGGAGGCTGACCGCGCGGCAGCTGAAGCTGCGATGGGCGACCTCGTCGGGAACCTGGCGGCGGGTGGTCCAGCCGGGCAGACGGCACCACTGATGGTGCAGCGAGACGATGATGAATTCTCCGACGTCGTCGACTGCCAGCGACGGCGGCTCCTCGCCCAGGACGCGACCGCAGTGCTGACAGGTACGTGCCCACAGGTCCGACATCGCCGACCGCAGACCGTCGGCAGTCAGCCGCTGATGGACACGTGCACTGACCAGAACCTCCTTCACCACCATGCACGACATTGAGCATCAGGAATGTGCGAAACGCGCGCACTCGCTGTGCGGCGAACTCCGCTACCCGGCTCGGACCGCGACGGGTGCTGGCTTCCCGGCGCTGCAGCTCCAAGCGGGTACCAACGAACTGCCGCTCGACGAGGCCGACCGATCCCTCGACCGCGCGGCTCTGTAGCACCAGATGGCCGGCGGGTTCCGCCGGGCGCTGTGTGAGCGCGGGGTGGACCCCGACATCGCCGAACTCGCGGCCAGTACGGGAAGCCGGATCTTCCGCACGGCCTACCGGAAGTGGCTGGAGAGCAACGAAGGCACCGATCTGACGACCGTCACCGAGTCGGTGATGTCTCAGCAATCGGGCCCCCGGGCTGCTCCGTCCGCTTCATTCGGGCCTCACGAGATGTGAGCTGCGCATCTTCCTTCGCGGTGAGTGATCGGCCGGGCCGGGTTGACGTCACGTCGAGACATCAATAGGGTGATGTCTCGGCGGGACATCGATGCTGGATTCCTCCGCTCCGACCCCTGTCGAAGGGCCGAGCCGGCTCGCGCCCAGACGTTTCTGACGGTCGTGACACCGGCCGCAGTTCAAGGAGAATGCCAATGACGGAGAACACCCGCGTCGAGCCGGTGGCCCTCTCGGATGTGACCGGGGCCTGGGCGCTCGATCCGCGCCGGACGACGATCCAGTTCCGGACAACGTCGATGTGGTTCCGCACGGTCAACGGCACGCTTCATGCTCCGGAGGGAGCCGGCACCGTTGATGACAACGGCCGGATCACCGGTCGGCTGGTCATCGACTCCCGGTCGATCGACACGAAGAGCCAAATGCGTGACGGTCACCTTCGGAATGCGGACTTCTTCGACGTCCAGAGGCACCCGACCATGGATTTCGAGGTGACCGGCGCTCGTCTGGACGCGCCCGGTCAATGCACGGTCGAGGGCGCCCTCACCGTCCGCGGCGTCACCCGGCCCGTGGACTTTCCGGCCGCAGTGCGGATGGGCGGCGACGGCTCGGTGACCATCAACGCCCGGGCGGAGATCGACCGGAGCAAGTGGGGCATGGGCTGGTCGAGGATGGGCGCCGGCCTCCACAACCAGGTCACGGTGGAAGCGACGTTCGTCCGCCACGACGGGAACTGAGCCGCATTTCACCCGAGGGAGAACAAGGTGCCAGACAGCAATCGCAGGACGTTCCCGTTCGGCAAGGTGCTCATCTCCTTGTCCGCGGTGGGCACCGGGATCGGCGTGTTCATCGCCGACTGGAACGAGTCGCACATCTACAACACGACGTGGCCACCGCACGCGAAGTTCCACAACGCGCAGACGATGAGCATGGGCGTGGCACTGGGACTGGTGGTCCTCTTCTACCTGTGGAAGCCGGCCCAGACGCGCGCGTCGCTGGCGACCGCCGCCGTCGTCGCCAGCATCTACGGCCTCACCCAACTGTCCGTCGCGCTCTATCCCGGAGTTGCCAGTGTCGACCCACCCGGTGAGAACACCTGGCCGCAGCTTTTCACCACCCTGCCCAGCCTCGGGTGCGTCCTGGCCGGCTTCCTGATCGAGCGCCGTCGTATGGCGCGGCTCTCGCCCGCTCGGTCCTGAGATCTGACCAGCTTCGAGGAGAAGCGCATGTCTGATCGATTCACGGACCGCGTCGCCCTCATCGCGGGCGGCGCCTCGGAAATCGGCCCTGCCGTCGCGACGCAGATCGCATCGGAGGGGGGCCGTGTCGCGCTGTGGGATCTCGACGCCGGCAAACTGGAGACCGCCCAGAGTCAGAGCGCCGCCGCCTCCGTACACGTCGTCGATGCCACCATCGCGTCTGATGTGGACGCCGCGTATGCGGGCCCGCCATGCGTGAGCGCGGCTACGGGCGCATCGATGGTGAACGACGTGCCGCCCGAGGCCGTCGAGAACATGAAGCGCATGGTGCCGATGGGCCGGATCGCTGCCGCGCCGGAGACGGCCGACCTCCTCTGCTTCATGGTGAGCGAGTCCTGCAGTTTCACGACCGGTGCGGTATTGATGCAGCCCTGGTAGAGACGCGGCCCGTCACCACTTCGGTGTCGGGCCGCGTCGTATCGCGCTCTTGGACGGGAAACGCCCGGCTACCGTCCCCGAGGGACAGTGCCGGGCCGAATCGACCCCACCGGCGCCGGATGACGACACCGGTGGGTATCCGCGTTTCCGCGGGCCGATCCGCTCGGGTCAGGCGACGACGCGGGTGTGCTGCACGGCGGCGGGGCCGGTGACGTACTGCCCGATCGCCGCGCGCCACTGGGCGAACTGCTCGGTGCCGCGGAAGCGCTCGTGCGCCGCCAGGTCGGTCCATTCCACGAGCAGGACGAAGTTCGTCGGGGTCTCGACCCCCTGGGTGAGGCGTGCCGAGAGCATTCCCTCGGCCTGCCCGACTGCCTCCATGGCCGTGGCATGCGCTTCTGCGAGGTCCTTCTCGCTGCCCGGCTTGGCGCTCAACTCGGCGATTTCGAGAATCATGGTCCACGCTCCCCATTCTGGAAGGCTTCGGCGTCGGAGGTCCGGACGAGCGTCATGACGACGATCTCGACATCCCGGATCGACTGATATCCCGAACTCTACACGATGATGTCACGGCGTGACATCACTTGTGATGCGCGTCCCGGCGGCTCCGAGGGGCGCAGCGGCGCCTCGGTGTCGGTGAGCATGCCGGCCGGATCGATGTCCAGGTAACCGTTCTGGTACGCCTCCGGCTATGCGGTCACGGCGCCGATCGGGGCGCCGCGGCCGGCCCGCGTCTGGCCCGCTGGATCTGCCCGTAGATGTGGGTCCGCAGTTCTGTGAATCGGGGCAGCGCCCGCGTGGTGAGCTGATCGCGCTCCGACGGGAGGTCGATCACGAGGTCCTCCTGAACCCGGGTCGGTGAGTTGGACAGGACGAGGACGCGTTGCCCCAGATACACCGACTCGTCGATGTCGTGCGTCACGAAGACCGTCGAGATCCCGCGGGTCAGGTGCAGCAGGCGTACGAGATCCTCCAGCTCTGCCCGGGTCTGGGCATCCACGGCGGCGAACGGCTCGTCCATGATCAGCACTTCGGGCTGGTACGCGATGGCGCGGGCGATCGCCACGCGTTGCTGCATTCCGCCGGAGAGCTGCCACGGATGGCTAAGCGTGGCCTGCGGCAGCCCGACCGCCTCGATGGCGTCGGTGACTATCCGGTCGCGTACGGCGCGGGAGAGTTTCTTGTGGCGGAGCGGAAGTTCGACATTGCCCCGGACCGTCAGCCACGGGTAGAGGCTGCGGCCGTACTCCTGGAAGACCACGGCCATGGCCGGGCTCGGGCCCGTCACCGGCGCTCCGTCCATCTCCATGCGGCCGCTCGTCGGCCGGAGCAATCCGGCCAGGCATTTCAGGAGAGTGGTCTTTCCGCATCCGGAGGGCCCGACGATGCACACCAGTTCGCCGTGGCTCATCGTGAAACTGAGATCCCCGATCGCCTCGACCTCGCCCGTGGTGGTGGCATAGACCTTCCGCAGGTGCTCGACTCTCAGCAGGGGGCTCCCGTCAGGCACGGGTGATCTCCTTCATTCCGTGGTACCAGCGCAGGACGCGGCGCTCGGCGAGACCGAAGAGCACGGCGAGGGAGACGCCGATGAGACCGAGCAGGAGGATGCCGCTCCACATCTCGGCGATGAGGTAGTTCCGCTGGAAGTAGGCGATCCGGTAACCGAGGCCGGAGGACGACGCGAACATCTCCGAGATGACCATGAGGATCAGGGCCACGGACAGCGCTTGCCGTACGCCGGTCATGATGCGCGGACTGGCCGCCGGGAGCACCAGCAACCACAGCCGTTCCCAGGAAGGGATCTGGAACGAGTCCGCCGTCTCCACCATCACGCTGTCGGTTGCCCGGACGCCCTCGATCGTGTTCAGCAGGATCGGCCAGATCGCGCCGGACACGATGACGACCACCTTCATCGTGTCGGTGATGCCGAGCAGGAGCATCGCCACCGGAATCAGCACTGGCGGCGGAATGGCCCGGAAGAACTCCAGCAGGGGCTCGAGGGTTTCGCGCAGCCGGCGGAACCGGCCGATCGTGACGCCGGCGGCGACGCCGAGGACGATCGACGCGACGATGCCGAGGGCGAGCCGGTACAGGCTCGGCAGGACGTCGTCGACGAACGCCGGGCCGATCCAGATCTGCCGGAACGCGTCGAGGATGGTGAGCGGACCGACGAAGAACCGGCTCGTCGACGCGGTCGACCAGATGCCCCAGAGCACCACGGTCAGGAAGGGGAGCCCGAGGGCGAACAGGAAGTTCGCGGCGGCCCGGGCCACCGGGCCGGCTGGACGCGTGTTCATCGGGTCTCCTCCGAGCGCACCGACTGGTGCCAGGTCAACGATCGGCGTTCGATGAAGCGGAACACGATGTTGACCAGGAGACCGAGCAGCCCGGCGACCACGACGAGGCCGTACAGGCCGACAGCGTCTCCGGCGGAGCGGGAGAGCTCGATCGAGCGCCCCAGGCCGGGATTGCCGATCACCATCTCCGCGGTGATGGCCAGGATGAGGGCGACCGCCGCGGCGAGGCGTAGACCTGTCATCAGGTACGGCAGAGCGGTCGGCAGCACGAGATACCGCAAACGCTCGCGGCGGGTCAGCCCGAAGCTGCGGGCGGTGTCCCGCGCGACGGTGTCGATGTCGGCGACACCGTAGATCACCTGCACGAAAACCTGCCAGAACGCGGCGTAGACGATGATGACGAGCGCGGCGCGCATCTGCAGGCCGAACATCAGGACGGCCAGGGGGATCAGCGCGACCGACGGTACGGGGCGCAGGAACTCGACCATCGTGTGCGTCGCGCGACGCAGGAACGGCACCAGCCCGACCGCCGTGCCCAGGACGACCGCGGCGAGCGTCGCTATCGCCAGGCCGACCGCCCAGGACGTCATGGTGAGCCGGAGTCGCCGCCAGAACGCGAGGTCACGGACCTCCTGCACCAGCCAGGCGAACACGTCCGTGGCGTACGGCAGGTACTGCGGGTCCACCAGCCCGAGCGCCGGGATCAGTTGCCAGACGACGGCGAACCCCAGCAGACCGGTGGCGCCCAGCGATACCTTGTGCACTGCCGCCTACTGCTGCTGGATGAGGCGGTCGAAGTCAGGTTGCCGTTCGAGGACGCCGTACTTGCGGGCCAGCGCCGCCAGTTGCTCCAGGCCGGCCCGGTCGAGCTCCCACCCGAACGCCGGCAGGCGCACGGAATCCGCGACCGCGTCCGGAAGCTCGAGGTTGTCCTTGATGGCCTGACGAAGGCTCCCCTCGTTGGCGGGATCCCTGGCCCAGGCGAGCGTTTCCTTCATGGCGGTGGAGAAATCCGTGACGAGCGCGGCATCGGACTCTCTCAGCTTGCTCGACGTGATCGTCGTCAGCGTCGTGAGGCCGGGGATCGTGGCTTGGTACGGCGCGACCACGAGCTTGTCGCCGCGCTCACGGAGCTGGGTGATGAACGGTTCGGTCACCCAGGCGGCATCGATGTTGCCGGCCGCGAGCTGGGCCGGGGCGTCCGGGAAGGCGACCTCGACGAACTCGACCTTGGCGGGGTCGCCGCCGTCCTTCTCGACCGCCGCCATGATCGTGACATCGCCGGCCGCACCGAGGCTGTTGACGGACACCTTGCGCCCGGCGAGCTGGGCCGGCCGGGTGATGCCGGATTTCGCCGATGCCACCACCGCATTGATGTCGTCACCGTCGGCGTAGGACGACGCGTAGTTACCGACGATCACGACACCGAGGTTCTGCAGATCGGCGCGGAACGGGCCGAACGGCTGACCGATGGCGAAATCGATGTCACCGTTGATCAGCGCCGGAATGGCCTGCGCGCCACCCTGTGCGGGCAGCACCTCCACATCGAGTCCTTGCTTGCGGAAGGTGCCCGCCTCGATGCCGGCCCACAGCGCGGCGGTCTCACTGATGGGCAGGGCCGCCACGCGGACCTTCCGCAGGTCGCCACCGGCTTCGGAAGACGGTGTGGTGGCATCGGAGTCCGTGCACCCGGTCAGGGCGATCGCGATGCCGGCGAGGACAGCAAGGGCGGTGAGCTTCTTCATGACGAGCCCTTCCGTGGGGCGACGTTGGCACACCCGGAGAAGTCGACGTGGCCGCCGCGGCGATGGCACCGCGGGACCGCGCTGATCAGCGTCAGGCAGAAGACATAGATTGTCAAGAATGTGATTCGGTCCCCGGCATAGCGATTCCGGTGGCGTCGGTTTTTCGCCGGGAAACCCTTGACGTGACTACACTTTTGTCACAAAACTGTGCCATTGGTGGTTGCGGCGGCGGAGGGAGCGACGACGTGGCGATCGTGATCGCGGGCGCCGGTATCGGTGGCCTCACCGCCGCGCTCAGCCTGCACCAGGCCGGCTTTCGCGACATCGCCGTCTATGAGCGCGCGGCCGCGCTGGGGCCGCTCGGCGTCGGGATCAACCTGCTTCCGCACGCCGTCCGTGAGCTCACCGAGCTGGGCCTCGGCGAACGCGTGGAAAGGCTGGGCGTCGCGCCCGGCACGCTGGCCTACTACAACCGGCACGGCCAGCAGATCTGGAGCGAGCCGCGCGGCCTGGCCGCCGGATATCGCTGGCCGCAGCTGTCCGTGCACCGCGGCCGGTTCCAGATGGAACTCCTCACGGTGGTGCGGGAACGGCTGGGGGCCGGCGTGGTGCGCACCGGGCACCGACTCGTCGGCGTCCGGAACGGCGTCGCGCGCTTCGAAACGGCAGCCGGAGAGGTCAGCGTCGAGGGCGACCTGATCATCGGGGCGGACGGCATCCACTCGGCGCTGCGCCGGCACCATCAGCCCGGCGAAGGAGCCCCGGTCTGGAACGGGCTCACCCTGTGGCGAGGGACGGCGCGGGCGCCCGGATTCCTCGACGGGCGAACCATGATCATGGCCGGGGACGGGGAACGGAAGTTCGTCGCGTACCCGATCGGTCCTGACCTGATCAATGTCGTCGCCGAGCGACGCGGTCCCGGTTTCGCCGGGACGAACGCGGACTGGAATCAGGCCGTCGATCCCGCGCCGGTCATCGCGCTCTTCCAGGAATGGCGTTTCCCGTGGCTCGACGTGCCGGCACTGCTGGGCGCCACCGACGAGATCCTCGAATACCCCATGGTGGACCGGGATCCGATCGACAGGTGGACCCACCAGAACACGACGCTGCTCGGGGACGCGGCCCACCCGATGTATCCGAACGGTTCCAACGGAGCGTCGCAGGCGATCCTGGACGCCCGGACGCTCGCCTTCCACCTCGCCACCGCGCCGACGGTCCGGCAGGCGCTCGACGCCTACGAGGCGGACCGGCGTCCGGCGACCACCGCGCTGGTGCTGAGCAACCGGCGGCACGGCCCGGAACACGTGATGGTGCTCGCCCACGAGCGGGCGCCGGCCGGATTCGAGCACATCCACGACGTCATCCCCCCGGACGAGCTCACCGAGATCGCCACCGGGTACAAGAAGGCAGCAGGATTTCTCCCCGCTGCTCTCAACGAACGCGCTTCCCTGACACCGACAGCGTTCTCAGGCATCCTGCCGTGACCGCCCGGGAAACGACTGAGCTGGACGCGGCCCGGCTGGCATCCGTCATCTCGCCACTGCGCCGGACACTGCTGGCCGCCGCCCGGGCCGCGGAGCACCTGCCGGAGATCCCGGACGCACAGATCGAGATCATCCGGGCGTTGCCCCGCGGTACGGTGGCCGCCCCCGGCGAGCTCGCCGAACGCCTCCGCCTGAGCCGCTCGACGGTCAGCAACCTGCTCACCACGATGGAGGCCAACGGTCTCGTCGAGCGCCGCCCCCGTCCCGACAGCCCTCGGCACGTCGACGTCCGCGCCACCGCGAAGGCCCTCGACCTGTTCGACCGCTTCGATCTCGCCAGCGGGAACCTGGTCGCCCGCGCTGTGGCCACCCTGCCGGAAGGGGACCGGTCAGCTCTGGCCGCCGCGGTGCCCGCGTTGGAACGCCTGCGCGACGCCCTCACACAGACCCGGGACGTCCCATGAGTGCGCCGGCGGCTCCGGGTCTGGAGCCCGCGTTCGAGGTGGAGGCCCGGCTCGGCGCGCTGGAGGACCACGGGGTGACCCGCGCCGGTCACCGGCGGGTCGTGCCGGTCGTCGGCGGCCGGGTCACCGGCCTCTTCACGGCCGACATCCTCCCCGGCGGCGCCGACTGGCAGCTGGTCCGCGCCGACGGCGCGATCGAGATCGACACCCGCTACTCGGCGCTGACCGCCGGCGGCGGCCACGTCTACATCCGTACGTTCGGCGTCCGCAGCGGGCGTCCGGAGATCCTCGAAGCGTTGTTACGGGGCGACGCGGTCGACCCGTCCGACTACTACTTCCGCCTGTGCGTCCGACTGGAGACCTCGGTGCCGGCGCTGGCCGCCCTGGAGCAGAACGTCTTCATCGCGTCCGCGATCCGCGAGGCCGACCGGGTCCGGTACGCCGCCTACCGCGTCACATAGCCGGGGGCGGCCGCATCATTCAGCGTTCCCAGAAGTTCGGCAGTTCCTGATGACTGGCGTTCAGGTTCAGAGCCAGACAGCCTGCGGTGAGGCCGACGAACAGCAGACCGGACACCTCCAGGCAGGCCAGCACCGGATAGTGGACGGGAATGGACAGGATCGGGGAACCGCCGGTGGGCTCCCACAAGCGGATCGTCCTGTCCCGACCGCCGGAGGCGAGCAGGGACCGCCCGCCGACGGTGACCGGGCACAGGGCGCTGACTCCGTCCAGGTGGCCGGTCAGTACGGCGGTGCAGGTCTGGGTCTGAGTGTTCCAGAACCGGATCTTACGGTCGTCGCCCGCGGACGCGAGCAGCCACTTACCGTCAGCCGCTATCGCGGTCAGCGCCCGGACCGTGCCGCCATGTCCGCGGAGAGTGGTCAGGTAGCGGCCGGTCGGACCCCACAGCAGCACGTCGTCGTCGCCGGCTGCGGCCAGCAGCCGGTCGGCGCCGGGAAGCTGCCGGATGGCATTGACCCGCTGGATGTCGTCGATCGGTGCGCCGAAGTTGAGCCGGTCGGTCAGACGCGATCGGTGGACGATCCGGCCGTCTTCCGGCCGGCAGAACTGGAGGGTCACCCCGCGGTTCCGGGGGCCCGCGATCGCCAGCAGATCCTCGCCGTCCTCGGTGCGGAAGGCGCAGACCGCCTGGAGATAGTCGAAGCGGCGGATGTCCGTCAGGATCTGTTTGCCGGTGATGGGGTCCCAGGTCTGGATGACACCGGAGTCACTGGCGACGACGAGGAACTCACGGTCTTGTACTCGCACCTTGCAGAGGCTGTTGACGGTTCCGAGGCCGCCGCCCATCAATCGGATCTCGGCGCCGGTCTCGGCGGTCTGCAGACGGATCACACCGCTGGTGCCGTCCACGCCCGCAACCGTGTCGGTCCGCAGCCGGACGGTGCAGGCCGCGCTGGTCCGGCCACCGCGACGGGCTGCTCCGACCCTGCCCTCGTCGGCGGTCAGATCCCACAGCCGCACCGTGCGGTCCTTCCCGCCCGTCGCCAGGTACTCGTGGCCGTCCAGGACGACCGTGCAGACCGCGTGGACCACGTCGGTGTGACCGGCCAGGACCCGCAGGCAGTGGCCTTTTCGCGGATCCCACACCCGGACGTCGCCGTCGCTGGACACCGTGGCCAGTGCCGTCTGGCCGTTGACCCGGCACGGGGCGATGCCGAGGATCGCCTTGCTGTGCCCGTTCGACGCGATCGGCGATCCCTGAGCACCGCGGTTGTGGATCAGGACGCTCTTGTAGTTGGTGGCGGCGATCGACATCCGGCCACCGACGGTCAGGGCGCAGGCGGCGCGGACCCGGTCGACATGACCGGCGAACTGAATGGTGACCTCCCACCCGTGCGGATCCCACACCCGCGCCAGGAAGTCGTCCCCCGCCGACAACACCGCGGGGCCACGGGTCGACTCGATCACCGACACCGTCCGTACCGAGCCGCTGTGCGCCGCGATGACGCGGACCTGGGCGCCGGTCCGTAGTTCCCAGACCCGGATCATGCCGTCGTCGCAACCGGCAACCAGGTGGGTACGGCGTTCGATGGTGACGGTGCACAGCGACCGGACAGCTGTGGTCGGCCCGGCGAACGTACCCTCCAGGCGTCGGTTGGTCGCGTCGATGAAGTAGATCGTCCCGCTCTTTCCGGCGGCCGCGAGCAGAGGCCGCTCACCCCCGGTCACCGGGCAGACCGCGAAGAGCGGTTCGGCCTGCGCCTGCCTGCCCTGTTCACCGGTCCTGATCGGCACCGCCCAGTGCTGGCCGGTCGCCGGATCCCAGAGCCGTACGAACGGAAAGTCACCGACCGAGGCGACATGTGACCTCCGGTCGACCGTCACGGCGCAGATCGCCCGCACGGCGCCGGTATGACTTTCCAGAATGCTGTGCTCGGCGCGGCTGGGCACCGCCGCCCACCCCACCCGGTACGGCGCACCCGGCCAGGCCGCAAAGGTGTTCGGCTGCTGCTCCAAGGCGGAGGTCACGCCGAACAGGGCCGCCCGCTCGGCCGGCGACGCATTGAGCGCGTGTGGGGTCAGCCGCAACAGCCGGGCACGGGCTCGCCCACCCGGGGTCAGCGCGTGCTCGGCGAGCTGAGTCAGGCGCGGAAGGTCGGCGTGGAGCAGGAAGGCGTCATCGGCGAGCAGTTCGTCGATCAGGCCGGCCCAGGCGGCATAGGTCGGCAGGGTGCGCAACAGGTACGGATCGGCCTGCGCCCAGCCCGCCTGCCGCCCGTAGCCGATGAGGTGCTGTGCGAGCGCCAGCTGGTCGGCGCCACGACGGTCGCTCAGGGTCCGTCTCCGCACCAGCGAATCGTTGAGTGCCTGGTGGAAGAGCCGGTACCGGGGCGTACCGGCGTCGTGGCTCGACTCGACCAGGAAGTTGGCGGCGGACGAGCCGGCGAAGGAGAGCAGCCCTTCACGGCCGATGTGCACGTCGAGAGCTTCCAGCGCGACCCGCCAGAGGTCGATCGACATCCCCGGTGGATGGGCATAGCCGAGGGCGGTCAACAGGTCGGTTGCCGGCACACCGTCGACCGGGGGCAGCCGGTTGAGGTATTCGGTGAGCGCCTCGTCAACGGTGGCGGTGAAGGAGAGGGAGTCGGGCTCGATGGCCTCCTCGTCGTACATGCCGTGCGAGCGGGCGATGAGACCTGCGATGAGGAAGTTCCGGTCGGCCAGGGTCGCGATACGGCGTGCCACCGGCTCGGCGACCGCACTGTCGGCGTAGGGGTTACCGGCTCGCTCGGCTCCCAGCAGAGCGAGCGTGGCCAGCGCGTACGCCTCCAGGTCGGCCTCGGCGAAGTACTGCTGCCGGTCGAGATCGATGAGGTGGGCACTCTTGCCGAAGGCCCGCAGCAGGGAACCCTTGTCGTCGGCGCGGCGGCTACCGACGATGACCTGGGCGCCGAACGGGGCGCAGGTGCGGGCGACCGGCAGGAGCAAGGCGGAAACGATCAGCCGCGCCTGCGCCGGGGTGGCTGCCTCATCAAGTGCGTCGACGATCAGGTTGAACCGGCCGCGGGTCCGCGACAGCCGGTCGCGCAGCGCGGGCGCCAGGTCGTTGACGGTCCGAGGCATCCGGATGGAGGCAGCGCGGGCGATCTCGACGGCCACGTCCAGCGCGGTCTTGCCTTTCATGTGGACAGCGCAGGCCACCGAGCCGACAGGTGCCCGGACGTTACGGTCGTCGGTGGGCAGCGCCGCGCGGACGGCCTCGTCCGCGGTTGTCACGATGCGTCCGAGCACGGCCGACTTGCCGACCCCCGGAGATCCGGTGACCACCAGCACCCGGGTGTCCGGAACCGCGCGCTGCAGCCAGCCGACGACCTCGGTGAGAGCAACAGTGCGGCCACGGAACCGGTAGCCGCCCTCGGTGTCGATGGACACGCCGCGCGCCCGGGGCCGCCAGTGCCGTACCGCCTCCCGGTCGGTGGTCAGCGACCAGCCCCACGCTTCGAGAGCGGTGTCCCCGGCCGCGGCGATCGACCAGGCGGCCAGCGCCTGCACTTTCTCGTCCGGAAGCTCCCGGGCGATCTGGTGGAGGGTGATCGCCTCGGCGTCGCCGGCGTTGCGGCCGCCCGGCTGGGCCTGCACGACCAGGCCGACGACCGCGTTGAAGTCGCGCGACCAGACGCCGGTGCCGCTGAAGCCCGCCTTGACGACGTACCGCGACTGTGTTTCCAGGCGGACCCGCCCGTATGCGAGGCGAATGCCGATCTGCCCGTGCGCGTCCGCCCCGGATTCGGACTCCCGCGGAAATCCGAACGCCCACCACCGGTCGCCGGTCAGATCCTGCGGGCGCGGTGACCTGAGCGGGGCCGGCGCTGCCTCCGGTGGCGCGTCCGCGGCCAGCCGCAGCACCGCCACGTCGAGATGGTGGTCACCGCGGGCCTCGGCGACCTCCACCCGCACCGTCCGGGGTACGTCGGCCTTGGGAAAAGCGATGGTCATCGCCTTCTGGCCCTCGATCACGTGCCAGCAGGTGAGCACCCGCCGCCGGTCGATCAACACACCGCAGCCCAGCGGGGTACGAGCCGTGCCGGCGAAGATCGTCACCGTCCAGGGGTCGTAACCGGGCCCGGCGAAATGTCGACCGCCCGCCCGTTCGATGACCATCCGTAGATGTTTGCATCACATGCTGCAACCGTCCAGACTGGTTTTCCGCCCGAGCGCCGCTCTCAGGAGGTTCGATGTCCGAGTCGCAGGTCGTGACCTATGCCCTCGACGATGACGAGGCGGTGTCCATCGAGATCAATCCGGTCGAGGGATTCGTTCCCGTCGGTGTCGAGCAGGTGGCGGGTCATGTCCGGCGGGCCGTCGAGCCGGCCATCGCGGCAGCCAGGGAGGTCCTCGAGCAGACCCGGGCCATGGCCCCCGACACCGTTCAGGTGAAGTTCGGGGTCAAGGTCACCGGCACGGCGAACTGGCTGGTGGCCAGGGCCGCGACCGAGGGCAATTTCGAGATCACCCTCACCTGGGGAGCCGGTCGGGCTCCTCAACCGGACGTGACCTGAGCCATCTCCTTGTCCAGCACGTACGTCGAATGTCCAGGCCGGTGCTCGAATACGCCTGTTGGACCTGGACCCCCTCGTACCCCGCCGGGCGGCGCCCGTGCCATTGTGCCGGGAGTCGCACGGAGAAGACGGAGCGAGGCATGCAACGACGGGCGCTGCTCGGCCGCGAGACGGAGCGCCGCGCACTGGCTGCCCTGGTCGAGCAGGCGGCCTCCGGGTCGGGCGGCGCGGTGGTCGTCCGGGGCGCTCCGGGGATCGGCAAGTCGGCGCTGGTCGCCGAGGCGGCAGCACGGGCCGCGAGCCGCGGGACATAGGGTCATCACAGCGGTAGGGGTGGAGTCGGAGGAGGACGTGCCCTGCGCCGGTCTGCACCAGCTGGTTCATCAGCTGCGGGACGGGATCGACAACCTGCCGGGGTCGCAACGTGCTGCGTTGCGCGCAGCCGTCGGGCTCGTCGACGAGGCCGTGCCGGACCTCTACCTCGTCGGCCTCGCGGCGCTGACCCTGCTGTCGGACGCGGCAGTGCAGGCGCCGCTGCTGGTGGTCGTGGAGGACGCCCACTGGATGGACCGGGCCAGCCGCCTCCCGCGTGACCTTGCAGGCCGCGCGGGAGGTGTTCGACGCCCTGGGCGCATCGGCGTGGTCGGATCGGGCCCGGCAGGAGCTGCGCGCCGCGGGCACGTCGTCCCCCCGCCGGGACCCGGCCGCCGCCGACCGGCTGACCTCGACCGAGCTGCACGTCGCTCAGCTCGCCGCGGAGGGGCTGACGAACCGGGAGATCGGCGAGCGGCTGTACGTCTCGCCCCGGACGGTGAGCACCCACCTCCAGCGGATGTTCCCCAAGCTGGGCGTAACCTCCCGCGGCGAGCTCGCGGCAGTGCTGCGCGGCACGATGACGTACGCCGAAGACGTCGTTTGACGGATGCGGGCGATCCCGCCGGTTCCCTAGGTTCGTGCCATGCCCGGTCCGCACCCGGTGGACGGGCGGAAAGGTACACCATGGGGACCATCACCGTCGGCACCGAGGGCTCGACCGGTGTCGAGCTCTACTACGAGGACCACGGCTCCGGCCAGCCGGTCGTCCTGATCCACGGCTACCCGCTGGACGGGCAGTCCTGGGAGAAGCAGACCGACGCGCTGGTCAAGGCCGGCTACCGGGTCATCACCTACGACCGCCGGGGCTTCGGCCGGTCGAGCAGGACCATGACGGGGTACGACTACGACACTTTCGCCGGCGACCTGAACACCGTCCTGACCCAGCTCGACCTGCGTGACGTCGTCCTCGTCGGCTTCTCGATGGGCTCCGGCGAGGTCGCCCGCTACCTCGGTACCTACGGCTCGCAGCGAGTGGCGAAGGCCGCCTTCCTCGGCGCGCTCCAGCCGTTCCTGCTGCAGACCCCGGACAATCCCACCGGGGTGCCGCAGACGGTCTTCGACGGCATCGCCGAGCAGGCCGAGGCCGACCGCTACGCCTGGTACGAGAACTTCTTCGTCGACTTCTTCAACACCGATGAGACCCTCGGGTCCCGGCTCAGCGAGGCCGCGCTGCGGGCCAACTGGGCTACCGCCATCAACTCGGCGCCCGTCGCGGCGTACGCGTGTGTCCCGGCGTGGCTGACGGACTTCCGGGCCGACGTGGACCGTATCGACGTACCGTCGCTGATCCTGCACGGCACCGCCGACCGCATCCTGCCGATCGACGCCACCGCCCGGCAGTTCCGTCACCGCCTGCCCGATGCGCGCTACGTCGAGATCGACGGCGCTCCGCACGGCCTGCTGCTCACCCACGCAGCCGAGGTCAACGCCGCCCTGATCGCCTTCCTCGCAGACTGAGACCCGACATGCACCCGCACAACCGCGTCACCGTACGTATCGCCGCTCTGCTGACCGCGCTCGTCGCGGTCGCCGGACCCGCTCTGTTCGGCACTTCGCACGCGGTGGCCGCCCATCCCGCCGGGCAGAAGCCCACGATCGTCCTCGTCCACGGCGCCTTCGCGGACGGCAGCAGCTGGACCCCTGTCATCGAGCGGCTGCAGCGGCGCGGCTTCGCCGCTGTCGCCGTGGCGAACCCCCTGCGCGGAGTCCTCTCCGACGCCGACGCCCTCGACGCACGTCTCGCCGGCATCGACGGGCCCGTGGTGCTCGTCGGCCACTCCTACGGTGGCGCCGTCATCACCAACGTGAAGGCACGTTCCCCGAAGATCAAGGCCCTGGTGTACGTCGCCGCCTTCGCCCCCGCCGAGGGCGAAGCCGCAGCAGAGCTCGCTGCGAAGTACCCCGGCAGCACGCTGGGCGAGACGCTGGCACCGGTCCCGCTGCCCGACGGCTCGAACGACCTCTACATCAAGCCCTCGCTCTTCCGGCAGCAGTTCGCCGCCGACGTCCCGGCCCGGCAGGCTGCCGTCATGGCGAGCACCCAGCGTCCCATCCGGGACGCCGCGCTGGGCGAGGCGTCCGGCAAGCCCGCCTGGGCGAGCATCCCGTCATGGTTCGTGCTGGCCGGTGCCGACAAGAACATCCCGTTGCCGGCGCAGAAGTTCATGGCCGAACGCGGCGGCTCCCGTGCCACCGTGACCGTCAAGGGGGCCTCGCACGCCGTGGCGGTCTCGCGTCCGGAGACGGTCGTCAAGCTCATCGTCCGCGCCGCGGGCTGAACCGGCGACCCCGGCCCCCGCGGGGTGCAGGTCACCCCGGGGGCAACCGTCGGTGGTGCCGTGCAGGATCAGCGTGGGGACGGCGATGGCGGCGAGGTCACCGCCAGCAGGAACCACGTTCTCGGCAGCGGGTCAAGCTCGGGTCGTACGCTTGCTCCGTGATCACGACCGTGGCGGTCATCGGGGGCGGTCAGTCCGGCCTGTCCGCGGCCTATCACCTGCGGCGGCGCGGCATCGACTTCGTCGTGTTCGACGCCGAGGAGCGGCCCGGCGGCGCCTGGCAGCACCGGTGGGAGTCGCTGCGGATGGCCACCGTCAACGGCATCTTCGACCTGCCCGGTTTCCCGAAGCCGCCGCTCGACCCCGGCGCGCCGAGCCGCACCGCCGTGCCACGCTACTTCGCCGACTTCGAGCGGGCCGCCGGTCTGTCCATCGAGCGGCCGGTCCGGGTCACCGCCGTACGCCGGGCGGACGCCGACCCCGACGGCGACCTGATCGTCGAGACCAGCACCGGCGTCCGGCGGGTGCGCGCGGTCATCAACGCGACCGGCACCTGGACGAACCCGGTCCGCCCGCACTACCCGGGCCGGGAGACCTTCGCCGGCCTTCAGGTGCACACCCGCGACTACGTGTCGGCGGATCGTTTCGCGGGGTTGCGAGTGGCGGTCGTCGGCGGTGGGATCTCGGCGGTCCAGCAGCTGGAGGAGATCTCCCGGGTGGCGACGACCTTCTGGTACACGCGCCGTGAGCCGGTCTTCCGCGACGGCGCGTTCGAGCCGGAGGTGACCGGCCGCGAGGTGATCGGCAAGGTGATCGCCGACGTCGAGGCCGGCCGGCCGACCGGGAGTGTCGTCTCCTACACCGGCCTGCTCTGGACGCCCTACGCGCTGGCGGCCAAGGAGCGGGGGGCCCTGGAGCGGCGCCCGATGTTCACCGGGATCGAACCCCATGGGGTACGCGAGGCCGACGGCTCCTTCACCTCGGTGCACGCCATTCTCTGGGCCACCGGCTTCAAGGCTGCCCTGACGCACCTGGACCCCCTGAACCTGCGCAACGAACAGGGCGGGATCCGGCTGGCCGGCACCCAGGTCGCCGGCGAACCCCGCGTACACCTCATCGGTTTCGGCCCTTCCCAATCCACCGTCGGCGCCAACCGGGCCGGGCGTGCCGCGGTCGCCGCCCTCAGCCGGCGCTTGCGTGGCTGAGCCACCGGAGGGGGTTGTCTTCCAGTGCGGGGCGGTCCCACTGTCCGAGGTTCGCGGCGGCTTCGTAGGTGGTGCGGAGGAACTCGGCGACCGCGCGGTCCGGGTCGGGGGCGGTCCGGGCGACCTCGTACGGGAGCAGGAACTGCCGGAACTCGGTGCTGTAGTAGGCCCCGTCGGGACCGACCGGCTGATCGGCGAACCCGTCGGGTGCCGGGTAGGCGTACGAGTAGAACGCGCCCTCCTCCCCACCGCCGGGCCAGAATCCGCAGCTGGACAGCTCCCGCGAGTAGCCCTCGACCATGACCCAGTCCCCGCAGTTGGGTGCGCCGCCGGGGTGCGGTGGCGCCGACCGCCCGGAGAAACGGGTGCAGGCGAGGTCCATCGCTCCCCAGAAGAAGTGCACCGGGCTGACCTTGCCGACGAAGTGTGACCGGAAATCGCCGACCACGCGGTTCGCCTGCAGCAGCTGCCGCCAGAACAGGTTGACCGCCGCACCGTCGTAGGAGGCGTGCTCGTCGTCCTCGGCGAAGGGGATGGCCGGCTCGACCTCGTTGGGGTGCGGCCGGATCGGCGCCTCGATCCCGAGCTCGCCGAGCAGGCCCATGATCCGGGTGTAGAACTCGGCGACCGGCATCGGCCGGAGCGGGAGGCTGCGCGTGCCGCCGTCGCTGCTGCGGATCTCGAGCTGGTGGCCGATGAAGTCGAACTCGATCTCGAAGCTACCGGTGCGGTACGGGATGCTCGACGTCGTCAGACCGCGGGAGCTGACGTACAGGGTCACCTGCCACCAGTGGTTGATCAGGGGCGCGTGGGCCATGCGGATCTTGCCCACGATCTGGGTCCACATGTGCAGGGTGTCGCGGGTGGGGGTCCAGTCCGAGACTTTGAGGCTCGGCCAGGGTGCCGTCATGGGAGAGGTCATCCGGTTCTCACGTCCTTCGCTGCGGCTGCCAAGGGCGGCCGAACCGAGAATCACTCGGGTTTGATGTCGTCGCCGGCCTCGGACGCGGACCGCAGTTGCTGGTGCGCGAGGAGGCTGGCCCGGGTGAGCACGTCGATCTGTGCGGGGTTGTAGAGCGCGACCACGGAGTCGATGAACGTCTGCATGGTGACGTTCTCGCTCTTGATGAGGTGCGCGCCCGGGTCGTTCAGCCACGGGTAGTCGGTGAGGTTCTGGGCGATGACCGGTGCGAGCCGTTCGGCGACGCCCTGCCGGGTGGCCTCGTCCGCGTCCGGGGGCAGGGCGTCCATCTCCGCGCTGACGGGATCGTTGTCGTTCTCCGCCATGCGCTGCAGGTCCTTCATGGCGTCGTCGTCGTACAGCCGGGTGTAGACGTGGATGAGCGAGGTATCGGCTTCGGACAGGCGGGGCGCGACCGACTCGAAGCCCGCCGGGGCATCGGCCGGCGCTCCGTCGCGGAGGATCACGGCGATGTCGGAGCGGGCCTTGTTCAGGCGCTCGATCTCGCTCGCGAGTTGCGCGTCGACCTGGCGCAGAACCTCCGGGGGTACGTCACCGTTGGTCCTGGCCACCCCGATCTCGGACAGGGGAACCCCGAGCTCCACGAGGCGCCGGATCCGCAGCAGGCAGACGAGATGCGGTACGCCGTACTGCTTGTATCCGTTGTACCGGCGGTCCGGCTCTTCGAGCAGGCCGAGGCGGTGGTAGTGCCGGATGGTGTTCACCGTGGTGCCGGCGAGATCGGCGAGTTCCCGGGTGCTCCAGGCCACGTCCGGCCCCTTCGATCAGTCCTCGTGCCGACGCTAGCACAAGAGATCCGATCGATACGGTAGGTGCTGGCCCGGGTGCGCATGTCAACGCACCGTGAGCATGGATCGCGGACGCGCGACCGGCGGCAGGTGCTTGCCCCGGCGCTCGGCGAACGTCTGTTCCTGCCCCGAGAACGGCTCCGGGGCATCGGCACACACGGTGTCCCGGGCCGGTGGCGCGCCGGTCAGCAGGTAGGCGTCGATCGCGGCGGTCGCGCAGGCGCTCAGCGCGTACGCGGTGTGGCCCCAGTTGTCGCTGGACAGCAGCCGGGAGTTCGGCATCTGCCGGCTCGTCGACACCGCCCCGGCGTAGTTGGCGCACAGCGCGATCCGGTTCTCCCGGTGCGGTTGCCGGCCGGATGCGGTCAGCGTCAGATTGCCGTGCAGCAGGATCGGTCCGCCCTTCTTGCCGGTCAACTCATTCATGGTGGCGTCAGCGGCGGGGTTCCCACCGGAACAGCCGCAGAGCGAGCACGATCGCCACGACGACCCAGCCGAGCGTCGGCGCCAGCAGAGGCAGGGAATCCGCGAGCGGCACGCCGCCGTTCCAGGTGTTCACGATCAGTTCGGTGGCCGATCCGCCGGGCAGCAGCCGCTTGACCAGGGCGAGGCTCTCTGTGCCGGTGATGCCGACCCAGCTGGCCACGGCGATGCTCACCAGGCTGATCGGCAGCGTGGTGACCTGCGCCTGCTCGGGTGAGCCGGTCAGGCCGGCGGTGGCCAGCGCCAGGGCCAGCATCATGACGAAGGTCGCCAGGATGGCCACGGCCAGGAGCGCGATGTCGGCCGGGCGGCCGCTCACCGCGGCGAAGACCCCGAGGATGGCCACTACCTGGACCAGCGCGGTGAGGGCGACCGGCAGGGTCAGGCCGGACAGGATCGCCGCGTCGCCGGCGGCGGTGGAGCGCAGCCGCTTGAGGAACAGGTCCTGCCGGCGCGCGGACAGGGTGGTCACCGCCGTGGTGTAGAGGCTGAACGCGCCGACGGTGAAGACGAGGACAGCGGCGATGTAACCCAGGCTGCCGATCTGGGCGAACGTGTCGCGGCGGTAGATGAAGAAGGCGCTGGCCGCCAACGGCATGACGAGGTTGGAGATCAGCACGGCGCGGTTGCGGAAGATCTGGGCGAATTCGCTGTACGCGATGGGAAGCATGTCGTTGCCTTCAGCGAGTCGGGGTGGGGACCGGGTCGGTCTCGATGGCGCGGAAGACGTCGTCCAGCCGGGTCGGCGCGGCGGAGAGCCCGTGCAGGTCGACGTCGTGCAGGTCCGCCCAGTCGAGCAGCCGCTTGAGATCCGCTTGCAGCTCGAACGTCTCGATCTGGTACGCCGGGCCCGCCGGCTGGGCGGCGCCGAGGGGTGGCACCGGAGCGCCGGGGGAGAGCGTGAACTGGATCGCTGCCGGCAGTGTCCGGGTCAGCTCGGCCACCGTGCCCTCGCTGCGGAGGGTGCCCCGGTGCATCAGCCCGATGCGGTCGGCGTGCTGCTGCGCCTCTTCGAGGTAGTGCGTCGTCAGGATGACGGTCGAGCCGTTGCCGCGCAGGTCCTCCACGGCCTCCCACAGGGCATCCCGGGACTGGATGTCCAGCCCCGTGGTGGGCTCGTCCAGGAAGACGAGCTCCGGTCGCCCGTAGACGGCGGTGGCGAAGTCGAGTCGCCGCTTCTCGCCGCCGGACAGTTGCCCGACCCTGGTCGTGGCCTTCCGCGTGAGGTCGACGATGCCCAGCACGCGGTCGACCGAATCGGAGCGGCCGGACAGCCGGCCGATCAGCCGGACGGACTCCGTGACGGTGAGGTCGGCGGAGAACCCGCTCTCCTGCAGCATGATCCCCATCCGGGGCCGCACCGCCCGCCGGTCCGCCGGACTCTCGCCGAAGACCCGTACGGTGCCCGACGACGCCTTCCGATGCCCCTCGATGACCTCCAGAGCCGAGGTCTTGCCCGCCCCGTTGGTGCCGAGCAGGGCGTAGAGCTCGCCTTGTTCGACCCGGAAGGTCAAATCCTTGACGGCCTGGAAATCACCGTACGAGACGTGCAACCGGTCCACTTCGATGACGGGTCGGGACGGTGCGCCGGATGTCTGCTCCGCGTGCCCCATGTCGGTCCTGCCTCCACTGCATGGTCGTCGCTGATCCGGTCTGCTGACCGGGCCGGCTCAAGTGCAGACCGTGTCCTCGGCACACAGTCAAGGCAGCAGTTGGCTGGCTCACGTTTGTTGCGGAGCAACGGCGGCTGCCACGACCACACTGTTGACGATGACCGCGGTTACGGTGCGTGTGACCACCTGGGCGGCGGCCTCGGCTCCCCAGTTGCCCTGCTCCAGTTCCTTGGCGCGGGTGATGACCGGGGAGGTCCAGGGAATCCCGGGGTCGAATCGAGGAAGATTCCCGCTGCCCGAGATCAACGCCGCCAGCGCAGCGACGCGAGGCTGCGGCTCGGCACCGTCCACGAGCACGGCGCGCACCTCAGCCAACAGCTGAGCCCGGCGCCCGGTGCCGCCTTCTTCGAGAACTGTCGTCGTGAACAAGCCCAGCGTCTTGCGGCTCGATCGGCGGAGGTGATCCCGCTCGACCAGCCGGTCCAGCAGCGGGCCGCGCAGAGATGGCCCGACCGCCGCGAGCACGGTCTGCACGCCCTGCGGTTTCGGCAGCACGTAGTCCCACGCAGTACGGAGGATGTCGTCGGCCGGTGGCCGATTCTCGACGGCCTTGACGAGCGTCGTCCCGCCGCGGCCCTGCTCGGTCGAAACCTGTTCGCTCAGCGCGAGGTCGGCGAGCACCGCTCCACCCAGCACGTAGAAGAGGGTGTTCTCGCCCGCGATGGTCCCCGTGCCCCGCCGGAAGCCCGAGTTCGGTTGGAACAGCAGGAGCAGAAGGTCCTCGGCCAACGTCTCCTCATGGTGCTCGGCCATGGACTCTGCCTTTCGCTGATGCGTACTTCGAAGTCGCGTTCACGGAGACGTTCAGGACACACCGTGTTCCCGGCACAGGGTCAAGACCGGTTGCCACTCTGCAAGCTCGTCGCGCCACCGTCCGCCGGGCTTGACTGTGTTGCGGCCATACGGTGTTCGATCCATGACCCGATACCCGAACCCAGCCGCCAGGAGTGGAACGTGCCCATGAACTCGGCCGGTGACACTGTGCGGCCGGCGTTCATCACCGGGCTCGTGGTCTCGAGTCTCGTTCGCCGCCGTGCACGCGGCCGGCGATCGACGGCTCATCGGCTACTACCTGTTCTTCGGCCGAAACGGCCCTCTTGGGACTGATCAGCGTTCGCAGAACGACCAAGTACAGCACCGGTATCAAGCCGCTTTGCGGCCGATGTCAGGCACCCTCTGGACCTCACCTCGCACTTGGGTGGTCCACGGGACAAGACCTAATCCGCGTACGGGATGACGGTCTCGTAGGCCGGGTGCTGCTCGAAATCGATAAGCAGCGCCCGGTTCTGCCGCGGTATCCACTGCGGCAGGGAATGCTGGATCCGGTCCGGGCCGATCCGTGGGACGTCGCCGCCAGCCACCACGACCGACGAGACCAGCTCGTGTCGGGCGCGCAGGCCGAGCGTCTGCTGGAACCGGCTCGCCGACCGCCACCAGCCGATGACGTGGACGCCCTGCCGGGGTCCCCGGTCGAGGACCCGGCGGACTCGGCCAGTTCACCGACCTCATCGGAAGGGTCGGGCCATATCTCGTCGACGGCGTAGAGGATGAGAAAGTGGGGTGTCGTCCCGCCCAAGGCGAGATCGAGGAAGAGGCCGAGATCCGCTGCGCCGCAGATGGCGATGTCCGGCCGGTCGGCGTCGCGCCGCAGGCGCATCGCTTCGGCATGCGAGACGTTGTCCGGGCACACTAGCGTGATGTGCGCTTCCCCGGCGGGAAACTGTCGGGTCACCGAGCGTACCGCCGACCTGATGACAGCTCGGGCAATGTCGTCCCGGTTGCCCACCACGGCGAGGTTGCGACCGGACCGCCGGTCGAGCCGCACGAAGGCCGGCCGATCAGCGACGTCGATCGCGTGTCCCACGGCGACCACGGGCGCCATCCTCGATGCCGTGGTCAGCCGGCGGAACGCGGCCACCTCGTCGAGCCGCGGCACCGCGTCGCCGTCGAAGACGACCGGTGGTTCCGCGTCGGGCGATCGCATCTGCCACAACCGGTTGCGCAGGTCCGACCAGTCCTCGATACCACTGGCGTACGGCACACGGGTGACGCGGCTCGCCTCAGCCGCCCCGGATTCCTCGTTGAACGCGGCGTGGTCCCGCGGGATACGCTCCGCGAGCTGGTTCATCTCGGAGAGCACTCGATGCGCCCTGGGCAACGCAATCCGCAGGCTGAGCTGTTCCACCAGCGCCGGTCGGCCCCACAGGGTCTCGGTCCCCGCGATGTCCTGGCTGGCCAGCAGCAGATGGACACCCATGGCCCGCCCCCGCCGTGCTACGTCCTCGAGCAGCTCAGCGCACTCGCTCGCGTAGCCGTTACGGCCGGCCAGCATCACCTGGAACTCATCGACGACCGCAAGGATGCGTGGCCAATGTCCTGCAGGGTCGTGCAGCCTGAGCTCACGGATGGTGGTCGCGTCGAACTTCTTCGCCGCGGCTGCGCGTCGCCGCATCTCCCAGTGCAGGTGCCGGAGCATGGCGAGACCGAACTCCTGGTCGGAGTTGATGTTGATGCCGACCAGCCGGGCGTGCGGTAGCCACGGCTTGGTGCGGACATCGGGGGCGAGCCGGTTGAAGGAGACACCCTCTTTGAAATCGAGCAGGTAGAGCTCCAGCTCGCTGGGCGAGTACTTCGTGCACAGGCCGGCCAGCAGCGCGAAGATCACGTTTGTCTTGCCGGAGCCGGACGGCCCGCCGATGAGCCCGTGCGGCGGGCGGTCGCCGAGGCGTACGTCGACCGGGGCGCCCAGCGCGTCGGCGCCGACCCGCATGCTGAGCCCGTCGGCGGACGAGGCCGACCACCAGGTGCCGGCCACAAGGTCGGTGAACCTCATGGCTTGGGCGACCGGTCCGTTCGGGACGGGTGCGGACGGATCGACCACCTGTTTGAGTCGGTCCAGGTAGCGCTCCAGCTGGTAGATCTGCATGGACATCCGCCGGATCTCGCCACGGGCGTCGCCCAGCAGACGGAGCATCACGTCCTGTGACTCGTCGGCGGGCGCGTCCTGAGCCGGCATCTCGACCGGAGGCGGTTGCACGGCAGCCCGGGGCAGCGACGTGGGGCTTTCGTAGTAGCGCGGGGCGAGCCGGGTCCAGGCGCGTTCCCACTCCAGGTGGTCGTCGACCCCGAGACCACAGCAGGTAAGAAAGGCGGTGAGAAAACCGCGACGCGGAAATACGTTGCCATTCAGGACCTGCCCGATCGTCGTTTTCGACAGCGGCACGCCGTAGTTCCGCGCTCGCATGCTGAGATCGCGATAGGATGGTTTGTCGGCGAGGATCCACAGTTTCTTCAGGCATCGGGCGAGGTCTTCTTTGCCGCTCACGGCATTGAGCGCCGCCGAGAGTTCGTCCGTGAGCTCCACACCGGTCGATGCTAGCCGAGTCGCGAGCCGGGGACCAGTAGTGTCCGCGTTTGTCCCGAGGCGTCCGCGGACAGTTCCTTTCCGTCCGTCCCGGTGCCGAAATTGGCCGCGACAGCCCATTTCGCGGCGGCGCTTGCTTCACTTTTCGCAATGCCATTCATGCGAGGGGAGATGTCATGTTCGCGCCACTGACAGTCGTCTGGATCGCCCTGTCGTTCCTGGCCGCCACCATGGTCGGCGTCCTCGCGGGCGTCCTGGCCTGGCTGGATGACCGGCGGCTGGCCCGCGCGGTGTTGGTCGGCGGCGGCGCGTCGGGTGGAGTGCTGGTCTTCGCGGTGGCTGCGGGCGCCTTCCTGACCGATCTCGGCTAGCGGCCTAGTACTCCAGCGGGAGATCTTTTAGGGCTCGGTGAGGGCTTGCCGGGCGTAGTGGCTGGTCTTGGCCGCGTCTTGGTGCCGGCGTCGGTAGATGGACCAGGCGATGACGTTGGCGACGCGTCGTGCAGGGTCGAGGATCAAGGCGTGGAACAGTCGGCGTAGTTCGTTGACGGTGATGTCGATCAGGTCGTCCGGGCTTTTGGTGCTGACCGCGGTGGCGGCGGCGAGGAAGGCGTGGGCAGCGATGACCAGGGTGGTCCAGCGGTGCCAGGCTTTCCAGCGGCGGTGCTGGTGCTGGTCCAGACCGAGGCCGGTCTTGGTGGCCTGGAACGATTCCTCGATACTCCAGCGACGGCCGGCGACTTCGACCAGTTGGTGCAGGGCAACGAGATCGGGTGACCAGCAGCGGTAGAACGCCAGCTCACCGGTGGTGCGGTTGCGGCGGATCAGCAGCCAATGGTGACCTGCGTGCTGGTCGACGGTGTGCGGCAGAGTGACGAAAGCCCAATCGTAGTAACGGAATCCCTTCGCGCCGGTGCCGGCGGACATGCGTTGCCATGCCCGCTTCGGCAGACTGTCGGCGATTCGGTCGGCCCGTTGAACGCCGAGGCCGGTCGGGACCCGATGCGAGCAGGCGACCGTGAGGACGTAGCCGAGTCGCAGGCCACGTAAGGCGAGGGCGAGGTTCGGGTCCCCGCCGTAGGCCTCGTCGCCGGCGACCCACCGACACGGCAGGCCACCGGCCACCGCGGTCTCGATCAGCCGGCGTGCCAGCTGCGGTTTCGTGGCGAAGCGACGGTGTCGGGCACTGCTGCCTCATGGCGTCGTTGCGGGTCTTCGGCCCAGGATTTCGGCAGGTAGAGGGCCACGTCGAGCAGGGTGTGTCCCGCCGGTGCCGCATAGGAAAGATGCACTGCGAGCTGACAGTTCTCGATCTTCCCGGCGGTGCCGGAGTACTGCCGCTGAACCCCGACGGTATGGGTGCCTTTCTTCAGATCGCCGGTCTCGTCGACCAGTAACACCCCGTCGGGATGCCCGAGCCGGGCGGCGACGAAATCTCGCACATCAGCGCGGACTCCGGCGTCGTCCCAGCTGGCCCGGCCGATCAGGTCCTGCATCCCGCCCGGCCCGTCGTCACCGGCGTGTTCCGCGATCGTCCAGCAGTTCTTGACCGGTAACGGCGCCAGCAACCCGGCGACGAAGTTCCGCACCCGGCGACGCGGTTCCGGGCGGGTGAAGCGCGCCTCGATCGTGTCTAGCAGCTCTTCGAACAGCTCAGCCCATCGCTGGGCGTCTACTCTGTAGGCGGCAGCCACCGCCGTATCTTTTGAGGTCCACACAACCGCTGAGACTCGACGGTGGCTGCTTGCTGCTCACGGACAAACCCGCACCGTCACCGCAGGTCAGAACGGATCTCCTGCTGGAGTACTAGGTTCTGTCCGCGGATCGTGCATAGCGATCATGGAAACGGTCGTTGAATCGATGTGGCACGTGGTGGTGGCGGCCAGTGGCGTGATCATCGGCAGGTCATCAACGCGATCCGCTGGGTGAAGCGCACCGGCTCACCCTGGCGTGCCCTGCCCGAACGCTACGGACCCTGGAAGATCGCCCATCAGCGGTTAACCCGGTGGGCGGCCGACGGAACGTGGGCACGGATGAGGGCCCAGGTCTTCGTGCTGGCCGAATTCGACGACGACATCGACTGGGACGCCCAAGTCGACGCCACTATCGTGCGCACCGCTCAGCACGCCGCCGGACCTGCTAGAAGGGGCTGACCGTCGCCGAGACGCAGACACGCGAGAACATCGGCCGATCCCCCGGCGGACTGACCACCAAGATCCATACTGTGGCTGATGGTCGCGGTCGGTCCCTGGGCGCCGTTGCGGAGGATGGTGGCGATGTCGGTGCGGGCTCGGACCAGGCGTTCTATGTCGGCCGCGAGTCCGGCGTCGACCTGCCGCAGGATCTCCGGGGGTACGGTTCCGTCCGTGCCGGCCTCGCCGATCCGGGCCAGGGGTACGCCCAGCTCGACGAGCCGCCGGATGCTCAGCAGGCGGCCCAGTTCGCGATCCCCGTACTGTTTGTAGCCGTTGTGCCGGCGCTCGGGCTCTTCGAGCAGGCCGAGCCGGTGATAGTGCCGGATGGTGTTCACGGTCGTGCCGGTGAGCTCGGCAAGTTCACGGGTACTCCAGGGCACGGTGGTCTCCTCGTGCGTCGCCAGGGTGTCCGGTGGGTGGGGCGAAGGGCTCAGGCGCGTGGCTGAACCAGGCCGTTGTCGTACGCGAAGATCACCGCTTGGATCCGGTCCCGCGCTCCGATCTTGGCCAGTACGCGTCCGACGTGCTTCTTCACGGTCGACTCGGTCAGGATGAAGCGTTCGGCGATCTCGGTGTTCGTGGCGCCCCGGCCGATCGCTTCGAGGACTTCGCGCTCCCGCTCGCTCAGCGTGGCCAGCCGGCGGTCCTGCCTGACCGGGGCCGCATCCTGCAGATAGGCCGTCATGAGTTTGCGGGTCAGGCTGGGCGCCACCACCGATTCCCCGCCGGCGACGGCCCGGATGCCGGCGACGAGCTCTTCCGGACGGGCGTCCTTGAGCAGGAAGCCGCTCGCCCCGGCCCGCAGTCCGGTGTAGACGTACTCGTCGAGGTCGAAGGTGGTCAGGATCAGCACGCGGGTGCGTGAGCCGGCCGCGGTGATCCGGCGGGTGGCCTCTATGCCGTCCATGCCGGGCATGCGCACGTCCATCAGCACCACGTCGGGGCGGGTCTGCTCGACCATCCGCACAGCCTCGGCGCCGGTGGCCGCCTCGCCGACCACGGTCATGCCGGGGGTGCCGTTGAGCAGCATCGTGAAGCCCATGCGCTGCAACGGCTGGTCGTCGGCGATCAGCACGGTGGTCATGCGGGCTCCTTGAGGACGACGTCGACGAGCCAGCCCCGCTCGGCCGGGCCGGCGTGCACCACCCCGCCGTACATGGCGGCGCGTTCGCGCATGCCGAGCAGGCCGTGGCTCGGGGCGGCGGGTCTGCCGCGGCCGTCATCGCGTACGCGGACGCGTACCTCTCCGTCGGAGGCAGCCAGCGTGACGTCCGCGGTCGCACCGCGCCCCGCGTGTTTGAGGGTGTTGGTGAGCGCTTCCTGCACGATGCGATAGACCGCGAGCTGCACGCCGCGGCCGAGGGTGCGCAGCTCGCCCGTGGTGGAGTAGGTGACCGGCAGCCCCGCGGCCCGCACGCTCGGCAGCAGCCGGTCGAGATCGTCGATGCCGGGCTGCGGGCTCAGCTGCGCGTCGGCGTCCTCCCCGCGCAGCACGCCCAGCACCCGCCGCAGCTCGGCGAGCGCCTGCCGGCCGGTCTCCCCGATCAGCTGGAGGGGTTCGGCGGCCTCTTCCTCGCGCGATCTCGCGAGCGTGGCCCCGCCGTCGGCCAGGCCGATGATCACCGACACGTGGTGGCCGACGATGTCGTGCATCTCGCGGGCCACCCGGGCCCGCTCGTCGGCGACGGCGAGACGGGCCCGCTGGTCACGCTCGACCTCCAGGCGGGCGGCGCGGTCCTCCAGAGCGATGAGGTACGCCCGGCGGGTGCGCACCGCGACGCCGGACGCGACCACGGCCACCGACATGCCGAGCGCCAGGAACGACGTGAGGGTGCGGTTCTCCGTCACCGGCTGGAACAGATAGATATTGGCGGCCAGCAGCGCGACGGTGATCCCGGAGGCCCAGGCGAGCGAACGCCACGCCCCCCGGGATGCGACCCCGAAGAGCATCACGAGCAGGATCACCCCGGCGCCCACGCTGGCGTCCAGCCATCCCTGGATCAGGTCGGTGGCCGCGGTCGCCAGGAACGCCGGGAAGGGGTACCGGCGCCGCCAGTACAGCGGCGGTAGCAGCGCCAGAGTCGCGATCGTGGCCGAGAGGGGCTTCTCGATCAGGTTCGGGATGCTGAAGAGCACGATCGGGACGGCCACCAAGGTGTCCATGACCCAAGGCCGGCGGCGGTGGAAAGTCCGCAGCCTTCCCTGCCGGTCCACCAGCCACCCCTGCGCGCTCATCAGACGATTGTCCCCTCACGCGTCGGTCTTCTTGAGCCGAAATGCCGCGACGGCGAGGGCCACCACGACGTAGCCCGCGAAGACGGCGAGACCCGTCCACGGCGCCAAGGTGTTGTCGCCCTGGGTCAGCGCCATGACCGCGCTGCCGGCGTTGCTCGGCAGGTAGGGCGTGACCGTCTCGGAGATGGAGTCCGGCAGCAGCGCGGCCAGGCCGGGCACGATCAGCAGGAGGCCGGCCAGGATCGCGATGGCGCCGGCGCTGGAGCGGACGAGCATGCCGAGCGCGACGCCGAGCACCGCGACCAGGCCCAGATAGAGGCCGGCACCGAGCAGGGCGCGCAGCACGCCGTCGTCGCGGAGGCCCAGACCGCCGATCGCGTCGTTGAGGACGGCCGAGCCCAGCGCGAACGCGGCGAAGGCGCCGGCAGTCATCGTCACCAGGGCGGCGACCCCGGCCACCAGGCTCTTCGACCACAGCACCGGCAGCCGGCGCGGCACCGCGGCGAGGGTCGCCCGGATCATGCCGGTGGTGTATTCGCCGGCCCCCAGCAGCGCGCCGAGCACACCGACGGCGAGGGCGGCCAGGGTGCTCCCGGACAGGGCCAGATCGACGGCCGACAGGCTGTCGCCCGAGAAGGACGCCGAGGCGATCATCCCGAACGCGATCAGCAGCACCACCGAGATGCCGGTGGTGATCCAGGTGGAGCGCAGGGAGGAGAACTTGGTCCATTCGGCGGCGACGACGCCACCAGGGGTGATCTTCATCGGGCGGCCTCGTATTCGACAGCGTTGTGGGTCAGGGCCATGAACGCCTCTTCGAGCGAGGCGTTCTGCGGGGTCAGCTCGAACAGCGGGATTCCGCGGCCGGCCGCGGCCAGTCCGATCGCGCGGGCGGTGGTGCCGGCGACCAACAGTTCCTCGGCGCCGGTCGACGTGACGGTGATGCCCGGGCCGGCGATCGCCGTGCGCAGCGCGTCGGGGGCCGCGGTGACGACCCGGACGCCTTCGGCGGTCACGAAGTCGGCCACGGTGGTGTCGGCCAGCAGCCGGCCCCGGCCGATGATGACGAGGTGGTCCGCGATCAGCGAGACCTCGCTCATCAGGTGCGAGGACAGCATCACGGTGCGGCCCTCGGCCGCCAGGCCGGTGAGCAGGTTACGCACCCAGAGGACCCCCTCCGGGTCGAGTCCGTTGACCGGCTCGTCGAGCATCACCACGGCCGGGTCGCCGAGCAGGGCGGCGGCGATGCCGAGCCGCTGACCCATGCCGAGGGAGAAGGCGCCGACCCGCTTGTGGGCGACGGCCGAGAGGCCGGCCAGGTCGAGCACCTCGTCGACCCGCGAGCGGGAGATGCCGTGCGTGCGGGCCAGGGCCAGCAGGTGGCTGACCGCGGTGCGGCCGGGGTGCATGGCCCTGGCCTCGAGCAGCACGCCGATCTCGCGCAAGGGGGCTTTCGACGACGCGTACGGCCGGCCGTTGACCAGCACGTCGCCCGCGGTCGGCGCGTCCAGAGCGACGACCATCCGCATGGTGGTCGACTTTCCGGCGCCGTTCGGCCCGAGGAAGCCGGTGACCTGTCCCGGCTTCGCGGTGAAAGACAGCCGGTCCACGACTGTCTTCGCACCGTACTGCTTGGATACTTCGCGTACTTGAATCATGCTCACCACGCTAGGCAGGCGTAACGGGGAGATCGTGGTACCGCGGTCGACTCTTCCGCGCCTGCGCTGGTACCCAGGTACACCGGCGGTCAGGATCGGCAGGTGATGTCCCGGGCCGGCAGCTTTCCGCCGACCAGGTAGGCGGTGGTCAGGTTCAGCGCGCAGGCGTTGCCGCCGAGGACGTAGACGCCGTGCCCGCTGTCGTCGACGGTCACCAGCTTGGCCCGCTGGCCGAGCTTCTGGCGCAGCAGCTGGGCGTTGACGGCGGGAGTGACCGGGTCGCGCCGGTTCTGCAGGATCAGCACCTCGGCCGGTCCTTCGTTGCCGACCTTGACCGGCTCGGACGGCTCGTGCTTCCAGTAGGCGCACGGGATGATGTTGGCGGTCGCCGCGCCGAACATGGGGTACCGCTTGCGGTCCTCGGCGACGCCGCGCCGGTAGGTGGCCACATCCTCGGGCCAGTTCACGTCGTTGCAGGTGACCGCGAGGAACACGGTCAGCGCGTTGTCGACCGGGGGTGCGGCCCGGACTGCCGGGGGCGCGGAGGTCGCCCGGCCAGCGGCCGGCGTCAGCAGCGACTGCCAGATGCCGGCCAGAGCGCCGTACTGGATGTCGCCGTAGAGGTGGGCGAAAGTGAGGTACCGGAAGATGGCGCCGGTGGTCCCGTCGGCGGCCGGGGTCTTGTCGAGCCGCTCGGCGACGGTGAAGTAGGTCTTGCGGACCTGCGCGGGCGTACGGCCCAGGCCGTAGGAGGCGTGCCGCGCCGCCGCCCATTTCGCGAAGTCCGGGAACGTCTCCTCGACGCCGCGGGCGAACCGGCGCAGGCCGTCCCGGTCGAGGTGGGTGTCGGCGAGGTTGCTGTCGAACACGATGCGGTCGATGGTGTCCGGGAACAGTGACAAGTAGGCCGCGCCCAGCGCCGAACCGTACGACGCGCCGTAGAAGCCGGCCTTCGGCTCGCCGAGGGCGGCCCGGATCCGATCCAGGTCGCGGGCCATGTTCGCCGTGGTGAGGTGCTGCAGCCGCCCGCCGGTGTCAGTCGCGGCGCACCTCTTCGCGACTGCTTCGGCGATCTTCGCCTGCGCGGTCACGGCCGCGTCGTCCGCCGCGTACGGCGGCACGTTGGCCCAGTAGCCGATGTCCTCGGTCAGGCCGCAGGTCATCGGCGTCGAGTGCCCGACGCCCCGGGTGTCCATGCCGATCAGGTCGTAGGAGTCCAGCACGCTCGCCGGCAGACCCTTGTTGGCCAGGAACGCCGGCTGGTCCAGCCCGGAACCGCCCGGCCCGCCCGGGTTGAACATCAGGATGCCGCGCCGCTTCTCCGGCTTGGTGCTCGCGATCCGTGACACCAGCAACGAGATCTGCGCGCCGCCGGGATCGCTGTAGTCGAGGGGAACGGGCACGGTCGCGCACTGGGCCGTCCGCGGCGCCGTCTTCGCGTTCACATCCGCGGGGCAGGCGGCCCACTTCAGTCCGGCTGCCACGGCATGCTCCGCTCGCGCCGGCATCACCGCCATCGACGTACCGATCAGACCGAGCGCCGCTACCAGGGCAGCGCTACGCCGTCGATTCATGTCCAGCCTCCATCGCTCGTCCTCTTCGCGGGCCGATCCATGCGACACCATGTCCTCGGCACACAGTCAACGCCCGGCCCGGGCACCGTCTTGACTGTGTTCCGGCAACACAGGCTGCACTCGGGACCCGCAGGCCGGTCAGCCTGAAGAAAGCGGGGCAGGCAGATGTTCGACGAATGGCGGAGGCGCCGAGCCATCCAGCGGATCAGGCCCGGTGACGGGCGCGTGCTGAAGCGGTTCCGCTGGTGGCAGCTGCTGACGCGATCGGTGTTCTACCTGCTCGTGGACGGCAGTTCGGGCCGGCCGGTGGTCTATGCCGTCGACGTGAACCACCTGAAGAGCGATGCGAACGGCGACACCGAGGCCCACCTGTACCGCGACGGAATGCGCTACGCCCGGGCCAGGCTCCCCGCCGTCTTCCCGATCGAGGGTGGCGAGATCGAGGTGGAGACGTCGGCGTTCGGTATCCGGCGATGCCACTTCGTCACGGCCGGCCGGATCGCGCAGCAACTCGTCCCGGACCCCCGCTCCGCCGAGGGACGCCGGGCCCGCCTCGATCGCGAGCACCCCGCGCTCAGCCGCTGGATCGGCTTGCTCTCCCTGATCCTGGTCGTCGTCCCGCTGCTCTTCGTCCTCCCGCAGACTCTGGAAGCGATCTCCCGGATCCCTCCGCTGGCCGACCGGTTCGGAGTCTTCGAGTCACCGATCGAGGTGCCGGGATGGCTCACCGTCGCGCTCACGATCAGCGCCGTGGTGGGCAGCACCGAGCGCGCCCTGCGCCTGCGGTACAACCGCTGGCTGGACCCGGTGGCGAGCTGACCCGGGCGGTCACGCTGTCAGTTGCTTCTCGATGGTCCGGGTGTCGAGCAGGTACCACATGTGCTCGAAGCGGCCGTCGCGGAAGTGGTAGAAGGCGTACTCGGTGAAGGTGACGTCGCGGCCGGTGGGCTGGAGTCCGAGCCATTCCTTCACCGGGGTGCCGGTGTCGGTCAGCCGGACCGCCACCCGGTTGCCCTCGATGATCAGGTCCTCGAGGTGCCAGACGAGGTCCGGCACCGAGTCGATGGCCTGCTGCATCGCGGCGACGTAGTCGTCGCGGGAGACCGGTTCGCCGTTGAAGACGATGGTGTCGTGGGCGAACTCGGCCATCCGGTGCAGCTCGCGGGCGTTGGCTGCCCGGAGGTAGTCGAGGTAGACCTTGCGCAGGTCAGTGGCACTCATCGGAATCTCCTTGCGAGGAACGCGGGCACTAGTGGCCGGCACGAGTCATTACGGCAAAAGGTATGAATGTGTATAGCCAGTAGATACCGTCCGAAACTTGTTTGGTATCGTCGCCCATCGTCTGGCGGCATAAACCTCTCCGGCATCCGGCCCGGACGGGTACTTCACAGGACCAACCCGGGCGAGGCCCGAACGTATGCCCGCCGCCGAAGAGAGGAACGGCTCCGATGCTTGTGCGCAACCTGTTATCCCTGGTCAAAGACGTGGAGAGGGTCGTCGACGCCTCTGCGGGCAAACAGGATCTGCGCCGTCATCTGATGGTTCCGGACGATGTGCCGTTCTCGGCCGCCTCGACCGAGTGGGGCGGCGGCGGGGCCGGCACTCTGGTGGTCTGCATGCTGGGCCCGGAAGCGGGCACCCACACGCCGCCCGCCGAGCTCGCGCGGAAGCTGAGCGCAGCGCCGGTCGGCGCCACCGTACTGATTCTGACCGGGTGGCCGGCTGAGACCCTCCCCGTGCCCGTGGTGCTGCAGACGCTGGCCGACGGGCACTGCCAGCTGACCGATGCGGTGTCCCTGAGCTCGACCGAGCGGTACGGCATGCATGTCGCCCTGCTCGCCGAGCGAGTGGAGACGATCCAGCCGCGTACGGCGCAGTTGTCCAGTGCTCCGGCCGGTGAGCCGGCGCCCTTGCCGGACGGCCCGCTGACGGCGCAGTTGTGGGTGGCGAATCAGCCGCTGCTGGGCGAGCTGGCCGTCGAACCGCTGCGTGGGCAGGTGCGGATGCTCGAGGAGCAGGTCACCCGGCTGACGGCGGAGCTGGCCGCCGCGCGTGACGACACCGCCGAGGCGCGGACAGAGGTGCAGGTCCGGACCAGGCAACTGGCCAAGGCCCGCAAGCGGAGCGCGGCGCTGGAGGCGTCGGCGTCGTTCCGGCTGGGAAAGTCGCTCGTCGACGGCGTGCGGCACCCGGGCAAGGGCATGGTGGCTCTGCCGATGACCGTGGCGAACATCTGGCGGGATCGTGGTGCCCGGGCCAGAACCGTTCCCGCCCCGCTCCCGAAGCCGGCGCCGGTGGTCGTCCAGGACAAGGTCACCGACCGGGTGGTGTCCATCCCGGTGCCGGGCATTCCGGCGCGTGCGGTGACGATGACGGCGCCGGTCGAGTTGCTGGTGCCGCGCAAGCTCCAGGAGCACGGACTGGCCGACTACGAGTCGTCCTCGATCCCGTGCTTCCTGGCCACCATCGGGACGACCGGGCCGGGCGCGGTGTTCGACATCGGGGCCAACGTCGGGCTGTACGCCGCCCTGGCCGCGGCCGTGTCCGACCGGGACGTGGTGGCGTTCGAGCCGTTTCCGACGCTCGCGGAGGTGGCCGAGCGGGTCGCCGCCGACAACGGTCTGAAGATCCGCGTCGAGCGCATCGCCCTGAGCGACCACGCCGGCACGGCCACCTTCTATCTGTCGGACACCTCGGACTCCTCCAACTCGCTGGCGGCCGGCTTCCGCAAATCCTCGCGGCAGATCGAGGTCGAGGTCGAGACCCTGGACGAGTACGTGAAGAGGAACGGGATCATCCCGGCCGTCCTCAAGGTCGATACCGAGAGCACCGAGCCGGATGTTCTCTTCGGCGCCGCGGAAACCCTGCGCGAGCATCGGCCCTGGGTGCTCTGCGAGGTGCTGCGTGGGCGCGGCGAGGACCGCCTGATGGAGGCGCTGGCCCCGCACGGCTACCACTGGTACCACATCGTCGATGGCGTTCCGTACGCCGAGGCGCAGACCATCGCCGGCGACCCCACGTACCAGGATCTGATGTGGCTCTTCGCGCCGGAGCCGCCGGACGAGTCGTTCTGGTCGGCGGTGCGGGCGCAACGCGCGGCTGTCGACGCGGCCGGATAGCTGCCGCCGGCGTCGTCCCGTTGAGGACGTCCGCGGGTTGATGGAAAGTGACTCCATGACGTGCATTGTCGGGATCACGGACGGGCGGACCCTCACTATCGGCGGCGACTCGGCCGGCAGCGACGGATGGCATGTCGCGGTCCGGTCGGATTCCAAGGTGTTCCAGGTGGGGCCGTACCTGATGGGCTTCACGACCAGCTATCGGATGGGCCAGCTCCTGCGCTATTCGCTGCACGTCGGCGAGCCCGACACCTGGGACGTCGACCGGTTCATGGTGACCACGTTCATCGATGCCGTCCGCGAGTGTCTCTCCACGGGCGGCTACGCGCGCACCGAGGACGGCCAGGAGCAGGGTGGGCAGTTTCTCGTCGGCATTCACGGCCGCCTCTACGTCGTCGGCGACGACTATCAGGTCGGGCACACGATCGCGGGTTATGCCGCGGTGGGGTCCGGCTACCTCGTCGCCCTGGGATCGCTGCACTCGACCGCGAAGTCGCCCATCGGCAGCCGGGAACGGGCGGTGCTGGCGTTGGAGGCCGCGGCCGAGCTCACCGAGGGAGTGCGGCCGCCCTTCACGGTGGTGCAGTCCACGTGAAGGGCGCCACGAGCTACCGGTTCAGGACGCGCAGGTGTTGAGCATCGTCTGCAGGGCCGTCTTCTCCGAGGCCTGCAAGGTGAGCGCCCAGGACGCCTTCACGGCGATCCACATCTTGGCGTACGTGCACCGGTAGGAAGTGATCGACGGTTGCCAGGTCGACGGGTCCTGGTCGCCCTTGGCCTGGTTCACGTTGTCGGTGACGGCGATCAGCTGCGGCCGGGTGAGGTCGTTGGCGAAGCTCTGCCGCCGGCTGGTGGTCCAGGAGCCGGCTCCGGAGCGCCACGCCTCGGCGAGCGGCACGACGTGGTCGATGTCGACGTCCGAGGCGGCGGTCCAGGTGGCGCCGTCATACGGCGAATACCAGCGTCCTGAGGTCGCGGCGCAGGCGCTGTCGGTGGCCACAGCGGAGCCGTCGCGTTTGAGGACGTTCTCGCGGGTGTTGCAGCTGCCGCTGATGGTGATCCAGTGCGGGAACAGGTCCCGGGAGTAGCCGCTCATGCTGCCCTGGGCGGCGACGCTGAGTCCGTTCAGCTGCGATTGGGCAGTGGTCTTGGACGGGATGCCTGTCGGGGTGGCCAGTGCCGGGCCGCTGAGCAGGCTGCCGGTCAGGGTGGCGACGGCAAGGGTGACGGTCCAGTGCAGCGCTCGCTTCATACCGCTCCGATCGCGAGGTGGCGCCGCCGGCCGACCGCCGGCGTCGCACCAAATATCGATGGAGTTCAGTGTGTTGTGCGACCGGCACGGTGTGAACATCCCGTTGCCGTCCTACTACCATCAGTCGTCGTCGACGGACAGGCGCCGCAGGACCGGGGGCCCCACGAGCTCCCGCACGTCGTCCGGCCGCCGGGTGGCCTGGTGGACCTGCTCGTGGATGTCGTCGGTCTCCATGACGTCGGCCTGGGCCAGGCAGGCCGCGGCGACCAGCCGCAGCCGGTCGCGGATCGCGCCGCGTTCCCGCGCGGCTGCGTTGCCCCGCAACAGCCCGGCCCGCCGCACCGGTTGAAGCTCGAGCTAACTGCTCACCCGCTCGGCGGCGCGGGTGAGGTAGTCGCGCAGGCGACGAGCCTGCTTGATGGTCTGCGAACTGCCCTTGCTGTCGGCGACGGCGTCCAGGCCGGTGATCGACCCGGTCTCGCCGCAGCGGCTGGCGCACTCGACGGCCAGCGACAGCAGCGCGCCGAGCTGGCGCGGACGCCGGCCCTCGGGCAGTAGACCCGGCAGGGCCCCGAGCAGGATGCCCCAGACCGTTGCGTACGCGCCGGTGCGCGCCACCTCGCTCAGGACGTCCAGCACCTCGGGCGGTGTGAAGGGTCGGAGTCTCGGCACGTTCACCTGGCTGAGATGCGCGCCGCAGCGAACGGTGTCCAGTTCGCCGCGCGCCACGAGCTGCAGCAGACCCTCGACCACGCCCGGCCGGGCCGCCTCGCCCGCTCTGGCCAGGCCCTCAGCGACGACTGCCTCGATGCACGGCCCGATCGAACCGTCGGCCTGAACGAGCAATGGCAGGTCACCGGCCCACTGGCCGCCCTCGCCGTGGTGGGAGCAGGCGCCGCGCCACAGCGACTGCGCCGCGACGTATCCGCGGAGCAACGGTAGCGTCGAGACCCATCGTGGCAGCTCGAGCGCATCGTACGACCAGCCGAGTTTGTCGCCGAGCCGCCGGAACGGGTCGGTGAACGTTTCCCGGACGACGGGCAGGACCAGCCGGTCGTCCTCCTCGACCGGCTGCAGGCCCTCACCCGAGAACCAATCCGCGAGCCTGGCGCCCTCCGGTGTGCCGAGACCCGCAGCGGCGGCCACGAACTGCTCGCGATCCGGCCCCTGCGGGATCCGCACCCGCAACAACGCCTGGTCGAAATCCGCGGACCCGGCCGGCAGATTCAGCCGGGCGTATGCCGCGAGCCGGTCCACCAGGACGTCGGCGTCCACGGCGCCCGTGCTCCAGGACGGAGTGGCGAGCAGGAACGGCGGCATGTCGGTCGTGATCCGCCGCGCGACCTCCCACGTCCGCATCTGCCAGACGCCGCGGATGATGGTCTCGCCGTCCATGGCACGGTACGGGGGATCGGTCAGCCTTCTGGGCAGGGCCGGGAGCTCGTCGATTCCGACCTTGCCGACGAGGACCTTCGCCACGAGGGCCACGCCGGCGCCGGGCGGTTCGTCCTGGGCCGTCCAGTCGTAGGGGTAGGTGAGGGTGCCCAGCGCCTCGGTCAACGCTGCCCGGTCCCGGTGCGCGACCCGGACCAGCCCATCCAGAATGCGTTCGGAGTCCTCGGTCCACGCGGCAGCGTCGGGTGAATCGGCGGCGCATTCGGCGACGACACCCTGCACCACCTCCGCCACCGTCAGCGGCGTGGCAGCGGCGCGTACCGGCGACGAGATCGGTGGCAGCGTCTCGCGGTAGGGTTCGTCCGCCGGCTCGGCGACGCCCAGATCGGCGGTCACCTTGTCACGCAGGTCCGGAGTCAGTGCCGGGACGGCTTCCACGATCCGGGTACGCGCTGCGGCGTCCACGGCGGCAAGGTGTCTCGCGACGATCTTCCACGCCTGTTCCTGCACCGCGCCGTCCTCGTGACCGAACGCCACGGCCACCGCCGGCAGCAGCTCGGACGGCGGGTACCCGTCCTGGTCGAGAGCCCGGCCGAGCAGGACGAGATGCGTGCGCACCAGAGCCTTCTCCGGCCGCGCCAGAATGTCGCGCGAGGCGTCGGCGAGCAGATCGCCGTCCACCGGCCGTTCGGCGTCCACCATCCGGCGCAGGAATCCCATTGCTGCGCTCGCGGTCGGGGCGTCCGCGTCCGCGGCGAGCCGCGCCCAATCGGTTGCCCGGGTCGCGATATCGTCGTCGGTGAGCCGCAGGCTTTCCAGGAGAGAGCGGAAACAGCGCACCTCGTACGGTCTACCGCCGCGGAGCAGACGACCGACACACAGGTCGATCAGCACCGCGCGACCGAGCTCACCGGATTCGGTGAGTCGCACCAGCTTTTCCTTCCAGGGCAGGGAAGGGTTGGCCGGATCCTTGCTGCCGTGTTTCTCCGCCCCTTCCACGTACCCCTTGTCGTGCCCTTCGATGTACGCCCCCGCGCCCTCCATCTCCAGCGCGATCGGTAGCAAGGTCGCGGTCTCGGGGGCGGCGCGCAGGTCACCCAGCCCGCCGGAGTTGACCATCCACAGCGCCGCGTAACCGGGGTTGGTGGGCGTCGCGCAGCCGGACATCCGGATCAGCGGGCGGATCAGGTGATTGATCGGACGCTGACCGCCGCCGAATCCCTTCCCCTTGTCCAGCTCGGCAGCGAGCAGGTGCGCCAGCTCGCCGAGCCACGCCGGGTCGCGCCCGGACAACACGTCCAGCGATTCCGCCGGCATGAGGCTGTACCAGGAGTGGCGCTGCCGCCGGCGCCCCATCGCGACCAGCCATTGGGTCGCCGCGGCCGGCGTGGCCTGGCCGGCGAGGCCGGCCAGTTCGGCGGCGGTGAAGGCCGGTGATCCGGCCTGGTCGGGCGGGAGCGCGCTGACGAACTTCCGGATTGCGGCCAGGATCTTCTTCCGGTCCGCGTCGTGGAGCTTCCGGGCCAGGGTGCCGGTCAGATCCAGGTCGCCGGCTCGAACGGCGTCGAGCAGAGCCTCGTGGTAATCCATGCGTTCAGCAGTCATCGGTCGCGTCTCCTCGGATCGTCATCCGTACCGCCAGCACGTGTTTGCATGGGCCGCGCCCGCCACGGTGTCCGGCCCACCAGGCGCAGGTGCAGCCCATCACCTTGCCGCTGAGATTGACGAGATAGACGCTGTCGCGCGAGCGCACCGTCGCGGTGTCGCCGTCCACCGTCACGGCACCCGCACCCACCAGGGCCCGGGCGTCGCGCAGTCGCGGATTGTGCAGCTCCGTCCGGCCGACACGGTACGGCAGCTCGCGATGGAAGTACGCGGCCTCCGCAGCGTCATATCCGACCCGGCCCGCGGTGCCCAGCTGGGCCAGCGCTGCACGAACCCGTTCCGTCGTCAACCCGGCCTGGACGGCGAGATCACCCACGTCGATCCGCGGCTCCCAGGCGAGCAGCACGGAAATCAGGTCGGCATCGGTTTCCGCCTCGGGGGTGGCCAGGGACTCCAGCACCGAGCCCTCGCCGGAGAAGCCCCGCGAGACCTGCGGTGAGAGCATCACCGTCAGCCGCATACCCGGAAGCGCCACCTCCCAGGCGCCGGCCACGGGCGCGCTGCCGCTGGTGACCGCCGGGCCGTACAGCCGCAGAGCGCGAGCGTGCCGCAGCACCCGTTCCAGCGCCGCCAACCGGGCCGGCCCGGGAAGGCAGACGGCGCCCGGGGCCGGACGAGACGTGGTCCGCAGGGTCCGCCCGGCGGGCACCACCCAGAGGTCGGCAACCCGGCCGCGGGTCGGCAGGGACCGCAGGAATCGCACGGCGTCGCCGCCCGGCACCTCGGCCCGTAGCTCGAACGCCGACGCGATCACCTGCGCCTCCGCGAAACCGCGCAGCCAGCGCTGAGGCAGCGGCACCTTCTTCTCGACCAGCGGACCGTCGAGTGTGGTGACGGCGAGTTCATCCGGGCCGACCCGCAGATGCAGCGGATCGCTGGCGGCGATCCGCGACAGCGCGAGACGAAGGGGGTCGTTGACGTCGACGTTGGTCGTGCCGTGCCCGATGTCGCCGCCGTCGAGGCCGTCGCGAAGCACGTCCAGTCGTGCGTACACCCCGCAACAGCCGGAGAAGGATTCGAAGCGCAGCCGGTCGCCGTTGCCGGTGACCACCGGGTCGAGCGAGTTCCTCAGCGTCGGCTGGTAATAGCGGGTGGCGGCGACGTCGGCCACGGCGAGCAGCCCGGCCGAGGCGATCCGCGGATCGGTCAGAAAGCCGGAGAAGAACCGGGGGTGAGCCTGCGTCCCCCGCGCAGTCCTCCCGCCGGAGGTCTCCAGGCCGACCAGACTGCCGTCGGCCGTGGACGTCACCTGAGAAGGACGAACATAGGTCCATGAATGTGCCACCTGCGCCACAATCGAAGAAGATAGATCAACAGCGCAAGGGCCGGGCGTTTGAAGGTGCTCAGGCTGGTGCGCGGCCGTCGTTCGCGCGCGGGAGCATGGAGGGGCAGTGACCAAGCCGATGTTGTGGAGTCACCAGGGTGCGCTCGCGGCGGTGTTCGCCGATGGCGCTCTCGGTTGGGAGTACCCGGGTAGCGATGTGCTCGTCAGGCGAGTGGAGTGGCTCGCGCACTTGCGCCGTACGGCGTGATCAGATGTTGTCCTCATCGCGGGCCTGATCTGCCTGCGCGACCTGGTGAGCCGTCTCGCCGTGCTGGCACCGCCGGCTCACCTTCCGGGCCGGCGCCCGGGTCTCCTGGCTGGCTGCGCAGTGGGAGGGTGGCGCACTGTCCGTCGCCGCGCTGGCGGCAAGCAGTCTGGCGTCGGCGCTCCTCGGCGACGTCGTCAGCGATGACTGGTGGTCACGGGTCCTCCTGATCGCCTCGGTCAACGCGGTGGTCGGCCTGGTCCGGTTCCTGCTGCTGCGGGAGTGGGTCTTCACCCGGGACCGTCGACGTTCCCCCGGGCTCGTCAGGCATGTGACCACTACGCGAAGGCGTGGTGGTCACATGCGTATGGCGGGTCGCTCCGGGCTCGGGGGGTTCTTGACGGCGCGGTGGGTTTGTCGTCAAGGAGTCGTCAAGGTGGGTGGGGGTCGATCGTCAGGTCGGGAGCTCAGGGTGAACATGTCTCCCACTCCTGCCTTGGAAGGGCAATTCGATGGCCAAGTTCTTGTACCGGTTGGGCGCTGTTGCCGCGCGTCGCCGGTGGGTTTTCCTGGCGGCGTCGCTGGCGGTCATCGCGGCCGCGCTGATCGCCATGCTCGGGTTCGCGGGCTCGTTCTCTCCGGGTCACGCCATTCCCGGTTCGCCGGGGCAGGTCGCTCTGCAGAAGGCGGAGCAGCACTTTCCCGAGGAAGGCGGCATCGAGGGTGACGTGGTGTTCGTCGCCCCGAACGGTTCGCAGATCACGGACAGGACGGTCGCCGCGCAGGTTCAGGCGGCGATGAAGCGGCTGCAGGCCGTGGAGCACATCGCCGAGGTCAGTGATCCGTTGGAACAGGTCTCCGACGACGGACGCGTCGCGGTCGGGTCGCTCGCCTTCGATCTCCCGGCGGGTACCGAGGTCGACCCGGCGCAGCAGGAAACGGTGCGGGCTGCCGGTGCTGCTTTCGGGGACACCGGTGGCCGGGTGTTGTTCGGCGGTGACGCGTTCGAGGAGGAACTCGAGCCGTTCGGTATCCCGGAGATCATCGGTCTGGGTGTGGCGCTGCTGGTCCTGCTGGTCACGTTCGGATCGATGCTGGCCGCCGGCATCCCGATGCTCACCGCGGCTCTCGGGGTGGGCGGCACGGCCGCCGGCACGCTGCTGCTGGCCAACGTGTTCGACGTCTCCCAGAACGCGTTGACGCTGGCCCTGATGCTCGGTCTGGCGGTCGGCATCGACTATGCGCTGCTGATCGTGTCGCGGCATCGCGCTCAGCTGACCCGCGGCATGGGGGTCAGGGAGTCGATCGCGCTGGCGACGGCCACGGCGGGCAGTTCGGTCATGTTCGCCGGCCTGACGGTGATCATCGCCCTGGTCGGGCTGACCTTGGCCGGCGTACCGATGCTGACCTCCATGGGGCTGGCCGCGGCCGGCGCGGTCGCGATCGCGGTCGTCCTGGCTCTGACGATGCTGCCGGCCGTCCTGTCGCTGGCCGGCGAGAAGCTGCGCCCGAAGCCGGACTCGCGGGCAGCACGGCGCATTCTGATCACCGGTACGGGGGGCGCCGCCGCCCGTTGGGTGGATCTGGTCATCAAGCATCCCCGCAAGATCGTCGTGGCCGTGGTGCTCGGACTGGGTCTGCTCGCCGTGCCGGCCGTGCAGCTGCAGCTGGCGCTCAACGACAACGGCTCCGCGGCCCCGGCCTCCGAGCCGCGGCAGGCCTACGACCTGGTCGCCGGCGCGTTCGGTCCGGGCGAGAACGGCAAGCTGGTCGTGCTGATCGAGGGTGGATCGGTCGCCGAGATCAACGCGACCGCCCGGACTGTCATCGACACCATCACGCCGATGCCCGGCATCGCCGCCGTCAACGGACCGCTGATCGCCGCGGACAACCAGGCCGCGGTCGTGCAGGTCGTACCCACCACCGGCCCGCGCGAGGCCGCCACCAGCGCCCTGGTCGCCGAGCTTCGCACCGCGCTGAAGCCGATCACTGCCCGCTCCGGTGACTACGTCGCGGTGACCGGCCTGACCGTGGTCAGCCTCGACGCCGTCGACCAGCTCAACGGCGCGCTGCTGCCCTTCACCGTGGTGGTGGTCGGGTTGTCCCTGCTGTTGCTGCTGGTCGCCTTCCGCTCCTGGACGGTCCCGCTGAAGGCCACCGCGGGCTTCCTGCTCTCAGTCGGTGCCGCGTTCGGCGCCATGGTCGCGGTGTTCCAGTGGGGCTGGGCGGCCGATCTGCTCGGCGTGCCGCTGGTCGGGCCGGTGCCCAGCTTCGCCCCGATCATCGTCATGGCCGTGCTGTTCGGTCTGGCCATGGACTATGAGGTCTTCCTCGTCTCGGCCATGCGCGAGCACTACGCCCGCCACCGTGACGCCACCGAAGCCATCCGCGCCGGTGCCCGCAACTCCGGGCGGGTGGTCGTGGCCGCCGCGGTCATCATGGTCATCGTCTTCGCGAGCTTCCTGTTCTCCCACGACCCCAACGTCATGCCGATCGCGCTCGCCCTGGCCTTCGGTGTCCTGATCGACGCCTTCGTCGTGCGTCTCACCCTGGTCCCGGCCGTCCTGAAGCTGCTCGGCGACCGCGCCTGGCATCTGCCCCGCTGGCTGGACCGGGTCGTGCCCGACGTCGACGTCGAAGGCCACCACCTCACCGAGCCCGCCGCCCCGGCCACCACCCGCGAACCCGAACTCGTCAGCTGAAACCACGCCGTACACCGGGCCGGGACGGAGGTCAGCAACTGACCTCCGCCCCGGGCCTCGCCGGTCAGGCCGTCGAAGGGCTGCAGAGCTCAGAGCTGGCTCTCGCCGCCGTCGACATAGAGGCTCGTGCCCAGGACGAAACTGCTCTGGTCCGAGGCCAGGAAGGCCACGGCGGCGGCCACCTCTTCGATCGTTCCGTGCCGGCCCAGCGGCACCGAGGCCCGGAACGTGGCCTTGACCGCCTCGGCGTCGGCCTCCCCGACCATCTTGGCCACGGCGGGAGTCTCGATCGCACCGGGGGAGACCGCGTTGACCCGGATGCCGCGTCCTTTGAGCTCATTGGCCCACGTGCGGGTGTACAGGCGCAGCGCGGCCTTGCTGGCGCCGTACGCACCGAAGCCTGCCCAGCCGTCGTCGGCGCGGGTCGAGAGGTTCAGGATGATCGACGCCCCCTCGTTGAGCAGCGGCAGCGCCTTCTGCACGGTGAAGACGGTGCCTCGGATGTTCACCCGGTAGATGTGGTCGAGGTGCTCCTCGGTCGTCTCTTCCAACGTTGCGAATCCGGCCGCCCCGGCATTGGCGAAAACCACATCCAGGCCCTGCCCTCGGTCGCGGACCGCGTCGTAGAGCCGGTCCAGGTCGGCCAGGTTCGAGACGTCCCCGGGGATTGCGGTGGCCGACCCGATGGCCCGGGCCGCCGCCTCCAGTTGCTCCGTCCGGCGGCCGGTGATGAAGACGTGCGCCCCCTCCTGGGCCAGGCGCGTGGCAGCCCCCAGGCCGATGCCGTCGCTGGCGCCCGTGACGATCGCTGTCTTGCCTTCGAGCTGTCCCATTCCATGCCCTTCCTTGATATAAAAATCGGGTCAGCGGTCGATGGCGGCCATGTTGTCCGCGTCGTAGCGCTCGCCGGAGGTCGGCGGCAGGCTGTTCAGGCGAGAGGCGTGGCCGGCCGTGAGCTCGATGCGGTCAGCGGCGGCGTTCTCCTCGAGCCGGGCGACCCGCTTGGTGCCCGGGATGGGCGTGATGTCGTCACCCTGGGCGAGCAGCCAGGCCAGGGCCACCTGGGCCGGCGTGGCGCCGATCTCGGCGGCTACGGCGCGGACCTCGTCGACGATCCGCATGTTGCGTGCGAGGTTGCCGTCGGCGAAGCGGTGGTTGGTGCGGCGCCAGTCGTCGGCGTCGAGGTCGTCCAGGGAGCGGATGTCGCCGGTCAGAAACCCGCGGCCGAGCGGGGAGTACGGCACGAACCCGATACCCAGTTCCCGCAGGACCGGCAGAACCTCGGCCTCGGGGTCGCGGGTCCACAATGAGTACTCGGACTGCACCGCCGCGATCGGATGCACCGCGTGTGCGCGTCGGATCGTGGCGGGGCCGGCCTCCGAAAGGCCGATGTGCCGGATCTTGCCCTCGGCCACCAGTTCGGCCAGCGCCCCGACGGTCTCCTCGATGGGCGTACCCGGATCCACCCGGTGCTGGTAGAAGAGGTCGATGTAGTCGGTGCCCAGGCGCTTCAGCGATCCCTCCACGGCCAGCCGGACGTTGGCCGGGGTGCTGTCCGGAGCCGAGCCGCCGGTGTGCGAGATCAGCCCGAACTTGGTCGCCAGCACGAACTCGTCCCGGTGCCCCTGGACTGCCCGGCCCACCAGCTCCTCGTTGATGAAGGGGCCGTACCCCTCGGCGGTGTCGATGTGGGTCACGCCGAGGTCCAGGGCGCGGCGGATCGTCCGGATCGACTCGTCCTCGCGCTGACCGGCGCCGGTGTAGTACGCCGACATCCCCATGGCGCCGAGCCCGATGCGTGACGTCGCGAGGCCGCCGAGCGAAGTGGTGTGCATGGTGCGGACTCCCTGATGGTAGTTAAGTACCGGTCGGTGCAGAACCGTAGCACGTATAAGTACCGTCCGGTACACAATGATGAGGATCACGGCGACATCTGTACCGAGGGGTACGCTTGTTGCATGGGTGATTCCCGCCGAGCCGTCATGGGCCGTCCTCGCGAGTTCGACACCGACCAGGCACTGGAAAGCGCCATGCGGGTCTTCTGGGCGCGCGGTTACGAAGCGGCGAGCCTGGCCGAACTGACCGCCGCGATGGGGATCACCAAGACCAGCATGTACGCGGCCTTCGGCAACAAGGAGGAGTTGTTCCGCAAGGCCCTCCAGCGCTACGGCGCGGGACCGGCCGCCTACGCGATGCGCGCCCTGGGGGAGCCCACCGCGCGCGCTGTGGCTGTGGCGTTCCTGCGCGGAGCGGTTCGCACCACGACCCCGCCCGGCGGGCCCACCGGATGTCTGACGGTGCAAGGTGCTCTGGCGTCGAGCGACGACGGCCGGCCTGTCCATGACCTGCTGGTCGACTGGCGCAACGATGCGGGGGTCCGCCTCGAGGAGCGCTTCCGCCGCGCTGTCGCCGAGGGTGATCTTCCGCCGGGGGCCGATCCCCGGCGTCTCGCCCGGTTCATCATGACGATGGGGTTCGGCGTCGCCGTGCAGGCCGCCAACGGCCTCGGTCCGGCCGAGCTCGACGAGATCGTCGACACGGCCCTCCTCGCCTGGCCTTCATGACGAAACGCGCGCTGCCTGACCTGCGGAGGCCGATCGGCGTCGGCATCGTCGGGCTGAGTGCCACCGGAGGCTGGGCGGCCGGGGGTCACCTGCCCGCGCTGGCGGCCGTCGACGGGATCGAGCTCCGCGCACTGGCGTCGAGTTCGCCGGCCTCCGCCCAAGCCGCGAAAGCGGTGTACGGCGTACCCGCGTACACGTCGGTCGAGCAGCTCGCCGGCGACCCGGACGTCGACCTCGTCGTTGTCGCCGTCAAAGTGCCTCAGCATCGCGAACTGGTGTTGCCCGCGCTCGTGGCGGCCGTACCGGTGCTCGCCGAGTGGCCGCTCGCCGTCGACCTGCGCGAAGCGGAGGAGATGGAGCGTGCCGCCGGCACGGTGCCCACGTTCGTCGGCCTTCAGGGACGATCCTCGCCCACCTTCCGCTGGCTGACCGACCTCGTCGCCGAGGGGTTCGTCGGGGAAGTGCTCTCGGCCACCGTCGTGGCGTCCTCGACCGAATGGGGAACGCCGGTTTGGGAGCGCGCGCTCTACACCCTCGACCGCAAACTCGGGGCCACGATGCTCACCATCGCGTTCGGGCACGCGATCGACCTGGTGTCGATGGTCATCGGCGAGCTCCAGGACGTGGTCGCGACGACCGCGACCCGGCGCCGCGAGGTTCCCCTCGGGCGCACCGGGCAGGTCGTGGCGATGACCGCCGAGGACCAGATCGCGGTCTCGGGCACCGTGGCCGGCGGCGCGATCCTGTCCGCCCACCATCGCGGCGGCGCGGCGTCGGGTGCGGGATTCTCGCTGATCATCGACGGTACGCAGGGCAGACTCGAGATCACCGCCGCCGAGTTTCCGCACCTCGGTCCGGTCACGGTGTACGGCACCCGCGGTCGCGGCCGGCCTGCGGAGCTCACGATGCCCGGCGGCTACGACAACTACCCCGGCCTGGCCGGAACGGTGGTCCACACGCTGGCTCACGCCTACGCCGCGATCCGCGACGACCTGATCCGCGGCACGGCCGTCGCGCCGGACTTCAGCCACGCCGTCAAGCGCCACCGGCTCCTCGACGCGATCGTCCGGGCCGCCGCCACGGGCCGGCGAACGACCATCCAACGCCCTCGTCCAGCCGGCGGTCAATGACCGGAGTGCGGCTCAACCGGTGCCCTGTCGTCCGCCGCGGTGGGCAGATGCAGGCTCACGGTGGTGCCCTGTCCGACCTGGGAGTGCACTGTCGTCCGGCCGTTGTGGGCGCGGACGATGGCTTGGACGATCGCCAGGCCCAGACCTGAGCCGCCGTAGTCGCGGCTGCGGCTGGCTTCGGCCCGCCAGAAACGGTCGAACAGCCGAGGTACGTCGGCAGCCCGGATGCCCGTGCCGTTGTCCGCCACGTCGACGCGTACCTCGTCGTCGTCCTGATACAGCCGCAGACGGACCCGAGTCCCGGCGGGATTGTGCTGGACGGCGTTGCCGACCAGGTTGCGCAGGACCTGCTGCAGGCGGGCGGCGTCGCCGACAACCGGCAATCGATCCGGCGGTGCCCGCAGGGTGATGTCGAGATCGGTGTAGATCACGCGGGCGTCCTCGACCACGCTCTCGGCGAGCTCGCTCAGGTCGAGCGGCTGGTTGTCGAGGGGCCGGCCGGTGTCGAGCCGGGCCAGCAGGCCGAGCTCGTCGACCAGCAGCCGGATCCGGCCGACTTCGTCCTCGATGCGGGCCACCGCCTGCTCGACATCCTCACCGCTCAGGTTGCCCTGCCGGTACAGCTCCAACCAGCCGGACACGGTGGCGAGCGGGGTGCGCAGCTCGTGCGAGGCGTCGGCGGCGAAGGTTCTCGCCCGGTCCTCGGCGCGGGCCTGCGCATCGAAGGCCCGGTTGACCGCGGCGGCGAGGATGTCGGTCTCGGCGTGGCGATCGGAGACCGGTAGTCGTTCGTCGCGGGATCCCTGGGCGATCGCGTCGGCCGCGTGGGCCATCTCCGCCAGTGGGCGCAAGCCGATGCGCAGGACGACCACGGCGAGGGCCATGAGCACGAGGACGGCGATGACGGCGATCGTCGCCATGCTGCCGACGTAACCGACGACGGCGGTCCGTTCGATGTTCGCGTCGTTGACCAGAATCAGCTGAGCGACGTCGTCGGTGTCCCGGTCGCCGTAGTTCATCCGCATGCCCGGTGTGGTGATCAGGACCGCCACGACGTCGTCGCCGGTCTCCAGGATCTCGCCGGGGTCGGCCGCCCGGGCGAGGCGGGCGAGCTCGTATTCGTACCCGGCACTGGAGCCGATGGCGAACAAGATGTCGCCGCGGGCGTCCAATCCCATGATGCCCAGCGGCGGACCGAGCATCGTCTCGAACTGGTCGGCGTTGATGGTCTGCGGGCCGGAGCGGACCAGTGCGGTGATCCGCTGTTCGTCGGTGCGGAGCTTGGCGACGGAACGGTCGGAGACGTAGTTGTCGACGAGGAAGGCAGTGGTGAGACCGCTCGCACCGAGAGCGAGCAGGAACAGCATGAGAAAACCGGCCAGGAGCCGTCCTCGGATGCCGGCCCGCCACCGGTGCCAGCCGTAATTCATCGTCCGGTCCGCTTGCCGTCTGGTTGCGTCTCGTGGCGCAGGGCGTACCCGACGCCGCGGACGGTGTGGATGAGCGCGTCGTGCCCGGTGTCGATCTTGCGGCGCAGGTTCGAGATGAACCGCTCGACGACGACCGAGTCGCCACCGAAGTCGTACTGCCAGACCGCATCGAGGATCTGGCCCTTGGACAGGACCTGTCCCGGGCGGGTGATCAGGACGTGGAGCAGCTTGAATTCCGTCGGTGACAGCTGGATGAGCTGGTCGCCCCGGCGGACCTCGTGCCGTTGCAGGTCGAGTGTCAGGTCGTGAAAGGTGAGGGCCGAATCGGCGGGCACCGCGGTGCCGCGGGAGCGGCGCAGCAGCGCCTCGATCCGGGCCCCGATCTCCACGACGCTGAACGGCTTGACCACGTAGTCGTCGCCGCCCAGCTGCAGTCCCCGCACGCGGTCCTCGACTGCGTCACGTGCGGTCAGGAACAGGACCGGCACTGCGACGGACCTGGCCCGCAGCAGCGTCAGGATGTCGAATCCGGTTCCTCCGGGCAGCATCACATCCAGCACGATGACGTCGGGCGGGTGGGCCTGGACCTGGTCGAGGGCCTGGCCGACGTCCGCCGCCACGTCGACCTGGTAGCCGGCGAAGCCGAGAGCGGAGGTCAGCAGACCGCGGATCCCGGGATCGTCGTCGACGACGAGAACCCGGTCGCGGTGCCCGGTGTCAGACATCCGTGGTCCTCCGTCCGGGCCGCATCAGATCTCGAAGACGATCGAGGACGGACCGGCTCTGCGGCCCCGGGCGGACTCGGCCGCGAACTGCTGAGCTCCGAGTGCGTTGACGGCCGCCTCGGACACTCGTGCGATCTCGACGACTTCGCCCGGGTCGGGTGCCTGGCCGGACTTCAGGAAGGCGGTGTGGGCGACGCCCACCAGCACGGCCGCCTGCCGATGATCACCCTCGGCCGACACCAGGGCCGCGCCCACGACGCAGATCGAAGGCAGCAATCCGCCCCAGCCTTCCCGGACCACCTGCTCGCGTGCCTGCCGGAACGAGGCACGTGCCCGATCCAGGTTGCCGAGGCGCATCTCCCGGAGGGCAAGATCGAAGAGCTCAGCGGTGACCGCCATGGATTTCCTGAGTGGGTCGATCACAGTAGTTCTTCCTCCATCAGGATCTCGTGCGTTGACGCTCACTGCGGCGATCCCGTTCCCGTGCCGGAGGTGGCGAAGAGTGACCCCGAAATGATCTGGACAGTGTGAGCATAGCAGCGCAGCGTGGATGAACGACCGGTCTCGGGTGACCTCACCGAGATCGGCGCCGTCGATCTCGGCTTCCGGGTGACCGAGGCGACCGGGCAGCTGACCGCAGTTCAGGTGACGCGGTACGGGTCGTCCGGGGGCAGCCAGGCGTCCGGGTTGTCGAGGCCGCACCCGTCCACCGAGCGGGTCAGCGCCGCGACGAGCGCTCGCACCGCGGGCCGCCGCTCGTTGCGGCGGGAGACCAGCGACCACGTCCAGTACGGTGCCGGCCGAGTGATCGGGCGGGCGACCAGGTCGGCCGGCACCGGGGTGGTCTGACCCTTGGGGCAGTTCACCACCGGCCGGCGCAGGCGGCGTACGTGGTCGAAGAACGCCGGACCGGTGATGCCGCCGTCCGAGACGGCCACCGTCCCGGCGCCGGTCTCCTCGGCCAGCGCCGCCGCCCAGCGGTTCCAGGACGACCAGCTGACCTCGTCGGCGTCGATGAGCACCACAGTGTCGCGGGTGTGGACCGGTTCGGTCGAGGTGCCGGTGCTCACCGCGTACAGGCGGTCGGCGCCGAGCAGCCGGGCGTCGAGGTCTTCGTCGCGCACCTGACCGACCACGCCAACAGCAGCCTGCCGGCTGTGCTGGCCTCGCTCACCAAGGGCGGCCTCAACTCGGCGACCAAGGCCCTGGCCATCGAGTACGCGACCCGCGGCATCCGTTTCAACGCGGTCTCGCCCGGCGTCATCGCGACCCCCATGCACCCGGCCGAGACCCACGAGTTCCTGGCCGGCCTGCACCCGGTCGGCCGGCTCGGCCAGATCAGCGACGTCACCGACGCCATCGTCTTCCAGGGCGTGCACCCGTACACCATCGGGCGGGCCGGGGTGACGGAGTACTACGCCGGGCAGCCGGCCGGGATGACGGTGGCCTACCGGATCCTGCAGACCCGCGAGCTCGCCGACGACGTCGTGCTGGGCTGGGTCGCGGCCGAGTTCTCGTTGGTCGACCGGCCCCCGATCGCGGTCAATCTCACCGTCGTGGCGCGCCGGGCCGGTGGCGCCTGGCGGATCGCCCATTACCACGTCTCACCACGGATACCCGCCGAGGAGAGCACCCCTTCATGACCCGCATCGGTGCCGGTCCCGTCATAGTGCCGCGCCACCGCGGCACTATGACGGGCCGTGGTCCGAGCATTGACCCGGGCCGGGCGCTCCCGAGAAGCGTGGTGTCGGAGTCGCGGCTGCCGTAGAGCTGTCAGGACAGCGCCGGCACGTGAGAGTGGAACCGTGCCATGACCGCGTGGTTATCCCGTGCGGGAAGCGGACTTCGTAGGGGACGCGGTCGGTGGGGCTTCGGGAGCAGGGCGGCGCGGCAGCAGGAGCGGGCTGGCCAGGATGAGCAGCCCCGCAGTGATGAGGGCGGTGCGCGGGCTGGTGGCGGCGGCGAGCAGACCACCGAGCGCGCTGAGCATGGCGATGGCTGCGCTGCTGCCGATCGACCAGGCCGTGAGGGTACGGGCGACGCGGTCGTCGGGGGTGTGTTCGAGGCGGTAGGTCGCGAGCACCGGGTTGAACAGGCTCATGCTGACGATGATCGCGAGTTCGACCACGATCACGGTGGCGAGACCGGCAGCACCGGGCTGGACGAAGGCGAGGCCGATCAGCCAGACCGCGCGGAGCGTGCCGACGGTGCGCAGAATGCGGTGCCGGCCGAAGCGGGTCACCGCACGAGGGGCCAGGCGGGAGCCGAGGAGCCCGCCGAGGCAGGGCGCGGCGAAGGCCAGGCCGTACTGCCAGGGCGCGAAGCCGAGCTCGCCGAGCAGCAGCACCGCCAGCAGTGGCTCGCTGGCCATGATCAGTCCGGCGACGAGCAGCTGGTTGAGGTAGAGCGCCCGTAGCCCGGGATGGCTCAGCAGGTGCCGCCAGCCGTCGAGCAGCTCGCCGGCCCGGACCCGGCGGTCGCCGGTGCGCTGCGGGGGTTCCTCCCGGCTGCGAATCGCCGTGATGCCCAGCGCGGAGAGCAGGAAGCTCAGCGCGTCGGCCACGACGGACGTGACCGGCCCGAACAGACCGATCGCGGCACCGCCCATCGGTGGGCCCGACCCCGATGGCGCTCCACGTCGTCGACTCGAACCGCGCGTTGGCCACCAGCAGGTCGTCCGGGGCGAGGAGAGTCTTGAGGTAGGCGCCGCCGGCCGCGCTGAACGCGATCTTGGCCGCGGCGACCAGAGCCGAGACGACCAGCAACTGCACGAAGCTGAGCCGGCCGAGAGCGTAGGCGAGGGGGATCGTCAGCATGGCCGCGAACCGGGCCAGATCCATCGCGATCATCACCGGTCGCTTGCGGTGGAACTCCACCCAAGGCCCGAGCGGCAACGCGATCAGCGCACCCACCGCCGGACCGACCGCGGCCAGGGCGGAAACCTGCGCGGGGCCGGCGTCCAGGACCAGGACGGCGATCAGCGGCAGGGCGCCGAATCCGAACCCCGAGCCGTACGCGCTGACCGCGTACGCCGCCCACAGCCAGCCGAACTGCCGGCCCAGGGATCGCCTCGCCGCCAATCCGCACCTCCCGCCCAGCCGTCCGCCGTTGAACGCTGGGAGCAAAGCAGGGCCCGGGTGAACGAATCAAACAACCGAACCGGCGGCGAGCCACAACCGGACGTTGTGTGGGTACGGTCAGCGCGTGGATCTCGCCGCCGTACGCACGTTCGTGGCCGCCGCGGACGCCGGCCAGTTCCAGGACGCCGCCACCGCGCTGTCGATCACCCAGCAGGCCGTGTCCAAGCGCATCGCCGCTCTGGAGAAGGACCTGCAGGTGCGGCTGTTCACCCGCACTGCCCGCGGCGCCCACCTGACCGTCGACGGCCAGGCACTGCTGCCCCACGCCCGGGAGCTGATCCGGGTGGCAGAGCGCGCCGACGCCTCCGTCCGTCCCGGCCGGCGCGCCCTGCGCATCGACGTGCACAGCCGGCGGATCGCCCCGGCGGTGCTGCTGCAGGAGTTCCACCGCACGGATCCGCGGATCGAGCTGGACGTCGTCACGCTGCTGGACGCCGATGTGCATGCCGCGACCGCCGCCGTCGAAGCGGGGACGATCGACGCCACCTTCCACGCCGTCACCGTCCCCGCGCGCCAGCTGCCGCGGGCGATCAGGACCGCTCGTGTGATCGACGAGCATCACGAACTGCTCGTCGGACCACGCCATGCGCTCGCCGACGCCGGCTCGGTCACGCCCGCCCAACTCGTCGAACACCGCATCTGGATGCCGGGGCTGGCCACCGGCACCGAATGGGCGGGCTACTACGACGAACTCGCCGCCGCGTTCGGCCTCACCATCGACGTGACCGGGCCGGTCTTCGGCAGCGAGGCGCTGATGGCCGAGATCGCCGGCTCGCCGCACCTGGCGACCTTCATCGGCGAACGCACCCGGTACCTGTGGCCGGACAGCTACGACCTGCGGCGCATACCGGTGCGCGACCCGGCACCGGTCTACCCGATGTCACTGATCTGGCGCGACGACAACCCGCATCCCGCGCTCAGCAGCCTTCGCGACTACCTCAGCTCCCGAAGAAGAACGACAACATCCGACGAGAACGTGTGGATGCCGAAATGGGGTGCATGGCAGTGAGTGCCGATGACAACACCTATGTACGAGATCAGAACGCCCGGGTCGATCCGATCTTCACCCTCGGGATGATGACCGTCGCGGGTTTGCGAGACATTCTCGCCGATCTGCCGGACGACGCCGTTGTGGTCGTCGCGAGAGACGGAGCGGGCGGCGGGGAGGACTGTTCACCGCTGGCCGATGTGGAGGAGGGCTGGTTCTTCCCGGCCGCCGGCGATTCCGCTCCGCTCGGCCGGGACGCCGACGGCAACGTCCACGAGCCCGGCCCCGGTGACCTGTACGCCGTGCTGCTCCGTCCCACCGGCTGACCATAAGCCTTACACTCTGTTCGCCAGCCCTCCCCCCTGATTTGGAGTCCATTATGGATATCGCGCCGGAAGGCACCGGTCTCAACTCGGCCACCGATCGCCGGATCCCGATCGGGGTGGACACCTCGGTGCCGAGTGTGGCTCGTGTCTACGACGCGTTACTGGGCGGCAAGGACAATTTCGCGGTCGACCGGGCCGTTCGCGACAAGCTCATGGAACTCACGCCCGGCGGGGCGGATGTGCCGCTCTACAACCGGGCCGTGCTCGGCCGGGCCGTGCGGTACATGGTCGGCCAGGGCATCGACCAGTTCATCGACCTCGGTGCCGGCCTGCCGACGGTGCAGAACACCCACGAGGTGGCGCAGAGCCGGAACCCGCGGGCCAGAGTGGTCTACGTCGACAACGATCCGATGGTCCTGACCCACGGCCGTGCCCTGCTGGACGCGAACCCGGACACCACGGTGATCACCGCTGACTTCTGCGAGCCGGACGAGGTCCTGAGCGACGGGGACCTGCGCGCCCTGATCGATCTCGAGCGGCCGGTCGGACTGTTGATGGTCGCCGTGCTGCACCACCTCGACGACGCCCAGCGCCCCGCTGAGCTCGTCGCCCGCTATCGCGATGCGGTGCCCCCGGGCAGTCACCTGTTCATCACCCACTTCATCGACGGCGGGGAGGAGACCGCGCAGATCGAGCGGGTCATGCTCAGCGACCTGGGCAGTGGGCGGTTCCGGACCTTCGACGAGGTCCGCGGCTTCTTCGCCGGGACGCAACTGCTGGACCCGGGCGTCGTCTACAACCCGCTCTGGCGCCCGGACCCCACCGATGTCGTGCCGGACCCGATGACCTTCGCGGGGAAGATCATCGGAGCCGGGATGGGACGCAAGCCCTGACCGTCCCGCTCGCGGCCAGCACCGAGCGGATCAGCAGCAGGTAGATCGCGGCCAGGATCACCTCGCCGATCAGCAGGGACCAGCCGGCCCAGATCAAGCCCCGCCCGACCAGCAGGTACGCGCCGAGCAGGGCGGCGGCGGAAGCCACGGCCGACAGGGCGCAGAGCAGCCGCAACCGCCCGAGCACCATCAGCACGGTGCTGCCCACGTACCCGATGGAGGTCAACGCCTGGGTGAGCGCCAGCACGACCAGCAGCGGGTACGCCGCGGCGTACTGGCCGCCGAACAGGCTCAGGGCGAAGTGGCCGCCGAGCAGCAGCGCGAGCAGCATGGGGAGCTCCACCGCGACGGTGAGCCGGACCACCCGGCCCAGCGATGCCCGCATCCGGGCCGGGTCCCGCTCGGCTTCGGCGAAGAAGCTGCGGCTGGTGGCCTGGGGCACGAACGCCAGCGTGCCGGCCAGCAGCGCGGCCACGTAGTAGTAGGCGGCCGAGGCCGGATCGACCCGTTCGGCGACGAGGATGGGCATGAGCAGGGCCGGGAGCATCAGAATGACAGTCGCCAGGTAGTTCCACGCGGAGTACCGCCACATGGCGGCGAGGCGGTCCCAGCGCAGCCGCAGCCGGCTCGGCAGGCCGAGCACCCGCCGGAGCGCGAAGAGGTACACCACCAGGGCGGCGACCATCGCCCCCTGATAGGCGGTGAAGATGCCCAGGGCGCCCAGGCCCAGGCAGGCCAGGGGCAACAGCAGCCGGAGCACGACGACCACGGTGTTGCGGCCCAGCACGAATCCGCTGCGGCGGGCGGCCACGAAGACGTTGTCGCCGACCATGTTGACCGCGTACCCGCTGGTCAGCAGCACGAAGAGGGCGGCGTTGAGCGGGTGTCGCAGCAGGCCGGCGAGTTCGGGCGCGACGGCCGGCGCCAGCGCGACGAAAGCGAGCGCACCGGCCGTGGCGGCCACCAGCACCGTCGTCAGCGCGGTGTCGACCGTGGCCGCGTCGTCCTCCCAGGTGTGCAGGTAGCGGATGACGGCGTTGTGCATGCCCAGCAGCGCGCAGCTGCCGATCAGGACGGACGCCGAGATCAGCGCGCTGGCCCGGCCCACCTCCGCCGCGGGGAACAGGTGGGCGACCATCTGCCAGAACAGGAAGCCTCCGGCGGCCAGTTCCACGGTCGCGAGCAGCAGGAAGGCGGAATTACGGAACAGGCTGTCGGCGGCCGCCACCCGCAGCCGGGCCAGCGGGCCGGTGGCCGGTCTCGCGAGCGTCGAGTCGGTCATCGCCCGGGCACCGTGGTCGGGGAGGTGGTCCGGTCCGCGGCACCCGCGTCGTGATACGCGGCGTACACGGCTTCGGCGTATGCGGTCAGCGTGAGCTGGTCGGCCAGCTGCGTCCCGGCCGCGGCCAGCCGGGCCCGCAACGCCGGATCGGCCAGCAGAAGCAGAACGGCCTCGGCCAGGGCGGGTGCGTCGCCCGGCGGCACCAGCAGGCCGGTCTCGCCGGGCCGGACCAGGTCCGGGAGCCCGCCGGAGTCGGCGGCGACGACGGCGCAGCCGGCGGCCAGCGCTTCCAGGGCGGTCAGTCCGAACGATTCCGGCCAGATCGACGGGACCACCGCGATGTCGGCCGCCGCCAGGGCGGCGGCCATCGTGGCCGGTGGCGACCAGCCGGCCCAGCTCACCGCCGGCCCGACGCCGAGCTCGCCGGCCAGCCGCCGCAGGCGGTCCTCCATGGAACCGGTGCCGAGGACCGTCAGCCGGGCCTCGGGGTACGCGGCGAGAATCGCCGGCATCGCGGCGAGCAGCACCTGAACACCCTTGACGTCCTCCAGCCGCCCGGCCGTCACCAGCCGCGGACCGGACGCGGGCGCGTCGTCCGTCACCGGCCGCGCCCTGGACCCGGGCGCGCCGGCGGTCAGCGGGCGCGGACCGGTCCCGGGTGGGTTGGCCGTCCGGGCGCGGACCGCTGCCCGGAACCCCTCGTCGAGCCCGTTGCGGATGATCCTGGTCGGCCCGAGCGACCGTTCGACCAGGCCGGCCATGGAGGCACTGGGCGCAGTGAACACGTCGACGTGCCGGCGCAGGAGATAGCGGGACAGGCCCGCCGTGACCACGCCGCCCCAGGCGTACGCGGCGACTCCGCGGGCGTTCAGCCGGCCGGCCACCCGGTCGGCCCGGCGGAAGTAGGCCGCCGGCAGGCAGTACCGGACGGTGCCGCCGACGAAGTACTCCGGCCCGTGCACCGTCATCACCGTGGGCGTGCCCCGCAGCAGCGGTAACGCGCCGGCGGACAGCAGTCCGATCGTGTGCAGGTGCACGACGTCCGGGGCGAACCGGCTCAGCAGCTCGCGCAGGGCCGCTCGGGCGCCCTGGTTGACGTAGAAGTTGCGGATCCGGGCCGGGCCGCGTGCCGTCCGCACCGGCCACGTGCTGTCCGCGAACCACTCACCGGGTCCGGGGCGGTCGCCGGCCAGCACGTGGACGTCGTGGCCGCCGGCCCGCTGCGCGCGCACCAGGTCCGCGGTGAGCCGCTCGGCTCCGCCGCAGGTGCTTCCGTTGTTGATGACGTGCAGGATCCGCATCGCGTCCATTCACCTCATGTCGGCCCGTAGACGAGACGCCCGTCCCGGGCGTAGAGCAGTGGCCGTCCGGCGGCCACGCACCGCAGCGGGAAGCCGATGGTCAGGATTCGGTCGTCCGCCACGATCACGGCCCGGGCCCGGCCGTCTGCGTCGGCGTCGATCCGCAGGTAGGCGTCGGCCGGCACGATGCCGGGGGCCACACCCTCGCGGGGATCGAACCGCGTGCCGGCCCGCAGCAGCGCGGTGTCCGCGCTGTCGGCGGCGACGACTGCCCCGGCCGGTACGGAGGCGCCCAGCCAGCTGGCCGCCGTCACGTCCTCGGCCGCGGCGTACCAGGCCCGGTAGTACGCGCCCGCGTTGTTCAGGTTCAGCTGGGGTGGGTAGCCGCCGAGGAACTGCGGCAGGAGCCCCGAGGTGCTGACGAAGCAGGCCGTGACGACCACCGCGGCCCCCGCTGCGGGCAGGTGCCGGCGGAACCCGCCCAGGGCGGTGGTCAGCAGGATGACCACCATCGGGGCCAGCAGGATCAGGAACTGCTGGAACAGCCGGAGGAGTCCGTAGTTCAGCGACAGCTGGGGGAGGACGACCGTGGCCGCGAGCAGGCCCAGCGCTGCCAGGCCGAGTGCGGTGAGGACGCGCGCCGGGCCGGACGAGCGCCGGGTGGCCCACCACAGCAGCATCAGACCGAGGATTGCGCCGAGCTGGAACAGCGCCACGGCGGCGATCCGGGAAGCTGCCGTGACCGTGGCCGGCGGGATCCCCACAGCCTGGAGCCCCCGGCCGGCCGGGGTTTCCGGCAGGGTGTCCGCCGGCACCAGCCGGACGGGACAGGTGGTGGCCAGCCGGCCGGCCGCGCCGGGATCTGCCGGGGCGCCCCGGGCGGCCAGGTAGTCGCGCAGCACCTGCTCGTCGGTGCGGGCGGGACGCCCGCCGAAGAAGCTGTACCCGACCGCGTCGGCCGACTGGCTGTTGCTGCGCTGGACCGCCGCCATCGTGTCCTGCACCGTCCGGAGCAGGCCGCCGCCGCTGCCGGTGCACACGCTCCAGCCCACCGAGAAGACCACGAGCAGCAGGACCAGGCGTGGGCCGAGCAGCGGCGGCGGAACCGGGTGTGCTCCCCGCCAGCCCGGCAGGCCGGCGACGACCCGGGCCGGCCACCGGGCCGGCGGTCGTCCGGACCGGTCCGGACGGCCGGTGCGCCGGCGGACCGCGACGGCGAGCGCGGGGGTACGCAGCAGCAGCCATCCCGAGAACAGCAGGCCGACGGTGACGTAGGTGGTCGAGTAGTGGGAGACCGTCAGGCCGGCGGCCATGACGGCGAACGTCACCAGCCGGTGGCGCCGGGAACCTCGATCGTCCAGCAGCGCCAGCATGGCGACGGTGAAGAAGATCAACGCCAGTTCCTGCCGGTTGAGCATCGGCATGTCGTTGACGAAGGTCGGGAAGGCCACGAACAGCCCGGCGGCCGCGACCGCCCCGCCGGTGGGGAGCAGGCGCCGGGCGAGCAGGAACACGCCGACGCCGACGCCGGCGAAGAGGACCTGGTAGCAGACCCGGAAGACGTCCAGCGGCGCGATACCGAGCAGGTGGTGCAGGAACGCGGGCAGCGTGGTGATGCTCAGGCACGCGGTGTAGTCCGGTGCCATACCGCCGGGCTGCCACTGGCCGGCGGTCAACGTGGCGTGCAGCGCGTGCATCTCGATCTTGATGTCGTGGCCGGTCACCCCCGTTCCGCGCAGCGAGGTGGCCAGCAGCACCGCCAGCCCCAGCAGGAACACGGTGGTGGCCGCGGCCTGGTCCCGGACCCGCGCGCTGCGGGAGCCGGGCGCGCGCTCGCCGGGCAGCGAGGCGCCGAACAGGGCCATCGCGCCCGCGGTCAGCGCCAGCGCGGTGAGGGTGCCGCTGCCGCCCGCGTTCAGCCGGGCGGCGCCGGCCACGGCCAGGACCACTGCCAGCGCCGCGAGCGCGACCGCGGTGAGATCCGCCGGCCGGACCGGGAGTCGCGGCCATCCCCATCCGGGCTCTTCGACCTCGGCGGGACCGGTGAGGGGGACGGCGCGCACTGCTGCCACGCCGAGCAGCGCGCCCATGGCCAGGTCGAAGCCGATCAGGCACCCGACGGTCGACAGGGCACCGGCGATGGGCACCACCGCCACGGCGAGGCTGACCGCCAGCAGGAAACACAGGCCGAAGGCGACCACGTGCAGCACCGCGTCCCAGCCGGCCGGCCGGCGCAGGCCGATCACCCGCATCACCCACGCACCGGGCAGCAGCACCACCACGGGCAGCACCACGGCGGCGCGTACCGGTCCCGGCGTTCCGGCGAGCACCAGCACGTTGACCAGCACCAGCAGCACGGCGGTGACCCGGGCCGCCGGGACGCCCGGCCGCGTCCCGGCCGGGGACGCTCCGGCCGGGGCTGCGGTCGCCAGCCCGGCCGTCACCGGCCGAGCACCTCCGCGTACAGGCCCTCGACGGACGCGGTGACGGCCGGCCACGCGTAGGCCCGGGCCCGGGCGGCCGCCGCAGCGGCGAGCCGGGACCGCAGGGGTACGTCATCGAGCACGCGGCCCAGGGCCCCGGCGAGCGCACCGGGCGCGGCGACGTCGACGGTCAGCACCGCGTCGCCGCCCACCTCGACGATCTCCGGAAGCGCGGCCGCCACGACCGGGGTCCCCGCGGCCATCGCCTCCAGCAGTACCAGCGGCATGCCCTCGTGAGTGGAGGGCAACACCAGTGCGGTCGTCCGCGCGTACGCGTCCTGGATCTCCGCCCGGTCGCGCCGCCCCTCGAACGCGACGGTATCGCCCAGAGCGAGCCGGTCGGTCAGGTCCTGCAGACGCCGGCGTTCCGGGCCGTCGCCGATGATCCGGACCCGCACGTCGCGGCCTTGCGCGCGCAGCGCGGCCGTCGCGTGCAGCAGGGCTTCGACGTTCTTCTGCACGGCCAGGCGCCCGACGAACAGCAGTTCGTCCGTGCGCCGCGGTCGCGCCGCGGGGACTCCGGTGGTGTCCACGCCGTTGGCGATGACCGCCACCCGGGCCGGGTCCACCCCGAACGTGTGCACCACCTCGTCGCGCATCGCGGCGGTCAGGCAGATGACCCGGTCGGCGCGACGGAGGACCGGCCCGAACACCAGCCGGAAGTACGCCGGCAGCAACAGCCGGCCCAGCCGGCTGGAAGGGCGCAGCACCAGGTGCTGGTGGGCCACGTAACGGGTACGGCGCAGAGTGGCCGCCAGCGCGACGATCTCGGGGACGAACGCCTGACCGGTGTGCACGTGGATGACGTCCGGGCGCGGGGTGTGCGTGAGCAGACGTGCTACCAGGCCCGGCATCAACGGCGTGTTCGCCAGCCAGGCGGCGCGTAGCCGCACCACCCGCAGCGACCCCGCGCGGCCGGGATGCTCCTCGGTCCGAAGCTGTCCCTCGGCTCCGACATCCGAGGTGTACACCGTGACGCGGTGTCGCTGAGCCTGCCGCGTGGCGAGCTGCTCGACGACCGCCTCCTGACCGCCGAGGTGCGGTGGGTACAGCGCCACGACCTGAACGATCTCCATCAGCGCGCGTGGCTCCGTTGCCGGGGGAGGTGCTGGACCAGCGTGTCGTGCACCGCGGCCGTAACCTCGTCCCAGTCCCGCAGGTGACCGGCGTGTTCGGCGGCCGACCGGGGGTTCAGGTGGGGGGCCGCGTCGAGCGCCGCCGCGAGCCCGCGGGCGAGGTCGTGGGCGTCGACGGCCGCGAGGTAACCGTTACGACCGTTGGCGACCAGGTGCCGGGCGGCATTGTCCGGATGGTCCACGGTGACGACCGGGACGCCACACGCGTTGGCCTCGACCACGACACATCCGAATCCCTCGCGTACCGACGGCAGGGCCAGCACCGACGCGCTCTTCATGACGCCGTAGATCTCGTCGTCCGGCACGAAGCCGGAGAACTCCACCGCGCCGGCCAGGCCCAGCTCGTCGCGCAGCGCCGTCAGCCGGGGCAGTTCCGGGCCCGCACCGACGATCCGGCAGCGGATGCCGGGACGTTGCGGCTGCAGCAGCGCCACCGCCCGCAGCAACAGGTCGACGTTCTTGTTGGCCAGCAGCCGGCCGGCGAACAGCACGTCGACGCGGGGCTCCGCCGCCGGCTGGGCGGCCACCTCGGACAGCGAGACGCCGGGCACGATCGTGTGCACGGGTACCCGTACGCCCAGCTCCCGGACCAGGCGATCGGAGGTCTGGGCCGAGACCGAGACGATCTCGTCGGGCAGCCGGGCGGCCCAGCGCTCGATGAGCGTGCCGAACGGTGCGAGCCGGCCGAGGTACTGCCGCCAGCCGGCCGCTCCCCAGACCTCGTGCCAGGTCGCGACCAGGCGGCGGCGCCGCAACGAACACACCACCCGCGCGGTGAACAGCGGGAAGTACGGCATGTGGTCCACGTCGAGCACGTCGAAGCGGGCACCCAGCAGTCGGATGGTGGCCACGCCGAACATCAGGGCCTGCCGGATCGACCGCCGCTCGCCCTGGTACAGGGAATGCTGCCGGCCGACCGCGTGCAGGTGCACGCCGTCGAGCACGAGGGTGCGGGGCCCCGGCCACCACTTCATCGTGTACACGTGGACCTCGACCCCGGCGGCGACGAGCCGGCGGGTGATCTCGTACAGCCGCCGCTCCTTGCCGCCGGTGTTGAACGGCCAGACGGAGTCGCTGACGAAGGCCACCCGGGCCGGCCGGGTCCCGGCGGCGGGGTACGGCGTCGGTTCCGCCGTGGTGACCGTGTCGCGCGCCCCGGCCGTCACCGGGACCTCGCGGGTGGCCGGTCGGCGCTGCGGTCGGCGGCGGCGAGGTACAGCACTCGTTTCATCGCGCGCTGGTTGCGGCTGACCGAGTCCAGCACCAGGCCGGCGTTGAGCAGGCCGAAGCCCAGCACGGCGCAGGTGATCACGACCTGCTTGCCGGTGCCGAGAGCGCCGGCCGCATCCCAGGGGCGCAGCACGGACGCGGTTGCGGCGCACACGACGAGGGCCGCGAGCAGTGCCCCGAAGAAGCGTGCCGGCCGGTACTCCTTGCAGAGCAACACGATGCAGGCGAGGATCCGCAGCCCGTCGGGGACCGTCCGCAGCTTGCTCGCCGAGTGCGGGGGACGGGCCCGGTACGTGGTCGGCACCTCGCTGAAGGGCACGCACAGGTCCAGCGCGTGCACCGTCATCTCGGTCTCGATCTCGAAGCCCCGGGAGGCGGCCGGGAAGGACCGCACGTACCGGCGCGACAGGGCGCGGTAGCCGGAGAGCATGTCCTCGGGCCCGCTGCCGAAGATCCACCGCACGGCGGAGGTGAACAGCTGGTTGCCGAAGCGGTGGCCGTAGCGGTACGTCTCGGCGACCTCCGCCGCATCGACGCGCCGTCCCACCACCATGTCCAGCTTGCGCTCCCACAGGGCAGCGACCAGTGCCGGAGCGGCTGCGGCGTCGTAGGTGCCGTCCCCGTCGGCCATGAGATAGACGTCGGCGTCGATGTCGGCGAACATCTGCCGCAGGACGTTGCCCTTGCCCGGGCGCGGTACGTGAGCGACGACGGCACCCGCCCGCCTCGCCTGGGCGTCCGTGCGGTCGGTGGAGGCGTTGTCGTAGACGTACACGGTTGCTTCCGGTAACGCGCGCCGGAAGTCCGCGACCACGTCGGCGATGGTGGTCTCCTCATTGCGGCACGGCAGCAGCACCGCGACCCGGGGCCGGCCGGACAGCGCCGGCGCCGGGTGGGTCCGGCCGTTCGCGTGTCCGTCCACCGGAGGGTCGGCGAGGTCTGTCCGCGCCCCGCCGAACCGCTGCGGTGCCGGTGGACTGATCGTCGGATGCCGGGACTGCGGCTCGGGGTCGCCGGTGGACACCTGGTCGATCGACGCCCGCTCGGCGGGGACGGTGTCGAGCCCGGCGACCAGCTCGGCGCGAGCGGCACCACCGTGGTACGAAGCAGCCATGAGTATCTTCCCTATCGGCCCGGGAAGAGCAGCGGAGACCCACTGCGGCTCCGGGCGGGACGGAACAAACGGCCGGCAACGGCGGCGACCACATGATCGTCAAGAAAGTGGATGATCAGATTGTTTCGTGTTATCCCGGCACCGGCGCGAAATAGCGCACGCGTTCGGCTTCGGCACACTGATGCCGGTCCATGGAAGCATCAGAGAGTGGCGGGCGTCAATGACTTCCGCTTTTTCATCGTTGTCATCAAGCAAGCGAGTACGGGTCACCGAAAATTGTGAACGCCGTATCGCGATCATGGGCTTTTGCTGATAACGGCGGCGGCCACCGAGTGCTCGGGGTCCGGCAATGCATCCTCGGCCGTGTTGACTTTTAACAGCTCATGAACAATTCGTGGCGGATAATCGCGCCTATTCACGCGGCCGGGCCCTGCGGGGATGCAGATGCGAGCACATTCACAGGGATGAATCCGTTATGCCCGGAACCGACCGTGGGTCGTCCGGGTCGCCTAGCGGCGGGTGAACCGGGCGGCCAGTGCCGGGTATGTCGGTTTGGCCGATCCGTCGTGGCGCAGCAGACCGAAGTGCTGTTCGTCGTCGCCGCGGTCGACGCCCGTGTCGCGGGCGGAATACCAGAACAGTGGGCCGGCGAACGGGTGCGAATACCACAGATCCACGGCCGTATCCACATAGGTCGCCAGTCGCTGCTCGGACGTCGAGTGCGGTCCCGCGGTCGGATATCCGTACTCCGTTGCCCAGATCGTCTTCCCGGCGTCACCGTGCGCCCGCATGACCTCGTAGATCCGCTCGACGAACCCGTCGAGGTGGTCGCTCGCGGCCGGGGCCAGCGGCCGGGTGTACGGGTGCACCGAAACGGTGTCGAACAGCGGCCCGCCGCCGGCGCGGTACACGTCGGTGAGGAAGCGCACCGGGTCGGCGGGGCCGGTGCCACCGGGCACCACCGATCCCAGGACCACGTTGACCTGTACGCCCAGGTGGCGCGCGGCGCTGCGAACGCCCAGCGCACATGGCTGCAGCAACTGGCGCACGTACGCCGGAGCGGTGGGCCGGGCCCGGCCCGGATGCGGCAGGTTCACCTCGTTGCCGATCTCGTAGTCCCGTACGCCCCGGGGGATGTACCGCTCCGCGGCCCGCCGGCAGTATTCACGCAGCCACACCAGCTGCCGCGGTGGCGCATAGGCGCCGGCTCCGTTGTTGGCCCACGCCGGCGCCGTGTGCAGGATGGCCAGATGGCGCAGGCCTGCGGCGTGGGCGTCGGCGACGACCGGGTCGTACCGGCTGAAGTCCCAGCGGCCGGGCGACTCCTCCACGGCCCGCCAGTCGATGTCGCTGCGCACCCAGGACGCGTTCATCGCCCGCAGCGCCGCGTAGTCGGCGCGGCGACGCGGGTTCGCCGGTTCGCCGCTGCCCAGCGCGACGCCGCCGACGTGCCTGCTCTGGGCCGGCGCGTCCGGGACGACGGGCTGCACCGTGGCCGGGCCGGTGGTGATCGGGCCGCCGTACACAATCGCGGCAGTGATGACGGCAGCGGCCAGCACAGCAACCACCCGCCGGGGCCTGGTCCGCACGGGTCACCTCCGGCGGGGGCCGGCGACCGCGGCCAGCAGGTTGATCATCCGGCGGGCCTGGGTGGGCCAGGTGTATTCCGCCGCCACCCGCTGTCGGCCGTTCTCGCCGAGCGTGCGGGCCAGTTCGGGGTCGGTCAGCACCTCGTGCAGGACCCGGGCCAGATCATCCGGGTCGCCGGCCTGGGCCAGTGCCCCGGTCCGGCCCTCCGCCACGAGCGAGGGCAGGGCTCCGATCGCGGTGGCCACGACCGGCACCCCCTGGGCCCAGGCCTCCAGCAGCACCGTCGGGAAGGCGTCGTTGGCGGTGCTGGGGCAGGCCACCAGGGCGCGGACCCCGCGCAGCACCCGGTCGCGGTCGGCCGGAGGCAATCTGCCCGTGAACGTCACCGCGGCGGTGAGGCCCAGCTCCTTCACCCGCCGTTCGTAGCGGGGCCGGTCGTCGCCGTCGCCGACGACCGTGAGCCGGGGCGCGCTGCCGCCGTAGCGGCGGCGGTACCGTTCCAGCGCGTCGAGGAGCAGGTCGAGTCCCTTCCAGGAGTGGGTGCGCTGCAGGCTGGCCACGAAGGCCAGGCCGTCGCCGATCGCCTCCGGCGGGGCGGCGGCGACCGCGGGGACCGCGTTCGGCACCACGTGCAGCTTGTCCGCCCATCGGCCCAACGCGTCGCGGACGTAGGGGGAGACCGCGACGACGGCGTCGGCCCGGCCCAGCGTCAGCCGCTGGACCGCCCGGTAGGCGAGGGTCGTCGCGCGCATCGCGAGGCCGCCGGGCTTGTCCAGGGTGGCGGCATGGTAGGTCACGACGAGCGGGACGCGCCCCACCGCCAGGGCGGCGGCGTCCACCATGAACACGACCGGGGTGTGCGCGTTGACCACGTCCGGACGCTCGGCGCGCAGGATCCGCCGCAGCAGCCAGGGCCAGGCCGGGTGCACGGGCGTGTTGGAGACCGTCCGCCAGATCGGCAACCGGTAGACGACGAGCCCGTCGAGGTGCTCGCGCCGCACCGAGGGGACATCGTCGCCGCAGACCACGACGACCTCGGCGCCGGCCGCCCGTAGTCCTTGGGCGAGGTGCCAGGCGTAGGTCTCCATGCCTCCGGTGCGGGGTGCGAAGTACGGGGCAGCGAGGAGAATTTTCACGGTGATGAGGCCTGCCTGATACGGGTTGCCGGCTGGTCCGCCGCTCGGCTGAGGGCGCCGATGTGCCGAACCGATGGCCATTGACCCGTGTCCGGCCAGCTGATCCCCCTTCCGCATTCGAACGACTACGGTGCGTGGCATAGAAGAGTATCGCTACGGGGGACACCATGCTGCACAGAGTGAAGACGTTTGTGGTCGCGGTCGCCACGGTGACGCTGGGCGTGGCCGTGCCGGTGACTCCGGCGCCCGCCGTACCCGCCGCCGCGCCGCAAGATCTGCATCCGCTGTATATGCAGGTGGTGGCCCATCCCGACGACGAACTCTTCTTCATGAACCCGGACATCGACCGCTCGATCAACACCGCGCTGCCGGCGATCACGGTGTACCTGACCGCCGGCGAACTGACCGGAAACGGGGCCACCCCGGCCGAACGGGCCCGGAACCGGCAGCGCGGTCTGCAGAACGCGTACGCCGAGATGGCCGGGGTCGCCGACGCCAGCGATGCCACCCAGTCCGAGTGGGAAGGCACCCCGTTCCCGGTCGCGGGCCGCGTGGTGGAGATGTACTTCCTGCGGGCCCGTCCGGACGTGCACCTGTTGTTCCTCAACCTGCCCGACGGGCAGCTGCGCAACATCGACACCGGCGGTTCGTTCGGCTCGGTGGTGCCGGCCGGCGGCCTGGGTGTCTCCTCGTCGCGGTACGGCCGCACCGACGTCCTGGCCGTGCTGCGCTCGCTGATGGACGTCTACCGGCCCACCGTGCTGCGCTCGCTCGACCCGGAGCCGGACCGCCGGAGCGGATACACCGAGGATCACGCCGACCACGTCACGGCCGCCCGGTTCGCACGGGACGCGGCCGCGGGGTACCCGGGCCCCCTGCAGGAGGTCAACTATCGCGGCTACAACATCGGTGATGTCCCACCGAACCTGTCCGCCGAGCAGACCGCCCGCAAGAGCCGGATCCTCGAGGCGTACTACCGCTACGACCGCGAGTTCGGCGACTCGCACGGCGGCGACCGGTGGTTGTCGCGCATGTACCACCGGTGGCCGCGCGGCGCCGGATGGGTGGCCCGCGATGCCCGCGAAACGGTGCGGGCGTTCGTGGTCAGCAACGGCGCCCCGAAGGTCTACTCCCAGCTGGCCACCGGGATCTGGGGCCCCGGGCTGCCGCTGGCCGGCCCCGGCGGCCGGCTGGCTTCCGGCCTCGCTGTCGGGCGTACGCCGGACGGCCGGTTGACGGTGGCCGGCCGTCGGCTGTCCGACCATCACCTGCTCGCGTCCGCCCAGGCCGCCGACGGCTCGTTCGCCGGGGGCTGGACCGATCTGGGCAACCCCAACACCGGCCTGGGTAACGAGGACCAGGTCGGTACGCCGGCGCTGGCGGTCAACGCCGACGGGCGGCTGCAGGTGTTCGTCAAGAACGGCGGCGGCGGGATCAGCACGCAGGCGCAGGCGGCCCAGGGTGGGTGGAGCGGGCGCTGGGACGACCTCGGCGGCCACGACCTGCAGGACGGCGTCGCCGCGGTGACCGGCCCGCAGGGACGGATCGAGATCTTCGCCGGCAGCCGTACCGAGATCCAGCACTGGTCGCAGCCTCAGCCGAATGCGGCGCTGGAGCGCAAGGACTCGCTCAGCAGCGGGGCGCCGGCGAGCCCGCCGCAGGCGACCGTGGACACGCAGGGACGGATCTCGGTCAGCTACCGCGAGGAGGGCACCGGACGGGTGCTGCAGCTGACCCGGCCGGCCGACGGCACCTGGCCGGAGGAGCCGACCGACCTGGGTGGATCCGGCCTCGGGCAGCCCACTCCCGCGCTCCCGGCGGCCGGGGGACAGCTGATCTTCGCGCGGAACGCTGCCAACGGGGTCAGCGTCACCCGGCGCTCCGCCGGTGGCGAGACCTTCAGCCCCTGGGCCGACCTGGGTGGCACGCTGCTCGGTGAGCCGGCGGCGGCGGTCGACGCGGCCGGGCTGCCCGTGGTGTTCACGATCGAGCCGACGGGGGTGTCGGCCCGGCGGCAGACCGGAACCGGCTCGGAACAGCCGTTCGTCCCCCAGAGCCTGGGCATGTAGCCACGGCGCCACAGTGGAGAGCACGCGTGCCGACTTGAGGGGCCGGTGCGGGTCGCATCCTGATGTGCCGTAGCTGTGCGGTCAATGATGCTGACGCCATGATGCGAACGCTATGCGGTTGAGCGCGAGTGTTCTGGTTCTCCCGGTGGTGGCTGGCATGTTCGGCTCGGCAGCGACGGCCACTGACAGCCCTTGCCCCTCACGCGGCGTCATGGCACATAGTCGGTGGCGTGGAAGAGCACCTGACCGTGGGACGCGTGGCCGAGCTGGCCGGCGTAACCGTCCGCACGCTGCACCACTACGACGCGATCGGCCTTCTCCATCCCTCCACGCGGACCGCGGCCGGGCACAGGGCCTACTCCGCGGACGACGTGGAGCGGTTGCGGGAGGTGCTCGCCTACCGCCGGCTGGGTTTCGGACTGGGTGAGATCGCCGACCTCGTCGACGACCCGGCAACCGACGCGATCGCGCACCTGCGCCGGCTGCGCGGCCTGTTGCTGGAGCAGCAGGATCGCGCGGCCGCCATGGTGGCGGCCATAGACAAGGAACTGGAGGCACGGGCGATGGGAATCAGGACGACGCCGGAGGAACAGCTGCGGGTGTTCGGCGCGCAGTTGTACGACGCCATCGGGTCCGCCTACCCGGCGACGCGGCGCACCGAGCCGCGGATCGCCGCGCGGATCTGGGACGCCCTCGGGGATGCCCGCACGGTTCTGAACGTCGGGGCCGGCACCGGCTCCTACGAACCACCGGACCGCGACGTCACGGCGGTGGAACCGTCGGCGGTCATGCGGGAACAGCGGCCCGCGGGCGCCGCGCCGTGCGTGGCCGCCGCAGCGGAGAGCCTGCCGTTCGAGGACCAGTCCTTCGACGCCGCGATGGCGGTCAGCACCGTCCATCACTGGCCGGATCCGGTCGCCGGGCTACGCGAGCTGCGGCGGGTGGCCCGCCGGGTGGTGGTGTTCACCTACGACGCCGACCACATCGCCGGGCGCGGGCAGTTCTGGCTCACCCGCGACTACCTGCCCGAGTTCGCGAACCTGCTCATCGGCTGGCCGTCGCTGACCGACCTGACCGAGGCGATCGGGGGACGCGCGGAGCCGGTGCCCGTTCCCTGGGACTGCACTGACGGCTTCTTCGAGGCCTACTGGCGCCGGCCCGAGACCTACCTCGACGAGCGTGTGCGCCGCGCGGTATCGGTATGGACCAGAGTCGGGCCGGAGGCCGAGCAGCGGGCGGTGAGCAGACTCCGCGAAGACCTGTCCTCGGGGCGGTGGGCCGATCGCAACCGCGAACTCGCCGGCCTCGACGCGGCGGAGCTCGGACTCCGCCTGCTCGTAGCTTGAACCGTGGCCGGGCTACAGCCCCGTCGCGCGGTTGACCGCATCTGCCTGGAGGTCGCGGTACGCCGCCATCTCGGTTGCGCGTTCCGTACGGGTCTTGGCCTGGTACTTCTGGTCGAGCTGCCGGGCGAGGCGGACCAGGCCCGTCGCCCGGCGGCACTCGATGTCCGCCACGGCCGTACGGATCTCCGTCGCCCGTGCTCGTGTGTCGGTGCCCGGCTTGCCGTAGAGCTTCGACATCGCCTTCGACGCCTTGTCGGGCCGCTCGTAGTGGTAGCCCTTGCCGCGCAGGCAAGCCTGCCATTTCGCAAGCGTGGCGCGGTAGCGGGGATCGGCTTCCACGCGCCGGCCGCCCTTGGTGGTGCACCGGCACCCATCAAGCCAGACGCCGCTTACCGCGCGCTGGCGTAGCGCTTACGCGTCACAGCGACGCCGGCAGCGGGCGATAGGGCAGCATCTGTCAGTTCTCCGGGGCACCTTCGACGGATTTTGATCCGAGGGCAGCGCGGCGGAGTACTCAATGGGAGCGATCCCACCGTCAGCCGTCCGGCCAGGAATGAGGTCTCGTGGGGCGAAAACCGAGGTCCATCCGTTCCAAGATCGTCCTGGTGCTGCTGGTGCCCGTGGCCGCGTTGACCGCGCTGTGGACCGTGGATGTCACGGCGTCGTTCGCCGACGCGACGGCGCTCCGGGACACCAACCACACCCAGGACAACGTCAGCTTGCCGTGCGACAAGATGGTGGCGGCCTTGCAGGCCGAACGCAGTCTGTCCGTCGATGTCCTGGCGGTGGCCGGCGGAGACACCGCCGCGCTGCGGGCGCAACGGGCGGCGACCGACGCGGCAGTCACCGAGTTCCGCGACCTCTCCCGGCACTACCGGGGCAGCGGCATCTCGGCCGACATCACCCGGGCCCGGATCGCCGACATGCTCGCGGCCCGCGACGCTCTGGTCCTGCTGCGCACCCAGGTCGACGCCGGGAGCATCACCCGGGCCGTGGCTGTGAGCGGATACAACGGCATCATCAGCTACGCCTTCAGCGTGTCCACCGCGGCCGCCGTCTCCAGCGATCCGCTGGTGGAACGGGTCATGCGTACCTCGGTCGCCATGCGCCGGACCGGCGAGCTGCTCCATCAGGAGGACGCCCTGCTGACCGGCGTGACCTCGGCGGGCCGGTTCGACACCGGGGAACGCCGGCAACTGAGTGAGATCGTCGGAGCGTTGCGCTTCCAGATCCCGGTCGCCGGCTCCACGTTGCCGGCGCCGGACCAGGCCGCCTTCAAGAGCATGCTCAGCAGCCCCAACTTCGTGGCGCTGCGGACAGCCGAGGATCGCATCCTCAGCGAGGACGGTCCCGGAGGACCGGTGTCGACCACGCGGGCCGAGTGGAAGGCGACCTTCATCCCGGCCGTCCGTCAGCTGTACGACTTCCTGGCCAACGGCTACGGCAAGGCCGCGGAGTTCGCGGCAGCGGAACGCGACCGGATCCTGATGCGGTTCGGCGTGTCCGGGATGCTGGGCCTGGTCGCGATCCTGGCGTCGCTGTTCCTGTCGATCCGCGTCGGCGGTTCCGTGGTACGGCGGCTGTCCGTCCTGCGGACAGCGGCAAACGATCTGGCCCAGCGCCGGCTGCCCGAGATGGTCAGGCGGGTACGGGCGGGGGAGCAGATCGACGCGGACGGCAACACGCTGCGCCTGTCCCTGGGCGACGATGAGATCGCCGACGTCGGAGCCGCACTGAGCGAGGTGCAGCAGAGCGCGATCGACTCCGCGGCCGGGGAAGCCGCTCTGCGCTACGACATGAACAAGGCCCTCGTCAACATCGCCCGCCGCAACCAGACGTTGCTGGACCGGCAGCTCGAGGCCCTGGCCCGGACGCCCGCCGTGGACGCCGCCGGAGAACGCGCGACGACCCGGGTCGAACAGCTGGCCGTCCAGATGCGCCGGCACGCCGACCATCTGGTGATCCTCGCGGGCTCCGCGCGCAGCCGGCGCGGATTCGGCCCGGAGCCGCTGGCCCGGATCATCACCCGGGCGGCGGGCGAGGTCGAACACTCGCAACGGATAGAGTTCGGCCCCTTGACGGACGCGGAGGTGCCCGAGCCGGCCGTGACCGACATCGGGCATCTGCTCGCCGAGCTGCTGGAGAACGGTACGACCTTCTCCCCGCCCGGCACGCCGGTGCGAGTGTCGGCCCAACGGGTTCCGGACGGGGTCGCGATCGAGATCGAGGACCAGGGTCTGGGGATGTCCCGGACCGTCCTGGACGAGACCAACCGCAGGCTGTCCCAACCCCAGGAGTTCGACCCGGCCAAGAGCGCACGACTCGGCCTGTTCGTCGTGGCCTTCCTGGCTGCCCAGCGCGGAATCCGTGTCGTACTCCGGCCGTCTCCGCACGGCGGCCTCACCGCGACGGTGACGATTCCGCCCGAGCTGGCCGTCCCGGTGGTCGCACCGGTCCCCGCGACTGCCGCGCCGCCCACCGGGGGCATCCGCCGCTCCAACGCGGCCAAACTGGTGGGGATGGTCGCGCAGGGCGGCCGAGCCAGGGCCGAGCCCGGCGCGGCGCCCCGGCACGCCGCGGAGGACAGGTAGGACCGGGGCGATGGGCTCGCGGCTTGCAGGAACGTGCCGCACCGGAGCCACCCTGCCGGGAAGCGTTACCCAGTGGTTGCGTTTCGGCGATGGTCGTCCCCGGACCTGGTCCGGCGGGCTGCCCGGAGGGCGACGGCGATTCCCGCGGTCAGGATGAAGGCGGCGAGGATCCACCAGACGCCGACGGCGTCGAGCCATGTGGTGATCTGCCCTTGGATCTCGGTGACGGTCCCGACGACCGCGTCATCGGCGGAGTCGCCGGCGATGACGCGGAGTTCGTACCAACCGTAATAGGCGACGTACAGGCCGGCGAGCAGCAGGAACGCCCCGCTGATGCGCAGGATGTGAGGCAGGACGGCACGGGTGCGGCGCACGGCGGTGTCCTGCGCGAGGGCGACGAGCATGGCCAGCAAGCCGACGACGATACCCATGCCGAGGCCGTAGGCGACGAAGGCGGCCAGCCCGGTCGCGATGTCACCGGAGCCGGAGACCAGTCCGGTCACGGCGAGGAACGGCGCGATCGTGCAGGACAGCGAGGCGATGGCGTAGGAGGCGCCGTAGCCGTACAGGGCGATGAACGAGCCGGACGGGCCGCCGATGGTGAGGCGGGGTATCGGCAGCGAGAGTTCGCGCCCGGACAGCATCCAGCAGCCCAGGCCGGCCAGGACGACGCCGGTGACCACGGTGACCCAGGGCAGGTGTTGCTGGATCGGCGCGGTCGCGATGCTGATGACGAAGCCGATGGCCCCGAAGACGGTGACGAAACCCGCGGTCATGGCGCTCGACAACCGCAGGGCGCGGAGCACGCCGCCCGGCCCCGAGACGAGCATGGCCAGGAAGGAGGGCAGCATGGCGAAGCCGCACGGGTTGAAAGCGGCGACGAGGCCGGCGGCCAGCGCGACGGTGATGTCGTCCATCAGGCGGTGTGCTGGTCGATGAGTTCGGAGAGCTGCCCTTCGTCCAGTGGTCCGGTCGCGGACCTGGTCTTCCCGTCGGGGCTGACGAACAGGTAGGAGGACTGGGAGGTGACCTTGAAGTGCTTGTAGAGCGCACCGGTCCGGTCGTCGAGCTGGACGAGACCGGAGGTGCCGGTGCGGTCGACGAACTTGGTCATCTGGTCCTTGTTCTTGTCGAGACCGGCGATGCCGACGAAGCGCACCTTGTCGCCGTACTTCTTCGCGGTCTTGGCGACGGCGGGACCTTCGGCCTGGCACTTGGGGCACCACGGGGCCCAGAACCAGAACACCACCGGGCCGCCGGCCAGGCGCGTCCCGTCGAACGCCGCGCCCTCCAATGTGGTGCCGGTGAACTTCAGCAGAGCGGGCACGTCCGCGGCGGGCCCGGACGCCGTGGGGCTGTCATCCGGCGAGGGCGCTCCTGCCGAGGCTTCCGCGGTGGTCGTCACGGGCGCTGGGGAACCGGCTGGATCTTCGGCGCCGGTCCCACAGGCGGTCAGAACCAGGGCAGCCGCGGCCAAAGACAGGCAGAACTTTCTCATGAGCTCACCGTAGGTCCCGGCACGCGAATCGAACTCTTACGAGTCGCTTACCGAAATCGTCGGCTCCCGGGCGCCGCGGGCACCTCCTGCAACCCGCCGGACGAGTGGGTGATCAGGACGGCCGTCTCACCGGGCGTCCAGCGCAGAACGGAGCCCCGGTCGAGGGGCGTGCGGAACGGCAGCTGACGGGCCAGCGTGCCGGAACGGACGTCCCACAAGCGGATCGCGTCCGCGTGCCCGGTGGTCAGCAGACCGCCGGAGGACATGCAGGGCTCGCCGATCACGGCCGGGATGGTGATCGGATCGTGCAGCGGGGCACGCGCAGCGATGTCCAGGACCGTCAGGGCCGAAGTCGCTCCGTGATCGTCCACGGCGACCGCCAGCGCGTGGTCCGGGGTGAGATAGACCTGTGGGCGGTGGGCGGGATAGTCGAACTCCGCGACGTCGGTGAATCTCTTGATCTCGTGGGTCCGGAACCCGGTCGCCCAGCGCAGGTCGAACGTCGCAGCCCTCGGCGTGTACACGATCGACCCCAGGACGTGCGGCGCCCTGGCCCGTGCGCGGACCTCCAGCGTCAGCGCGTCGAGCCGGTAGAGCACGCCGTTGCGGTAACCCTTCGAGCAGGCGGCCAGCACCTCGCCCCGGTCCGTCAGCGGCGCCACGGCCACCACCCGGCCGTCCAGCTCCTCGCTGCGTGCCTCCGGCTCCGGATCACCGACCGTGAACCGCAGCAGGCGCTCGTCGTCACCGACGAACAGCGTGCCGCCGTCGAGCGAGACGCCCTGGCGGCGGTAGATGTTCGGCCTGTCGTCCAGCATCGCCGTGAACAGCGGTGCCGGCCGGCCCCGCTCCCAGACGCAGACGCGGTCCTCACCGGCCGTGGCGAACCGGTCGCCGTCGAACGAGACGGCGATGACGAACCGGGAATGACCGTCGCCCAGCTCGGCGGCTCCGGTCGCACCGGGGCGGAACAGGACCGGGCGGGACTCGAGGCCACTTCCGACGATCGTCTCGCCGACGGCGGACAACCGGATCAGGTGTCCCCGGTGCGTCCAGGTGTGCCGCACCGCCCCGGTCGACGGGTCGAGCTCGCGGCATTCGCCGAACCGGGTGGAGATGACCCGGTCGTCATGGACCAGGGCCGGGCCGGAAGAATAGATCTCCCAGTCGACGGCGGCGGCTGCCGGATCGATCGAGACGGTCGCCCCCCGGGCGTACGCGATCAGGCGCCCGGCCCGGGTGATCCCGGCCAGGGACGCGCCCACCCGGCGTGCCGCCCACAGGCTCCTGGCCCTCGGCTTCTTCGTGCTCGGCGTCCAGCCGAGCACGCGCGGCCCGGCCGCCGCCACCACCACGTCGTGTGCCGCGGAGACGGCCACCGCGCTGACCGGCGCGCGCGGCCCGGTCAGCGTGTGCCGGACCGTCCCGGTCGTCGCGTCCACGACCAGCACGTTTCCCGTACGGCCCTGGTCGGTGCCGACCGCGACCAGCGTCCCGTCCGGCGACACGGCGAGGCAGGTCGCCTTGTCGGGCAGGTCGATCCGCTGCACGGTGCCGTCCACGATCAGCACCAGCACGTACGGCTCGGCGGTGAGCGCCGCGATCGTGCCGCCGCCCATCGCCAGCTGATACACCCGGCCGCCGGCGTCGATCTCCTCCCGCGCCGTCAGCTCCGGCAACATCAGCAGCGTGACCGCATCCGGTCGCTCCTCGGACGCGACAGCCACGAGGTCCCCGTGGGTGGCCACCGCCCTGGCCCGAGGCCCCGTCGTCACCGCACCCGTACCGGTGTCGATCGCGTCGACCCCGGGGTCGACGGCCAGCAGCGTCCGCCCGTCGTCCGTGCCGATGAATGCCGCCGACCCGCTCCGCGCCCGGAACGCGGGAGATCCGTATGCGATGATGCCGTCCCCTTCGGTCACCGGCAGATCAAAACACCCCCGAGATCAGCGGTACGCGGGAGGGCCCGTCGCCACTTTGTCCTCTTCATGCCATCGATGACTTGCGGCGGTCAGTAACCTTGACAGGGTGGTTGCCCGCAAGGCTTCATGAACGGGCGTCACTATCGACCAAACGGGGATGTGGGTTCGATGAAGTTCGACATGGGTTCAGAGACGTTGGGGACACTGCAGACCAAGACCGGTGGCTCCAACCAGGAGCTCGGCAGCCTGATCCAGCAGCTGATCCAGGCGGCGGCGCCCCTGGAGGGCAACTTCAACGGGGCCGGCAAGGCCGCCTTCGACCGGTTCAAGGTGCGCGGTGACGAGATCACCAGCGACCTCAACCGGGCACTGGCGGCCATCCTCGGCGGCATCGGCGGCATGGACTCGTCGTTCCGCGAGGGTGAGCAGGACATGGCCGCCAACGCCGGGAGCACCGAGGGTGCCGCCAACTTCGACGCCGCGCGTTTCGGCGCAGGCCGCTGAGACAGAGGGAGACTCCGATGGCTTCTGACCGGCGCAGCTTCGACATGGCCACCTCCAGCGAGGCGCAGAGCAACCTCCAGTCCGTCGTGGCGCGGCTCGAGGTGCTGATCAACGACCGCGACGCCGCGGTGAAGGCGGCGATGGCCGACTTCCTGGCCGACGGCGTCGCCGACCAGTACCACGACAAGGAAGTGCGGTGGAACACCGCCGCCAGCGAGGTGCGGACGATCATCACGCTGATCAAGACCACGCTGCAGCAGAACGACGACACGGCACAGACCACGCTGTCGCGGGCCCGGGCCGCGGTCGACAGCATCGGCTGACCCGGCGGTCGCGATGAGCAAGTGGGACATCGACCCGCCGGGCGTCTCGGGCGTGGTCACCCGCACCGGTGAGCGGGCCGGTGGCTTCGACACGGCCAGGACGGCCATGGGCAACGCGCTGAGCGGCGCCGCCGGCTCGTGCGGTAGCGAGATCGTCGCGGGCGCGCTCGCCGGTTTCGCCCAGCACATCAGTCCGTCGATCGACGGGGTCACGCAGCTCACGGGGCGCATCCTGACCGCCGCGGTCGACGCGACCAAGGCCTATGTCGCGGGCGATCTGGAGATGGCCGCGACGGCGCAGTCCAACGCCGGCGCCGCGCCGCCGGGCAACTTCAACTGAGCCACGGCCACAGATGTACGGGGGAGAACGTGGTCATCAAGCCGGACGCCATCCCGCAGTTCAGCGGGGATCTGGGCGCCGTGGAAACGCAGGCGACCGCGCTGAACGCCGCCGGCAGCGATTTCCGGCTGACCGGGCAGGAGGTGCACTCCACCTGGCAGGGATTGTCGGCCTTCTACGAGGCGCCTGAGGCGGCCACGCTGTTCGGCGCGACCGTGCGGGTGCGCAACGACGCCGACACCGTCAGTGACGACGTGCAGGAGGTCGCGTCCGCGCTGACGCAGTACGTGCAGGTCATGCGCCCGATCGTGGCCCGGCTCTCGGCGCTGCAGTCGGAAGCGCGGACGTTCGTCGCCGGCATCGACGGCGACGACGACTGGCGCTCCGACGAGGGCAAGGTCAACCAGAACAACGACCTGATCCGGCAGGTCGACACCCAGCTGGCGGCGATGATGGCCGCCGAACGGCAGGCGGCCAACCGGATCAACCGGTTGTTCGGCGGCACCCAGTGGGTGGTGGGTGACGGCAGCGGCAACCCGAACGCGTACGGCTTCGACGCCGGCGCGCTGCCGGCCGAGGCGGAACGGCCGTGGGGCACCTCGGAAGAGCGCGACCTGCCCTGGTATCAGGACGGGTGGAACTTCGTGGTCGGGGACTACAAGGGGTTCTTCGTCGACGGTCTCTGGGGCGACGTCACCGGCCTGTTCGGGTTGGTCAACTTCTTCGACTGGGACACGTTCTCCGCCTCGTGGGGTGGCTTGTGGACCTTGACCGGTGGGGTGTTCACCGACCCGGCGAAGACGGGCGAGGCGTGGAAGGAGTTCGGCAAGGGTCTGGTCGCCTGGGACACCTGGTCGGAGGACCCGGGCCGGGCGTTCGGGCTGGTGGTGTACAACGTCTTCACGCTTCCGCTGGCCCCGGCGAAGGTGGGCGCCCTCGGCAAGGGCGGCAAAGCGGCGGGGGCGGTGGCCGAGGGCGGCGCTGACGCGGCCAAGGCGGCCGAGGCGGCGCGGCTGACCGCGGCGGGCAAGGTCCTCGACGAGTTCGGTGACGTGGCGGACGTGGGCAAGGTCGACAGCCTCCCGACGGTGGCCGATCTCGCCACGCAGGTCGATCTGCACCTGGGTGACGTCCTCAAGGCCAACCCGGACCTGCAGCGGGCGTTGCAGGACGCCGACGCGCTGGCCCGGGTGGAGGCGCCTGCGCGCGTCGACGCTCCGGAGGCGCGGACCCGGGTGGACGAGCCGGCGCTGGTCGGAGCGGGCCGCAACGGTGGCACGGACCTGGCCCCGCCACGCACCGGCGGCGGCGCTGATCTGCCTCCGCCGCGCACCGGCGGCGGTGACGGTCCTCCGCCCCGTGTGAGCGGTGACGGGCCTCCGCCCCGTGTGGGTGGGGGCGACGGTGCTGATGCTCCTCCTCCGCGGGTCGGCGGTGGCGGTGGCGGCATCGATGCACCGGCGCCGCGTACCGGTGACGGGGCCGAGGTGCCCACGCTGCGTCCTGGAGACGGGGCCGAGGTGCCTACGCCGCGTACCGGTGATGGTGGCGAGCTGCCCGGCGGGCCGGGCCGCGACGGAGAACCGGGCCTGCCGGACACTCCCGGCCGCACCGGTGACCCTGACCCGCTCAACCCCGGCCGGACGGTCGACGACCCGCCGGGACCCGACCGCGACGCCCAGGACGCGCCCGCCAATCCGGCCGACGACGATCCCACGGGCAGGCCCGGCGACCCGGCCGACGACGGCCCCGGCGCGCCGGACCGCTCCCCGGAACAGCCGGCAGGCGACCGGACTCCGGGCGACGTCCGCGCCGACCTGGACGCCACCGGCCGGGATGTCGACAGCACGACCGATACCGGCCGGGACGTGGACGACACGACCGACGGCCGTGCAGCCGATGAAGCAGGGCAGGGCGCCGGCGACGGGAGCGGTGGGGGACGGGCCGCCGACGACGGCGCCGGGCGAGCCGACGGAGACACGGCCGGCGGAAGCCGCGCGGACGACACCGGCACCAGGCCCCTGCGGCCCCACGAGGATCCGGAGAACCCCGGCCATTACAAGTTCGCCGAGGACGTCACGCCGGCGATCCGCGACACCCGGTACGGCCGCACCCTCTACGAGGGCCCGGACGGGAAGTGGCACGCCGACGGCGACTCGATGACCGACGGCTCGTCCCGTCGTGACAACGGTCAGCTGGTCGACAGCCGGGGACACTTTCTCGATGACAACAACCGTCCGAAGGACGGTATCGACGCTCCCTCCGTGGTGGACACCGCCAACAAGGAGAAGCCCCTCAAACTGCCGAAGCCCGAGCTGCAGGACGACCTGGCCAGAGACGTGCAGGCCAAACTCGACGCACGCACGAAGCTCGGCGACGACATGCGCAGCAAGTGGGACACGGACCTCGCCGAGATCGTCAAGAAGATCAACGGGGACCAGGAGTTCATCGAGGCAGGCTTCAAGATCGACCCGAGCACGATGAGCAGCGATCTGCTCAAGGAGGCGGTGGTCAAGGCTGAGGACCTGCTGTCCACCGAGGAGCTGTTCAAGCTGGAGAACTCCGGCAAGGAGTGGCTCAGTCTGCGTCAGCAGTACAGTGACGCGAGCGAGCGGCTCGGCGCGGTGGGGGGCAACCTTCTCGAGGACCGGATGTTCCCGGGATCCCAGCGGCTCACCGGCGGTGACCTGGCCAAGGGTACGCCCGGCAACTTCGACCGGATCCTGCTCGACAAGGACGGCAAGCTCGTCATCATCGAGGAGAAGGGCCCGCGCGCCGACCTGGGCTCGGCCCGGGCCACCGATCCGAACAAGCCGGATGCGCCCAAGATCAAGGCGGAGCAGGGCAGCCCCGAGTACCTGCGGGAGATCCTGAGCAAGGACGAGAAGCTCGCCAAGGCCCTCGAGGACGAACCGGAGCTGCGGGAGCTGGTCGAGAAGGCCGTCCGGGAGAACAACGTGCGCTATCTCGTCGCCCGGACCACCGAGACCGGCACCGTCACCGTCAAGGACTTCGTGCTCGACGCGCAGCGGTGGCATCCCTGGTCAGCCAGTGTGAAAGAATTCTGAGGATGTCCGGCGAACCCGTGAATACCGGCAGGAGTGGTGATCAGTGACGGCGCATGTCACGCTCGACAAGGACGCGCTGCGGTCTCTGCTGACCGCCGTACGTGACACGTCGTGGTCCTGGACCGAGGACGGGGTGCCCGCGCTGGCCGAGCGGTTCGGCTGGACCCTGGTGGAAGTGCTGCCGGGTATGGGCGCGGTGGCCGACGCGGGTCACGGGCTCGGCGCCAAGGCGTTCCGGCTGAATTTCGAGCAGGGCGGGGTCTGGCAGGTCTCCATGCGCATCACGTCGCGGGTCGCTGAGAAAGACCCCGCCGATCAGGCGTTCCTGGAAGAGGTCTTCGCCGGCGTGCAGGAGGTCGGCGCGGACGTCTTCGGCAGCCCGGCGACTCCGCACCCCTCCACCGTGCCGCAAGTGCGGTGGCGTGGTGAGCAGACGACGCTGGCCGTCCGGAATCTGAAAGTCGCGGTCACCCTGACCTGGGCGCCCAACGCCTCCCAGGATGCCGTGGACGCCGCGGACCAGGGGTGAGATGCCGATGACGTCGCCGACCTGGCAGGAGCTCACCCGGACTGTCGCGGAGCGTCTGACACGCCTCGACGACGGCGATGTCCTGAGCCTGCAGCACGGAGACTTCTACACCCAATGTCAGATGGCCGAGGTGTGGCTGCACGCGGAGGCCGTCTCCAATCATCACCTGCCGCCGGAGCATCAGCTCTCCGCCGAGCAGGAGGAGCGGCTGCGGGCCGACGGCTGGCTGCCGCCGGACCCGCCGAACAACTCCAACTGGCACGTCAAGGTGCCGGTGCTGGCGCCGATGCCGCTGTCCGATGACGAGGGCGCGCGCCTGGCGCAGATGATGGTCGGCGCGTTGCGGGACGTGTTCAAGATCGATAGTCCTGACCTGGTGCAAGGCAAAGCATTCAACGCCTTCTACTGAGCGGGCCTTCTCACGACGAAGAACACCTGGGGAGGCGTTCGTGTCGCGCGACTTCGACGCGCAACTGCTGGAGTCCGTGGCGGTACGTCGGCGCCGGCTGCGCGACGCGCTGCTGTGGGGATCGCTGCGCACCCGCAGGTCCGCGCCGGAGATCATGACCCGGCTGCTCGCGGGCGCCGCCGTGGCGGCCGTGCTCTGCGCCGGCTGCGTCGGCTGGTCCTTCCTGCAGGAGCAGCTGGCCAAACGGGCCGAGCAACAACAGCAACAGCAGGTGGGGCGATGAGCTCGCCCTACACGCGGGTCACGCTGGTGGGTGCCGGGCGCCGCGTCGACATGGTGCTGCCCGCCGCGGAAACGGTCGGCCGGCTGCTGCCCGATCTGCTCACCGTGGTGGGGGAGCCGCCGGCGCACCCGGCTCGGCTGCGCCGGCTGGTCACCGCGGGCGGCACGGTGCTCGCCGACGGCGACACCCTGGCCGGTGCGGAGATCGCCGACGGTACGGTGCTCCGGCTGGCCGGCGCGGAGGATCTGCCGCCGGCGCCGGTCATCCATGACGTCACCGAGGAGACGGCCGACGACCTCGCGCTGCGCGCCACCCGGTGGGGGCCGCAGAGCCGGCAATGGGTGGCCGTCACCATGTTCGGTGCGGTCGTCGCGGTCGCGTTGCTGCTGCTCGTCCTGCGCACGGACGCCCTGGCCGGCGCCGTGATCACCACCGTGACCGGCGCGGTGCTCGCGCTCGCCGGGGTGGCGTGCGGTGCTGCCCGCCGGCCGTTGGGCATCGCCCTGCTCGGCGGGGCCGGGACCGCGCTGACGATCGGGGCGTGGGCCTTCGCCGACGCGTACGCCTGGCCGCCGCTCTGGCGGGTGGTCGCGGTCAGCGCCGCGCTCGGTGTCACTGTCGCCGCGGCCGGGTTGAATGTCGCTTCCGGCCGGGCGGCGTTGCTGGGCGGCGCCGGGATCCTGGTGCTCGCAGCGATCTGGGCCACGGGCGCCACCGCCGGGCTGCCCCGGGACCGTCTCGGCGCCGTGCTCGCGGTCGTCCTGGTCCTGACCATCGGGGTGCTGCCGCGGTTCGCGCTGGCGTCGTCCGGGCTGGCGATGCTCGACGACCGCCGGGTCGAGAACCGGCCGGTGGCGCGCCGGGACGTCCGCACGGCACTGGCCACGGCCCACGGGTCGTTGATCATCACGGTGCTCGCCGTCGCCGTCTCGGCGGTGTTCGCGGGATGGCTGCTGGCGTCGCGGCCGACGTACTGGACGGTGTCGCTGGCGAGTGTGCTCGCCGTGGTGATGCTGGTCCGCGCGCGGATGTATCCGCTGTCCGCGCAGGTGATCGCTCTGCTGGGCGCGGCGACGGGCATCCTCGGCGTGCTGTGGTGGCGCTGGGCGAGTGGCACCACGCTGCCCGGGCCGCTGGCGGTCGCCGCGGCAACGCTGACCCTGCCCGTCGTCGTGCTGACCCGCGACCTGCCGGAACACACTCGGGCCCGGCTGCGCCGCCTCGGCGACGTGGTCGAGTCGGTCGCCGTGGTGGTCCTGCTGCCGCTGGTACTGGGCGTGTTCGGCGTCTACCCCCGGCTGCTCGAGGTGTTCTGAAGCGATGACCGACGAGAACTGGCAGGCGCAGCTGCTGCGCTCGATGGACCCGGCGATGACACCCGCCGATCGCACCGACAGCCCGGCCGGCCCGGCTTCAACGGCCGCCGGGCCGGCGACCGGTCCCGTCCCGGCGCCGCCGCCATCGGTCTTCCACGCCGGCACCGCCATCGACACCGACGAGCAGACCGCCACGCTGCACCGCAACGCCGGCGTGCACGGCGACCCGCTGGTCCGCCGGTGGATCGGCACGCTGCGGACCGCTCTGGGCCGGCAGGCCACCCACGAGATCGAGGAACTGGCCGGTCTGGCCGAGCGCGCCAACCTGCCGATCACCACCGGCCGGCGGATCACCGTGGCCGGCGTGCGCGGCGGATCGGGCAAGAGCACGGTCAGCGCGCTGCTCACCACGACGCTGGCCGGGGTACGCCGGGACCCGGTGCTGGCCGTGGACGCCGACCCCGACGCCGGGTCGTTGCCGCTGCGGCTCGGCCCGCTCGGCGTCGGCGTGCGGACCGCCTCCGACAACGGCATCGCCCAGGTCTCGGCGTTCGACCAGATCGCGCGCCATCTCGCCCGCACGGTCACCGGCGTGTGGCTGTGGCGGCGGGCGTTGTCCGCCGCTCTGGGACGCCAGGACGAGGCCCACGCGGCGCTGTTGCTGCGCGACCGGGTGCGCTTCCTCGGCCGCTACTTCGCGGTCACCGTGGCCGACCTCGGTGCCGGCCTGCACGGCGCGGCGAACCGGGCGCTGATCACCGACTCGCACGCCGTGGTGCTGACCGGCGCGGCGACCCTGGACGGAGTGCTGGGCGCCGACGCCGCGCTGCGCCGTCTCGGTGAGGACTTCGGCGACGGCCTGCTGGCCCGTACGGTGCTGGTGCTGAGCACCACAGTGCCCGGACCGCTCGGCGTCGACCTGCGGGAGGCCGCCGACCGGCTACGGGCCTACGGCGCCGCCGTGGTGGTGCTGCCCTACGACCGTCACCTCGCCCTGGGCGCGGCGATCGACCAGCGGCGCATCGGCACCGCGACCCGGACCGCGGCGCTCCGGGTCGCAGCCGAGACGATGGACCGGGCCATCCGCGGATGAGCACGCGCATCGTGCACCGTCCGGCCCGCACGGTACGGCCGCTGGCCCCCCGGCAGCCGCAGAACGTGGCGGCGCCGCCGACGCTGCCGGACGGCCACTCGGGCGGCAACTTCGCCCAGATGCTGCTGCCGGTCGGCGGTGTGCTGTCCTCACTGACCATGATGGTGCTGTTCCGCGGCACCGCGATGATCGGCATCGGGGCGGTGCTGCTGGTGGTGACCATCGGCGGTGTCGGCGTCATGCTGCTCACCCAGCGCGGCAAGGCTGGTCGCACCCGTCGCCGGCAACGCGAACGCTACCTGGACTACCTCGAGGAACTGCGCGAACAGCTCCTGGCCGACGAACGTCTCAGCGCGGCCGAGGCCCGGTTGCTGCACCCACCGCCGCAGGCCCTGTTCGACGTCATCCGGGACCCGGCCCGGCTGTGGGAACGCCGCCGCATCGACCGCGACTTCCTGTCCGTACGCGTCGGCACCGGCACCCTCCCGGTCATGCCGCTGCACATCGAGGACGACGGCAGCCCGCTCACCCCGACCGACCCGTTCATGCTGGCCGAGGCGAAGGCGCTGGTGCGCCGTTACGGGGCCGCGCCCGCGCTGCCCCTGGTGGTGCCGCTGGACCGGATCGGCAACGTCAGCATCATCGGGCCCCGCCCGGACGTGCTGGAACTGCTCCGCGCCCTGATCGTGCAGGCAGCGGCCCTGCACGCCCCCGACGACCTGCGCATCGGCCTGGCCTGCCCGCCCGCGCTGATCGCCGACTGGCAGTGGCTGAAGTGGCTGCCCCACCTCGTGGACGCCGACCTGCGCGACGGACCGGTCGCGGCCCGCCGTATCGCCTCCGCCCCGGCCCAGCTCGCCGAGCTGGTGGCCGGCCAGCTGCACCAGCACTCGGCTCTGGCTTCCGAACTGGCCCGCAGCGGTTCGAACACCGCCGCCATCACGCTGCTGCCCCGACTGATGCTCATCCACGACACCTACGGCGAGATCGCGCAGGACGTGGCCGTTCCGGACCAGGCGATGACCGCGGCGGCGCTCGGGGTGACCGTGCTGCACCTGGTGCAGGACCGGCTGCAGGAGCCCGGCGAAGTGGCCCTGCGGATCACCGTCGCCGACGGTGGCGTGTTCGTCGAGGACCTGCGGCCGACGACCGTCGCCGAGGCCCGCGGCAGCCGCGACCGGTGCGATCCCTCCACCGCCGAAGGACTGAGCCGGATGCTGAGCCCGCTTCGGCTCTCCCGGGAATCCGTCCGCGAGTCCGGCGGCGGTGACCGCGGCGACCTGCCCGATCTGCTCGGCCTGGCTGACGCGCGCCACCTTCCGTTGCCCGCCCTGTGGCGCCCGCGCAGCGAACGCGACCTGCTGCGCGTACCCATCGGGATCGACGAGGCCGGCGAGCCGGTGCTGCTCGATCTGAAGGAGGCGGCCCAGCTGGGCATGGGACCGCACGGGCTGTGTGTCGGCGCGACCGGTTCCGGCAAGAGCGAGCTGCTGCGCTCGCTGCTCCTGGCCTTGCTGACCACGCACTCGCCGGACGTGCTGGCGATGGTGCTGATCGACTACAAGGGCGGCGCGACGTTCGCCCCGCTGGCCGGGGCGCCCCACGTCGCCGGGGTGATCACCAACCTGGAAGACGACGAGGTGCTCATCGAACGGGTGCACACCAGTCTCGCCGGTGAGGTGCAACGCCGTCAGCAGGCCCTCAAGGACGCCGGCAACGTGGCCAACATCGCCGACTACGCGGCCCTGCGCGAACGCCGCCCGGAGCTGCCCGCCCTGCCGTACCTCCTGGTCATGATCGACGAGTTCGGTGAGCTGCTGAAGTTCAAGCCGGAGTTCGTCGAGCTGTTCCTGTCGATCGGCCGGATCGGGCGCAGCATCGGCCTGCACCTGCTGCTGAGCAGCCAGCGCATCGAGAGCGGCAAACTGCGCGGCCTGGAGACCTACCTGTCGTACCGGCTGGGCCTGCGCACGCTCTCCGAGGGCGAGAGCCGTACGGTGCTGGAGACCCCGGACGCCTACCATCTGCCACCATTGCCGGGATACGCCTACCTTAAGGTGGACACCACCGTCTACCGCAAGTTCAAGGCCAGCTACGTCTCCGGCCCGTACCGCGGCCCGGCGGAGCAGGACACCACCACCGAGCATCCGCGGCCGCTGCCGTACCCGGCGTACAACTTGCTCGGCAGCAACGACGCCCCGGCCGGCGGCCCGGCCATGCCGGTGCGCAGCACCGCACCGACCCTGCTCGACGTGATCGCCGGCCAGCTGGAGGGCGCCGCCGAGCCCGTGCTGCAGATCTGGCTGCCGCCGCTGCCGGACGCCCTCACCCTGGACCGGCTCGGCGGCACCCCGGTCATGACCGCCGACCGCGGCCTGCACCTGCCGGGCCGTCCCGGCCGGATGCGGGTGCCCATCGGCCTGCTGGACGACCCCGCCCGCCAGCGGCAGGGGTCGTGGATCCTCGACCTCACCACGGCCGGCGGCCACGTGGCCATCATCGGCTCGCCCCAGTCCGGCCGCAGCACCCTGCTGCGCACCCTGGTCACCTCGCTGGCGCTGACCCACACCCCGCGCGAGGTCTCCGTCTACGCCATCGACCTGACCGGCAACACTCTCGGGCCGCTCGCGCAGCTGCCGCACGTCGGCGGCGTCGCCGGGCGCACCGACACCGAACGGGTCCGGCGCACCCTGCAGGAGGTCCGCGCGATGCTCGACGAGCGCGAGCAGGCGTTCCGCGACCACGGGATCGACAGCGTCGAGGCGATGCGCGAGCTGCACGCCGCCGGCCGGCTGCCCGAGCTGCCCTCGGCCGACGTGGTGCTGGTCATCGACGGCTTCGGCCACATCGCCGGCGAGTTCGAGCCCTACGAGCCCCTGGTGGCCTCCCTGCTGCAGCGCGGCGGTGGCTACGGCGTGCACGTCGTGGCGTCCATGCTGCGCTGGCACGACGTGCGGATCGCCCTGCAGTCCACCATCGGCACCCAGATCGAGCTGCGCCTGAGCGACTCGGCCGACTCGGCGATCGACCGCAGGATGGCGAAGGTTCTGCGCGACGCGCCACCGGGGCGGGCGCTGACCGCCGGCAAGCTGTTCGCCCACGTGGCGCTGCCCCGCATCGACGCGCAGGCCGACGACCAGGGCCTCGGCGCCTCGATCACCGCCATCGCCCGGGCCCTGCGCGCCTCCTGGCACGGCCCGGTCGCCCGGCCGGTACGGGTGCTGCCCGCCCGGCTGGGCATCGACGAGCTCACCCCCGCGGACGGCTCGTCCGCCGTACCCATCGGCCTGGACGAAGCCACCGCCCAGCCGGTCTCGTTCGATCTGTTCGGCCGCGACCCGAATCTGGTCGTGCTCGGCGACGGCGAGTGCGGCAAGACGAACCTGCTCACGCTGATCGCGAGCCGCCTGGTCAAACAGCACACCGACGAGGAGCTGGTCTTCGCGGTGGTCGACCCGCGCCGCGGCCTGAACGGCGTCGTGCCCGACAGCCACCTCGGCGGGTACGCGCACAACGCCCTGCTCGCCGGCCGGCTGGCCGGTGCCGTGGCCGCCCAGCTCGAACAGCGACAGAACGGCACCGCACCCGGCGACCCGGCGACCTGGCCGCACATCGTGCTTCTCGTCGACGACTACGACATCCTCACCGCGTCGTCGCAGCCGCTGGCCCCGCTGCAGCCCTACCTCGCGGCCGGCGACGACCTGCGCTTCCACGCCGTGATCGCGCGCCGGGTGGCCGGCGCGTCGCGGGCCCTGTTCGAGCCGTTCCTGCTGACCCTGCGCGAGAGCGGCTCCACCGGCCTGTTGATGACCGGCGACCGCAGTGAGGGCAAGCTGCTCGGCGACGTGTACCCCCGCGCGCTGCCACCCGGCCGCGGCCAGTGGATCCGCCGGGGCGAGCCGGTACGCCTCATCCAGACCGCACTGCTCCGGGAGAACTCATGACCTACGACGTCATCGCCCTGACCCGGCGGACCCCCGACCCGCAGGCCATCATCGCCGGCATGCGCGCCGCCGGTGACGAACTGCGCGTGCGGCAGACGGCGAACGGCGCCGTCATCCAGCTCTGCGACGACCAGGGACGACCGCTGGTCTCCCTGGAGACCCCCGTGCTGGTCCAGGTGCCCGGCGAGATCGACCGGCTGCTCGGCCCCGGCTACGGCGACCGGCTCGGCCTGCCGGTGTGGTGGATCGAGGCCCGCGCGCCCAGCGGCCGTCCCGAGGCCGAGGCCCTGGCCCGCCGCTTCGCCGCCGAGCTCGCCCGCCGCCTCGACGGCCTCGTCTGGCCCGCCACCGCCCAGGAGCAACCGTGACGACCACCAGCACCCACCCCGCCGTCGACCTGCGCACCGACCGTGTCGCCGTGGTCATGCAGGACCGTCCGGTCGTCGCCCTGACCAGCTGGCTCGCCGACGTCATCCGGATCTGCAGCGAGAACGGCAAAGGCCTGCAGCTGGTCACCCCCGCGACGAACCGGCTCACCACCGCCCTGTACGGGGCGCTCAACGGACCCGACACGCGCTGGGTGGTGCACAGCTCGGACGGCCACCACGACGGTCGCACCGGCCGGCCCCTGGCCTGGAACGGCGAAGCGTTCACCACCTTGGAGTCGCCGCCGCTGGCCGTCGCCTACACCAGCGGTCCACCCGCACCGGCCTGGCACCACACCATCGCTCTGCAGATCCGTCACCCGGCCACCACGGCCCTGCTGCTCGGCGGCGCACTCGAGCAGATAGCCACCACCCTCACCGAACGCCCGCCGGCCGGCTGGGGAGCCGCGGAACCGGCCACCCAGCCGTGGGACCGCGCCGACTTCACCGACCTGTGCCGGCAGCGCGCGCCGCGCGGCACCTGGCTGTGCACGGTCGGCGCCTCAGGGCCCGGCGCCCTGGTGGACGGTCCGTTGCTGGCCACCACGGTGGTCAGCCGCACCTCCACCGTGGTCCTGGAGACGGTCCGCTGCACGGTCGTGCACTCCCAGCCGTTGCAGGCCGCCGACCTCACCCCGCTGATGGCCGTCCTCGCCGGGGCCTACGACATCCGGCAGGCACTGGTCCAGCAGTATCCGGGCGAGCCGGACGCGACCCGGAGCGCCCACTGGACCGGCCTGAGCTCGCCCCTGGGTCTGCTGGCCGGCGCGGAAGCGACCGGCGGTCGCCCGGACCGCGAACTGGTCGGGATCGGCGAGCTGCAGCAGACGCCGATGGCGGAGTCGCGCTGGTACGAGCTGCGCGACGCCGGCGAGGACCCGGCCCAGGCCTGGAGCCGTCTCGAACAGGTGATGGCGCACCTGATCACGCCGGGTATGACGCCGGACATGCCGCGCGAGTGGGGCGGGATGGAGAGGCCCGACAAGGCCCCCTGACGAGGGCGGTCCGACTGCGGTGTCGCTAGGAGGAGTGTGTGCGTCGGCGGCGCGCGAACCAGTAGCCCCCGGCCACGAGAAGGACGCCGGCGGTGCCCAGCCCGGCGATCACCATCGGGCCTGACGTCGTCGAGGTGGTCTCGGCAGCCGGCTGCGTGGCCGGGGTGCCGGCCGCGACCGGTGCGGCCGACGGCGACGTGGTCACCGGCGGTGCTGCGGAGGCGGTGCTGGCGGGATCGGCGACGGTGAACCGGTACGACCCCTGCACTTTGTGACCGTCGCGCGAGGCCACCCGATAGGCGACCGTGTACTCGCCGTTGGTGAGCGGCTCGGTGAACGTGACGCTGCCGGTGGCGCCGTCGACGGCGGGCGGTGACGTGGCCACGGCCTTCCGATCGGCGCCGGTCACGGTGATCGTGGTGTCGTCCGGGTCGAGCTTCTGCAGGAACCGCAGCTCGACGCCCGCCGGGGCTTTCTCGAGCGTGGCGTTCTTGGCCGGCGTCGCCTCGGTGAGCGCGTTGTGCGCCCAGGCCGCGCCCGGCGGCACCAGGGCCATCAGCACCACTGTCAGTGCCGTCGCCAGGCCGATCCGGCGGAAGAGACCGCGCCGGTGAGCGTCAGGGAGCAGATCCGTGTCGTGCATGTGGTTCATGATTCCTTCCGGGCGCGCGGCGGGCACGCCCAGGATGGGGGACGCCACTGCCGAACGCCCGATGACCCGCCGGGAGATGTCAGCTGCCCTCGGGTGAGCCGTCGCCGACGGTCGCGCCGCCTTCGGGGGAGTCCGTGAGGTAGACGTGCTGGTGCCCGTGGCCGGCGTCGATGTTGATCTGGTCCAGCTGGGTGGCCGCCACCGACCAGTCGGTGACGGCGAGCAGCCGCTGGCGGGACGCCACGGCCAGCACCGGTGCCCGCTGGGCGGCCGGTAGCGCACGAGCGGCAGCGAAGGTGTCGAGCGCGACCGACAGCTGGTTGACCGCGTTGCGCAGACCGTTGCGCGCGACGTTGGTGGCGGTGCTGCCGGAAGGGGCGTCCTTGTGCCGCTCCACCTGCTGCGCCATGATCTGCTTCCAGCCGGCCAGCTGCTCGTCGGTGACCGGCCGGGCGGCCGCGGCGCCGGTGTCCGCCACCGGAAGTCCGGACCGCAGGCCGTCCACCACCGGCTTGACCTGTTGCGCGGTGCTGCGCGCCAGGGTGGTCAGCGCGACGATCTGGGTGGCGTCCCGCTTGGCCTCGTCCGCGCGCATCGAGGCGATCGCCTCGTCGGTGGGGCTGGGGGCGGCCCACTGCACCCCGATGAACAGCCCGACCGCGGCAGCCACCAGCAGAGCGACCGCCGCGCTGACCGCCCCACCGGGCAGCTGACGGGCCGGGGCCTTCCGGGGCGCCGGTCGGGTCCCCGACGGCTTGCCGGTCTTGCGAGACATCGCGTCACTCCTGCCCGGAACGAGCGTCACCGACGACCTGATCTATCCGGATCAATATACCGGGCTCGTCGCCGGATGCACTGGGCGCGCCGCCCGCGGCCTCAGCTGTCCTCGGCGGTCATGTCGAGGACGAAGCGGTAGCGGACGTCGTTGCGGGCCAGGCGGTCGAGCGCTTCGTTGACCCGCTGCTGGGGCAGGATCTCGATGTCCGCGGTGATGTGGTGGCGGGCGCAGAAGTCGAGCATCTCCCGGGTTTCGCCGACGCTTCCGCTGCCGGCCCCGGCGATGTTCTTGGCGCCGGCGATGAGGCTCAGAGGCTGGACGGTGAGATCACCCTCGGGGATGCCGACGATGCACAGGGTTCCGTCCATGGCCAGCGCGGTCAGATAGGGCTCCAGGGAATGCGGGGCTCCCACCGTGTCGAGGATCAGATCGAAGCGGCCTTTCTGCGCCGCCATCTGCTGGTCGTCGGTGGAGAGCACCACCTCGTCGGCGCCGAGCGCGCGTGCTGCGGCGGCCTTGTCCATGGTGCGGGTGAACTGGACGACTTCGGCGCCCAGGTGGTGGGCGATCTTCAGAGCCAGGTGGCCCAGCCCGCCCATGCCGACGACACCGACCCGCTTGCCCGGTCCCGCACCCCACCGCTTGAGGGGGACGTAGGTGGTGACTCCGGCGCACATCAGGGGCGCGACTGCGGCCGGATCCAGCCCCTCGGGCACGTGGTACGTGAACTTCGCGGGCAGGACGTACTCCGAGGAGTAGCCGCCGCGGGTCGGCATCGCGTCCTTGGGGTCGATGCTGCCGTAGGTGAGCGTCACGGGCCGCTCGCACCAGTTCTCCCGGCCCGCCCGGCAGGGAGGGCAATCGCCGCAGGAGTCGATGATGTTGCCGATGGCGACCCGGTCGCCGATCCGGAAGCCGGTGACCGCCGGGCCCATCGCGACGACCGAGCCGGTCATCTCGTGGCCCGGCACCAAGGGGTCCGCGCCGCTGTGACGGACGGCGGAGATGTCGCTGGAACAGACTCCGCAGTACTCGATCCGGACCGCGAGGTCGTCGTCGAGCAGATCGCGGCGCTGGAAGGCCCAGCGCTGCAGCGGAGCGCCCTTGTCCAGGGCGGCCCATCCGATGGCGTTCCTCATGAAGCACTTCCTCTCGACCGGGGGTGGCAAACGAACCAGTTCGTTTGGCGACCATAGCCGGTTCCTCGTTCGGCGACAAACGAACGAGTTCGTTTAGGCTGGCGCGGTGGACAGATCCCAAGCCAGCCGCCGGCGTCTGCTGGACGCCGGCGCCGTCGAGTTCGCCGCGTACGGGGTCGCCGGCGCCCGGATCGATCGCATCTCCGCCGACGCCAAGGTGAGCAAGGCCCAGATCTACTCGTACTACTCGGGCAAGGAGGCGCTCTTCGACGCGGTCCTCGCCGATCAGGTCGACGACATCCTGGACAAGGCGCCGATCACCGCCGACCTGCCCGGCTACGCCGTCCGCCTCTATGACGCGTACCTGGAGCAGCCGCAGCTGGTTCGCCTCGCCACCTGGGCGCGCCTGGAGCGCGTACCGTCCGGTCCGTTGTTTCCGCAGGCCGACGAATCCGCAAAGCTGGAGGTCATCGCGGCCGCGCAGCGGGCGGGCCGGATCCGGGCCGATGTGCCCGCCGCCGACCTCCACTCCATGGTGATCGCGCTGGCCATGACCTGGTCGCCCAGCAGCCTGACCTACACCGCGACCCCGTCCGACCCGGCAGACGATCACCGTCGCCGGCGGGCCGGCCTGGCGGCGGCCGTCCGGGACGCCTTCATGAGGGCGGCTGGCTGAGGGTGACCCAGGTCACCAATGGGCCGGACCAAACAGACTTATTGCGCGCATAACAATTTCCGGCAAGCTCTTTTCGGAAACTATTCCGTTCAATCGGTGCAACAGCCGTGAACTGACGGCCGAATGCTTTGTTGCCGGGATATTGACGCGCCGCAACGCGGAAGTAACAATTGCCGGAGAGCGCTCTCTGCTCCAACCGCAAAGTCCCCGCCCCGCCGTACGTCTGTCCCCACAGACCCGGCAACCCGTCCGACAGGTAGGCGCATGACATCCCCGACACTGACGCCCCCACCCCCGCAGAAACGCCGAAGCCGTGGACGGATCGTGCTGAGTGCCGTCCTCGCCGCGGCCCTCGGCACGACCGTCGTCTCGTTCGCCACCAACGCCAGTGCCGCCGACACCCTGGTGTCGCAGGGCAAGCCGGCCACCGCCTCGTCCGTCGAGAGTGCCGCCTTCTCCGCGGCCGCCGCGGTCGACGGTGACGCCGGCACCCGCTGGTCCAGCACGTTCGCCGACCCGCAGTGGCTGCAGGTCGACCTGGGCAGCACCCAGTCGATCAGCCAGGTCGTGCTGAACTGGGAGGCGGCGTTCGCCTCGGCCTTCACCATCCAGACCTCCGCGAACGGCACCAGCTGGACGAACATCACCCCGGTCACCGCGGGCAGGGCCGGCGTCCAGACCCTGGCCGTCACCGGCAGCGGCCGGTACGTGCGGATGAACGGCACCACCCGGGCCACCCCGTACGGCTACTCGCTCTGGGAGTTCCAGGTCTTCGCCGGCGGCGGCACCGGCCCGACGCCGACGCCCACCCCGAGTGGCCCGGCTCTGCCCACGTCCGACACCCCTGACCTGGGCCCGAACGTGCGGATCTTCGATGCGGGCACGCCGGCGTCGACCATCCAGTCGGCGGTGGACCAGGCGTTCAACGCGCAGCTGCGCAGCCCGACCGCGCAGTTCGGCACGCAGCGCCACGTGTTCCTGTTCAAGCCCGGCAGCTACGGCCGGGTCTGGGCCAACGTCGGCTTCTACACCACGCTGGCCGGTCTCGGGCTCAACCCCGACGACGTGACGATCAACGGCGCGGTCAACGTCGACTCCGGATGGAACTACGGCGATGAGTCCAATGCGACCCAGAACTTCTGGCGCAGCATGGAGAACCTGGCGATCGTGCCCGAGGGCGGCACCAACCGCTGGGCCGTCTCCCAGGCCGCCCCGATGCGCCGGGTGCACATCCGCGGCAACCTGACCCTGGCGCCCTCCAACCAGGACAACGGGCAGGGTTACGCCAGCGGCGGCTACCTGGCCGACTCCGTCGTCGACGGCACCGTGTCCTCGGGCTCCCAGCAGCAGTGGTACACCCGCGACAGCCGGATCGGCCGCTGGGACGGCGGCGTCTGGAACATGACCTACTCCGGTGTCCAGGGTGCCCCGCCGAACGCGTTCCCGAACCCGCCCCACACCACTCTGGCGACCACCCCGGTCACCCGGGAGAAGCCCTTCCTGTACGTCGACAGCGCCGGCCTCTACCGCGTCTTCGTGCCCGCTCTGCGGCGCAACTCCGCCGGCGCCAACTGGCCGAACACCGCCGGCACGTCGATCCCGATGCGGGACTTCTACGTCGCCAAGCCCAGTGACAGCGCCGCCCGGATCAACCAGGCGCTGGCCCAGGGCCTGAACCTGTTCTTCACTCCCGGCACCTACTCGCTGAACGAGACCATCCGGGTCACCCGCCCCAACACCGTGGTGACCGGCATCGGCTTCCCGACCCTGATCCCGAACAACGGGGTCGAGGCGCTGAACGTCGCCGACGTCGACGGGGTCAAGGTGAGCGGCCTGACCTTCGACGCCGGTACGACCAACAGCCCGACGCTGATGAGCGTCGGACGGCCCGGTGTCCACACCGACCACGCCGCGAACCCGATCAGCCTGCAGGACGTCTTCTTCCGGATCGGCAGCAGCGTCCAGGGCAAGGCCACCACGACCCTCGCGGTGCACAGCGACGACACGATCATCGACCACATGTGGGCCTGGCGGGCCGACCACGGCGGGGCACCCACCGGCTGGACGGTGAACACCGGCGACACCGGTCTCGTCGTCAACGGTGACGATGTCCTGGCCACCGGTCTGTTCGTCGAGCACTACCAGAAGTACGAAGTGATCTGGAACGGCAACCGCGGACGGACGATCTTCTTCCAGAACGAGAAGCCGTACGACGTGCCCAACCAGGCCGCCTGGATCGGGCCCCGCGGAAACGGATACGCCGCCTACAAGGTCGCCGACACCGTCACCGACCACGAACTCTGGGGCGGCGGCTCGTACGCCTACTTCAACGTCAACCCCAGCGTGCGGGTGGACCGGGCGTTCGAGGTGCCCAACCGGCCCGGCGTGCGGCTCCGCAGCGTCCTCACCGTTTCCCTCGGCGACGTCGGCACCATCGCCAACGTCGTCAACGACACCGGTGGCTCCGTCCCCAACCCGGCCGGAAACACCACCCCGCGCAATGTGGTGGCCTACCCCTGACCCTGACGCCTGACCCACCATCGACGTGAACCCGGCGGCCACCGGTGCTACCCGCACCGGTGGCCGCCGCCGTCGGCTGTCGCCTCGAACCAGTCAGTGGTGCTGGCGGGGGCCGTGGCTGCCGAGGTGGGTGAGACCGAAGCTGTGGTCGTACTTGAGGCCGTATCTCAGGAGCCGGTCCAGGCCGAGGTGGAACAGGCCGACCGCACCGGCGACGGTGAGTGCGCTGTTGTCCCACCAGGCTCCGGCGCCGAGCAGGGCCAAGGGCAGCGGTGCGGAGTGCGCGAGGTTGTAGAACCACGCGCCGGCCTTCGGCCCGGCGAGATAGGCGAGCCAGGACAGGTCCGGAACCAGGAACAGCGCCGGGAGCAGCCACCAGGAGTGACCGGTGGCGGCGAAGAGAACCACTGCGGCTCCGGCGACGGCCAGGCCCTCGATCCGCAGCCAGGTGAGGGGCCGGCCGGTGACCACGCCGGGAGTCTGCTCGCCGGCCGGGGCGAGCTCGGCGCTAGGCACGGGCGTTCGCCCGGAGGAAGGCGAGCACGAGGCGCGCCGTCTCGCCGGGGTACTGGGCGTGCGGGTAGTGCCCGGCGCCCTCGATGATCTCGAGCCGTCCCAGGCCGGCCGGCAGCGCGGCCACGATGGCCTCGCCCTCGGCGCGCGGGTCGGCCCAGTCCGGGTCGAGCGAGCCCTGGATGATCAGGGCCGGGCAGCGCACGTTGCCCAGCTGCGCCCCGGCGTCGGCGGGCGAAGCCTTGAGCATGCCCTGGAGCGCCTTCATCCGGCCGGGCTCGCGCACCATCGCCTCGATCTGAGCCTGCCGGGCGGCCCAGTCGGCGGGCCTGGTGCCCGGGTAGGCGTGCTCGAGGTACCGGAGCCACTGCCCGGCGCTGCCCATCATGGTGCGGGCCAGCATCAGCGCGCCTTTGCGGTAGGCACCGGACTTCAGGTCGCTCAGTTTCACCGTCTGCGCGCGGGTGAACGGCGCCAGCTCGACGATCCCGGTGAGCAGCTCCGGCGCCCGGGCGGCCGCGATGGTCGCGGCCCCGCCGGAGATCGAGTGGCCGACCAGCACGGCCGGGCCACCGAGGTGGCGGATCACCGCGATCAGGTCACCCGCGATATCGGTACGGCTGTACGACGGCCACTGCGCGCTCGACTCACCGGTGCCGCGCAGGTCGACAGCGGCCACCCGGTAGCCGGCGGCGATCAGCTCCGGCGTGACGAACCGGTACGCCGCGCGGCTGTCGCCCATGCCGTGCGCCAGCACGACCAGCGGCCCGTCACCGGCCACCTCGTAGGCGATCGTGCCGGCGTCGACGGCCAGGAACTCGGTCACAACGATCTCCCCATGATTCGTGCATTAGCCGTTTGGCTACTGCCATTAGCTAAAAGCTAGGGCAGGGCTCCCGGCTTGTCAACATCACCGCCGCACGGGCTCCGCCGGATCGAGCGGCGTCGACGCCGTCTAGGCTGAACGGAATGTCATGAATCTCCCGGGGAGTGTCGAAGGGGCGGGTCCGTGTCTCACGACGACCTGGTGCCGCTGGACGAGGCGGCGTCCGTCCTGGCCGGGGTCGACGGGCGTACGGGCGCGGCGTACGCGCTGAAGGTGCTCGACGGGCACCCGGGACCCTGGGCCCGGCGGCGGATCCAGGCGCGGCTACGGCGACTGTCGGTGCTGGCGGACCACGAGTCCATCGTCGTGCCGGAGCCCCGGCTGGTGCGGCTGCCGGACGGGCGCTGGGCGGTACGGCGGGAGCTGGTCACTCAGTCGTTGCCTGAGCTGGTGGCGTCGACGGGGCCGATGCACCCGGACGAGGTGGCCGAGCTCGAGGCCACGGTGAGCGGGGCGCTCGACGCCGTCCGGGCGGCCGGGCTCACCCACGGGGCGGTGACGCCGGGCAACGTGCTGTTCCGGGCCGACGGGTCTGCGGTGCTGACCGACTTCGCCACCGGCCGCGCGGGGACGGACGACCGGGCGGGGCTGGCGGCCGTGCTGCGGTTCGCCGCCGGGCGCGCGGATGTCCGGTTGCCGCGGGGCGGGCCGATCGTGGAGTTCGGGCCGCACCGGCCGGCGCGCCGGATGCGCTGGGTGATCCCGGTCGGCGTCGTGGCGGTGGCGGTGGCCGGGGCTGTGCTGATCGCCCGGGACGGCGAGGACGAACCGGCACGGACGAGCAATGCGGGCCCGGTGGTGAGTTCCGCTCCGGCCGCGCGTCTGGCCGTGGCCCCGCCGGTCGATCGCGGGGACGTCGTGGAGCTGAGGTGGCGGGGACGAGCCGGCCTGACGTATGCGGTCGTGGTCACGCCGCGGGGCCGGACGCCGCAGGTGATGCTGGCCGGGCGTACCACGAGCTTCGAGGTCCGGGTCGAGCCGGACCTGCCGTACTGCATGACCGTGCAGGGCACGGACGGGACTTCCTTCGTCAAGAGCGACCCGGTGCCGATCCGTACGGCGGACTGCCCGGCCTGAGTCAGCGGGGCGGCAGCAGACCGCGCAGACTCAGCGTCGCCCGTACCCGCGCCCGGGGACCGCGGCGGGCCAGCGCCCGGCGGACGCTTCGGACGCCCGCCCAGGTCTGCTCGACCTGCTCGTGGTCCGGTGACCGTCCCGACCACAGTGACCGGTCCATCGTGGCGGCCAGGCGGCGCAGCTCGTCGCCCGTCGCGGTATCGGTGACCGGCTCGGCCGCCGCGGCCAGGTCACGAGCCGTCATCGCGGACGACACCGGGACCCCGTGGGCCCGGAGCCGGTCGCGCACCTCCGCCCACGCGCCCACCACCGACTCCCGGCCGGCTCGGCGCCGGCGCCGGCGGGCCCGCAGGCCCCAGGCGGCGGGCGCGGCGATCGGCCAGAGCAGCAGCGGCACCATCGGCAGGAGTAACAGCCCGGGCCAGCCGTCGCGGCCGGACGCGGGAGCGCCGGGTCCCGGGCGGCCCAGCGGGGGGTTGCGGACGTCGTCCGGGGCGGGCAGACCGGCCCGCGCCTGTTCGGCCGCCGCGGCCAGCCCGCCGGTTGCCGACGGGGTCGTGGAGGGACGGCCACCGGGGTTGAGCGGCACCCATCCGACCCCCCGCACGGCCACCTCCGGCCAGGCCAGCACGTCACCGTTGCGGATCGTCGTCGCGCCGGCCGGCGCGCGGAAGCCGACCGCCACCCGGGCCGGGATGCCGACGATCCGCGCCAGGGCCACGTAGGACGTCGCGAACTGCTCGCTGGTGCCACGCCGGTTCTCGAGCAGGAACTTCGTCAGCTGCGGCCACCCGTGCCCGGTCGGCAGGTCGGTGCCCACCGCCAGGTCGTAGCGGGTCCGCAGGAAGTCCTCCAGGACCAGTGCGGTACGGAACGACGGCCGCAGGCCCCGCGTCGCCTCCCGGGCCAGCACGGCCACCCCGGCCGGCGCCTCCCCGATGCCGTTCAGCCCGCCCGGAGCGTCCGGGTCCACCTCGGCCCCGGCGAGCGCGGCCACGTCCACCCGCGGCTCCCACCACCTCAGCGTGTACCGCGCCGGGCCGGGCGGTCCCGGCCGCAGCAGCGTGCCGTGTTCCGGGACGACCACCGGGTCCGCGCCGCGCACCGAGGCGGGCCAGCTCTGACTGGGCAGCCAGGGTCCGCCGGTGCCGGCCGTGGTGATCTCCGCGGTGCGTTCCTCGACCCGTACGGTGACACCCGGTCCCGGCTCCAGGCCCGAGCCGAGCCACCGGAAGGTCGCGGCGGGCGTCCAGTTCACCCCGTCGAACGCGTCCAGCACGACCAGCGGCCAGCGGTCCGGCAGCGTGTCGCCGCCGACCCGGAAGACCTCGGCATCGGGGTCCCGCAGACGTACGGCGATCTCGTCCAGCGGGTTGGTGAGCGCCGTGTCGTCCAGCGGCACCACCTGGTCCTGGCGCAGCGTGTAGCGCGGCGGCGTGTCCGGCAGGGCGAGGCCGGCCAGGACCACGGCGGCGAGCGCCGCTGTCGCCGGGACCCAGGTCCACGACACCCGCGCGCCGGCCGGCCGGGCCGCTACCAGCAGCGTCCCGGCCGGCACCGCGTACGCGAGGGCGGCGACGGTCGCGGGGAGCGGGGGCAGCGCGGCGTACAGCTGGGTGAAGACGACCAGGGCCAGGCTGGGCAGCAGGGCCGGCAGGGGAGCGCGCAGCCGGTGTACGAGCTCCACGCCGAGCACCGCCGCCGCCACCACCAGCAGCGGGACGAAGACGAGCAGCTCCGGGTCCGGGCGGGCGGGCCAGGTCGACTGGAGGGCCAGCCGCCAGGACTCGGTGACGCCGGTGCGCAGCGACGGCAGCAGGCGCGGGGTCAGGATGCCCGCCGGCCACCACAGGATCTGGGCGGCGGTCAGCAGGCCGGCCGCGGCGGTGCACAGCGGCCGCCAGTCGCGCAACGCGGCGCCGCGGTCGCACAGCCGGGCGACCAGCAGGACGGCGAGAGCCGGGACGAGCACGGCCAGCAGGAGAGCGGGGACGCCGAACACCGGCGCGAAGAGCATCCCCCCGACCGCGGCGGCGAGCACGACGGACGTGGTCCTCACCAGCCGGCCTCGTTCCACCGGCGGATCGCGTCGGCGGCGTCGCCGGCGTGGATCACCCGGCCCGATCCCGGGGCGGAGGTGCCGGCGCCGAGCAGGACGACGAGGGCCCGGCCCGGTGGTGGCGGGATGCCGGCCGCGGTGATCACGACCACGCGGCCGGTGCGGGGCGGGAGCAGCAGGCCGGTGACCGGGGTGGCGTCGGCCCGGATCTCCGACAGCGCGTCCAGGAACTGACGCAGGGCAGGTCCGGCGCTGTGCACCGGCATGACCCGGCCGCCCGGGGTGACCAGCTGGGACGGGTGGCCGGCGCGGGCGGCCGCGTAGAGCAGGGAGGCGGCCAGGTCGACGGCCTCCTCGAAGTCGCCCGCGGACAGGACGCCGGCGCGGGTGTCCAGCAGGACGGTCAACCGGCTCTCCCGGGCGTCGGCCAGGTCGCGCACCATCAGCCGGCCGGTGTGCGCGGTCGCCTTCCAGTGCAGGTGCCGCACCTCGTCGCCGGGTACGTACTCGCGGACGTCCTGCAGGTCGGCCGAGCCGCCGGGAGCGTCGTCGGTGAGCCGGCCGCCCTGCTGGTGCCGGACGTGCCCACCGGACGGGGGCCGGACCGGTAGCTGCCGCGGATGCACCACCAGGGTCACCGCGCCGCCCACGGTCAGCCTGTTCCTGGTCAGTCCGAGCGGGTCGGTGCGGTCCAGCCTCAGCGGGCCGACGGTGACCCGGCCGCGGGCGGTGGTGGGCAGCGCGTACTCGTGCACCGCTTCGGCCCCGGCGCGCAGGCTGTCCACCCGTACGGTGCGGGAGGTGGCTCCGATGGAGTCGACCGCGGTAAAACCGCCCTGGTGACGTCGGCCCGCATTCCGGACCCGCAGCACCGCCCGGGCCGGCCGTCCCCGCTGCACCCGGTCCGGCTCGATCGTCCGGGTCACCTCGGCCCGCAGCCGCCCGCCGGTCAGCGGCAGCACGGCGGGCACGACGGCGAGCCCGCACACGCCGAGCAGAGTCACCAGCGGATAGGACCCCCACCAGCCGTACGCGGTCAGCAGCGCCGCCGCGACCAGGACCGTCACGCCGCGCCGGGTCGGACGCACAGTCAGCGGCCGCGGGCCGTCAGCGGGGCGGCGGTGGACGAGAGCACCTCCGTGACGATGTCCCCGGTGCTCCGCGTACCCAGCTCGGCCTCGGGGGTGAGGACCAGCCGGTGGGCCAGGACCGGCACCGCGACGTCCTTGATGTCGTCCGGCGTGACGAAGTCCCGGCCGTCGATCACGGCGAACGCCTGACCGGCCCGGACCAGCGCCACGCTGCCGCGCACGCTGGCGCCGAACCGCAGCGCCGGATGGCCCCGGGTGGCGGCGGCCAGTCGTACGGCGTACTCCACCACCAGGTCCTCCACGTGCAGCGCGCGTACCTCGGCGATCGCCACCCGCAGGGCGCCGAGATCCACCACCGGGCGCAGGTCGTCCGGGGTCTCCCCGGCCCGGTCGCCGAGCACCACCCGCACCTCGGACTCCAAGTCCGGGTACCCCACCGCCAGCCGCATCAGGAACCGGTCGAGCTGCGCCTCGGGCAGCCGGTACGTGCCCTCCAGCTCGATCGGGTTCTGGGTGGCCACCACCAGGAAGGGCCGCGGCACCGGATGGGTCTCGGTGTCCACCGTGACCTGGCCCTCGGCCATCACCTCGAGCAGCGCCGACTGGGTCTTCGGGGTGCCGCGGTTGATCTCGTCGGCCACCACCACGTTGGCGAACACCGCGCCGGGATGGAAGACGAACCGCTGATCGCCGGGCTGGTACACGGTGACGCCGGTGATGTCGCCGGGCAGCAGGTCGGGGGTGAACTGGATGCGCCGCCAGGTGCCGCCGACGCTGCGGGCCAGGCACCGGGCCAGGGACGTCTTGCCCAGGCCCGGGACGTCCTCGATGAGCAGGTGTCCCTCGGCGAGCAGACCGGCGACCGCCTGCCGGACCAGCTCGGGCTTGCCGCGGATGATCCGCTGCACGTTCTCGATGATCCGGGCCGCGACCCGGGTGGCGGCCGGCTCAGTCACCGGGCGGCCAGACGTAGTGGTTGGATTCCTGTCCGTCGACGATGACCCAGACGGTGTCCCCGATGCCGCTGTACGGGAATCGGCTCCTCGAGGTCAGGTCGCCCTTCTCGTCGGTCGTCAGCCCGGCCCCCGGGTTGAAGTCGCCGTGGACGGAGGAGTACGGGTCGATCTCGTACTTGGTGTTCGGGTCGAAGCCGCGCAGTTCGATGTGGAACTTGGCGCATCGTGGCTTGAGACAATCCGGCAGGTGTTCGGCCGAGACGCCGCGGCGCACGGTCAGGGTCCGGTACGGGATGGTGACGGTGGCCGGAGCGCCCACACCCGCCGAATTCTTCGCGGCCAGCGTGATCCGGTAGGTGACTCCTCGGATCGGCGCGGAGATGGTCGCCGAGCGGGCCCCGCCCGGGTGGATCGATCCGCCGCCGGGCTCCCACGCCAGGTGGTACGCGGTGATGGGAGCCCCGTGCGGCGCGGCGGCCCCCCAGGTGACGACCAGCTGGGGGCCCCGGGCGACCACCTTGAGATCGGGGGGCATGCCGGGCACGCCGGCCGGAACCGGCCGCAGATCGGCCTCCGGGAGACCGGCTCGGGGTGGCGCGGTGGTGTCCTGCGTCGTCCCGGGCCCGGTCGGCGCACCGGGACGGGACGAGGGAGGCACCGCGGGGCTCGTGCCCGGCGCCGAAGGGGGAGTAGTGCCGGGCATCGGAGGCACGGGCCCGGAGGCCGAGGTGACGGGCCCCGCGGCCGTGGCCGGACCGCCGGTCACCGCGCCGACCCCGCCGCGGTCGTCCACGACCAGCACATTCCGGCCGTCCCCGCCCTCGATGTAGACCCGCCCGTCCTGGCCCCGGCTCAGGCGCGGCTCACCGGCGCCGGCCCGGACCGCCGTGGTGCCCTGGGCCCGGCCGTCCGACGCGTACGAGTGCACCCGCCGCGCTTGCGCGTCCAGGAGCACCACCGACGAGCGACCGGCCGCCGGAGCAGTCCAGCGTCCGCTCGGCAGGGTGACGCGGACAGCCTGGCCTGAGTCCGCGTCCACCAGTAGCAGCCGCGGCGTCCGCGGGTCGAGGACGGCGATCCGCCCGTGCAGGTCCGCGCCGGCCACCTGCACCTCGTCGGGCAGGTCGATGTCGAGCGCGACCGGCGTGCCGAGCGAGTCGGCGTGGACCGGGCTCAGGGTGTCGGCGTCGGTGTCCATGAAGGTCACCGCGCCCCGCGCCAGGGTCAGCGCGCCGTGGCGGCCGGCCGGCACGGCCACCGTGCAGGAGACCCGGTCGGCGTCCGGCGCGAGGTGGCAGAGCAGGCCGGCGTCGGGGCGGTGCAGCCACAGCGTGCCGTCCGGAGCGGCCACCGGCGGGCCCACCACGCCACCGGTGGGGATGGTGGCCGCCCGCGCGCCCAGCCGGACGATGCTGCCGGCCTGCCGGTACACCAGGTACGGACCGCCCTTCACCTCGACCGGCACCGGGGGTTCGGCGGCCGGCGGGACGGTGGTGTCCTGCTGCGTCAGGCTGGACTTGTCGAACTCGGTGATCCGGGTCGGGCCGACCACGTACCCGCTGGTCTCGCCCTGCACCACCTCGCTGCCGTCCTCGATGCCCACGATCTGGGTGTACGCGTCGATGCTGCGGGTCGCGCCGTTGACATGGAAGACCTGGTCGGCGTCGGGGTCGGCGAACCACCGCCCGACGTCGGCGAAGGAGAGCCCGGCCGGTGTGGTGCCGGCCCCGGAGACAGCCGCCGCGGCGGCCACCAGACAGGCGGCGAGCAGGATGGTGAGCGGTAACCGCCCCCGCAGTCCGCGCCACCTGGTCGATCGGGCAGGCCTGGTCACCCGGCCAGCATAGACAACCACGTACATGGATGGTCCATTAGTCGTCCAGAGTTCATCCAACCCCCTCGGGCAGAGCCATCTCGAAGATGGCCCCGCCCTCGTCCGCGTTGTAGACGCGCAGCGTGCCGCCGTGTGCCTGGGCCACCCAGCGAACAATGGACAGTCCCAGACCGCTGGACCCGCCGGTGCTGGTGAACCGGTCGAACGTGGCCGCGGCCAGCGCCGGATCGATGCCCGGGCCGTGGTCGGCCACGATGACCCGGCCGCCGGCCACGGTGATGTGCACGACTGCCGCCTGACCCGGCGTACGCCCGTGCCGCAGCGCGTTGTCCAGCAGGTTGCCGATCGCCCGGCGGACCAGGGCGGGATCGGCTTCCACCCAGGTCGGCGCGGTCGTCACGGTGACCCGGGCGCCCTCGGCCGGTGTCTCGTCCACCACCGTGCTGACCAGCTGGTCCAGCCAGATCGGCTCGCGGCGCAGCGGCTCCACCCCGGCGGCCAGCCGGGCCCGGATCAGCACGCCGTCGATGATCGTGCCCATCCGCTGGGCCAGGTCGACCGTGCGCGGCAGCAGGGCGGTCCGCTGGTCGGGGTTGAGCAGCGCCGACTCGGCGAGTGCCCGCAACGCGGCCACCGGCGTGCGCAGGTCGTGCGCGGTGTCGGCGAGCAGCGTCTCCTGCTGTTCCAGCGCGGTCACGGCGGGCCGGACGGCACGCACGGACAGCTGATGCACCCCGGTCGCGGCCAGGGCCAGGAGCAGCAGGCAGCCGCCGGCCACCGCCAGCGCGAACCGCCGGTGCGCCGCGTCCGCGTCCCCGGCGTCCCGCACCGCGACCACCGCGCCGACGAACTGGCCGTTCGGCTTGCGGAACGGTTCCACGCCGTAGCGGACGCGGCCCCCGTCCCGGTCGTAGACGTATCCCGCCCGGAGCCGGCCGCTGTCCACCGCCCGGACGGCCAGCTCCTCGAGGACGCCAGCCGGCATCGGGAGACAGTCCAGCCCGCTGACGAACGCCGAGAACCGCTCGGTGCTGCCGGGCAGGATCGCGAACTCGGGGCAGCCGCGGCTCAGTTCGTCCTCGCTGACCCCCACGGTGTTGACGGTGCCGTCGTCGAAGTGGACCAGCCGCATGACGCTGGAGGTCACCCGCCGCAGCTCACCGTCCATCCGAACCTCGCGCTGGGTGGTGTCCGCCCGGATCAGCAGCCCTCCGAGCACGGCCACGCCCAGCACGACCGCCGCGCCGGACCAGGCGGCGATCCGTACGGGCAGGCGGCGGAGGCGATCCAGCGGCGACCCGGTCATCCGCGCGGCTCCGCGAACCGGTAACCGCGCCCGCGAACGGTGTGCACCATCTCCGGCTCTCCCAGCTTCCCGCGCAACCGGCGCACCGTCACGTCCACCACGTTGGACATCGGGTCGGTGCTGCTGTCCCAGCAGTGGTCCAGCAGCTCGGACCGGCTCACCGCCTGCCCGGCCCGGGTGATCAGATACTCCAGCACGGCATACTCCTTGGTGGTCAGCCCCAGCAGCACGCCGGCCCGGCGTACCTGCCGGCGGGCACAGTCGACCTCCAGGTCGGCGGACCGGAGCACCGACGGACGGGCGGTGCCCGCGCGGCGGGTCAGGATATGCACCCGCGCGGTCAGCTCGGCCATGGCGAACGGTTTGCCCAGATAGTCGTCGCCGCCGTGCTCGAACCCGGCCACCACGTCGGCGACCGTGTCCAGCGCGGTCAGGAACAGCACCGGCGACGTCCAGCCCTCACGCCGGCGCCGCTGCACGTAGGACAGCGCGTCGCCGTCGGGCAGCATCCGGTCGAACACCACGCAGTCGTACCCCGAGCCGGCGCCCAGCATCCGGTCCGCGCCGGCCAGATCGGCGGCCTCGTCCACCTCCAGGCCGGTGCGGGCCAGCTCGGTGGTGACGGCGAGCCGCAGATTCTCGTCGTCCTCGACCACCATCACCCGCACTGCCGCCTCCCGGAGGTCATGTCACCGGATCCTCATGTGCCTGGATGGATGGTATTGACGACGGCCACCGTCCGGGCGGCCGGCGAGGAGGTACGGGGCGGTGCTGTTCGGAGTGCTCGGGCCGATCGAGGTGCACACCCACCGGCTCGCGGCCGGCAAACCGGCGACTGTGCTGGCCACGCTGTTGCTCGAACCCGGCGCCTGGGTGCCGGTCGACCGGCTGGTGGACAGCGTCTGGCCGGGTGGCGGGCCGGCGTCGGCGGTGCCGAACCTCAGGACGTACGTGTGGCAGCTGCGCCGGCTGCTCCCGGCGCCGGAGCGGTTGCAGGGCCGCACCGACGCGTACCGGATCGAGGTCGGGCCCGGTGAGCTGGACACCGACGTGGTCACCCGGCTCGCGGCCGACGCCCGCGCCACCGATCCGCAGACCGCGATCAGCCTGCTCGAACGGGCGCTCGGGCTGTGGCGCGGCCGGCCGTTCTCCGGGGTGCCGACCCCTGGTGCCGACGCCGCGGTGGCCCGGCTCGACGAGCTGCGCCTGGACCTGCGCGAGCAGCTGGCCGACCGGCTGCTGGAGGCGGGCCGGAGCGGGGAGGCGGTGGCCGTCCTGCGGCAGGTGACCACGGACGCGCCCCTGCGGGAGGCGGCCTGGACCCGGCTGGTACGGGCCCTGCACGCCACCGGTCAGCGGGCCGAGGCGCTGATCGCGTACCGGCGGGCGGGGGACCGGCTGGAGACGGAGCTGGGCGTGGCCCCCGGACCCGGGCTGGCCGCAGCCGGGTCCGTGGCGCTCGGCGAGCCCGCGCGTCCCCCTCGTGCCCGTCGTGAACTGCCGCGCGACGTGCGCCTGGTGGGCCGGGCCGACGAGCTGACCGCGATCCGCCGGGGTGGCCCGCTGGTGCTGGTCGACGGCATGCGCGGCGCGGGCAAGACCGCGCTGGTGGTGCACGCCGCGCACCGGATGGCGGCCGATCATCCCGATGGCCAGCTCTTCGTCGAGCTGCGCGGCTCGCTGCCCGCTGCGGATGCACTCGTACGGTTGCTCCGCGGCATCGGGGTGCCGGCGGGCGACATCCCGGACGGGCTCGACGACCGGGCCGCCCTGTGGCGTTCGGAGACGGCGCACCGGCGCCTGCTGATCGTGCTGGACGACGTCGCCGACGAGGACCAGCTCTCCCCGCTGCTGCCCGCCACCGCCGAGTCCCGGACCGTGGTGACCACCCGGAACCGCGGCTGGCACCCGGCCCACGCCGACCGGATCGCCGTCGAGCCCCTCGACCGACGGTCCGCGGCGGCCCTGTTCGCAGCGGTGGCCGGGGCACCCGCCGGTGCCGCGGTGATCGGGCACTGCGGCGGGCTCCCGGCCGCCCTGCTCGAGGCGGCCGCGCGCCTGCGCAGCCGCCCGCAGTGGACGGTCGGCCGGCTGGCGTCGGAGCTCGACCAGGACTCCTGCCGGATCCTCACCGGCACCCGGCGCCGGCTGGACGGCTGTCGCCTCGCCGCATGGCCCGCGCTGGGCTCCCTGCCGGCCGAGTTCGGCGTGCCGGCCGCCGCCCGCGCCCTCGGTGTCTCCCCGGCCGCCGCCCGCGCGTCGCTGGACGTGCTGGTCGACGGGGGACTGCTGGAAGCCGCCGGCCCGGACGGATACCGCACCCACGTCCTGGTGCGGCACCTGGCCGGCTGCGCCGCCGGCCCGCTGGAGCTCGTCGCATGATCGAGCTGGACGGGCGGGAGCGCGAACTGCTGAAGCTGCTGGCGGCCGGGATGACCGACGAGTCCGCCGCGGTCCGGCTGGGCATCTCGGCCCGGTCGGTGCGCCGGATGATGTCGGGCGTGATGGACCGGCTCGGTGCGCGCAGCCGGTTCCAGGCCGGGATCCTGCTGCGGGATCTGCTGCCCGATAGGGTGTGCGGTTGTGCGGGTGCTTGTCGCGGAGGACGACGCGAACCTCCGGCTGGCGGTGGACGTGGCGCTGCGCGGGGCGGGGTTCGCCGTTGACACGGCCACCGATCTGCCCGAGGCGGACGAGGCGCTGAGCGTCAACGCGTACGACTGCGCCGTGCTCGACCGGATGCTGCCGGCCGGCGACTCCCTGCGCTACGTGGCCGCCCGCCGCAGCGCCGGCTGGGACGTGCCGGTGCTCTTCCTGACGGGCCGCAGCGCGCCCGCCGAGCGCGTCGAGGGACTCTCCTGGGGCGACGACTACCTGGGCAAACCCTTCGCCATGCCGGAGTTGCTGGCCCGGGTCGGCCGGCTGTGCCGCCGGGGCGGGTCGGGTGGCTCGCCCGTGCTGCGCTTCGCCGGCCTGTCCCTGGACCCGGGCCGGTACGAGGCCCACCGGGACGGGCGGCCGCTCGCCCTGACCGCGAAGGAGTTCGTCGTCCTGGAGCGGCTGCTGACCGCCCGGGGCGTGCCGGTGCCCCGGGCCGAGCTGATCGCCGCCGCCTGGGACGAGGTGGTGCCCCCGGCCTCGAACGTCCTGGACGTGCTGATCGCCCAGATCCGCCGCAAGCTGGGGCCGCCACCCGTCCTGCACACCGTGCGCGGCGTCGGCTATCACCTGCGCTGACCCGACATCCGGAGCAGCGCGGTGCCGTCGCGCACCTCGATCACCTCGACGAGCAGCCCGTTGAGCCCCAGCCGCGCGCCGGGCCCGCCGCCGGCGCGCATCATGCCGTCGTCGGACGCCACCTGGACCTTGCTCGGGCCGGCCACCGAGACGGTCAGCCCGCTCACCCCGAGCTTCGTGGTCAGGGGGATCCGCTTCTTGCCTGTCACCGTGATCTCACACGTGCCGTCGAAGCAGGCCCTGACGTCGGTCCCGTCGGCCGCGCTGCGGGTCGGGCTGGGAGCCGGGGCCGGGCTCGAGGTCGGGCTCGGTGCCTGGGCCGACGCGCTCGGTGCGGGCGGCTGCCCGGCGGGCTGCTCGACCGAGCAGCCCGCCACCGTCAGGGCCAGCGCCGCGGCGGCTCCGCGGATCACGCCCCGCACCTCAGCCGTCCTTGCGGTAGCGGAAGATCAGATCCTCCGCACCGAGGGGGATTCCGTTGGCATCGACGCCCGACGGGCCGCTGCGTTCTTTCACCTCGAAGGCCATGCACGCGACGAATCCGTCCCGCAAGTCAGGCGTCATCAGCACCGGGAGGACTCGCTTGCTCCGCCCTGCGGGGTCGGAGAAGTCCAGAATTTCCCGCGCCTCTTCCCCCACGGCGAGGTCCAGTGTCAAGGGGGAATACCTGGCCTTGAGCTTCACGGCGCTGACTCCGGTGAAGGTGACATGGGTGACGGACCCGTCCGGCCCGAAGCTCCTGAGTTCCAGATCGGAATGGCCGATGACGTACCGCCACGGTTTGAACAGGGCGTTCAGCACGACGGGGAGCCTTCCAGTTTGCATGCCTTACCGTTCCGATAGAAGGTCGTCCGCGATTTCGCCGACTCGTTGGTCAGAACCTGGTTGAGTTCCCACGCCGTCATCAGGTACCCGAGGTCGGGGTCACTTTCCTCCGCGCCCTGGCGTGACCACTCCCGCCAATCGTCGATGCCGTCCAGGTTGAAGTGAATCTTGGTCTTGCCGTCTTTCAGGAACCCGCGGAAGTCCCTCATCCAATAGTCGATGCCGGACGGCCAGTCGGTGTACATGGCGCCGCCGACCTGCTCCGCGAAATCCGCCAACGACAATCCTTCGTCCGGGTCCCGAAGACCGAGGGCGATGTCGTCACAATTGTGGACGAGCATCGAGGTGCCGCCGGCCAGGACGAAGAACGTGTGGATGCGGGCGACCCAGAGGTTGTGGACGGTGGCCGTCGCCACCCGTTCCCGGACGGCCGTGATCCGCACCGATCTGCCGCTGTCGTCCAGCAGCAGCTTGTCGGTCTCCAGCTGCTCGGCGGGCCACCATCGACGGGACTCGGGTGACCAGAACCGGTGGCTACCGGTGGCGGTGATCGTCGAGGTCGCGTCGCCGCGGTCCCCGTCGGTGTCCACGGTGATGTCCACCAGATTTTTCTCGCCGGTGTCGCGAAGCAGCCGGATGACCGGCTCCGGCCTGGTCAGGTTCGCGACCGGATCCGTGGCCAGCACGTGGTCGCCGGGCCGGATGTCCTCGATCGGCACCGCGCGACCGTCCGCGAGCAGCACCGGAGTGCCGGGCAGGAAGCTGTTCCGGCAGTCCCGCAGCTCGTCTGCCCTTTTCAGCAGGCCGGCCAGCGTCTTGGCGGCTTCCTGGGACTTGGTGATGAAGGTGTAGAGCCGGGGTGCGAACTTGATCAGCTTTTCGACGGCGTTCCAGATCCGGCCCCACGGCAGCAGCTCGACCAGCGTCCACAGGCACGCCAGCAGGTCGCCTTCGACGATGCACGCATGGATGTTGCCGAGGCCGCTGAGCTCCCAGAAGAGCTCGCCCAGCTCCTGGATGAGGAAGTCCATGAGGCTCATGCCGTTGATGGCCTCGGCCTCGCGGTACAGCTGCTGTTCCTCCTCGCTCAGCACGGAGAGGATGTCGTCGGGCGTCGGTGGGGTGGGTTGTCCGGCCGCCGCCTGAGCCATGGCCAGGTTGATCCGGTCGCGTTCCGCCTTCTCCGCGCGATCCGCGGCGACCTGCGCCGCGATGGCGTGCTGGAGGGCGTTCTCCGCGGCCTCGGCTGCACTGTCCGCGTGGGCCTGGGCGCTGTCCGCCGCACGTTGCGCCGCCGAGGCGTTCTGTTCGGCCGCCGCGGCCGCGGTGTTCGCCGCGGCCGCGTCGGTCTCCGCCGTGCGAGCCGCCGCGGCTGCCTGGTCGGCGTCGCTGCGCGCGTCAGCGGCGCTGCGGCCGGCGATCGCGGCGTCCTTCCAAGCTTCGTTCGCGGCGTTGCGGGCTCCGCGTGCGTCGGCCTTTGCCTGGGCGTCGGCCCGTGCGGCTCCGGCGGCGGCGCTGCGAGCGGCGGCGCCGTCCGCCGCGGCATCGGCCGCGGCGCGTTTCGCCTCCGCCGCCGAAGCTGCGGCGTCGGATGCCGAGCGCGCTGCCTCAGCGGCCGCGGTGAAGGCGATCTTCACCTGGCCGGTGGCGTTGTCCGCGGCGTCCGCGGCGGCTTCCGCTGCTGCCAGCGCCTCACGGGCCCGGGCGGTGGCCGCGGCGGCCTGTTCCGCGCCGATGACTCTTGCCTGCTCGGCGACCGCGGCCACGAAGTCCGCGTCGATGTCCGCACTAGTGAACGGGTGGACCATGGCCAGGGCGGCGTTGTGGGGCTGCGCGATGCCGGCCGACGACGCCCGGGCGGCGACGGCGGCGGTGACCGCGATCTCGGCCTGGGCCGCCGCCGCGACGGATTCCATGGTCGCGGCTTCTGCCTCGGCCTGGGTTCGCTGCGCCGCCCACAACGCTTGGACCGACTCGTCCGCCGCCTGCTGGGCCAGACGCACCGCGGCATTGGCGGCTTCGGCGGCCCGGGCCTCCTGGGCGGTGGCCGCGGCGGCCTTCTCGTCCGCCTGCAGGCGTGCCCGATGGGTCGCTTTCGCCTCGGCCTCGGCCCGGCCCGCCGCCGCGTCCGCTCGGGCGGCTGCGGCGCGGGACTCCTGCGATGCCGCCCAGGCACGCTCCGCGGACCGGTTCGCCTCCGTGGCGGCGCTACGCGCGGTGGCTGCCGCGCCGGTCGCTGTGTGTGCCGCTTTCCGAGCGTTCCGGGCTGCGGCGCCGGCCGCGTCCGCGTCGCGCTTCGCCTGGTCCGCCCGCCGTTGTGCCTCGTCCTTGGCCTCGCCGGCCGGGGTCGCGGCGGCCCACGTCTGCAGGGCCTGATGCTTGGCCACCTCGACCTGGTGTTCCCGCTCGGCCTTCTCGGCTGCGGCCCGTGCCCGCGCGGCCAGCCCTTCCTGGCGCCAAGCGGTGTCAGCGGCGTTCAGGGCCGCGGCGTCCGACGCCTTGGCACGCTGGTACGCGGCCGCCGCGACGGCCGCCTGCTGGTCGGCGTTGCGACGCGCGTTGGCCGCCACCGCCGCCTGCCGTTCCGCTTGCGCTCGGTGGCCGGCAGCCTTCGCCCGTTCCTGCTCGGCGACCAGCCGCGCCGAGCGTGCGGTCGCAGCTTCCGCCTCGGCGATGACCCGCTGCTGCCGGGTCCGTTCCGCGGCCGCCCAGGCACGGGCCTCGGCCGCCTGCGCCGCCACCCGGGCCGCCTTCGCCCGCGCCGCCGCCGTCTTGGCCGCGTTCGCCTGTGCCTTCGCCGCGTCGGCCAGCTTCTTCGCCGCCGCCGCATGCTCCTGCGCGTGCAGGCGCCACTGCACCGCCTGCCGCTCGTGCGCCTCGGCCCGGGCCTGCGCGTCCTGCGCGTTGTTCGTCGCGATCGTCGCGTCCACCGCGTGCGCCGCGGTCTGCGTCGCCCCGACCGCAGCCGTCGCGGCCTGGTGCATCCCCTGGACGATCAAGGTCCATTCCGCGCCGTACGTCAGCCCGGTGTCGATGAGCGTGTCGGCAGCCGCCTGGGCCGCGATGGCCGCGGCCTGGGCCCGTTGCGCCGCCTGTTGCGCGGCGGTCAGCTCGGTGGTGGTCGCCGTCTTGGCCGCGTTCAGTTCGGCGGTCTTGGTGGTGGAGGTGCCGGCCAGGATGCGTTCCGCCGAGCGGGCCGCGTTCGCCGCCCCGGCCATCGCGTTCGCCGTGCGCTGGAGCTCGCGGACCGCGTTGCCGTGGGCGATCAGCAGGTGCCGGCGGGCCTCCGACGCCCGCGCGGCGCGCTGGGCCAGGTCGGAGAGGTCCTCGGCGGCCTTGTTGCGTGCTTCCAGGTCGGCCAGATACTGCTCGCGGGCGGTGGCGTCCGCCGTCGCCGCGGCCAGGTATCCGGTGTTCCAGAACGCCGCGACCCCCGCGTCGTCGCCGGCCAGGGCAGCCGTGGCGGTGCGTTTCATCGTCGATTCGGCGGGGGCGGCGGCGATCAGCAGGGTGAGCCGCTCGCGCAGCACCCGGCGGCGGTCGGTCTCCGTGGCTGCGGCGGCGGTGTCCCGGCCGCGGGCGATGTCGGCGCCGTACGCCAGGAACAGCGCCCGGTCGGTGTCGGTGCCCCGCAGGACCCGGTCGACCTCGGTGTTGAAGTAGCCACCCGGTACGCCCGTGCCGGCCATCGCGCGGATCGTGGTGGTGTTGCGCCGGGCGGTGTCGATGCGGCGCTGGTCGGCCTCGTCCTCCAGCCGGGGCTGGGTCTCGTTGAGGAACCGCATGATCGCGCCGGGCTGGTCGGAGGCCAGGGCCTCGGCGGCGGCGTCCCGGACGGTGGGTTCGGCGTGCAGCTCGGCGGTGTCGGCGACCAGCTGGCGCAGGCGTGGGTCGGTGGGGAAGTGCACGCCGGTCCGGCCGTCCCAGACCTCGGTGACCAGCGGGGGCACGGAAATGGGGGGCAGATCGCGGACGGCGGCCGGTCGGGCCGCGGCGGACGCCGGGGTGGGGGCCGGCGCGACCAGGAATCCGGACGCCACCAGCAGGGCTACCAGAAGGCGTTTCATGCGGCACCATCCGTGGGGGTCGTGCGCCGCTCGCCGGCCAGGGCCTCGGCGTACAGCGCCTGCCAGTAGGCGGCCTGCTCGGCGGCGTTCTGGCGCTCGGCCGCCCAGCTGTCCGCGGTGGCCCCGGCGGTGCCGGCGATCGCGTGCCAGTTGAGGCCCGTCGCCGCGCCGGCCACCTGGGCCACCTGCTGCCAGTTCGCGGCCTGTTCCTCGGCGACCAGCTGCGCCTGGGCCCAGGCCACGCGGGCCGGTCCGGTCTGCGCACCCGCTTCACGCCAGGCCCGGGCGGCGGCGTCCCGCAGTTGGGTCGCGGCTTCACCGGCGGCGTCCCGGGCGGCCTGCTCGGCGGCGCGGGCGCGGGTGACCAGGCCCGCGGACGTGGCCCGCCACAGCATGTCGGCGTCGACGCAGCCGAGCCGGAACGCCTCGAGGTCCAGGGCGGCGGCGCCGACCCAGTCGTGCGCGAAGAACTCCACCAGGTCGGCGTCCGTGGCGGCGGGCCGCAGTGCGAAGGTCGCCGCCGCCCGGACCTGCTCGCCGGGATCATGGTCCCGCAGCAGGGCGACGAAGTCGCGGTCCGTCTGGGCCAGCGCGGCCGCCTGCTCACCGGTCGCCTCGCGCGCCACCCGGTCGCGTTCCTTGGCGGCGGCATATCCGGTACGGGCGAAGTAATCGCGGTCGGCATCGGTGTGGTCGAGGGCGTACCGGGCGGCCGCATGCACTTCCGGCGCGAATTCCGCGGTATGGGTGGCCAGCACCCGGCGGGCGAAATCGGCGTTGCGCACCTTGGCGTCGGCCGCCCGCTTTTTCGCGAACGGGAAATCCGAGACGATGAACCGGGCTATCGCCGCGTCCACGCTGCTGCTCGTCAGCGCTTTCCAGGCGGCGGCCTTGACGGTGGACCGGCTGTCCGATCCGGCCAGATAGCGTACGTAGACCCAGTCGCCGGACCGGATGTCCGTGCTGGTCAGGGACGGTGCGCTGAGCGGAGCCGGGATGGCGTGCGCCGGGCCGGGCGCGGCGAGGAGTCCGGACAGTGCGGCCCCCGCTGCGGCAGCCAGCATTCGCTTTCTTGCATTCATGATTCCCTCACCGGGGCCGAGGATCGACAGCGGCCACAGTGGAACACGCAGAATGGTTCCGCCGGCCGGCCCTGACCGCAAACGGCCACGTATGCCGGTGAATGTATCGGCGCTGGAGCTGACGTGTATCGGCGCGGCCTATAAGTGTGCTCGCCGATGCCCGCGGGAGGGAATCATGAAAACGTCGAGAACACTGAGATCGGTGGCCGCCGCTGCCGTCGTACTGGGTATGGGGCTGAGCCTGGCCGGACCGGCCGCGAGCGCCGCACCGCCATCGGCCGTGCAGCGGATGGCGGACGGTCTGGAGTCGTCCATCGAGGACCGGGTGCGCGCGGCCGCCGTCGTCGGCGTGGTGGCGCCGGACAGCTGGCTGGTGCTCAACGAGCGGGACTTCGTGTTCGCGCTGTGGCAGCACGCGGGCGAAGCGACGGAGGTTCGCGCGTCAGCCGAGCTGGCCCTGATGAACAGCAGCTCCACGAGGTTCGACGAGTGCACCGTCTACATCGAGTCCGGCATCCACGCCGCCAAGGACCGGGACGTCGCCGACGAGGTGCGGGACGCGGGCGCCGCCCGGCAGGCCCGGGAGGTGAAGCAGCGCGCGCTGGTGAGTCTGGAGATCAGGGTGACGCCGGAGCTCCTGCTGCTGGCCGATCGTGAATTCATCTATGCCGTCTATCTGCAGGCGACCGGTGCGCTGGTGCGGGCGGGGGCGCTGACGGCGTTCGGCGGCACCGCGCAGCAGCAGCGGGACTTCATCAGCACCGGCATCGTCGCGGCCCGGGAACAGGATCGGCTCGATGAGATCGCGGCCGACCAGGAACGGACCGAGGCGGAGCGGCAGGCACTGCGGGAGCGGGAGGCCCGCAAGCGGGCCGCCGCCCTGTTCCTGATCGCCGCCGACGAAGGACTGCTGGCCGCCAGCGACGAGGGCTTCGTGCGCTGGGCCTGGACCAGGGCGACACCGAATACCCAGGTGTACCTCGCCGCGACGGCCACGCTGCGCAGCTCCGACCCGGCGGTCTGGTCGGCGTTCATCCACACCGGACTCGCGGACGCGTTCCGCCGGGACACGGCGGAGGCCCTGCGCCAGATCGGCCTGCAGCAACGGGCCCAGCTGACCACGATCATGAACGACGCCACGGCCTCCGGGCGGGGCAATCTGGCCCGGGCCGCACAGCAGGCGTTGAACGGGTCGGACCAGGACGTGCAGGACTTCCTGACCTCCGGGATCCACCGCGTGTCCGACAACGAATGCGCGAAGCCCGAGCCGGCCGCCGGTGACAAGTCGTGGGGGGCGAACGGCCCCGGTGTGACCGGGGCCCGGCAGGCGATCACCGACCATCCGTCGGCCACGGCGGAGTACTCCGTCTCCCACAGCACGGCCGTCACGGCCGGCATGTTCCTGCCGCAGCAGAAGGTGCTGGCCGGTGCGGTCTGGGAGTTCTCGGCGGAGGCCCGGACCTCCGCCCCGGCCCGGGTCCGGATGGAGGTCGACTGGTACTCGGCCACGAGCGGGTACCTCGGGCGCACCAACGGCGGGTTCCTCCCGGTGCCCGGCACCCGGGCCTTCACCAAGGTGTCCGGCCAGTTCACGGCCCCGGCCACGGCCGTGCGGGCCAACGTGCTGACCAAGGCCACCGACCTGCCGGCCGGCGGCAGCTTCGCGAGTACGGCCTGCGCGTACCGGCCGATCGTCAAGCCGGACGTGACGCTGTCGGCCGCTCCCGGCAACGGCACCGTGTCGATCACCTGGCGGACGGACCGCAAGGACATCACCGGCTGGAACGTCGGCCGGGACGGCACCGACTCCCGGGACAACGGCCCGTGGAGCACGGAACGGCCGGCGGACACCCGTACCCATCAGTTCAACCTGCTGAAGAACGAGTCCTACTACTCGTTCACCGTCATTCCGCGGACCGCGACCGGCACGCTGAGCCCGGTGACGATCAGCGCCCGGCCGAGCGCGACCGCGCCGGCCGGTGACGGAGACCAGGCGGCGGTGCGGCACAACTGGGGTACGGCGCGGGCCGACTTCAGCGACGAGTTCGAGTACGTCGGTGCGCCGGACGCCACCAAGTGGAGTCAGTCGAAGCCGTCGTGCGACCCGACCCCGCACCACGCCGACGCCCTCCGCTGCCCCGAGAAGACGACGGTGGACAACGGAAGACTCATCATGACGGGCAGCGCCGACGCGAAGTCCGGCTGGGTGGGTAACAAGTGGAAGACGACGCACGGCCGGTGGGAGGCGCGGGTCCGCTCGAAGAACACCGCCTCCAGCAACGGCAAGCAGCACCATCCGCTGCTGCTCATCTTCCCGTCGGACAACAGCTGGCCGATCAACGGCGAGTACGACTTCCTGGAGAACATGGCGCCGGGTGAGCAGTGCGCCCAGGCCTTCCTGCACTATCCGCACGACGAGGATGTCGACGTCCAGCAGGTCAGGAAGGTCCAGACGGACTGCGGTGCACCACTGAGCGAATGGCACAACTTCGCCTTCGAGTGGACGCCGGATCACATCCGCGGCTTCATCGACGGCAAGGAGTGGTACACGCTCAGCGGCGGCGGCAACTCGATCAGGCGGGACATCGAGACCATGAACAACGGGCGGCTGACGATCCAGCTCGACAACTTCGACGGCAAGGGCATCACGCCGGCGATGTTCGAGGTGGCCTGGGTCCGCGTGTACGACGTCTGATCCTTCCGCCAGCGGGGGGCGCCGGGGGCGGCGCCCCCCGCTGTCAGCGATCGGACCCGGTGGCGCGCTGCCAGAGCGTCTCCGTGACCCGGCCGAGGGCTGCCGACAGCTGATGCCGATACGTGCCACTCGGTGAGACCGCGTCCGCGCAGCAGTGCCACCGCGTCCGTCCGCGACAACCAGCCTTCCATGCCCTGACGTCGCGGCCCGCACCCGGCGCAACCTGTCGGCCAGCGTCGGTGCGGTGGCCTGCCCGTCGGCTGTGACCGCGCCGAGCGTTTCAGCGGACATCGGCCAGGTCGTCCGCCGCGAAGGTGCTGACCGCCGTGTCCACCACGGATCGGTTGATGTGCAGGGAGTGGCCGTCGCCGGCCACCTCCACCAGCCGGGACGGTTGCGTGAAGCGCAGATAGCGTTCGGCGTTGGCGCGCGGGATGAAGTCGCACCCGCCGTGCACCACCAGCGCGGGAACCGGCACAGCGGACGTCGGCATCCGGAACGCCGAGACCCCGGGCGTGATCAGCTGGTTGGCGAACAGGTTGCCCCCGTGCCCGGCGGCTGCCTCAGCCTGCACCGGCCCGTCGTCGGCGCCGCGGCAGACGAACCCGCTGACGGCGTCGCCCGTGGTCCGGTCGACCATCGCTCCGGCCTCGGCCTGGTCGGACAGGTCCTCGGCCAGCTCCGGGTTGCGGCTCAGCAGCAGGCCGGTGAGGAGCAAGCGTCCGGACACCCCGCTGTCCCCGCCGGAGTCGGTGGGCGTGTAGTCCCGTACGGCGGGTGTTCCGGGGAACGTTCCCGGTGAGGTCAGCAGCAGTCCGGCCACGCGCCGGGGGTACGAGGCAGTGTAGGCCGCGGCGAGCGACGCGCCGTAGGAGTTGCCCCACAGGACGAGCTGGTCCGCGCCGAGGCTGATCCGCAGTGCTTCCACGTCGGCGACGGCCCGTTCGAAGGTGTACTCCCGGACGGGGAGGTTTCCGGACGCCCCGCCGCCGGCCTGGTCGAAGTAGACGGTGTCGAATCCGGCCGCCCGCAGCGTCGCTCCTTCGGCGATCTTGCCGGCCTGGGTGTACATGCCGGGGCCGCCGTGCAGGAACACCACCGGCGTCCGGTGCTTCCGCAGGTCGGCCGGCCGGCGCCAGACGGCGACCCGCGAACCCGTCGACAGCTCCGTCACCTCGTGCGGGCCGCGAGGGTCGGCCGTGTCACGCGCCGCGGGCTGCGTACGGCCGTCGGCGGCGGCCACGGTGAGCAGGACCGGTGCCGGAATGGCGGCGACTCCCGCAAGCAGTGCCACCGCGATACCGCGGGGCAGGCCCAGCCCGCGCCCGAGGGCGACGCCGGCCAGGGCACCGGTGACCGCGGCGGCCCCCGCGGCGAGGGCCAGCAGTGCGGCAACACGGTCGAACGACGGCGCGGCGAGGAACGCGACGGCAGCGGTCACCGCGATCCCGAGCGGAAGGAGCAGGAGGGCGAGGAACCAGGAGGCGATACGTCGGATCTTCATGCCTCGAAGCCTCACGGAACTCCCGCCGGGACGGATCCCCGTACTGCGGGGAATGCTCCTCCCCCCGGTGGGGGAGAAACCCCCTAGGGTGCGCGGACGAACCCGCTCTCGTAGGCGAAGATGACGGCCTGGGTACGGTCCCGCGCACCGATCTTCGCGAACACGTTGCCGACGTGAGACTTGACGGTCTCCGCGCCGACGTAGAGCTCGGTCGCGATCTCGCCGTTGGACAGACCCCCCGCGATCAGGCGCAGCACCTCGGCCTCGCGCGGGGTCAGCCGGTCGAGGATCTTCCGGCGCGGGTCGGAGTGGCGTGGCCGCCGGGGAACCGACCGTTCGACGAGGCGGCGGGTGTCGGCCGGCAGCACCAGCGCGTCACCGGCGGCGACGACCCGGATCGCGTGCACGAGCTGGGCCGGCTCGGCGCTCTTGGGCACGAACCCCGACGCTCCGGCCGTGAGCGCGTCGAACACGTACTCCTCATCGGTGAACGTGGTCACGACCAGGACCCGCGTACTCACGCCGGGCAGGGCCGTGATCCGGCGCGTGGCCTCGATCCCGTCCATCCCGGCCATGCGCACGTCCATCAGCACGACGTCGATGCCGGCGGCGGCGCAGCGCTCAACGGCCTCGCCCCCGTCACCGGCCTCACCGGCCACGGTCAGGCCCGGCTCGCCGTCGAGCAGGACCCGCAGGCCGCTGCGCACGAGCCGGTCGTCGTCGACCAGCAGCAACCGGATCACGAATCGCCGCCCAGCGGGATGCGGGCATGGACGCGGTAACCGTCGCCGGCCGGGCCGGCCTGGAGCGTCCCGCCCAGATCGCCGACCCGCTCGCGCAGCCCGGCGAGCCCGCGCCCGCTTCCGCGGACCTGGGCCGGGGCTGACCGGCCGGCGTGGTTGTGCACCCCAACCTCCAGGCATTCGCCGTCGATACGCAGGTCGACCTCGGTCGCCGCCCCACCTGCATGGCGGAGGGCGTTGGTGCACGCCTCCTGGACGACGCGGTACGCCACGTGCGAGACCGGCGCCGGCACCGCGGCCAGGTTACCGTCCGTGCGCAGCTGTACCGGCAGCCCGGCGGCCCGGGTCGACTCCAGCAGGACGGAAAGGCGCTCCAGGCCGGGGGCATCGAGCTGCTGGTGGCCCGGTTCGGCGCGCAGCAGGCGCAGGACCCCGGCGAGTTCACCGACCGTACGCCGGCCCGCTTCCTCGATGGCGCCGAGCGCCTCCTCGGCGAACGCCGGATCCCGTCGCAGCACCTTGCGTGCGGCGGCGGCCTGCAGTACCACCACGGTCACACTGTGGCCCACGGAGTCGTGCAGTTCGCGGGCGAGCCGGGCCCGTTCCTCCAGGTCGACCGTGCGCTCCTGCAAGCGGGCGATGCGTTCGCGCGACGAGGGCCCGAGGAGTTCGCCCGCCAGTTGCTGGAGCAGCCACCCGGTGCCGCGCGCCGCCTGCACCATCCCGTAGGCGAGGGTTACCGCCGCGAGCGGCCCGAGCAGGCTGATGGCGGTGAGCCGGTGGAACGGCGCGCCGAGCAACGACCAGATCCCCGCCAGCGCCGCCCACCCCGACAGCACGGTAGGAAAACCGATCATCGCCCGGACCAGCAGCCACAGCAGGCGGCGCCACGTGGTCTCGTCGACGACCAGACGCGCCAGCCGCCGCCAGGTCCACGGACGCCGTGACCATGCCTGCGCCATCGCCGGGTCCACGAGGTGCCGGCTGATCTCCCGGTCGAGCGCCGCCAGGCCGAGCGCCGCGGCAGAGGCGAGCACGCCGGCAACCGCAGCTCCCGCCGCGATGTCCGGCCGGTCTCCCAACACGCCGCCGGCGACCATGAGCACCGGGGCGCCGACGCAGACCGTCAGCAGCACCGCGCCGAGGATCCCGATCGGCACCCCGAGCGCCGTGAGGCCGATCAGCCGCCACGCGCGTACCGTGGCCAGGGCGGTTCGCGTCACACCAGGCCGGCCCGGACGGCGTAGGCAACCGCGTGCGACCGGTTCCGCAGCGCCAGCCGCTGGGTCAGCGCGAAGACGACCTTCACCTCACGGCTGGAGCGCAGCAGGCCGGTGAGTCCGGCGCGAGTGAGCGGATCAGCCGCCTGTACAGCGGTTCGGATCGGCGCCATCCACCCTCCTTTCTCCCGGTTCGCGAAGGTAGCACCAAGTGGTCGTGGGAAGTGCCGAGCGACTGACCATCCGATGTCCACCAGCAGTCCAGATAGCGCCGTACTCGTTATCGTGCTAAACATCTTTACGTTAGCGACGATAACACGGAGGTTCGTTCATGTCTTCCCTCTCCAAACCGCTGGTGCAGCGCACGTCGCTGGTAGCGAGTCTGGTCGTAGCGCTCGCCCTGCCGGCCTGCTCGTCCGGCGCCGAGCCGGCCACCGGCCCCGGCGGCGGGCCCGTCGCGACGCTGGGCGAACCCACCGAACTGGTCACCGGGCTCGGCGCGCCATGGGGGCTCACGTTCCTGCCGGACGGCTCCGCGCTGGTCTCGGAGCGGATCACCGGCGAGATCCTCCGGGTGCCCGCCACCGGCGGTACGCCACAGACGGTCGGTGTCGTGCCCGGCGTGACGGCAACCTCCGAGGGAGGTCTCCTGGGCATCGTCGCGTCGAGGACCTTCGCCCGCGACCGTACCGTCTACGCCTCGGTCTCCGGCGCGCGGGAGAACTCGATCATCGCCGTGCGGATCGCCGCGGATCACCGGTCGCTCACCGCCGATCGGGTACTGCTGGACGGCATCCAGACCGCCGACCGCCATCACGGCGGCCGGATCGCGATCGGACCCGACGGCAACCTGTGGATCGGCACCGGCGACGCCTTCGAGCCGGAGAACGCCGCGGACGACGCCGCCCTCAACGGCAAGATCCTCCGGATCCGCCCGGACGGCTCGATCCCGGACGGCAATGCCGCACCCGGCTCGGCGATCTACTCCTCCGGGCACCGGAACGTCCAGGGGATCACGTTCGGCCCGGACGGCACCGCCTACGCGACCGAGCTGGGCCACCGGACCTGGGACGAGGTGAACGTGGTGCGGTCCGGCCAGGACTACGGCTGGCCGGAGACCGAGGGCGTCGAGGGCGACACCGGCGTCCGACCCATCTTCACCGTGCATCCCGACGACGCCTCGCCCTCCGGCGTCGCCTACGCCGCCGGCTCACTGTGGATCGGCGCTCTGGGCGGCCAGCGCCTGTGGCAGCTGCCTGTCCGTGGAGCCGCCGCTGATGGGCAGGCAGTCCAGCACTTCGCCGGCGACTACGGCCGCATCCGCACCGTCGAGGTCGCCCCGGACGGCGCACTGTGGCTGATCACCTCCAACACCGACCGCGCCACCTGGGGCGGCACCGACGCACGGCCGGGTGACGACCGGATACTGCGGGTGGAGGTCCGGCCGGGCTGATGCTCCGATCCCGCACCATGACGCCCGGCTGGGCCGACATCACGGTCGCAAGGGCACGGTGAGCGCCGGGGGAGGTGTGCCGGCGCCAACGCCGACGACACTGGCCTGCATGGCAGATGTACATCACGCGAGTCAGACGGTCCGGACTGTGGCCGACCTGCCCGGGCCGAAACCGGGTCTGATTTTCGGCAATGTCCTTCAGATGAGGCGCGGCGGGGCCGGCAACCGGGTGCTGGAAGGGTGGGCCGACACCTACGGCCTGACGTACCGGTTCCACCTCGCCCGGCGTCCGGTCGTGGCCACCGCTGATCCGGAAGTCGTCGACGTGGTCCTGCGCCGGCGGCCGGACGATTTCCGGCGCAGTGCGGTGGCGGCGACTGTCATCGATGAGATCGCACCGCACGGCGTATTCGCCGCCGAGGGTGACCGCTGGCGCCGGCTGCGGAAGGTGGCCACCCAGAGCCTCAACGCGGCGTACCTGCGGCAGTACTTCACCACGATCACCATGGTCAGCGGGCGGCTGTTGCGGTTGTGGGAGAGCGCCGCCGACTCTGGCGAACGGGTCGACGTGCTCGATCACATGATGCGGTACACGCTGGACGTCACGGCCGGGCTCGCGATGGGACACGACCTGAACGCACTGGAGAGCACCGGCGACGGACTGCACCGCCGGGTCCCCGAGCTGTTCCCGGCGTTCGCCCGGCGGATCTACGCCCCCTTCCCGTACTGGCGGTACGTGAAGCTGCCGCAGGACCGGCGGCTGGACGCCACCGTCCGCGAGATCGAGGCGGTGGTACGGGACCGGTTCGCCGAGGCCCGGGAGCGCATGGCGACCGGTGCCTCGCCGGCCAACTTCCTGGAGGCGCTGGTCAAGCCGATCGAGAACGAACAGCAGCTCTCCGACGGGGAGGTGTTCGGCAACGTGGCGACCATGTTGCTCGCCGGCGAGGACACCACGTCGTCGACCGCGGCCTGGGCGCTGCACTTCCTGGCCGAGCATCCCGAGATGCACCAGCGGGTACGCGCGGAGGCCGACGAGGTCCTCGGCGACCAGCAGGTGCCCGCCGATCCCGCCACGGTGGGCCGGCTCCGGTACGCCGAGGCGGTGGTGAACGAGGCACTACGGCTGCAACCGGTGACGCCGCTCGTACCGTCGCAGTCCCTCCGGGACGTCACGCTGGACCACCGGGACGGGAAGCTTTTCCTGGCCGAGGGTCAGCTCATCTTCCTGATCACGTCCTACGGAGCCCGCCGCGACCGGGTGCGCTTCCCGGACCCGGACGTGTTCCGGCCGGAGCGCTGGCTGAACGGCAAGCTGCCGGCCGAAGCGCTGCCCTTCGCCCCGTTCGGCGGCGGACCCCGGTTCTGCCCGGGCCGCAACCTGGCGATGATCGAGGCCACCATCGTCGTCTCGGTGCTGAGCCGCGCGTTCGACCTGGAACCGGATCACTCCGCCGGCCCGGTCGGGGAGCGGACGGCGTTCACCTCGTTCCCCACGAACCTGGGCGTACGGCTGCGCCACCGCACCGATTGACGGCCCGCCGGGTCAGTCGCCGGCATCGAGGGAACGGTAGCGTCGATACGAATATCTTGTTATCGTCGCTGTCATCGAGTCGCAGCCGGGGACGCACCGTCGTGAGCCGGTCGAGCGGCGCACCCTCATCTGCGCGTATGTCCCGGAACGGGAGGCGTTCGAGTGTCCGAGGAAGAGACTCCGACCAAGGTCGGATCCACCAGACGTACCGTCCTGAAAGCCGGCGCCACCACCACGCTGGCCGCCGGCACGCCACTGCCGGCTCTGCTCGGCGAGGCGCCGGCTTCCGCTGCGGCCGCCGCCACCGCGACATCGCCGGTGGAGGTCTCGCTGACGGTGAACGGGGTGGCCCGCCCCTGCACTGTCGAACCACGCGTCACCCTGCTGGACGCCCTGCGTGAACGCCTCGGGCTCACCGGGACGAAGAAGGGCTGCGACCGCGGTGAGTGCGGGGCGTGCACCGTCCTGGTCGACGGACGGCGGATCAAGTCCTGCCTCACCCTGGCCGTGATGCAGCAGGGCAAGGAGATCACCACGGTCGAGGGCCTGGCGCGCGGTGACCGGCTGCACCCGGTGCAGGCCGCGTTCGTCCGCGAGGACGGCCTGCAGTGCGGGTTCTGCACCCCGGGCCAGATCATGTCCGCGGTGGCGCTGATCGGCGAGGGTCACACCCGGTCCGACGACGAGATCCGGGAGTGGATGAGCGGCAACCTGTGCCGCTGCAGCTGCTATCCGAACATCGTGGCCGCCGTCCGCGAGGCCGCCAAGGAGATGTCCTGATGCGAGCGTTCGCCTATACCCCGGCCGATTCGCCGGAGGCCGCCGTCCGGCTGGCCGCCGAACCGCAGGCGCGCTACATCGCCGGCGGCACCGACCTGCTCAATCTGATGAAGGACGGCGTGCAGCAGCACGACCGGCTGATCGACATCAACAACCTTCCGCTGCGTGAGATCACGGTCTCGGAGGACCGGGTACGGCTGGGAGCGCTGGCCCGGATGAGCGACGTGGCCGGGCATCCGGGCGTGCGGCGCCGACTGCCGCTGTTGTCGCAGGCGTTGCTGGCCGGGGCGTCGCCGCAGGTGCGCAACATGGCGTCGATCGGCGGCAACCTGTTGCAGCGCACCCGCTGCTGGTACTTCCGGGACTCCACGATGCCCTGCAACAAACGCGAACCCGGTAGTGGCTGCTCGGCGCTCGAAGGACTCAACCGGTGGCACGCTGTGCTGGGCGGCAGCGACCGGTGCATCGCCGTGCACCCGTCCGACCTCGCGGTCGCGCTGACCGCCCTGGATGCCACCGTGACCACCCTCAGTGCCCAGGGCCCGCGGAGCATTCCGGTGCGGGAGTTCTATCTGTCGCCCGGTGACACCCCCGATCGCGAGACCGTTCTGCGGCCGGGAGAGCTGATCACCGGCCTTGACGTACCGGCCACCGACCGGTCGGCCGAGTCGCGCTACCTCAAGGTCCGCGACCGGGCGACGTTCGAGTTCGCGGTGGTCTCGGTCGCGGCCGTGGTCGCCGTACGCCACGGCGTCGTGCGGCAGGCGAGCCTCGCCTTCGGCGGTGTCGCACCGCGGCCCTGGCGGTCGCCCGAGGCGGAGCAGGCCCTGATCGGCCGGCCGTTGCACGCCGCGACCGTCGCAGCGGCCGGCCGTGCCCTGGTGCGTGGCGCTATTCCGCGTGAGCACAACGGCTTCAAGATCCCGCTGGTGCAACGCGCACTGGCCGACGTTCTCGACGGTTTCGGAGGCAGGCGATGAGCGCGGGTGTCGTGGGCAAGGCCATCGCCCGGGTCGACGGGCGCGCGAAGGTGACCGGAGCCGCCCGCTACGCCGCCGACGCCGAGGTCCGCGGCGTGGCGCACGGTGTGCTGGTGATGAGCACCGTGGCCCGGGGCCGCATCGTCGCGCTGGACACCCGGGCGGCCCAGGCTGCCCCCGGTGTCGTCGACGTCTACACCCACCTCACCATGCCGAGGCTGACGGTCCCCGCCCCGACGACCGGCTACTTCAAGCGGTTCGTGCCGATGCAGGACGAGAACATCCAGCATGCCGGTCAGCCGGTCGCCATCGTCGTCGCCCGGACCCTGGAGGAGGCGCAGCAGGCGGCCGTCCTGGTGATCGTGCGCTACGAATCGCAGACTCCGCAGGTCGTACTGGCCGACGGCCTGGGTGACGCGTACGTGCCGGCGCCCGGCTCGGACGGCACCAACGACTACGTTCGCGGGGACACCGGGGCGGGGCTGGCCGCTGCCGGCGTCATCGTCGACGCCACGTACACAACGCCGTTGCAGCACCACAATCCCCTGGAGCCGTCGGTCACGGTCGCTGCGTGGTCGGGCGATCGGCTGACGGTCCACGAGTCGACGCAGGGCATCTCCAACACGCAGAACGCGCTCATGCAGGCCCTCGGCGTGCCCCGGGAGAACGTGCGGGTCATCACGCCGTTCGTCGGCGGGGGATTCGGCGCCAAGGGTCCGGTGTGGCCGCACACCCTGCTGACCGCGGCCGTCGCCCGGCTGGCCGGCACGCCGGTCAAGCTGGTCCTCACCCGGGCCCACACGTACACCTCCCACGGTCATCGAGCGGAGACCCACCAGACGCTCCGGATCGGCGCCGCCCGTGACGGGCGGCTCACCGCCATCGAGCACGTCGTCACCCAGCCGGTGTCGCGCAGTGACGAGCTGGTCTTCAACAGCTCCGAGCCCACCCGCATGCTCTACGCCTGCCCCCACGTGCGCTCGACCCAGCGCGCCGTCCGGCTCGACCTGCCGACCGCGAGCTTCGTACGGTCCCCGGAAGCCGCCACCAGCCATGCGCTGGAGTCCACTCTGGACGAGCTCAGTCATGCGTTGCAGCTGGACCCGGTCGAGCTGCGGTTGCGCAACTGGTCGGCGGTCAACCAGGAGACCGGCGCCCCGCACGGCAGCAACTTCCTGCGGGAATGCTACGAGCGTGGCGCCGCGGAGTTCGGCTGGGCCCGGCGCGATCCCCGGCCGGGCTCGATGCGCGACCGTGACGGGCTGATCGGCTGGGGCATGGCCACCGCCGCGCACACCGCCGGCGGGCGTCCCGGCGCCGGTGCCGCGGTGACGATCTCCGTCGAGGGCACCGCGCTGATCCGCTCCGGCACCCAGGACCTGGGCACCGGCACCTACACCGTGATGCAGCAGATCGGCGCCCAGGTGCTGGGGCTGCCGCTGCACGCGGTGCGCTTCGACCTCGGCGACACCAACTTCCCGCCGGCTTTCGCGTCGGCGGCATCCGCCACGGTGCCCGGCGTCGGCAGCGGTGTCGTCCGGGCCGCCACCACCGCCCGCGGCCGGGTGGTCGCGCTGGCGGTCGCCGATCCCCGCAGCCCGCTGTACGGCGTCGAGCCCGCCCGGATCAGCACCGCCGACGGCTACCTCCACGTCACGGGCCAGCCCTCCCGCCGGGTCAGCTACCGCAGTGTGCTCCGCCGCCACGGGCAGCCGATCGAGGTCACCAGCGACCCCGCGCCCGCCGCGCTGGGCTACTCGACGGGGGCCGTGTTCGTCGAGGTGCACGTCGATCCGGCGATCGGCCGGATCCGGGTCCGGCGGGTCGTCGGTGTCTTCGATCCCGGCCGGGTGCTGAACCGGCAGACGGCCCGCAGCCAGGCCATCGGCGGGGCGATCTGGGCCATCGGTTTCACCCTGATGGAGCACACCCTGATCGATCCGCACCTGGGAAGGGTCGTCACCCCCAACCTGTCGGGTTATCTGGTGCCGGTCAACGCGGACGTGCCGGACATCGAGGTGGGCTTCATCGACCGGCCCGACCCGTCCAGTCCCGCCCTGGGCGCTCGCGGCTTCGGCGAGACACCGATGACGGGAGTCACCGCGGCGATCGGCAACGCCGTGCACCACGCCATCGGCAAGCGCATCCGGGACCTGCCCATCACCCAGGACAAGGTCATCGCGGCCCTGTCCTGACCGCCGTCACCGGGGAGAGAATCGCATGCTGACGGAGATCTGGCCGTTCGCCGAGGCCCGGCACGAGGCGGGCCGTCACGTCGTGCTGGCCCGCCTGGTGGGCCGCGACGGGCCCGGATCGCGCCCGCTGGGAGCCACCATGGCTGTGGCCGACGACGGTACGTGGCGAGGGTCGGTCTCCGGCGGCTGCGTCGAAGGCATCGTGCTCGCCGAGGCCCGGCTGACCCTGGCCGGCGCCACACCCCGGCTGATCTCGGTGAGCCCCGGTGAGCACCTGATGCCCTGGGAGGAGGCGCCGGCCTGTGCCGGAGCGCTCAGTGTGCTGCTGACGCCGGTGCCGCCGGACCCGGTCCGTACGGCGATCACCGCCGCGCTGGCTGCGGACGAGGCCCTCGCCCTGCGCATCGACCTGCGGGCCCCGTACGGCTGGTCGGTGGCCACCACCGCCGAGGCGCTCACCGGCCCCGGTGCCGGCGGGGACGCGTACTTCCTCGAGGAGTTGCGGCCCCGCGCCCGGCTCGTCCTGGTCGGCGCCACCGACCTGGCCGCCGCCGTGGCGGACCTCGCCGTCACGCTGCGCCGCGTGGTCGTGGTCGATCCCCGAGCCGACCACGCGCGCGACGCGATGTTCCCGGCCGGGACGACGGTTGTCCGAGCTTGGCCGGACGAGTGGCTCACGGCGCATCCGCCGGGGCCACACGATGCCGTGCTGGTGCTCACGCACGACCCCCGCATCGACGACCGGGCGATCCGCGCGGCCCTCGGCAGTGCTGCCGGGCACATCGCCGTGCTGGGCAGCCGGACCACGCATGCCCGGCGCCTGGCCCGGCTGGCCGATGTCCCCGGGCTCGACCGCCTCGCCGGTCCAGCCGGCCTCGACCTCGGCGGGACGTCCCTGGCCGAGACGGCGCTGTCGATGCTCGCCGAGGTCGTCGCGGTGGCCAACCGCCGCGCCGGTGGGCGGCTGCGCCACCTCACCGATCCGATCCGCTGCCACCCCGCGGACAGCGTGGTCGCGCCGTAGCCGTCATGCGGTGGATGTACATTACGGCCATGCCGGCCAAGACCACCCGCGAACGCATCATCGAGGCCACTGCGAAGCTGCTGTCGGAGGGCGGGCGGGATGCCGCGTCGACCCGTGCGGTGTGCGCGGCGGCCGACGTTCAGGCACCGGCGATCTACCGGCTGTTCGGCGACATGGCGGGCCTGCTCGACGCGGCCGGCAGCTTCGGGCTGACCTCGTACCTGGCCGAGAAGTCGGCGATCAAGGAGAGTGACGACCCGGTCGAGGATCTCCGTACCGGTTGGGACCTGCACGTCGGATTCGGCCTGGCCCAGCCGTGGTTCTATACGCTCATCTTCGGCGACGCGCGCCCCGGCCACGAGTCCACGGCCGTCAAGCAGGCCGCCGCCGTCCTGGCCCACCGGGTGAAACGCGTCGCCCAGGCCGGCCGCCTGCGGGTCAGCGAGGAACGCGCGGCGCAACTGGTCCACTCCACCGGCAAGGGGATCACGCTCACCCTCATCGCGACTCTGCCCGAGAAACGCGACCTCAGCCTCTCCACCATGGCCCGCGAATCGGTACTGGCCACGATCACCGACGGCGCCGCCACCGAGGCCGCCCCGGCCGGGCTGCTCAACGCGGCGGTTTCGCTCCAGGCTTCGCTCGACGAGGCCACCGTCCTGACCGCGGCGGAACGCTCCCTGCTCGACGAGTGGCTGGGCCGGATCAGCCGCAGCTGACCCTCGTCAAGCGCTGAGGACCGCTTCGATCAGGTGCGGGCCCGGCTGGGACGTCGCTCCTGCGGTCGTCCGCGCCGCTCTGAGGGGGTGCAGCGCGGCCTCCCTCGATCACGCGGGTGTTCGTACCGTCGGGTCATGGACAACCGACAGACACAGCGGCAGGGGCCGGACCGATGATGCGACGTGTACTCGCCCTGGTCGGCGGCGGGTTCCTGACCGTGCTGCTCAGCGGGTGCTTCGGGGCGCCCGGCACCGGTGCCCGGGCGGCAGATGCGTCGGCGCACCCGTACGTGGGGATGTGGGTGACGGCCGACGGTCACATCCGCCAGCAACTGCTGGCCGACGGCCGCTACGACGAGGCCCGCGGCGACCGGGAGAGCGCCTACACCGGCTCCTACCGGGTCTCCGGCAACCGGATCGACTACGTCGACGACACGGGCTTCACCGCGGACGGCACGTTCGACGGCGACGTCCTGGACCACGGCGGCTACACCTTCTATCGAGAGGGCAGCGAGGCCCACCGCCGGGCGATCGCAGGCCGGTCATGAGCGAGGATTCAGTTCCGGCAGCCGACGACATCGCCGCCGTCCGGGCCCGGCACCTCCGGTGGCTCTGGGGCTGGGACAAGGAGCCGGATCCCGGGCACTGGGACTTCCGTGCGATCCAGGGCTCGCACTACGACTGGGACCTCGACACGCTCCGGCTCTACGACGACATGGATCCGGAGCACCGGACCGTCCGCAGCGCCCGCGCCTACCAGGAGATCTGGGAGCCGACATTCAACAGCCTGCGCTCGGCGGTGCACCGGCTCGAGGACCGCCCGGAGATCGTACGGTCCGGGGACCTGGCCGTCTCGCGGCTGGTGTTCATCGCCCGCCTGACCGTCGCGGAAGGCTCGGTCGTGGACATCCGCACCCACAACACCCTGATCTGGCAACGGCTCGGCGACGACTGGAAGATCGTCGGCGACCACACCTCCTCCCGGCGGATCCCGGCCGACGAGGCCGACCTGCTGCTGACGACCCTTCCCGGAGCGCGGGACGACACCTCTCTGAAGGAGGATGACCATGGAAACCGATGACCTGCACGGCCACTGGGGGCGTCGTGCGCTGCTCGGGGGCTCTGCCGCGGCGACCCTGGGACTGCTCGGTCTGAGCGCCGGCCCCGCGCATGCCGGCAGCGGGGGACGGGAGAGCCGCAACAAGCGCCGGGTGGCGGAGGCTTTCCGCGCCGCGGCCGAGCACGGCACCCTCAATCAGGCCAACGACTTCTACCTCGACATCCTGCACGAGGACGCGATCTGGACGGTGGCGTCGGTGCCCCCGCGGACCTACCCGAACCGGGCGCAGTTCCTTGCTCGGGGGTCGGCGCCCATCCTCAGCCGGCTCAGTACGCCGATCTACCCGCAGGTCCGCGCGCTCTACGCCGAGGGCGACACGGTGGTGGCCGTGTGGGACGGCACCGCGACGGCGCTGGACGGCCGCCCGTACCTGAACACCTACAACTGGGTCTTCACCATGCGCGGCCGGCGGGCGGTCCGGGTGCAGGCCTTCCTGGACCTGGTCGTGGTCAACGACCTGATCGAGCGCATCCCGGACCCTCCCGACTAGATCATCGGCATGCTGTGGTGTGCTGGCCGGTGATGGTGGTGCCGTCGTCGGAAGCCGCCACGATCATCGATACGGCACCCTGGCGGTAGGCGACCAGGTTCGACGTCCCGGAGGCGAAGACGCGTGCCCCGGCCGGCACGGTGGCGCTGAGCCGCTCGGCCAGCCGGGCGCTGTCGGCCGGTTCGCTGACGGCGGCGGTCGTGGTCAGGGCTCCGCCGGGGCAGTCGAGCTGGTGCGACACGAACGACGCCGGCCGGGTGCCCACGGCCGCGAACGCCGCGGTGATGGCAGCGGCGCCGGAACTGCCCGGTGGTGGGCTCGGCCGGCCGGGGGCCGTACCGAGGCTGCACCCGGTGCGGGCCGACACGGTCACCCAGCCCGGGCTGATTCTGCGGACAGTCAGCCGTACGCCCCGGTCGGTGGTGGCCTCGATGGGCCGGGCGCCGGAGCGCGCCGCGCCGCGGCTCACCGCATAGGTGCCCGACAGCTGCCCGGCGATGCCGGTGATCAGGGCTTCCTCGCCGCCGGGGTCGGTGTAGAGGTCGGCCCGCGCGGTGAACACGGCACCGGCCCGGGCGGCGTTGATACGGCAGCGCGACGACCGGACCACCCCGCTGACCGCAACGGCCGCCTCGGCACCGGCGGCGACGACAGCGTCAGCCACCGCTCGCCGCATGGCCGGTACGGCGTCGCTCACATCGGGCTGCCGGGCCGTGTCCCACCGCCACCAGGCCGCGGCCGCCACGGCGGTCAGGCTCAGCGCCACCACCGGCACCGCGATCCAGGTCAGCAGCCGCCACGCCCGTCGGGTCACCCGGCCATTGTGCCCGCTCGCCGTCAGGACGGTGTGGCCGGTTCGGCGCCGTTGATCATCGGCTGGAGCAATGTCGACATGGTGGCCGCGGCGCGGTCGGGGTCACCGTCGACGATCGCTTCGACCAGATCGGCGTGCAGCTGCGCCAAGGCGTCCGTCTCGCCGGCTACGTCGTGCAGCTGCACCTCCTCGAACACACCCAGCAGTCCGTCGTAGACGTCCTGCATCAGCAGGTTGTGAGTGGCGCCGACCACCGCCCGGTGCAGCGCCGAGTCGGCGCGCACCCGCTCGTGTGCATCCCCGCCGGCCCAGGCGTGTTCGCGCTCGTGCAGGAGCGCGGCCAGGCGCTCGGTGTCGGCTTCGGTGCGGCGGACCGCGGCGATCCGGGCGGCCGCCGCGTCGAGCGCCAGCCGCAGCTCCAGGCTGTCCCGGCGGGAGGTGGCCGCGACCCGGCGGGACACCGACGAGCGCAGGTCGGACGTCGACACCACGAACGTCCCGCGGCCCTGCTCCCGCCGCAGGATGCCGGCCTGCACCAGCGAGCCGATCGCCTCGCGGACGGTGTTGCGCCCGGCGCCGCTCCATGCGACCAGTTCGGATTCCGTGGGGATCTTGCTGCCCAGCGGCCAGGTGCCGTCGGTGACCTGGGACCGGAACAGGTCGGTCACGCGGGTGCTGAGGGCGGAGCGATCAAAGTGGGGGCGGGGCACGGAGTGCAGCCTAATCGGCGGGCGCGGGGACCGGCCGGCATGCGGCCCAGCCGGCGCCGAGGGTGATCAGCAGGGTGGCGGCCAGCAGCACGTACGTCGCGTTCCAGCCGTCGGTGAGCTGGTTGATCGCGCCGAGGGTGAGCGGGCCGACGCAGCCGATGCCGTAGCCGACGCCCTGGACCAGGCCGGACAGCCGGGAGGCGCTCTGCGGATCGGCCGCGCGGGCGCCGATCAGAGTCAGGCAGAGCGGGAACGTGCTCACGCCCAGGCCGAAGGCGGTCGCCCAGACGAAGGCGCCGGCCGCCGGGGCCACCAGCATGCCCCCGTAGCCGAGACCCATCAGCGCGACGCACACCACGACGATCGGGTAGCTGTTGCGCAGGCGTTTGGTCAGTGGCGGCACCACGAAGGCGGCGATCAGCCCGAGCCCGGCGAACCAGGACAGCAGCAGCGCGCTCGCGGTCGAGCTGAGCCCGGCGTCCTCGAGCATGGCCGGGAACCAGGTCACCAGCGTGTAGACGTGCAGAGTGGTCATCGCCATCAGGCCGATCAGGCCCAGGACGAGCGGGGTACGCCAGGAGACCCGCGACGCCACCGGGGCCGGGGCCGGCTCGGCGGACCGGGAGCCCGATCGGGGAACCGCGACGAACCACAGCACCGCCGCCGCGGCGGTGACCACGGCCCATGCTCCTGCGGCCGTACGCCAGCCGTAGGCGTGGGCCAGCGGCAGCGCGAGCAGCGGCGCCGCCAGCTGACCGACCTGGAGCAGGACCATGTACATGGTGCTGACCGCGTGCAGCCGCTGCGGGAAGTGCTGCTTCACGATCGGGATCAGGATGACGTTGGACGCGCCGACGCCGGCGAACGCGACGACGGTGGCGACGATCATGACGGTCGGAGACCACGCGACGGCGCGCAGCAGGATGCCCGCGGTGGTGGCGGTCACCGCGAGCGCGGCAGTGCGTTCCAGGCCGAGCCGGCGGGCCAGTGGCGGGGCGGCGAACGCGGCGATCGCGAAACAGGCGGTCACGATCGTGCCGATGGCCCCGGCGACCAGCGGCCCGAAGTGCAGGTCCTCGGCGGCGTCCCCGGTCAGCACGCTGAAGCCGGTCACCGCCGTGCGCAGGTTGAGGGCGGTCAGGGCGACGGCGAGCAGGATGCCGCGGGCCAGCCGGGCCGGGGCGAGTGTGGTCGTGGACACGGGCACAGTGAAACATGGGATTATGGGATGAATCTAGTGCGGGTCATTTTCGCTCGCAGTGAACACCGGAAGATCGGGAACGGCTCCGAGGTTGAGCGCAACATACTCAACTTCTCGGAGGTACCGAGTGACCAGCAAGCGACTCCCCGTCCTCTTCCTCGACGACATCGTCCTGCTCCCCGGCATGGTTGTGCCGATCGAGCTGGATGAGGCAGCCCAGGCCGCCGTCGACGCGGCCCGCACCTCGGCCGGCTCCGAACTGCTCATCGCACCGCGGCTCGAGGACCGCTACGCGACCCACGGCGTGATCGCGACCCTTCAGCAGGTCGGCAAGTCCCGCGGCGGGTCGCCGGCCGCCGTGCTGCGGACGGGCGCCCGCGCCAGCATCGGCGGCGGGGTGACCGGGCCCGGTGCCGCCCTGTGGGTCGAGGTCGACCCGGTCCCGGCCGGCGCGGCCACCGACCACGCCCGCGAGCTCGCCACCGAGTACAAGCAGCTGGTGGTCTCGGTGTTGCAGCGCCGCGAGGCGTGGCAGGTCATCGATTCCGTCAGTGCCATCGACGACCCCGGCGACCTGGCGGACACCGCCGGCTGGGCGCCGTACCTGTCCAACGACCGCAAGCGCCAGCTGCTGGAGACTCCCGACGTGGAGGCCCGGCTGCGGCTGCTGATCGAGTGGACCCGTGACTTCCTGGCCGAGTCGGAGGTCAGCGACAAGATCGACAGCGACGTCCGGGAGTCGGTCGAGAAGCGTAACCGGGAGTACCTGCTGCGCGAGCAGCTCAAGGCCATCCGCAAGGAGCTCGGCGAGGGCGAGGCCGACGGCAGCGACGACTACCGCGCCCGGGTCGAGTCGGCCGAGCTGCCCGAGAACGTCCGCGAGGCGGCGCTGCGCGAGGTCGGCAAGCTGGAGCGCGGCGGCGAGCAGAACCCGGAGGCGGGGTGGATCCGGACCTGGCTCGACACGGTCCTGGAGCTGCCCTGGAACGTGCGGACCGAGGACGCCGTGGACCTCGACGCGGCCCGGGCGGTCCTCGACGCCGATCACCACGGGCTGGACGAGGTCAAGGAACGCATCGTGGAGTACCTCGGCGTCCGCGCCCGCCGCGAGTCCCGGGGCCTGGCGGTCGTCGGCGGCCGCGGGTCCGGCGCGGTGATCCTGCTGGCCGGGCCGCCCGGGGTCGGCAAGACCTCGCTGGGCGAGTCGGTCGCGCGGACGCTCGGCCGCAAGTTCGTCCGGGTCGCCCTCGGCGGCGTCCGCGACGAGGCGGAGATCCGCGGCCACCGCCGCACGTACGTCGGGGCGCTGCCCGGGCGCATCGTGCGGGCCGTCCGGGAAGCCGGCTCGATGAACCCGGTCGTGCTGCTCGACGAGGTCGACAAGGTCGGCAGCGACTACCGCGGTGACCCCGCCGCGGCACTGCTGGAGGTGCTGGACCCGGCGCAGAACCACACCTTCCGCGACCACTACCTGGACCTCGACCTGGACCTGTCCGACGTGCTGTTCATCGCGACCGCGAACGTGCTGGAGACGATCCCGCAGGCGCTGTTCGACCGGATGGAGCTCATCTCGATCGACGGCTACACCGAGAGCGACAAGGTCGCCATCGCCCGCGACTTCCTGGTGCCCCGGCAGCTGGAGCGGGCCGCGCTGTCGCCGGGCGAGGTGACGGTCACCGAGGACGCCCTGCGCGAGATCGCCGCGAACTACACCCGGGAGGCGGGCGTACGGTCGTTCGAGCGTCTGCTGGCCAAGACCTTCCGCAAGGCTGCCCTCAAAGAGCTGCCCGTCACCATCGGGCCGGCCGACCTGAAGAACCTGATCGGGCGGCCACGGTTCCTGCCGGAGTCGTCCGAGCGGACCGCCGTCCCCGGCGTGGCCACCGGCCTGGCCGTGACCGGAATGGGGGGCGACGTGCTCTACATCGAGGCCTCGCTGCTGCCCGGCGACAAGGGCGGGCTGTCGGTCACCGGCCAGCTCGGCGACGTGATGAAGGAGTCGGCGCAGATCGCCCTGTCCTACGTGCGGGCCCACGCTGAGGAGTTCGGTATCTCCCCGGAGCAGCTCGACCACCCGATCCACCTGCACGTCCCCGCGGGCGCGGTGCCCAAGGACGGGCCGTCGGCCGGTGTCACCATGACCACCGCGCTGGTCTCGCTGCTGCTCGGCCGCAACGTGCGCGCCGAGGTCGGCATGACCGGCGAGGTGTCGCTGACCGGCCGGGTCCTGCCCATCGGCGGCGTGAAGCAGAAGCTGCTCGCCGCCCAGCGGGCCGGCCTGACCGAGGTGTACCTGCCCCAGCGCAACGAGCCCGACCTCGACGAGGTGCCCGCCGACGTGCTGAAGGCGCTGACCGTACACATCGTCTCCGATGTCCGGGAGATCCTCGATTCGGCGCTGGAGCCCGTGTCCGCCGGCATGGTCGCGGCGGCCTGAGGGTAGTTGCCGTACAAAGGGAGCCGCCCGGGCGATTGAGCCCGGGCGGCTTCCGCGTCCGCCGATCGGGGAGAGGTCATGCGCTGGGCATCCACCTGGGCATGTCCGGCAAGATCGTGATCGCCGACCCGGACGGCACCGAGATCGACGGCGGCGACTACTGGGAAGGCCGCCGCCGGCCCGGCGACCACCGGTGGTCCCGCTTCTCGCTGACGTTCGCCGACGGCGGCCGCCTGGTGCTGGTCGACCCCCGCCGGCTCGGCCGCGTACGCCTGGATCCACCGATCGCCTCGCTGGGCCCGGACGCGGCCACGATGACCCCCGCCGAGTTCCGGGCGGCGCTGGCGTCCGGCACGGCGCCGGTCAAGGCGCGCCTGCTCGACCAGGAGGCGATCGCCGGGATCGGGAACCTGCTGGCCGATCAGATCCTGTGGTCGGCGCGCGTCAACCCAGGGCGCCGGGTCGACCGGCTCACCACCGACGACGTCGATCGCCTGCTGCGGGCCACGCGACGGGCGGTGCGCTCCGCGATCAGGGACGGCGGGGTGCACACGCTGGGCATCATCCCGTTCCGGATTCCGGGAGGCCGCTGTCCCCGCGACGGTGCGCCCATGGTCAAGGGCGCGGTCGGCGGGCGTACGAGCTGGTGGTGCAGCCGGGAACAGGCCTGAACCGGCCCGCGTGGGGTAGGTGTTCCTGGTGACGGAGAACAATGTGGGGCTGCGTTCCGAACGCGGCCCGGTCCTGCTCGCCATGATGCTCTCCACCGGCCTCATCGCCATCGACTCGACGATCATCGCCACCGCGGTGCCCTCGATCGTCGGCGACATCGGCGGCTTCACCGAGTTCCCCTGGCTCTTCTCCGTCTATCTGCTGGCCCAGGCCGTGTCGGTGCCGATCTACGGCAAGCTCAACGACCTGTTCGGGCGCAAGCCGGTGATCCTGTGGGGGATCGGGCTGTTCCTGATCAGCTCGATCCTGTGCGGAGTGGCCTGGAGCATCGCGCCGCTGATCATCTTCCGGGTGCTGCAGGGTCTCGGCGCCGGGGCGATCATGCCGACCACCATCACCATCATCGGTGACCTCTACTCGGTGCGCGAGCGGGCCAAGGTCCAGGGGTACGTGGCCAGCGTCTGGGGCGTCGCATCGGTGGTCGGGCCCACGCTCGGCGGGGTGTTCTCCGAGTGGGCCTCGTGGCGCTGGATCTTCTTCGTCAACATCCCCATCTGCCTGCTGGCCGGCGTCATGATCCTGCGCCGTTTCCACGAGCGCGTCGAGCGGCAGCGCCCGGCCGTCGACTATCGCGGCGCAGCCCTGCTCGCGGCTGGTCTCACCCTGGTGATCCTGGGTGTGCTGGAGGGCGGGCAGGCCTGGGCGTGGACCTCACCGACAGGCATCGCCGTCCTCGGCATCGGTGTGATCCTGCTGGTCGCGTTCGGCTTCGTCGAGCGCTCCGCGCCCGACCCGGTGCTGCCGCTGTGGATCTTCCGCCGCCGGCTCCTGCTCAGCAGCGGCTTCCTGGCGGTCGGCGTCGGGGCGATCCTGCTCGGCCTCAGTTCCTACATTCCCGTGTACGCCCAGGAAGCGCTCGGCACCGGCCCGTTGGTGGCCGGTCTGGCCCTGGGTGCGCTCACCATCGGCTGGCCGATCTCCGCCAGCCAGGCCGGCCGGGTGTACCTGCGCGTCGGCTTCCGCGGCTGCGCCCTGATCGGCTCGGCGCTGGTGGTGGGCGGGGTCGCGTTGTTGCTGCGGCTGGACCAGCGGTCCTCGGTCTACGAGGTCGGCGCCTACTGCCTGGTCATCGGCCTGGGCATGGGCCTGACCGCGGCGCCCACGCTGATCGCCGCGCAGTCCAGCGTCGGCTGGACCGAACGCGGTGTGGTGACCGCGAACAACATCTTCCTCCGCTCGCTGGGCAGCGCCCTGGGCGTCGCGGTCTTCGGCGCGATGGCCAACGCGGTGGTCGGCACCGGTGCGGTCGACCCGGCCCGGCTCACCGAAGCCGTCCACCGCATCTTCCTCGCCATGCTGCTGGTGTCCGTGGTCATGGTGGTGCTGGCCGGCCTGATCCCACGCTCGGCGGACCAGGTGACCGCGGAACCAGACGCCGCCGAGCCGGACAAGGCGGCGTCACCCGCTCCCACCGGATAACGCACCCGCTCGGTCACTCCCAGCGGAACCAGCGGGCCGCGACGCCCATCAGGACGACTGTCCACAGGGCGAGCACGGCCAGGTGGGTCCACGCCGGCCAGCTGCCGCTCGCGGCCTGGTTGAGAGCCTGGGCAGCCGCGCCGAAGGGGAGCAGTTCGATGATCCGCCGTACCGTGTCCGGCAGCACCTGGATCGGCACGTAGATGCCGGCCGCGAACATCGAGGGGAAGAACACCGCCAGGCCGATCGCCTGGGCGGCCTTCGCGGTCCGGGCCAGCGCCGTGATCACCGCGCCCGTCGCCAGCCCGGCCAGCGTGGCGAGCAGCAGGGTGATCCCGTACGCGAGGAGCTGCTCCGGCAGCGCGACGGCCCAGACGACGCGCCCGGCGACGATGGCGAGCACCGCGCCCAGCATCGCGGCCACCGCGTGCAGGACCAGCTGGGCGATCAGCAGGTGGGCCGGCCGGGCCGGGGTCGTCCGCATCCGGCGCAGGATGCCCCGCTCCCGGTAGGTGGTCAGGGCGCCCGGCATGGACAGCACGCTCGCCGTGATGAGGGCGACGAGCACGACGCTCGGCACGTAGACGTCGATGACCCGGTTACCGCCCAGGCTCGGATCGGCCTGCCGGTACGCCGGGATCAGGCCGATCGCGAGCAGCAGCAGCGAGGGGAAGGCGAGCACCCAGAACAGCGAGCCCGGCTCCCGGGCGAACAGCCTGCTCTCGGCCTTCAGCACAGCGGTGGACGCGGACATGTCAGGATCCCTCCTGCGCGGCCTCGGTCTTGGCGGTGATGCTCAGGAACGCGTCGTCCAGGGTGGCGTCCACGATGCGCAGCCCCCGCGCCGTGACGCGCTCCCGGCCGATCATGGCCAGCACGGCGTCGACCGTCTCGTCGTTGCCCCTGACGATGACCTTCGCCCCCTCGTAGGCGACCGACACCGCACCCGGCAGCGACTCCAGCGCGGCGGCCGGCAGCGGCTCCGACGGCCGGAAGGAGATCACCACTGAGCTGTCCGAGCCGCTGATCAGCGCGTCCGGGGTGCCGAGGGCCACGACCCGGCCCCGGTCGAAGACCGCGACCCGGTCGCACAGGTACTGGGCCTCCTCCATGAAGTGCGTGACCAGCAGAATGGTCACCCCCGAGGAGTTGATGTCGCGGACCAGCTGCCAGGTCTCGCGGCGCGCGCGGGGGTCGAGCGCGGCGGTCAGCTCGTCGAACACGGCGATCCGGGGGTTGCCCAGCAGGCTGAGCGCGATGAACAGCCGCTGCTTCTGGCCGCCGGAAAGCTTGCCGAACCGCCGGCCCAGCTGCTCCGCCAGGCCCAGCCGGGCGACGAGCGGCCGCCAGTCGGCCGGCCGGGCGTAGAAGGCGCTGTACATCTCCAGCGTCTCCCGTACGGTCAGCTTGGCCTGCAGCTCGCTCTCCTGCAGCTGCACCCCGAGGATCCGGGTCACCTCGTCGTGCTGGCGGACCGGGTCGAGCCCGGCCACCCGGATCGTGCCGGCGTCAGCGGTCCGCAGACCTTCCACGCACTCCACCGCGGTGGTCTTCCCGGCCCCGTTCGGCCCGAGGATGCCGAAGACCTCACCCTCGGCCACGGTGAAGCTGACGTCGTCGACCGCGGTCACGGCACCGTAGGTCTTGCGCAGACCCTGAACCTCGACGATGGACATCGTGGCATCATTTCGTCCGGGCCCCCCGCTTGGATAGCCCACCCGGAAAAGGAAGTGACCCTCGTGGCCTACGGAGTGGTGCTACGGCCGGACGCGATGACGTCCCGGTCGCTGATCGAGCTGTCCCATGCGATCGGGGACGGTCACGAGCCGCTCATGCTGCTCGGCGAGAAAGCACCCCCGCACGTATCGGTCCTGCACATGGACTGTGCCGAGGACCGGACAGCGGGCATCGTCGCGGCAACGGCACCCCACCGGGGCCGCACCTTCGAGGCGCTCATCATCGGCCTGCTGTACGCGGTGGTCCCGCCCGGCGACTACTACGTCCCGACCGGCGGCTACTACTTCGGGCTGGAGATGGTCCGGAGTCCGGAACTGGATGCGCTGCACCAGAAGTTCCTGGGTCTCGGGCACACGCCGCTGGGCCAGGTGGACCGGAACTACCGCCCGCACATCACCCTGGGCATGACCGCGGCGCCACCATCCCGGCCGCCGTTCCCGAGCATCCCGTCCGGGGTCATCCCGCTGACGATGTCCAGCGGCCCGGTAGGACCCTTCGGAACGTTCCCCGACCTCGTGAGCTAGCCGGCGCGACGTACCAGATTCTCGACCGCATCCTGTCCGCCGATCCGCGACCCCTCCCCGAGCCGCGTCCTGCCCTGGGATCTCTGCGGCGCCATGCCGGGGGCCCGGCGACCCGATCACGGAGGCGCTCGCCGCCCAGCTCGACCACCTTGCCGCGCTCACCGCCGTCCCCGGCACCGCGGTCGGGAGTCGTGCACCGTACGAGAACACGCAATTCCGCGTTCCGATGCACGTCTACAACCTTCTCCGGCAAGCAGATGAGCCGGTGGAGCCGGCGTGATCCCTACGCAGTCACCTGGGCGCGGAACCGGCCTGGTGCGACGCCGAACTTGCGGCGGAAGGCGTTGGCGAAGGCGTACTCGCTGGAGTAACCCACCTGGCGGGCGATCGTCGCCAGCGGAGCCTTCGTCTCGCGCAGCAGGCGCGCACCGCGGTTGAGCCGCCAGTCGATCAGGTAGGTCATCGGGGGCCGGCCGACCTGAGCGGTGAACCTCCGCTTGAAGACGCTGCGTGACATGCCGGCGATCTCGCCCAGCCGCTGGACGGTCCACTGCTGCTGGGGTACGGCGTGTATCTCCCTGAGCGCGGCGGCGATGCCTCGGTCTGCGACCGTGTCGCCCCCGTCCGGCCCGCTCCGGTCCGCGACGTGCCGGAGCGCGTCGACCAGGACCAGATCAACCAGCGCCGGCCTGGTCACCCCGGTGCCGGGGAGCTCCTGCGAGACCTCCGCCGTGAGCAGGTCGATCAGCGCTCGCCGCTGCACATGCCGCTCCGGGTCCAGCGGCGCGACGATGACCGGCGGCAGGTCCCGCAGGAAGCGATGCAGCTGACCGTGGTCCAGCCGGTAGCAGCCCAGGATGACCTCGAAATCCGCCGGCATGGTCCCGTGGCGCGCTGTCGGCAGTTCCAGCGGGGCGAGCCGGTGGATCCCATCCTCGTCGGTGTGGCTGAGGCCGTGCGATTTCCCGTACGGCACCAGCGCCACGTCGCCGGCCCGGAGGGGGACCGGGCGGCCCGACTCGGGCACGAGCCAGCCGGCCCCGTGCAGCACCACGTGGAAGCCGATGCCCTGGATGCGGGGGAGGCGCATGCCCCACGCGCCGTACATGTGCACCCGCGACGCGCTCGGCCGCCCGGCATGGATGGCACCGATCACCTCGCTGATGGAGTCCACGGGGCGATCGTATCCGGGCGAATGGGCCACAGCGTTATGAAGCAGGGCCACACGATTATGGTCGTCACCACTGGTCGCTGGCACGGTTTCAGAGTGATCGACATTCTCCGGGAGAACGCGGCAGCGACCGAGCAGCGCAAGCGGCCCACCGCGGCCGGCTTGGCAACCGTCCGGACCGCGGGCGCGTTCCGACTGGGCACACCACTCGCCTACGGCGGCTCCGGCAAGGACGCCACCACCATCGTGCGCCTGCTCTCCGACATCGCCCGAGGCTGTACGTCCACCGGCTGGGTCGCCAGCACCTGCATGACCAGCAAGCAGATGCTGGCTTTCGGTGACTTCGCCGACGACACTCTCGCGGAGGTGTTCGCCGACCCGGACGCGCTCTTCTGCGGAGCCGGCGTGCCGGCCGGACGAGGCACGACCGGCCCGGACGGGGTCCGGCTGACCGGTCGGTGGGAGTACATGTCCGGGTGCGAGGACGCCAGCTGGGCCAGCCTCGGTGCCATGGTCGACGGCGCGTTCGCCATCACTGTGGTCCCCATGGCCGACCTGACCATCGACCGCACCTGGGATGTGGCGGGCATGCGGGGGACCGGAAGCCACACGGTTGTCGCCGACAACGTGCTGATCCCCTCGCGGCGGGTGATGTCGGGCCCGCGGCTGCACTACCCGCCCGACGCCAGGACGTTGCAGCTCTGGGGCCTCGGCGTGCTCGCGCCGGTCGTGGGCGCGACCTTCGGTGCCCTCGACGTGGTCCGGGCGATGTTCGCCTCGGACCGCAAGCCGTTCTTCACCTCGTACGCCCGGATGGGCGACTCGCCCGGGGCGCGGCACTGGCTGGCCGAGGCGGCCATGCTGACCCGGAGAGCGGAACGGACCATGCTGGCGCTGGCCGCCGCCGTCGACGCGGACAACACGATCACCGACGAGCAGAGCAGCCGCATGCAACAGGACCGCGCCGACGCGGGCGCCGACTGCCGGGCCGCACTCGAACGCATGCTCGACCTGCACGGCGCGAGCGGTTTCCGGACGAGCAACGCGCTGCGCCGGTTCTGGCTGGACGTGTCGGTCGCGAGCCGCCACCCGCAGCTCAACCCGTACCTGGCCGTCGAAGGCTACGGCCGTGCCCTGACCGGCAGCGTCGCCCCGTAGGCGGATAGTCGGGCTCCACACTGCTCCACGGAGGTCCGAATGTCGGCGGCAATCCTGCAGCTCAACGGAGGAGGCCGGGGAGGTCTCGTTCCGGCACCGGGCGAAGCAGCTGTGGCTGGGCGGCCTGATGAGTGACGCGTACCCGGTCGAGCTGCCGCCCGGCGACTACCGGGTGCGAGATCGCCGCCTACTGGCACCGGGCCAACCCGGCACCGGCGCTGATCGGGCCGAGCGCAAGCGTCGCAAGGCCGAGGCGAAGGCGCTCAGGAGAACGGAATCCCGGCGTGCGGAGGACCGGCTGCGGTGGGGCGATCGGCTGCCCGACGACCGCTGCGCGAGGCCGCCCGGCGGGCCGTCGGCTGCGATGAACGCGTTGTGGGCGGCCGGGAGTGCGCACGGCGAGGACGGGTACCGGCAGTTCTTCGCCGATCTGCGCTCGGCGTTCCCGCAACTGGTGCGCTGAGGCGGGCGTGGCGGGACGGTCACGGCCGGAGTGGCCGCGACCGTCCGCTCCAAGCCTGACCGTCAGACAGAGAACCCTCCGTCGACGTTGATCACCGCGCCGGTGACGTACCGGGCACCGTCACCGGCGAGGTAGGCGACTGCGGTGGCGATCTCGGCCGGCGTTCCATAACGGCCCAACGCGGTGAAGCCGCTGATCGTGGCGGCGGCCGGGCCGTCAGCCGGGTTCATGTCGGTGTCGATCGGGCCGGGGTTGACCAGATTGACGGTGATACCGCGCGGGCCGAGGTCCCGGCTGAGACCCTTGGTCAGTCCGACCAGAGCGGTCTTGCTCATCGAGTACAGCGAGAAGCCCGGGAACACCGTACGTTCCACCATGTTGCTGCCGATGGTGATGATCCGACCGCCGTCCCCCATGTGCCCGGCCGCGGCCTTCGACGCGAGGAACGGCGCCCGCACGTTGACCGCGATCATGCGATCGAACTCCTCCCGCCCGAGCTCCTCCACCGGCCCGACGAAGAACACCGCCGCGTTGTTGACCAGGATGTCCAGCCGTCCGAACCGGTCCACCGCACGGTCGACCGCGGTGGTCACCGCCTCCGGGTCTGCACTGTCCACCCGCAGCGCCAGACCGCGACGGCCGAAACCCTCGATCTGCTTCACCACGACCGCGGCCTGATCGTCGCGGTTCTGAAAGGTCAGCACCACATCAGCGCCGTCCTGGGCCAACCGCGCCGCCACGCCGGCGCCGATACCCCGGCTCCCGCCGATCACCAATGCCACTCTGCCGTCAAGATCGCTTGTCATGTCCCCACTGTCGTCGTCCCGCGCGCACCCGTCTGGCGGCAATCGGACCCGACGTTCACCATTCAGTCCGGCGATTCGGCATCTCTTTCCTGAAGCGAAGAGGCGCCGACAGCCTGCTGCCCCAAGCGCACTCTTCTGCCGCGGTGTGAGCACTGTTTTCGCGCGGCTCCGTCGTAGTGGGTGCTGAACGGGTCGCTCTGTGCTTCCCATGGAAGCGGGAGGTCGCCAGGATGTACGGATGCCGCTGTTCGAGATGACCACTGATGAGTTGGTTCCGGTTCCGTCGACGACGTTCGCCGCCGAGCAGGTGCTCGAGCGTGCTGATCTCCAGCGGCTTCTGCGAGCACGGCTGGACATGATCGTTGAGGACGTCATGGTGGTCTCGGAGGAGTTCGGGGCGTTCGCCGACGCACGCCGCCGGATCGATCTGCTCGGCGTCGACCGTACCGGGCATCTCGTGGTCATCGAGCTGAAGCGCACCACCGATGGTGGGCACCTCGAACTACAGGCGCTGCGGTACGCGGCGATGGTTTCGGTCATGACCTTCGAGGACCTCGTTGAGCACTACGAGCTCTACCTGGCGAAGGTCGAGCCCGACGGTGTCGAGGAAGCTCGCGCGCGGCTCGCCGAATTCCTGGAGGATGCCGGCGGCGAAGAGACGGTGCTCAGCCGCGAGGTGCGCGTCATGCTGGTCGCGGGTGGTTTCGACCGTGAGATCACCACGACGGTCTTGTGGCTCAACGACGTATACGGCCTGGACGTGCGGTGTGTGCGGCTCACGCCGTACAGGGTCGACAACCGTCTGCTCCTCGATGTCCAGCAGGTCATCCCCCTGCCCGAAGCCCGTGAGCTCACCGTGCAGCTGCGGCGCCGGCAGACCCAGGCGCGCGCGGTCAGTTCTGACACGAGGGATTGGACCCCTTACGAGATCACCACCCCGGCCGGCCGGACCGAACCATTGCGTAAGCGACGGGCTGTCCTTGCCCTGGTCACTGCCCTTCACCAGGCGGGCGTCCCGGCCACGGAGCTGGCGACCGTCATTCCTCGGTCCCGGTTCCTGCCCGTTGACGGAACACTCACCGGAGACGCGCTCGCAGCCGCCTTCATGACCGCCTATCCCGGTTCCCGTAAACGGCTCGGACGATGGTTCCTCGAGACGCCCCTGCACGACGGGACCAGAACCTGGGTGGTGTCGAAGATGTGGGGCACCAACACTGAACCAGTCCTCGATCGACTCCTCACCCTTGCGCCCACCAGCGGCTACAGCTATGAAGCTGTCGCCGACAGTTGAGTCGAACGACCGTTTCAGTCATGGGCGTGGTCCCACGGGCCATCGCCGTTGCCGGACTGGCACGGGTGCCGTGGTAAGACGGGCCCTCGCGGCGCTGGATCGCGGTGAGGCCGCCGAGCGTTGAGGTCCGAGCCGCCCGGCACCGGATCCGCATGATCTGACGCCGTGGCCACAGACGCGGATCCGCCGGGAGGTGTGTCCACTGAACCGTAGTAGCAATTGCTGCGCGGTGACGATTCGTCTGTTGACAGCGGCCGATATTATAGTCGATCCGAGTCGCGACAGGTTGGATGACGATGATCGGGACCATCCTCCAAACGCTCAGTCTGGTCGGCGTCGTTTTCGCACTCTACTTTGCATCTCTGCAGACGAGAAGGTTGCAGAAGCAGGTGCACATAGCGAATTTGTACAGCAGGTACGAAGCATTTCATCATGCAAATGAACGCTACGATGCCGGCCTCGCCATGCTCTTCCAGCGGCCGGACCTCCGGCCTTACGTCCTTCGGCGGAAGCCGCTGGACCTCGCGGGTGAGGATCTTGATCGCGCGCTCATAGTAGCCGACCAGATGGCCGGGGCTGTTGACCATGCATTGCGAGTGGGCGATCGCTTCCCTGACGATGAGCGCGGAGATTGGTCGTTGCTCGCCGAAGAAATGGCGAGATCGCCGCTGTTTCAAGCGATCGTCGGCGAGAAGCCATCGGACTTTCCCGACCTGCAGAGATTCTTCCCGCATGCTCACCCCCCGTCCTCGCCGGTCACGCAATCCGACGAAGAATAGCCAGCATCGATTCGGTGCGGGGCGCGTGTGAGATGTGCAGGCCGGCGTGCCGCAGAGCATCCTGGCCCAAGCCGCGATTGCCGTTTCAGTTGTGGGCGTGGCCGCCGGGAATGGTGCGCGGGATGCGATCCTCCGAGCCCGGCTCGACGATCACGAACTGGCCCATCATTCCTTTGTCCTCGTGCCGGAGCAGGTGGCAGTGATACATGTACGGCGCCGCTGGATCCACGAACTCGCCGAACTGTACGAGGAGGCGGGCCTTGGCCTTCTTGGCCAGGAAAACCGTGTCCTTCGGGCCTGCCTGATAGGCCGGCGGTGGTGCGCCGTTGATGTCGAGGATCCGGAATGCGACTTCGTGGATGTGGAAATTGTGGGCGTACGTGGTGTTGTCGATCTCCCAGATCTCCAGCGCGCCGGCCGGGACGACCTCGTCGATCCGGGTCATGTCCATGTCTTTGTCGTTGATCTCGGATCCGGAGAGCGCGAACCGCCGGGTCCGGGCGCCGGCCGGCGCGGCCACGGTCGCGGTGCCGCCGAGCGTGGCCGGGAGCGGGTCCGAGGGTGCGAGCCGGCCCGCGGCGACGACTTTCAGCAGGTCGAAATCGTCTTCTTCGATGTCGTTGGCGGCTTTCTCGGGTTCGCCGCGGCTGTTCAGGACGACGGTTTCGCCGGCGGTGAAGCGCGCGACGAACTCGATCCGCTCGCCCGGGCTGATCTTGACGCGATCGACCGGGGCCGGGCCCGGCAGCGGGCCCGCGTCGCCGGCCACCACGTCGAAGGTGCGGTTGTCGGCGAATCCCACCCGGTAGACGCGCGCGTTCGAGGCGTTGAGCAGCCGGAAGCGGACGAGTTCCGTGGTCACCTCGAGGAACGGGTCATAGGTGCCGTTGACGAGGATGGTGTTGCCCAGCAGGCCGAAAGTGCCCTCGTCCACCCCGCCGGTGGGCAGGCTGCCGTCGTCGTCGAGGTTCTTGTCCTGGACGATCAGCGGGATGTCGTCGACGCCGTACCTGCTGGGCAGGCGTGGGCCGGCGGGGTCGTCGATGAGGAACAGGCCGGCCAGGCCGCGGTAGACGTGCAGGGCCGTCCGCTCGTGCAGATGCGGGTGGAACCATGCCGTCGTGGCCGGCTGGTCGATGGTCCACTCGGGGGTCCAGGTGGCCCCGGGCTCGATCATCTGGTGCGGGCCGCCGTCCATGCGGGCGGGCAGGCGCATGCCGTGCCAGTGCAGCGTGCTGGTTTCGGGCAGCCGATTGGTGACGGTCATCCGTACCTTGTCGCCGCGGGCGGCGCGGACGGTGGGCCCGAGATAGGGGCCGTTGATGCCCCACGTGTTCATGGTGATGCGGCCGGGGAGGAATTCCGAACGGCCGCCGGGCAGCAAGGTCAACGCAAACCGTTTTGCTCCGTCGGCGCCGGTCTGCGATGTCGCGAGCGGAGGAATTCGCAGCCGGTTGGTGAAGGCGAGACCGGTGTTGCCTCCGCCCCGGGAACAGCCGCCGAGAAACGTGCCGGCGGCGGACAGGGCGGCCAGAGAAAGAAGATTCCTGCGTTTCACGAATACCACCGTGACACGTTTCCGGGTGGTCCGTAATCGGTTGTTTCCCCCATCGGGAAATGCGTCCCGGGAGGTATCCCGCCCGGCCGGCGTACATCCCGGGATGTATCAGGGGAGCCAGCCGGGCACGGCGCGCCCGGATTCGTAGGCCCAGACCACCAGTTGCGCGCGGTCCCGCACGGCGAGTTTGGCGAGGATCCGGCTGACGTGGGTCTTGACGGTCGCGTAGCTGATCGCCAGGACGGTCGCGATCTCCTCGTTGGACCGGCCGGCGGCGACCAGATCGAGAATCTCCAGCTCCCGCGGAGTCAGTGATTCCGGTGCCGGCGCCGGTGGCTCCTTCAGGCGGGCCGCCATCTCGGCGATCAGGCGCCGGGTGACCGACGGCGCCAGCAGGGCGTCACCCCGGGCAACCACCCGTACGGCGTGGATGAGCTCGACCGGTTCGATGTCCTTGAGCAGGAACCCGCTGGCACCGGCCCGGATCGCGCCGTAGACGTAGGCGTCGGACTCGAACGTGGTCAGGATGACCACCTTGACGCCGGCCAGGGTCCCGTCCGAGCAGATCTCCCTGGTGGCGGCGAGGCCGTCCACGCCGGGCATGCGGATGTCCATCAGCATCACCTGCGGGAGGAACTGCCGGGCCAGGCGGACGGCCTGCTCACCGTCGGACGCCTCACCGACGACGGTCATGTCCGGTTCCCCGGCGACGATCGAGCGGAAGCCCGCGCGTACCAGGGCCTGGTCGTCGGCCAGCGCGAGGGAGATCATGGCGTGCCGTTACCGTCGAGCGCGACGGGCAGCCGGGCGTGCACGCGGAAGCCGCCGCCGGGCCGCGGCTCGGCGCGGAACTCGCCGCCGATGGCGGCCACCCGCTCGGCCATACCGCGGATCCCGTTGCCGTCCTGGATCCCTTGCACTGTGCCGCCGCTGTCCTCGACGGAGACCTCCACTGAAGTTCCGGTCCGGTGCAGGTCGATGTCGGCGGCGGCCGCTGAGGAATGACGCACCACGTTGGTCAGGGCCTCCTGCACGATCCGGTACGCGGTGAGCTGCACCGCCGGCGGTAAGGCCGGCGGCGGCAGGTCGACCTTGACCCGCAAGGTCAGGCCGGCAGTCTCGGCGTGAGTGAAGAGCTCGGGCAAGGCCGCCAGATCCGGCTGCATCGGGTCGCGGAGCATCCCCAGGACGGACCGGATCTCCCGCAGAGCGTCCCCGCTGGCCGTCCGGATCGTCCGCAGCGCCTCGAACGCCGAATCCGGCTCACGGGTGTGCAGGGCGGCGCCGGCCTGCACGTTGATCAGCGAGACCTGATGGGCCAGGACGTCGTGCAGCTCCCGGGCGATCCGCAGGCGCTCCTCCGCGGCCCGCCGCAGCGCCTCGCTCTCCAGATTCACCTCCGCGAGCCTCGCCCGCTCCTCGGCCTGGGCGGTCTGCCGGGCCCGGATCCGGGCGAGCTCACCCAGCACGACCGGCAGCAGCAGGACCGGTACGACGCCGATCGCGACCTGGAACGGTTCCTCGGCTGCCGCGGACGCGGCCACCGCGAGCAGGCCCGCAGTGACGACCGACAGCAGCACCCCCCGGACACGGGCCACCGTGTAGAGGGCAATGACCAGGTTCAGAACGATCGGAGCGTCCGGGAAGCCGAGCGGATAGTAGGTCAGCGTGGTCGCGGCCGTGACGATCAGAACAGCGACCGGGAACCGATGTCGTGCCAGCAGCGCGGCAGAGGAGGCGATCAGCAGCGCCCAACCCAGCGGCATCAGCGGGCGGTCATCACCGGTGGTCGTGGTCAGCACGGTGACGACGTTGAGGACGATCACCCCCGCCACGACGGCTACGTCCCACCGCCTCCACCCCATGCCCTCATGGTATGGGCGTCACCGGGCCGGCGGTGCAGTTGCCCTAGGTGGTGAGCCCGAATCGTTCGACGATCTCCGGCAGCCAGTCCGGCTCGCCGAACTGCAGGCCGTACCGCTCCGCGAGGTCGCCGCCCTGCCCGGCCGCCGCCGGCCCGGCCGCGATGATCTCCGCCACCTCGCGGAAGAAGTGCTCGAAGCCGGCCGGGCTGATGATCTCGATCATCCGGGCCGGGACCGCGCCCGCGTTCCACATCGCGTGCAGCTCGCCGCGCGGCTTGGCGATGTAGCCGCCGGGCCCGAGCACCGCCTCCCGGTCGCCCGAGCGGAAGCCGATCTCACCCTCGGTGACGATCGAGTACTCGTCCTCCCGGGTGTGCAGGTGCGGCGCCACCAGCGCGCCGACCGGGAAGGGGTGCTCGACGATCGCCAGCGCGCCGCCGGTGTCCTCGCCCCACAGCTTGAAGTGCACGCCGATGTCGCCGAGGTCGCCCACGCGCCCGCCGCCCGGCTGCACCACGGTCGACGGCGGCGGCTCCGATGTCGTCATGCGACGTGCTTACCGCATCCTGCGGGCCGCCCGCCAGCGAATACGGGAGCTCTAGGATTCCGTGCCGAGCGTGGGCATCGCCTCGAGAATCGTCCGGTGGATATACGCGAGATCGGGATCGGTCCACTCGGCGGGGCCGGCGTCGGTCGCCCCGTCGGCGGACTCCCAGTCCAGCTCCGGCGCCTCACCGTGCCGGTACACCCACCACAGGTTCCCCCACGGATCGATCATCCGGGAGAGGGTGGTGCCGAAGAAGTCGGTCGGCCGGGTGACCACCCGCGCCCCGCGCTGCACGGCCCGCGCGAGAACCTCCTCGACGTCGTCGACGTAGATCTGGGTCAGCTGCGGCAGGAACGGCCAGTCCGGCTTGCGCTCGGCGAACATCAGCGTCGTTCCGCCGATCTCGAGCTCGGCGTGGAGCAGCAGGCCGTCGACGTCGACGGTACGGGCGTCGAGGTGCTCCGTACCGCCGAAGGTCTCCCGGAGGAAGACGATCAGCCCGTCCGCATCGCGGGTCATGAAGAACGGATTCGCGGTGGAGAACCCGGCCGGGGTCGCAGTGGTGGTCATGGGTCGCCCTTTCTGCCGGCGGCTGATCCGTCCGGTGCCTCCACCCTGACCGGCCACCGACCCGGAGGTCTTGAAGAAAAACGCCGACCTACCCGGCCGCCGCCGCGAGGATGCGCGCCGGCGTCTCGCCCCGGATGCACCGCAGCTCCCGCGTCAGGTGCGCCTGATCCGCGTAGCCCGCCGCGACGGCGACCTCGGACGGCGGTACCCCTTCGCTGAGAAGCCGGTAGGCGCGCCGGGACCGGTCGAGTCGCTCGATCTCCTTGCGGCGCAGGCCCGTGACCGACCGGAACCGGCGCTGCCAGCTCCGGCGGGACAGCCCACGATCGTCGCCGCTGAGCGCCCGCCGGATGTCGGCGTCGACAACCATGACGCCGTCGGCAACAAGCCGCAGGACGAACGACTCCAGCTCCTCCCACGTCGGGACCGGATACCAGCGCCCCTGAATGGCCACCCGCCCGTCGACGACCGGCAGCTCGGCGATCGCACCGCGCAGCAGCGCCTTGTCGATCCCCGGGATCACCACGTGCGCCGCGAGCTCGACACCCCAGTAGGACTCGCCGGTCCGCGAGCGGATCGGCAGGCCCCTGACCCGCGGCCCGGCCAGCTCCGCCGCCAGCGAGCCGTCCGGGCGCCGGATGAAGGACAGGCCCCAGTGCTCGCTCGCCTCATCGACATAGTCGGCCGCCTCGTCGACGAACGCGCGCCACACCGTGCGGATCTCCGGGACGGTCGACGCGCGCTGCTCCCACACGCGCCCATGGTAGGACGCAGCCGGGTTCGGCGGTCGTCACGTTCGAAGCGAACCGTTACGCAGGATGAAACGCTCAGTATGTGCGCCGGCGCGGGTGCGGATGACCGTTGCCGGATGTGAGGGCCCAACGCACGGATCACGATCGAGATCAACAGCAGGACGAGGAGCAAGAAATCCCGGAACATGACGGCACCTCCTGACTTCTTCACGGTCCGCCCGGTTCAGAACTCGAATCCATCGGCTCCGCCGTGCTGTGGAGCGTCACCATCGCCGTGCTGCTGGCGCTGTTTTGCTGTCGACTTCGTCATCACTCGCCGGCCACACGACGTGCCGATGCGCGAGGCGGTCGCCTGGACCGTGTTCTACCTGGCCCTGCCGTTCGTCCTCATGCTGCTGCTGGCCGCGTTCGCGGTGCCGACGGCCCTGACGCAACGGGTCCTGCTGTTCGGAATCGTCGGCGCCCTCGTCCTGCGGGCGGTCTTCATCGCCGTGGGCGCGGCCGTGATCAGCGCAGGTAGCTGGGCGTTCCTGCTGTTCGGCGCAGTCCTGCTGCTCACCGCGGGCAAGGTGATGCGCGACGCGATCTCGGGCCACGAGCAGGCAGTCGACATCGTCCGGCAGGCGGGCCGCCGGGCACCGACCCCGATGGCGCTCGTGGTGGTCGCGGTGGGCATGACCGACATCGTCTTCGCGGCCGATTCCGTCCCCGCCGTTGACGGCGTCACCGACGACCCGTACATCGTCTTCGCCACCAACGCCTTCGCCCTGCTCGGCCTGCGGGCGCTCTACTTCGTGCTGCACAACGCGCTGAGCCGGCTCCGGCACCTCAACCACGGCCTGGCCATCATCCTGGCGTTCATCGGCGTGAAGCTGATTCTGCACTGGGCCCACACGGTCTGGCCGCAAGTACCGGACGTGCCCACGCCGCTTCGCTGGCCTTCATCCTGGGCGTTCCGATCACGGTTACCGCCACGAGCATGCGGGGCCAACCGCCGCGAGGTGACACCGGAACCGGAGACAGTTCCTACCCGGTGATGCCGTTACCAGATGATGACGCCGCCGTTGATTGCCTTCGCGCGTTCCGCGGCCTGCCGCATGGTGGTCAGGTAGTTCAGGACGCGCTCCGGGCGGTATCCGGTTGCGGTGGACAGCTGCTCGACGTTCTCGGCCAGGAGGGCGCATTCCTGTGCGAAGGCGTCGATCTGGCCGGGCGCGATCTGAAGGTTGCCGCGGTTCTCTTCGGTGATGTCCGCGAGTTGCGGCAGGAACCAGGCGCCGAGGTGCCGGGCGGCGGCGGAACCCCACAGCTCGTAGCGCGAGCGTTCACCGCCCGCTCCGGTACTGGTGCCCGGTGGGTCTTCGACAACATTCCGACCGGCGTACGCGTCGTCGTCCGGCACCCACACTGCGATATCGATGCTCACCGCCGTGCTCCCTCCGTGCCCCGGACAACGGCCCATGCTAGCGAGGGCAGGGGACCGGCGACTGCGTACGATCCAGGGCGTGTCAGAGCGATCATGGGAAGTCGAGCCCGGTTCCGGAGTCGGCCCGCTGCGGTTCGGAACCCCGCGTACGGAGCTGCAGGCGCTGCTCGGACCGCACCGGGCGTTCCGGCGCAGCCCCACATCGGAGCTCGCGGATCAGTACGAAGCCGGCATGCTCATGCTGACCTGTTCCGACGACGAGGGCCTCCACCTGATCGAGATCCCGGACCCGGAAGGCGTGCACTTCCGCGGCGTCCAGCTCAGCGGCGAGGTCACGACGGTGCTGAACGACCTGCGCGCCGCGGGCATCGAGGTCACTCCAGACGACTCCGGCTGGATTCTGGCCGACGGCGCGATCGCCCTGTACACGCCGTCTCCGGAACCGGACGCCGAGATCGAAGCAGTCACGGCGGTCGGACCGGGCCACGAGATGCACGGCGAGATCGTCTTCTTCCCGGCCGGCACGGACGCGAAGCCGGCGCCCTCGTCCTACGTCGTCACCCCGGGAACCGGCATCGGCCCGATCACGCTGGGACAGCACCGCGACGATGTCCGGCGCCGGTTGAACGGTGGTCTGTGCTGGGAGCACGCGCCCGGCTCCCGAGAGCCGGTGGAGGACACGTTCTCCGAAGACCGCCTGGTGGTCCGGTACGGACCCGACCTCCTGACCGAACGCATCTTCGTCACCATGCGGGACGGCGTGCTGCTGGACGGGATCGACCTGATGCCGAGCCTTCCGTTGACGATCGAGGACGTACGCCCAGTCCTGGCCCGGGCCGGTCATCGGTTGATCGAGCTGGAGGCCGGGATCGAGCTGGCCGACGCCGGCATCCAGATCCTGACGATGCGACCGTCGCCGTCCAGCGACGGGCCGATGCCGGTTGCGTGCGTCGCTATCTCCGCCCGCACTGCTTCACCGGGACGTTAGCAGCCATCACGCGACCGGACCACCAGCGACCGCGTCGGCTGTCGCGATCGGCATCGCTACGACTTCGGTGCGGGCCCACTGCTCGGGCGCCGCGGTTCCGGCGCATTGTCATGCCGATGACAGTGCACCGGGCGAATACGTCATCCGTGCATAATGTTGGCATGTTTCGGAAGATCGATTGCGTCATGGTACGCGTTCCAGGTTTGACGCCTGCCGTGGAGTTTTATACGCGCGTGTTCGGACTCCGGCCGCTATGGCGCGATGGAGTTTCAGTCGGTATGGGCATGCCGGAGACCGACGCGGAGATCGTGCTACACACGATGGACCTGCCCGGCGATCCGAGTGTGCACTATCTGGTGGACGACGTGTCCAACGCCGTGGCGGTGGCCCGGTCGGCCGGGTGCGTCATCCGGGAGCCGCCGTTCGACGTAGCAATTGGCAGGTGCTCGGTGCTTGAGGATCCGTTCGGAAACCTCGTGGGTATCTTGGACATGAGTAGGGGTCCGAGGCCAATCTGAGCCGTGGTCGGCGGCGCTCAGGCAGGGGCCCTCTCATGCCGCAATCCGGTCGCTCCGCCGCGCGGTGTCGCGCTGTTGGCGGCTGCCGAGGTGTCAATGAACGAGCGTTCTGTCGGCGTGTGCCTCTATGGTGCGAAGGTGCCTGGACTCGAAGTCGCCGACGACGCGGCATGGCTCGACGCCTTCGGTGTGGTGCCCCAGACAGAGGAGGTCTCGGGCGACGAGTACGTGAGGGAGCTCCGAATCCCGACGGGCGAGGCTGAGGAGCTTCACATGACGTGGGACGTCACGGATGACAGCGTGCGTGTCCGTCACCGGAGGGCCGGTAGTGTGATTGTCGACCTGTATCGCGAGCAGGCAATCCTCTTGCGGGTCGAAAGGAACGGAACCATCACGGCGGTGGTCATGGAGTACGGCACGTCCGATGCCGTGGGACGTGTTCGCATTCAGGTGACCCCCGAGGTGGTCATCGAAGACAAGTACCTGCGCACCTGAAACGCACTGTCATGCCGCCGAGCGTGTGCACCGGCGGGCGACGTACCGTCGCACCCGGGGTGGCGATCGGCGGGCCAGCGTCTTGGACTGTCAGAACCGGGTGCCGGCAGGTGGGTCGCTACGCTGCCACGTGTGAGTTACGACCTGTACTTCTGGCCGTCCGGGGCGGCCAGCAATCCTCGTCGGCTGGCTGAACGGCTCGCGGATGAAAAGGGCGGTGACCTCCTGCCGGATCAGAGAGTGCTGTCCTTCCGCGCCGAACTGCTGCGCCGCTGGCCTGGCCTTGCCGACAGGATCGCTCCGTGGCATCACGATCTGGGTTCGCGGCAGCCATGGGGCCGCGCCGACCTCGCCGATCGATTCGTCGGGGTGACTCTGCCCTATGGCTGGGCAGACACCAGTGTGCTCCCTGCACTGGCCGGCGCGTTCGGACTCGACTCCTACGACCCGCAGGTGGAACAACTGCTGTCGGCTTGGGCGCGGCCGCAGGACAGGAGAGTTCTCGACGGCTTGGCGCAGGTCGGTGGCTGGGTGGGCGAGGAACACCTCGTGCGGTTGCTGCGGCAGATCAGCACCTACATCGGCTACGCCTATGACGATCTGGACGAGGCGGCACTCACCGGGGCGCTCGAAGGCACAAATGACGAGGCAGCCGACGGCTGGTTCGACTACCCGCTGGCAGGCACGCCCCCGCTGCTGATCCTGTTGGCGCAGCCACCGGGGAGTGCAGTGGTCAGCGTCCGCGTCGAAGGCACCATGGATCTGGTTCTGGCCACACGGATCGAAACGCTGCTGGACATTTTGTAGCGACTCGCGGAGGGGATGAGGCCTAAGAATGGAACCCTCGACGCCGGTCCGACATTTGGTGTGATCCACCTATTGAAAGCTCTGCCTCAATAGTGATAGTTCCTTCAGCGGGAAGGGACGTCCTTCCCACAAGCCGCCGTAGCCCGCTCCAGGATGTTCCTCGAGGACTTCCTGGGCAATGCGGAGAGTGGCCTGTACGAACGCCGCCACGGGTATCCGCTCGCCCCAGACGCGAGTCACACCAGTCCACGGGTCGTCCTGCTGGAGGTCAGGCAGGTAGAGAATTTGCAGGAAGACATCCTCGGCCGCTCCACCGAACAGGAACATGTGGCCGTCGGGCATGCCGTAGATGCCAGCGATCGCAGAGCTCGATCCGAGTTGCAGGTCCAGCGCTGCGCGCAGAAGCTGGTCCAGGCTCTTGTCGAGATAAGACGTACTGATCCCCAGTTCGAAGTCGTCTGCCCTCCAGGTAAACCGAGCCCAGGCGGAACTCGTGATGGTCCAGCTCATGTTCAAGCGTGCAACGGTCACCGAGACTGTCTACCGGATGCCCGTATCCGTGACGGAAGCGGCGGCAGTCGCTACTCAGCCGCTCACTGATCTGCCGCCGAGATCGCGCGCGGCGACGAGGACGGTGCTCCCCATGCGTACGCTGCCGGGATGCAGATCGACCTGGTTGCAGTGATCGTCGATGAGTACGACCCGGCCATCGAGTTCTTCACCGGCATACTCGGGTTCGATCTTGTTGAGGACTCTCCGGCGCTCACCAATGACGGGCGCCCCAAGCGCTGGGTGGTCATCCGCCCTCCCGGCGCACAGACAGGCATCCTCCTTGCTCGTGCAGACGGAGAACGCCAAACCGCAGCGGTTGGTGACCAGGCAGCCGGTCGAGTCGGGTTCTTCCTTCGCGTCGATGACTTCGACGCCGCATATCAAAGGATGACCATGGCCGGCGTCACGTTCGTTCGTGAGCCGCGCACCGAACCGTACGGCCGTGTCGCAGTCTTTCTCGACATCGCCGGTAACCGGTGGGATCTCCTTGGAGCCCTCCAAGCCGAAGGAGATAAGGCGGGCCGCCAAACGCACTGATCTGCCGCCGTCCGGACGGGCCCGACGGCGGCATTCGTCGGGGGCAGTGGCCGTCACCCGGTACTAGGCGATGCACGGAACTAGCCAGTTGACGGAGACCACAAGAGGTGCCCCGCTTCAAAAGTCTGCTCCCGTTGGTACGCGCTCCTACGACTGCCGATCAGGTGGTCGTTCGAGCTGTGTGCCTTGCTGTGCGAGCTGGTTCTCGACCATCGCGGCAATGGAACGGGAGCGCCCGGCGCCCTCGGCGTCCTCCAGCTCGTCGTCGACGTTCGCCCAGCGCTCCAACGCCGAGACGACCACGGACCATTGCTGGCCGGTGAGCTTTATGGAGACCGTCCGGCCGGATGCGCCCCAGCGTTGTAGTTCCTCGTACTCTGCTGGTCGGGGCAGTTGACGCCAACCGGCCTTCTGGACGGTTTCGCCGACCTTGGCGCGTTCGCGCCAGTAGGGTTCCTGGCGCTGCCCCCTACCGTGTTGGCGCCACCCCCTGTCCCGGGCCGACTGGACGTCGTTGTCCATGGTTCCCTCGACGTACGTCCAGTCGTCGATCTTCATCGTGACGGCGTACTTGACTTGGTTCCGCATGCCCTTCACGTCTGGATCATCCCAAATCTGAACATCGCCGGACCGACGTTGCGTGCAGGTGAGCCGGCCGACGTGGTCTTGGTTCCGGCTTTGTTGACCCACGTTCGAGTTGCGTGACCGGGGCAGGCACGCGGATCTACCGCTGATAGCGGGCGGATCGACTCCCTCAGTTCGACCGGCGCTGTCTGCTGCAGCAGGACACTTCAGCCGGTAGAGGCAGTCACTCGGAACGTGCTATGCGAAGAGCCTGAAGGCCGCAGGTGATCGGCGTTGTTTGCCGGGCGAGGCGAGGCAAGGCAACGCGGCATGACCGACACCGTCATTACCCTGCGGACCCTCCCTCCGCGCGGACCCTCCCTCCGCCGACCCCCGCCCTCGTCGCCGGCCGCCGCAGTGGCGGGCGACGAGGCGCCCGAGCAGCCATCCCCGCGAGGCGCTGCTCTGCTGTTACGGCAGAAGTTGTCGGCCGACCGCTTCACGGGCGTCGCGGCCGAGGTGGAGGCTTTCGAGGTCGCCGAGATCTTTGTAGATCGGGTCGTCGGCGGCGAGCACGTCTAGGGCGAGCTGCCATTGGTCACGGCGAAGGCTGATGGTGAGGACCTGGTCCATTGGCGGCCATTGGCGGTCTTGGCCGACCCACGGCACCTGCTGCCAGCCCGCTTCGCGGATGGCGTGGGCGGGCTCGGGATCCTCAAAGGAGTCACGGGCGTTATGGGCGGCGTTGTCCATGGCGGCGTCGATGGTGGCCCATTGTCGGGCGGTCAGTTGCAACGGGATGGCGGTCACGTCGTAAGCCTCCTCCCTGGCTCGCTCGCGGCAGACTCGGAGGCCCCCCGTTGCCGGACTCGATCCTCAAGTCGTGCTGACGATAGTGTCGATTTGAACGCGGTGCGTAGGATAGCGGGGCTGACCCAGCGCTCCTGGCCGATCGTCCCGAGGATGCGCGTGCACGCATCTATAGCATCCGCGGCCCGGGCACCGGTGCACGGCGCGGCCATCACTCTGTGCCCGAGTTCCACACGCGCTCGAACTCGGCTTTCGTGATCTCGAAGCCGCTCCACTCATCACCGGAGTCGTAGAGGCTCGCTTCGCTGAGACCGCCGTAGCGGTCCTCTTGGTGGCTGGGGCCATATCGCAGAATGCGGCCAGCGTCATAGACCTCGACCTGGCGAACGGGCCAGCCGTAATCGCCGGCCTCGAAGAACCAGACCGACTGACCCCAGCCGTCGAACTCATCGCCTCGGGACTGGTCCCAACGACGGCGGTAGAAGCGATTCGGCACGGCGGAAGAATACCGTCGCGTGACGTCCTCATCTGCCGCCGACCGGGCGCGCTAGCAGCGTCTACGGGCTTGTACCGGTTCATGTCTGTCGTAGAGGTCCCATAAGCTCCAGCAGACCTGACCTACCGCCGCTGTACGAGGAGTTCCGAGCATGCGTCGTCCAGTTCGATTCGAGCGGAGCAGCGAGGTGACCGGCGTGCCGGTCACCAAGATGGGCGGACAGCCGGTGTGGCTGCAAGCTCCGCAGTGGCCGGTGTCGCGTTCGCTCGGCGAGCCGATGACGTTCATCGGCCAGTTCCGCCTCGATACTGATGGCGAGCTCCGCATGGCCTACCTGTTCATGACTGCCGGCGACGAGTACGTCGATGGCACCTGGGAGCCTGAGGGTGGCGAGAACGCCGTGATCGTTCAGCCTGAGGGATCGGTTCCAGCCTTCTTCGCTGTGACTGACATTAGCGAGGGTCCGTCCTGGCCCGTGGAGGATCACCTACCTGTGAATCAGCAGGTCCACGGCGACGAGGAAGCGTTGGAGTTCCTGGGCGGCGAGCCGGTGTGGCTGCAGGGTGACGAGACGCCTGGGCCGGGCTGGCAGCTAATCGGACAGCTTACCGACCGTTTCCATAACTTCGGCGACGCCGGAATCGGCTACATCTTCGTTTCGCCAGACGGCGCCGAAGGCAGATTTCTCTGGCAGTGCGGCTAACTCATCTGCCGCCGACAGAGCGCGCTGGCCCGCGAGCGTCGTAACAGCCAGTGAACGGGTGCTGTTTTGCCTGACGGCCGTACCTGCCGATAGGCGTGCACTGAGTGCCGGAGTCAGTCCGTCAGATCTAGAGTCCTTCCATGTACAACGACGCTGACGTCGAGGCCTACGCTGCACGACTTCGCTCGGCTGACAGCGCAGCCCGCGCCTTGGCCGCCGACGATGCCACCGATGGAGTCTCCGATTGGGGGCGGCACTCCTATACAGCGCCGCAAGCGGATCGGATCACGCGCGCTCTCGTCGATGCGCTTGTCGTGGAGTCCGATGACTCCGCGCGCGAGGCGATCGTCAACGCACTCGCAACACTTGTGGGCTGGGACCTCGCTCCCGGCAGCGAGGTGGCTCGTGCGCTCGCCGTTCCGCGCCCAGGCCGAGATTCTGCTGCCGCGTACTGGCAGGGGATCGAGGAGTGGGCTCGTCGCCACCCGATCAATCCTGGACGGGACTGAATCGCCCGCTCATGCCGCGGAGAACGCGCGATCTGCAACCGCACGGCCAACTACGTGCGCCGATAGCGGCCGTCCGACACACGGCGTAGGTCGTCGTAGGTACGGGCATGGTTGTCGGGGGCGTTGCCGCACATCCGGCTCACCACATGGGTTCGTATTGTTGACTCCGCGTGAGTGCTTCCGCGCCGGCGCAGTTCGTCTACCACATCTTGGGGACTGAACGAGCCGTCCGCGCTCAGAGCCTCGATAGTCGGTAGCGCAGCAAGAAATCTCGTCTCTCGCGGTCATGGTTCCGTCGTACGTCCTCTTCTGCCGCAGATAGAGCGCGCACCAATTCGCTGATTGTCGCGTGCGGGTGTAGGCGGACGTGCTGCCCATGTGCGGGAGCTGGGCATCGGGCTGACCGCGTACGGCGTGCCGAGCCGGGGCCTGACCTCGGGGCGCTGGAACGCCGGCGCCGGTGCTGCGCCGGGCATGCGGGGCTTCGCCCGCGCTTCGCCGGCGGCAACGCCGAGCACAACCTCACGTTCGTCGACGCGCTGCGCCGGGTCGCCGAGGCGGAGGGCTGCACGGTCGCCCAGCTGGCGATCGCCTGGGGTGGCCGCGCAGGGGCGGACATCGTGCCGCTGGTCGGCGCCCGCACCCGCACCCGGCTGGCCGAGGTGCCGCCCGCGGTGGAGCTGCACCTCACCGCCGGCGACCTCGCCGAGATCGAGAAGGCGGTGCCGGCCGGTCGGCGCGTGGCGACCGCTATCCGGCCGCCTTCCTGGCGGGCCTGGGCGTCGGCAATTGACACACCGGCCGGGCGGGTCGTCACCCCGCCCGGCCGGGTGCGGTCACTCCTGTCCGGTGTAGAACTTGTAGGTCCGCTCGGCCTGTGCCTTGGCCAGCTCCGGCTCGACGCCGTGGCCGGCCGCGGCCGCGCCCCACCCGTCGGCACTGGCTCGCAGGAACGCCTGGCCTTCGGCGGTCTCGTGCCAGGTGGCGATCACGTCCGGGTCCGGCACGGCGGCCGGGTCGGCGAGGTGCCGGGCCAGGCCGAGCAGCGCCAGGTCCCAGCCGACGCCGGTGGCGCCCGGGCCGAACTGCTCCCAGAACTCGCCGGGCACCTGCGCGATGTGCTCGAGCTGGAACCGGGTGCCGTCGCCTTCGGGGATGAGCCGCACCTCGACCCAGCTGGTCTGGCCGCCGAACTCCCAGGTCAGGTCGTAGCCGCGGGGCTTGTCGCAGTTGCTGATCGTGCCGCTGGCGTTGCCGGTGATCTGGTAGCTGCCGCCCTCCTTGAACTCGCCGGCGACCGGGGCGAACCACCGGACGATGCGCTCCGGGTTGGTCACCGCGTCCCACAGGTCGGCGACGTCGGTGGGGTAGAGCTGGCTGATCGTGCCCACGATCGCCTCGCCGTCCTCGACCGGTCGGTTGCCGAGCTCGCGGCGTACGGAGCTGACGTGCTTGTCGTTGTCGATCATCGGTTGTCTTCCTCGTTCGCTAGTCGTCGCTGTCTTTTTCCGCGCGCCACCTCGGTGGCGAGGGCGGCGAGATGTGGTGTCCAGAACCGCCGGAACCGGCTCAGCCAGGCGTCCGCCTCGCGCAGCGCGGTGTCGTCCACGGCATAGAGGCGGCGTGCGCCGTCCGGGCGCACGGTCGCGAACCCGTTGTCCCGCAGGACTTTCAGGTGCTGGGACACGGCGGGCTGGGAGATGCCGAATTCGGCCCGGATGATGCCGGTGATCGCGCCCGAACTCTGCTCGCCGTCGGCGAGCAGCTCCAGGATCCGTCGGCGCACCGGGTCGCCGAGCACATCAAAGGCGTGCATGCGCGTACGCTATCAGGCGGTGCTTATATAAGCCAGAACTAAACTCTCGTTCCGTGCCTGATGTTCGAGTCGGCAGTGTCGATATCCGCTACGAGACGATCGGCGACCCGGGCGACCCGGCCCAGCTGCTAATCATGGGGCTCGGGGCGCTAGTTGATCGCATGGAGCTTCGGCGCATCACCGGCGATCTCGCACAGTGGGCGGCGACGCTCCCTGACGACTTGCTGCTCTTGGTGCCTTCGCTGGTTCCGCTTACGTCTTCCTGACGTGCCTGGCCGGCTTCGCCTATGACGAGTCCCGCCCTGCGTTCTTCGCTATCCGCCGCAAGCTCTGAGCTGACGATGTACTCATCTGGCACCCCTCTGTGTCAAGAGACGCTGAGAAGCGGTGTTCTAGGGTGGGTTCGGCGGGTCCGGGAAGTGACTTCTCCGAAGTGCCGATCATGGGGTTCGGGTCGGCCGCGCTGGATTGCAGAGTCGCCCCCACGTGTCCTCCCGGGCCCGTCCTGAGCCGCTTGGCGTCAGCGGCCATCTGCCGGTAGACCACGTCGGAGAGACGCCGCTTCAGAGCCCGCATGGCCTCCATCGTGGTCTTGCCTTCGGCGAGTTTGCGCCGGTAGTAGCGGCGGCCTTCGGTGTCGCGGCGGAGTTGGACGACGGCCATGATGTGCAGGACGCGGTTGATGCGCCGGTTCCCGGCCCTCGACAAGCGGTGGCGGTTCTGGTCGCCGGAGGACGCGTCGATGGGGGCGGTGCCGTTCCAGGACGCGAAGTGCCCGCGGCTGGTGAAGCGGCTGATGTCACCGATGTCGCCGAGCAGGCGTGCGGATCCGGACGGGCCGATGCCGGTGAGTTCCTGCAGGGTGCTGCCGGTCGTCTTGACCAGTTCGGTGAGCTCGGCATCAGCGATCTTGATTTTCTTGTCGATGACGGCGAGTTCGTGGATCAGCTCGGAGGCCAGCCAGCGGCGGGTCTTGCCGACCACGTCACGCGGCCTGACGGTGTTGAGAAGCGCGCGGGCCTGCTGCGTGCTCAAGAACTTCTTCGCCCCGCCGGGCACCAGCTCGAGCAGTAGATGATGCAGGCGGCTGACGGTTTCGGTGCGGGTTCGGCCGAGCAGTTCGCGTCGGTCGACGAGCAGCCGCAGTGCCACCGTGGTGTCGTCCACGGTGACCTCGCGCAGGCCCTCGGTTCGCAACGCTGCGACGGCGACGCTGTGGGCGTCGACCGGGTCGGTCTTGCGGCCTTGGCCGGTGGCGAACACGCGGGCGCGGGCGGACAGCTTGGCGGGCACGTCCAGGACGGTCTCGCCGTCGGTGACCAGGCGCTGGGCGACGTGTCGGCCGATGCCGCTGCAGCCTTCGACCGCCCAGATGCGGTCGGTGTGCTGGCGGCCGGCGGCGAGCATCGCCCGGTAGCCGTCGCGGTCGGTGCCGAACCGGCCTTTGCCGACGGGCTTCTCGCGGTGGTTGATGATCTCGATGGTTGCGGACCGCTTGTGCGGGTCCACGCCGATGACGACTCGGGCCATGTCGTTCCTCCCCGGTTCCGACGGATACGTCGGCGGGAGGGCAACGCTACTTTGAGCTGGGCAGTCCCCTCTTGAGCCTCTCCGCGCCGCGGTGACCGGCGAACCGCACGCCAGATGAGAGTCACACCAAACCGCGGTGGACAGCCGCAGACAGAGCGTTCCGCCGGTCACCTCGACCAAGCCTGGCCGGGCTGCGGTCGTACCACTAGTAGATAAGTAGCCGCAAGTCGCGCGTCATGACGTCGACAGCGTGCCGACTCGCGGATGGCACGATGCGTGGGTGTCTCATGAACATCGCGTCTTCCAGAATCCGCCACCGGCCACGCCGGCCGAGGTTCGAGCCGCGCTGGATCGCGGTGACCTGCCGACTGCTCTCAATGCCATGGTCGGCACCGCCCTCTACGACCGCGGCGACTGGAAAGAGCTGCAGGAGCTGCATCTGCAACTCCTCGAGCACAACGACCCCCAGGTCAGCTCCTTGGCGGCGACGTGTCTGGGACATCTGGCGCGAGTTCACCGGCAGCTGGACGAAGCCCGCGTAGGAGGAGCACTTCACCGCGTTCGATCGATTCCCCATATGGCCGGTACGGTGACCGACGCGTTGGAGGACATCGAGATCTTCCTCCACCCTCGGCGTACGCGATGGCGACGACGGTTGTGGCGCACGATTCGCCCCTGGACCTGGTTCTGAGTTCACATGGCGGCGAACCGCCACTGGACGCCGCGCACCGTGCGGTCTGCTGCGGCGATCGGCTCTGCCTCGTAGGCTCCTGCCGATGGAAATCGGAGGCGACGCCGATCTTGGATGGCCATACTGCTCCTATGAAACTTGCCGAAGCTCTCGCGCTGCGCGCAGATGCGTCGCGCCGTGCCGAACAGCTCCGTTCTCGTATCACCAGCAGTGCGCGCTTCCAGGAAGGCGAGGCTCCGGCTGAGGACGCCGTGTCCCTGCTCGCCGAGGCGGGCGAGGTGCTCACTGAGCTTGAGTCGCTGATCAGGCGGATCAACCGAACCAACGCCGCGACACCGATCGAGGGCGGCACACTGACCGACGCGCTCGCCCGGCGAGACGTCCTGCGCCTGCGCCACAGTATGGTCACGTCCGCCGCTGACGCCGCGGCCGGTGAGGGCCAGCGCGGATACCGGCAGCTGCGGTCGGAGCTGAAGATGATCCCGGCGCTACCGGTCGCTGAGCTGCGCCGCCGGGCCGACGATCTGGCCCGGCAGGTTCGAGAGGTGGACACGCTGATTCAGCGGGTCAACTGGGAGGTCGATCTGCTCGACTGACCGACGCGGAGCAGGTAACCGACGTGGAGGCGTGCGCAAACCCGAGAGCCGGCGGGTGATCCGGTTCACGCCTGGCGCGCCGGGGGCAGGCGCGGGGGTTCGATTCCCCGACACACATCGCATGCCCAGCACACGGCACAAGTGACGGCGCACAGGGCACAGCACACCACCGAGCGCAGATCCACGACGGCGAGGGCGGGATCGGGGAACTTCGCGTCGCTTCATGAACGGAACGCTGCCGACGGCAGTGTGCCCGTCTTCGGCAAGCGCTGAGCACTGAGCACTACAGGTCCGGAGTGCCGACTCGGCTGGTCGTACGGCGGGCGTCACGCCAGGCGATGAGAGCTGTCCGTAGACGGGGCGAAAGGACATGGTCTCCGTGCCGCCGTGCTCGGAGTTGGTCGATCAGCCACGCCGGGGCGTGCACCTGCTCGACCGCCTGGCTCTTGGTGAGGAGCTCACCGGTGCGGAGGGCGTAACGGCCACGCGCCATCGAGGTGAGGCCCAGATCGGCGATGACCGGGTTCAGCCACATCCACGGACGTCGTGCTGCCCAAGCCCAGTAGCCGGTCAGCTCCGCACGGGCGGCCTCGCGGACGTCATCGTCGGTCATCGCGGGTAGGACCTCGTATGGCGAACGTCCGTAGACGGGATACCCATGGCGCACCAACTCTGCCCTGGTGATTCCGGACAGGATGCGTTGCACGAGCAATCCGTGGGTCCAGGTCGGATGCCGGATGCTGACGTTGATGGCCTGTGCAGCGTCGACATAGACACAGCCGAGGTCCGCACCTGCGGCCGCACCGGCGTCGAGGTGACGATGCAGAGCCACGAGCGTCGCTTGGCGGCGCCCATCGACTGGGCCGTCGACAAAAGCGACCAGATCGAGGTCGCTGACCCCGGGGATGTAGTCGCCGGTGGCCAGTGATCCCGCGACAAGCAGGTCTTTGACCCATCCCAGTGCTTCGAGCTGCCGGCCGAACTCCAGGACAGCCGGCACTGAGGTGACCACGATGGCAGCCTACCGATCCCTCCTGAACAAACGCGGTCTGCACACGGGGAATGCCCAGGACTGTCGGATGGCTCGTGGAGTGTGTTGAACTGGGTGCGTGCTGATGCGTCCCGCGGAACTGGCGGCCATCCGGGCCGGCGATGTCGACCTGGCGTTCCGCCGGTGGGAACGGCCCCGCCTCAGGGTCGGCACCCGGATGCGTACCGCGGTCGGACTGGTCGAGATCACCTCCGTCGACCGCGTACCGGTGAAGTCGCTGACCGCCGCGGACGCCCGCCGAGCCGGCGCGGCGTCGCTGGCCGCGCTCCGTCAGGGGTTGGACCGCCTCCATCAAGACCGGCCGGTGTATCGGATCGGGCTGCGGTACGCGGGCGTCGACCCGCGGCACGCGCTGCGGGAGGCGGTACCCGACGCTGCGGAGATCGACGCGATCATCGCGTGGCTCGACCGGCTCGACCGGGCCTCGCCGACCGGACCGTGGACCCGGGCGACGCTGCTGCTGATCGACGAACTGCCGGCCACCCGGGCGCCCGACCTCGCACAACGGATGGGGTGGGACACCCCTTCCTTCAAACAGAACGTGCGCAAGCTCAAGGAGCGCGGCCTGACCGAATCGCTCGACATCGGTTACCGGCTCTCGGCGCGCGGTGCCGCTGTCCTGGACCACGAGGGTCATCCCCGGCAGGCGCGGAGCCGGTCGGTACCGGAGCCGGGCCTTCCGCTGCCCCACATCGGCGCTGCCGCGACACGTGCGCTGACCGCGCACGGCGTGGTTCGGCTCGAGCAGGTCGCGGGGCTCAGTGAGGGCGAGGTGCGGGCATGGCACGGAGTCGGGCCGTACGCCCTGGGCCGGCTGCGAACGGCGCTGGACGAAGCCGGGCTGGCTTTCCGCGACGATACCGGCGCCGAGCCAGAGCCGTCCTGACATCCGGACTCGCCCGGTCGAACCGCCGAGTCCCACCGAACGTCGCAGCGGCTGCCGATGCCGGAGCGGCCGGCCCCACCAAAGCGAAGCTCGCCACGGCGAGTGCGGTGACAGTCCCCTCGCAATCTCCCCATACGCCGAAGCGACGGTATCGGCCGACGCTTTCGCGTCGCTGACGGAACGCTTTCACGGGCACCGAGGTATGGCGCCGGGCCCGTAGGTTGGGAGCATGGCATCCCTGGTCGGGGTTTCCCGGTGCTCGCCACTGCGCACGATCGCGGACTCGTCCCGCGTCTGGCTCCTTGTGCACCTGTCGCTCTACTTCGTGCTCGACCTCGCCACGCTTGCGGCTCTCAACGCACCTGAGGTCAGCCCTGACCTCGACCTCGCGTCGAAGGTCCTCGTCGCCGGTGTTCATGCGTTCATCGCTGTGTGCTGGGCAGCGCCGTTGCATGGCGCTGCGCTCCTGTTGGCCGCAGGCGCACTGGCACTTCTGCGGTCCTGCGCGGGTCTGCGGTGGTACTGGTTCCGGTTGGCCGCCCTTGCAGTGTTCGTAATGCCGGCGTTGCTGCTGTCGCTCTTGCTGTCCGCCGGCAACCTGGCCGCCTCACTGGCAGTGCTTCCCATGCACGTGCTCATGGGGCTGGTGGTGGTACAGCCCCGCTGGCCGAACGCCGTCGAGTCGCTCGGGACCAGCTGATGGTGAGCGTGTCAGAGCGTCGGCCTCGCGTCGGTTCGATGCTCGACGGCCCAGTCCGCGACCTGGGAGAGCGGGCCGAGCAGCGCCTGTCCGGGTGAGGTCAGGGCGTACTCGACGGAGGGCGGCACGGTCGGGTGGACCGTGCGGCGCACGAGCCCGTCGGATTCCAGGGCCCGCAGCGTTCGGGTCAGCATCCGCTGGCTGACGCCCTCGATGCGCTGATGCAGCTCGTTGAACCGGTGCGGTCGCCCGCCGAGCAGCACCAGGGTCACCAGCGACCATTTGTCGCCGAGCCGGTGCAGGAGCCCGGTGACCGGGCACGCCGCGTATTCCGAGACCGGCACCCGCTCGGCCAGGGGCGCATCGACCAGGGAAGGAACACCGGTGTTCGTACCAGACATACAAGTGCCTTCTTTCGTGCGGAGTGGGACCGGGGCTCGGTCTCGCCGTCGCCCGCCGTTTCGGCCGGGAGGGGTATCCGATCGCCCTGCTGTCGCGCCGCACGGACCGGCACGACATCTATCTGGCCTCGCTGCGCAACGACGGCATCACCGCCATCGCCGTCGCCGCCGACATCACCCAGCCCGACCAGCTACACGCGGCCGTGACCACCACGATCGATGAGCTCGGCCCGATCGGCGCCACGTACTTCGGACCCGGCGCTGCGCTGCGCACGTACGCCCTGACGGTGAACGCCGCCCTGGCCGACACCGGCGTCTACGCCGGGGCCCTGGTCATCGGCGGGCTCGTCGAACGCGGCGACATCCACCGGCATGCCGTTGCCGCGGTCGGCCCGGCGGCAGCCGCGAGCCTGCCCACCCTGGACCCCGACACGATCGCCGGCACCGCCTGGGACCTGTCGGCCCGGCAGAACCGTCCGGAGGCAACCTTCAACGCTCTCGGCTGACCCCCGGAGCACTGATGGCCGTCAGACCTGGGCGGTGGCTCTGACCGTGAAAGGGTTGAAACCCCAGGGTTGGGAGCCGGAACGCGGGACGATGAAGGCGTACCAGTCGTTGCCGAGCGGCTCGAACACGGCGTCGCCCGCGGTGTCTCCCATGCGGGGCGACGGCTGCCCGCCGGACGTGCACCGGACCAGACCGGAGAAGTACGACATGCCGCTGTCATCGGTCACGTACGTGGTGCAACCATCGTGGCTCCAGACGGCCGAGAAGCGGTACAGGCCATGGCTCGCGCCGAGCGGCGAGGTCGCGAGCTGCTCCAATCCCGAACGGTGCAGGGGGAACAGCACCCGGCCGGTCACGCCCGAGCATGCCGCCACCATCGTCACCACGGACACCACCGGCAGGACCAGGCGGACCGGCCAGGACCGGCCGGTCAGCGACACCGACCAGCCAACAGCGGCCACCGCCCACAGCACCATGGCCACCCGCAACCAGGTCAGGTAGCCGCCCGGCAGCACGACTCCGTACAGCAATGCGACGGCCGCTGCCAGGGCGAGGGCGATCGGCCACCAGACGCGGGCGCTGTTCACGCCGACACGCTACAGACGCCCGGCAAGGCGGCAGCTACCTCACGCGGTGAGCGCTGCGTACCGGCCGCCGACGGAGATCAGAGTGTCGTGCGTGCCCTGCTCGAGAATGCGGCCGCGGTCGACCACCACGATCTGGTCGGCGTCGCGCACGGTCGACAGCCGGTGTGCGATCGTCACCGTGGTCCGTCCACGGGCCAGCTCGTCGAAGGCTCGCTGCACGGCCCGCTCGGTGGAGGTGTCCAGGGCGCTGGTGGCCTCGTCCAGGACCAGGATCCGGGGATCGCGTAGCAGCGTCCGCGCGATGGCGATGCGCTGTTTCTCACCCCCGGAGAACCGGTGCCCGCGCGAGCCGACGACAGTGTCATAACCATCAGGCAGCCCGGCGATCACGTCGTGGATCTGCGCAGCCCGGGCAGCCTGTTCGATCTGGGCGTCGGTGGCGTCCGGCCGGGCGTACCGCAGATTCTCCCGCACGGTGGTGTGCAGCAGATACGTCTCCTGGCTGACCATCCCCACGACGCCGGCCAGATCGGCCAGGCGCAGGTCCCGCAGGTCGATCCCGTCGATGGTGATCCGGCCGGCGGCCGGGTCGTGGAACCGCACGATCAACGCCCCGATGGTGGTCTTGCCCGAGCCGGTCTCGCCGACCAGCGCCAGGGAGGTACCGGCCGGCACGTCCAGGCAGATGTTGTCGATCGCAGCCGTCCTGCTGCCGGGGTACCGGAAGGTCACGTTCTCGAACCGCAGGTGCCCGCGGACCGGATCGGGCAGCTCGACCGGCTGGGCCGGGTCGTCGACCTCGACCGGCAGGTCCAGGTATTCGAAGATGCGCCCGAACAGCACCTTCGAGGTGCTCAGCGAGACCCCGACGTTCAGCAGGCCCATCAGCGGCCGGAACAGCCCGGCCTGCAGCGTGGTGAAGGCGACCAGGGTGCCGATGCTCAGCGTGCCGGCGGTCGGCGGCAGTCCGGCGCTGAGGTAGATGATCGCCGGGATGGCGGCGAAGATGACGCTCATCGTCGCCATCCGCCAGCGGCCGGCCAGCTGCGAGCGCATCTGCAGGTCGATGAGGCGGGTCGAGGACAGGCGGAACCGCTCGACGAGCGCGGCGCCCGCGCCCATGGTCTTGCTCAGTTGCGCTCCGCTGATCGACAGGCCCTCCTCGATGGTCACGTTGAGGTCGGCCAGCTCGGTCTGGCGCAGGGCGGTGATCTCCTTGCGCATCTTGGCGACCCGGCGGCTCAGGTGCAGCGCCGGTGGCAGCACGATCAGCGAGACCAGGGAGAGCTGCCAGGACAGCGCGACCATGGCGATCGCGCTGGCCACGGCGGTGGTCAGGTTCGAGGTGATCGACGCGGCGGTCGAGGTGACCACCGACTGCACGCCGCCGACGTCGTTGGTGATGCGCGACTGGATCTCGCCGGTGCGGGTGCGGGTGAAGAACGCGACGGACTGCCGCTGCAGGTGGGTGAAGACGTCGATCCGCAGCTGGTGCACGACCCGCTGGCCGACGGTGGCCGACATCCACGTCTGGACCACGCCGAGTGCGGCGGTCACCGCGGCGACCGCCACCATGCCGGTGACCAGCCAGGCGAGCAGCGTGACGTCCTGCCGCGGCAGCGCGCGGTCGATGACCTCGCGCAGCAGGAAGGGGGAGGCCATGCCCAGCACGGAGGACGCCATGATGAGCCCGGTCACCACGGCGAGACGCAGGCGGTGCGCCTTGAACAGCCGGGCGATGCGGCGCAGCGAGACGTCTTGCAAAGAGCACAACCTTCCGTACGGGATGAGCCGAGGTTAACGGGCCGCCCACGCGCGCAGGAATTCGTAGTGCGGCACGTGACACCGGTAGCACTCGGCCAGCTTCGGATTGTTCTCCACCGTGTCCGCGTACGTCCGCTGCGGTTCGGTGAAGCCGGAGCTGTTCGCGACGTCGCGGTGCCACGGCCGGGTCCGGCTCCACACCCGGTGGTCGCCCGGCTGCCAGGACAGCGCCGAGGCCAGGAACGGTATCCCGGCGTGCTCGCAGTAGCCCCGGATGACCTCGGCCGGCGCCGCGATCAGCGTCTCGGCCTCGACGACGTACGGTGTGGCCCCGGACGCCTCCCGGACCCGCCGGGCCAGGTCGGCCTGGTGGCCGTAGCCCACCTCGGCGCACACCATGTCCGGGTTCATCGCGTAGTGCGAGGGGATCACCGAGCGCGGGTCCCGGATGATGAAGGTGTGCACTCCGGTCGCCGGGATGTCCTCGCCGCCGTTGCCGAGGTAGTCGTACTCGGTCGTCTCCTTGACGAAGACCCGCCGGTCACGGGCCCGTTCGTCGAGCAGCTTCAGGAGTTCGGCGTGGCTGGTGGCGGTGGCGTCGCCGACCGTCGCGTGGCCCTGCACGACGATGCTGGAGAACGGTTCGTGGTAGACCTCGTGGTCCCCGCGTTCGAGCATCATCCGCAGGAACGCGGTCGATCGGGACCGCGGCGTTCCCCAGAGGAAGAGGAGGCCGGAGCGGGCGGCCGGCATCACACCGTCCCGGCCAGGCCGGCGGGACGGATGTCGGTCCACACACGTTCGATGTAGCTCAGGCAGGCGTCGCGGGTGTCCGGGCCGGACACGGTCCGCCAGCCCTGCGGCACGTCGATCGGCTCCGGCCACAGCGAATGCTGGTTCTCGTGGTTGACCAGCACCAGGTACGGGGTGTCGTCACGTTCGAACGGGTTGCTCATTCGGCCGGCCTTCCGGTGGTCGTCGGCGCGCTGGGGGAGCGGTCGATGTGCTCGGCCACCCGGGCGCCGATCATTTCCAGCACCTCCGCCCGGGCCAGCTGCCGGTGCAGGTATTTCAGGACGAGGACGTCGATGTGGCCGGTGACGTACCGCTGCCACATCGGGGAGAAGTACTGCTCAGGGGTACGGGCCGCGGCCGCCTCGACGAACAGGACGTCACCGTCGAACAGGCCGAACTCGTGGTTGTCCACGAGCTTGATCATGTTTTCGTAGAAGTCGACGATCGCCCGTCCCTTCTGCCGCATCAGGAACGAGTACGGGCCCTGGCGCTGCCGCAGCTGGTCGTAGAGGGCGTCGCCGGTCAGCAGGTGCCGCTGGTCGGCGGGCACGTCCAGATCGAAGTGCCGCGCGACCGCGTTCAGCCGGGCCACCTGGGTCGCCCGGCGGTGCGGGGTGGGCCGGGAGTCGAGCATCGCCAGCAGCTGGACCCGCTGCCCGTCCCGTTGCAGCTGGACGGCCATCTCGTGGACGATCTCCCCGCCGGCGCACAGGCCCAGCAGGTGGTAGGGGCCCTCCGGCTGGACGGCCCGGATCTCCCGGACGTAGTCGGCGGCCATCGCGGTCAGGCTGGCCGGCATCTCGTCGCCGGGGCGCAGGCCGCGCGCCTGGACGCCGTACACGCCGACCTGCTCCGGCACGGCGTTGACCAGCGGGTAGTAGAGCCAGCTGAGGCCGCCCAGCGGGTGCACGCAGAACAGCGAGGTGGTCCCGGTGTGCGGCCGCAGCGGCACCAGCACGTCCAGCGCCGAGTCGTCCGGCCCGGCCGCGACCCAGCCGGCCAGGTTCCGCGCGGTCGGCACGGCGGCGATCACCAGCGGATTGACGGGTACGCCGAACTCCTCCTCGATGGCCCGGCTCAGCCGCTCGACGGTCTCCCGGCCGCCACCGAGGTCGAAGATGTTGTCCTCGGCGGCCACCTGGCCGACCTCCAGCGCGTCGGCGACCAGCCGGCACATCCGCCGCTCGGCCTCGGCCGAGCCGCTGGGCGCCGGGAGCGTGGGCAGGCCCTCGATCAGGCCGGCCAGGTCGGCCAGCGTCGCGCTCTCGAAGACGGCGCGGAACGGGAGATCCACGCGCAGCGCCGACCGGACCTGGTTGACCAGCTGCATCGCCAGCAGCGAGTGCCCGCCCAGGACGAAGAAGTTGTCGTCCCGGCCCGCGCGGGGCACGCCGAGGATCTGCGCCCACAACCCGGCCAGGGACTGCTCCACGGCGCCGACCGGCTCCACGTACGCCCGCTCGGCCGCGTCACCCGGGTCCGGCAGGGCGAGCCGGTCCACCTTGCCGTTCACGGTCAGCGGCAGGGCGTCCAGCACCACGAACACCGACGGCACGAGATGGTCGGGTACGGCGGCAGCCATCTCCCGGCGCAGCACCGCCACGTCCGTCGCGGGGTCGGCCACCACGTAGGCGATCAGCCGGGAGTCCACGCCGGTTCCGCGTACGGTGACCGCTGCCCGGCGTACCCCGGGAAGTGCCGCCGCCGCGGCCTCGACCTCGCCCAGCTCGACCCGCACGCCGCGGATCTTGACCTGGTCGTCCTGCCGGCCGAGGAACTCGATCGCGCCGTCGGCGCGGCGCAGCCCCCGGTCGCCGGTGCGGTACATCCGGTCACCGGGCACGAACGGGTCGGCCACGAACCGCTCCGCGGTCAGACCGGGCCGGTTGAGGTAGCCACGGGCCAGCGGACGTCCCGCGATGCAGATCTCACCGGGTACGCCGGCCGGCAGATGCTCGGCGTCCGCACCGAGCACGTAGACCCGGGCGTTGGGGATCGGGCGGCCGATGGGAACCGTGCGGCCGTCGTCGTCCGGCCGGCAGTCCCAGCTGGTCACGCCGATCGCCGTTTCGGTCGGCCCGTACAGGTTGTGGAGCCGGGTGCCGGGCAGCGCCTCGAAGAAGCGGCTGCGCAGGCCCAGCGGCAGCGCCTCCCCGCCGGCGATGACGTGGCGCAGGCTGGTGCACCGCGCGGCGCCGGGCTCGGCCAGGAACATCTCCAGCATCGACGGCACGAAGTCGGCCAGGCAGACCTCCTCGTCGCGGATGACCCCGACCAGGTAGCCGCTGTCGCGGTGCCCGTCGGGCCGGGCCATCACGACGGTCGCCCCGCAGGTCAGCGGCCAGAGCAGCTCCCAGACCGAGGTGTCGAAGGTGACCGGGGACTTCTGCAGCACGCGGTCACCGGGCGCCGGCGCGAACTTCTCGGTCATCCAGGCGAACCGGTTGCCGATCGCGCCCCGGACGTTCACCACGCCCTTCGGCGTCCCGGTGGTGCCGGAGGTGTAGAGGACGTACGCGGCATCCTCGGCGGTCATCGCGACCTCGGGGTCGTGCTCCGGTTCCGCCGCCAGGGCGGTGGCCTGCTCGTCGAGGCACAGCAGCAGCCCCGGGTCCTCCGGGAGCCGGGATCGGACCGGCCCATGGGTGAGCACCACGGTGGTGCCCAGGTCCGCGATCATCAGCGCCCGGCGGGCGGCCGGCAGGTCGGGGTCGAGCGGGACGAACGCGCCGCCCGTCTTCCACACGGCCAGGACGGCGACCACCAGGTCGAAACCGCGTTCCATGCTGACGCCGACCAGCACGTCGGGTCCGGCGCCGTGCCGGATCAGGCGGTGGGCCAGCTGGTTCGCCCGGCGGTTGAGTTCCTCGTACGGCAGGGTCCGCCCCTCGAACCGTACGGCGGGCGCGGCCGGCGTCGCCCGGGCGTGCCCCTCGATGAGCTGGTGCGGCCACGGCCCGGTCCGCTCCCGGAGGTCCCCGGCGCTCGCCTGGGCGGCCACCTGGCGCTCGTCCGCGCTCAGCAGCGGCAGCCGGCCGATCGGCTTGCCGGGGTCCGCCACGGCCGCGGCCAGCAGCCGGCCGAGCATCTCGATCATGCGCTTGGCGGTGTCCCGGTCGAACAGGTCGGTGGCGAAGGTCAGCTCACCGCCCATCCCGGCCGGCCGTCCACCGGCGTCGGAGAACTCCACGAACTGGAAGCTCAGGTCGAACTTCGCCGACCCGGAACCGACCGCGACGCGCTTCATGTCGACGCCACCGAGGTCGAGCACCGCGGTCCGGCCGACCTGCAACGCCACCATGACCTGGAACAGCGGGTGGCGGCCCGGCACCCGGGCCGGGTTGAGCACCTCGACCACGCTCTCGAACGGCACGTCCTGGTTGCTGAAGGCGGCCAGGTCCTGCTCCCGCACCCGGGCCAGCAGCTCCTCGAACGACGGATCGCCGGTCAGGTCGGCCCGCAGGACCAGGGTGTTGACGAAGAAGCCGACGAGATCGTCGAGGGCCTCGTCCACCCGTCCCGCGACCGGCCAGCCGAGCGGGATGTCGGCGCCCGCGCCCAGCCGGGACAGCAACGCCGCCACCGCCGACTGGACCACCATGAAGACGCTCGCGCCGTTGCGGCGGGCCAGGGCCACGAGGCTCTCGTGCACGCCGGGCGGCACCTTCAGCGGCACCGAGCCGCCGCGGTACGTGCCGACGGCCGGCCGGACGCGGTCGGTGGGCAGCGGCAACTCGTCGGGGACGCCGCGCAGCAGGTCGGTCCAGTACGCCACCTGGTCGCGGGCCACCTTCACCGCGTCGCGCTGCCACAGGGCGAAGTCCGCGTACTGCACCGGCAGCTCGGTCCACTGCGGCGCCCGGCCCGCGCGGCGCTGCTCGTACGCCTCGCTGAAGTCGCGCATCAGCGGTTCCATGGAGGAGCCGTCGGCCGCGATGTGGTGCAGCAGGAGCACGAGGGCATGGTCGCCGGGTCCCACGGTGAGCAGGTGCGCCCGGAACGGGAGGTCGGAGGTCAGGTCGAAGCGGCGCTGGACCAGCCCGTCCACGGCCCGGCCCAGCTCGGTGGCCTCGACCTCGCCGCGGACCAGCAGCGGACCGACGTCGGCCATCGGCACGACCCGCTGCTGGGGCTCGCCGTCCAGCAGCGGGAACACCGTCCGGAGCGGCTCGTGCCGCCGGACCACGTCGGTGACGGCTGCGTGCAGCGCGGCGACGTCGAGATCGCCGGTCAGCCGGACGACGACCGGGATGTGGTACGCCGTGTCGTTCGCGCGCAGCTGCGCGGTGAGCCACAGCCGTTGCTGCGGATAGGACAGGGGCACCACCGCCGGGCGGGTCCGGCGGCGCAGCACGGGGCGGGTCCCGCCCTTGAGGACCGACACCCGCCGGGCCAGCTCGGCCAGGTTCGAGGTCTCGAAGAGGTCCCGGACCGGCAGCTCGACCTTGAGCACCGACCGTACGCGGTTGACCAGCTGCGTCGCCATCAGCGAGTGCCCGCCCAGGGCGTAGAACTCGTCGTCGCGGCCCACCCGGGGCACACCGAGGATCTCCTCCCACAGCCGGGCCAGCGTCTGTTCCACCGCGCCCACCGGCGCCGCGTAGCCCCGCTCGTTCGCGGTGATGTCGGGATCGGGCAGCGCCTGCCGGTCCACCTTGCCGTTGCCGGTCACCGGCAGCGCGTCCATCAGCACGAACACCGAGGGCACGAGGTGGTCCGGGACCACCGCCGCGAGACGTCGCCGCAGCACGCCCACGTCGCGGTGGCCGGCCTCGGTGACCACGTACGCCGTCAGCCGCCGATCCGCGTCGGCGCCGTGCACCAGCACCACCGCCTGACCGACTCCGGCCAGGCCCATCAGCGCGGCCTCCACCTCGCCGGGCTCGACCCGTACGCCGCGGATCTTCACCTGGGCGTCGGCGCGGCCGACGAACTCCAGCTGACCGTCCGCGAGCCGGCGCACCACGTCCCCGGTCCGGTACATCCGCTCGCCGGGCGGGCCGAACGGGTCCGCCACGAACCGTTGCGCCGTCAGGGCGGACCGGCCGGCGTAGCCGCGGGCCAGGCCGGCGCCGGCCAGGTAGAGCTCGCCGGTCGCCGCTTCCCGCAGGAGGTCGTCGAGCACATAGGCCCGGACGTTGTCGATGGGCCGGCCGATCGGCGGCGTCCCCTCCGCGCCGAGGGGATCGCTCACCGTGGCGGCGACCGTCGTCTCGGTCGGCCCGTAGGCGTTGAGCATCACCCTGTTCCGGGACCAGCGGGCCACCGTCGCGGGCGGGCAGGCCTCCCCGGCGACGACCAGCGTCACGCCGTCCGGCAGCCCACCACCGGTCTCGACCGCGGACAGCAGGGACGGCGGCAACGTCACGTGGGTGATGCCACGGCTCTCCACCAGCTCGGCCAGCGCACGGCCGGGCACCAGCCGCGAGCCGTCCGCGACGACCAGCGTCGCGCCGGACAGCAGGGTCGACCACAGCTCGGACACCGAGGCGTCGAAGCTGACCGAGGCGAACTGCAGGCGCCGCTTGCCCGGACCCAGCCCGAGTACGGTCCGCTGCGCCGTGGCCAGGTTCGTCACACCGCGGTGGGTCACCACCACGCCCTTGGGCCGGCCGGTCGAGCCCGACGTGTAGATCACGTAGGCCGCGTGATCCGGCAGCAGCGGGGCGGGCCGCTGAGCGTCCCGGACGGCTCCGGCGTCGTTCGAGGCGATGTCGTCGGCGGTCTTGGGGTCGTCCAGCACCACCTCCGTGACGCCCGCGGGTGCCGCGGCGCGCGTGGCGGTCGTGGTCACCACGCACCGCACCCGGGCGTCGGACATCATGAACGCCGCCCGTGCGGCCGGGTAGGCGGCGTCCACGGGGACGTAGCTGCCGCCGGCCTTGACCACCGCCAGCGCCGCGACCACGAACTCGATCGACCGGTTCAGCACCAGCCCGACCGCGACCTCGGGACCGACACCCTGGGCGAGCAGGACGCGCGCCAGCCGGTTCGACCGCTCGTCCAGCTCCTGAAAGGACACCGTGGCGTCGTCGGCGACCACCGCCGGGTCGCCGCCGGCGCGTTCGGCCCGCGCGGCGAACATCTCCGGCAGGGTCCGGGCCCCTTCGTCAGAGCTGATCAATGGCTCGTCTCCTCCGCTGTCGCGACGTGCTGAGATCGTGCCAATCTGCTCTTTCAGCGTGGGCGGATCAAGATGAGACAAATCACCGCGAAAAAAGTGCACAAAATGGGTCTGGAAACCGTCATATGAGTACCCCGGTACAAAGTGGATTTGACGGCGATGAAGGCAGCGAGCTGGGCGTGCCTATGACCCGTCGCCGCCGAGGATCCGGCGCATCGGTTGCGGGGGAGTGCCGCGGGGCACCCATTCCCGTGGGTAACCGAGCGACACCTCTTCGAAGCGGACGCCGTCGTAGTGCGTTGTCCGGGGAATGTGCAGATGGCCGTAGACGGCCACGGCCGCGCGGTACCGCCGGTGCCAGTCCGCGGTCAGCTCGGTGCCGCACCACTGGGCGAAGTCCGGATAGCGCAGGACGTCGGTCGGCTCGCGTACCAGCGGCCAGTGGCTGACCAGCACTGTGGGCATCGCCGGGTCGATCGCGTCGAGCCGCTCCCGGGTCCGCGCCACCCGGTCCCAGCACCACGACTCCCGGTCCGCGAACGGCGCCGGATGCAGCATCTTCTCGTCGGTGCAGACGACGCCGGCCTCGTACGCCCGGCGCAGCGACTCCTCTTTGTCGAAGACCCCCGGCACCCGGAACGAGTAGTCGTAGAGCACGAACAGGGGCGCCACGGTGACCGGGCCGGCCGGGCCGGTCCACACCGGATAATCGTCCTCCGGGGTCAGCACGCCGTTGTCCCGGCACATCCGGACGAGCGCGTCGTAGCGTTCCACGCCCCGCAGCTGCACCGGATCGTTCGGGTGGGTCCACAGCTCGTGGTTGCCCGGCGCCCAGATCACCGCGGCGAACCGCTCGCGCAGCCCGGCCAGGGTCTGCTCGACATCGGCGAAGACCTCGCCGACGTCACCGGCCACGATCAGCCAGTCGTCGGCCGACTCCGGCCGCAGCCGGCCAGCGATCTTCCTGTTCCTCGGGTACGAGACGTGCAGATCACTGACCGCGAACAGGCTTCCCGTCATCGCATCGATCATGTCAGAGGGGACAATGTGGTGTGACTGGGCACGATGAAGTGCTGCGGCAGCTCCACGCGGCTGCGGCCTCGCTGGAGCCGTACCGCCAGGTCAAGGCCGTGGCCCAGCAGGCCCTAGCGACGACCTGAACTGAATCACCAAACCGGTTCAGGTATCGGGTGTGGAAAAGCCCGGCAAGGGGAAGAATGGATGCATGTCTATGGACGGCGAAGATCTGGTGACCTGCCCCGCCCGCATCACCCTCGACGCGGCACAGCTTGCCTTCTTCGGTGAGCTCCCGGCGCCGGCGCCCAGCGTGCAGTCCGAGCTGGGCTGTGAGCTCGAACGAGGCCACGGGGGCTCGCACGCCGCCCTTGGTCAGCAGGTCGAAGAGACGATGTGGTGGGTTCAGTGGACGCTGAGCGCGTCGGAGATCAACCCGTACACCTGGTGCCCGGCCCGCCAGGATCCCGCGGTGCAGAGCCGCGAGGATCTGGATTGCTCTCTGTTCGTCGGGCATCCCGGCGGGCATTGGTCACCCAAGCGCGGCTGGCGAAGCGATGAGGCGGCCTGAAACGGTTCAGTGAGGAGCGGAGATTCCGGGATTTTTCCCCACCGGCACCGGCACCGGCGCCGGCAGGCGGGCGATCACCCTGTCCACGTACTCGACGAAGGTCCGGGTGTAGAGCGTGCGTGCCACCGGCCAGCAGTCACGATAGACCTGATCCGCCAGGTCGAGCTTGATGACGTTCTCCCAGGCCGTCCAGTGTTCGAGGCTGACCACGCCGTCACGGTGGCCCAGCAGCGTTCCTTCGTGCATGTTGAGCCGGAGCAGGACAAAAGCAACCCGTTTGGCCTCCGCAGCGTCCCGGACCTTGAAGCCGCGGGATCTGATGTGCCACTGCGCCAGTACGGGATCATCCCGCAGGAACAGGGCGGCCAGCTCACCCTGACCGGCCATCAGGGCGTGGTACGAACTGCGCCGCAGCGACGATGATGCGGTCCGGGACTGCCGGGCCATGTGGCGTACCTGCAAGGAGCTCAACACCAGGGCGATGCTGACCACCAGCAGCGACAGCGCTTGGATCCAGTCCGTAAAGCGCACTGTGGCACCCCGCTCGCCTTGTGATCGCTGTCCACATCGTACGTAGGGAGGCTCGTTCGTGCGGTCCCCGATCCGGGTGACGAGCACGCGACGGAGGCGAGTTCACCCGCTCGTGCCGGCTGCCAGCACTTACCTGGAGGTAAGTACCGAACTTCATAGTGGGTACTTGTCGGCTCGACTGTGCCGCAGAAAACATGGTGACGGTGCGCCGCTTGATCTCCGACGAACTGGGGGAGTACCCGATGAGCCACGAACCTGTCACCGTGATCGGCCTCGGCCCGATGGGCCGGGCCATGGCCGGCGCCCTCCTGCGGGGCGGCCACCCGGTCACCGTGTGGAACCGTACGCCCGGACGGGCCGACGCCCTGGTCGAAGCCGGTGCCATCCGGGCGGCCACCCCGGCGGAGGCGGTGACCGCGAGCCCGCTCACCGTCCTCAGCCTCACCGACTACGCGGCGATGTACCAGATCCTGGGCGAGGACCCGGACTTCCTGACCGGCCGTGATCTCGTCAACCTCAGCTCCGACACGCCGGACGCCTCCCGCGAGGCCGCGACGTGGGCGGCCGACCACAGGGCGCGCTTCGTCACTGGTGGGGTCATGGTCCCGCCCCCGGCGGTCGGTGGGCCCGGGGCGTACGTCTACTACAGCGGCCCCGGCGAGGTTTTCGCCGCGCACGAACCGGCACTGCGGTTGATCGGCGATCCGCGGTATCTCGGCGCGGATCCCGGACTGGCCCAGCTGTTCTACCAGGCCCATCTGAACGTCTTCCTCACGGCGCTGTCCGCCCTGCTGCAATCCGCCGCCATGGTGACCGCGGCCGGTATTCCGGCGGCCGACTTCCTGCCGGACGCGATGGGGACGCTCACCGACATCCCGGCGATGATCGGCAGCGGCACCGAGCTGGCCGCCGAGCTCTCGGCCGGGAAGCATCCGGGTGACCTCAGCACCGTCCTGATGATGGGTGCCACTGCCGAGCACATTCTGCGGACCAGCGAGAAGGCCGGCGTCGACCGCGCGCTGCCGGCGGCCGTCAAGTCGCAGTACGACCGGGCGATCGCCGCGGGTCACGGCGCCGACGGCTGGACCGCCCTCTACGAGGTGCTCAAGGCCTGAGGATGCCGGCGGGAACTGCGGCGCGTCCGGTCACAGGAACCGCTTCAGGACGCCGGCCGCCGCGACGCTCAGCGACGTTCCGTTCTCGGCGGCTCGTGCGCACAGTTCGGTGTAGGCGTCTTCGGTGCGGTCGGCGTGGCTGCCGGCCAGGATGTCGAGGGCGAACTGGATGGTGGCCCGGACGGCCAGCGCGCCGGCGTATCCGGCGAGCAGCTCCTCGGCTCCGGGGTCGGATTCCGGTGGGCTGCCGGCATCCAGGTCGATTCCACGGCTGGTGGCGTACAGTTCCGCCACTCCGGCGATCAACGGTCTCATGGCGGCGTCGTCGCGGCCGTAGAGGTTCAGCGCGGCGATCGTCGTGCCCCGCCCGTTGTACAGCGGGATCGAGATCGAGGCCCGCAGGCCGAGAGTGGGCGCCACCTGGTGGAAGCCGGGCCAGTCCATCGTGGCCGCGATGTCGGGCACCCCGACCGGTTCGCCGGTCGTCAGCGCCTGGAGACAGGGGCCGGCACCGTCGGCGAGCTGGGCCTCGTCGACGGCCAGGGCGATGTCACTGCTGGCCGCGACGGTGGTGTATTCGCGCCCGCGCAGCGTCGTGATCGACGCATAGTCGGCCGCGGCGACCCGGTCGGCGGCCAGGGCAGCGATCGCGGCGAGGCGCTGCTCGATGTCCGAGGCGTGGTCCGGTGTCTCGGCCAGGGTGACGATGGCTTCGGCCAGCGGGCCGTGACGCCCGGGCGATACCCGTTCCGGGTGCGGCGACGTCGACATGACTCCATCCCGTGCTCAGCGGCCGTTGCCCACGGATACCCGGTCCGCGCGCACCTACGCGCGGGCGAGGAAGCCATGCCCCCAACGGGATGACACCCCCTCGGATGATCAACCGTTCTGCGGGCTGGTGTTGTCCGTGCCGCGCAGGCGGGCCAGGAATTCGTGGCACTTGTGGGCTCGCGCGGAGTCCTCGGCCATGACCTGCTCGAAGAAGGACGCGATCTCGTCCTGGCCGGCGTATACCGGCGAGGTCGCCGACGAGCGGCGCGGCTGGCCGGTCCGCCGGGGTCGGAGGCTCGGTTGTTGTCGCGGAATCCATAGACGTCGGTTGATAGCCGACGGAATTGGTGCAATCCTGTCTGGGAGCGCTCCCAATGCGGCGCTCCCGCGCCGCGGAAGCCGATTCGGACCACCAGCGACAGGGGAGAAGTGATCATGTCCCAGGAAGGACCCGCGGGGTGGTACCGCAACCGCTTCGTCTGGGTGGCGGTGGTCCTGCTGATCTCGGCCGGTGCCGTTGTCCTGGCCCGGTCGGCCGCTTCGGAGCCGTCCTCGGTCAACGCGGCTGGTCAGGCGGCGGCGCCACGTGATCTGCAGGGGCAGCTGGTGGCCCGGATGCGTACCGCGCTCGAACAGTCGGACCCCGAGCAGCACAACCACGCCGGGCATCAGGGCCAGCAGGCGACCGCCGAGGGGCAGGCGAAGCCGCCGGTGATCTGCGGGGTCCGCGTCTACGGCCACGAGCCCGCTACGGCCACCGTTCTCGCCGATGTCCAGAAGGTCTACGGCTTCCACCTCTGCGGGGTCGCGGAGCAGAAGCGCCCGTGGGACGTGGCGGTGAAGCTGGCCGGTCCGGTGATCGTCGACATGTCCACCGAGCCGGTGGGCATCCAGGCGGTCGAGGCGACCGCCGAGGTCAAGTTCATCGACCGGCTCCAGCAGATGTTCCCGAAGAAGTACGCGGACCTGGCGATGAAGGAAGCGCTGGCCGAATCGGAGATGGCCGACGTGCGCCGCCGGTACGAAGCCGCGGCCGGTATCTGACCACGCTCGACTCGGTGAGGCTGCAGGGCAGGATCCTAGGATGCCGTACGCGGGGTGCGGTGGTGCACAGGTGACGACTTCGCCGGCGGACGAGTCGGGCTATCGGGCCTGGCCGTCCCGGTCGAGTTCAGCCAGGCCGGCCAGGATGCGGTCCAGGCCGAACCGGAAGTCCTCGTCGGTGTGGCCGATGCTGCCGGTGTTGGCCTGGTCGGCGAAAAGGCGGCAGAACATCGGATACCGGTTCGGCGTCAGGACCTTGCCCAGGAAGCCGAAGTAGTCGCCGGTCACTTCATCGCCGCCGTCCGCGATGATCGGGTCCAGGGTGAGGCGGGCCTGCTCGCGGACGTAGCCGGAGATCAGGGTGACGGCGCGGAGCTGGTCGTGGGCGCTCAGGGTGGTCTGCGACAGGGCCCTGAGCATGTGTTCGCCCCACAGGAGTTCGTTCGGGGTGCTCGGTGGCCCGGAGGTGGGCAGCTGCAGGACCCACGGGTGCCACCGGTAGAGGTCGTAGATCTGCCGGGTGATGGCGGCCAGCGACTCGCGCCACCGCCGGGGGTCGGGTGGCGGCATGTCGGCCGGTGGTGCGGCGGCGGCGTCGCGCATCACCACCACCAGGTCGTCCTTGGAGCGGACGTGCCGGTACAACGACGTCGTCACGGTGCCGAGGGCGGCGGCGACCCGGGCCAGCGATACGGCGTTGAGCCCTTCGCGGTCGGCGATGTCGATGGCCGCGGTGACGATCCGGCTCAGGGTGAGACCGGGGCGCGGGCCGGGCTTGCGCCCGTTGCCGGGCTCGGGGGGATGGGTCGCGTCGCCGGCGGCGCGCCAGGCCAGCTCGATGCCCGTCGGTGTGCGTGCCCGGTGTTGTTCGCCCATCTCAGCCGTCTCCTTGCTGTCGTGTTCGCCCGGCCAGCCTATAGTGGCGAAGAACATTCACCACTAAGGTGAACGGCATGCGCCAATATGCGAACTCGATGGCAGGCAAGCGTGAGTGGTGCGGCCTCGCCGTGCTGGTGCTGCCCACGCTGCTGATCTCCATGGACATGACGGCGCTGTTCTTCGCGCTGCCCACCCTGAGTGCGGAGCTCGAACCGAGCAGCGCGCAGCTGTTGTGGATCATGGACATCTACGCCTTTCTGCTGGCCGGGTCGATGATCACGCTGGGCACCCTGGGCGACCGGATCGGCCGGCGCAGGATGCTGGTCATCGGCGGTGTCGCGTTCGGCGTCGCGTCGGTGCTCGCGGCGTACTCGACCAGCGCGGAGATGCTGATCGCGAGCCGCGCCGCACTCGGTCTCGCCGGCGCCACGCTGGCGCCGTCCACGTTGTCGCTGATCCGCAGCATGTTCCTCGACGACCGGCAGCGCCGTACGGCGATCGCCGTCTGGACCGCCGGATTCTCCGGCGGGGCGGGCCTGGGCCCGTTGCTCGGGGGTGTGCTGCTGGAGCACTTCTGGTGGGGTTCGGTCTTCCTGATCAACGTGCCGGTGATGGTGCTGCTGGTGGTGCTCGCGCCCCTGCTGCTGCCGGAGTTCAAGGCGTCCGACCCGGGCCGGTTCGACCTGGTCAGCGCGGCGCTGTCGCTCGCGGCCGTGCTGCCGGTCGTCTTCGGGCTGAAGCTGGTGGCCGAGGACGGTCCGGCTGTGCTGCCGGTCCTCGCGGCGCTGTTCGGTCTCGCGATGGCTGCGATCTTCGTGCGCCGCCAGCGCCGCTTGCCGGATCCGCTGATCGATGTGCGGCTGTTCGCCGGGCGCGCGTTCAGCACGGCCGTTCTGGCCAATGTGTTCAGCATCTTCGCCCTGGTGGGCTTCGGTTTCTTCGGCACCCAGTATCTGCAGCTGGTCCTCGGCATGCGCCCGCTGACCGCCGGGCTGTGGACGTTGCTGATCGCCCCGGCGATGGTGCTGTCCGTGACGGCGGGCACGATGCTGGTCCGCCGGGTGCGCCCCGGCTACGTGGTCGCCGGCGCGATCGGAGTGATGGCCGCGGGTTTCGCCACCCTGACCCAGGTCTACGTGCACGACTCCCTGCCGGCCGTCGGCGTGGGCTTCATCCTGCTGGTGGGTGGCTCCGGCGCGGTCGGCGCGCTGGCCGTCGACATGATCGTCGCAGCGGCCCCGCCCGAGTCGGCGGGGGCGGCGTCGGCGTTGTCGGAGACCGGGTCGGAGTTCGGTGGGGCCATGGGCGTCGCGGTGCTCGGCAGCATCGGTGCGGCCGTCTACCACTCCCGGATGGACTCGGCGGTGCCTGCGGACCTGCCCGCCGACGCCGCCGAAGCCACCAGGGACACCCTCGGCGGCGCCGTCGACGTGGCGAAGCACCTGCCGGAACAGCTGAGCGGCCCGCTTCTGCAGGCCGCGCAGGAAGCGTTCACCGAGGGAATGCGCCTGGCCGCGGCCGCGGGCACCGTGCTCATGGCGGTGATCGCCGTGCTGGCCGCGGTCATGTTGCGGCACCTGCGCCCCGACACCGACGACCGTCCGGCGGAGCCCGTCGATAGACAGGCATCATTGAGATCGTGACTCTCGAGCGGCCACGGTCATACGCTCGGGAGGGTGCCTGCGCCGTCATGAGCCTCCGCGTCGTTCGTCGACGAGCAGGTCAGAATCCGGCTGACCGGTATTGCGAACCCACTGTTACGGAGGAACGCGACGATGCCTGACGAGAGCATGCGACACCGGATGGGCGAGGTCACCCTCACCGTGCTCGGGGCGGACCGGCGGCCGCTCGCCGACCGGACCGTCACCGTGGCCCAGCAGCGGCACGCGTTCCCGTTCGGCAACATCGGCTTCGACTTCGTGGGACTCGTCGGTGGCCCGCCACCCGGCGCGGCCGGCCCGGTCTTCGGTGGCGCGACCGCCCTGGACCTGGACCGGCTGGGCGACTTGTGGCTCAACCTGTTCAACACCGCGACCCTGCCGTTCTACTGGGGGTCCTACGAGCCGCAGCGGGGGACGACCGACGTCGAACGCCTGACCAGAACCGCACACTGGCTCGCCGAGCGTGGCGTCACCGTCAAGGGTCACCCGCTGGTCTGGCACACGGTGCAGCCACCGTGGCTGCTCGACCTCGACCTGGACGAGGTCGAACGGTTGCAGCGCCACCGGATCCGCGAGCTCGTCGGCGGCTTCGCCGGGGTGATCGATCGCTGGGACGCCATCAACGAGGCCGTGATCATGCCGGTCTTCGCGAACGGTGACAACGCCATCACCCGGCTCGCCCTGGCCCGGGGCCGGATCGCCATGGTGCGGATGGCCTTCGAGGAGGCCCGGGCGGCCCATCCGGCGGTCACCCTGGTGCTCAACGACTTCGACCTCAGCTCGGCGTACGAGTGCCTGATCGAAGGGGTGCTCGAAGCCGGCATCCGGATCGACGCGATCGGGCTGCAGACCCACATGCACCAGGGGTACCGCGGCGAGGAGTACATGCGGGGCATGCTCGACCGGTTCGCCCGCTACGGCCTGCCGTTGCACCTGACCGAGACCACCCTGGTGTCCGGGCATCTCATGCCGCCCGACATCGTCGACCTCAACGACTACCAGATCCCGGACTGGCCGACGACTCCCGAGGGGGAGGCCCGCCAGGCCGACGAGATGGTGCGGCACTACCGGTCGCTGATGACGCATCCCGCCGTCGCGTCGATCAACTACTGGGGACTGACCGACGACGGCGCCTGGCTCGGGGCCCCGGTCGGGCTGGTCCGCGCGGACGGCAGCCGCAAGCCGTCGTACGACGCGCTGGAGGGCCTCATCAAAGGGGAGTGGTGGCTGCCGCCGACCGAGATGCGCACCGGTCCCGACGGCACGGTCGTGGTGCAAGGTTTCTTCGGCGACTACACGGTGTCCGGGACTCCGTTCGCCATCGGCCCCGGCCGGACCGCCGAGACGGTGCATCTCGACGGGTGAGACCCCGGCCGTAGTGGCACTTTCGTACCATCGACGGCGATCGAAGATCCCTCGATGGGCCGTCGAACCATGGTCGTCTTCTCGGAATGCTGGCAGCATCCGAGAAGAACGAGGAGACAGACATGCGCAAGGTTCTGCTGATCATCGCCGGCGTGGTCGTGCTGGTGTGCGGTGTCGGCGGCTGGTTCGGCTATCAGGCCCTGAACGCGGGGCGGGAGATCAGCAGGTCGTCCATCACCCAGCAGGAGTTCGACGCCCAGCAGGTCGGGACGGCCGAGACCACTGTCCGGGATGCGCTGCCGACACCGCTGGACGACGACGAGGAGAACATCTACGGCGACGATCCCACCCGGCAGGGCAAGCCCGCCGGCGCCACCTGCGCCTACTACCCGCTCAAGCCGCTGACCGAGAGCAAGAACCGTCCGCTCTTCCGGTTCTGTTTCGCCGGCGGCAAGCTCACCGAGAAGAAACAGATCAGGATCGACGGCGCATGAGGCATCCGGCAGCGGCGATGGCGTCGTGGTGGGCAGTGGTACGGGCGGCCGGGCCCGGCCGGGTCGTGTACGAGATCGGGCTGGCCGTCGCGCTGTCGGGCGTGACGGCCGGTCTGTCGCTGCTCCGCGACGTCTCTGCCGCCGAGCTCGCCGGTTTCGCCCTGCTCGACGTCGCGCTGGTGGCCGGGCGACACCGGTTCCCCAGCGGCGTGCTGGTCGTCGCGGCGGTTGCCGGCAGCATGGCCGGCCGGTCGGACATGGTGTTGCTGGTCGGACTCGGGTACTCCGCCGGATACCGGATCCGCGGGGCGTGGCGGCTGACGGTCACCCTCATGGCGGTGCTCGCCGGCCAGATCGTCGGCAGCTGGGTTCCGCTCCGCGCGTTCAGCCTGCCCCAGGTGCTGTTCACGGCCGGCCTGTTCATCGTCGTCATCGTGTTCCCGGCGACCCTGGCCCGGCTCTCCGCGCAGCGCCGGCGGATCCTCACGCTCATGCACGAACGCACAGTGCACCTCAGCGAACAGCAGCAGATCGTCGCCGAGCGGGCCCGCGTCCGCGAAGCGACCCGGATCGCCCGGGAGATGCACGACTCCCTGGGGCACCGGCTGACGCTGATCTCCATGTACACCGGCGCTCTGCGCTCCGCACCGGACCCGTCCCCGGAGACGGTGCGGTTGCTGCACGCCACGTCCACCTCCGCGATGGACGAGCTGCGGGACATCCTCGCGGTGCTGCGCGAGGAGTCGGCCGAGGACGAGCCGCGGCAGCGCGCCACGCTCGCCGACGCCGGGAAACTGGTCGCCGACGCCCGATCGGCCGGCGCGCACATCGAGTTCGAGCGCTCGGGTGAGGCCGTCGCCGTCCCGGCCATGATCGATCAGGCGGCGTACCGCACGTTGCAGGAGGGCATCACCAACGCCCTGCGGCACGCTCACGGCAGCACCATCCGGGCGGCCGTCCGGTACGAGGACGACGCGCTGATCCTGGAGGTCGTCAACGGCGCGGGCCGCCCGCACCAGGGCGTCACCAGCGGCCAGGGCCTCTACGGCCTGGCCGAGCGCGTGCGGATCGCCGGGGGAGTGCTGTACCACGGGGCCGAACCGGGCGGCGGGTTCCGGATCGCCGCCACCCTGCCGCTGGCCGGCACCGGCCCGGTGGTCGTCGAACCCCGCGGCGCGAAGGCGAACCCGGCCGAGGAATTCGGCGAGGAGCTGCGCCGCGCCGACCAGCGCCGCCGGGTCTGGACAGCCGCCGCCGTCCTCACCGTGCTGCTGGTGCTCGCGTTGTGTGCCGGAGGCCTGTGGCTCGCTCTCCGGCAACAGACCGTCAGCCGGGCGACGTACGACGAGCTGCGGGTCGGTGATGCCGCACCGGCCGTACGGAAGAAGCTGCCGGACCGGACCGCCGAGCTCGGCCCCGGCGCCTCCGTCATGCCGGCGCCGCCCGGCGCCGAGTGCGCGGTGTATCGCGCCGCTCCCGCGCTGCAACGCCAGGACAGCGAGGGATATCGTTTCTGTTTCCGGGCGGGCGCCCTCATCTCGAAGGAGACGCTCGACGATGTCGATTGACCTGCCACCGCTGCGCGTCGTGATCGCCGACGACGACGAGCTGACCCGCGGCGGCATCCGCCTCATCCTCGGCGGCATTCCCGGCGTCGAGGTCGTCGCTGAGGCCACCGACGGCGTACAGGCCCGCGACCTGACGATCCGTCACCGCCCGGACGTCGTGCTGCTGGACATCAAGATGCCCGCGCTGGACGGCCTGGCGGCGCTGCGGGAGATCTCGCGCAGCTCGTCGGCCGCGGTCCTCATGCTGACGACGTTCGGCGAGGAGGACTACATCGATGAGGCGCTCGCGTGCGGCGCGGCCGGCTTCATCCTCAAGAGCTCGGCCGCGGACGAGCTGGCCCCGGCCCTGCGGGCCGCTGCGGCCGGCGAGATGTTCCTGTCTCCACCGGTGACCCGCCGGGCGGTCACCCAGCTGCGGCGACTGCGCCCGTCACCGCCGGGGGAGGAGGCTTCGGCCCGTTTGGATGAGCTCAGCGACCGCGAACGGGAGGTGCTGAGGCTGCTGGCTCAGGGATTGTCCAACACCGGCATCAGCGAGCGACTCGTCATTTCCGAGAGCACCGTCAAGAGCCATGTCAGTCGCATCCTGTTGAAGCTCGCCTGCGACAACAGAGTGCAGGCGGCGCTGTTCGCCCACCGGGTCGGGCTGCTCGACTGAGCCGCCGGCCGGTCCTGGGCCGGGTGTGACGTGCCGGCGCAGGTTGAAGCAGGCGAGACTGGGGCTGATCTCGGCAGCCGCGTCGGTGATCGTGGCGTAGCTGCTCCCGGCCGGAACGGCGGGGCAATGATCGAGATTGATGCGTCTCCGCGGACCGGCATTCAAGAACGATGCACCGGTCCCGAGGATACGGCCCGGCGACGGGATATTGCCCCATCGGAGTGCTGTCCACCGTGCGCGCCGCTTGTCGCTGAACAAGTTCCTTCTCCCGGGTGACGGCTGATCGGTCATCGGGCGGGGACGATCGTGCGGTGGGGATTGACTCGGTTGCCGGTCAGCAGTGTCCGTTGTCCAGGTGGTGACCATACGGACAACCGCTGGTTCGTCCTCGACTTCGGTGGAAAGCTGTTTCCGCTCGGGGGTCATCGATGGCTGCCGCCCGCGGGTTCGTTGTTCGCATTTCCCGGCACCAGTGTGCTTATCAATCGACCGCGTGGGGGTGAGATTCCATTGTCGTCCCTGGAGTATCCCTCTGGTTTCGACATCATGCGGCCGGATGCTCGATATCCCGTGGTGGAGTCGGTGCCGCTCAACCCGCTGCCCGCCCGGTTTCTGCGGTCTTCGCGGCGGCGCTTCGGCGAACTGCCGCAACAGGCTGAGGGGTCGGTGCTGGTATTCCAGTGCAATGACCGGTTCTCCGTGGCGCCCACCGGACCACGCATGTTGTTGTCCGAAGTGGTGGTCAAGGCGACCATGGTCGCTGTCGTCCTAACTCGATCCCAGGTGGTGCCGGCCGTCGCGGCCCTGCCGTCCGTCAGCCCGGGCCGCCGCCTCGTGCTGCGGGCCAGCTACAACTGCACCGTCGTCGACCCGGTTCGGGTTCTCGAGGTCGGCTGCTGGGACGTGCGCACCGAACTGCTCGAATATCTGCTCAGTGACACCCGGGTGCGGATGCTGGGCGCTCGTGAGGATGTGACAGAGAACCCGGAGGTCTCGCAGCGCATCCTGGCCCGCACATTCGCCCGCAATGAACTGGATCCACCAGTCATTCCGGGCATGCGCGTCCGGCTCGTGGATCTGACCCTCGGCGTGCAGGAGGACGCAGCGTCGATGGGCGGCTCCCACAAGTCGTTCGACGAAGCGGATGCAGCACCCCGATATCAGGACCGATTCGGCGATGAGGAAGCGCCGCGCGACGCCTACGGAACCTACTCGCCGGACGGTGACTACTGACATGCATCGACCCGAGCCCGAACACGACGTGAACGACGCCGAACCGGCCCGGTGGGGGCTCAGCAGGGTACTCCGCCTGGCCACCGGTGTACGCGAGGAGATCCTCGATCAGGTGCCGAGCGAGCGGGCCCGATACACCTCGATGGGCGGCGTGGTCGCAGGCACGGCGATCATGGCCATGTTGTCTATGACCGCCGCCCTGTACTGGGTCTTCGGCGGATTCCGGTTCTTCATCGTCTTGGCGGTTCCGGTATGGGGGTTGTTCATCCTCAGCCTCGACCGCTGGCTGATGACCTCCACCACGATGGGGCAGGGCGCGCGGGCGGCCGGCAAGTTGCTCGCCCGCCTGTTCCTGTCGATCGCCCTCGGAGTGGTCCTGGCCGAGCCGCTGTTGCTCGGTGTCTACGGCACCGCCATCGACGAGAAGATCGCCAAGGATCGGCAGCAGGAGATCCAGACCAGGGAAAGCGACCTGCGTACTTGCAATCCGATTCCGGGTACGCCAGAGGCGGCATCACCGGCGGCCGCTGAAGCGCGCTGTGCGCAACTCCGGCTGTCGCTGGCCGGTGACTCGCCGGAGGCGTTGCAGAAGCAACTCGACACGGCGACAAGGCAGGCCAAGACACTGCAGACGACGATGGACAACGACGGCAAGGCGTACGCGGAACTCGAGGCCGAGGCCCGTAAGGAGTGCAATGGCACCTCGGGCGTCGGGTTGACCGGAGAATTCGGCGAAGGGCCGAACTGTGACCGGCTGCGCGCGGAGGCGACCAAATACCGCTCCGATCACCAGATCGATGAGAACGGCAAGAGGCTCTCAGCGCTCAACCAGGAGATCAAGGACGTCGGCAGTCGCCTCGGCACCGCCCGGGTGACCTTCGGGAAGTCTGTCGATACGGCGATCGACAAGGAACTGGACGCGGTCCGAGGGCGGCAGGGGCGCGTGGGACTGCTGGAGCGTTTCCGGGCGCTGGACGAACTTGTGGCCGCGAACGCCTATGTCGCGGTCACCATGTGGTCGATCCGGATCTTCTTCATCCTGGTTGATGCCCTGCCGATCATCCTCAAGGCGCTCAGCGGACGCACCGCCTATGACCGGTTGGTGGACGAGCGGCTCGGTGAACAGGAGCAGGCGGCGCACATCCGTACCGTGGAGAACTTGCACCGTCACGCTCAGAACGGTGATCTGATGCGATATCGCACCGACACGGTGTATCGCAACCAACGCGACCTCATCGACGAGGGTAGCCGCGTCCAGCGCGCCAATCTGGACGAGCGCCGCGGGCAGCTCATCGACGCGTTCGAGCAGCACCTGATGCGGACCGCTATCGGGCCGGCGAACCAGGGCTGGTCACCGGGCAACGGCCGGGTGATGGAGGGCGAGAGCCAGGACGACGGACCCACCCAGGAACTGATCGTGCCGGAACAGCCGGGAGCACAGTGGTGACCACTCAACAGCCGACCGCTCCTTTCGAGGGCGCCCGCTCCGCCCGGATCCGGACCTACCTGATCTACATCGTTCTGGACACGTCAGAGTCGATGCGGACACCGGCACGCGGTGCCGCGCCGCAGGACGCCCCACTCCAGCATTTCGTCAACCTGATTCCGCGGATGCTGCGGGACCTGGCCGACAGCCCGGTCATCAACAGCATCGCCTCGGTGAGCGTTCTGGCCTTCAACGACCGCCCGGAGGTACTGCGTCCGATGACCTCGCTGGTCCAGGCGGTAGCCATCGGCAAACCTCGCCTCGGCTACGGGACGGACTATGCCTCGGTGCTGAAGTTCATGGTGGAGCAGCATCCCAAGGACGTACGGGCGGTGAACCTGGGCCGGGCCCGCGAGGGTCTCACCGTCGACGTGGCCCGCCCCTGGGTCTTCTTCATCACCGACGGGCGCCCGTACGCGCGATCGGCGAACCAGGAGACCGCCGAGTGGATGGTGCACCGCGATCGTCTGGTCAACCTGCCGATCGGGGCACGCATCGCCGCGATCGGATTGCCCGGAGCGGACCGCGACACACTCTGGGAGCTGGCGACCGGCGACGACAACGGCTCGCGGAACGCGTTCATCTCGGACCGGCGGACGACGCCGCGGGAGCTGTCGGGCAGTGTCGTTGACGCAATCCAGCAGAGCATCGGCATGTCCACCAGCGCCGGGATGCTGACCATCGAATCGCCCGTGGGAATGCGCCGGATCGACAGGCCCCGCCGTGCGCGGGACTGAGGTGCTCGCCGAGCCCGCGAGGGCCGGCTACGATCTGGTTCCGCTGGTCGCTGCGCTGCTGTTTCTGGTCTCGGTCTTCGCCCTCGTGCTGTGGCTCCGGCGACGCCGGGAGCGCGTGGTCACCCGGAGCGTGCAGACCGGGACCGGGGTCGTGCTGCGCGCAGGTGGCACCAGCCGGTCGTCGAAGCAGGCGAGCGCCGGTCGGCGGTCCCCGCCGTCGCAGCAGCGTTTCCGGCTGTCCTCGGCAAAGCTTGGTAACCCGGTGCGTGGGCTTGCGTTCGGTCCCAGCCGGCGACGACCGACCGAACCGGCGCTCACCTCCGCCGTCCTGATCCACGGACCCTGGTTCCATACCGTGTACCACGGCTACGGTGGTTCCGGTGCCGCGCGGGTCGTGATCCGGGCTGCGACGGTCCGCGGAGTGGCGCACGCCTTCGACGGTACGCCCGGCCAGGACGCTTGCGGGATAACCTGGAATCAGCAACGCCAGTCCTTGATCGCGGCGGTGGCGGACGGCCTCGGCTCGAAGCCCGACTCGGGCGACGTGGCCCACCAGGCGGTGGCCGGGGTGCTCAGGGAGGGCCAGCGGCTCGCCGCTGGGAAGGACTTCGCGGCCGTCCTCGAGCCCGCCGCCGGCCAGGTGCGCCGCTTCGTCGAGAAGAATCAGGTCAGCGGAGCTACCACGCTCGTTCTGTCGGAGATCCGGCCGACTGCTGAGGGAGCCGAAGTCACCGTCTCCGGAGTCGGCGATTCAGAGGCATGGTTCCTGCACGACGGTGCGTGGACCGTGCTGCACCATGAACGTCGCTCGGACGGCGAGAACGTGACGCGGCACCTGCCGTCACAAGCACAGGGGCGTGCCCGGCGGATCCGGGTACCGCACGGCTCCGTGGTGGTGCTCGCCAGCGACGGCTTCGCCGGTGCGCTCGGCATGGACGGGTCGCCCCTGGGGCGTGAACTGGCGGCCCGCTGGCGGCAACCGCCGCCACCCGTCGAGTTCCTGGCGCAGGTGAATTTCGAGGATGAGTTCTTCACCGACGATCGGACGGCGGTGGCGGTGTGGATCCGCTGATCGACGCGGAGCCCCGCGCGGACTACTGGGTCGAGGAAGCGGAGTTGCGGGGCCGACAGCCGCTGCGCTGGAAGCACAACGGCAACTCGCGGCTGACGCACTGCACCTGGCGGGGACAGGACTACGTCTTCAAGGCGTACACGCCGGGCTTTCGCGCCACCGCCGACCCCAACGCTCTGGGCCGGCAGATCGTCTGGCGGCACCACCTGCCCGATGGTCAACGCGAGTACCTGGACAAGGTGACCGCCTGGCCCCGATACCGGGTACGGGACAACGGGCTGCTGCTCGGCGTGCTGCTGCCGTACGCCGGGCGTGAGTTCTTCGAGCAGACCGACGCCGACAACGACTACTCACCCCGCCGCTTCGATCGGCTCATCCGGTATCGCGCCGAAGGACACCCCCGGCCGGGCATCCCGGTGCACATGAAACGACGGGCGCTCGGTCACGCCGTCGAGGTGTTGCTCTGGCTGCACGAGCGGCGGGTGGTCGTTAACGACGTTCGCGAGACCAATATCCTGTCCACGCGCGACGGTACGGCGGTGTACTACGTGGATTGTGACACCATGATGGGGCCCTGGGGGAGGATGAGTTCCGCGGCCGCCCCGCCCACCATTGCCGAGGTCGCACCGCAGGCATCTCAGCCCACCACCGGCACCGATCTGACCCGTTTCGCGTGGCTCGCGGTGTGGCTGCTGCTCGATGAGTTCGCGCTGATCGAGGTTCCCCGGGCCCGGCTGTCCGGGGTGATCCCGACCCGCGATGCGACGCTGCTGGCGCGGGCCGCCGAAGGCCGGCCTGTACCCACCGACGAATGGCGCCGGTTGGCGGTCGACTGGACGAGTCCGTGGATCGGCCAGGCCTCGGTGCCACGGCAGACAGCCCATCCGACCGTGACACCGCTGGCCGCGACCAAGCCGATGCCTCAGCACGAGCCGCCGGCCGGTTCGTCGTCCGGCTGGGTGCCGTTGGCCTACCGGCAGCGCTGGATCGCGCCGCCCCCGGTCGTGGTGGTGCCGGCGAGTCCACCGCCGGTGCCTCCGCCCGCCCGTCCGAGTTCGTTGCAGTGGCTCCTGATCGCCGGAACCGCCGTGCTCGTGCTGTGCGGCCTCGCCGGGTTCTCCCTTCTTCTGCAGGGAGTCCAGCCGTGAGCTCGCTGCTCCTGATCTCCGACGACGGCGAGCGCCGGCTGCCCGAGCAGGACCCGCACTATCTCTGGCTGGACGCCGGTGAACTGCGGGTCTCCTCCAACCCACCCGACCGGGCGGCGTGTGTCGGCTACTTCGTGTCGGAACTCGGCACCTGGTGGTTCCATACCGGACCTTCCGACTGTCCAAGAGAGCTGCGTATCAATGGCCGCAGTGTCACGCAACCGGACACGACACTGGAGTCCGGGCGCGCCGAGGTGCGGCTCAGCGCCGAGCCCTACAGTGACAACGACTCCCGGCCGACGGGTACGTCGTTCACCACTCCCCTCAGCGCAAGGGAGTCATCCGAAGCCGGCGAAGCAGGCGTGGTCCGGCAGTTGGTCATCGGTCCGGCCGGTACGGGCGCGGACATCGTGATCGACGACCCGTCCGTCCGGCCGGACCACGCGCGAGTGGAGGTTGACGCACGAGGCGATTGGTGGGTCATCGCAAGCAGCGGCGACGTCAGCATCGACGGTGAGCTGGTGACCTCGGCACGCCGCGAGCCCGGTTCCCGGTTCACGGTGGGGCGCCGGGTGATCACCGTGCCGAGCCCTCGCCGTACGCGCCGGGCACTGTCCGTCGAACTGGAGGCCGTGCACGTGCGGGCCGGCGGACGACGTCTGCTCGACAACGTGTCGCTGACGGTGCCCGCCGGTGACTTCGTCGCCGTCGTCAGTCCGGATGACGCCGGGGCCCAGCTCCTGCTCGGGCTCGTCGCGGGCGGCTACCGTCCCGACGGCGGCCGGGTCCGCATTGCCGGATCGAGCCGCCGGAGTGATCCCCGGCTGCGCCGGGTGCCCGCCACGGACGACCTCCACGGCACCATCACGGTGCGCGAGGCGCTGACCTTCGCCGCGGCCCGGCACGGACCGACGGGTCGGGAGGGAGCCGGCACCGCGGCCCTGATCAGCGAGACGATGTCCTGGATGGGCCTGGACCACCGCGAGAGCGCGTGGAACCGCACCCTTTCCGACGCCGAGCGGCGGCGGCTGTCAATCGGGCTCGAACTGGTCGCGCGGCCCGGCCTGCTCGTGATCATGCAGGCCGGCGCGACGTATGAGGTCGGCCGGGACCGGGACCTGATGTCGCGGCTGCGAACCGTGGGCCGGGACACCCACTGCACGATCATGGTGGCCACCCGCTCCCTGGGTAACCTTGACCTAGCTGACACCGTGGTCGTCCTCGACCGCGCGGGACGACTGCGCTTCGCGGGACCGCCGGGCCGGCCGCCGGACAACCAGCCGGGGACCACGCGCGCGGAGTGGATCGCCGGGCTGGAGGAGCCGACCGGTGACACCGAGCGTGGCCGGGCACTGCCGCCCGCGCACCTGCCCGCGTGGGAGCCGGTCATCGAGCCGGAAGGCGCCTTCGCCGGTATCGGGACGATGCTGCGTCAGGAGTTGCTGCTGGTTCGGCGCCGAGGCAACGGTTCGGCGGCGCTCCTGCTGCTGCCACTGCTCGGCACGGCCGTTGTGGCACTCCTCGCCGAGGACCCCCTACCGCTGACGGGCGTCGCGGTGGCCGCTGGTCTGATGGTCAATCGCTTCGACCTGGTGACCGAACGTGCCGAGCTGGCCCGTGCGTACCAGGACGGGGTCACACCCGGCGCCCTCGTCGCGGCGAAACTCGTCGTCCAGGGCGGACTGTGTGCTGCGTTGGCCGGCGTCATGGGGGGCATCGTGGGGCTGAGCGGCATCGCGCTTCCCGCGGTGCCGGGCTTGGCCGGGTGGCTCTCCGCCGGCGTGCTGCTCACGATGACGATGGTGCTGGCAGCGGCCGCGGCCATGCTCGGCTGCGCCTCGGCGCCTACCCCCGGGCAGGGCATGGCGATCACGGCGGTCCTGGCCGTGGTGCTGGTGATGCTCACCGGCACCATGCTGTCCGCGGGCTGGGTGGTGCCGCTCCTCGGGCTGTCGGTGCTTGGAGCCGGTGTCGTACGCGGCGCTGTGGCGCTGCTGCAGCGCCGGCTAGGCGGCTGAGCGGGTCAGCCCTGCTCGGGAATCCTGAAGCCGGACGGCGCCGGCGGTATGGGGCTCTCGGTCCCATCGAGCGCGGCCTGACCGCAGCCGATCACGTAGCGCCGCAGGAATTCCGTCAGTCCTGTGATGGTGGCGTCGCGGTTGTCGGACACGAACGCCAGCTCCGGGAAGGACGCCAGCGCCCCGATTTCCTTCGCCGCTGCGCCGGGCAGGCCGATACTGACGATCTCGGGACGGCGGCGCTGGTTGAGGAGCCGCTGGTGCGGCGCGGCCCAGTCGTCGTCGCGAGGTGCGGCTGCGCTGACGAGGACGATCGACGGCGGGCGCACTGACGGGTGCTGCACCTGAAGGTCCGCGAGCTGCGCGGGTACGTGCTCCAGCAACCAGCGGAAAAGCGCCCCGTGGTCGGCGCTGCCCCGCGCCACCAAGGGCGGGGTACGGGTTTCATCGCTGATCCGGCTGAGTGGCACCCGCTCCGAAACACCGTCGGCGTACCCGAGAACGCTCAGCCGCACGGCCGCCGCGATCCTCGGAAGGCCGGCCACCGCTGACAGCGTCTGTTGCACGGCGTCCTGGAGATCGTCGATCCACGGTGCGCCCACCGGCGACTCGTCCACGATCAGGTAGACGGGAACCAGATTCGGCGGCGGTGACACCGGCTGGATCGAGGGCGCCGGTGCACTTCGTTGTGGCAGCGGATCGTCCCAGCCGATCGCCGCCGGGGCCGCCGGTGGCTGTGGCTCCTGCACTGAAGCAGTTGTCCGGATGACTCCGGCTGATCCCTCCAGGTGCCGTACGGCCGCGGTGACCAGGGGAGCGATGTCGGGCTGCTGGATCAGGCCGTTCTCGGCCATGCCACCGAGCATCGATTGCCAGCGGTCGTCGCGCTTCTCCGCCTGTGCCTGCCGTGACTCCTCGAGGTCGGCGAGCATCTTCATCGCCCCGGCGGTGTCGCCGGGGTTGCGCTCCAGATGGAGTTGCACCATGGCCGCGGGGTCCAGCGCGCGATTACCGATGACCAGCCGTTCGCGTTCCTGGCGCCGGTGGTCGGCGGCCTGGCGAAGCAGTTCGATCTCGGTCTGCCGCGCGACGTCGTTGAGCTGGCCGGGGTGCTGCGCGGTCTTGACGTTCTCCTCCCGCCGGGCCGCCTCGAGATCCTGCAGATAGGTGCGGCCGAGGTCGTCGAGCGACAGCCGGGCCTGGACGGCGAGGATCGTGATCCCGCCGGTCAGTAGGGTGTCCCGGTGGAACCGGGCGTGGATGGCCTGCTCGGCCTCTTCAGCTTCCTCGATCGCGTACTGACGAGTGATCGGCCGGCAGGCGGCCAGCAGATGGCCACGGATCAGAGGTACCGCGTCCTGCACCTTCTGCTCGATCACCTCCGCCGGGTCGGTGACGCGGAAGGAGACACTGATGGCAGCGTTGAAGTGGTAGGTGTCGTTCTGCGTCGGCAGGGGGTCCTTGATGAAGTCGAGGCTGAGATGGTGGTGACTGATATCCACCTCGTAGCGGGTCCGGTACTTGGTGAGGACCTGATCCGACCAACGCATCGGCTTGCCGCCGTCGAGGACCTCCAGGTCGCCGTCCCGGGTCGCGTAGACCACCGCGATGGACGGGGTCCGGCCGCGGGCAGGCTTGATACCGACCATCTTGACCGGCTCGGTCGTCAGAATCAGCGGGATGGAGTCGGGCATCTCAGTTTCCTCCCGGCGCGAGCTGCGCCATCACAGCTTGATGAGCCCGCGGCAACGGGATCAAGGTCTCGGGTTCCACCCAGCGGGCAGCGAGGCGGATCAGGATCTGACGGATCCGGTCGTCCGGGACGGGCAGCCCGACCGTCGCGCGAAGCAGCCGTAGCAGGACGTCGAGCTGTTCTCCGTCGTGCTCCGCCAGGCCGGCCCATCCGGACAGAACGGCGTGGGCCTGCTCGTGCAGAATGCTTTCCGCGACCGCCCGCTGCCACAGTGCGAACAGGGGACCGCGGAGGGCCTCGACGCTTTGCGCCAGGTGAAGAAGAGTCGGCCAGCGGGTGCCCGGCCCACCGTCCTCAGCCGGCGCCCAGGTGACCATGCTGTCCGCAAGGATCAGGAAGGCGAGCTGCGCGGGTCTGGTCCTGCGTCCGTCGGTGAACCATGCGAGCAGGGCCGTGCAGGCCATCGGCGCCGTCCCGGCCGGGTCCTGCAGAATCAGGTCTGCCAGTGCGTCGCCCACGGCGAGCGCGACCGTGAACTCGTCGATGGTGGCGAGCCGCCCCAGCCGATCGATGGTCGCTGCGGGATCGAGCGAGCCGACCCCGGCACCGTACGCGCGGGCGGCGGTGGCCTGCATGCGCGGCTGCTGCCGGTTGGCGTACCAGGACGTGACGACTGCCGCGGCACTCGCCGCCAGTTGAGGATCGACGGCAGCCTCCCGCAGGGCGTAGGCGACCGCCTCACGGATCCGCCGGTCCTTGCTGTTGGCCCAGCGGTGAAACACGGTGGTGCAGAGATAGTCGAAGGAGTAGCGGGCCAGTATTCCCAGAGTGCTCGCCGCATAGATGCGTACCGGCTCCGAGGCGGCGACGATCAGTTCGCCCAACCATTCCAGCAAGGTCGGCTGGATCTGGTAGCCCCGCCACGCCCGTTCGATGACCTGCGTCGGGTAGTCCGGATCCTGGTAATGCACAGTGCGCACCGGGACGGTGCCGTACGCGTACCGGATCTGCTCGTCGGTGTCCGCCGCCCGCAGGGTTTGCAGCAGCCGGGCCGTCGGCGTCTGGAGCCGATCCTGCCGGGCGATGCGCAATTCGGGGCCACTGGCCTGGGCGGTGGACAGCACCAACTGCTGGGCGTGTTCCAGCTTGCGCCGCAGCCGCCGCGCCGCCGCGGCCACCTCCTCATAAGGCAGTCCGTCGAGCACCGCCAGTGCCACGGCGAAGCTGCGTTCCTCGGCACCGCGCAGACCGTCGAACCAGAGATCGAAGGCTTGTTCGCGGTGCTGTCGATGGCGCGCCCGGACTTGAAAGCCGTTGACCGCGCCGTCATCGTCGCGTTCCAGACTGATGATCGCGGCGAGATCGGCCGCGGACCGGCAGCTCGCTTCGCTGGCGCCGAGCTCGGCGATGAGTTCGCCGACCGTCGGGTTGTCGAGCAGCTTGGCGGCCACTACGTCGTTGCAACGCCAGCCCAGGTGGCTGGTGATGATCCGCTTGTGATCGATCGGCTGGGCGGGGAGATCGAGGACGTACCGGTGCAACTCATCGTCCGCCGGGTGTACTTCGGAGTGCAGCGTGATCACCAGCCGCGCGTTCGCGTCGGTCAGCGCCTTCTCGAGGTTCTGCAGGGTGAAGCCCCGCAGTTTGGCGGCGTGCACCGGCTGGCAGAGCAGGAAGCCGATGCCGCCCTCCGCGCCGCCGAGGGTTCCCGCCTGCTCGGCGATCGAGTCCGCCAGCCGGCTGACGTCGACCTCCGGGTCGAGACCGTAGATCGTCTCGACCTCGCCGGACAGAAGCCGGATCGCACAAGCGTCCTTGCCCTGTCCGGCCCGTCCGCGCACGATCGTGCTGCGGTGCGCCCGGAACCGCTCGCTGAGGTCTCCCCAGTTGTCCGGGTTGACGAAGGCGTAGCGCACCGGTTCGGTGAGGTCGGGGGAGAGTTCCTGGAGCGGCATCGTCTTGTCGGCGAAGCGAAGTTCGATCTTGTGGCCGGCGATCTTGTCCCCGCCGATCCGGTCACCGTGGACGGTGCGCGCCGCGCGCCAGTGCTCGTTGCGGGAGGTGCCCTCGCCCGAGCGTGACGTCGCCTCGCCGGGTTCCGACCAGGAACCCGTATCGGCGCCCTCGACCGGAGCCGTCGGTAGCCCTGCGTCCGGCGCAGCCGCCGCCTCGCCCGGCTGCGTGGAAGCGGGCTGTGCCGGCGCCGGCGTGCCGGGCACCGCGGCGGTGCCGATGGTCGGTGCCACCGGCGTGGTGGTCGTAGTGGTGGGCGACGGTGAAGTCACGCGGCGCCACCGCCGCCATAATTGATCTTGCTTCCGGCGACTTTGTCACCCATCACGAAGTCACCAGCGACGTCGCCGACCTGGGCGACGTCGCCGGTCACCCGCCCGACCGAGTTGTGCGGTGCCGGAGCCGGGCGTTGCGGCGGCAGGCCGCGCGGATGCGCGAAGCCCGGCACGTGGACCCAGGCGGCCGCTGCGCCGGGAAGGTCCACCCGTGCGTACGCCGACTTGTCGATCAGGCGATGGCCGGGGCGGATCACCAGGTGGTGCAGCTCGTCGGTGACGATCAGCACCAGCCGGGCCGCCGCTGTCGCCGCAAGCACGCTGTCCAGCACGGAATCACCGATGAGCCGCCGCGCATCCGCCATCGCCGTCGCCGGGTCACCGTGGGCCATCGAGATTCGCAGCGGCCCGGCGTCCGGCACTGAGGACAGTTCCCGGTCCAGCGCGGGAACCAGTCCGGTGATCAGGGCTATCGCGTCTCTTTCGCCCGGACAGGTCACTCGCAACCGTGCGCCGTCGTGGTGCACCACACCAGTGGATATCGAGGCTTGCGCCAACAATCGTTCGACCAGCGCGGCAGGCGGTCCCGCTCGGCCGTCCGGGTCGATCAGCACAACGGTGCCAGCGGGCGGCTGTGACTCGCTCATGGGTGGTTCTCCACCGTAGGTGCGAGCCAGGTCGTCGACCAGGGTGCGGACATCAGCCTCGGCGGTGCGGGCGTGCACGCGCCGGTACTGGCGGGTGACCAGTGGCTGAATCTCCGTGGGCAGGTCCGCGGCGGCAGGCATCGCGGTGCCGCCAACCAGGACGGGCACGATATCCAGGCCGATCCGCAGCGCGAAGGCGATCTCCTGCCGGACGAAGTCGCCGGGCTCCAGCAACCGGTTGCTGTTGCCCGTCCCGGTGAGCCAGCGCGGGCCGATGACGACCACCAGCACCGAACTGCGCGCCAGGTTCCGCCAGAGCACCGGCTCGAAATCGGTGCCGGGCGGGATGGAGCGGCTGTCCCGGAACACGTTCGCGGCGCCGAAACGGGCGGACAAGGCATCGTCCAAGGTCACCGCGGCGAAGCTTTCGTCACCCGTCCGGTAATTGATGAAGATGATAGCCATCGGCGCGGTGATCTCCCTGTATGCCGTGCAAGCCCGATCAGCTTGCTGCGGCATCCACTCACCGACAAGCCGTTGTCCGTCTTCAACCCAGCGGACAACGGAGTCTTTTCATCACCGGACGGGCGACCCCTATCGAGTACCCGCCGGCCGGGCAAGGGCCAGCACCAATGCCAGCTCGGCGATGAGCTTGCGGCTGGCCGGGTGCCGCTGCCTGCGGCTCAAGACCCGGCGGAGATCAAGCACGTCACTTCGAATCGTCGCGGAGTCCACCGTGGGCAGCAGACGAACCACTTCGCCCGCCGCCTCGCACGCCTGGTCCAGCTGGCCGGCCTCGGCGTGGGCCAGCGCCAGCCGAGCTCCGTAGCGGGCTCGCGCCCGCACTGCTGACCGGGGGATCGACGTCATCTCGTGATGGAGGATCTCCGCCGCCTCGGCCGGCCGGCCGAGGTCGTTGAGGCACCAGCCGCGGGCCAGGGCGATCGGATCCCGTACGGTCCACGACCCGATCATCTCGTTCGCTCCGGTGTCGCCGAGCAGGTCGGCGGCACGGTCCAGGCAGCGCATGGCACCGGCGTGATCGCCGCCGAGGGCGCGGCCCTGCGCCTCGCGTTGTGCCGCCAGGCCGCGTACCCGTGCGGAACAGTCGGCCCGCTGAGCCCGCTGTGCCGCCGTCACCGTGGTGATCGAATCGCCCCGGTAGAGTGCGATCAGGGCATGGCGGACCAGGGCGTACGGCCCGAGGTCCCGGTCGCCTGCCTCGTGCGCGAGGTCAGCGGCCCGATCGGTCCACCAGCCGGCGGCACGGCCGTCACCGGATTCCTGGCTCATCCACCCGGTGTACTCGGCGAACCGTGCCGCGAGCAGCAGGATCGGCGGACGCTCGGTGGTTGATGCCACCGAAGCAGCCATGCGCAACGTGTGCGCCTGAGCGATGAGCGACGGCAGCAGGGCGCCCGGCGCGACGTTCTGGCCCAGCACGCGGAAGGCCCGGAACATGGCGCCGAACGCGCTCACCAGGTCCTCCCCGTGCGGGAACTGATCCGTCCGCGGGGGCACCGACCATGCGGTGGTCAGGGTCGATCCGGATGCCCAGGATTCACGGGCCGGAACCACGACCAGCTCGCCGTGCCCGTCGGGCGCCATGCTCATCCGCCAGTACTCGCCTCCGCCGGCGGTCTCGTCGGCCGTCGCGGCGACGGACACCCGGTCCAGGAGTGCGACCAGCGCCCCACCGGCCTCGAGCTCGGCGTCGCAGCGGCGGGCGAGTTGCAGGCTGGGCGCCTTCACCGAGGTCTCCACCTTGCTCAGATGGCTCTTGCTGTAGTGCACCCGCCGCGCCAGCGCCGACAGCGACAGTCCGGCCGCCTCCCTCCGCTGCCGCAGCTGGTGGCCGAAAAGGACCGCGCGCTCCGCCATGAGCGCGATGCTAACGATCGATAGTGATCAAATCAGTAGCCCTGCGGGGGATTGCCCAGGGACCTTCCAATGTGCCGGAGACGATGTCGGTAGTGTTCGGCACCCCCGCGAGTTCGCCGAAGCTCAGCACGTATTCACGCAGTCTCGCTTGCATGGTGCCCAGTTCCGTCCGGCACTGTTCGTGCAGGGGCCACTCGGTCTCCGGCTGTCCCGGATGGAGATCGTGCCAGTCGCTCAGGGCGCGGTGCCAATACGTGAGGAACGGACGCAGCTCGCTGTTCAGCATGGTGATGGCCAGTTGCTCGACGGTGGGCTCACTGCCCGTCTGCCGCGACGGCGGGTTCTCCTTGAGGACGGTACGGGTGAACGCCAGCAGTCCGTGCAACGAAGTCAGTGCCGAGCGCAGCCGACCGCCGCCATCCGAGAAGGGCTGGGTGGAGATGCGGGTGATGAGCTCGACGAACAGCTTCCATGCGACATGCTGGCTCTCCCGGGTCACCGCGAAGCGTAACTGGCTGAACTGCGGTACGGACATCGTCACCTCGGTCAGCCGGACGGACCGGCTGTGTCCGTAGAGCGCCAGCCCGGCCGCGAGGCCGACGGCACCCCCGCACACGGCGAACAGCGCCCGCCCGGACAGCAGGGTGCTCTGGTGGACGACGACGCCGGCCACTGCGCCCAGCGCTAGAAAAAACAGGACTCGCAGGAATCGCCGGCGATACCACTTCTGCCTCAACTGGTTCACCCGTCCGCTGGACCTGGGAGGTCACGATGTGAAGAGATGGCTCAAGGTTAGGAGGTCGTTGCACACCGTGGTGTCCTGGATCCGACACTGGGGAGAGGCTTCCCTCCCTGGTGAGGTCGCGTAACCGGCTGGCCCGTTCGGCCGAGAGATCAAGGGAGCCGCGTGGCCGCGGTCCGGCGCCGCCCTCGCGAGGAGGGTTTCGTTTCACTCCTCCCAGCCACGGGCACTATCGTGCCAAGAAGCGACATCACGGTCTCGGTCATGGTGGCCAGGTCGGTGTCGTCGTCGGCTTCCAGCCACTTCCGGTATGCCGTACGGAAGACCTGGCTCCCCGCGTTCGCCGCGAGTTCGGCGAGGTCGGGGTCGATTCCGTGCCGGCGGAGGGCGTCGCCGAGTCCCTCGGCCAGCCGCTGCTGTTTGATCAGTTCCCGCTCCAGCAGATCGGGGCTGGACGCGATCATCGCGCCGCGCCGCCGCTGGACAGCCCGCGAGCCGAGTTTCTCCCAGTCGAAAGCGGCCAGAGTCCGGGTCACCGCCCGGAGCGGCTCGGAGACGTCGGCCGTCTGCCGAAGCTCCTGCACGAGCGTTTCGTTGAGCGCGTCCGCGTCGGCGAACAGCACTTCTTCCTTGTCCGGGAAGTAGCGGAAGAAGGTCCGGGCGGTCACCCGCGCCCGTTGAGCGATCTGGACGGCGCTGGTGTCCTCGTACCCTTGCTCTTCGAACAGTTCCATGGCGGCCTGTTTCAGCCGCTCCGCACTGCCGTGTTCCCACCGGGGCATGGCGTCAAGATACCTGCCCGGATGACCCGCCGTGACAACGCGGGGGCCGCTCACCGCACCCGGACCAGCCCCTGCTGGTAGGCGGCGACGACCAGCTGGGCGCGGTCGCGGGCCCCCACCTTCATCATCGCCCGGTGGATGTGTGTCCGGACCGTCAGCGGGCTCACGACCAGCCGCTCGGCGATCTCCTGGTTCGACAGGCCGTGGGCGGCCAGGGCGGTGATCTCACGCTCCCGGTCGGTCAGCGTCGCCAGCGAGCCTCCGGGCAGCTCGTCGTGGCTGCCCGGCCCGGACAGGAAACGGTCGATCAGCGTACGGGTGGCTGCCGGCGAGAGCAGCGCCTCCCCGCCGACCACGGTCCGGATCCCGGCGAGCAGGCCCTCCGACGTGACGTCCTTGCCGAGGAACCCGCTGGCCCCGGCCTCGAGCGCGCGGGCCACGTACTCGTCGGTCTCGAACGTGGTGAGGATCAGCACGCGGGTGCCGGCCAGTTCCGGCGTGGAGCAGATGCGCCGCGTCGCGGCCAGCCCGTCGAGGACGGGCATCCGGATGTCCATCAGCACCAGGTCCGGCCGGTGCTGCCGGGCCAGGCCGGCCGCTGCCTCGCCGTCGGCGGCCTCGGCGACGACCGTCATGTCGTCGCAGGAGTCGATCAGCATGCGGAACGTCGAGCGCAGCAGCGCCTGGTCGTCGGCGAGCAGGATCTTGATCATCGGGATACCTGGTCTTCCTGCCATGGGGCCAGAGGGATGGTGAGGGAGACCGCGTACCGGTCCGGGCCGGCCGGACCCGCCTGGACCGATCCGCCGACCGCGAGCGCGCGCTCGCGCATGCCGATCAGCCCGTAACCTCCGGTTCCGGCCGGAGCGGGGCGGGCCGAGGTGTTCGTCACGTGGACGGAGAAGGTGTCCGCGTCGTACGCCAGGGAGATCGTGACGACCGGGCGGACCGCGTGTCTGGTCACGTTGGTCAGGGCTTCCTGGACGATCCGGAACGCGGTGAGCTCGACCAGCGGCGGTAGCGGCCGCGGTGCCCCGGCGCTGACCACCCGGACGTCGATCCCGGCCGCCCGGCAGGATTCGATCAGCTCCGGGAGCTGATCGAGGCCGGGCGCCGGCGTGGTGGCCGCCGGGGAGTCGTCGCCGGGGCCGCGGAGCAGTCCCACGGTGGCTTTGAGCTCCCGCAGGGCGGCCGAGGTGGAGCCGCCCAGTCCGGCGAGCAGCTCCCGGGCCTGATCGGGATGCTTGGTCAGCAGGTGGGCCGCGGTCCCGGCCTGCGCGTTCGCGACGGCCAGGTGATGGGCGACGACGTCGTGCAGGTCCCGGGCGATGCGCAGGCGTTCCTCGCTCAGCCGGCGGCGCATGTCGTCCTCCCGGCTGCGTTCGGCGTCCTCGGCGCGGTCCTGGACCATCCGCAGGTACGCCTGCTGGGCATGGGTCATCCGTCCGGCGAACACGGCCGGTAGCAGCCACAGGGCGACGCCGACGGTCCGCAGGAGCAGGGACCCTCCCGTCGGGGTCGGGTCGGTCGTCGCTCCGCCCAGGATCACCGCGGTCACCGCGATCCCGGTCCACCAGGCGGCCGCCCGGGGGCCGCCGAGAACCGTCAGCCGGTACAGGCAGCCGATCAGCGGGGCCAGCAGCAACGGCGTCGGCAGGTAGCCGGCCGCGCAGGCGGCGGCCTCGCAGCAGATCGCGACGACGGTCGCGGCGCGCGGGAACCGGGCGGACGCGAACAGGGCCACGCTCGCGACCAGGCTCAGCATCGCACCGGGAAGCAGTTCGGCCGGCCGGAAGATGCCCTCGGTGCTGAGGCTCGCACCGAGGGCAGCGAAGATGAACGCGACCAGCGCGGCCAGCACGTTCATCGGTCCGACACTACCCGGTTGATCAACGCGCGCTCAGCACATGGACCGGCTCCGGCTGCTCTTCGCTCAGCGACTCGCCTTCGACGTCGACGTGCGGCAGCACCCGGTCGAGCCATCGTGGCAGCCACCAGGCCCGCTCGCCGAGCAGCTGCAGGACGGCGGGTACCAGCGTCAGCCGTACCACGAAGGCGTCGAAGAAGACCGCGACCGCGAGGCCGAGGCCCACCATCTTGATCAGCGGTTCGTGGGCCGCCGCGAACCCGCCGAACACCGCGATCATGATCACCGCGGCCGCGACCACCACCTTCGAGCTCTGCGTGAAGCCGGTGACGATCGCTTCGTGGGCCGGCGTGCCGTGCGCGTGGGCCTCGCGCATCCGCGACACCAGGAAGACCTCGTAGTCCATGGCCAGCCCGAACACGATGCCCACCAGCAGGATCGGCATCAGGCTCATGACCGGACCGGTCTGCTCGACGCCGAGCACGTCGGCCGCCCAGCCCCACTGGAACACCGCCACGATGACGCCGAGCGCGGCGAACAGCGACAGCAGGAACCCGAGCGCCGCCTTGACCGGCACCCATACCGACCGGAACACCACCAGCAGGAGCAGCACGGCAAGACCGATCACGATCGACACGTACGGCACCAGCGCCGACTGCGTCTTGCGGGCCATGTCGATGTCCAGCGCGGTGGTGCCGGTGATCTCGTAGCTCACCTGTCCGGCCGCCTCCACGCCCGGTCGGGCGGCCCGCAACGTCTGCACCAGATCCTCGGTGCGTTCGTCGGTCGGGCCGGTCGACGGCACGGCGGTGAGGATCGCCGTGTCGCCCGCCTGGTTGAAGGTCGCCTTGGACACCGACACCACGCCGCTGCTCGTCCTGATGCTGTCCGCCACGGTCGCCACCGCGGCCGCCGGATCCGCGGCACCACGCGCGTCGACCACCACCGTCAGCGGGCCGTTGAACCCGGGACCGAACGCCGAAGCCCGCAGATCGTACGCGCGCCGCTGGGTCTCGGTGACCGGCAGCGACGCGTCCCCGGGCGTGCCGAGCTGGAGAGACAAGGCCGGTACGGCGATCGCGGCCAGCAGCGCGGCACCGGCCAGCGTGAGCACGAGCGGACGGCGCAGCACCAGCCGCATCCACGGGCGGGCAACCGGGAAGCGGGGAGAGGCAGGGACACCGCCACGGCGGTGCGATCGGGCCAGGACGCGGTTCGGGGCGAAACCCAGCAACGCCGGGACCAGGGTCAGCGCCACCAGCACCGCCACCACCACGGCACCCGCGGCGGCCAGGCCCATCTTGGCCAGCGACGGGATCCCCACCACCGACAACCCGGCGAGCGCGATCACCACGGTCGTGCCGGCGAAGGCCACCGCCGAGCCGGCCGTTCCCACCGCGCGACCGGCCGCCTGCTCGGCGTCATCCCAGCCGTGGCGTTCCTCCCGGAAGCGGGAGACGACGAACATCGCGTAGTCGATGCCGACCGCCAGCCCCAGCATCAGGGCGAGCATGCCGCTGGTGATCGCCATCTCCAGCGGGCCGGCCACCGCCCAGACGCCGAGGAACGAGATGGCCACCCCGATGATCGCCGTGAGCAGTGGCAGACCCGCCGCCACCATCGAACCGAAGGTCATCAGCAGCACGACCGCGGCGATCGCCACTCCGGCGAGCTCCATGGGACTCATCTTGGTGCCGGTCTTGAGCGCCGAGCCGGACATCTCCGTGGTCAACCCGGCACCGCGCGCCTGCTCCACCGCGTCAGCCAGCGTGGTACGCGACTCCTCGGTCACCTCGGACGACGGCACCCGGTACGACACCGACGCGAACCCGGTCGAACCGTCGGCGCTGATGCTCCCACCGGCCGAGGGCGGGACGACCCGCGCCACCTGAGGACCGCCGGAGATCGAGGCCAGTGCGGCGTCGACGGCCTTCGCATTCTCGGCGGACGTCAATGCCTGACCCGGCGGAGCAACGAACACGATGGTCGCCGACGCCCCGTCCGCGGCGGCGCCGGGGAAGCGGTCCGCGATCAGGTCGAACGCCTGCTGCGACTCGATTCCGGGCATCGTCGCCCTGGTGTTGACCGGGCCCTCGGACTTGACGGCGAGCAGTACCGCCCCGCCGAGCGCGAGCAGCCACAGCGCGACGACCAGCCACCGCCGGCGATAGGAAAAGCGACCAAGACGACTGAGCATGCCTGCCATGTGACGACACTCCACTTCCTTGTCGAACGTTGCTCAAAGCCTCTCGGCCGAGCCACGGTCGCGTCGTCGTGCAGGTGCAGGCTTCGCATACGGAGATCGCCGTACGGTCCGCGCCGGCCCGGGCGGGCCGGTTGCTCCTCAGGCAGCAGATTGAGGGCGCTGATCGCGGTGAGCACCGCGACCAGCGCATAGAGATATTCCACCGATGTTCCCCCGTGGTCGAACCGTTCGATTACCGGACTGCGGAAATCAGAAATCCACGAGGCTGGAGGGTGTCCACGCGGTTCGAGGTGATGTTGTTCCGCTCGAAGATCGGCAGGTTGTTGGCGACGGACTTCGCCGGACGTCAATTCCGGACCGGGAACTGCTGTGCCGACGATATCGATCCGCACTCTCGTTCCGCTCTTTCCGGCGCGGAGATTACGTGCGGGACCACGCCTGGTTGGATCCGCCCGTGCAATCCCACAGCTGCACGCGGGCACCGTTCGCGGTTCCGCTCTGCGCCACGTCGAGGCAGCGTCCGGAGGCCACCCCGGTGATGGTGCCGTTGCCGTTGATCGTCCACTGCTGGTTGGTGCCGCCGTTGCAGTCGTAGATGACGACGGCCGTGCCGTTGACGGTGCCTCTGCCCCGGGCGTCCAGGCACTTGTTGCCGTAGACCCGCAACTCCCGGGCTGATGTCCCGGCCCACTGCTGGTTCGTGCCGGTGCCGCAGTCGTAGATGGCGACCTGGGTGTTGTTGACGGTGCTGACGGCGGGCACGTCGAGGCACCGGCCCGAGCCGGTGTTGCGCAGCCGGTTGCCGGGCGCCGGGTCCGGGTCCGGGCCGGTGAGGCCCCAGGCGTACCGCAGCCGTCCGGCGCCGGTGGCGTTGGGAGTGGTCAGGGTCAGGTTGGTGCCGCTGCCCTGCAGCTTCTGCATGGCGTACCAGTCGTCGTTCTGGCCGGCGGTGAGCTTGCCGCCGATGCCGGGCCAGTACACCGAGCCCATGCCGAGCTCGCGGAGCACCTGGGTGGTGGCGCGGAAGTAGCGGACGAAGTTGTCGGTGCTGGCGGCGTCGTCGTAGTTGAGGCCGGTGTCCATGGGCGCGCCGAACTCGTCGATGACGGTGCGATCGGCGCAGCTGCCGATGGCGTCCCTCAGGTAGCTCACCCAGGCGTCGTACGTCTTCGCACCGCTGAAGAACGTATAGTGGTGCAGGGACAGATACGTCCCGTCGAAGCGGCTGTCGGCGCACACGGTCCTGATGTCCTGGTTGAATCCGGAGCCGCTGATGAAGATGCGGTTGCGGGGGATCGACGGCCGCGCGGTGAGCCATGCGGCGGCCACGTTCTTCCATTCGGCGGCGCTGTAGCCGTGCGGCTCGTTCATCGGTTCGAAATGGACGAGTGCGTTGGCGCCGTACTTGGTCACCACGGTGTTCCACATGGCATCGAACGCGCCGGCGTCGGTGAGGCGGCCACCGGTGGACGCCCGGCCGTCGTCCCAGTACGAGAGGATGACCTTCATTCCCCGGGCGGTCGCCGAGTCGATGACGCCGGTGTAGGAGTTCCACCAGGCCGTACCGACGGAGTACGTGTTGATCGGCAGCCGGACGGTGTTCGCGCCCAGATTGCGCTCGAAGCCGGCGAAGACGGCGTCCGCTTTGGCCCGGACGGTGGTGTAGCTGTCGTTGCTGCTCAACCCGTACAGGACCAGTGGTCCTGAGGTGAAGTTGTCGCCGGCACGGGCCCAGTTGACGCCCTGGAACTGGTTCGTGGCCGCCGAGGCGCTCGGTGCGGTTGTCGCCAGGGCCAGCGGGATCGCCGTGAGCGCCGCGACGGCCAGCGCCGCGAGCCGGTGTGCCGTACGTCGTCGGATCATGGCTACTCCTTCAAGGGCATTGACAGTCGGCAATATAGGCAGACTGTTAGCGGTCTCACAAGCGCCGTATCCGTCCGGCCGGGCCGGCCCGTCGTAACACTTTTTTCGAACATTTCTCGGCTGGCGCGTACAACGATCTTCGATCGGTCCTTCGGCGTAACCGCGGCGCAGCCTCGCCGTAACACTCCATTGACCGGCGCCAATCGACAGCTATAACGTATGACGTCTTACGTCGATGTTACGGCGAGGAGTGCGGCGCTCATGCCCGCCCCGCCGGACGCTGCCACCCAGAAGGCGACGCCCTATGACAATGCGCGCGTTGACCGCCACGGCGGTCGCATTCCTCCTGGCCGCCGGTACGGCGGTGACCATCGCCGCCCCCGCATCGCCGGCCGCCGCCCATCCGGTCAACTCGGCCGACTTCCAGCAGGTGGAGCTGGCCCGCGGCGTCGCCGAACTGGGCGAGCCGATGTCGATGGCGGTGCTGCCGGACCGCTCGGTCCTGCACACGGCCCGCAACGGGGTGCTGCGCCGGACCACCGCCGCCGGAGTCACCAGCGTGATCGGGACCCTGCCGGTCTACACGCACGACGAGGAGGGCCTGCAGGGCGTGGGGGTGGATCCGGGGTTCGCCGGCAACAGGTTCATCTACCTCTACTACGCGCCGCCGCTGTCCACTCCCGGCGGGGACGCGCCGGCCACCGGGACGGACTTCTCGGCCTGGAACGGCGTGAACCGCCTGGCCCGGTTCACGCTCAACGCCGACTTCACGCTCAACATGTCCAGCCAGGTGACCGTCCTGGAGAACGCCACCAACCGCGGCATGTGCTGCCACGTCGGCGGCGACATCGACTTCGACGCGGCCGGCAACCTGTACCTGTCCACCGGCGACGACTCCAACCCGTTCGACTCGGGCGGCTACACCCCGATCGACGAGCGCAGCAACCGCAACCCGGTCTACGACGCGCAGCGCACCGCCGGCAACACCAACGACCTGCGCGGCAAGGTGCTGCGGATCAAGGTCAACGCCAACGGGACGTACTCGATCCCGGCCGGCAACCTGTTCCCGCCCGGCACCGCCGGCACCCGGCCGGAGATCTACGCGATGGGCCTGCGCAACCCGTTCCGGCTCAGCGTCGACAAGCCGACCGGCGCGCTGTACGTCGCCGACTACGGACCGGACGCCGGCACCACCAACTCGAGCCGCGGCCCGGCGGGCCAGGTCGAGTTCAACCGGATCACGTCGGCCGGCAACTACGGCTGGCCGTACTGCACCGGCTCGAACACCACCTCGGAGACGTACGTCGACTACGTGTTCCCGTCCGGGCCGTCGGGCAACCGGTTCAACTGCGCCGCGCCGGTCAACAACTCGCCGCGCAACACCGGGCTGACCAACCTGCCGGCCGCGCGCCCCGCGTGGATCAAGTACGACAACTGCTCGCTGGCCGCGTTCGGCTGCGGCTCCGAATCACCGATGGGCGGCGCGGTGTACCGCTACGACGCGGCCAACCCGTCCACGGTGAAGTTCCCCCCGGCCCTTGACGGGCACTACTTCGCCACCGAGTTCGGCCGGCGCTGGATCAAGACCATCGACGTCAACGCCGACGGGTCGGCCGGGCAGATCAGCGACTTCCCGTGGCGCGGCACGCAGGTCATGGACAGTGCCTTCGGCCCGGACGGCGCCCTGTACGTCCTCGACTACGGCACCGGGTGGGGGAGCGGCGACGCCAGCTCCGCGCTGTACCGCATCGAGTACAACCCCGCCGGCAACCAGGCACCGGTCGCCCGGGCCGGCGCCGACCGTACCTCCGGGGCCTCGCCGCTCACCGTGAACTTCTCCGCCGCCGGATCCTCGGACCCGGAGGGCGGGGCGCTGACCTACTCGTGGAACTTCGGCGACGGCAGCACCTCCACGCAGGCCAATCCGAGCCACACCTTCACCGGCAGCGGCCAGCGGGCGGTCACGCTCACCGTGACCGATCCGGCCGGCCGTACGGGCAGCGCGACGGTGACCATCACCGTCGGCAACACCGCTCCCACGGTCACCCTGAGCACGCCGATCGACGGGACCCTGTTCGCCTTCGGCGACAACGTGCCGTACACGATCACGGTGTCGGATCCGGAGGACGGCACGGTCGACTGCACCCGGGTGAAACTGACCTACCTGCTCGGCCACGACGACCACGGCCACGCGATCAGCTCGCGGAACGGGTGCTCGGGAACGCTGCCGATCCCGGTGGACGGCGAGCACGACACGGCCGCCAACCTGTTCGCGGTCTTCGACGCCGAATACACCGACAACGGCGCGTTGACCACCCACTCCCAGAACGTGCTGCAACCCCGCCACCGGCAGGCCGAGCACCGCAACAGCCAGTCCGGCACCACGGTGTACAGCAAGGCGGCCGCCGAGGGCGGGCAGACGGTCGGCGACATCAACAACGGCGACTGGATCGCGTTCCAGCGTTATGCCCTGGCCGGTGAGAACAGGTTCACGGCGCGGGTGTCCTCCGCCGGCTCGGGCGGCACGCTCTCGGTGCGCTCCGGCTCACCGACCGGCACCGTGCTCGGCACGGTCACCGTCCCGGTCACCGGGGGCTGGGAGACCTTCACCGAGGTGTCCACCGCGCTGTCCGGGGTTCCGGCCGGCACCACCACGCTGTACCTGACCTTCCACGGCGGGAGCGGCACCCTGTTCGACGTGGACGCGTTCGGCTTCGGCGCGGCCCCGCCCACCGGCGGCACCGGCCCGATCACCGCCGCGGCCGGCAAGTGCGTCGACGTCAACGGGGCCGGCTCCGCCGACGGCACGAAGATCCAGCTGTGGACCTGCAACAGCGGCACCAACCAGCGGTGGACCCGCACCGGCTCCACCCTGCGGGCGCTCGGCAAGTGCATGGGCGTCGCCGGTGGTGCCACCGCCGACGGCAGCCTGGTGCAGCTGTCGACCTGCACCGGCACCGGCGGGCAGAACTGGACCGCGGGAGCCAACGGCTCGCTGGTCAACGCCGGGTCCGGCAAGTGCCTGGACGCCAACGGCGGCAGCTCCGCGGACGGCACCCAACTGATCATCTGGAGTTGCCACGGCGGCACCAACCAACGCTGGACCCTGCCTTGAGAGGAACAGCCATGCGCCAATCCATCCGCAACCTGCTCGGCGTCGCCGCGGCGACGTTGATGATCCTGGCGGGCACCGGCAGCACGCCGGCGAGCGCCGCGGACGCGCCGTACGACGTGCTGGTGTTCTCCAAGACCGCCGGCTTCCGGCACGACGCCATCCCGGCCGGCATCCAGCTGATCCGGGAGCTGGGCGCGGCCAACAGCTTCACGGTCACCGCGACCGAGGACTCGGCCCAGTTCAACGCCACCGAGCTGGCCCGGTACGAGGCGGTGGTCTTCCTCAACACCACCGGTGACGTGCTCAACGCCGGCCAGCAGACCGCCTTCGAGAACTACATCCGCGGCGGCGGCGGGTACGTCGGCGTGCACTCCGCCGCGGACACCGAGTACGACTGGTCGTTCTACGGCGAGCTGGTCGGGGCGTACTTCGCCTCGCACCCGGCGATCCAGCCGGCCACCGTCCGGACGGAGAACCGGGCGCACGCGGCGACGTCGGGGCTGAGCCCGGCCCAGACGCGCACCGACGAGTGGTACAACTACCGCACCAACGTCCGCTCCTCGGCGCGGGTGCTGTCGACGCTGGACGAGTCGAGCTACTCCGGTGGCACGATGGGCGCCGACCACCCGCACACCTGGTGCAAGACCCTGCAGGGCGGCCGCTCCTTCTACACCGGAGCCGGCCACACCCAGGCAAGCTATGCCGAGGCGGGCTTCCGGTCGCTGGTGCTGGGCGGCATCCGGTACGCGGCCAACCGCACCAAGGCTGACTGCCGCCCGGAGACCGGCTACACCACCCTCTACAACGGCGCCACCACGGGCTGGTCGCAGGCCGGCCCCGGCAGCTTCAGCAACAACGACGGCACGCTGACCTCCGCCGGCGGGCTGGGCATGCTCTGGTACAGCACCAAGGAGTTCCGCTCCTACTCGCTGAAGCTGGACTGGATGGTGCCCGGCGACGACAACTCCGGGGTGCTGATCGGCTTCCCGGCGGGCAGCGACCCGAACGCGGCCATGGCCAACGGCTACGAGGTGCAGATCGACGCCACCGACGCCGCGGACCGGACCACCGGATCGGTGTACGGCGTCAAGTCGGCCGATCTCGCCGCCCGGGACGGCGCGCTCAACCCACCCGGCGAATGGAACACCTACGAACTGCTGGTGGAGGGCGAACGGCTGCAGGTCCTCCTGAACGGCGTCAAGATCAACGACTTCGTCAACGCCGACCCGCAGCGGTCGCTGACTTCTGGACACATCGGCATCCAGAACCACGGCACCGGCGACGACGTGTCGTTCCGCAACATCCGGATCAAGGAACTGGGCGGCACGACGACGCCCCGGGTCGGCCCAGTCACCGGTGTCGCCGGCAAGTGTGCCGATGTCAGCGGCTCCGGCTCGGCCGACGGCACGAAGGTCCAGCTGTGGACCTGCCACGGCGGCGCCAACCAGCAGTGGACGGTCACCGGCAGCACACTGCGCGCCCTGGGCAAGTGCCTGACCGTCGCCGGCACCGCGAACGGCAGCCCGGTGCAGCTGTCGACTTGCACCGGCGGCGGCGGGCAGAACTGGACGGCCGGGGCGAACGGCGCGCTGGTCAGTTCGCAGTCGGGCCGATGCCTGGACGCCAACGGTGGCAGCTCAGCCGACGGCACCCAGCTCATCGTCTGGAGCTGCCACGGCGGCACCAACCAGCGCTGGACCCTCCCGTAGCTACCGGTTGGAGACCCACCATGTCGGAAGTGACCCGAAGGAAACTGCTCGCAGCCGGGGCGGCCGGGGCCGGAGCGGCGCTGCTGCCGACGGGGTGGACGGCCGTCGCCCGGGCCGGGGCCGCCGCCCCGCCCCGGGTGCTGGCCGCCGGTGACCTCGCGCTCTGGTACGACGAAGCGGCCGGCACCGACTGGCTGCGGGCGCTGCCGGTCGGCAACGGGCGGCTCGGTGCGATGGTGTTCGGCAACCTGGACACCGACCGGCTCCAGCTCAACGAGGACACCGTGTGGGCCGGTGGCCCGTACGACTCCGCCAATCCCCGCGGGGCCGCCAACCTGGGTGAGATCCGGCGGCGGGTCTTCGCCGACCAGTGGACCCAGGCCCAGGATCTGATCAACCAGACGATGCTCGGCAGCCCCGCCGGGCAACTGGCCTACCAACCGGTCGGCAACCTGCGGCTGTCGTTCGGCAGCGCCGGCGGGGCGTCGCAGTACCACCGGATCCTCGACCTGACCACCGCGACCGTCACCACGACGTACGCGCTCAACGGGGTGCGGTACCAGCGCGAGGTGTTCGCCAGCGCCCCCGACCAGGTGATCGTGGTCCGGCTGACCGCCGACCGGGCCAACGCGCTGACCTTCACCGCCACCTTCGACAGCCCGCAACGGACCACCGTGTCCAGCCCCGACGGCGCGACGATCGGCCTCGACGGCATCTCCGGCACCATGGAGGGCAAGAACGGCTCGGTGCGGTTCCTCGCCCTGGCCAAGGCCACCGTCACCGGCGGTACGGTCAGCAGCTCCGCCGGCGTGCTCAGAGTCTCCGGCGCCACCTCCGTCACCCTGCTCGTCTCGATCGGCACGAGCTACGTCGACTTCCGTACCGTCAACGGCGACTACCAGAACATCGCGCGGACCCGGCTGGGCGCTGCCGGCACAGTCGGCTACGACCAGCTGCGAGCCCGGCACCTGGCCGACTACCAGGCGCTGTTCAACCGGGTGACGATCGATCTGGGCCGCACCGCCGCGGCCGACCAGACCACCGACGTGCGGATCGCCCAGCACGGCAGCGTCAACGACCCGCAGCTGTCCGCGCTGCTGTTCCAGTACGGCCGTTATCTGCTCATCTCGTCCTCGCGGCCCGGCACCCAGCCGGCCAATCTCCAGGGCATCTGGAACGAGGAGATGGCGCCGTCGTGGGATTCCAAATACACCATCAACGCGAACCTGCCGATGAACTACTGGCCGGCCGACACGACCAACCTGGCCGAGTGCTTCCAGCCGGTGTTCGCCATGATCAAGGACCTGACCGTGACCGGCGCCCGCACGGCCCAGGCCCAGTACGGCGCGGGCGGCTGGGTCACCCACCACAACACCGACGCGTGGCGGGGCTCGTCGGTCGTCGACGGCGCCTTCTGGGGCATGTGGCAGACCGGCGGCGCCTGGCTTGCCACCCTCATCTGGGACCACTACCTGTTCACCGGCGACCTCGAGTTCCTGCGCGCCAACTTCCCGGCGATGAAGGGCGCGGCCCAGTTCTTCCTCGACGCGCTGGTCACCCACCCGACGCTCGGTTACCTGGTCACCAACCCGTCCAACTCCCCGGAGCTCGCCCATCACCCGGACGCGTCGGTGTGTGCCGGACCCACCATGGACAACCAGATCCTGCGGGACCTGTTCACCGGGTGCGCCCGGGCCAGCGAGACGCTCGGCGTGGACGCCGCCTTCCGTACCCAGGTGCTCGCGGCCCGCGACCGGCTGGCGCCGACCCGGGTCGGTTCGCGCGGCAACATCCAGGAATGGCTGGCCGACTGGGTCGAGACCGAACGCAACCACCGGCACGTCTCCCACCTGTACGGGCTGCACCCGAGCAACCAGATCACGCGGCGGGGCACACCGGCGTTGCACGCGGCCGCCCGCCGGACGCTGGAGCTGCGTGGTGACGACGGCACCGGCTGGTCCCTCGCCTGGAAGATCAATTACTGGGCCCGGCTGGAGGACGGCACCCGCGCCCACAAGCTCCTCCGCGACCTGATCCGCACCGACCGGCTGGCGCCCAACATGTTCGACCTGCACCCGCCGTTCCAGATCGACGGCAACTTCGGGGCCACCTCGGGCATCGCCGAGATGCTGCTGCAGAGCCACACCGGCGAACTGCACCTGCTGCCCGCGCTCCCGCCGGCCTGGCCGGCCGGCAGCGTCAGCGGGCTGCGCGCCCGCGGCGGATACACCGTGGGTGCCACCTGGAGCAGCAGCCGCGTCGAACTGGTCGTCACCCCCGACCGTACGGGGGCCGTCCGGCTGCGCAGCCCGCTCCTCACCGGCACCGCCGAGCTGCGCGACGAGACCAGCGGCACCGCGGTCCAGCCGGCGCGGCCCGAGGCCGGGCTCATCGAGTTCACCGCCCAGGCCGGGCACACCTACCGGGCGTCCGTGGTCCGGGCCGGGCTGGTGGAGACCGGCGTCCACTACCGGCTGGTGGCCCAGCACAGCGGCAAGGCCGCCGACATCAACGGTGCGTCCACGGCCGCCGGTGCACAACTGGTCCAGTGGCAGCCGGCCGGCGGCCTCAATCAGCAGTTCGATTTCCTGTCCTCGGACGGCGGCTACCACCGGATCCGGGCGCGGCACAGCGGTCTGGTCCTCCAGGCGGCCGGCAGCAGCACCGGCACCGACATCACCCAGCAGCCCGACACCAACGCCACCAACCAGCAGTGGCGGGTGGAGGACCAGGGCGGCGGGGTGGTCAGGCTGGTCAACCGGCAGAGCGGCCTGGCCATGGACGTGTGGCAGGCGTCGACCGCCGACGGCGCGCGCATCTCGCAGTGGACGCCCTCCACCGGCGCCAACCAGCGATTCCAGCTCCAACGGCTCTAGATCTGTCCAAATCCAGCAGGACCCCGACGTAGCGAGGTTGCATGATGTCGATCCACCGATCGCTGGGACCGGTTCTGGTCGCGGCGGTGCTCGGCCTGGCCCTGGGCGCTGTGGCGCAAGGTAGCGCTGCCGGCGCCGCCGCGGCGACCCCCGGATGCGGCAAGGCCCCGGCGCTGACGAGCGGCACGCACACCATCCAGAGCAGTGGCAAGAGCCGTTCCTTCATCCTGAGCGTCCCGGCCAACTACGACAACAACCGGCAGTATCGGCTGATCTTCGGCTTCCACTGGTGGGGTGGCACCGCCGAGGCTGTCGCCTCCGGCGGAAGCGACGGCGACGTCTATGCCCACTACGGGCTCCGGCGGCTGGCCGACAACAGCGCGATCTTCGTCGCGCCCCAGGGCATCGGCAACGGCTGGGCCAATACCGGCGGCGAGGACGTGACCTTCGTCGACGACATGATCAGACGGCTCGACAACGACCTGTGCATCGACACGACGCAGCGTTTCTCCCTGGGTTTCAGCTACGGCGGCGCCATGAGTTACGCGCTGGCGTGTGCCCGGCCGGCTGTCTTCCGGGCGGTCGCGGCCATCGCCGCCCCCGGACCGATCAGCGGCTGCAGCGGCGGCACGCAGCCGTTCGCGTACATGGGCGTGCACGGCATCGGCGACAACATCGGCGCCGGACGAGCGCTGCGGGACAGGTTCGTCCGGAACAACGGCTGCACCCCCCAGAACCCACCGGAGCCCGCTGCGGGCAGCCGGACCCACATCACCACCACCTACTCAGGATGCCAGCAGGGATATCCGGTTGTCTGGGCCGCCTTCGACGGCGGGCATCAGCAAGGCCCGGTGGACGGGTGTGCCGGCTGTGAGAGCGGCGCCCGCAGCTGGGTCAAGGAAGAGGTGTGGAAGTTCTTCACGGGCGAGAACCCCGGCCCCGGCCCGAACCCGACCGGCTTCCGGCTGCGCAGCGAGTCCGCCGGCCGGTGCCTGGACGTCAGCGGCGCCAGCTCGGCCAACGGTGCCCAGACCCAGATCTGGGACTGCCACACCAACCCCAACCAGCAGTTCGCCCAGAACGGACAGACCCTGCGGGTGACGGGCAAGTGCCTGGACGTGCCCGCCAACGCCGCGGCCGGCACCCGGGTGCAGATCTGGGACTGCAACGGCGGCGCCAACCAGCAGTGGAACCTCAACGGCAACGGCACGATCAGCAACGCCCAGAGCGGCTTGTGCCTGGACGTCACCGGCGCCGGCACCGCCAACGGCACCGCCGTGGTCGTCTGGACCTGCCACACCAGCGCGAATCAACGCTGGGCCCGAGCGTAGCGCTCACCCCGAGGCAGCCCCGGCATCGCCGGGGCTGCTTTCTGCGGGTGCCCAGGCGCGGTGCGGGGTGGGCCGGGTCCTGGCGATCCAGGCGGTTTGCTCACGTCGACGTTCGGTGAGGGTTTCGTGGCGCCGTCCGGGCGGTGGTTGCGGTTGTTCGTGCGGCTGGTGCCCTTGACCGCGCCGTGCGGTGTTCCAGGCGGCGCGGCGTTGCTCGTCGAGGGCGTCCGTGGCCCGGGCGACCACGTCGAACGAGTCGGCGCAGCGGATCGCTTGAGGGCAGTGTTCGAGGACGGACCGCCGGATCCAGCCGCCCGGTGTCGTGGTCGACCACGTGCCGCGGGCAGAACACCCGCGGCGCGTCGGCCTCGACGAACGCGCAGACCGCATGAAGGCGGCCCCGGCATCGCCGGGGCCGCCGCTCTCGGGCTGCCGCTACGCTCGGGCCCACCGTTGGTTGGCGCCGCCGTGGCAGTTCCACACGATGACCGCAGAGCCGTTGGCGGTGCCGCCGCCGTTGACGTCCAGACACAGTCCGGTCTGGGCACTGGTGACCGTGCCGTTGCTCAGGTTCCACTGCTGGTTCGCCTGGCCGTTGCAGTCCCAGATCTGCACCCGGGTGCCGGCCGCGGCGTTGGCGGGCACGTCCAGGCCCTTGCCCGTCACCCGCAGGGTCTGTCCGTTCTGGGCGAACTGCTGGTTGGGGTTGGTGTGGCAGTCCCAGATCTGGGTCTGGGCACCGTTGGCCGAGCTGGCGCCGCTGACGTCCAGGCACCGGCCGGACCCCTCGTTACGCAGCCGGTTGCCGGCCGGGTTCGGCGGGGGAGTGCTCGGATCCGGCGAGGGACCGGTGCCCTGGAACTGGGCGAAGAACCGCCACACCTCTGCCTTGGTCCAGGTCCGGACGCCGTCCTCGCAGCCGGAGCAGCCGTCTACCGGACCCGGCCCGTGGCCGCTGTCGTAGGCGGCCCACTGCACCGGGTATCCCGCCCGGCACGAGTACAGCGTGGTGACGTGCTGCCCGCTGCCCTGTGCGGGTTCCCGCGGGCTCTGCGCGGCACAGCCGTTGTTCCGGACGAACGTGTCCCGTAGCGCCCGTCCCTGGGAGATGTTGAGGACGTTGTCCGAGATGCCGTGCAGGCCGAAGTACGCGATCGGCTGGGTGCCGCCGCTGCAGCCGCTCAGCTGCGCGCCGGAATAGACCGCGACCGCGCGGAAGACGGTGGCCCGGGCGCATGCGAGGGCATAGCTCATGCCGCCGCCGTAGCTGAAACCGAGCGCGAAGCGCTGCGTGGTGTCGACACAGAGCGCGTCGTCGATGCGCCGGATCATGTCGTCGACGAAGGTGACGTCCTGTCCGCCGGGGTTGGCCCAGCCGTTGCCGTTGCCCTGCGGCGCGACCAGGATCGCGCTGTTGTTCGACTGCTCCTGCATACCGTAGTAGGACCAGGCGCTGCCGCTGGTCCCGCCCGAGGCGACGTCGTTCATGGTGCCGCCCCGCCAGTGGAAGGCGAAGATCAGGCGGTACTGGTTGTTGCTGTTGTAGTTGGCGGGGACCCGCAGGATGAAGCTGCGATTCTGGCCGCCGCTCTGGATCGTGTGCGTACCGCTGTTCAACCCGGGGGCCTTGCCGCATCCGGCCGTAGCCGCGAGGGCGACGGTATCGGCGGCCGCGGCCGCCAGCCTGACTCCCGCTACACCGGCTCCGGTGAGAATCAACGTCGCGGCGATGGCTAGCGGCGTACGCCATCGGTGTCGATTGGTGCCCTGTCGCATGGCAGGTTTCCTTTCCTCGTGGTGTGGCGACGCTGACCTGTCGGTGAGAGGCTCCGGCGCGTAGGTGCACCGGAGCCTCTCGATGAGACGGGCTACGCGGCGGTGAACCGCCACTGCTGGTTTGTCCCGGTGTGACATCCCCACTGCAGCAGCCGTGCGCCGTCGGTGGTCGCGCCACCGTTGACGTCGATGCAGAGTCCGCTCGGGACACTCTTGACGGTGTACACCCCGGTGGTGGCGGCCGGTGTGACGAGGAACTTCTGCTGGTTGCTGTTGTTGCACGTGAGCTGTTGCAGGAACGCACCCTGGGCGGTGGAGCCGCCGGTCACGTCGAGGCACTTGTTGCTGTGCGCCGCCTTCAGGTAGACCGCGCCGCCGCCGGCGTCGACCGCCTGCCACTTCTGGTTGTTGCCGCCGGTGGCCGCCCACTGGACGATCTGCGCCCCGTCGGCGGTGGAAGCGGCGCTGACGTCGATGAGCTTGCCGCTGTGCTGGGCCGCGACCGTCCAGGTGCGGCCGGCCACCCCGCCCGGATCAGGTGCGCCGGTCCCCACGCCGCTGCCACCGAAGGTGAACGAGTCGAGGTCGAACACGCTGGTGGAGGAGCCCTTGAAGACCATGTACAGCGTGTGGGACCCGGCCAGAGCGGTGGTGCTGACCGCCGGCGTGGACTGGTAGTTGTCCCAGCCGCCCGTGTTGGGCACCGGCGTGGTGGCCAGCAGCGTGCCGGTCGGTGAGCCGGCGCGCAGCTCGATCGACCCGCCGCTGTTCGGCGACGACACCCGGTAGCTGACGCTGGTGATGCCGGACAGGCTCATCGGGCTGAACGCCACCCAGTCGTTGTTGGAGACGTCGCCGATCCGCTTGCCGCTCTCCGCGGCGGCCTGCTCGACGACCCGTACGCCGGACTGACTGGTGTAGTACTCCGCCTGCTTGTGTTTGGGCTGCAGCACCGCCTGGGCGTAGCCGGTGAGCGGAGCCGCGCCGCCGGTACCGCCGTTGTCGGTGTAGCGGGCCCGCAGGACGTAGTACAGGTTGGCGCCGTCGGGGTGCCCGCCCAGCAGATCCGTGGCGATGGTGCCCGAGCAGCCCGGGTAGTCGGTCGTCTCGTGCTGGTGGTCGTCGTGGCCCAGGGCCGGGTTGACCAGGACCTTGGTGCAGTCGATGGGAGCGCCACCGGGATCGGAGACGGTGACCGTGTACGGCACCCGGTCGCCGAAGTTCAGCATCCCGCCGTTGGCCGGCACGGTGATGGTGACCACCGGTGCGGTGTTCCCGACGGTGATCTGCACGTTGGCGAAGGACGCCTTGCCGGTGTTGTCGGTGACCCTCAGCTGAGCGGCGTAGTTGCCGTTGGCGGTGTAGACGTGGGACGGGTTGGCCGCCGTGGAGGTGGTGCCGTCGCCGAAGGTCCACAGGTAGCTGAGGGTGTTGCCGGGATCGGGATCAGTCGTGCCGGCGCTGCTGAACTGGACCGTCAGCGGCGCGTTTCCACTGGTCGGCGTGCCGGTGGCCTTGGCGATCGGGGACCGCCCGCCCTGGATGTAGTCGATGCGGTACAGGCCGGAGTCGTTGTTGCCACCACCGAAGTTGGAGCCCCACTCCAGCACGTACAGCGAGCCGTCCGGGCCGAACTCCAGGTCCATCGGCTTGATGAAGTTGCCCGCGGGCAGGAACGGGTTGGTCCGGGTGACCGCCGAGGCCGAGTCGAAGTGCACCTCCTTGATGTAGTTGCGGGTCCACTCGTAGAAGAAGTGGACACCGTCGTAGTACGGCGGGAACTTCGTCGCCGACGGGTTGGCCGCGTTGTAGCGGTAGACCGGTCCACCCATCGGGCCCGAACCGCCCGAGCCGAGCTCCGGGAACGTCGGTGAGGTGCCGTAGCCGTACCACATGTTCGGGGCGACGACCGGCTTGAGACTGCTCAGGCCGGTGTTGTTGGGCGAGTTGTTGACCGGTGCGGCGCAGTTGAACTTCGCGCCGACGACGCCGGTGTCCGGGTTGAACGGCGCGTACGGCTGGTTGTTGCCGTGGCAGAACGGCCAGCCGTAGTTGCCCGGCGCCTTGATGACGTTCAGCTCAACGAGCCCTTCGGGGCCGCGGTTGGTGGTGGCACCGCTGCGGTCGGGGCCGTAGTCGGCCAGGTAGACGTGGCCGTTGGCCGGGTCGATCGAGAAGCGGAACGGGTTGCGGAAGCCCATCGCGTAGATCTCGGGCTTGGTCTGTGCCGTGCCCTGCGGATAGAGGTTGCCGGTCGGGACGGTGTACCCGCCGCCGGCCGAGGGCCGGATCCGCAGCAGCTTGCCCCGCAGGTCGTTGGTGTTACCCGCGGTACGCGCGGCGTCGAGATTGGCCTTGCCCGAGCGCCAGTCCAGCGGCGCCCAGCCCTGCCAGTTCGGGTCGAGGTTGGGCGGCGTGTCGTCACCGGTACCGATGTAGAGGTTCCCGTCCGGCCCGAACTCGATGTAGCCACCGGTGTGCCCCGGCTCCGGGAAGGTGCGGTCACGGTACGCCGGGATGTCGATGATCGTCACCTGGCTGGACACGTTCAGGGTGTCGCCGGTGAGCGTGAAGCGGGAGACCCGGTTGACGTCGGTCGTGCTGCCGGCCGGCGAGTGGTACAGGTACACATAGCCGTTGCTGGCGAAGTTCGGGTCCAGGGCCAGTCCGGTGAGGCCGTCCTCGCCGCCGGTGTAGACACTCAGCGTGCCGGCGGTGACGGTGCTGTTGGTGGCCGGCCGGAAGATCTTCACCTGCCCGGCGCGCTGGACGTAGAGCACCCGCCCGTCGGGAGCGACCGCCATCGCCATCGGGTCGGCGGTGTTGTCGTCGAGCGTGCGCTTCTCGAAGTTGCTCCAGACGGTGCCGCCGCAGTCACCGGGCTCGCTGCCGGCCGCCCACTTGACGCCACCCAGGACGTGGTTGCGGAAGGCGGTCTCGCTGTACGACGCGATCGCGTGACCCATGCCGGTGGCCCAGACCCGGCCGCCGCCGGTGTTGCGGCACCAGGAGATCGGGTGATCGGGTCCCATCGCCCGCGAGCCCGGGTTGTACGTCCGCTCGTCCGCGGTGACCAGCACGTGGACGTCACCGCGCGGGTTGCGGTCGAAGTTGTACCACTCCTCGCTGCGGTTCCAGCGGTCCGGCAGTCCGACGGTCGACGGGTGGTTCTTGTCGGCGACGACAGCGGTGCCGGGCAGCACGCCGGGGGAGTGCTCCGGCATGTGCGCGCCGGCGTTGATCGTCTGGTCCCACCACGGGTACTCGGCCTCGATGCCCATGTCCGTGGCGTTGTGGACAGCGACGATGCCTTTGCCGGCGGCCAGGAAGCCCTCCACCGCCTGGCGCTGGGCCGCCGTGGTCCACACCATGCCGGAGGTCTGGAACATGACGAGCACGTCGAAGGTGGCCAGGTTGGCCGGGGTGAAGGCGGTGGAGTCCTCGGTGTGCACCACTTCGAAGTTGTTGGCAGCGGCCTGTTCGTTGAACATGGCGACGCCGGCGGGGATCGAGTCGTGGCGGTAGCCGGAGGTCTTGGTGAACAGCAGAGCGCGGAACGCTGGGGCCGCTGACGCCGGTGGAACGGCGACCGCGAACGACAGCAGCAGACCCGCTATCGCCCCGATGATCAATGTGCTGCGACGCATGCCGTCTCCTGTACTGGCGGGGGAAAGGGCTGAGGATCACGGGCACGCGGCGCCGCCCCTCGGACGGTCCGGGCGTTGCCGGGCGTACGAAGGCGTGCGTGTGCCGGTCAGATCGTCATGCCGTCCGCCGCGACGGTCTCGGCCAGCATGCGTTCAGCTATTGCCGAAAGTCAATACGACTACGGCGGGACCAATTCCATTACACATTTTTCTGGGCTGATTTTGTCGAAAGGAACATCTACGCTGTCGACCAATTCCACTATTGATCCATTCTGCCGACCACGCACCGTAGGGGCCGCTGATGTCTGACGCTCTGCCGTCGCCGCTGCTCGCACTGAAGGGCATCGGTAAATCGTTCCTCGGCGTGCGCGTCCTCGACGGGGTGGACCTCGATGTCGTACCGGGCGAGGTGCATGCCGTCGTCGGTGAGAACGGCGCCGGCAAGTCCACGCTCATGAAGATCGTGTCCGGCGGGTACGCGCCCGACGCGGGCACGATCGAGTTCGCCGGCGCGCCGCGACGGTTCAGTGGCCCGCGCGACGCCCAGCGGGCCGGGATCGGCATCGTGCACCAGGAGTTCAACCTGCTGCCGGAGCGCACAGTCGCGGAGAACGTGTATCTGGGCCACGAACCCGTGCGCCGCGGGCTCGTCGACCGCCGGGCCATGCGCGAGCGCACCGCCGAGCTGCTGGCCTCCATCCAGGAGAGCTCGCTGCCACCCGGGTCCCGGGTGGGCCGACTCGGCGTGGCCCGGCAGCAGATCGTCGAGATCGTCAAGGCGCTCGCCCTCGACGCGCGGCTGCTCATCATGGACGAGCCCACCGCGGCCCTGGCCGACAACGAGGTGGAGCGGCTCTACGTGCTCGTCCGGCGGCTGCAGCAACGGGGGATCGGCGTGCTGTACGTCTCGCACCGCCTCAAAGAGGTCTTCGACCTGGCCGACCGGATCACCGTGCTCAAGGACGGCCGCCTGGTGACCACCGTGCCCGCCGCGGACACCGACCCCGACCGGCTGGTACGGCACATGGTCGGCCGCGACCTGAGCAGCTACTACCCCGACCGGGCCGCGCCGGACGACCCCGGCCCGGTCCGGCTCACTGTCCACAACGGAGGAAACAGGAAGCTGCGCGACATCGATCTGCGGGTGCGGGCCGGTGAGGTGCTCGGCATCGGTGGCCTGCAGGGCTCGGGGCGCTCGGCGCTGGCTCGCGCTCTGTTCGGTGCCGCGCCGTTCACCACGGGCGAGGTCACGCTCGACGGCGCCCCGGTCCGGCTGCGCTCGCCCCGCGCGGCGATGCGCGCCGGCATCGCCTACGTCACCGAGGACCGCAAGGGCGAGGGCATCGTCGCCGGGGCGTCGGTGCTCGACAACGCCCTGCTGGCCGGGCGGGCTGTGCTGCCCACCTGGCGGGGCCGCGCCGCCCGTACCGCCCGGGTCCGCGAGCTGCTCGCCGCGGTCGACGTGCGGGCGGCCACGGAGGACCAGGAGATCCGCTTCCTGTCGGGCGGCAACCAGCAGAAGGTCGTGCTGGCCCGGTGGCTGGCCCTCGGGCCCGGGATCCTGCTGTTCGACGAGCCGACCCGGGGCATCGATGTGGGCGCCAAGTCGGCGATCCACGACCTCGTCCGCCGCCTGGCCCGCGACGGTGCGGCCGTACTCATGATCTCGTCCGATCTGCCCGAGCTGCTGGGGATGAGCGACCGGATCATCGTGCTGCGCGACGGCCGGATCGCCGGCGAGCTGCCCGCGGGCGCGACCGAGGAGGACGTCCTCACCCTGGCCCTCGGCACCGTGCCGGCGGCGGCCTGATGAGCACCGCACTGACCCTGCCCGCCCGGCGCGCCGCACCCGGCGTGTTCATCGCCCTGGCCCTGACCCTGGCGGTCGGCTGGCTGGTCGTCACGATCGACGGCGGCCAGCTGTTCAGCCAGCCGACGACGGTGAGCCTGCTGCACGTCGCCGCCGGTCTCGGGCTCGTCGCCGTCGGCCAGACCGTGGTCATCATCGGCGGCTCGCTCGACCTGTCCGTGGCCTACGTGGTCAGCCTCAGCACTCTGGTCGCGGCGGAGGCCATGGCCGGCAGCAACGCTGGGCTGCTGCCGGGTGTCGGGCTGGCGCTCGGGGTCAGCGCCGCGATCGGGTTCCTCAACGGCATGCTCGTCACCAAGGCGAGGATCAACGCGTTCATCGCGACCGTGGGCGTCGGGCTGCTGCTGAAGGGCTACCTCGACAACGGCTACGACGGCCCGGCGGGCCGGACCGCGCCGGTTCTGGTGCAGAGTCTCGGATACCAGCGCATCGGACCGGTGCCCGTGTCGTTCCTGCTCCTGCTGGCCGTCGCCGCCGCGATCTGGGTTGTCCTCACCCGTACGCGCTTCGGTCACCATCTGATCGCCGTCGGCGGTGACCCGCAGGTCGCCCGGCTCTCCGGCGTCCGCAACGACCGGGTGCTGATCGCCGCCCACGTGTTGTGCTCGCTCTGCGCCGGCCTGGCCGGCATCTATCTCGCCAGCCGGCTCGGCTCGGGTGCGCCGCGGGTGGGCACGGAGGGTCTGTACGACCTGGAGTCGATCGCCGCGGTGGTCCTCGGCGGCACCGCCCTGGCCGGGGGGAGCGGCGGCGTGGCCGGCACCGTCGGTGGTGTGCTGCTGCTCGCCAGCATCGACGCCATCCTCAACCAGCTCGAGGTCGACGCCTTCGTCAAGCAGGTGATCCGCGGCGTGATCATCATCGCGGCCGTCGCGGTCTACGCCCGGCGGGCCCTGCGGAAGGCGGGGTCGTAGCCATGCAGCTCGCCGAACGTAACCGGCTGCGGGTGCGGTTCCGCCCCGGCGGCCTCGCACCGATCCTGGTGATCTTCGTGGTGTTGCTGGTGCTGCTCGGCACCCGGCAACCCGACTTCCTCTCCCCGCCGTCGCTGATGTCGTTCCTCGGCCGATCGGCGCCGCTCATCCTGCTCGCCGCGGGTCAGTACTTCGTGATCGTGGCGGGGGAGTTCGACCTGTCCGTCGGCTCTCTGGTCACCGCGCAGGTCGTCGTGGCCGCCCGGCTCATCGACAGCGATCCGTCGCGTACCTGGCCCGTCATCCTGCTCCTGCTCGCGTTCGGCGCAGCTGTCGGGCTCGTCAACGGCCTCATCACCACCCGGCTGCGGGTGTCCTCCTTCATCACCACCCTGGGCATGTACCTGATCCTCGTCGGGGCCGTCTATCTGTGGTCCGACGGCGCTCCGAAGGGCGGTCTCTCCGAGGAGTTCCGCCGGTTCGGCCGGCGGGCGTTCGAGGACGTGTTCCTGGTGGGCCGCATCCCGTACGCGTTGCTGATCCTGCTGGCCGTGGCCGCCCTGGCCGTGCTGCTGACCCGATCCGACTTCGGCCGGACCCTGGTCGCCGCCGGCGGCAACCCGCGCACCGCCGAGCTCAGCGGGGTCCGGGTCCGGCACGCCAAGACCCTGGCGTTCGTGCTGAGCGGGCTGGCCGCCGCGGTCGCCGCGATCCTCATCGGCGGGTACAGCGGTGTCTCCTTCCAGGCCGGCGCCGGTCTGGAGTTCGGCGCCATCACCGCGGTGGTCCTCGGCGGTGTCGCCCTGGGTGGAGGCCGCGGTTCGGTCGTCGGCGCGATGCTCGGTGCGCTGACCCTGGAGACGCTCTTCACGCTGATGAATTTCTACGGCGTCTCCGGCGCCCTCAGATCGACGGTCCAGGGCGCGATCATCCTGCTCGCCGTGGCCGTCTCGGCCATGCGTTCCGTTCCAGCTAAGGGGATCCAGTGAGACGTTCCACAGCCGCGGTGGCGATCGGTGCCGTGCTCGCGCTCGCCGGTTGCGCCACCGACGAGCCCACCGCCGTCGCCTCGGGCACCGCGTCGCAGGCAGCCGGGTCGGGCACCGGGGCCCAGTCGAAGTTCTTCGTGCAGGCCGACTACGACAAGGAGCTCGCCCTGCTCGGCGCCACCCCGACCGGGACCGCCGGCAAGCCGTGGGAGCAGGTGCTCGAGCCGAACATGGTGCAGACGGCCAAGTTCAAGAAGCCGGGACCGCACAAGATCTGCTTCTCGAACGCGGGCCTGAACAACCCGTGGCGCCAGGTCGGCTTCAAGACGATGCAGGCCGAGGTGGAGACACACGGGCGTCAGATCAAGCAGTTCGTCCACGTCGACGCCGAGGGCAAGGACCAGAAGCAGATCGCCGACATCAACGATCTGCTGGGCAAGGGCTGCGACGCGCTCATCGTGTCGCCGAACACCACCGCCACACTCACCCCGGCCGTCGAGGCCGCCTGCGCCAAGGGCCTGCCGGTCATCGTCTTCGACCGCGGTGTGGACTCGACCTGCCCGGTGACCTTCATCAACCCGATCGGCGGCTACGGCTTCGGCCACGTCGCGGCGGACTTCATCAGTAAGCGGATGAAGCCGGGCGGCAAGGTGCTCGCGCTGCGCATCCTGCCCGGCGTCGACGTGCTGGAGACGCGCTGGTCCGCCGCCAAGGTCGCCTTCGACAAGGCCGGCGTCGACGTGATCGGCGTCGAGTTCACCGACGGCGATCCGGCCAAGACCAAGAAGATCGTCAACGACTACATCCAGCGGTACGGCACGATCGACGGTGTCTGGATGGACGCGGGGGCGGTCGCGGTGGCCGCGGTCGAAGCGTTCGTCGACGCGGGCCGGCCGGTGCCGCCGATCAACGGCGAGGACCAGCTCGACTTCCTCAAGATGTGGAAGGACAAGAACCTCACCGCCATCGCGCCGACCTATCCCACCTACCAGTGGCGTACGCCGATCATCGCCGCCCTGCGCGTCCTCAACGGCGAACCGGTGTCCAGCCCGTGGAAGCTGCCGCAACCGACCATCACCCAGGACAACCTGGCCGAGTACCTCGATGCGGACATGCCCCCGCTGCACTACGCCGTGTGCGGCTGCACCGACCTGCCCGGCTACCCGCAGCGCTGGAAGTAGCCGGTTGTCCGCCATCGGTGTCAACCCGTGGGTGTGGGCCTCGCCGGTCGACGACGAGGCCCTGTCCGAGCTCGTACCCCGAATCGCCGCGTTCGGTTTCGACGCGGTCGAGCTACCGCTGGAGCAACCGGGTCACTGGGACCCGGTCCGGACCCGGGACCTGCTGGCGGCGCATCACCTGACCGCGGCCGGTGTCTGTGCGGTGACCCCGCCCGGGCGCGAGCTCGTAGCGGCGCCGGCCGCCGTGGTCGCGGCGACCGTGGCCTATTTGAAGACCTGCGTGGACAACGCCGCCGTCCTCGGGGCGCCCTGTGTCGGTGGCCCGGTCTACGCCTCGGTGGGGCGGACCTGGCGCATGTCACCGGCGGTGCGCACGGCCTGCTACGCGGACTTCCGCGAGGCCCTGGCGCCGGTCGCCGACTATGCCGGCGAGCGGGGCGTGAGCATCGGCGTGGAGGCGCTCAACCGGTACGAGACCAGCGTCGTCAACACGCTGACGCAGGCTCTGGAACTGATCGACGGCCTGCCCGCGAACGTCGGTCTCATGATCGACACATATCACATGAACATCGAGGAGTCCGATCCGTACGCGATCCTCGGCCTCGCCGGACCCCACATCAAGCACGTCCAGGTCAGCGGCACGGATCGGGGAGCACCCGGCCGGGACCACTTCGACTGGCCGCGCTTCCTCACCGCCCTGCGCGCGACCGGGTACGGCGGCGCGGTGTGCATCGAGTCGTTCACCGCGCTGAACGAGACGATCGCCACCGCGGCTTCGATCTGGCGCCCGCTGGCCCCCTCACAGGACCGGCTGGCCCTGGACGGCCTGGCCTATCTGCGATCGGTAAACCGGCAGCTGGATCGACAGTCATCACTTGACGTGGACGAAACTTCTCATTAACGTCAGCCAAGACATCATACGTCATACGCTCTCGTGGGGCGGTTCCTGGACGGTCACGCCGACCCGTCTGGTGATTGCTCCGCGAGAGCGGGCCCGCCGTCCGGGGTCATGTCGTACTCGTCGACGTCCAGGACCGCTCCGGTGGCGTGGAAGAAGTCGAGGACGGGATCACCCCGTCACGGCCGTCGCCGGCTCGGCGGGCACCGGGTTCTGGGTGTACCGGGTGCTGAGCCGCCGGTACGGCCGGCTGCCCAGCGCCGCCAGGGTGGCGATCAGACCGATCACCCCGGTCAGCACGAACACCAGCGCGAGCCCGCGATCCGCGCCCGTGCCGAACCAACTGCCGATCGTGCGGGCCCCGGCGCCGTCGGTCATGAACGGGATGACCACGAACTGGGCCACCGGCGCGATGAGGAACGCGGTCAGCGGGGAGGCGGCCTGTTCCACGCTCTGCGCGAAGCCGAAGACCCGGCCCTGCCGCTCGTAGGGCACCACCTTCTGGAGGATGGTCTGCTCGGCCGCCTCGGCGAACGGCACGGCCAGCATGTAGACGTACAGGCCGGCCGCCATGAGCCAGACCGACGAGCGCAGCGGGAACACCAGCGTCACGATCCACAGTGCGACGTTGACCAGCAGCAGCAACCGGACCGGGTTCCGGCTCAGCCCGGTCCGGGCCACGATCAGCCCGCCCACGATGAACCCGGTGCTCAGCACACCCCACAGCAGTCCCCACGCCTGCACCGAGACGAGGGACAGCCCGTACGCGTCCAGCAGTGCCATGAAGACGCCGCCGAGCAGGTTGTTGAACGCGGAGAACGCGATCAGCGCGGGCAGCCCGGGCACCTCCGCGACGACCCGGATCGTCCCGCGCAGGTCGACGCGGCGCTCCTCGCCGTCGGGCACGGCCACCGCCGGGGCGGGCACCGGCACGAACGCGAGATGGGCGAGGGCCAGGGCCAGCACCACCAGGGCCGGCAGGAGCACCCAGAACATGCCGTCGATCCCGACCAGGATGCCGCTGATCACCGACGTCACCAGGAACGAGGTGCCGGAGGTCGTGCCGACGAGCCCGTTGGCCCGGTCCCGGGCGTCCTCGTCGATCAGCACGGTCACCAGCGTCGGCAGCGCGATCGTCCGGATGCTGCCCGCGATGACGCCCACCATGAGCAGCAGGACGAACGCCCACAGTACGACGCTGCCCGCATCGGTGAACGAGGCCGCGGGAGTCACCAGGTACACAGCGAACGCGGCCGCGTAGAGCAGGAACGAGACGGCGGCGGAGACCTGCATCATCGTCTTCTTCGCGTGGTGGTCGACCAGGCTGCCGAACCAGATGCCGGTCAGCGCGGTGAGCACGAGGAACACGGCCGCCACCAGGCCCGTGGCGAAGACCGAGCGGGTCTGCAGGTACACCCAGAAGGTCACCGCGAACCACACGGTGTAGTTGACCACCGACACCAGCAGCGTGCTCACCAGGAGGTGGAAGAACGTGCGGCGGTGGCCCGTGATCGCGGTCATGGCCCGACGGTAGAACCTGGAGCGGGGTTCATGTCCACTCATTTGCGGCCGGGACGGCGGCCCGCACGATCCCGGCGGCCAGCTCACGGGTCAGCTCCGGGCCGACCGCCGCGGCGGGACCGGTGACCAGCGTGAACAGCGCGCCGCCGTAGAGAGTGAGCAGGACGGGCACCGACTCCGGCGGAATCTCCAGGTGCAGCGCGGCGTGGTGCCCCGCGGTGAACGCCTGCGAGCGCCGGAACAGCTCGTCCAGCGCGGCGGCGACGGCGGGGCGGCGCAGCCCCTCCAGGCGCAGCTCGAAGACGGCCAGGTAGCGCTCCCGGTGCTCACCGGCGGCGCGCAGCAGGGACTGGGCGATCAGCTGCGACGCGTGTTCGTGCGTACCCGATGATGCCGGGTCTTCCGTCCGGGCGATGTCGTCCATGTCGGCGTAGTACAACGATCGTAGTGGACCGGAGGCCGGCATGGACGTCCTGGTGGTAGGCGCGGGCATCGGGGGACTGACGTGGCGAACGGCCTCGCGGCCGACGGTCATCGGGTACGCGTCCTCGAACGGGCGCCACGGCTGCGCGCCGGTGGTGCCGCGGTGACGGTGTTCAGCAACGGCGCCGCGGCCGCGTCCGGTCTCGGCGTACCCCTGGACGGTCTGGGGTCCCCCGATCGACAGCCTGACCTTCCGCGCGCCGGACGGGGACCGGTTGGCCCGCGCCGACCTGCGGGAGCACCGCGACCGCACCGGATTCGGCGTCGCCACCGTGCCGCGGGCCGCCCTGCTGGAGCGCTTCGCCGCCGCACTGCCTCCCGGCACACTCCACTTCGGACGGAAGGTCACCGGCGTCACCGCGCCGCCGCCGACGACGACGTCTGGCAGGCGTTCGCCGGTTTTCTCCTCGCCGGCATCGACGCCCAGCTGAGGGACGCCTCTATACAGCCGGTCTTCGCCGCCACGACGCACGCCCTGCCGGAAACGGCCGACCTGGCCGCCCGCCTGACCGCGGCGACCGGCCACTTGCTCGACCGCGCCCGAGCCGCCGGCGTTGTCCGCCCGAGATCACCCACCAGGACGTCGTCCGCCTGATGTGCGGCGTCGTCTTCGCCGCCACGGTGCACGCCACCCCGGACGAGCGCGCCCCACTGACCCGCCGCTACCTGGACGTCGTTCTCACCGGCATCCGGACCGCCGGGCCTGCAAGAATCACGGTATGAAGGCCATCGTCTACCGCACCATCGGCGATCCCGACGTGCTGCAGCTCGCCGAGCGGGACCTGCCCACCCCGGCCCCCGGCGAGGTACGCGTCCGGATCGCCGTGTCCGGCGTCAATCCCACCGACTGGAAGACCCGCTCGGGCGCCACCAACTCGTTGCAGTTCCCCGAGGTCACGCCGCACCTGGACGGTGCCGGAGTGATCGACGCGGTCGGGGAGGGCGTCGATCAGAGCCGAGTCGGGCAGCGGGTCTGGCTGTACATGGCCACGGCCGGGCGGCCGACCGGAACCGCCGCCGAGTTCACCGTCGTCCCCGCCGGCCGGGCCGTGCCACTGCCCGACGCGGCCGGGTTCGAGCTCGGTGCCTCGCTCGGCGTACCGGCTCTCACCGCCCACCGGGCGCTGACCGTCGCCGAGGACGGCCCGCGCCGCCTGCGGCCCGGGGCTCTCGACGGCAAGGTGGTGCTCGCGGCCGGCGGGGCCGGCGCGGTCGGGCATGCGGTCATCCAGCTCGCGCGCTGGGCCGGCGCCACGGTCGTCAGCACGATCAGCGGTCCGGAGAAGGCCCGGCTGGCCACCGCCGCCGGCGCCCACCACGTGATCAACTATCGCGAGGGTGATCCGGCCGCGAGCATCCGGAAGATCGCCCCGGACGGCGTCGACATCGTCGCCGAAGTGGCGCTCGGCGCGAACCTCGCCCTGGACCTGGCCGTGCTGCGCACCCGGGGCACGATCGCGACGTACGCCAACGACGGCGGCAAGCCGGTCGAGCTGGACGTCCGGCAGAACATGACCCTCAACACGCGCTTGCAGTTCCTCATCCTCTACACCCTCGACCCGGACGTGCTGGCAGCGGCGGCCGAGGACATCGCCGCCGCGGTGGGCGACGGCGCCCTGCCGGTCGGGGAGGAGCACGGCCTGCCGCTGGCCCGTTTCCCGCTCGAACGCACCGCCGACGCGCACCGGGCCGTGGAGCGGGGGATGGTCGGCAAGGTCCTGGTCGACGTCGCGTCCTGACGGTCAGCTCCCGAGCGGTTCTCCGTGCCTACTTCCAGACGAACTCCAGCCGCTGCGGATCGAACGGGACGTTCCCTCGCCGCGGGGCCCGGTTGACGACCACGTGATGCAGCACCAGAGAGATCAGCTCGCGTTTCTCCCGTACTTCGGCGCCGGTCCACCAGGTGGCCAGCGTTGCGGCATCCGGCAGTTTCGCCAGTCGCTCGGCCTGCTTGGCGCGTTCCCGCACAGCGTCCCGCTCGTGCTTCTCTCTGGTCCTGATCCACTGCAGAGCCGGTGAGCTCAGTTCTCCGCGGGCGTGCTCCCCGCCGGCCTCCCGCAGTCGATCGTCGAGGTCCGTCAGAAGCGCCTCGAAATGGGTACCGGCGGGGCCGGCCGAGCGTCGGAGCCGGTCCAGCACTGTCGGGGACGACAAACGGGTGAGCGCGCGGGCGGCAACCAGGGCCTCGACGGCCGGTCCGGAGATCCGCATCCGGCCGCAGCCGTAGGACGGTCCGCCGGAGCGACAGATGTATCCGCGGGTGACCGATCTGGACGGCTGTGTGTACAACGTCTTGCCGCACGTGGACGGGTTCCGTCGCGGTCGACCCCGATGTCGGAGCCGCAGACGAGCAGACAGTTCGTTGGGCGGACTGTGGTGCGGGATCTTCGCGTTGTGGCCGAGGTGGCGTGGGGATCCGCGTTCGCGGGGCGGGCTGATGCACGGCATCTACGCGTTCGCCGGGATCACCGGGTTCTGGCGCCGTTGCAGCCGGTGGAGGAGCACGGCGACGCAGCCGCCTGCCCGGCCGAACAGCTGGACGATCCGTCGTCGGCGCTCGACCGGGCGCGGTGTGGCGGTGCGTGCCCGGAGGACTTTCTCCTCGCCCGACCTCGATGAGGTGATTCGGGAGGGCTCGCACCACCACCGGTGATTACCCGGAGTAGCCGACTGGCTGAAGCCTTCCCCGAGATTTATATGGCCACAGTGGGTCCGCCGGCCAGGTACCTCAGCCGAGGTATTTCTGCCAGGGGCCGGTGATCGCCAGAGTGAGGCCCGGGTCCTGCATGTTGACGAAGAGGACCTTGCCGTCGCCGGTGAAGGTCGGCCCGCAGAATTCCGAGTCGTTGAGCTGGTTGCGGGCGATGGCGTAGGCCGGCCCACCCGGGAACGCGCTCAGGACGTGCGACGCGCCGGCGCCGTCCTCGGCCTTCACCAGGCTGCCCCACGGGGTCACTGTCACGTTGTCCGGGCCGTCGAAGGTGAGATCGGTGTACTTCGCCGGCGTGCCTTCCTCGGACGTGGCCTGGTGCGGGAAGTACGTGACCAGCTGAATGGTCTGGTTCCGGTAGTGGTAGAACCAGACCATGCCGTCGTGCGGGACCGCGTCCGCCGGGAGGTCGCCGTCCTCCCATGCGTACGAGTTGACGACGTACACGCCCTCGTCGGTGCCCCACACGCCCTCGAACTTGCGTCCGCGGGTGACCTGGCCGTCGGTGAACTGCTCGCGTACCGGGGTGGTCTTCGCGTCCCGGTCGGGGACTTCGATCCACCGTACGGGGAACGGGCGGCCCAACTGGGCGGAGGTCAGGTAGGCCACGTCGGGCAGCACCGAACCGTCGTCCATGATGATCTGCATCGCAGCGAGGACACCGGCGTCCGGGGCCAGGCGGGTGAGCACGCGCGGACCGACCTTGAGGCCGTGGGGCGTGGTCCACCGGTAGAACAGGCCATTGGGCCCGTCGGCGTCCTCGGACAGGTAGATGTGGGTGCGGTCCTTGTCGATCGCCAGGGCCTCGTGGGCGTAGCGGCCCAGGCATTTGATCGGCCTGGGGTCGGCGGTGCCGTCGGCCCAGACCTCGAAGACGTAGCCGTGGTCGCGCTGGAAGACGCCGCTGCGGTCGCCTTCGGTCCACGTGTCCCCGGCGCGGTCGTCGGTCTCCTCGCAGGTGAGCCAGGTGCCCCAGGGGGTCGGACCGCCGGCGCAGTTGGAGACAGTGCCGGAGATGGCGACGAACTCGCCCAGGTTGCGTCCGGCGCGGTCGGTCGTGATCACCGTGCAGCCACCGGCGTCGACCGCGCCGGGGTCGTACACGGTGCCTCTGATGTGCGGCACGCCGAGCTGGGCGCCGGGGTCGATCTCGTGATTCTGGATCAGGGTGTAGCGGCCCCGGCCGGCGTCGAAGGCGGCCATGCCGTCGTGGTCGGCCGGGGTGACGCCCTGGCCGCGGTCGAGCCGGGTGACCCCGGCCCGGGTGACGACGGCGTAGCTGAACCCCTTCGGCAGAGCCAGGACGCCGGCCGGGTCGTCGACGAGCGGCGGGAAGGGCACGCGGCCGTGACCGGCGGGCCGGTGCGGCCGGCCCGGGTGGGCCTGCGCCAGAGACGGGACGGATCCGGCAACGGCGAGACCGACGCCGGCAGCGGCGCTGCCCGTCAGAAAGGTACGACGAGAGGCTGACACGAGATGGGGCTCCTCTTCCACACGGGTGGGACGCACTCAGACAACCCCGGCGGCCCGACACTGACGCGCCGTTCATGTGTTGAACCGGCGACATCGCAGCGAAGATTGGGCGCTGCCCACCCGTCGCGTCGATGACGTCCTAGTGCCGCGGGTGCCGGGGCAGGACCAGGTCCGTCCAGACGAGCCGGTGGTCGGAGGTCGGGAAGCCGTTGACCGGCGACCACTGCGGGTCGAAGACGCCGGTCAGCCGGGACAGCGGGTCGGCCTGGACCGGCCAGAACACACCTGACCGGACGATCCGGTTGCCGGCCCGGGGCAGCACGTAGTCGGCGTGCAGGTTGCCCGGCGCGGTGTCGGCGAAGTCCGCCGTGTCGAATCGGGGATCACCCCGGTGGGTCAGGTTCGCCCCGGCCTGCCGGGCCGAAGCCTCCACCGCGCCGGCACTGGACGGGAACGTCCGGGCGTTGATCAGCGGGTGCTCCGTCAGCTGCCGGATCGCGTTCCGGTAGGAGTCGCCGTCGTACGGATCAGCGTTCTGATCACCGGCGATGACGAAGTTCTGTCCCGCCCTGAGGCCGCCCCGGCGGCCCTTGTCGTCGTAGATGTAGGACGACGCCCGCGGCGTGACGTAGTCGACCCAGAACCGGATCTCGTCATGGTTGCGCCGCCCGTTGCGGTCCTCCGGCCCGTCGAAGGTCGGCGGCGTCGGGTGGGACACCAGGAAGTGCACCGTCCGGCCGCGGGCCTTGATCGGCACGTCCCAGTGGCTCTTGGACGACAGCCGCAGCGCGGCCTGCTCCTGCGGCGAGTGGAAGTCCACCGGCATCGCGTTGCCGGGCATGTCGCGCCACTTGAACTGCTGGAACGTCCGCACACCGCGGATGTCGATCGGGTACTTCGAGTAGACGACCATGCCGTACTGACCGGGAAACAGCCCGAAGCCGTACGAGTCGTCGCCGTACGCCTGATCGCCGGGCGTGGTGTCCACGATGCCGTTGTCGTTGAGGTCGAAGCCGGAGGCGACGCCGGTGTTCGACGGCGCGACGTACCGGTACGGGTAGCGCTGCGCCGGTGCCCCGTTCTGCGAGACGGCGAGGAAGTTGTCGGCGAACAGGCGCGCCGCCACCGGGTCGTAGTCGAACTCGTTGATCAGCACGACGTCCGGCCGGCTGCGCTGGATCACCTCGGCGACGTTGCGGGCCTGGCGCCGGTAGACGTCGTCCACGTCCGGATTCGCGAGCTGTTCGCGCAGCAGACCCTCGGTGGGCCGGTTGAGCGACAGGTTGTACGTCGCGAAGCGCACGCTGTCGTCCCTGCGCGCAGCCTGGGCCGGTGACCCGCCGAGCAGGGCCGTGCCGAGCAGGGCCGCCATGAGAAGTCGCTTCATGACCCCTTCGGTACCGAACAATCGACGGTCCGGCAATGGTTGTCGCCTACCGTCACCGACAATTCAGCTGCCCGCACCCAGCCGGTCGCCTTCCGCCGGCCGTGATCGTCCGGCACGTCGAACGGCCTCGGCTGCCGGAACGGGCCCGGTCCGCTAGCGTGATCCGATATGGCGAGTCCCGAGCCGGCGGGGACCACATCCGCCACGGCCCCTCGGCACCTGCGCATACCGGTCGTCGACGTGGCGCCGGTGGTGGACGGTGGAGCTGGTCGAACGGGACCGGGCCCTGTACGGCGCGTGGTACGAGATCTTCCCGCGCTCGGAGGGCGCCACCTTCGACGAGAGCACCGGCCGCTGGACCAGCGGGACGTTCCGCACCGCGGCGCGGCGGCTGACCGCCATCGCCGCCATGGGCTTCGACGTCGTGTATCTGACGCCGATCCATCCCATCGGCCGGATCAATCGCAAAGGCGCCAACAACACGCTGCGGGCCGCGACGCGATCCACCCGGACCTGGGCACCTTCGACGACTTCGACGCTTTCGTCGCCGAGGCCCGCCGCCTCGGCCTGGAGGTCGCCCTGCTCGACTGGCACGACGACTTCGTGGCCCACGACCTGATCACCGGCCAGCACTGGAACTGGACGGAACACGCCTTCGTGCGTCTCGGCCCGGACACCGAGCCGGTCCACATCGTCCACGTCCAGCCGGCGATCACCACCACCTGACGAGACGGACATCGGCTATCCGTAACGCTTTTCCTCCTCCGTGGCGGAAGGCGCCATTGCTCTGGTCATCAGGGTGTGCAGGCGGCGCTGCTCGGCGGCGGTGAGGCGCGCGAGGGGCGTACGGGTGGTCGCTGCTTCCACCAGCCGCCGGCGCGCCTCCCGGCCCTGGTCGGTGAGCTCGAGCACCTTGGTGCGCCGGTCGCCGGTAGCCGCGGTGCGCGTCACGTACGACAGCTGGTGCAGCCGGTCGGCCAGGAACGTCACGGTCGACGGGTCGCACCGCAGCCGGACGGCCATCTGGCGCATCGACGGGGCCGGGGCGGCGGGATCCAGCTGCCACAGCGCGTCGGCCAGCGGATGCGTCAGGTTGAGCTCGGTGAGCACGTCCTGGATGGCGGCGTCGGTCGCGTCGTCCATGGCGTGCACCAGCCGCAGGAGCTGATAGGTCAACGACTCACCGTCCATCGCGCCAGCTTACTTGGAGATTCCGATGCTTGACGACTCCAAGTATATGTCCCACACTGATGATGCTTGGAGACTCCAAGCAATTGGAAGGAGGGGCGATGCGCGACCGCGTGCGCAGGCGGGTACTGACGGCGGTGCTGGGGCGGTTCGACAATCGGGGGACCATTCGCCGGGCAGCCACCCTCGACGCGGACCAGGCCACGGCCGGGCAGGGGAACGGGCCCTACTACGTGCCCGGGTCACCGCAACGGCGGGACATCCGCGAAGGCCGGAGCGGCGCCCCTCTGGTGCTCCGCATCCGCGCCGTCGAGGTCGGCACGCTGGCTCCGCTGTCGGGGGCAGCCGTCGAGATCTGGCACTGCGACGCCGCAGGCGTCTACTCCGGCTACCAGCGCTACGGCGCGGACAAGTTCCCGGCCCTGGTGTCGTTGAGCCTGCGGCGGTTCCGGCCCACGGACACCGCGACGTTCCTGCGTGGACAGCAGACCACCGACCCCGACGGGTACGTCGAATTCCAGACCATCGTGCCGGGCTGGTACACCCCGCGCACCGTGCACATCCACGTCCGGGTCAGCGTCGGCGGAAAGGCCCTGCTCGGTACGGAACTGTACTTCCCCGACGACTTCGCCGCGCGCATCCAGGCGATGCCGCCGTACGCCGATCGCGGGCGGAGCCCGTACGTCAACGCCCACGACATCGAGATCCGCATGGCCAAGGGATCCCCGGGCAGCTGGCCGGTCATCCGGCCGGCCGCCGACGGCCACCGGGCCGACGTCACCCTTCAGCTCCGCCATTGACCAGGAGAATGCCCGTGATCACCCGAACTGCAGTCATCACCGGCGCGGCCGGCGGCCTCGGCCAGGCCACCGCCCGGCGGCTCCTGGCCGACGGTTTCGACATCGTCGCGGTGACCCGCGACGCGCCCAGCGCCGAGTCGACCCGGCAGGCGCTCGCCGCGGTCGCGCCGGGCCGTGCGGTGCACGTCCTGCATGCCGACCTGGTCGATCGCGACGCCGTCCGGGCCCTCGCGACGCAGCTGCGCGCCACCGTGGGGCACGTCGACGTGCTGGTCAACAACGCCGGAGCCGCCTTCGCCGGCTACGCCGAGACCGCCGACGGGATCGAGCGGACCCATGCCCTCAACCACCTGGCGCCGTTCCATCTCACCCATCTGCTGCTCGCCGACGGCCTGTTCACCGCGGACGCGCGCATCATCACCATCTCGAGTGACCTGGTGACCCGGGGCCGGCTCGACGCGAGCGCGCCGGACGTCACCGGCACCTCCTGGCGGGACCGTTTCTCCCAGCTCACCGTGTACGGCACCGCCAAACTCGCCAACCTGCTGGCCACCACCGCGCTCGCCGACCGCCTTCCGCCCGGCATGAACGCCTACAGCGCCAACCCGGGCGTCATCAGAACCGGGTTCCACACCAAGGCCGGTGGCCTGCTGAAGGTGGTTTCCTCGGTCAGCGGCATCATGGCCCAGACGCCGGACAAGGCGGCCCGCACCCCGGTCATGCTCGCCACGGCCGGGATCCCGCCGACGCCGAACGGCGGCTACTTCACGAAAGGCGCGGCCGCGACACCACCGAAGATCGTTCGCGATGCCGGCCTGGCAGCCGCCGTCTACGAACGGACGGCGCACGCGCTGGGTCTCGACGTGCGCCCGGCGGCGATCTGATCGCTGAACCGGCGCGGCCGGTCGACGATGCCGATCAGGCGTCGCGGCGGCTCCGGACCTGGACCACGAAGACGGTGACCAGCGCGACGATGTCCACGCTCGCGATGAGGCTGCCCTCGACACCGTGGCCGGACACGATGAGCCAGGTGCCCGCGCTCAGGAACGACAGGGCGATGACCAGGCCGGAGACGAGCCCGGCCCAGCGCAGGTACATGTCCTGACGCCGCTGCCAGTGCAGTCGTTCGAGCTCCCGCTCGATTGCCGCCCGCGTCGGCCTGTCCGCCCGGCCGTAGAGCTCGAGTCCCGGGCCGGTCGCCGGCTCGGCCTCTCCCGTCACGTCCGATGCCGTCGGGTCAGTCACCGGTACCTGCCCGGCCCACGCGTCGCGCGGCGTCGGCGATGTTGGCCACCGCCTTGTCCGTCAACCCGGTGGAGGACGCCTCGTGCAACGGCAGGCCGAACGAGACCACGCCGGCCAAGCCGTCCAGGAAGGCCCGGCCAGCTCCGAGCCTCCGGGCGGGCACGGGAAGGCGACGTTCCACCTTCGACCGTTCCCGGGCTTCGGTCGTCAGCCGGTAGCCGGCTCCCCGCACTGTCTCTATCAGCGCACGCCCGGCGAGCTTGCGGCTGAGCCGGGCGATCACTACATCCAGGACGTTCGTGGTGAGATCGGACGGTTGATCCCAGGCGTGGGCCAGCAGGTCGGTGCGTGCCACGGCCAGCCCTTGCCGGGTCGTCAGCACCTCCAGCACGGCGAACTCCTCCGCCGTCAAGGCGAGCGGCACGTCGCCCCAGCGCGCCTCGCGGCGCTGGAGATCCATGGTGAGCTCTCCCATGCGCAGCACCGGCTCTGCGGTGACCGCACTCCGGCGAGCCAGACTGCGCACCCTTACCGTCAATTCGGCCATATCGAGCGGCTTGGCCAGCAAGTCGTCTCCCCAGTCCAGTGCCGCGACCCGGTCGTCGGCCGACTGGCGGTCCGTCAGGAACAGCACCGGAACCGACCACCCCGCCTGCCGCCGCCGGGCCACGTAGTCGAGAGCGTCGGCGCCGGACAGAGACCGGCTGAGCACGAGGCCGTCGTACGCGGCCGAGGCGAGCGTGAAGTCGACGTCCGCGAGGTCAGCCGCGGTCCTCGCATCGATCCCCGCGGCACGAAGGGCTGCGCTGATGGCCGCGCGGAGGCCGGCGTCATCGTCGGCGACCAGGACACGCATGGGCGCATTGTGTCAGCCTGCGTACCGCGGAACTGCCGTCCGTCGGTTCTCGGTGGCGACGGTTTCCGGTTCCGGCCATCGACCATGATCACCGGCCGGTACCGCCGCTGCCGGGTATACCGTGGACGTTCTCGCGGTCGAGGAGGATGCGGTGCGCAAGAACAAGAGCTGGTGACCAGCCTGGACCGTTCGACGACCGGAGGAGGACGCCATGCGCAACAAGAACTGGTGAGTCAGCCCGCGGCGCGGTGGTCCGCCGAGCGCAGAGCCACCGCGGCCGCGGCGCACAGGACGATGCCGGCCAGCGCCGCCCCCGTGATCGCCGTCGCAGCGTCCCAGTGGTCGGCCGCCCAGCCGCCGGCCAGCACGGCCACCCCTTGCGCCGCCAGCAGGCCGGAAGCGGCCACGCCGATCGCCCGGCCGCGTTCGCCCTCCGGGGTGGACCGGACGAAACCGGCCTGCGCCTGGATCAGGTAAGCGGTGCTGAACATCCCCGACAGGCCCCACAGTGCCATCGACATCGCCACGCCGGGCTGCGCCGCGGTCAGCAGCAGGGGCAGGCCGGCTCCCACCGCGAGCACCCCGATCAGCCGGTCGCGGATCCGCTCCGGCACGAGCCGGACGAAGAGCCAGGCCCCCGCGATGCTGCCCAGCGGGTCGGCCGCCATCAGCAGGCCGACGGCGGCCGGTCCGGCGCCGATCTGGTCCGCGTACGGGGCGGCGAGCGCCTCCGGCACCACGTACCAGCCGACCATCCAGGCCAGCGCGAGCAGTGCGCGCCGCCGGGGGTCGGCGCGGAGGCCGCGTACCGCCACGCTCGTCCGCAGGTCGTCGCGGGACTCCGGCACCGGCCGGGGGCGGTCGGCCAGCCCGGCCCGGATCAGCACCGCCGACACCAGGAACGTCGTGGCGTTGCCGAGCAGTGCCGGGCCCGGCTCGATCGCGGCGACCAGGATGCCGCCGGTGGCGAAGCCCAGCAGCTGTGCCGACTGGCCGGTGATCTGGCGTACCGCGAGCCCCCGCTCGTAGCGGGCGCCGGGCAGGATCTCCGGCAGCAGCGCGCCCTGCGCCGCGGTGAACGGTGTGCCGGCCAGCACCACCAGGAAGAGCAGCACCGCCAGCCAGGGCAGCGGCAGCCCGGGTAGCGCCATCACGGCGACCAGCACCGCGCGCAGCAGGTCGGCCGCCACCATCACCTCCCGGCGGCGGTAGCGGTCGGCCAGCCCGGCCAGGAGTACGCCGCCGAAGAGGGCCGGCAGGAAGGTCAGCGCGTAGACCACCGCGGCCCAGGCGGCCGAGCCGGTGCGCCCGTACACCAGCACCGCCAGGGCCACCCGGGCCAGCTGGTCGCCGGCGATGGAGAGGACCTCGGCGGCCCACACGTAGCGGAACTCGCGCACCCGGAAAACGCTGTCGGTCGCCGTCATCGGCCAGCAGCTGATCAGCTCGGCCCGGGCCGGCGCCACGGCGTCCGGGTGCCCGGTCCGGCAGCGGGCTCGGCGATCACGCGCCCAGCATCCCATCCCGGCCGGGGGCGGAGCTGTTCGTACCAGTGGCCGGAACCGGCCGTCCCGGCTGGACGGAGTGGGCGGAGTGCGCGGGACATCGGGAACGAGCCGGGGACGGCCGCTTCGAGCGGCCGTCCCCGGTCAATCTTGCCGATGCGGAGGAGATCCTCCAGGTCAGCGGTTGGCCACCGCGCTGGGGGAGGCCGGCGGGACCCGCTCGATCCGCACCTTGTTCAGCCATCCCGGCAGGTCGCTGAGCACGTACAGCTCGCCGTGCACGTCCGTGCCGAACGCGGTCGGCTGGGTGGGGAACTTGCCGATCGTGGCGGACTCGTAGCCGCCCCCGGGCTTGGGCCGCACGGCGAACGCGAGGGTCGAGCAGTAGTCGCTCGCGATGTAGGTGCCGCGTGCCTCCGGGGTCCGGGAGCCTCGGTACACCACGCCACCGGTGACGGAGCAGTTCTCGGTGAGGTAGTGCTCGTACTCGAAGACCGGGTCGGTGTACCGCCCGCCCGGGCGGCACTGCTGCGGGTCGAAGACCGGAGTGCCCTCGCGGCAGGACCAGCCGAGGTTGGCGCCGCGCTGCGACGGGCGGATGTGGTTGACCTCCTCGACCAGGCCCTGGCCGACGTCACCGATCCACAGCGAGTTGTCGGCCGGGTCGATGGAGAACCGCCACGGGTTGCGCAGTCCGTAGACCCAGATCTCCGGCCGCGCGCCCGCCGTGCGGACGAACGGGTTGTCGAAGGGCACGCAGTAGGGCTTGGCCCCGCAGGCGCGGTTGACGTCGATCCGCACGATCTTGCCGAGCAGGGTGCCGAGGTCCTGGCCGGCCTTGAACGGGTCGTTGGCGTGGCCGCCGTCCCCGAGCGACCAGTAGAGGTAGCCGTCGCGGCCGAACGCGACCTGCCCGCCGTTGTGGTTGCCGTACTCGGCGTGCTCCTGGGTGAGCAGCACCTGCAGCCGGTCCGGGGCGTTGAGGGGCACCCGGGCCAGGGTCAGCGCGCCGGCCGGCAGGCTCGTGTAGGCCACGTAGAGGATCCCGGTCCGCGCGAAGTTCGGCGCGGGCGTGATGCCGAGCAGGCCACGCTCGTTGTCCGACGGGTCGATCCGGGCGCTCAGGTCGAGCACCGGGTCGGCGGCCAGGCCGGTGTCGGGGTGGTAGGAACGGACGGTGCCGCCCTTCTCCGCGATCAGCATCCGGCCGTCCGGCAGCCCGGCGATCGCGATCGGGCGGCGCAGGCCGGAAGCCACTTGTTCGGACACCACGGTGAGCTCGGCCAGTGGTGCCGCGCGGGTGTGGGAGGTGCCGGCCGCGGCCGTGCCGGCCAGGGAAACCGAGGTCAGCAGGAGGGCGGACAGGGCCAGAACGAGCAGGCCGGCCAGCATGGTGGCCGGGCGGAAACGCCGTCGTGACATGGGTGGGGCTCCTCGAGCAGAGTGGCGGACGCAACCTGGGAGCGCTCCCACAATACATTGACCCTCAACAATGTCCAACCCGGCAGACTTTTCCGTACGGGTGCCCGGCTCGACAACCGCAAGCCACCCGTACCGTGCTCACCCCGCGAGCCGGTCCCGGCGCCGGGCCGTCACGCGGCCGCCGGGCCGATGAGCGGGGTCGGGCTCACCCCTCGGCGCTGCTGAGCCCGCAGAGCTCCGCGATCTCGACCGCAGCGGCCCGCTCACCCGCGCGGGCTAGGACCATGGCGACGTCCCGCCCGACCTCCTGCACCGCCTCGGGGTCCGGTGCGACCGCCACCGCAAGCGCGAGCAGCTGCCGGTTGCCGGTGTCCGCGGCGAAGCCCGCGACCTGGACGCCCGCCCACCGGGGATAGCCGTGCGGCGCCCCGGGCAGAGCGTCGGAGGCGAGTCGCACCTCGTCCGCGCCGAACCCCCCGAGCGGGAACCGCACCACGTCGCGGAACGCCGCGGTGAGCAGACGGGTGAACAGGTCCGGGTTCCGGCTCGCCAGGCGGGCCTCGGGCGCCAGCGTGAGCAGGATCCTCATCATCATGGTGTGGGTCCCGTGGTCGGCCGCCCACGTGAACAGCGGATCGGCGGCCGCGTGGTCGCCGTCGTCCACCCGTGCCCAGGCGAGGGCGACGTCGGCAAGCTCTCCTCCGATCCGCAGGCGGTCCCGCAGCCGTGGCACGTCGGTCGCGGCGAGCTGCGTGCGCACCGTGGCGTCGCCGAGGCGGTGGACCAGCCGCACCGCGTCGATGATGACCCCGTCCAGCTCCTGGGCGATGACGTGGTCCCCGGCGAGCACGTCGAGCAGGGCTCGCAACCGCGCCGGGGTCGCCTCCGCCGGGCGGTCCGCGAACCGGCGCAGCACCTCCACGGTCAGCGGCGCCGGGCCGTGCCCGGCGTAGCGGCAGTCGGGCAGCTCGGCCAGCTCCGTGAGCGCGTCGTCGACCCGGTCGAGCGCCAGGAGCAGCTGGATCAGGCGAATCCGGAGCAGGACCCGGTCGTCGCGCTTGCGGCTGGTCCCGGGGCACTTGCGGTAGCCGGCGACGAGCGCCTGGGCCTGCGCAGCCGGCAGGCCCGGGGTGGCGAGGCGCAGGAGGGCGTGTTGCCGAGCCTCGGCGCCGAGCGTGCCGGCGAAGGCGAGGGCCTCGTCGAACCGGCCGGCGTCGGCGAACGCGGCGGTCAGGGCCTCGCCGGCTTCGTCGGGGACCGTGCCGCAGAGCCGGCGGGTCGCGCCGCGGCCGAGCGGGCCGAGGAGCGCGGCGGCGAAGGCGAGATACCGCCGGTCGCTGCCGACGAGCAGGCCGGTCAGATGGTCGAGGTACGCCGGTTCGTCGCGGTGCGCCTCGGCGAGAGCCGCGACGACGACGCCGACCCGGTGCGGAGTTTCCCAGGCCGCACCCGGCGCGCGCTCCAGCACCTTCCGCAGCGCGGCGTCCTCCAGCTGCTGATCGCCGTCGGCCAGCCGGACGACCGTGGCCGCGACGCCCCGGTACGGACGCGACCAGGGCGATCCGTACGGCCCGGACACGCACGGACTGTCCAGCATGGCGAGGGCGAGCGTACGACGTCGCTCGCCGGTCCGGATCCGAGCCGCCACCTCGTCGATCCCGGCCGGTGGCTCGTCCCGGCGCAGCAGCCCGCGTAGCTCTGCGACGGCGCTATCCTCGTGCCCGCCGTCGAGCAGCGCGCTGATCCATCGGATCGGTGCCTCGCTGCTCACCCCGATCCCGGGCCCGGGCCCGCCGAACCGGGCGAACGCGTCGTGGACGGCGGCAACGAGATCGACGTCAATCGGGGAATCGGTCTGCACGCGCCGACCCTAGTAAAGGGCACCGACAATTTCTCTCAGGGGGTGATGACGATGGCGATGCCGGGCGGGCGCTTGACGCGGAGCAGGCGGGAGACGGTGGTCAGGCTGTTTCCCCGGGCTACGTCCGTCCGGCGGTCCGGTCGGTGACCTCGAGCAGGTCGCCGGGCTCGGGGTGTCATCGACCATGACCGTGCGTGCGCCGGCCGGCACCACGGTGGCCGCCAGCAGGTAGGCGGCGATGGTGCGGACGATGACCGCATGACCTCGACTTCTGCGTCTCCATCAACCGTCCGGCGACGGCACGCCCTCGCGGCGATCAGCTCGGCGGTGGTCCTCGGCCTGACTTTCGGTTCGAGCGGGCCGGCCGGCGCTACGACCGCGTCCGCTGCGGCGGACCGGAACACGTTCGTGGTGGCTGCCGATGCGGCGGCCGGCGCGGTGCACGTGCTGCGCGCCTCGGACCTGCGCCGCACCGGCTCCCTCGCCGGCCTCGACGTCGACGTGCACGCCGGCACTGTGGTCCTTCCGGATGGGCGGGTGATCCTCGCCGACGAGCACGGCACCGTCCACGCCGTGCGGATCGAGCGGGCCGGCCGGCCGGTCATCGAGCGGTCGGCCGCGATCCCGACCGGTGGGCGGGACTGGGCCGGCGCCGCCTGGGCCGCGATCGACCCGTCGCTGCGCCACTACGGCGTCAGCTCCGCGTACGAGGATTCTCCGGACCAGAGCGTCACGGTCGTCGACCTGCAGACCTTCGCCGTCCGCCAGCTTCCGGTGACCGTCGACAAGGTCGGTGACGGCTACACCGAGCTGCAGGTGACCTTCGGCGGACGGCCGGCGCAGATCGTCACCGCGGCCGGCGGGAAGTTCCGGACCTACCCGCTCGCCGACGTCCTGGCCGGCCGGGTACCCGCGGCGACGAGCAGCGCGCCGCTGGGCGCCGACAACCACGGCCCGGCCGTGTCCCGCCGGGGCGACCGCCACTTCAGCACCACCGCGGACGGGATCGACGGCGTCGCCCTGCCCGGGGCGAAACTGGTCGGCCACGCGAGCGTCGCCTACTCCGCCACCCGCAACGTCGTGCAGGTCTGGCGGCCGCGCTGGAGCAGCGACGACCGCACCGTCTGGGGTTCGATGAACGAGGACACCGGACTTGCTCCCGCGCAGTGGGCCGAGCAGCGCAACCATGTGCACGTGCTCGACACCTCGGCGGCTCGCTCGAGCCTGACGAAGCTGCCGGACGGACTGCCCGGCCGGTTGGCCCTGTCGACCCGGTACGCGGCCGTCACCACGCTGTCGCCCCAGGGCGATGTCACCACGCTGATCGACGCCGACCCGCGTTCGGCCACCTACCGGCGGGTGGTGGGCACCGTCGCCCTCGCCCCGCTGGCCCGGGGCCCCGTCGCGGACCGGGTGCCCGACGACGCCGAAACCCGCTTCACCGCGATCACCCCGGACGGTGCCAGGGCTTTCGTCACCAGCGGCGGCGAGGGGCGCATCACCGCGGTCGACACCCGTACCCGCGCGGTCAGCCGTACCGTCACGGTGCCGACGCCGCTGACCGGCGGTGGTTACCTGACGGTGGTCCGGCTCGGCGCGCCGGTCACCGACCTGGTAGCCCGCTGACCTCAGCCTGCCCGGGCCCGGCGCGGCGACGGCGGCGCGCGACGGTGGTGACCGCGAGCGCCACGGCGGCGAGCACAGCGATACCGCCGGCCACCCCGAACCCGACAGCCGGGCCGACGGCCGGGCGCCGGGTCACGGTGTAGGCCGCGCCGGGCGCCTCCGGGTCCGGGTCGCACCGGATCCCGTAGGTCCCCGGCCGGTCCGCCTCGAAAGTCGCGATCCAGGTGTACGCCGCGCCGTCCTCCTCCGGGACCACCCACTCCACTGGCAGCGGAGCCGCGGTGACCGGTGCAGCCGTACCCGACGGCGCGGTGACCTCACAGCGGCCCGCGTCTCGCGTGGGGCCGCCGCTGGCCCAGATCGCGTGCTCGCCGGTACGCGGGACGACAACAGTGCCCTGCGCCGCGGAGGAGCCGGGGAACCGCAGCTCGAGCGCCTCCCGTGCGGGCCGGGGTGTGATGGGCGAGACGAAGTGCAGACCGTAGAGGCCGGCCACGAACAGCAGCAGGGCTACGACGTACCAGATCCGACGCACCCGCCCGACCCTATTCGACGATGGGTAGCACCGCGGTCGGGGCGTCGGCCACGCCGCGGCTGGTCCGCCGGCGGATCAGCATCAGCGCGAGCGTGCCCAGACCGGCGGCGACCAGGAGCCCGCCCAGGAGGGTGAACAGCAGCGAACCACTGCCCTCGTTCTGCGCGGTCCTGGCGGTGACCGGCGCCGCCTCGACGAGGCTTTCCCGCGTCACGGGCTCCTCGGCCGCCGCGGCAGTGCTCGCGACGGCGGTCGGTGACGGCTTGGTCCGGGACGGGGTGGCCACGGCGGCCAGAGTCAGCCGCACGGTCGTGCCGCCATCGGTGCCCTGCACGGTCGCGCGAGCGGTGCGATAGCCCGCCTTGCGCGCGACGACCGTGATCGGGCCGGCGGCGATCGGCCGGCTGTCACTCGCCTTGACGGAGAACCGGCCCTTGCCGTCGCTGGCCGTCCGGTAGTCGTGTCCCGCGCTGTCCCGCACGGTCAGGGCCGCGCCGGTGACCGCCCTGCCGTCGGCGTCGCGGACCCGGCCGGAGACCCGGCGCACGGTCGGGGCGGGCTGGTTCCCGCCGCGCACGATGATCATCTGGTGGTCGAACGCGGTCTGCGTGCCGACCCGGACGCTGACCGCGAGGTTGAGGCCGGTCTCCTCGCCGGGGCCTACCTTGGGGGCGAGGAGCCTGGCGTCGAAGGTGCGGCTCCGGCCGGGCCCGAGGTCCGGGGCCGCGGAGCACCCGGCGGTGCAGCGCAGGCCGCCGGAGACGGCCACGAAGACCTTCTCCGTCCGCCGGCTGTTGTTGGTGGCCTCGAACAGTACGGTCACCGAGCCGCCGGACTTCACGCTGTCCGACGAGACACTCAGGATGCGGATGGCCGGTGGGGCCGCCGCGGCGGGTGTCGCGGACACCGCGAGCGTCGCCCCGGTCAGCGACAGCGCCAGCGCCGCGGCGACTCCGACCAGCCAGGCCCGTGAGCGCGTCGTCACGTCGATCCACCTTCGTCAGGGCGAGCGGCACCGGTCGATGACGCCGGGCGCCACTATGCCCTGCGGCGGGTGGCTCGCGCGACTCGGCGCCCGTACCGCTGTCAGATGAACGGAATGATCCGGACCGGCGGGCGTACCGGGCGCGGCGGTGCGTAGCGCGGCGGTGGGCGGTACTGGGGTCCCGGACGGTATCCCGGCCCGCCGTAGTCGTAGATCCGCGGCAGCGGCGGAGGCACGATCAGCCTGGGCAGGTTGAGCGGCGGCAACGGCTTCAGCGGCACCTTCGGGCCGCCGGGCTTGCCGGAGCGGGGAGGCGGCGGCGTGCGGCGGGCCAGGGTCTCGGCCACCGTACGGTCGATCGTGGTGCTGCCGGCCGCCAGCGACGTCATCAGCAGGCGGCGGGTCGTGGCGGCCCGTTCGGCGTCCGGTGCGGCCCTCTCGACCGCGCGCGACACGTCGGTCTGCTCGACGATGGCCCGCGCCTCGGCGACCACGTCCGAGCCGCCGGGCCGGCTCTGACCGCGCCCGGAGAGGGCGGACTTGACCAGCCGGTCGTACGCCGTACCCATCCGTTCCTGCAGGGTGGTGTCGGCGACCTCGGCGAACGCCTGGACCAGCGGTTCGATCATCGGCACCGATGCGATGAACGGCTTGAGGAGCGCGACGATCCGTTCGCTGACCACCTTCTCGAGCTGCAGGGTGACGGTCCGGCGGCCGTCGGCGACGAGGTCGATGCCGGGCTGCGGGGATTCGCCGACGGCTGCGCGCGCCGCTGCGACCCGTTCCGGGGTGACGCCGGGCGGCAGCTCCGTGCGACCCTGCGCCGGCACTCGCAACTCGGCCGGGAGAACGGCCATCCGGTTACGCCGGGCGGTCTCGTCGGCGATCATCTTGTCGATGGCGGCGACGCTGACGCCGTGGGTGCTGCGGGCCCGCTCGGCGGCTACCCGGACCTCATCGAGCAGGTCGCTGATCGTGGACTCCCGGCGCAGTGCGGCGCGGTAGGACGGGGGGAGCGACTCGTGCACCTTGTCCCAGAGCTGGTCGGCGACCCGCCGGTTGAGGTCGGCCTCGATCTGTCGCGTCACCTCCGCGTAGCCGCGCTGGGCGACCTTGAGCCGCAGGCGCAGATCGTCGGAGGGGACCCCGAGCTGCATGCCGAACAGCGTGAACGCGGCCAGGGTGGCGAGTCCGGCCGCCGCCGGCCCGCTGAACCGGGTGTAGAACGCGGTGCTCCGCTGCGCCGTGGCGGCGACCCGCCGGCGCCATCCGCGGCCCGGGCCCGGATCGTCGGGCTCCCGGTCGAGCAGCGCGCAGGTGAGCAGGTACACGCCGGTCAGGACGGCCAGCTCGCTGAGCTTGAGCCGGTCGGTGAAGAAAGTGGACGTCGCCTCGAACGTGCGCTGCAGTGCGCCCAGCCGGCCCGCGCCGATGGTGTCACCGAACAGCCGCAGGTACGTGGCGAGCAGGCAGTAGAACGTCGCGGCGATGCCGATCGGCACCAGGTAGAGGATCCCGACGGCGTGCAGGTGGTACTCGAGGCCGGTGCGGACACCGCCGGGTTCGGCGGAGCGGCGTACGTGCCGGCGGCACCGCCACACCAGCGCCCAGATCCCCGCGACCACCAACACGAACGGCGTGACCGTCATGGACAGCAGGAGCACCGTCAGCAGGAGCAGCCCCACGACGACCGGTGTCCCGCGTTCCCGTACCGGCATGGGCCGCCTCCTCCCGTGACGACGTTCCGTGTCCAGAGAACCACGGTCCGGCAACCACCGTCGAGTGCGATATCGCCGCGTGTCCTGTCGGATCCGGAGCGGCCCGTTCGTGGAGAGGGTGAGACTGCACATCGAGGAAGGAACTGACATGACTGCGCTCTACACCTGGGACGTGTTCTCCACGCTCGACGGTTACGGCTCCTACGCGGAGGGGGCCGACTGGGGCGGCTACTGGAGCAAGCAGGGCCCGGAGCTGCTCGAACACCGGGCGGCCTTGTTCGCCACCGGGCAGCGGATGGTCTTCGGGGCCACCACCTTCCGGGAGACCGCCGCGATCATGTCCGCGGGCATCGATCCCCACACCCTCGACGAGTGGAACGTCCGGACGATGCGCATGCCGGCCACGGTGATCTCCTCCACGTTGCGCGACACCCTGGGCTGGCCGGAAGCGGCCATCGTCAGCGGCGACGCCGTGGACATCGTCACCCGGCTCAAGCAGGAGTCGGACGTGCCGCTGCGCTCGCCGGCCAGCCTGTCGCTGAACCGGGCGCTGATGGCCGCCGGTCTGGTCGACCGCCTCCAGGTGACGATCTTCCCGGTGATCTCCGGACGGACCGGGATCAGCCCGATCCTCGCCGGCGCGGGCGACTTCGACCTGGAGCTGCTCGAGAGCCGGACCCTCGACGGCCACATCCTCGAGCTCGTCTACCGGCCCACCGCTCACTGACGCCTCCCCCCACGCGAGGGACGCGGGGACCGGCGACTGAGCGCACGTCGTACGATGCAGATTCTCACAGCGGGGGTCATCCGGTGCCTTTACCTCCTGACAATCACGTGCACAGTGAGTGGTCGTGGGACACGTCGGCGGGCGACATGGAGCAGTCGTGCGTGCGGGCCGTCGAGCTCGGTCTGCCGGCGATCTCCTTCACCGAACACCTGGACCACACCGTGTGGCGGATCGCGCTGGAAGGCCCGTACGTCATGGACAACCTCAGTGCGCTCGCCGACGCTGACGGGCTGTTGACGCCGCCCGCCTTCGACGCCGCCGGATACCTGGCCGCGATCGAGCGTTGCCGGGAGAGGTTCCCTCAGCTGCGCATCCTCAGTGGACTGGAGCTGGGCGAGCCGCATCGTCACGCCGATCAGATCGCGCGGGTACTGGCTGTGGGGCGGTTCGACCGGTTGCTCGGCTCGCTGCACACGCTGCCCGATCGGGAGACCTTCGCCGAGCCCTGGCTCATCTACCCGGACCGGGACCCCCACGAGGTGGTGCGTGACTATCTCGCCGAGGTCGCCGCGATGGTGTCCACCAGCGACACGTTCTCCGTGCTGGCCCACATCGACTATCCGGTCCGCTTCTGGCCGGCCGGGAACGCCGGCCCCTTCGACCCCGCCGTCTTCGAGGACGAGTTCCGTCATGCGCTGCGGCTGACCGCGCAGTCCGGCCGGGCGCTGGAGGTCAATACCCGGCTGCCGTTGCACGCGGCGGTGCTCACCTGGTGGCATGAGGAGGGTGGCGACGCCATCACGTTCGGCAGTGACGCTCATTTGCCGGCCCTGGTCGGGCACGGCTTCGCCGAGGCGGTGCAGATGGCCGAGGCGCACGGCTTCCGACCCGGTGAGAGCCCGTACGGCTTGTGGGCACGGACCGGTTGAGCTTGGCGTTCCTTTCCCGTACGGCGGATGGCAGCTCACCGGGCGACGGGGCCGAGGCGGTCGATGAAGATCCCGCTCGGCCCTTCGGCGCCGGCCATCGCGAGCCGGAGGATCGAGCCGGTGCCCTCGGTGACGGTGAGCCGGCCGGTGTGCCGGTTCATGTCGGTGGCCGCGACCTTGTGGAACCGCCGCCGCTGCCCACCATCACCACGCGCGGACGCTGAGCGGCCAGGCGCCCGAGACCCTCGAGCTGCGACCGGCCGCGGGCCGATCGCGTGACGCCGGTGGCTCCGGTGACCACGATGTTCGCCATGACCCGTTGACGCGGCGCCCGGAAGGATCGTCACCGGACGGCCAGGGTGTGTCGCCGGTCACCAGCTGTCACGTTTCGTCGACCGGAATCGACCTCTGGTTACGACACGAGGAGGAACGATGCGCGTAGCAGTGGTCGGAGCAAACGGCCGGATCGGTTCGCTGACGGTGGCCGCCCTCGAACGCGAGGGGCACGAAGTGCGGCGGATCAGCCGCGGCGAGGGGGTGGACGTCAGGACCGGAAGCGGACTGGACCCGGCCCTGACCGGCGTGGACGCGGTGATCGACACCCTGAGCAGTACCTCCCCGGACCGGGCCGAGACCGTCGATTTCTTCACGACGACCACCGGGAACCTGCTGGCGGCCGAGGAGCGGGCCGGCGTACGGCACCACGTGACGCTCAGCATCGTGGGCGTCCACAAGATCGAGGGGAACGCGCACTACGCGGGCAAGCGGGCGCAGGAAGCCGCCGTGGAGGCGGGGCCGGTCCCGTACACGATCGTGCCCGCGACCCAGTTCCACGACTTCGCCGCCATGGTCGCGTCCTGGTTGGAGCAGGACGGTGCCGCCCCGATCCCGCCGCTGCTGATCCAGCCGATCGCACCGGCGGACGTGGCCGACGTGCTGGCCCGGATCGCCGTCGGGGAGCCGCAGGGCCGGTACCGCGACGTCGCCGGCCCGGACACCCAGGACCTGGTCGACATGGCCCGGCGTACGCACGCGGCGCAGGGCCGGGCCGTCCGGCTCGTGCCGACCTGGCACAACGGTGTGTTCGACCAGTCGATGGCGGGCGACGTCATGCTGCCCGGACCCGACGCTGAGATCACTCCCACCACCTTCGAGGACTGGCTCGCAGCGCTGCAGGCGTGACCCGGCGCTCCGCGGGCCGGTTACTTCTCGCTCCCGGTTCGCGTCATGGACATGACGCGAACCGAGAGAGGAAGGCGACGACCATGACCGGTACGGGTCCCGGCGAGCCCCTGGCCCGCGCGTTCGAGGAGCAGCGCCCGCGGTCGGTGGCCGTGGCGCACCGGATGCTCGGCTCGCGAGCGGACGCCGAGGACGCGGTGCAGGAGACCAAGGTCCGGACCCGTCGATCTGCCCCAGCCCCGGGACTGAAGCTGGCGGAGGACTGGAGTAACGAGGTCTACGGGGTCGCGGGGGGAACGCGGCTGGACACCGAGGCGCGCTGGTAGCGCTCGGCCAGTTTGCCCAGGACGGCCACCAGCTCGGGTGCGTCGGCCACGGTGAAGTCGGCGTCCAGCATGCCGAGATACAGCGCGAGCATCTCGGGGTGGTCCGAGCCCGGCGAGAAGGCGCACCGCTGCTCGCCGAGCTCCGCCACGTCGACCGGGATCGGAAGGCGGCTCCGGACGTGATCCGCCGAGGCCTCCACGACCACGCGCGCCCGGTACCGCCACGTCGCCTCGCTCACGCCGCGGGTGATCTGCGCCGTGAGCTCCTCGTCCGGCGGCAGCGACCGCGGTGTGAAACGTGGCCCGGTGGGCGTACGCGGGTCCATCCGGTCCACCCGGAACGTCCGCCAGTCGTCGCGGTCCGGGTCCCAGGCGACCAGGTACCACCGTCCCCGGTGGTGGACCAGCCGATAGGGCTCCACCGAGCGCCGGGCCGCGGACCCCGCATGCGTCCGGTAGTCGAACGCGAGCCGATGATGGTCCCGGCACGCACCGGCGATGGTGGTCAGCACATCCGGGTCCACCACGGGACCCGATGACGGCATCGCGACCGTCGCTGCCTGGAAAGCGCTGATCCGGTGCCGGAGCCGTGACGGCAGGATCTGCTGCAGCTTGGCGAGCGCGCGCACCGACGTCTCGCCGATCCCGGTGACGCTCGCGGCCGTACGCAGTCCCACCGCGACCGCGACCACCTCGTCGTCGTCCAGCAGCAGCGGGGGCAGCGCACCGCCCGAACCCAGCCGGTAACCGCCGGCCACGCCGGGCCGGGCGTTCACCGGATACCCCAGGGCCCGCAGCCGCTCCACGTCGTTGCGCACCGTGCGGGTGGTCACGCCGAGCCGGTCGGCCAGCTCGGTGCTGGTCCAGTCGGGACGGGTCTGGAGCAACGACAGCAGGCGCAGCAGCCGCGCCGAGGTTTCCAGCATTCTTCGATCCTGACGGCAATCTAGGAACGGACCTTTCCGCGTTTGATCCTAACGTGGCCGGCATGGACATCGAGCCCTTCCGCATCGCGATCCCCGACGCCGACCTCGCCGACCTGCACCGCCGGCTGACCGACGCGCGCTGGCCCACCGAACTCCCGGGCACCGGGTGGACCCGCGGCATCCCTCTCGACCACCTCCGCGAACTGGCCGACCACTGGCGCACCGGGTTCGACTGGCGGGCCCAGGAGACCCGGCTCAACGCGTTCCCGCAGTTCACGACGGACATCGACGGGCAGCGCATCCACTTCCTGCACGTCCGGTCGGAGCGGGCGGACGCCACCCCGCTGCTGATCACGCACGGCTACCCGAGCAGCGTCGCCGAGTTCCTCGAGCTGATCGGGCCGCTCGCCGGGGACTTCCACCTGGTGATCCCGTCGCTGCCGGGCTACGCGTTCTCCACCCCGCTGGCCGGCCCCGGCTGGACCATGGCCCGTACCGCCCGGACCTGGGCCGAGCTGATGCGCCGGCTCGGGTACGCGCGGTACGGCGTGCACGGAGGTGACGTGGGAGCCGGCATCTCGGGCCTGCTGGCCGGCCTCGACGGCGAGCACGTGATCGGCCTGCACGTCGTGACCGACCCGTGGACGGCGGCGGCGACCGCGACGTTCATCCCGGGTTCGGCCGACCGGCTCGACGCAGACGACCCGGTCGACAAGCTCATCAAGGACCGGATGGACGCGTTCCGGACGGACGGGTCCGGCTACCTTTCGCTCATGAACAGCCGCCCGCAGACCATCGGGTACGGCCTGACCGACTCGCCGTTGCTGCAGCTGGCCTGGATCGCCGAGAAGTTCGGGGAGTGGACGGACCTGCCGGTCGACCGGGACCAGATGCTCACCACGGTCAGCCTGTACTGGTTCACCGGCTCCGGGATCAGCGCCGCGCACACCCTCTACGACCAGGCGCACTCGTCGGAGTGGGGCACGCCGCCCGGCGTACCTCAGGGATTTGCGGTCTTCGGCTCGGACGAGACGGTGCGCAAGCTGATCCCGGCGCCGGCCACGGCGCACTGGGTCGAGCACGAGCGCGGCCGGCACTTCCCGGCCATGGAGGCCCCGGCCGAGCTGGCCGCGGATCTGCGGGCGTTCTTCGGTCCCCTCACGTGAGGGAGGTCCTGAGCCGGCGCGAGCTCAACCGGGCCACCCTGGCCCGCCAGCACCTGCTGGAACGCTCGCCGGCCGGGGCGCTCGCCCTGATCGAGCACCTGGCCGGCCTGCAGGCCCAGGCTCCGCTCGCCCCGTACGTCGGCCTCTGGACCCGGCTGCGCGACTTCGCTCCGGACTCGCTGTCCACCCTGACCGAGCAGCGGAAAGTGGTGCGGATCCACCTGATGCGCACCACCGTGCACCTGGTCAGCGCGCGCGACGCGCTGGACTGGCGGCTGCTGTTCGATCCGCCGCTGGACAAGGTGTTCCGCGGCGACTTCGACCGGGCGGCCCTGGCCCGCCGGGCGGCGACCCTGATGGAGGAACGACCGCGTACCCGCGCCGAGCTCGGCCGCCTCCTCGCCCCGGACTGGCCGGACGCCGACCCGGCCTCCCTGGCCTATGCGGCCACGAACTCCCTCGCCCTGTGCCAAGTGCCGCCACGCGGCGTGTGGGGCCGCACCGGTCCGGCCGCGTGGGCGCAGGTGGAGACGTGGCTGGGCGCGCCGCTGCGCTCCGTACCGGTGGACGGCCTGGTGGTGCGGTACCTGGGCGCGTTCGGCCCGGCGAGTGTCCTCGACCTCCAGACCTGGTCCGGCCTGACCCGCCTGCGCGAGGTCGTCGAACGCCTTCCGCTCCGGACCTTCCGCGCCGAGTCCGGCACGACGCTCTACGACCTGCCGGACGCACCGCGCCCCGGCGGGGACGTGCCGGCCCCCGTGCGCTTCCTGCCCGAGTACGACAATCTGCTGCTCTCGCACCGGGACCGCACCCGGGTCATCCCGCACACCCGCCCGGTGCCGCTGCCGCCCGGCAACGGCGCCACCACCGGCACGATCCTCATCGACGGCCGGTGGCAGGGAATCTGGCGGTTCGACCGCCGGGTCCTCCGGATCAAACCCTTCACCCCCGTCCCGTACGCCGAGCGCGAGTCCCTCCGGACCGAGGCCGAGCGGCTCAGCACGTTCCTGTCAGCCGGCACGCCCTGCGACATCGTGGTCGAAGAGCCCGGCTGAGGATCGTCTCCTGGCATTCAGCACCTGACGCCCTACCGGACGTAGTGCCGCAGCCGCACCACTTCTCCGCGCGGACCGCTCCAGTCAGCGGTCGTCGTATGCGTGTACCGCCACCCCGTGGCCTCGTAGAAGGCGACCGCCGCGGAATTCGGCTTGTCGACGACGTTGAGGATCAGCCGGCCGCCGGCCCACACGCTCACGTGGTCCAGCAGCGCAGTGCCGACCCTCAGGCGCCGGGCCGCGGGCGCCACGAACAGGCGGGTGATCTCCCGGCCGTTCTGCACGGCGACGTGCCCGTCGATGACGCCGGGTGAACTCTGGGCGACCCAGGCCCGGTCGAGCTGCGGGTGGTCCAGCCAGGCCCGGGGATCCGACGGCCACTTCATCGGATAGCCGTTGGCCAGGCGTACCTCACGCAGCACGTCCACGCACTGGTCGAGATCCTCGGACCGCCGGGCTCGGATGGTCAGGGGCTGGATGGTCAGATTGCTCACCGGAGCATCATGCGGCACCGCCGGCCCCTCCCGTCCTCAGGCCGGGGGGCGGAGCTTCGACCAGGGCGCCCTCGGCGGCGAGGCGTTTGACCCGCTGCTGACCCCAGGTGCCGAGTGCGCTGAGGGCTTCGTTGAGGGAGGCGCCGTCCGGGGTCAGCGAGTACTCCACCCGGGGTGGCACCTCGCGGTAGATCTCCCGGTGGACGAGCCCGTCCTCCTCCATCTCGCGCAGGTGCTGGACGAGCATCTTCTCGCTCACGCCGGGCAGGCCCCGCCGCAGCTCACCGAAGCGCCGGGTGCCGTAGTTGGTGAGCTCCCAGAGGATCAGCGATTTCCACTTGCCGGTCACCACGTCCATCCCGGCGTCGATGCCGCAGATGTACGGGCCTCGCCTCGCGCCGGCTGCCATCACGCCTCCACCCTTACCTGAAGGTAAGTACCGAACTAGATAGTGGGTACTTGCTGCACCCACTGTACCGGGGCAAGCATGGTGACCCATGACGACATTTCTGGGTACGGGGGCGATGGGTACGGCTCTGGCCGCGACGCTGCTGGACGCGGGCCTTCCCGCGGTCGTGTGGAACCGTGATCCGCGGCGGGCGCAGCGCTTGGCCGGTCGCGGCGCGCTGGTCGCCGACACTGTCGAGAAGGCCGTCGCCGGTGACGGGCCGGTCATCGTGTGCCTGTTCGATCACCGCTCGGTCCACGACGTGCTGGATCCGGTCGTCGGCGCGCTGGCCGGCCGTACCGTGATCAATCTGACCACGACGACGCCCGCCGAGTCGCGGGAGCTGGCCGGCTGGGCCGCCGGTCACGGCATCGCCTACCTCGACGGCGCGATCCTGGCCGTGCCCGACATGATCGGCGGTCCGGGATCGGTGATCTTCTACAGTGGCTCGGCGGCGGTCTTCGCCGGGCACCGTGCTGTGCTGGACCGGTGGGGCGAGAGCACGTTCTTCGGTGCCGACGCCGGTCTCGCCCCGGTCTACGACATGGCGATGCTGACCGGGATGTACACGATGATCGCCGGTTTCCTGCACGGTGCGGCGATGCTCGCCGCCGAGGGTGTCCCGGCGGCGGAGTTCGCGCGGTGGCAGGCGCCGTTCCTGGCTGCCATGACCGGCAGCTTGGCCGGGTACGCGGCGGTGGTCGACGCGGGAGACTACGCCGGGGAGGGCCAGAGTCTGCGGTTCACCGATGCGGCTCTGGCCGCTCTGTTGCGGGCGAGCACCGGTCAGGGCGTATCGACCGAGGTGCTGCAGCCGGTGCACGATCTCGTCCGCCGTCAGATCGCCGCCGGTCACGGAAATCTCGACACCGCCCGGATCTTCGAGGAACTGAGGAGCCGTCCCCGCTCCTGAGGAGGCGGCATGGGCCGAGCGCGACGCCTGCCGGCCGCCTGAGGAGCAGGGCTGTCGACGCGCTCAGCAGCAGCCTTGGTACCTGCGGAAGTAATTCGTGCATCCGGTCAGCGGGACCTGACCGACGTAGCAGTACTGGCCCCACTGGTAGTAGTAGAAGCACTGGCCGCCGCCGCAGCCGGTGAACTGGTAGGCGCAGTACGACGGGTACGAGCAGGCCGCAGCGCGGCGCTTCGGGGCCACCTTGGCGAGCAGGCGGTCGCCGACCGTCATGAGCAGGGTTGTCACACGTGCCTCCCTCATTGTCAGTGAGGTTCACGGTGCCGGAGCCCGCTAACGCGTCGCTAACGGTTCGGCCAGCCGGGCCGCGATCGTGCGCAACTGCCGGCCGGGCTGCACGCCGAGCTCGGCGGACAGCAACCGCGACACCCGGTGGTACGTCGCCAGCGCCGCCGCCGTGTCGCGCCGGGCGATGTGGCAGCGGATCACCATCTCCCAGGCCCGTTCGCGGAAGGGCTGGTCGAGGACGAGCCGGTTCATGTCGTCCAGGGCCACGTTCACCTGGCCCAGCGCGAGCCGGGCCTCGGCGAGGCTCTCCCGGGCGCGGGCCCGCCGGTCGTCGACGGTGGCCGCGGCCGCCGCGATCCGCGCGCTGCGCACATCCGAGCAGGTGGTGCCCCGCCAGAGCAGCAGCGCCGGCTCGAGCAGGGCGACGATGGCGGGCGCGTCCGGCGCCAGCGCGGCGGCGCGGGTCAACCGCTCGAACTCCGCCAGGTCGGTGTGGACCTGGTGGTCGCAGAGCAGGTAGCCGGGAGCCGCCGTGCGCAGGACCGTGGCGGCGTCGCACCCCAGCCGGTTCAGTTCGCGCCGCAGGCCGCAGATGTGCCCTTGCAGCTTGGTCATGGCCGTCACCGGCGGCTGGTCGCCCCACAGGGCGTCGATCAGCGAGTCGGTGCTGACCACCAGGCCGGCGTGCAGCGCGAGCATGGCCACCACGGTGCGCCGGCCCTGACCGCCGAGCCGGACCTCGCCGCCGCCCGCCGTCATCTGCAGCGGTCCGAGCAGCGACACCTCGACGCTCACGGCACGACCTCGGCGAAGCCGGCCGCCTGGAGCCGGAACATCTCCGCGTACGGTCCGCCGGCGGCCATCAGGCTGTCGTGGTCGCCCTGCTCGACGACCGCGCCGGCCGCCAGGACCACGATGACGTCGGCGTCGCGCACGGTGTTGAGGCGGTGCGAGATGAGCAGCGACGTACGGCCCCGGCGCAGCTCGGCCAGCCGGTGGTGCACCTCGTGCTCGGCGTGCGCGTCGAGGCCCGACGACGGCTCGTCCAGGATGAGCAGGTCGGCGGAGCGGCGCAGCACCGCACGGGCCAGCGCCAGCCGCTGCCACTGCCCGCCGGACAGCAGCACTCCGGCCGGATCCGCCCGGTCCGCGCCGTCGCTGAACGTGCGGCTCAGCATCGTGTCGTACCCGTTCGGCAGGGCCGTCAGCGTCCGGTCGATGCCCGCCCAGGTCGCGGCAGCCTCCAGGGCCGGCCGGTCGGCCTGGGCCGTGATGTCGCCGGCCGCGATGTTGTCGGCCGCCGCGAGCTCGTAGGTCATGAAGTCCTGGAACGTGGCCCGGATCCGCCGGCGCAGCTCGGCCGGGGCGATGTCGCCGATGTCGACGCCGTCCCAGGTGATGGCGCCCCTGGTCACCGGGTAGAAGCCGCAGATCAGCTTGACGATGGTCGACTTGCCGGCGCCGTTGGCCCCGACCAGCGCCATCGAGGTGCCCCGGGGGATCGCCAGGTTGAGCCCGCGCAGCGTCCAGTCGTGGTCGGGCGCGTAGCGGAACCACACGTCGCGGAACTCGATGCCCGAGGCCAGCGGGGGCAGTGCCGTCACCGGGTAACGGCGCGGCCGCGTACGGATGATGCCGGTTATGTCGATGTAGTGCCCGAAGGTCATCAGCAGCTGGCCCATCGTCGCGACGTCCATGACCACGGTGGTGAGCGCCATCTGCACGGACGCGAGCGCGGCGATGAGCACCATCAGGTCGCCGGCGGTGCCGTGCCCGGCGAAGATACGGGTCGCGAAGTACGCGAGGGCCGCACCGGCCACGATCCCGGTCATCGCGGACAGCGCCAGGTCGACGACGAACGCGTACCGGTCCTGTGTCCGCTCCTCGCGCTGTCCCGCCCGCAGCTCCCGGGTCATCCGCGTCCGGAAGAAGGGCGCCAGCCCGAACAGCCGGATCTCCTTCGCGGCGCGCTGGTCGAGCAGCAGCGCGGCATAGAACGCCTGCCGCCGCCAGTACGGGCTGGTGCGGACGATCATCTCGCCGCGCCGCCGGGCCAGCCACACCTGGGCATAGAGCGTCGGCAGCGCGGAGAGCAGGACGAGCACGGCCAGCCACCCGTTCCAGCGCAGCAGCGTGTACCCGAAGCCGGCCAGGGTGATCACCGACGACGTCATCGTCAGCAGCGACGACGTGATCTGCATCGGCGCGAAACAGCTGGCCTCGCGGGCGATCCGCAGCCGGTCGTGGAACCCGCTGTTCTCGATCTCGGCGAGCCCGTCGTGCTGCGACACCGCGGTGAAGAGGTCGACCTGGGTGCGCAGCGTGATGCGCCGCGACATCTCCTGGTCGTAGTAACGCCGTACCTGCGAGACCAGCGGCGTCAGCAGGCCCGTCACGACCAGACCGGCGACGCCGAGCCGCAGCTGCCCCGCGTCGTGCTCGGACAGGCCGTCCACCAGCAGCTTGGTCGACCAGGCGAGCGCAACCGGGGTCACCCCGTTGACGAGCATCACGCCGAGCGAGATCGCGCTGGCCAGCGGAGCGGCCCGCGCGCAGAGCACGATCGCCTGGCCGAGCACTTTCACGGGATCCACCGTTCGAGCGGCTCGTCGACGGTGTGCCCCTTGCCGATGAGCGTGCCCTCGCCGTCGAACAACAGGAAGCTGGGCGTGCCACTGATCGAGAACGTCGCCATGAGACCACCCGGTCCGTGCTCGGTGACCACCGTTCCGGATTTCTCCAGCACCGGCGTGAGGTCGTCGGGGACGGCCTCGTCGGTGACGGTCAGCACGCTGACCACCCGGATGCTCCGGGCGGCGATCCCGGTGGCGCGATGGGCGAGCTGCTCGGCCTGGGCGGGGCAGAAACGGCACCCGGTGGAGAAGAATCCGAGCAGTACGGGGGTGCCGAGCACGCCGGCGCGGGTGAAGGAGCCGTCCGCGCTGGTGAAGTCGGGCATCGGCGTACCGGTGCGCAGGCCCGGCTCGGTGGCCGGCAGCACGTCGGCGAGCTGGGCCTCGTGGTCGCGCAGCCGCCGGACGATCGCGACGCTCAGCAGCAGGTCGAGCAGGACAAGGACGGCCAGCACGATGACCGCCGTGGTGAGAACCATCGAGTCGTCCTTCCGGAAGGGGCGGTCAACGCGGGGAGCCGCCGAAGAGCCACATCAGTTCGTCCAGGTAGACGACCGCCGCCACGGCCACTCCGGAAACGGCGACGGCGACGATCGCCGCCGGGGGATCGGATGACAGATACGAGGGGTACGCGGCCGCGTCGAGCACGCCGGCGGCGTACGCGAGCACGGCCAGCGCGCCGGTCCGGGCGACGTGACGGGCCGCCACGGTGTCCTTTGTGGACCCGAAGCAGTGGCAGCTCGCCGCCGTGCCCCGCGCGACGGCACGCCACAGCACGAGCGCGAGGATCGCGAAGAGCGAGCCGGCGGCGAACAGCCCGATCGCGGCGGTCGCCGGGACGACGACCAGCCCGAGTGTCACGGATTCGCCCAGTACCGCCGCCACCGCCGCGGTGGTGCCGAGCCGGGCCGGGATGCCCAGGTCACCGACGCCGTCGCGGAACCGGCGGAAGGCGGTGGCCGAGCGCACTTTCGACACCAGCGAGACGGCCAGGACCCCGGCGATCGTGAGCACGGCGACGGAAAGAACGAGCACGGCCCTGCCCCCGGTCCATGGTCGGCTTGAAGTGAGGGGAGCCCCCGCGGCACACGTTGCGTAGGGTTACTCACCCGCTACGTTGCGATACCGCCACAGTAGACCGTCGGCCGAAAGGCCTGTCAAGACTTCATTGTTACCGTTCTCAATATGGAGCCCTCGTGTCGCGCGTTGTTTGCCGTAGTGGGTCTGGCCGCCCTCGGAGCCGTCGCGGTACGGCGGTCGCTGATCGTCGTCGACGTCCACGGCGCCAGCATGGAACCCACCTACGCGGGCGGCTCACGCCTGCTCGCGGTGCGCTCCGCCGCCCCGGCGCGCGGCCAGGTGATCGTCCTGCGCCACCGGAGGCTCTCCGAGTCGCCGGGGGCGAGTGCCTACCTGATCAAGCGGCTGGCCGCGCGGCCCGGCGATCCGGTGCCGGCGAGCGTGCGCGCAACGGTGGGTGTTGAGGTTGTGCCGGTGGGACAGTGCGTCGTGCTGGGTGACAACACGGACAGTGTCGACTCTCGATCGTGGGGCTTCGTGCCGCTGTCCGACGTCGTGGGCCGCGTGCTGCGCGTCCTGCGCTAGACGTGCCGACGCCCGGGCCGGCCCTGAGGCGGCCCGGGCGTTCGGGTCAGCTCAGGTGGCGGTGCAGGTGGGCGAGACGCCGGTGGCGCTGCCGGTGCCCTGGAAGCCGAACTCCACCGATTGTCCGGCGGCGATCTGCCCGTTGTAGCTGACGTTGGAGAACTGCACGGCGCCGGTGGTGCCGGAGCCGTTGGCGTTCCAGCGGCTGGTCACGGTGGCGCCGCTGGGCAGGGTCAGGCCGACGGTCCAGCCGTTGACCGGTGCGGACCCGGCGGTGACGCGGACGGTGGCGACGAATCCGCCGTTCCACGCGTTGAGCGACACCGAGGCCGCGCAGCCGGCCGGGACCGGGGGCGAGCTGGCCGAGGCCGACGGTGAGACCGGGGGCACCGACGGGGAGACCGGCGGTGAGGAGACCGGCGGCGACGTCGGCGGGGTGGTGGTCCCGCGGCCCTTGTTGAGCTCTTCGAGGACGGCCGTGTAGGCGGCCTTCTTCTGGTAGTTGCCGTTGCTTCCGGTGAACAGCAGGCCACGCTCGGAGGCGCGCCACGACTCACTGTCGGCGATGCCCCAGACCGTGATGCCGGTGCACCGCGTGACGTTCAGGCAGGCCCGGACGACCTTGCGGTAGTTCTCCGCCTGGCCCTGGCCGATGTCGTTGTTGCTGAGGTCGTCGTCGATGTCCAGCTCGGTGAGCTGCACCTCGACGCCGAGGTCGGCGAAGCGCTGGATGTTGGCCTGCAGGTCGTCGGTGATGATGCTGTTCGGGTTGTCGTTGAAGTGGCTCTGGAACCCGACGCAGTCGATCAGCCTGTTCGACCCCTGGCCGTACGCCCTGACGATGTCGTACAGCGCGTCGGCCTTCCTGTTCCGGCCGCCGCCCTGCACCGTCAGGCCCTCGACGTCGTAGTCGTTGATGCAGAGCTTCGTGCTTAGCCCGTTCTGCTGGACGACCTGCTTGGCCCGGGTGAAGGAGTCCCGGATGTAGTCGGTGTCGGTCGCGTCGAAGTAGTCGCCGTCGCCGTTGGCGTCGCGGTCCAGGGTGTGCGGCCACTGGCTGCGGCGCGTTCCGGCGTTGTTGTCGGCCAGGGCCTCGTTCACGACGTCCCAGTAGGCGACCTTGTTGCCCCAGCGCAGCAGCGCGTTGCCGATGTAGGTGTTCAGCGTCGACTGGTTGGCGCCCTGCAACTGCCCCGCCTGCGAGTACCAGACCATGGTGTGGCCGCGTACCAGCATGTTGTTGGACTGCGCGAAGTTGACCAGCGTGTCCGCGTTGCCGGTGTTGCGCAGCGTGCCGTTCGCGTTGGCGATCGCGTCCGGCTTCATGTCGTTCTCGGGAGTGAGCTGGCCGAACTCGCTGGAGAAGAAGGCGTTCACCCGGCCGGGACCCGCGGCGGCGCCGAAGAACAGGCCGGCCTGGGCGGCGGCGGCCCGCAGGGTGGTGGCGGCTGCTTCAGCGGTGCCGGTGGACTGCACGGTCACGACGCCGCCGGCCAGCAGAACCGCCGCGCCCATCGCCGCAAGTTTCGGGCGCCTTCCGGCATTTCCCAGTAAGCTTCTCATGAGGTTTCCTCCTTGTTTCGACCCGGTAAGCCTCAGTCAAATATCGGCAGCTGTCAATCGCAGTGCGCGATGAGCGATCTTGAGGTACCGAAACTTCCGGAATTCGCGGAAGGTAGCTCGACCGGGTGAGCGCTCGGCCCGCCGTGGATCCGAGCCGGACTTTCCTCCATACGGTGATCTTCCCGTCACCGTTTGCAAGGAGATGCCGTGAAACGTCGTTGCCTGGCGGTCGCCGTGATCGCCGCGATCAGCGCGACCGCCGCCCAGGTCCCCGTCGCGGCTCCGGCCGCGGCGACGAACCCCGACGCCTGGGGGCAGGCCGCGGCCCACGCGACCGGCGACCACTACAACCCGGGAGAGACCCGCCTGACCCCCGCTGCCGCCGCCAGGCTCGAACCGCGCTGGAAGGTCCCGCTGGCCACCGCGAAGTGCGCTGTCCCGGCCGTGCCCCTGGTCGGCGGGAACCGGCTGGTCACCGCCGCGTCGTACCGGATCAGCGGTTACGACGCGACCACGGGCGCACTGGCCTGGCGGACGCCCGCCACCACCAGGAAGACCAGCATCAGCCTGGCGGCGATCGAGGGCACCAGGCTCGTCGCCCAGTTCCGGGACTGCCGGTCCGGCAAGACGTTCCTGAGTGCCCACGACGTGACCACCGGCAAGGTCCTCTACCGCAAGCAGATCCCGGAGACCATGTACGGCGTACTCGTCGACAAGGGCATCGTGGTCGGCAGTGTGTGGGACGCGCCGATCAGCAAGTACGGCATCCGGGCGTACCGCATCAGCGACGGCTCGCGGGTATGGGCGCGGCAGGGGTCGATCGCCGGGGAGACGGTGGCCGCCGGCGGCCGGATCCTGGTGGTCGGCGACGACTCGACGACCGCGGTCGACGTCACGACGGGCAAGGCGGTGTGGCCGGCCGGCGCGGGTTGCTTCACCCCGATCGGCGCGTCCCCCGACGGCGCGGCGTTCTACCTGCGATGCGGGCCGGACGAGCGGATCCGCAGCGTCAGCGCGGCCACCGGAGCGGTGCTGCGGACCTTCCCGAGCCACGGCGGGACGTTCGGATTCGCCACTGACGGTGAGCGGATCTACCTGCACACCTACTCCGGCGAACTGATCGCCGTCAACGCGAACGACGGCCGCAGGGTCTGGAAGGCCACCTTCAGCGAGAACGCTCCCATCATGGCCACGGTCGGCGGCGGCGTGGTCTACGGCTGGCGGAGCAAAGGTCAGCCGCTGGCGGCCTTCGAGACGCGCACCGGAAAGCCGATCAAGCTCGACGCCAGGATCTCGGGACTGCAGGGCGCGCCGATGGTGGCGAACGGCCGGCTGTACGGCAGGACCGGATCGACGGTGACCGCGTACGCGCCTTGACGCTCAGACCGGACGACGATGCGATGATGGGCCTCATGGCTGGCAGGGGGATCCGGTGGCGCTGACCGACGAGGCCATCACGAGGATCCGTGGGCTGATCCAGTCGGGGGAGCTGCCGCCGGGCGCCCGGTTGCCCACCGAGCAGCAGTTGTCGCACCAGCTGGGCCTGTCCCGCAGCGGCGTCCGCGAGGCCGTGAAGGTGCTCGAAGCGGCCCGCGTGCTCGACGTGCGCCGCGGCGACGGCACCTACGTGACGAGCCTGGCGCCCCGGCTGCTGCTGGAGGGGCTGGGTGTCGCCGTCGAGCTGCTGCGCGACGACACCCTGCTGGAGGTGATGGAGGTGCGCCGGATGCTGGAGCCGGTGGCCACCGGCGTCGCCGCCCTGCGGATCACCGACGCCGACGTCGATCGGCTGGGCGGGATCCTCGAGGACATGCGCGGGGCGGCGGACGACGCCGAGCAGCTCATCCGGTACGACGCCGCGTTCCACCGCACGGTCATCGCGGTGACCGGCAACGAGACCCTGACCTCCCTGCTCGACGGGCTCTCGGGGCAGACCCTGCGGGCGCGGGTGTGGCGCGGGCTGATCGAAGGTGGCTCGGCGCACGTCACGCTCAACGAGCACGAGGCGATCTACCTGGCCCTGCGTGCCCGGGACCAGCTGCTGGCCCAGGCGAGCGCGCTGATCCACGTGAACACGTCGGAGTCGTGGCTGCGTACGGTATTGGCCGCCGCACCGCGGCAGCACAGATAGCGCCCCGTCAGGTCTGGGCCTTGCCGCCGGTGATCCGGGAGACGACCAGCGCGACGAGGATGACCGCGCCGTTGAGGAAGTTGGTCCACTGCGCGGGCACACCGGCCAGCGTCAGCACGTTGATGATCATGAAGAGCAGCAGCACGCCGGTGAAGGCTCCGAAGACGGTTCCCTTGCCGCCGTTGAGGCTGACGCCGCCGATGACGGCCGCGGCGAAGACCTGGAAGATCGCCCCGTCGCCCTGGGCCGCTGTGACTGAGGCGAGCCGGCCGCTGATGAGCAGGCCGGCCAGGGCGGCCAGCATGCCGGCGACGATCAGGGTCAGCCACACGACCCGGTCCGTCCGGATGCCGGCCGCCCGGGCGGCGTCGACGTTGCCGCCGATCGCGTACAGCGAACGCCCGGCCCGGGTGTAGCCGAGGACCACCATGGCCACGGCGAACAGGGCCAGGGTGATCCAGATCGACGCGGGCACACCCAGCCACGACGTGGAGCCGAGGTAGGTCATGGACTCCGGCAGAGCGAAGAAGGTCTTCCCGCCGGAGATGCCGGTCAGCAGGCCGCGCAGGACGATGAGCATGCCGAGCGTCACGATGAAGCCGTTGAGCCCGAAGCGCACGATCAGCAGGCCGTTGAAGGCGCCGATCAGCGCGCCGGTCAGGAGCACCAGCGGGACGGCGAGGGCGCCGGGAAGGGCGTGCAAGCCGAGGCCGTGCGTCACCGCCGGGTCGACGATCAGCCAGGCCGCGACGCCCGGGGCCAGGCCGAAGGTCGACTCCAGCGACAGGTCCATCTTCCCGGCGATCAGCACCAGGGTCTGGGCGAGCACGACGATGGCGATCTCGGACATGCTCTGCAGCACGTTGATGATGTTGTCCGGTTGCAGGAACACCGGGCTGACGATGAAACCGACGATGGCGACGGCGATGATGGCCGGCACCAGCGCGAGGTCACGCAGCCGGGCCAGCGCGACGGTCCGGCGCGCGGCCGGGGGCGGCGGAGCGGCCGGGGCAGCAGTGGTGCTCGGCAGCGTGTCAGACATGGCCGAGATCGACCCCTTCCATGGCGGCTACCAGGTCGTTGTCCCGCCACCCGGCCGGCAGGTCCCGCACGATCCGGCCCCGGAGCAGCACCAGGACCCGGTCGCAGACGCGCAGATCGTCGAGCTCGTCGGAGACGACCAGCACGACGGTGCCGCGCCGGCGCACCTGCTCGACCACGCCGAGCAGGGTCTGTTTGGAGCGCACGTCCACGCCGGCGGTCGGGGTGATCAGGACCAGCAGCTTGGGGTCGCCGGCCAGGGCGCGGCCCATGACCACCTTCTGCTGGTTGCCTCCGGAGAGGTCGGAGACGGATACGTGCGGACCGGACGCCTTGATGGCCAGATCGGTGATGAACCTGCGGGCGAAGGCGTCGCGCCGGGCCGGGGAGATGAGACCGCGCCGGGTGACCCGCTCGGGCACGGTCATGGTGACGTTCTCGGCGACCGACAGCAGCGGCACCAGACCCTGCCGGTGCCGGTCCTGCGGGACGAGGCCGACACCGGCCGCGAGCGCGTCCGGCACGCTGCCCCGCCGCAGCGTACGGCCGTCGACGGCGACCGTGCCCCCGACCGGCCGCGCCAGTCCCACCAGGGCCTCGGCCACCTCGAACTTGCCGCTGCCGCCCCCGCCGGCCAGCCCGATCACCTCGCCCGCCCGGGCCTCGAACGACGCCTCGGCGCCCGAGGCCGTCACCAGGTCACGGACGACGACACGGACCTCGGCGTCGGCGGCGGGTGGCCGCCGGTGCGGGTCGCCGGCCAGGCTGACGTCCTCGCCGGTCATCGCCGCCACCAGGTCCGCGCGGTCGAGCCCGGCCACCGCGGTGGTGCGGATGTGCCGGGCGTCGCGGAAGATGGTCACCACGTCGCAGATCTCGTAGATCTCCTGCAGGTGGTGGCTGATGAACAGGAAGGTGACGCCCTGGGCGCGCAGGGCGGCGATGCGGGCGAAGAGCCGGGTGATGCCGGCGCCGTCGAGCTGGGCGGTCGGCTCGTCCAGGATGATGAACCGGGCCCCGAACGACAACGCGCGGGCGATCTCCACGAACTGCCGCTGCTCGACGGTGAGGGCCGACGCCGGCTGGTCCACGTCCACGTCGACCGACCAGGTGGCCAGCAGCTCGCGCGCCGAGCGGCGCAGCGCACCCCAGCGGATGAGGCCGCCGGGGCCGCGGTCGTGCCGGTTGAGGAACAGGTTCTCCGCGACGGTGAGGGCCGGGATGATCGTCGACTTCTGGTAGACGCAGGCCACCTGCCGGCGCCACGCGTCCCGGTCGCCGAGCGGCGGGGCGGGCCGCCCGCCGAAGGTGATCCGGCCGGTGTCCGGCGCCTGGAGCCCGGTCAGCATGGCGACCATCGTCGACTTCCCGGCGCCGTTGCGGCCGACCAGGGCGTGCGTCTCGCCGGGCCGTACCGTGATGGCGGCCCGGTCGAGCGCGACCGTGGACCCGTAGCGTTTGCCGATGTCGACGGCCTCGACGACCGGCTCCTGACCGGTCATGAGTTGCCCCACAGCGACGTGTCGTCGTACTTCGCCGTCTTCTCACCGCCGATCGTCGCGCCGTCCGCGGTGACCAGCGGCGCAGAGAGCTGATCCTCGAGCAGACCGTCGCGCACCTTGATGATGGTGCTGTCGTGATCGGTCGGACCGGGCTGGAACGTCCTGCCGTCGATGGCGGCCTTGGCGTAGAAGAGCCCGTACTTCGCGTACAGGTCGGCGGGCTGGCTGACCGTCGCGTCGATGAGGCCGGCCTTGATGTCCTTGAGCTCCTCGGGGATCCCGTCGTTGGAGACGATGAAGACGTGCTCCGGGTCGCTCGGGGGCACGAGCAGGCCCTTCTGCTTGAGCACCTGCTTGGTGCCGGAGAGCGCGAACGACGACTGCATGTAGACGCCCTTGACGTCGGGGTCGGACGCCAGCCGGGTCTGCAGCTTGGACGCCGCGACGTCGCCCTTCCAGTCGGTGATCTCGCCGAAGACCTTGATGCCGGGGAAGTCCTTCTTCATGCAGTCGTGGAAGGCCTCGGTGCGGTCGCGGCCGTTGATCGAGGCGAGATCACCCTGCAGCATCACGACCTTGCCCTTGCCGCCGAGCTTGGTGCCCAGGAACCGGCACGCCTTGGTGCCGTAGGCGCGGTTGTCGGCCCGCACCACCATGGCCACCGATCCGGTGTCGGGCCGGGTGTCGATGGTGACGACCGGGATCTTCCTGGCCGCGAGCTGCTCGAGGGTGGGCGCGATGGCGGCGGTGTCCTGCGGGGCCATCACCACGCCCTTGACGCCCTGGCTGACGAACGTCTGCACGTTCGAGATCAGGGTGGCCACGTCGTTCTGCGAGTTCGTCGTCTTGAGCTCGACGCCGAGCGCCTTCGCGGACTCGGGCACGTACCGGATGTAGGAGTTCCAGAAGTCGGTGTCCGACCTCGGGTAGTCGACGCCGACGATCGGGGCTGTGGCACCGCTGCCGCCGGCCGACGGCGAGTCGCGGTTGCAGCCCGCCATGGACGACGTGACGCCGACCGTCGTGACGACCGCCAGACCGAGCACCATTCTTCGGTTCATCGCTGTCCTCCATCTGATGGATCGGCGCCGGCCCACCGGGGGCCGTCGGGATACCGGTACGCCGCCAGGGTCGCCGGCAGCATCTGCGCGCTCATCCCGGCGGTCCGGGGGGCCACGTAGCGGCCGTTCGCGATGCGTACCGGGGCGGTGAAATGCTCGTGCAGGTGGTCGACGTACTCGATGGCCCGGCTCTCGGCCGTACCGCTGACCGCGACGAAGTCGAACATGGCCAGGTGCTGCACGAGCTCGCAGAGGCCCACGCCGCCCGCGTGCGGGCAGACGGGGACGCCGAACTTCGCCGCGAGCAGCAGGATCGCGAGGTTCTCGTTGACGCCGCCGACCCGGCAGGCGTCGATCTGGACCACGTCGGCCGCGCCGGCCTGCAGCAACTGTTTGAACATGACGGCGTTGTGCATGTGCTCGCCGGTGGCGATCCGGATCGGCGCCAGCGCCGATCGGATCGCGGCGTGCCCGAGGACGTCGTCCGGAGAGGTCGGTTCCTCGATCCAGTACGGGTCGAACGGCGCCAGCTCCCGCATCCAGCCGATCGCGTCGGGCACGCCCCAGACCTGGTTGGCGTCGACGGCGATGCCCACGTCCGGGCCCACCGCGCGCCGGGCGATCGCCAGCCGCCGGACGTCGTCCCCGAGGTCCGCTCCGACCTTCAGCTTGATCAGCCGGTAGCCGTCGGAGACGGCCTGCCGGCACAGCCGGGCCAGCTTCTCGTCGTCGTAGCCGAGCCAGCCCGGCGTGGTCGTGTACGCCGGATACCCCTCGTCCAGCAGGGTCCGCTCGCGCTCGGCCTTGCCCGGCGCGGCGTCACGCAGGATGGTCAGCGCCTCGTCCTCGGTCAGTGCGTCGCGCAGGTAGCGCCAGTCGATCTGGGCGACGATCTGCTCGGGGGTCAGCGCGGCCAGCAGGCTCCACAGCGGCCGGCCCGCGCGCCGGGCGGCCAGGTCCCAGACCGCGTTGACCAGGGCGCCCGCGGCCATGTGGACCACCCCCTTCTCCGGTCCCAGCCAGCGGATCTGGCTGTCGCCGATGAGCTGCCGGGCGAGCGCCCCGGGGTCGGCCACGAGTGCGTCGACCGGCTGTCCGACGACCATCGGGGCCAGCGACCGGATGGCGGCGACCTCGATCTCCGTGCCGCGGCCGACGGTGAAGACGAACCCGTGGCCCTCGGCGCCCGCGGTGCTGCGCAGCACGAGGTACGCGGCGGAGTAGTCCGGGAACGGGTTCATGGCGTCGGATCCGTCGCGGTGCCGCGAGGTCGGGAAGCGGATGTCGAAGGTGTCGACGGACGAGATGCGCTCAGTCACCAAGGCTCCTGCTCTGTGGTGGCCCGCGCCCAGATCCTGGCCGCAACGGGCCGCAGACATCTGATGTATTTATAGGCGTCCACGACCTTGTGTGTCTACGGGTGATCTCTGGTCAGCTTCATCGGGGTAAAAATCAGATGTCTCGGTGGAGGCGGCTCTGACCTCAGTTATGCGGAGCAGCTGACGATCTTGGGAGTAGGACTCTGCACCGGGCAGGGCCCATGCCGAGTCACGGCCGCCGTTCAAAGGGGACAGGTCATCATGGGTTGGTTGCACCGCATCAAATACCGCTTGATCGCAGCCTTCGCGGTTCCCCTGCTGGTGCTGTGCGTCGTCGGTGCGGTGGCCTACCACAGCACCACCACCCTGGAGGACAACAGCGGCAAGGTGTCACACACCTATCAGGTGATCGAGGCGCTGGCCGCGGTCACCTCGACGCTCAAGGACGCCGAGACCGGGCAGCGCGGTTATCTGATCACCGGTGAGGACCGGTATCTCGCGCCCTATGACAGCGCCAAGCAGTCGATCGACGGAGCCATCACCGCCGTGGCCGATCTGACCAGCGACAATGCCGAACAGCAGGCGCGGATCGCCCGTCTGCGCCCGCTGGTGGACAGCAAGTTCGCCGAACTCGCCGACACCATCGAGCTGCGCCGCACCGACGGCTTCGCCGCCGCGCAGGCCGTCGTGCTCACCGACAAGGGCAAGGCGGTCATGGACCAGATCCGCACCGTCATCGCAGAACTGACCGACGCCGAGACGAGCCTGCTGGCCACCCGGGCGACGGAGACGACCGAGACCGCCGACCGGGCCCGGGTCGCCGTCCTGATCGGCATCGTCGCCGCCGCGCTGCTGGTGCTGGTCCTGGCGTTCCTGCTCTCCCGCAGCATCCTGCGTCCATTGACCGCGTTGACCGAGCGGCTGTCCGAGATCGCGGACGGCGAGGGTGACCTCACCCGCCGGGTCGACGAGAACCGCAAGGACGAGTTCGGTCCGCTGGCCGCCGCGTTCAACCGGTTCGTCGCCAAGATCGCCGGTACCATCCGGCAGATCGGCGACCAGGCCACCTCGCTGGCCGCCGCCTCCGAGCAGCTCTCGGCCAACTCCCAGCAGATCTCCGGTTCGGCCGCCGACACGTCCCGCCAGGTCGGTGGGGTCGCGGACGCGACCGAGTCGATGAGCGGGGCGCTGAGCACGGTCGCCGCGGGCGCCGAGGAGATGGGGGCCTCGATCCGCGAGATCGCGTCGAACGCCGCGGACGCCAGCCGGGCCGGCGCCGAGGCCGTCGACGTGGCCGGCGAGGCCACCCGGACCGTCAAGGAGCTCGGCACCTCGTCCGCGGAGATCGACGACGTCATCAAGCTGATCACGGCGATCGCCGAGCAGACCAACCTGCTCGCGCTCAACGCCACCATCGAGGCGGCCCGGGCCGGCGAGATGGGCAAGGGCTTCGCCGTGGTGGCCTCCGAGGTCAAGGACCTCGCTCAGGAGACCGCGCGGGCGACCGGCGACATCGGCCGCCGGGTGACCGACATCCAGACGAGCGCCACGGCCACCACGGCCGCCATCGACCGGATGAGCCAGATCATCCTGCAGGTCAACGACTACCAGACCACCATCGCCTCGGCGGTCGAGGAGCAGACGGCGACCACCTCGGAGATGGCCCGCAACATCTCCGACGCCTCCGGCAGCAGCCGCGACATCTCCGGCAGCCTGACGGCGGTAGCCAGCGCGGCGACGGAGACGTCCACCGCGATCGCCGGCTCGCAGACGGCGGTGAACGAGCTGGCCACGATGAGCGCGACGCTGCACACCCTGGTCAGCCAGTTCAAGTACTGAGCGGGTTCACCGGGACGGGCACAGCCGCTCACGGGTGGTGCCGGGGAAATACCGGTGCCAGTCCACGGTGACCGGCCGCGCGCACGTCTGCTGGATCACGGCGGTGAGATCGGCGTTGATGCGCCACATCGCCGACTTCCCGTCCAGCACCGCCAGGTCGGTGCCACTGAGACGGGGGGAGTTCAGGCGCAGGCCCTGAGTGTGCAGGCGGAGCAGGCTCCGGCCGGTCGCCGCGTCCCAGATCCGGGCGCCGGCACCGTCGATGACCGCCACGGTCCGGCCGGCGGGGTCGAAGGCCGGGTTGGCTGTCTCGTCGAGGCCGCTGACGCGAGCGACGATGCGCGGGGCACGGGGGCCGGCGGTGTCCAGGACGGTCGTGGTCGAGTCGCCCAGGTAGGACGTGACGGCGATCAGCCCGGCCGGTCCGGCCTGGACGACCGCGGGGTGCGGCACGTGCAGCAGGGTGCCGGTCCGGCGACCGTCGAGGGTCCAGCGTTCGATGGCGTCCTGGTCACCGGTGCGCCGGCTGAGCACGACGCCGGTGCCGTCGGCGAGCACCGCGGTCCCGACGACGTCACCGGCGGGCAAGGTGCGGACCGACCGGTCGCCGACGCGCCACACCCGGGCCGTGCTGTCCGTGCCCAGAGCACTCAGCAGCGAACCGGTCCGGTCCAGACTCTGCATCATTCCCAGCCCGGCCGGCACATTGATGCGGCGCGGACGGTCCAGGTCGGTCAGGTCCCAGAGGTGGGAACGGGTGTTCGCGGTCCAGTAGATGGCCCGGCGCTCGTCGAGGCTGCTCGCGTGCAGGTAGCTGTCGGCGGTGGCCAGACGGCCCGCCGGCCGCCACGTCGTACCGTCCCGCCGCCAGAGCTGTTCCCCGGACGTGCGGGTGTCGTAGGTGGCCGCGAACCGGCCGGGTGGGCTGAGGTAGCCGCGACCGAGGGTGGTGGCACCCGCGGCGGCGTGCGCCAGGAGCAGCACGTCGCGGGCCTCGGCCGTGGGTGCGAGCCGGTATGCGGCCAGGGCCAGGGCGGCGGCGTCGGTGGGCCGGGAGGCGATCAGGTCCCGGGCGGCATCGGCAGCGCGCAGGGACAGTGCCTCGTTGCGCTGCCGGGCGGCCTTGTGCTGGGCGGTCGCAGCCACGATCGCGGTGCCGGCCAGGAGGACGGCCAGCACCGCCAGCCCGGCGGCGAACCGGCGCAACCGGCGGGTGGTGCGCTGGCCGGCGCGCCTCCGGGCGTGTTCGGCGGCGAGGCCGGCGTCGAGAAAGGCCCGCTCGCCGGGGTTGAGCCGGTCCCGTAGCCGAGCCGCCCGGTCGAGGCGGGCGCCGCGGTAGAGGGTGTCGGGGTCGTGCCCGTGGGCTGCCCAGACGGCGGTGGCCTCGGTGAGCCGGTGCTGGGCCCGCAGGTCGTCGCGGTCGTCGGCGATCCAGCCGGCCAGCCGCGGCCACGCTCGCAGCAACGCCTCGTGGGTCAGGGTGACGCTGTCGCGGTCGATGGTGATCAGCCGGGCCGCGGCGAGCCGGTCGAGCAGGGCATCGGGGACGTCCAGGTCGGCCCGCCGGACCCGCCGCCGGCTGTCCTCGGTGCCGTCGCCGGGAACCACCAGGCGCAGGAACAGCAGCCGGGCCCTGCCACGATCGTCCTCGGTGAGGTGGTCGAAGGTGTGCTCGGCGGTACGCGCGAGAGCGTGTTCGATGCCGCCGGCGTCCTCGTAGCCGGCCAGGGTGAGAACCACGCCGCGCCGCCGCTGCCAGGTCTCGGCGAGCGTGTGCGACACCAGCGGCAGCACGGCGGGCTGCCCGCTGACGTCCGCGACGAGCCGGGCCAGCAGCGCCGTCTCGATCGTGGCGCCCGCGTGGGCGGCCGGTCCGGTGATCGCCGACCGCAGCTCCTCGGTGGACATGGGGCCGACCAGGACCTGCGCTCTGTGCAACGCGGTCACCAGCTCCGGGTGGCGCGCGCAGCGACCGTAGAAGTCGGCGCGCACGCTGATGACCACCCGGCTGTGCGGTCCCGCGGCGGTGGTCAACGCCCGGATCAGCCAGAGCCGGGCGGCTTCGTCGCAGAGCGTGAAAACCTCTTCGAACTGATCCACCACCAGCAGCAGATCGTCGGCGGCTTTGGCCAGCCAGCCGCGCAGGGCCTGCGGGTCGGCGGCGAGGTCGGCGCGGACCCGGTCGGCGGGCTCGTCGGCGAGGTTCGCCACGGGCACCGCCAGCTCGGTGATCGGATCGGCTCCCGGCGTACCACGATCGCGGTGCGCGCACTGCGGGCGACCAGGCCGGCCCGCAGCAACGACGACTTGCCCGCGCCGGAGGAGCCGAAGATCCCGACGAACGGCCGTTCGGCGACCGGCGTCAGCAGGGTGTCGGTCAGCGCCTCGCGGCCGAAGAACCGGTCGGCGTCGTCGACCTGGTAGGGGGCCAGGCCCACGTACGGCGGGGGCACGCCGCTGTCCGCGCCGGGCTGCGCGGCCGCCAGCTGCCGCCACCGCCCGGTCCACTCGCCGGTGTCGCCGCCGCAGGCCCGGACGATCGCCGTGGTGACGGCCAGGCTGGGCAGGCGGCGGCCGGACAGGGCTTCGGACAGTGCCGCGGCCGAGTAGCTCGTCCGCTTGCCCAGCTCCCGGTACGAGGGCAGGCCGGCCCGCCGCCGCAGACGCCGCAGGTCCCCGGCGAACCGCAGCAGGGGAGTCTCCTCGGACTCCAGCGGACGTTCCTGTCGGGGCACCGGCCCTCCATTCGTCGCGGTCATTGTCCTCGCCCGTGTCCAGCGTTGGTTGTTCAGCCGCCGGGGCCGAACCCGAACAACGCCGCGCTGCCTACGGTCGGGATCGTCCCGCCGGCGCACCGACCGTGCAGCATTGAGGAGTTCGTGCATGCGATCCACCCGCGTCATCGCGGCGGCATCGGCCGTCGTCCTGGCCTTTCCCCTGGCCGCCTGTGGTTCCAGCGAGAAGACGGCGGACAAGAAGCCCGCGGCCGGCACCGGCAACGCCGGCGCGCTGATCGGCGTCACCATGCCCACCCGGTCCTCGGAGCGCTGGAACGGCGACGGCGAGAACGTCAAGAAGGAACTCGAGGCCCTAGGCTACAAGGTCGACCTGCAGTTCGCCGAGGACGACATCCCCACCCAGGTCAACCAGCTCGACAACCAGATCACCAAGGGCGCCAAGCTGTTGATCATCGCGTCCATCGACGGCACCGCGATCAGCACCCAGTTGCAGAGCGCGGCGGACAACAAGATCCCGGTGATCGCCTACGACCGGCTGGTCCGCGACTCGCCGAACGTGGACTACTACGCGACCTTCGACAACTTCCGGGTCGGCGTGCAGCAGGCGACCTCTCTGCTGACCGGTCTCAAGGTGCTCAACGCCGACGGGTCCGAAGGCGCCGCGAAGGGCCCGTTCAACGTCGAGTTGTTCGCCGGCTCGGCCGACGACAACAACGCGACGTTCTTCTACAACGGGGCGATGTCGGTGCTCAAGCCGTACCTGGACGACGGCACGCTGAAGGTGCCCAGCAAGCAGACCGAGTTCAAGACGATCGCGATCCTGCGGTGGAAGCCGGCGGTCGCCCAGGACCGGATGGAGAACCTGCTGACCTCGACGTACCGCTCCGGGCTGACGGTGGACGGTGTGCTGTCGCCGTACGACGGGCTCTCGATCGGCATCATCTCCGCGCTCAAGAGCAACGGCTACGGCACGGCCGGTCAGCCGTACCCGGTCGTGACCGGGCAGGACGCGGAAGCGGCCTCGGTGAAGTCGATCATCGCGGGGGAGCAGTACTCGACCATCTTCAAGGACTACCGGGAACTGGCCCGGACCAGCGCACAGATGGCCGACGCCGTCCTCAAGGGTCAGAAGCCGACCACGAACAACAACAAGGACTATGACAACGGGGTCAAGGTCGTGCCGTCGACGTTGCTCGACACGGCGATCGTCAACAAGACCAACTACCAGAAGGTCCTGATCGACAGCGGCTTCTACAAGAAGGCGCAGGTGCAGTGACGGGCCTCGCTCATCCGGGGACGGCTCGGCTGAGCAGGGCCTCGGCTTTGTCCTTGAGCAGCGGTACGGACGCGACGTCCGAGGTGGACATCAGAGCGCGCAGGAGGGCGGCGGCGCCGGGGGAGTCGCCGCCCGCCAGCAGCGCTTCGGCCAGGCGCAGATTCGCGATGAACACCCCGCGGGGGTCGCCCGCCTCGACCATGCGCCGCAACGCCTCACGCGCGTCGGCCATCGCGGCCGGCAGGTCGCCACGTGCGCGCCGCAACCGGCTGTGATGGACCAGCAGCCAGCCCAGCCCGTGGGCGTTGTTGACCGCGTCCGTCACCTCGCGGGCCTGCGCGTACGTCTTGTCGGCCAGGTCCAGCTCGCCGAGCGAGATGGCGCAGTCCAGCTTGCGGACCAGCAGGGCGCGGTGGCTGTCGGTGTTCCAGAGGGCCTGAGTGTGGGCCAGCGCCCGATCCAGCAGCGGCAGTGCCTCGGCCGGCCGGTCCTGCAGGACCAGCGTGTCGGCGTGGGTGCGCAGCGCCAGCACGATGTTCTCCGGATCGCCGGTCGCGTACGCGATCTCGGTCGCCTCCCGCGCATGCGGGAGTGCCGGCCGCCCCTGGAACATCCGGGCGAAGGCGAGGCCGGTGAGGCTGTGCACGAGTTCGTGGCTGAGCCCGAGACGGCGGAACACGGCGACCGATTCCTCGAACTCCGCGGCGGCCCGGTCCAGGTCGAGGGAGAGCAGGACATCTGCCCGGCTGCTGGCCTGCCGGCTGGCGACCCGCTCGTCCCCGGCCGCGCGGGCGGCGTCCCGGACGGCCGCGCGGACCCGCACGATCTGGTCGTAGCCACCGCGGATGGACAGCGACGGAATGGTCAGGTCCGCCAGCAGGGCCGCCTTGTCGTAGCTGCCCAGCCGGCACGCCTGCGTGATGGCGTACAGCAGCTGGGCCCGCTCGGTCTGCAGCCAGGCACCCGGGTCGGCGGTCAGGCCCGCGATGTCCACCGGCCCGGCGGCGATGCCGTCCGGCAGCGGATCGGGCGGGAGCCCGTCCTTGCGGTCCACCCGCAGGTGCACGTGGTGCGCCAGGACGAGGAACGTGTCCAGCAGGCACCGGTACGCGGCCCGGGTCACCTCGTCGTCCTCGCCGCCGGCCAGCTCGCGGGCGAACAGCGCGACCAGGTCGTGCGGCCGGTACCGCAGCTGGCCGGTCAGGTCGACACCGGCCGGCTCCAGCAGCCCGGCGGTCATGAGCTGCTCGACGGCGCGTTCGCCGTCACTGCCGCCGGTGACGGCGCCGAGCGTCCAGGCGGCGAAGGATTCGGCCGGCAGCAGACCCATCCGGCGCAGGGCCAGCTGGACGGGGCCGGCCAGCCCGCCGTAGCCGACCGCCAGCTCCGAGCGGACCGCCAGGTCGCCCACGGCCAGCTCGTCGAGGCGCCGCTGCTCGTCGCGCAGGCGATCGGCCAGCGTGCGCAGGTGCAGGGTGGGCCGGGGCTGGAGCCGGGCACCGATGATGCGTACCGCCAGGGGGAGACGGCCGCACAGCTCCACCAGCTCCTCCGCGGCCGGCCGCTCGCCGGCGACACGGGCCGGATCGATGATCCGGCCGAGCAGCGCCAGCCCCTCCGCGACGGAGAACGGCTGCAGGCGGTGATGATCGGCGGCGGGCAGCTCGTCCAGTGACCGCCTGCTGGTGATGAGGACGGCAGAACCGGCCGTACCGGGCAGCAGCGGTGTCACCTGTCCGGCGTCGGCGGCATCGTCGAGCACGATCAGGACCCGGCGGTCGGCCACCCGCGCGCGGAACGTCGCCGCCCGCGCCTGCACCGAGCGCGGCTGCGCGGCCGGGAGCACACCCAGCGCGTACAGCAGCTCGCCGAGGACTTCTCCGACGTCCCGCGGGGCCGGACCGCCACCGCCCAGATGGACGTAGAGCTGGCCGTCCGGGAAACGGTCCCGGACGCGGTGCGCGACATGACCGGCGAGCGCGGACTTGCCCACACCGGCCACCCCGCTCACCACGACGATGGGTAGCCGGGCCGGCTCGCCCCCGGCGACCAGCGAGCCGGCGACGGTGGCCACCTGGTCCGCCCGGCCGACGAAGTCACCGATGGCCGGCGGCAGCTGGCACAGCGCCGGCGCGCTCGGTGACGCGCCGGCGCGGGCCTCGTCGTCGACCGTCTCACCGAGCAGGATCGCCTGGTGCGCGGCGCGCAGCTCGGGCCCCGGGTCCAGGCCCAGGTCGGTGCGCAGCACCGCAGCGGCGTCGCGGTAGACCTGCAGCGCCTCGGTCTGCCGTCCCGACCGGTAGAGCGCGCGCATCAGGTGCGCCCGCAGCCCCTCCTGGAACGGGTACGCCGTGGTGAGTGCCCGCAGCTCCTCGACCACCGCCTGGTGATGACCCAGCGCCAGCTCCAGGGCGAACCGGCGCTCGGCCGCCTCGAGGCACCGCTCCTGCACCTGGGGCACCTCGTCGCGATGCAACGCCGCCGAATCCACATCGAACAGGATCGGCCCCCGCCACAGTGCGGTCGCCGCCCGCAACGACTCGAGCGCGGCCGCCCGGTCGCCACGATCCTGGGCGAGGCGGGTGCCCTCCAGCAGCTCGTCGAGCTCCTGCAGGTCGCAGGAGCGGGCCGGCAGTTCGATGACGTACCCGCCGTTGCGCGAGTGGATGGCAGCGTCGGCGCCCAGCAGCCGGCGCAGCCGCGCGACGTACGTCTGCAGGGCCGCGCGCGCCTCGGCCGGCGGCTCGTGATCCCACAACCGGTCGGTCAGGACGCTCACCGGCACGACCCGGCCCGCGCGCAGCACCAGGGACGCCAGGATGATCCGGAGCTTCGCGGCGGAGATGACGACGAGCGCGCCGTCGCGCCGTACCTCCAGGTCACCCAGAACGCGGAATCGAATGGCAGCCGTCACCGGCCCCCCTCAGGCGGGACCCGGGTCCGTCGGTTCCTCGAACAGGGTCAGGTGGATGGTTCCGGGCGCGTCCAGCCGGGCATTGACCGACTCCCAGGGCGTACGCGTGGGCGGCGCGACCGGCGTGGCCCCGGCCGCGAGGGCCGTCCGGGTGGCCGCCTCGCAGTCCTCGACCTCGAGGGCGAGGCGGAACCGGGGTGCGACCCGTCGCCCGACCTCGACGCGGTCGATGAGTTCGATCTGCGCGGTGTTGGACAGCTCGAGGGTGGCCCGGCCCGCGTCGAGGACGGTCACCTCGGCGCCCCCTTCGCTGGAGTAGGACTCCGCGACCGGCATCGCGAGGGCGTCGCGGAAGAACGCCACCGCCCGGTCGTAGTCGGCCGCGTGGACCACGAGGCGGAGCTGGCGGACCGTCATGCCGCGGAACTCCGCACCGCGGCCTGATGGTGCAGATCGCGCATGACACCGGCCAGTTCGTCGGCGGGTCCGGAGACCGGGACGCCGACCGTGACCGCCTCGATCGCCAGCACGCGGACGGGTCCGGGAGCGAGTCCCCAGCCGGCCCGCCACTCGGTGAGCTGAGCCGCGGAGACCGCGTAGACGATGCGGCCGAGCCCGACCCACGCGTGGGCCGCCGCGCACATCGGGCAGTGCTCACCCGAGGTGTAGACGGTGCATCCGGGCCGGGTCGTGGCGGGCACCTCGCGGGCCGCCCACCGGGCCAGCTCCAGCTCCGGGTGTCTGGTCTCGTCCCCGCCGCCGGTGCGGTTGCGTTCCTCCCGCAGCACGCCTCCGTCGGGTCCGACCAGCACGGATCCGAAGGGCTCGTCGCCCGCGGCGAGTGCCTCGCGCGCGAGCTCGACCGAACGTCGCAGGTGGACCAGATCGGTGTCGGTCAGCATCTCGAACCCCCGTTGGTGCCGAACGGAACGGAACATATTAATCCCTTAGGAGGCTAGCAGGGCGGCGCAACTTGATCCACTGCTAGCCTCGGCTGATGGCCGAGGAAGAGAACCGCAGCTCCTTGAGCGGCCGGCGGGCAGAGGCGCAGCGCAACAACGGGCGAATCCTCGACGCCGCGCGTGCGGTCTTCCTGGCCGATCCGGAAGCTCCGATCGCGAAGGTCGGTGTGCACGCCGGTGTCGGGATCAGCGCGCTGTACCGGCGCTATCCCAGCAAGGATCATCTCCTGCGGGCGCTGGCCGAGGACGGCCTCAACCGCTACATCGCCGATCTCGAGACAGCGCTGGCGTCCACCGACGGACCCTGGGACACCTACGTCGCCTGCCTGGAGCGCGTCGTGGACGGTCAGAGTCAGGCCCTGGCCCAGCGGCTGGCGGGAAGGTTCACCCCGACACCGGAACTGACGGCTCTCGCCATGCGGGCCGGCAGTCTGGCCGAGACCCTCTTCGACCGGGTCCGTCGTTCCGGCGAGCTCCGCGACGACATCTCCGAAGCCGACGTCACGCTGCTGCTGGAGATGATCGCCGTCATCGAGCTCCCCGGCGCCGACGGTGGTGCCGCCCTGCGTCATCGCTACCTCGCCCTCCTCCTGCAAGCACTGCACGCCCCGGCCGAGGCGCCGCTGCCCGGCCGTCCCGCGCGCCAGGCCGACCTCGCCGCCCGCTGGCGGAGCGCGGGGAACAGCTGACCTGGCACCGGCGCACGGGTCGGCCGGTCTAGCGGGTCGGCTTCGGCTCGACCGGGACGTCGTCGTCGTAGTCCGGCTCCCTGCCGTCCGGCGACGCCCAGATCACCACGACGTTGCCGGGCAGCGGTGCCGTGTCGAAGATGATCCACGTCCCCGGCACCTCGGACGCCGGAGCCTCCAGCGACTTCGGGCCCACCCGGTAACTGGCGGTCTGCCCCCTCGCACTCAGTAGCCGGCGCGCCTCGGACACCCGCCGGCCGACCAGTGCGTGCAGCGACGCCTTCTCGGTGGGGGTGAGCACGGGCTCGTCACCTTCGACGGATTCGCCGGGCAGGGGAGTGCGGCCGAAGACGATCCGGGCGTGCCCGCGGTAGGAGACCGGGACCCGGACGCCGACGGCGCAGTTGCCGTTGGCGGTGCAGTTCCCGGGGTCCTCCACCGGCTCGATCCCGCGGACGTCGTCCTCCTGGAACACGACCCGGCCGACCCGGTCCGGCTCGGCGGCGGCCAGCGAGAGTTCGATGTCGAGTCCGTGCGCCGCGAGTTCCTCCCGGTACCGCTGCGGGTCGGCGGCCGGGTCCTGGATCCGGATCTCGAGGTACCGGTCGGCCGAGGTGATCCTGAGGGCGGCGGCCCGTGCGGGGGAGGGTCCGGTCGGGCTCGACTCGGGCAGCCACAGGCTGGCGGCCACCACAGCGGCGGCCAGGCCCGTCACCAGCGAGCCGCCGATGGCCAGGCGCAGACCCCACGGGCGGCGGTGCGCCGCGGGCGGCGTGGACATCACGCGACGCAGCAGGTCGTCGGCGGCCGGGCCGGTCGGGTCGGCCGCGGTGTGCGGGATGTCGAGGTCCGGGGACAGGAGCTGGATCAGGCGATCGGGTTCGGTCATGGCGGGTCCTCTACTTCGTGATCGACGGTGACCGCAGCGCCTCGGCGAAGCGGGTACGGGCCCGGTGCAGGCGGATGCGGGCGGCGTTCGCGGAACAGCCGAGCGCCACGCCCAGTTCCTCGGCGGACAGTCCCTCCCAGGCGACCAGGCGCAGCAGCTCCTGGTCGGCGGCGTTGAGGGTGGCGAAGGCCGAGGAGATCTCCGGAGGCGCCTCGGGCGCGGTGACGATGGCACCGCCGAGCTCGTGGCGCAGCCGGGCGGCCAGGTCGGCACTGCGGCGTTCCGCGCGGTACTGGTTGGCCAGGACGTTGCGGGCCACGCCGAACAGCCAGGCGCGGCCGTTGCCGGGTGGCAGGTCGTCGAACCGCCGCCACGCGACCAGGAAGGTGTCCGCCACCACGTCGGCGGCCGTCTCCGGCTGAGCGGTGCGGCGCAGGGCGTACCGCAGCAGGTCCTCATAACACGCCCGGTAGAGGCGTTCGAAGTCGGCGGCATCGGATGCGCGGGCCAAGGCGGCTCCCTCGGTAGGTGATGCCGGTCAGATCCTGCCCGGCACTCCCTACATGTCTGTCACCCCGGCGCTATTTCATCGCGGCGCCCGGCCCGCCCGCGTGAGCGTGACGTCAGCGCGGCGAAAGGGGGCGCACGTACGCTTCGCGCTTTCCACGGCGTACACAGAGAGGCGGTCGCCGTGCCCGATCCCAGCATCACCCCGTTCCGCATCGCGATACCGCAGGCGAGCCTCGACGACCTGGCCGACCGGCTGGCCCGGACCCGCTGGGCCGAGGAACTGCCCTCCAAGGAGGTCCTCGCCGGTGGCGCGGGCGCACCCGTGCCGGCCGGATGGGAGTACGGAGTCCCCGGCTCCTACGTCCGGGACCTGGTCGAACGCTGGCGCACCTCGTTCGACTGGCGGGCGCGCGAGGCCGAGCTGAACGAGTACCCGCAGTTCACGACCGAGATCGACGGGCAGCGCATCCACTTCGTCCACGTGCGCTCGGCCCAGCCGGACGCCGTCCCGCTCATCCTGACGCACGGTTGGCCCAACAGCTTCGTGGAGTACCTTCCGCTCGTGGGCCCGTTGACCGATCCGGCCGCGCACGGCCGTCCGGAAGCCCCGGCCTTCCACGTGGTCATCCCCTCGCTGCCCGGCTTCACCTTCTCCGGCCCCACCAAGGAGCACGGCTGGAGCGCAGGACGGACCGCCGCCGCCTGGGCCGAGCTGATGCGGCGGCTGGGCTACGACCGCTACGGCGCGCACGGCAACGACGCCGGCGCGATCGTCTCGCCGCTGCTGGGTGAGCTGGACCGCGAGCACGTCATCGGTGTGCACGTCACGCAGATCTTCTCCTTCCCGCGCGGCGACGCAGGCGAGTTCGAGGGGCTGACCGAGGAGGACTTCGGTGCACTGCGGTTCGGTCAGGCGTTCTCCGAGCACGCCATCCACGACCGGTCCCAGCAGGCCCAGCCGCAGACCCTGGCGCACGCTCTGGCCGACTCGCCGGCCGGGCAGCTGGCCTGGAGCGGCCAGCTGTTCGGCACCTCGCTGAGTTCCGAGGACGTCCTGACCAACGTGGCGCTGTACTGGTTCACCAACACCGCCGCCTCGGCAGCCCGCTTCTACTACGAGAACCACCGCGCCGCCGATCCCGCCGGGCCCACGTCCGTGCCGATCGGCCTGGCCGCCTTCGCCTTCGACTTCCGCGCCGTGCGCAGATTCGCCGAACGCGACCACCGCAGCATCGTCTCCTGGAACACCTACGACCGCGGCGGGCACTGGGCCACGCACGACGCACCGGACCTGCTCATCGAGGACATCCGCCAGTTCTTCGCGGCACTCACCTGACCGTCCGGCCGGGGGGCCGGGAAGCAACCATCGAGGGGGACCATCCGTGACTTTCACCGTACTCACCACCGCTCTTGACGCCCTGGGCCACGTCACCACCGTGGCCGTCGACACCGACCGGCTCGACGATCCGACCCCGTGCTCGGACTGGACAGTGGCCCAGGTGCTGTTCCACGCCGCCGGGGACCAGCACGCCTGGGCGTCCGTGGTCGGAGCCGGCTCCCTGCCGTCCTACAACCCGTTCGATCCGCCCCGCCGGCTCGACGGCGGCGTCCAGGACACGATGGCCAAGGCGATCGAGGCGGCCACCGGTGCCTGGGCCGGTGTCGACCCGGCATCGTCGTCGGTGCGTACCCCGCTGCCGCCCGTACCGGAGCTGACGCCGGCCATCGCGGCCGCCGCCTGCGCGCTCGACGCGGCCGTCCACGCCTGGGATGTCGCGGTGGCGACCGGCCAGCCGACACCGTTGACCGACGCCCTGGCCGGGGAGCTGAGGCCGGCCGCGCAGGCGACGGCCGAGCCGCTGCGTGGTTTCGCCTACGCCCCGGCCCTGCCCGCTCAGGCTGGCGACGGCCCCGCGGCCGCCCTGCTGCGCTACCTCGGCCGCGATCCGATGTGGACACCCGCCGGCACCTGACCGGCACCGCCGGGGCCACCTCAGCCGGTGGCCCCGGGCGGTCAGCGGCGCAGCGTGAGCCGGAACGCGCAGCCGTCGCCGGCCGGACCGGGTGACACGAGGGTGAGCTCGCCGCCGTGCGCCAGCGCCACCTGACGGGCGATCGGCAGGCCGAGACCGGTGCCCGCGACGTCCGTGCGGCTGCGCCAGAAACGCTGGAAGACGCCCTCCTGCTCGGCGGCCGGGATGCCGGCACCGTGGTCGGTCACCACCACGGCGACCTCGTACGCCGCCGCCTCCACGCTGATCTCGACCGTACTGCCCGCCGGGGCGTACCGGACGGCGTTGTCGACCAGATTCGTCACCGCCCGCCGCACGGTCGGCTCGTCGAAGGCGCACTCCGCCGCCTCCGGGCCGGTGACGGACAGGTCGATCGCCTTCGTCGCGGCGAGCACGCCGACGTCCTCGGCGACGGCGCGGACCACGGTCATCAGGTCGGCCGGGCGCCGCGCGATCGTGCGCGCCCGGCCCCGGGCGTCCACCAGCAGCTCGTCGATGGTGGCCTGGAGGCGCCCGGCCGCCGCCGCGGTGTTCCGCAGCCCGCGCCGGTAGACCTCGATCGACGGGTCGGGATGGGCGAGCAGCACCTCGGCGTTGGCCATCAGCACCGACAGTGGCGTCCGCAGCTCGTGGCTGGTCTCCTCGATCAGCCGGCGCTGGGTCTCGGCCGCCTGCTCCAGCCGGGCGAGCATGTCGTCGATGCTCGCCGCGAGCCGGACGACCTCGCTCGGACCCCGGTCGAGCCGGACCCGCCGGCTCAGATCGGCGGCCCCGATGTCCTCGGCGACGGTCCGGACCCGGTCGATGTCGCGCACCGCCCGTCCGGCCAGGAACCAGGCGAGCGCGGCGGCCACGGGCGCCAGGGCGAGCACCGCCCAGGTCACCCAGGCCGACCGGTCTGCGGAGGTGCTGGTGACCAGGCCGCCGCCGGCCGCCTCGGCCTCGACGTCGCTCACCACGACCACACCGAACAGGAGCAGCACGGGAACGTAGCCGGCCAGGAACCCGAGCACCGCGAACCGGGTGCGCAGTGACCGCAGGACCGGGCGCATCACGGCACCTGCAACCGGTAGCCGGTGTTGGTGACCGTGACGATCAGCGCCGGTTCGCCGAGCTTGCGGCGGAGGCGGCTGAGGATCACCCGTACCGAGGAGGTGAACGGGTTGGCGTTGGCGTCCCAGACGTGTTCCAGCAGCGTCTCGGCCGACAGGACCTCGCCCGGGTGGTGCATGAAGTACCGCAGCAACGAGTACTCCCGCGCGGTGAGGTCCAGCGGCGTCGTGGCCCGCCAGGCCCGGTGGGTGGCGAGGTCGAGGGTCAGCTCACCCACCCGCAAGGTCGATCCGGCGCTGTCCTCGCGGCGGCCCAGCGCCCGCAGCCGCGCCAGCAGCTCGGCGAAGTGGAACGGCTTGACCAGGTAGTCGTCGGCGCCCGCGTCGAGCCCGGCGACGCGGTCGGCCACCGCGTCGCGGGCGGTCAGCACGAGATGACGCCGGGGGCGGCGCAGCGCCGGGTCGTCCGAGGCGCGCCGGATGAGAGCGAGCCCGTCCCCGTCGGGCAGCCCCAGGTCCAGGCACACCACGTCGTACGTCGTGGTGCCGAGCAGTTCTTCCGCGGCCGCGTAGGTCCCGGCCACGTCCACCGCGTACGCCTCGTTGCGCAGGCCCAGCGCGACGATCTCGGCGAGGTCCGGATCGTCCTCGACCAGCAGGACGCGCATGGCCCGCTCTCCTTCCCCCTGCGGCGTGGCGATGTCAGCCCGATCGCCGCGCGTTCGTCGTCCCGGCCGGCCCGGAGACGGTCACCTTCCCGCCGGCGAAGTCCAGCGTCACGTCCGGGCCGGTCCCGGTCGGGTCGTCCGGGCGGTACCTGGTCGTCCCGACCGGCACCAGTGTCAGGGCGGGCGGCCCGGTCGGCAGCTCCGCCCCCGCGATGGTGCTGTGCTCGTCGACCGCGTACCAGCCGAGGCGCGGACCGTCGCGGGTGGTCAGTGTGACGTACGTACGCATCTCGCCTTCGGCGACCACGGTGCCGCCGGCGGTCACCGCGGAGATCGGCCCGTGCTCGGCTTCTATACCTTGCCGCTCCTCGCGGCCCTCCTCGGTCCGGCCGGCCAGCACGGCGAGGACGCGCTTCTCGTGCTCGCGCAGGTCGTCGGCGGAGTATCGGCCGCGCGGCGGGAACAGCGCATGCACCGCGCCGGCACCGGCGGCGGAGATCCTCGGCCGGTTTCCCTCCACGGTCACCTCGAACGATCCTTCCGGGTCCAGCCGGTACGTCCCGGCGATCGCGGCCGGGTCCCCACCGCCGGCCGGCGCGGTCGGCGTCGGCAACGGATTCCCGGCCACCAGCGACGGAACCGTCGCGGCCAGCAGCTTTTCGGCGGTGAGCACCGATCGGTTGGACGACAGAACGATCACCTGGTCGCGCTCGGGGATCCAGAGGACCGCCACGTTGTGGCCGACGTCGCCGCCACCGCCGGCGATCGCCACGATCGGCTTGCCGTACACCTCGGCGTCGAACGCCATCCAGCCGCCCAGCGTGTGCGACCGGCCGTCGCCGACCGGGAAGCCCGGATCGCCGGCCAGCCGGGCCGGCTCCGGCCCGGCCAGCGTGCCGCGGAACAGCGCGCGGGCCCAGGTGGCCAGTTCCCTGGTGGTCATGGCCAGCGAGCCGTTGCCTTCGGTCGCCCAGTACGGACCGGCGAAGTCCGTCGGCCGCCGCCCGGGTTCGCCCTTGTCGAGGTACCCGGCGGCGACGGGTCCGGTGGCAGCCGGCCGTCCGTGCCAGAAGCCGCCGGTGACCGCGCCGCCCGGCAGGGCGAGCACGTGTGTGCGGGTGTAGTCGCGGTACGACGTACCCGAGACGGTGTCGATGATGAGTGCCAGCAGCGTGTAGCCGGCGTTGGAGTAGGCGTCATCGGTGCCGGGTGGGAACGCGAGCCTGAGCTTGTTGATCGCGGCGATCGCACCGGCCCGGTCGACCGGCTGGTCGTCGGCACCGATCGAACCGCCGATCCCGCTGGTGTGCAGGAGCACCTGGCGTACGGTCGCCCTGGCCACGGGCCCGACGACCGCCGGCACCAGTTTTCCGACCCGGTCGTCCAGGGACAACTTTCCGGCCTCGGCGAGCCGGAGAATCGCGGTGGCGGTGAACGCCTTACTGACCGATCCGATGCTGTAGACGGTGTCGGCGGTGTTCCGGGAGCCGGTGGCGTCGTCGGCCGTACCGTAACCGGCGAGGCACTCGAACCGGCCACCGGTCGACACGGCGACGGCGCCGCTGAACCCGGCCCGCGCCCACGCGCCGAAGGCCGCGTCCAGCTTCCCGTCACACTGCGGGTTCGCCGTGCCGGTCGGACGGTCCAGCCCGGGGTCGTCGGCGGTGCAGCCCGCCGTCACGGCCAGCATCGTGCCGAGCGCAATCGTGGATAACCATCGCCTTTTCATGCCGCGACGGTAGGAGCGCAGCTGAGAACGTGATGTAAACGGCGAGGCCGCGCCTCATCGCTCGGGCAGCTCCAGGGCGCGGCGAACACGGCGTTGCGGGCTCCCGGTCACGCGACCGGCAGCGGAAACAGCGCCAGGGGTACGTGGTGCTGGCCGGCGTGGATGTCGCGGTCGCGCAGGCTGCCCTGTACCACCGGTCGGGGGAAGGAGATCTTCACGACGTTCAGCTCGGGGATCCGGAAGATCTGGATGGTGTCCGCCGCGACGTCGTAGAGGCGGGCGATGACCGGCGCGTCCAGGTAGGCGGGATCGGCCACCGTGGCGTAGCCGGCGGCGTCGCGCATGAACAACTCCATGGTGACCCAGAACGGTCCGGCGTTCTTGGAACGGACCTCCCGGGCCAGATCGGCGATCGTCCGGGGGCGGTCGGGCTCAGACATCGCGGTCCTCCGGCGGGTTGATGCGGAACAGGCTGGTGGGGGAGTCCACGTCGACGACGTGGTTGAGGACGAACTCGTACGCCGCCCCGCGCTCGGTCTCGGCCGGTGAGGTGGCGAAGGCCAGGCTGGGCAGGTAGTCCATGTCCGGGGTGGGCAGGTGCAGCAGCAGCGGGTTGGCGATCTTCGCGACGGCCGTGGCGGTCTGCTGGTCGGCCGCGTGGACCAGGAGCATCACGCCGACCTCGCGGGGTGGCCGGGTGTCCGGGTCGAGGGCGTCCAGGACGGCGTCGTAGCCGTAGAGGCGGATGTCGAAGGCGTACTCGTCCTCGCTGAGTGAGAGGGTCTGCGTGACCCACTCGGTGATCATCCGGCGCAGCAGCGCGGCCCAGGTGGTGATCTGGCCGAGGATGTGCGGGTCCCGGACGGCGGTGAACGACATCGTCTCGTACCCGGTGACCCGTGCGCCCTCCAGCTTGATGGTGTGCTGCTCGGCGAGTTCGAAGCGGGAACCCTCGACCCGGACGCGCCGGTCGTCCAGGGCCCGGTAGGTGGCTTCGGCGACGTTGATGGTGCCGGCCGGCTCCCGCATGGAGTACGGGTTCACCGTCTCGTAGAGCATGTGCGCCGACACCGAGGTGGGTGTGCAGGCGACCGCCGGGTCGAGCGGTTCGATGGTGAAACCGGTGGCGTCGATGGTGGCCAGCACGCCGCCGGAGCGCGGGTTGGTGGTGCACTGCCCGCCGCATTCGACGATCTTGGCGGCGTGCCAGGTGGGACCGGCCGGCATGCCCACCATGAGCGGATAGGCGGCGGCGACCGCGGTGTCGGTGGCCCGCCCGGCCAGGACGACGTCGGCCCCGGCGGCCAGCGCCTCGACGATCGGCTCGTGACCCATCATCCCGACGATGTGCCGGCAGCTCTCGAGGGTCGCCGGGTCCAGGTCGCCGGCCGGCGGCAGCGGGTGCACCCGGCCGGCGTCGAGGTGCTCCTTGAGGTCGGCGGCCTGCTGCTCGCTGTAGACGGTGGCCACCCGCAGATCGAGTCCCTCCTCGGCCAGGATGTCGCGGGTGATGCCGGCGACCCAGTCGACGCCGGAGTCGGTGCCGCTGGTGCCGCAGGAGCCGACGATCAGCGGGATGCCGGCGGTCGCCGCCGCGCGCAGCAGCAGCCGCAGGTCGCGGGCGACGGCCGCGGCGGCGGTCTTGGCGGTGCCGGAGCCGAGGTAGTACGGGCCGGAGTCGGTGGAGCCGCCGTCGACGGTGATGACGTCGGCGCCGAGGTCGAGACCGCGGGTGATGGTCTCGGGCGGGAAGCCGCCGCCGAGCATGCCGCTGGGCGCGAGCACGCGTACGGAATCACGGGTTTCGGTCATGGTCTTCCTCATCTCGGAGTCACGGGGTTGACGGCTGACCGGGGGTGGCCGGCGAGGGCGGCGAAGAGTTCCCGGGCGCCCTCCATCCCCGCGGCCAGGCGGGCCTCGGCGGTCTGCCCGGCCATGTGCGAGTAGACGGTGATGCCGTCCACGCCGCGCAGGACGCTGTCGGCCGGCAGCGGTTCGACGTCCACGACGTCGAGGGCCGCGCCCGCGAGGCGCCCGGAGCGGACCGCCTCGGCCAGCGCCGCGGTGTCGACGATCGGTCCGCGCGCGGTATTGATCAGGTGGGCACCCGGCTTCATCCGGCCCAGCGCGGCAGCGTCGACGAGATGCCGGGTGCGCGGCGTCAGCGCGGTGTGGATGGAGACGAAGTCGGAGCGTTCGAGCAGCTCGTCGAGCGGGACGAGGCCGGCGGGCGCGGGCAGCTCGCCGGTGCCCAGCACCGTCATGCCGAACGCCCGGGCCAGCGGCACCACGCGACGCGCCACCGGGCCCCGGCCGATCAGCCCGAGGATCTTGCCGCGCAGCTCGTGGCCGTCACGGCGGGGCCAGGTGCCGGCGGCGACCCCGGTGGCCATCGGCACCAGGTGCCGCGCCTGGGCGAGCAGCAGCGCGATGGTGTACTCGGCCACCGCGTTGCTGTTGATGCCGGGCAGGTTGCTCACGCTGATGCCGAGGCGGGTGGCGGCTTCGACGTCGACGGAGTCGTAGCCGACGCCGGTGCGTACGACGGCGCGCAGGCCGGGGGCCTCCCGCAGCACCCGCTCCGACATCGGTTCGTTGGCGATCAGCGCGCCCTCGACGCCGGCCAGCGCCGCGATCAGCTGCTCGGGCCGGCGCGGTCCCCGCATCGGGTCGTGCCGGGTCGTGCACCCCTGCTGGAGGAGGTACGTGTCCACCTCGTCGCCCGGGACGAGATAGTCGGTGGTGATCAGAACGGTGGGCATCGGACTCCGTGTCAGGTGAGGATGGGTGTGGTGCGGTGCCGGTGCAGGCGACCGAGGCCGACGACCACGAGGACGGCGAGAGCGGCGAGGATCGCGATGTCCAGCAGCATCCAGTTCCAGCCGGTGAGGTCGACGACGGCGCCGATGAGTGCGGGGCCGCCGAAGCCGCCCAGGTACCAGGTGACCGCGTACAGGCCGGTGTAGGCACCGAGCACCCGGCTGGACGGGGCCAGGTTCCACAGGGCGACCGCCGCGTTGATCATGAAGGCCGCGGCGCCGACGGCCGCGAAACAGAAGGCGACGACCGTACCGGTGGCGGTCTGGACGGCCGCGCCGGCCGCCATCGACGCCGAGAAGATGATGATGCCCACGCCCATGGTGCGCAGCCGCCCGAAGCGCTCGGCGCACAGCGCGGCCGGATAGGCCGCCAGCAGGAAGGCGATGCCGCTGGGCAGGGTGAGCCCGCCGGCCTCGCCGCGGGTCAGGCCCAGGGCCTCCATGCCGTACGGGGTGACCAGCGACCGGGAGGCGAACCAGGCGCCGCCGAAGAGCAGGACGGTCAGCAGCAGCAGGAGCCGGCGGCGGTCGCTGTCGGTGACGAGTTCGGTGATGACCCGGTGGAACGGCACCCGCGCCTGGTCGTGCGGGGCGTCCGCGTCCTCGGCCAGCGCCGCCTGGTACGCGGCCGACCGGCTGTCGCGGACCTTCAGGATCAGCACCACCGTGACGGCCAGCAGGATCACCGCGGGGATGACGAACGCGCCCCGGGGATGCTCGTCGATGACGAACAGGCTGATCAGCGAGGCCACGATGATGGTCAGCGCGGCCGCTATCTTCACGGCGGCGTTGGCCCGGCTGCGCCGCTCCGGCGGCAGGAAGTCCGGGATCATCGACTCGGCCAGCGGCCGGATGGTGTTGACGACCAGCGCGTACAGGACCATCACGGCGACCAGCGTGGCCAGCGACGTGGTCCACGGCAGGAACGCGAAGAGCACCGCGGCCAGCGGCATGCCCACCGCCAGGTACGGCACCCGCCGTCCCCACCGGGTCCGGGTGTTGTCCGACCGGTTGCCGATCCAGGGCTGGATGAAGATGCCCAGCAGGTTGTCCATGCCCATCAGCAGGCCGACGACCGCCGCGCTCGTGACGTGCTCCCGCAGCAGTACGGGCACCTGGTTGTCGTAGAAGTTCCAGGTCGACTCCTGCGCGAAGAGCGTGAGCGCGATGAAGAACGTGATCTTCCGGTGGGACACCGTGCTGTCCCTGATCGTTACGGCCATGTCGCCTCCACGTGTCCGGCGTCACGTTAATTTGCTATGGCAAAGCCGTCAACAGTTGCATAGAAACTTGCCATGGCAGGCGGTAAAGTGCAGGCATGACTGCCACCCCAACGCTCTCCGACCAGGCGTACCGTCAGCTTCGCAGCGCGATCGCCACCGGTGACCTCGCTCCGGGAGACAAGGTGACCGAGCGCGGCATGGCCGAGCGGCTGGCGATCAGCCCCACCCCGGTCCGCGAGGCGCTGCGCCGGCTGGAGCTCGACGGGCTCATCGAGCGGATCGGCCCGCGTACGGTGCTGGTCGCCGCGATCCGCGACGCCGCCATCGACGACCTGGCCGAGGTGGAGGTCGGCCTGCGCGGCCTGGTCGCCCGCTTCGCCGCCCGGCACGCCACCGCCGCCCAGCTCGACGCCCTGGACGCGATCCTCGACCGCGCCGACGACCTGCTGATCCTGCTCAAGGAGCGCGGTGCGCCGGGACAGCCGTCGGAACGGCATCTCACCGCGCTGCTCGACACCATGCAGGACTTCAACGACGCCGTGGACGCCTGCGCCCACAACCCCGTGCTCATCCGGATGCTCGAGCAGAGCCGGGTGTTCTCCCGGCCGCAGCGCCGGGAGCTGCTGCTGCGGCGGGTGGCCGAGGACCAGACCTTCGGCCTGGAGCGGTACACGAGCCACCGCGCCCTGGTCCGGGCGCTGCGCGCCGGTGACTCCGCCACCGCGGAGCGCATCGCCCTCGAGGACTCGCAGGGCGGCCTCGCGGCGCTGAGGCAGGCCCAGTGACCGCGCACCGCATCGCCGTCATCCCCGGCGACGGGATCGGCCAGGAGGTCGTCCCGGCCGGGATCGAAGCGCTCCGGGCCACCGCCGACCGCCACGGCCTGCAGCTCGACTTCGAGCAGTTCGACTTCGCCAGCGCCGGCTACTGGCAGCGGCACGGGACGATGCTGCCGCCCGGCTGGGAGGAGACGCTGCGCGGCTTCGACGCCATCTATTTCGGCGCGGTCGGCTGGCCGTCGGTCGTCCCCGACCACGTGTCCCTCTGGGGCAGCCTGCTGCAGTTCCGCCGGGTCTTCGACCAGTACGTGAACCTGCGCCCGTGCCGGCTCATGCCCGGCGTCCGCAGCCCCCTGGCCGGCCGGGAACCCGGTGACATCGACTTCGTCGTGGTCCGGGAGAACACCGAGGGTGAATACTCCAGTGTGGGCGGGCGCATCTTCGAGGGCACCGAGCGCGAGACCGTGCTCCAGGAGACGGTGATGACCCGCATCGGCGTCGACCGGGTGCTGCGCTTCGCCTTCGAGCAGGCCCGCCGCCGCCCGAAGCGGCACCTGACGTCCGCCACCAAGAGCAACGGCATCTCCATCTCCATGCCGTACTGGGACGAGCGGGTGGCCGGGATGGGGGAGCTGTTCCCGGACGTACGGCTCGACAAGTTCCACATCGATGCGCTGGCGGCGCAGTTCGTGCTGCACCCCGACTGGTTCGACGTCGTGGTCGCCAGCAACCTGTTCGGCGACATCCTGTCCGACCTCGGCCCGGCCTGCACCGGCACGCTCGGCATCGCCCCGAGCGCCAACATCAACCCCGAGCGCGACCACCCGAGCCTGTTCGAGCCGGTGCACGGCTCCGCCCCGGACATCGCCGGGCAGGGCATCGCCAACCCGATCGGCCAGATCTGGTGCGGTTCGATGATGCTCGAGCACCTGGGCCATCCCGAAGCGGCGGCCCAGCTGCTCGGAGCGATCGAGGACGTCCTGGCGTACGGGCCGCGGGACGCGCCGTTGACCCCCGACCTGCACGGCACCGGTACGACAGCCGAGCTGGGTCACGCGATCGCCGAACGCGTCCGCGAACGCCCGCGGAACGGGTGATCAGGCTGCGGGACCCGGGCGCTGCGCGAGCGTCCTGTGCCTGACAGCTGTTGCGAAGGTCGAGGCATGCCGGACGGGCTGCGGGAACGCAGGGTGCTGGAGCTCCACGAGAAGCTGGCGTGCGGTGGCCGAGATATCGCGGCGCGTACCGGAAATCGACGTGGCCGTGCTCTTCGCCGGAGCCGCCCGGGTTCCCGCGAAGTTCCGCGGCCGTCCACTGACGATGGACAGCCGCCGGACCGCCGCGGCCGCCGCCGTCCTCGGCGCGGGGATCGTGATCCCGGCGCACTACGACGGCTGGACGCACTTCTCGGAAGGCGCGCCGGACCTCGTCACGGCGTTCGACGAGGCAGGGCTGGCCGCCTTGCTGCACCTGCGCGAGCACGGCGACTGCGTGTCCCTGCAACCTTGATCCGCAGTACGGGCGGACACGCGGATACGCCCGCGGAAGTCGGAGGGCTTCCGCGGGCGTATCCGTATGGGGGAGAAGGTCAGACCCGGACGCGCAGCGCCTCGAGGCTCAGCGAACGGCCGACGGTGCCGATCTGGACCTGCCCGCTGCGGCGGGTGCACTGCCAGTTCTGCCAGCCGATGTTCTGCACGTGACCCTGGGCGCAGATGCCCGTACGGGTGCTCAGGCGCAGTGCCTCGAGTCGCAGGGACTGGCCCTCGGTGCCGACGGTCACCGTGTCGTGCCGGCCGGTGCAGCGGGTGCGCTGCCAGCCGATGTTCTGCACGTGCGCCTGGGCGCAGATGCCACCGGTACGACGGGTCGAGATCGACAGCGCCTCGAGCCGCAGCGACCGGCCCACGGTGCCGGCCAGCGCGGCGCGGCGGTTGCTGGAGCACCGCCAGCCCTGCCAGCCGATGTTCTGCACGTGCGCGTTGACACACACGGTGTTGCGGTCACGGCGCATGAGCATCTTGGCCGCCGGGCTCAGGGTCGGAGCCTTGACGACAGCCGCCGGAGCGGCCGGGCTGACGGGTGCCGCCGAGGCGGACCCGCCGAGCACGGGTACTGAGATCGCGGAGACGGCCAGGCCGACCATCGCCGCCTTGCGGAGGAAGTTCGGAAACATTGCCATGCTGGTGAGAGCGCCGGCCCGGCCGGTCATGACGCGACGCCGGGGCGATTTGTCGCCCTGTCACTCCGAAGGGGGACTACTTGTCACTCCGTGGAGTGCCGGCCCGGGACGCGAGCTGCGCGGTGCGGGCGTCGAAGCGCCGGCGGTATTCCGACGGTGAGGTGTCGAAGGCCGCGGCGAAGCACTGCCGCATGGTGACCGTGCTGCCGAAGCCGCAGGCCGCGGCGACCTGGTCGATCGGCAGGTCCGTCGACTCCAGCAGCCGGCGGGCCTCGTCGAGGCGCTGACGCCGGACCCAGACCGCGGGGGTGACCCCGGTGGACGCCTGGAACGCCCGGATGAAGGTGCGCCGGCTCAGGTGGGCGGCGTCGGCGAGCCGCTCGACCGTCAGCGACTCCGTGAGGTGCCGCAACGCCCAGTCGAGCACTCCGGCGATCGGATCGTTCGCCGGGTACGGCGGGAGCGGCCGTTCGATGTACTGCGCCTGCCCGCCCTCGCGGTGCGGGGCCACTACCAGGCTGCGGGCCACCCGGTTGGCTGCCGCGGCGCCGAGCCTGCTGCGGACCAGATGCAGGCACGCGTCGATCGCCGAGGCGGTGCCGGCGGAGGTCAGCACGTCGCCGTGGTCGATGTAGAGCACGGAGGCGTCGATGCCGACGTCGCGGTGGCGGGCGGCGAGCATGTCGACGGCCTGCCAGTGGGTGACCGCCGTACGCCGCGACAGCAGCCCGGCGTCGGCGACGGCGACGGCGCCGAGGCACAGCCCGGCGATGGTCGCGCCGCGGCCGTGAGCGCTCGTCAGCGTCCGCCGCAGTGCCGGACCGGCAGCGCGGCCGTCCTCGAACCAGGACGGGACGACCACGATGTCGGCCTCCCGGGCTGCGGAGAGACCACGCACCTCGCCGATCGGGTAGCCCTCGGCGGTGCGGATCGACCCGGCGCGGTCGGCGAAGAGGACCGTCGTCCAGTCGCCCAGGCCCTGCCGGGTGACCTCGTCGAAGACCAGCTGCGGCACGGACAGGTGGAACATCGTGACGCCGTCGAAGGCGTAGACCGCGATGCGCAGGGGGTCCCCGGAGGCTGGCACGATTTCATCGTAACGCTGCACCTGTGCCAATGGCCCACGCGGTCCGGCGGGCGCAGACTCGAGGGGCCGCCCCCGATCGGCGGCACCGACAGCAAGGAGTGCACCGCCATGACCACCGCACCGCACCGCGCCCTCGTCGTCATCGACGTGCAGCAGGACTACTTCGGCGGGCCGCTGGAGATCCAGTACCCGCCGCACGCCGACTCGCTACCGCAGATCACGCGGGCGATCGATGCGGCCACCGCCGCGGGCATCCCCGTGGTGGCGGTGCAGCACACGATGGGCGACAGCGCGCCCCTGTTCAACCCCACCCAGCCCGGCTTCCAGCTGCACCCGGAGGTCGAGAGCCGCCGTACCGGTGCCTGGAAGTCGGTCGTCAAGCAGTACGGGACCGTGTTCGCCGGCACCGACCTGCTGTCCTGGCTGCAGGAGCGCGACATCACCACCGTCACCCTCGTCGGCTACATGACCAACAACTGCGTGCTGGCCTCGGCCGCCGAAGCCGAGACCCACGGCCTGACCGCCGAGGTCCTCTCCGACGCCACCGGTGCGATCAACATCGCCAACGACGCCGGCGCGGCCGACGCGAAGACGGTCCACACCACACTGATGACCTTGTTCAACTCGAACTTCGCCGCCGTCGCCGACACCGCGACCTGGTCCGCCGCCGCTGCCGCCGGCCGGGCGCTGCCGCAGCCCGATCTCGGCGCCTCCGCCGTGACCGGAGCCCAGCGCGCCGGACAGGCATGATCTGACGTGGTTGTCTCAGCCGGTGCTCAGCGCTTCCCCTGCGGCCTCGAACCCGGCGTCGGCGAACGGCTGCAGCAGCACCTGCCGCGGCTCGGAACGCACCGCATCACCGGCGGCGATGACCTGCGCCGCCGCGATCACATCCGTCTGCAGCGCGACGAACCGTGCCTCCTGTCCGGGGAACTGGTCCCCGGACAACCGCAAGCTGCGATAGGCGTCGTCCGCGGCGCGGTCGATCGCGGTCTCGACGGCAGGGTCGAGCCCGAGCTCCAGAGTCCGGAAGACCGCACGCCGTGAGCCCCGCGGCTGCCCCGAGACGGCCTGCAGATACCGGCGCCAGTCCTCGACGGAGGCGTCCCGTACCTCCGTCAGGAACTGCGCGACGAGCGCGCCGGGGGCAGCCAGCGCGGCGGCGGCCGACTCGAACCCGGCTGTCGCGAACGGTTCGAGCAGCGCCTGCCGATGCTCGAACGCGAGCTGGTCGCCGGCTGCGATCGCCTTCACCGCGGACATGAGGCTCACCTTCACCTCACCCAGGGACAGCGGGTCGGCGAAGTCCGCGCGTGACAACCCGAGCGAGGCGAACGCCTGCAGCCCGGCCCGGTCCACCGCGTCCAGCACCGTACGCGGCCAGCTCAGCGAGACGATCGCCGTCATCGCGGGCGAGACCCCCGGGTTGTCGATCCGCCTCGCGTGGGCGGCCCAGTCGATCTGCTTCGTCCGTACCTCTTCGAGGAATCGCGCCACGAGGTCTCCGTGCGGCCCGAATCCGGCGTTCCTCGTCGTCATCGCGGTCCTCTCGGGCAGTCGGTGGAAGGCGGTGGCGCGTAGCGTCGCTGAGCATGACGGATGAGAGCTTGCGGTCGGTGGAGATCGAGCGGACCGGCGCCGGCCGGTACGACGTGCGCAACGTACGGGGTGGGACCATAGCGCTGGGTACGGGGGACGACGACCGGTTCACGCCGGTGGAGTTGCTGCTCGCCGCGCTGGGCGGCTGCACCGGGATCGACGTGGATCTCGTGGCCGGCCGGCGCGCGGAGCCGACCCGGTTCGTGGTCCGGGTACGCGGCGACAAGGTCCGGGACGAGGCCGGGGCCAACCGGATGGAGAACCTCGAGGTCGAGTTCGATGTCGAGTTCGCGGCAGGCGCGGACGGCGACCGGGCGCGGGAGGCGGTGCCTCGGCTGATCCGGCAGTCCCATGACCGGCTGTGCACCGTCAGCCGCACCGTGGAGCTGGGCACCCCGGTGTCGGCCTTCCAGCGTTCCTGACCCGGCGGCCGGTCGTCGCCGGGGGATCGGCTCGCCACTGCCGGCCGATGACCACTGCCGCGGTGTCCGGCACGTGAGCCGGGACAATACGGCCGGGCACGTGCCGGCGGCCTCGGCCTGTGGATCGCCCACCAGTCCTGCAGCCACGTCGCCCTGCACCGGCACAGCGACGGCTTCACCATCCGGCTGACCGCCGGAAACCCGCATCACTGACGCGCTCTCACGGTAACCATCCGGCCCGGTGCAGGGTGTGCCACCAGGTGCGGCGGATCTCGTGGGCGCCCCAGGCGTTCGGCTCGATGACGCCGCAGTACCACAGGTCCCGGTTCGCCGGCCGCGGGTCGGGCCGGCCCGGATCGCCCGCCTGCGCGCCGTGGCCCAGGAAGTGTGCGTGCACGTCGGCGACCCGGGCCCCGTGGCGGCCGGCCAGCCCTTTGAGGGCGTCGTTCAGGGCGACCACCAGCCGCGGACCGTCCGGCCAGGGCGGCAGACCTCCGCCCGGTACGGCGCCCGTCCCGTCGCTGGGGTCGTACACGGTGGTCACGACCGTGCGGGGAGCATCGCCGGGCCCGGCGGCCAGGTGGGCCAGGATCCGCTCGGCCCGCTCGGCTACCAGGGCGATGACGGCCTCGGCCGCCGCGGTGTCGCCGTACGCGCCCATGAGGTCGTTGCCGCCGATGGTGATCGTGACCAGGTCGGGACGCCGGTCGAGCCGGGGCAGCTGCTGCCCCAGGACGCCGGAAGTCGTGGCCCCGTCATAGGTCAGGTCCAGCAGGTCGTAGCCGCGGGTGCCGAGGTCCCGCCCGGCCCAGTCCGGGAAATCGGCGTCGCGGTTGCGGTGCAGCAGACTCGTCGCGCCCCGGCCGGGCCCACCGGCGTAGACGTCGATGGACATGGAGTCACCCAGGGCGGTGTACAGGAGCGTCACGACGCCGGATTGCCCCCTCAGCCGCTCCATATTCCGGCCCCGGCCGATCGGCCGATCCCCGCGACCGATCGGCCATGTTTGCCGCAACTCGTTCACAACCGGCGTGATCCTGCCGAGCACTCGGATCACATCGCCGGAACGTCGAAGGAGCAGCAGTTGAGGAAGACAGTCCGCCTCAGGGCCGCCGGGGCGGCTGTCGTCACAGCGGCCGCCCTGCTGTATCCCAGCACCGCGGAGGCCGCCGTCACGACGGCCTCCTTCACCGACTACGCCTACCCCGCCACGGCCACGACGCTGCCCGACGTACGCCGCATCATCCGGGACGACGTGGCGGCGGCCGCCGGCTACACCGGCAAGGGTGTCGGGATCGCCCTCATCGACACCGGCGTCGTACCGGTGGCCGGACTCACCAGCGGCAACGTGGCCAACGGGCCCGACCTGTCGCTGGAGTCGCAGGTGCCGGGCCTGCTCCGCCGGGACACGTACGGTCACGGCACCCACCTGGCCGGCATCATCGCCGGGCGCGACGCCGTGGGCGGCACCTTCAAGGGCGTGGCCCCCGACGCCAAGCTGATCTCCCTCAAGGTGGGCGCGGCCAACGGCGCGGTCGACGTCACCCAGGTGATGGCCGCGATCGACTGGGTGGTGGCGCACCGCAACGACGATCCGGCCAACCCGATCAAGGTGCTGAACCTGTCGTACGGCACGGACAGCACGCAGAGCTGGGTCAGCAGCCCGCTCAGCGAGGCCGTGGAGAACGCGTACCTGGCCGGCATCAGCGTGATCGTCGCCTCCGGGAACACCGGCGGCAACATCCTGAACCCGGGCTCCAACCCGTACATCGTCACCGTCGGTGCGACCGACCCCCGGGGCACCACCGGCACCGCCGACGACACGGTCGCCGCGTTCAGCAGCATGGGCACCACCAAGGACAACGCGCCCGACGTGCTGGCCCCGGGCCGGTCGATCGTCTCGCTGCGTGACCCCGGCAGCTACGCCGACGTGCACTACGCGTCGGCGCGGGTCGGGGACCGGTTCTTCAAGGGCAGCGGCACCTCCCAGGCCGCGGCGGTGGTCAGCGGCGCCACGGCCGTCCTGCTGCAGAAGTACCCGGCCCTGTCTCCCATGCAGGTCATGTGTTACCTGCGGGCCACCGGCACGCCGGTCACCGGCTCCTACGCCCCGCAGATCAACCTGCAGACGGCGATCAGGTCCACGCTGACCGGTTGCAGCCAGAGCGGGAGCACCATCACCGGTACGGGCAGCATCCAGCGGGACCGCGGCTCGTCGCAGGTGACCATGGGTGACGGTGTCGCGCTGACCGGGGAGCGGGACATCTTCGGGCCGTTGAGCTCCTCGGCCTGGGCCGCCGCGAGCGCCGCCCGGACCGCCTGGAGCGGCGGGGCCTGGATGGGCCGCCCGTGGACGGGCACCGGCTGGTCCAGCCCCACCGACGGGCAGGGCAACTGGTCCGGCAAGGCGTGGTCGGGCAAGGCGTGGTCGGGCAAGGCCTGGTCCGACCTGGCCTGGTCGGGGCAGACCTGGTCCGGCAAGGCGTGGTCCGGCAGCGGCGGTACGGCACCGAACTGGAGCGGAGCGACCTGGTCCTCGACCGGCTGGCTCACCGCCGGCGACAAGGGCTGGATGTCCTGAGCAGTACCGCGCCCCCTGGTGGGACGGTGGGTGTCCGTGCGGCGGGCACCCACCGTCCGCTTTCGCCGTACGGCGGAAAAGCACCCGAAGCGCAATCCGGTTCCCCTGCCGACGGCCCGCCGGTTGTCGATACGGCTGCCGTGAGCACAACGGGCACCAGCGATCCGGGCGCTGATCGGCGACGCATGTCGCCGGCGCCGGAGCTGGCCCGGCTGCTGGACGATCTGGAGACCTATCAGGGCCGCGACATCGCCGCGAACCTGGCATCCGCGGCGGCGATCGAGCGGGCGGCCCGCGAGTGCGGCGAGACCGTCCTGCAACTGCGGGCCCGGCTGGTGCAGGCCGACATGGCGCAACGCAACGGTGACCGCAGTGGCGCCGCGCAGGTGTTCCTCCAGATCCACCGGCAGGCGCAGGAACTGGGATCGCCGGAGCTGGTGGCCCGCAGCCACTTCCATCTGGCGCTGATCTACAACTACCTCGGCGACCACGCGGCGAGTCTGGAGAACGCGATCAGCGCCGTCGAGGTGCTCGAGGAGCACGCCTCCCCGGGACTGCGGCTGATGTACCTGAACCGGCTGGCCAACTCCCTGGGCGACGTCGGCTCCATCGGCGCGGCGCGGGAACGCTACCTGCAGGCCGAGCAGCTGGCGATCGCCATCAACGACCTGACCCGGCGGCTGATGGTGCTCAACAACCGCGCGTACACCGAGTTCCAGGCCGGTGAGCTGGCCGCCGCCGCGACGGTGGTCGAGCGGATGCGCGTGGTGGCGGCCGCCCTGGGCCGGGAGTTCCTGATCATCGAACGCGACACCGTCGCCAGCATCCAGATCGGGCTCGGTGAGTACGCGGATGCCGAGCAGACGCTGCTCTCGGTGCTGGACTCGCCGCTCTGGTACGAGGTGCACGACCTGGCGGAAGCCACGCTCACCCTGGCCCGGGCCCAGCGCTGTCTCGGCGCGCTCGACCGGGCCCAGCAGAGCCTCGATCGCAGCCGTACCCTCGGCGAGGAGCGCGAGCTCACCGGGATCCGGGTGGCGGTCATGGCCGAGCAGGCCGAGCTGTACGCGGCGACCGGCGCGTACGAGCAGGCGTTCTTCGAGTACAAGCGGTACGACGCCGCCCGGGAACAGCTCCGGTCGGCCCAGCAGGAGGCCCGGGCCCACACCCGGCAGGCGATGTTCGAGACCGCGCAGGCCCGCAACGACGCCGCACGGTACCGCGAGCAGGCGCTCCGGGATCCCCTCACCGGCCTGCGCAACCGGCGCTACGTGGACGACCACCTGCCGGCTGCCGTGGCTCTGGCGGCCGAGACACGATCACCGCTGACGATCGCCGTCGTGGACATCGACCACTTCAAGCGCATCAACGACACCCTGTCGCACGAGGCGGGCGACGAGGTCCTGGTCGCCGTGGCCCAGCTGCTGCGCTCGGTGCAGCAGACGGTGGCCGACACCGGCTTCGTCGCCCGGATGGGTGGTGAGGAGTTCCTCGTGGTCCTGCCCGGCCTCGGTGCCGGACAGGCCGCCGGCCGGCTGGAGACGCTGCGCGAGGCGGTCGACCGGCACCCGTGGCAACCGGTGACCGGTGACCTGCCGGTGACGGTCAGCATCGGGGCCACCACGACGCAGGGCCATGACGCACCGTCCACCCTGCTCGCCGACGCGGACCGGATGCTGTACTCCGCCAAGGACGCCGGCCGCAACCGGGTGGTCGTGCTGCCACCCGCGGCCTGATCCCGGCCGGCGCGGCGCGACCGGTCAGTCCGGGACGACGACGGCCCGGGTGCGGCCCTGGTGCGCCCAGGCCTCGCCGACGCGGCTGAGCGGGTAGGCGGTGTACGGCGCGTCGAAGGTGCCGTCGGCGAACCGGGCGAGGACGGCGGGAAGCTCGGCGATCATCCGCGCTTTCGACACTGATCCCACGCCGCTGCCGCTGATCCGGATCCGCCTGCTGCGCAGCAGCGCCGCGGGCAGCGCCGCCTCGGTTCCGCCGAGCGAGCCGATCTGCACGTAGTCGACCGGCGCACCGTCCTCGTCGGCGCGGGCCCGGCCCAGTGCGGTGAAGGCGGCCTCGGCAGCGGGACCCCATACGAAGTCGAGCACGAGTGCGGGCTGGATGTCGGCGACGGTGGCGCTGAGGGCGTCTGCCCAGGTGTCCGGGGTGGCGGGGGCGAGCGCCACGGTGACGGCGCCCAGGTCGCTCAGCCGTTCCAGGGCCGCCCGGTCGCGACCGGCCGCGACGACCTGCTTCGCGCCGAGGGACAGTGCCGCTCGCACGGCCAGGCTGCCCGACATGCCGGTCGCGCCCAGCACCAGCACGGTGGTGAGCTCACCGGCCTCCTCGCGCCGGGCGGCCAGCGCCATCCAGCCCGACATGGCGGGGTTCATCCCGGCGGCGACGGCGAGCGGATCGGCCCCGGCCGGCACCGCCACGTCGAACGGCGTGACCATCCGCTCGGCCATCGTGCCCCACGGCGCGCGGGGTAGGCCGGTGTAGACCAGGCGCCCGTCGTCGGTCCGGGCCACCGCGTCGATGCCCGGCACGAGGGGATAGGCGTGGTCGCTGCCGTAGTGACGGCCCGAGGCCAGCCCGCGGACGACATGGTGGAGACCCGCGCCCACCAGGCGCAGCGGCGGCCGGTCGGGCCGCTGATCGGGGTCGGGGAACTCCGCGCAGACCGGGGCGGAATCGGGGCCGGTGACAACCGCAGCACGCATCTCAAGCCTCCTGAACTAAGTTCAATTACGGTGGACGTCACCGTGCCTGAACTTTGTTAAGGTGTCAAGCGTGGCGAAGGGCATCACGCGGCAACGGATCGTGGCGGCGGCACTCGAGCTCCTGAACGACCAGGGCATGGACGCTCTGACCGTCCGGGCGCTCGCGTCCCGGCTCGGGGTGGGAGCGCCCGCTCTGTACTGGCACGTCCGCAACAAGCAGGAACTGCTCGACGAGATGGCCACGTTCGTCATGCGCCGGGTCACCGACGCCGTCTCGGCGATCCCGCCCGGCACCGGCTGGCGCGAGGACGTGGCCGCCTACGCCCGCATGCTGCGCTCGGAGTACCTGCTCCACCGGGACGGCGCCCGCATCTTCAGCGGCACGCGCATCGCCGATCCCGACGTGGTGAAGGCGAAGGAGCCCTGGCTCGCGCGCGTGACCGCGGCCGGATTCACGCTCACCCAGGCGGACGACGCCGTCGACCTGGTCACCGCGTTCGTGGTCGGCTTCGTCATCGAGGAACAGGAACGGGCCCCGGCGGCCGGCGCCGACCCGGACCGCTACTCGCTCGCCGGGCGCGACGCCTGGCTGGGCGACGGCGCCGAGCTGGTCAAGGCGGCCGGACACCAGCGCGACGACGGGGACCCGAGGTTCGAAAGGCAGCTCGGCGTCATCCTCGACGGGCTCGCGGCCCAACTGAGCCGCTGACGCACCAGGCTCGACAACACCGCCCACGTCAGCGACTGACGATCGGGCAGAAGACCTGGTGCCTTCGGGCCGCGGTGTGGCGGGCGGCGCGGCCGGGTCCGCATGATCGACGAATGTCTGGAGTCAAGCTACGAGCTGTCCGGCGCGAGGATCTGCCGTTGCTGGCCGTCGACCACGCGGCCGATCCGATCGACACCTTCGGCTTCGTCGCCACGAACGCGCTGGAGCGGGCCTTCGCCGCCGACGGGCTGCTCGGCTACGACAGCGGGACCCTGGTGATCGAGGATGCCGACGGCGCGGTGGCCGGCAAGGCCTCGTGGCTTCCGGTGCCCCACGGACCGAATCCACCCTCCCGCGCGCTGAACGTCGGAATGCGGCTGCATCCCGACTTCCGCAGCCGCGGTATCGGTGTCCCCGCGCTGGCCCTGCTGGCGACCTACCTGTTCGACACCACGACGGTCGAGCGGTTGCAGGCCGAGACCGATGTCGGGAACGTCGCCGCGCAGCGTGGTCTGGAGAAGGCCGGGTTCCAGCGCGAGGGCGTCGCCCGGCACGCCCAGTTCCGCAAGGGGACCTGGCACGACATGGTCGTCTACAGCCTGCTGCGCGGCGACCCCCGGCCGTGAGACCGGGTCGCGGGGTCACTGCAGGGTCGCGGCGTACAGCTGGATCCGGGTGTCGTCGGGCAGGGTGACCGAGCGCAGATCCTTGCCCGGGTCCAGGGCCACCGAGATCCCGAACAGGTTGACCGCCGGCCCGTCGGTGCCCTGGCCGGCCTTGATGCGGTGCGGCATGGCCAGCACGGCCGGACCGGTGGCACACCAGTCCGGGACGGTCACGGCGGTCGCGGCGGTGCTGCCGTCGGTGTAGCGGACGGTCACCGTGCCGGACACCGGACCGTGGTGGGCCGCGGTGACGAGCCGCAGGGTGCTGCGCCGTACGGCGGGCAGCGGCAGGGTCTGCCGTCCGGCCTGGACGAAGTTCCTGGCCGTGCCGCCCGGCGGCGGCGCGCTGTAGGTCACGCCGGCCCAGCTCACCGTGCCGGCCGGCGGCAGCAGGGCCGCGTCGTAGCTCCAGCCGCCGCCGTCGAAGTTGCCTTCCCCGCTCGCCGCGGTGGTGGCGGTGCCGTCCGTGGTGCGGGCCGCGGAGAGGTCGATGCCGCACTGCGTGCCGGACGTCACGAGGCACGCCGCACTGTTCACCGACGGCGGTTGGTCACCCGCGGCCGTGCCCCAGCCCGACGGTGCGGTGCCGACGGTGTGCGCGATGGTGCCACCGCGGGCGACGGTCTGCCAGGTGAGCCAGTTCGCGGTCTGCGCCCGGCCGTTGACCTGGACGGACTGCACGTAGCGGCGGGCGTCGCTGACGTCCGGCGCGGTGATGGCCAGCGTGCCGCCCTGGTTGGTGTGCCCGCCGATCCGCACGGTGGCGGACGGGAACTGCGGGCTGCTCACGGTCAGGAAGTTCGCGCCGCTCATGGTCGGATAGAGGCCCAGGGAGGAGAAGACGTACCAGGCGCTCATCGTGCCCAGGTCGTCGTTGCCGGTCATGCCGTCCGGGCCGGTGGTGAACAAGGTCATCGCGGCGCGGACCACGGTGGCGGTCTTGGCCGGGGCGCCGGCCCAGTGATACATGTACGGGGCCAGCAGATCCGGCTCGTTGTTGGGGTTGTAGGTCGCCTTGCCGTAGTAGTCGTACGGCGCCGTGATCCAGTCGGTCCGCGCGGTGCCGGCCGGGTCGTTCAGCAGTTTCGGGTACGCGAAGAAGTCGTCCAGCCGCTTCTCGGTGGCCGCCCGCCCGCCCATCAGCGACACCAGCCCGGCCGGGTCCTGCGGCACCAGCCACTGGTACTGGTACGCCCCGCCCTCATGGAACTGGTGGCCGGCGTCGACCGGGTTGTACGGCGTGACCCAGGCCCCCGAGGTGGTACGGGGCCGGAAGTGCTTGATCGAGGCGTCCCACAGGTTGTGGTACCACTGGCCGCGCGTGGTGAACGTCCGGGCGTCGTCGGTGCGGCCCAGGGCGGTGGCCATCAACGCCAGCGAGGCGTCCGCGGCTGCGTACTCCAGGGTGGCCGAGGCGGGATGGACGCAGTCGTTGTCGCCGCCCTGGTGCGCGCAGTCGGTGCCCAGCGCCAGTCCCGAGGGGACGTAGCCGCGGTCGCTGTAGTACCCGTTCCCGCTGCGCCCGTTGTACGGCGAGCCGGCCGGCGGCCGTCCCAGCGCGTTGGTCCGCAGCAGGGTGTACGCCTCCTGCTCGTACCCGGCCAGCAGGCCCTTGGACCAGGCCTCGACCAGGAACGGGGTGACCGGGTCACCGGTCATGATGTTGGTCTCGCTGTTGGCCAGCGCCCAGCGCGGCAGCCACCCACCGTCGCGCCCGACCGCCAGCACCGACAGCGCCACGTCCCGGGCGACCTGCGGTGTCAGCATCTCCAGCAGCTGGTTCTGCGGGCGGTAGGTGTCCCACAGCGAGAAGTTCTGGTACGGCGTGTAGCCGCTCGCCGGGTGCACCCTGTCGTCGAAGCCCATGTACCGGCCGTCCACATCGCCGGCGACGTTGGGGTGCAGCAGTGAGTGGTACAGCGCGGTGTAGAAGGCACTCTGCCGGTCGGCCGTCCCGCCGGTGATCCGTACGGCGTCGAGCTGTTGCGCCCAGGCCGCGCGCAGAGCGGTCCGGGTCGCGGCGAAGTCGTACGAACCCCCGGTCTCGGCCGTGAGGTTCTTCCGGGCGCCTTCCACGCCGGTGTAGGACAGGCCCACCTTCACCACGACGTCGCGGTCGGTGGTGGCGTCGAAGGTGACCCAGGCGCCGTTGCCACCGGCGCCCGCCGCATCCCGGCTGCCCTGGCTGCGGGTGGAGTCGCGCCAGGTGCCGTAGGAGGCGAAGGGCCGGTCGAAGCTGGCCGTGAAGTAGACGGTGTGGTCGTCCTTGCCGGCACAGAAGTTGCCGGCGCGGACCCGGCCCTCGACGGTCCGGTCGCCGACGACGTGGATCTCGGAGTCGAAGACGGTCTGGTTGGCCTTGCCGGTGTTGAACAGGACGTTGGCGGCGCCGGTGGCGGGGAAGGTGTACTTCTGCCAGCCGGTGCGCGCGGTCGCGGTGAGTTCGGCGTTCACGCCGTACTTCGACAGGCCGACCCGGTAGTAGCCCGGGGTGGCCTGTTCGTCGGCATGGCTGTACGCCGAGCGGTAGGCGTTCGGGTCGACGCTGCTCACCGCGCCGGTGGTCGGCATGATCGGCAGCTCGCCGGCGACGCCGCAGCCGACACCGGACAGGTGGGTCTGGCTGAAGCCGTAGATGGTGTTCTGCAGGTAGTCGTAGCCGCCCTGGCCGCCGGTGTCCGGGCTGACCTGCACCATGCCGAACGGCGCACTGGCCCCCGGGAAGGTGTTGCCGAAGTTCTGCGTGCCGACGAACGGCCGCACCAGATCGACCGGCTCGACGGCGGCCTCGGCGGCAGTGCCGCCGGCGACCAGCGTGGCGGCGGTCAGCAGGGCGGCGGCAGCCAGCCGGGGGAGTCGCGATGCCACGAGGGGTGCCTCCGGGTCAACGGCGGAAAAAGATGGTGACATCGTTGTCACACGAAGTTAAATGAGTCAATATCTGGGGCAGGACTTCCCGCCTGACTGGAATGCAGGTCGCCATGAGCATGAAGCAGAGACCCCTCGCCTGGCTGACCACTGCGGTCCTGATCGCGGGTGGGCTCGTCGCCACCGCGCTGCCGGCCTCGGCCGCGCCGGGCGACTTCGTCACCGGGTTCGAGGCCGGCGATCCCCAGCCGACCTGGCAGAACAGTGTGGAGAGCACCGCCGGGATCGGCGGCTACTGCTGTGGGCTCACCGGTATGGAGAGCGCGCCGCGTACCGAGACCGCGCACACCGGCTCGGCGGCGCTGATGTACTCGGGCACCGACACCAGCACGACCTCGTCGTACTCGTACAACCGCATCTTCGATGTCGATCTGCCGGTCACCGCGGCCACCACCCTGTCCTACTGGGTCTATCCACAGTCCGGCGGGCACCTGGACGTCGCGGTCGACCTCGTCTTCACCGACGGCAGCACGCTGCGCGACTCCGGGGCCGTCGACCAGCGCGGGATCCGGGTGCACCCGGCCTTCCAGGGCAGCGGCTCCGGCCTGGCCTTCAACCAGTGGAACCTGGTCACCTCGCGGATCGGGGACAACGTCGCCGGCCGGACCGTCGACCGCATCCTGATCGCCTACGACCAGCCGCTCAACACCGGTACCTTCCGCGGCTACCTCGACGACATCTCGATCCAGGCCGGCGGTGCCCCGGCCCGCCTGTCCGACCTGGTCGACACCCGGCGCGGATCGAACTCCACCGGCAGCTACTCGCGCGGCAACACCTTCCCCGGCACCACCGTCCCGAACGGCTTCAACTTCTGGACCCCGATCACCAACGGCAACAGCGACAGCTGGCTCTACGAGTACAAGTCCACCACCGTGCAGGGCTTCGGGATCAGTCACGAGCCGAGCCCGTGGATCGGTGACTACGGCCAGCTGCAGGTGATGCCCATGACCGGCGGCGTGAAGTCCACTCCGGACGCGCGCAAGTCCACCTTCAAGCACAGCAACGAGGTGGCCAAGGCGCACTACTACAAGACGCAGCTGGACACGTACGGGATCACCGCGGAGATCGCGCCGACCGACCATGCCGGCGCGCTGCGGTTCACCTACCCGGCCGCCGCCGAGTCGGTGATCCTGTTCGACACCGTCGACAGCGCCGGCGGCTCGATCAATGTCGACGCCGCCGCCCGCGTCGTCTCCGGCCACGTCGACCACAAGGGTCAGCGGATGTACTTCTCCGGCGCCGTGGACAAGGCGATCGCGGCCACCGGCACGGTCAGCGGGCAGGGCGCGACCACCTGGATCCGCTTCGCGACCACGGCCGGCGAGAAGGTCAACCTCCGGATGGCGACCTCCTTCATCAGCGTGGCCCAGGCCGCGAGCAACCTGAGCCAGGAGATCGGCGGCAAGACCTTCGACACCGTACGCGAGGAAGCCGCGGCCACCTGGGACACGGCGCTCAGCCGGGCCCGCATCGAGGGGGCGACCGACGACCGGATGGTCACCTTCTACTCCAACCTGTACCGGGCGTTCATGTATCCGAACAACCGCTCCGAGATGGTCGGCGGTGTCCGCCGGTACCACAGCCCCTACGACAACGCGGTGCACGACGGGCAGATGTACGTCAACAACGGCTTCTGGGACACCGCCCGCGCGGTCTGGCCGCTGTACTCGCTGCTGACGCCGACGCGGACGGGCGAGATGCTCGACGGGGTGGTCAACGCGTACAAGAACGGGGGCTGGACGCCGCGCTGGACCGGGCCCGGCTACATCGACATCATGGTCGGCACCAACCAGGACCTGGCCTTCGCCGACGCGTACGCCAAGGGGGTGCGCAACTTCGACTACCGGGCCGCGTACGCCTCGATGGTGAAGAACGCCAGCGTCTACTCCGCCTCCGGCTCCCGGGGCCGCAAGGGCATCGAGGTCTCGACCTTCAAGCGGTACGTGCCCACCGACGTCCGCGGGGAGGCGGCCTCCTGGACCCTGGAGGACGCCACCAACAACTACGGCATCGCGCAGCTCGGCCGGGCGCTGGGCTTCACCGAGGACGCCGACTACTTCCAGAACCGCGCGCTGGACTACGCCAACCTGTACTCCTCGTCGGTCGGCTTCTACCGGGGCAAGCAGAAGTCGGGCGCCTGGCGGACCGCCGACTCGGCGTTCAGGCCGCACGAGTGGGGCTGCGAGTTCACCGAGGGCGCGCCCTGGCACTACGCCACCCCGGCCCCGCAGGACCCGCAGGGCATGGCCAACCTCTACGGTGGCCGGGCCCAGCTCTCCAGCAAGATCGACTCGGTCTTCGCGGCCTCCCGTGACTTCCTGCCCGGCTGCTACGGCGGCACGATCCACGAGATGACCGAGGCCTACGACACCAACATGGGCCAGTACGCGCACTCCAACGAGCCGATCCACCACATGCTCTACATGTACAACTACGCCGGCACCCCGGCGAAGACCCAGACCCGCGTCCGCGACGTGCTCACCAAGCTGTACGACTCGGGCGCCGGCACGGGCAACGGCTACCTCGGCGACGAGGACAACGGCCAGATGTCCGCCTGGTACGTGTTCAGCGCCCTCGGCTTCTACCCGGCCCGGATGGGCAGCACCGACTACACCATCGGGGCGCCGCTGCACCCGAAGGCGACCGTCACGCTGGAGGGCGGCAAGACGTTCACCGTCACGGCGCCCGGCGTGAGCGACACCAACCGCTACATCCAGAGCGCCACCCTCAACGGAGTGGCCTACCCGAAGAACTACCTGACCCACGCGGATCTCACGGCCGGCGGCACGCTGAGCTTCACCATGGGGCCGAACCCGTCGTCGTGGGGCACCGGGGCGAACGACATCCCGGCCTCGATCACGACCGGCAGCGCGGTGCCGCGGCCGCTGACCGACAAGGCCACCGGCGGCACGCTCACCGCCAGCGGCGAGAACGGCACCGCCGAGGGCCGGGCCAGCCTGGTCGACGACACCTCCCTGACCAAGTGGCTGACCTTCCAGAACACCGCCACCCTGGAATACCGCTTCGCCGGCACCGGCACAGCGGCGGTCCGGCAGTACACACTGACCTCGGCCGACGACAGCCCGCAACGCGACCCGAAGAGCTGGACGCTGCAGGGTTCCACGGACGGCACCACCTGGACCACGCTGGACACCCGCAGCAACCTGGACTTCAGCGACCGGCGGCAGACCCGGGCCTTCGTCATCGCCAACACCACCGCCTACCCCCGCTACCGCTTGCAGATCACGGCCAACCACGGCGCGGCCGAGACCCAGCTGGCCGAATGGGAGCTGCTCAGCTGACCATCGCGGCGTCAGGCTGCTGGAGATCGGCACGGGGGACATGACGGCCTCCGGTCAGGAGGAGCGCGACGGCCGAGGCGGCCAGGGCGGCGGCACCGGCCAGGATGAAACCGGAGGCGGGACCGGCGGTGTCGGCCAGCAGACCACCGGTCGCGGCGCCGATCGCGGTGCCGACCGCGGTGGCGGTGGCCAGCCAGGCGAACGCCTCGGTCACCGTGCCGGCCGGGGCCGCGTCGTCGACCATGGCGTAGCAGCTGGCCAGGATCGGCGCGATCGTCGAGCCCGCCACGACGATCGCGACAGCGGCCCCGGCCGGATGTGCCGCCACCGTGACCAGTACCAGGTGGCTCAGACCTGATGCGGCGATCAGCAGGGCCAGGCCGCGGCCGGTGCTCGCGCCGCCGCCGAGCCGGGCCGCGACGACCCCACCGGTCAGCGATCCGACGCCCCACAGACCCAGCAGCAGACCAGCGGCCGGCCCGGCCGAGGCGGCGACCGCCACCTCGGTAGCCCCGAACAGGACGCCCACTCCGGCGAGCACGACCACCAACGTGCGCAGGGCCGGGGCGGCGAGCGCGCTGCCCGTGGAGCGGCGGGTGCCGGCCGGGCGCCACCTGCGGGAGGCGGGGGAGAAGGCGAAGAGAACGGTTGCTCCGGCGAGTACGGCGCCGGCGGCGAGCAGGGCCGTACCGGTGCCGAAGAGGGCGCCCGTCCCCAGCGCCAGCGGTGGCCCGGCGACCCAGGTCAGCTCGGTGGCGGCGGCGTCCACCGCGTACGCCCGCCGGGAGTCCGCCCGGAGCGACGGTATGAGGGTGCGCATGCAGGCGCCGATCGGCGGCGTGGCGAAGCCGACGACCGCGGCCAGGACGATCAGCAGCGGCAGCGGCGTACCGGCCGGTGCGGCGGCGACGCCGGCCAGGGCGGCCCCGCAGGTCAGGGCCGAGCCGAGCAGCACCACCGTCTGGCCGCGGCGGTCGACGAGCCGGCCGAGCAGCGGGCCACCGGCCCCCTGGGCGACGGCGAGAGCGCCGGCAGCGGCGCCGGCCGAGGCGTACGACCCGGTCAGGTGCTCGACGTGCACGAGCATCCCGATGCTGAAGGCGGCGAGCGGGAGGCGGGCGATCACCGACGTGGAGAAGAGCATGCGTCCACGGTCGTCCGGCACTGGTACAAACAACAGAGCCAGTGCTGCCGCGGAAAAGGGGACCAGTGGACTTTCTGCTGACCGTAGCCAGGGACCGGCCGGGCACCCTGAGCGCGCAGATCCAGAGCGGCTTCCGGAACGCCGTCCGGGAGGGCAGCCTGCGCGCCGGCACCCCCGTACCGTCCACCCGCGAACTGGCCGCCCAGCTCGGTGTCTCCCGCAAGGTCGCCGTGGACGCGTACGCCCAGCTGGCGGCCGAGGGTTACCTGGCGCTGCGGCAGGGCGCCCGGCCGCGGGTGGCCGACGGGCCCTTCCCGTCGTCGGTCTGCGCGCCGCCGGCGGTGTCCGGGGCGGCGCCACCGCGGTTCGACTTCATGCCGGCCCGGCCGGACGTCTCGTCGTTCCCCCGCGTGGAGTGGGCCCGATGCCTGCGCGACGCGGTCTCCGACATCACCGCCGCCGACCTGGGATACGGCGACGCCTTCGGGATGACCGAGCTGCGCGACGGCCTGGCCGGCTACCTGGGGCGGGTGCGGGGTGTGGTGGCCGGGGGCGACCGGATCGTCGTCACGAACGGCTACCTGCACGGTCTCGGGATGATCTGCCGGGCCCTGGCGGCGCGCGGTGCCCGGCGGATCGCCCTGGAGGATCCCAGCAGCGCCGAGGAGGGGCAGATCGCCGCGCGGGCGGGGCTGGAGGCTGTGCGCGTACCGGTGGACGGTCTGGGGCTCCGGGTTGATCTGCTCCCGGCGGCGGACGTCGACGCGGTCGTCCTGACCCCGGCGCACCAGCACCCGACCGGCGTCGTGCTGGCCCCGGACCGCCGGACCGCCCTGGTCGCCTGGCTCCGCGCCCGCGGCGCGATCGCCGTCGAGGACGACTACGACGCCGAGTACCGCTACGACCGGCCCGCGGTGGGAGCGCTGCAGGGCCTCGATCAGAACCATGTGGTGTACGCCGGAACGGCCAGCAAGGTCCTGGCGCCCGCGCTGCGCCTGGGCTGGATGGTCCTCCCGCCGTCCCTGCTGGACACCGTCCGTGAGGAGAGGCTGCTGCACGACCAGGGCACCGCGCGTATCGAACAGCTCGCCTTCGCCCACTTCCTGGAGCGCGGCCACCTGGACCGGCATCTGCGCAGAATGCGGCTGCGCTACCGCCGGCGCCGCGACGCCCTGGTGGCGGCCCTGGCCTCGGCGCTGCCGGAAGCAACCATCCGGGGGATCGCCGCGGGCCTGCACGTCACCGTCGAACTGCCGCCGTCCGCCGACGAGGCCCGGGTCACCGCCGCGGCCCGGGCCCGCGGCATCGCCCTGGCCTCCATGGCCGACTACCGGTCCGCCGGCCGCTACCCACCGACCCTGATCCTGGGCTATTCGCAGATGGCGGAGTCCCAGCTGCGCGCCGGCGCGGCCGAGCTGGCCCGGGCGGTCCGCGGCTGACTCACGTCGTGGATCAGCCGCGCACGAGGGCGTCGTACACCTCGGCGAACCGCGCGCGGCGTTGCGCGTAGTGCTCGACGTGCGCGGGCCGGGGCTCGTACGTCGCGCCGGTGGCCCGGGGCGCGCGCGGGACGTCCGGAGCCAGCACGTCGAGGGCGAGCAGCGCCGTGCCGCGCTGAGTGGCGCGCCGCCGGGTCACGTGCGTGACCGGCCGGCCGAGGACGTCGGCGAGGATCTGCAGCCACGCGGGCTGGTCGTTGCTGACCCGGCCGGCCGCCGCCACCTCCAGGACCCGCGGCGCGGCCGGGTGCAGCTCGTCGGCGACGCGCGCGTACGTCATGGCCACGCCCTCGACGATCCCGCGGAAGACGGTGTCGGCGTCCGTGGCCGCCGACACCCCGCCGAACACGGCGCGTGCGCCGCCGACCCAGCCGGGCGCGCGCTCACCGGTGAGGTACGGCAGCACCAGCGGCGTGGCATCGCTCGGTGGCGCGGTCAGGCCGGCTGCGAGCTCCGGGCTGAGGCGCAACGTGCTCTGCGCCCAGCTGACGGCGCGCCCGACGTCGTTGATCGCCCCGCCGAGCAGTGTCCGTCCCGCGTCGACCCGGTAATTCCACAGCCCGAACGGCAGAGGATCGGCCGGGCCGTCGACTAGCACCCGCAGCGCCCCGCTGGTGGCGGTAGCCGCGGTGAGCACGGTCGCGTCGGTCGCCCCCGACCCGATGTTGCTGGCGAAGCCGTCGGTGATGACCGGAAACCACACGGCGCGGGCGAGGGCGGGCCGGCGCACCGGGGCGGCCGCAGGCACCGGCTCGGTCATGTCCCGGGGCGGTGAGAACTGCTCGGGGCTCGCACCCACGGCGCGCAGCAACTCGGGGTCGAGCTCGCCGGTGCGCCGGTCCAGCAGGCCGGTCCACGCCACCGTGGAGGTCCCGGCCAGCGGGAGCCCGATCAGCCGGGCCAGGACGTACTCGCCCAGGGACCACCAGGCCGCGGCTCCGGCGGCGACGCGCGGGTCCGTGGCCGCGAACCGGCGCAGGCGCGGGGCGTGGTAGCTGGTGTGCAGGCGGGTGCCGGTGCGCTGCTGCAGCGCGTGCTCGTCGAGCTCCTCGCGCAGCGCCGTGACCGCGTCGGCGCTGCGGGAGTCGGCGTAGGTCAGGCACGGGGTGAGCGCGCGTCCGGCCGCGTCGACGGCGATCAGCGAGGCGGCGAAGGTGTCCATCGCGACGCCGGTGATGCGGGTCCCCAGCCGGGGATCGCCGGTGACCGCGTCGAGAACCTGCTCGACCTCGGCGGTCACCTGGTCCGGGTCGATGACCGAGGTGCCGTCGGGGGCGACCGTGAAGGCGTGCTCCACCTTGTGCTGCAGGCCGTGAACCCGCCGGCCCGACGCGTCGTGCACACCGCCCCGGGTGGCGGTGGACCCGATGTCCAGCGCGAGAACCAGCGGGTCCAGCGCCGCATCGAGGGCAACATCGTCATCGGTACGGGTCATCACGATCCTCGTCGTCGGCGGTACGGGTCTCCGGCGACGCCGGGCGGGCTCCGACGGGCTGCTTGTCGCCAGGGTCACGGTATCTTGAATCCGGTAGCCCAGCCCGTTCCAGGAGGTGTGTATGACTGCCGAGATGGTCGCGCCGGCCTGGATGCATGAGCAGGTCACGGCCGAGCAGTACGCGGAATGGACAGCAGAGCAGTGTGCGGGCATCGAGATCGTGGATGGGATGGTCCTGGTGAGTCCGAGTGCGTCCAAGCGGCATAACCGCCTGGCCCGGCTGCTGGCGAACGCCTTGGATGGTGCCGCGGGACCGGACTGGAACGCTGACACCGACTTCGATGTGCGGCTCCAGGACGTGCCCCTGAACAACCGTCGTCCCGACGTGACGGTGTACCGGGCGGAAACCATCGATATCACGCCGACTCGACCTGAGCATGTGCTCCTGGTGATCGAGGTGGTCTCACCCGGGTCGGAGACGACCGACCGGATCGTCAAAGCCGATCAGTACGCGAAGGCCGGCATTCAGTTCTACTGGCGCGTCGAGCAGGCCCCCACCGGCGCACCGATCGTCTACACGTACGTTCTCGACCCGGCGACTGGCCGCTACCGGGACAACGAAGTCTTCACCGGCGTCGTGAAGGTGGCCGTGCCGTTCCACGTCGAGGTCGATCTCGGTCAGCTCTGAGGGGATCACGCCCGGCCTGCGCGCCGCTCTGAGCGTCCGCTCCTTCGAGGACGAGGCGCCCGGACTGCCGGCGCTCACCGGCCGCGCACGCTCCTGGTACCGGTGTCGCGTGCACGCCCGGGGCCGGGACACCCGGGTGGACGGAACGGCGGACATGCCGGTGGAGCACTACCTCATCCAGGTCTGGGCGGACGAGGAGCAACGGCCGCAGGTCGTGCACCGGGCGTCCGACCGGTACGGCGCGAGCCTGCGGGAAACGGCGCGCTGACCCCGCGACCGCCACCACGGTCATCTTGCGCCCATACTCAGATCATCTCTATATTGCTGTCCATGGCGGCATGGATGCGCGGACCCACCTCCCGGATACTCCCCGTGCCCCCGGCGCCGGGACCGGTCACTGCCCGTCCGGCGTTGCCGTGACGTCGCCGCTGGAACGGCGGTATCGGCGCTGGGCGGGGGCCTACCCGCCGGGGCCACGCCGTCAGGAGCTCATCGACACGCTGCTGGAGTGTGCCCCGCCCGGCCGCGCCCGCCCGGCCCCGCGAGAGGTGGTCAACCTGCTGCGCCACGGCCTGCGGGCCCGGCTCGGCCGTCCCGGTGGCCGGGCGGTCGTGGTGCTCGCCACCCTGGTGGCCCTGATCGGGGGACTGGCCGGTGCGGCCGTCGCCGCCCGGGTGGGCTGGCAATGGGTGCCCGCCCTGCCCGGCGGCGCGCAGGCCGACGCACTGAAGAGGACCGTGTTTCCCGGGATGACCGCGTACGGCGGCGGGGACGCGCCCCTGATCGTCGACTCGTCCGACGGGGAGAACATCCGCTTCGGTTTCGCCGACTACTGGGTCGAGCACACCGCGGCCACCCGCGACCTCGACGTGTTCACGGCCGCCGCCCGCGACCGGCTCCTGGCGGCCGGCTGGCGCCTGCACGGCGACGTCACGGCGACCGACTCGGAGCCCGACGCGATCACGCCGACGCGCTCCACGGCCTTCCTGGCCAGCCACGACGGCCTCGTGCTGGCCTTCCGGAACACGGTCTGGAGCAACCGTGCGGCCTGGGACAACGACGGCGCGGCCAGCTTCACCCTGACGCGCGCCGCGCCGGCCTGGCTCTGGGCGCTCACCGTGGCCGGTGGGCTGCTCGGTGCCCTCGGCGGCTGGCTCCTGGTGGGGTGGGCGAGCCGCCGGACAGCTCCGCGCAGCGCTATGGCCTTCGCCGCCGGGACGCTGGCGTGGCCGGTGGTTCTGCTGGTCCCGCTGGTGGTGCTGATCCTGGCGATGTGGTCGATCCAGCCGGACCGGCCGTGGAGCGAAACCCTGTTCGTCACCCTGTTCCGCCTGGTCGGCCCGGCCGGGTACGCCGGCATCGCCGCGTTGCCGTCGCTGGCGATCGCGGCGCTGAGCGGTCCGCGCCTCAGCGGCCGGACGACCGCAGCGACCCTGGCGGTCGTGCTGGCCGGCGCCGCCGGGGTGCTCTGGTCGCACCGGGGCCCCGCGTCGCCGCCCGGCCCGGCGGAGTGCCGGCCGTCCGGGGTGCCGGCGGAGCTGCCGGCCGATCAGACCCGCCTGGCCATGACGGTTCACGTCTTCATCCGGCAGGACACCACGCCCGACCAGCGCAACATCGTTCAGGCGGCGATCGCGCGCGTGTGGGGGACGTCGGCGTTCAACTTCTACTACGACCCCACTGCTCCGGAGTACGGCGACGCGTACTGCGCCGGGGGTCGCCTGGCCGACGGTGCCGGCGTGTCGTTGCCGTACTTCTGGCAGGTGGACATCTCCAGCCCCGGAGTGTTCTCCGGCCTGGAAGCAGAGGTGGCCGGCCTGCCCGGTGTCCTCGGCGTCCGCCGGGGTCCGGCCACGGTCTCATAGCGGGGGGCGGGCGGGATCCGCGTCGGTACCGTCCTCGGCCGGCAGGGTGTGCCACATGTCGAAGGCCACGGACGCGGCTGCCTGCACGTCTCCGGCCGCGATCAGTTCGATCAGCTGCGAGTGCAGTTCGACGGACGCGTGCCCGTCGCCGCTGAAGCGCAACCGCTCGGCCCGGCGTACGAGGGGATCGAACTGGTCGAGCACGGTCTCGACAGCGTGATTGCCCAGCGCGGTGACCGGGATCCGGTGGATCTCCTCGTCGGCGTCCAGGGCCGCGCCGATGTCACCGGCCTCCACCGCCTCGGCGAAGCGGCGGTTGGCGTCCCGCATGCGGTTGATGTCTTCCGCGCCGAGCCGGCCCGTCGTCTGGCGCACGGCCAGCTCGTGCATCGCCGCGATGACGTCGCGGGCATCCCGCACGGCCGGCGCGTCGATGGTGCTGACCCGGGTCGATCGGCCCGGCAGGGCCACCACCAGACCGCTGCTCCCGAGGCGCAGCAGCGCTTCGCGCACCGGCGTCCGGCTCACTCCCAGCCATTCCGCCAGCTCGCCGTCTTTGAGCTGCTCGCCGGGGGTGAAGGTGCCGTCGACGATGGCGTCGCGCAGGCGCCACAAGACATCGTCGCGCAGCAGTGAGCGGTCGACGGCGGGGCCACCCGAGGGAATCGGCATGCAACATATTGTGCCCAGTATGCGCCTGGCGCGACAAGCCGACCTGGGCGGTCATCGCCACGGACGACAAGTCGTTCGACCGGGCCATGTTGCAGCACATGGCCAAGCGGGCCGGCGCGCAGATCACCGACGTCCCGGCCAGCCACGCCCTGTACGTGACCCGGGCCGGCGTCGTCGCCGACGTGATCGTCACCGCCGCGCAGAACGCCTCGTGAGCCGGCCTGTCGAGCTGCCCGGAGGGTGACCGCGTGTCCGTCACGTCTTTCCCGGTGGCGCTGTGGATCGAACTCCTCGCCGCGGGACTCGGCGGCCTGCAGGGCGCCCTGTTCGCGGCGGGGGAGAGGCATCGCCGCATCGACGTGCTCGGCGTCATCGTGATCGGGCTCGCCGGCTCGCGGTCGTCATGGGACTGTTCGGCCGGCCGCCCTGCGCTTCGGCTGGACCTTTCCCGAGCAGTTCGGATTCCGGCAGGCGCAATGACTCCCTACCATCTATGCACTGGTGATAACGGCAGTTCCTTCCTACCTTCAGACGGCGAGGTGGAAATCCACGCCGGATGAGGGAGAACGCCGTGATCGACTGGGTCGGACTCACCGAGTCGCTGGCAGCGTCCCACTGGCTGTATCTGATTCTGATCTCGGTGTCGCTGCTCGACTCGTTCCTGCCGCTGATCCCCAGCGAACCGGTCATCATCATCGCCGGCGTGTTCGCCGCCACGGGAGTCACCAACCTGGCGCTGGTCATCGCCGCCACCGCCCTCGGCGCCTTTCTGGGCGACCAGATCCCGTACGCGTTCGGCCGGCGGTTGAGTTTCGTGCTGGAGAAGCGCCTGCCGCCGGGCTCCAAACGGCGGGCCACGCACAACTGGATCAGCCGGCACCTGCACACCCGCGGCGGGTTCATCCTCGTGAGCACCAGGTTCATCCCGGTCGGGCGCTACCTCGTGACCATCACCTCGGGAACGGTCCGGTACAACTACCGGAACTACGTCCTGTTCACGATCATCGGGGGCACCGCCTGGAGTGCCTACACCGTGCTGACCGGCTACGTCGGCGGCGTTCTCTTCCAGGACAACGCACTGCTGGCCTTCGGGGTGGGACTGGGGCTGGCGCTCATCCTGTCCGGTGCGATCGAGCTGATCCGCCGCCTGCACATGCGCCGCAACGCAGTCACGGACGTCCCGGAGCGATGACCCGGCGGATGCGGTCGCGGAGCCACTGGTGGGTACGGTCGCTGTCGTTGCGGGGATGCCAGGCCATCCCGATCGTCGGAGTCGGCAGGCTCAGCGGCAGTTCGAAGGTGTGCAGCCCGAGCGCGGTGACGGTGTCGCGCCCGGCGCGCGCGGGCGCGATGCAGACGACGTCAGTGGCCCGGGCCAGGAACAGCGACGCCGCGTAGGTCGGCACCACGGCCACGACGTCGCGGGTGAGCCCGAGCTCGTCGAGGCGGTCGTCGATCGGTCCGCGACGCCGGCCCCGGCGGGAGACGCCGACGTGGTCGGCCGCGGCGAACTGCCTGACGGTCACCTTCGCCTTGCGGGCCAACGGATGCTCCGGCCGGACGACCCCGACCAGCGTCTCGGTGAACAACGGCTCGCTGTGCACCTCGGGGTCGTGCCGGCCGAGGATGCCGACGTCGAGGTCGATCAGGCCGTCGCGCATCCCGGTGTCATCGCTGCCCTCCGGACGCAGCCGCAGGGTGATGCCCGGTGCCTGCGCCCGGACGTCGGTGATGAGCTGCGCGGTCACACTCATCGAGAAGATGTCGGACATGCGCAGGTCGAAGACGCGCACCGTGTGCGCCGGATCGGACGTCGGCGAGGGCTCGAAGACCATCCTGGCCCGCCGCATCACGTCGTGCACCTCACCGCGCAGTTCGAGCGCGCGGCGGGTGGGCACCATGTCGCGCCCGGCGCGGACCAGCAGGGGGTCGCCCAGCAGGCGGCGCAGCCGGGCCAGGGACCTGCTCATGGCCGGCGGTGAGGTGTGCAGCCGGGCCGCGGCGGCGGTGACGCTGTTCTCCGTCAGGAGCGCGTCGAGCGCCACCATCAGGTTCATGTCCAGCATTTCCATCGTCGGATTATCACAGGTGGAATGGCTCGATACCAAAGATGCATTCGTGATAATCACGGGACTGTCTTAGCGTCGGGGCATGCCCGTAGATCTGAATCTGCTCACCTCGCTGGACGCCCTGCTCTCCGAGCGCAGCGTGATGGGCGCGGCGGAGCGGCTGCACCTGTCCTCACCGGCGGTCAGCCGGACGCTCGGCCGGCTCCGCAAGCTCACCGGCGACGACATCCTGGTGCGCACCGGCCGCTCGATGACGCCCACGCCGTACGCGCTGGCGATCCGCGACGACGTGCGCCGGCTGATCCGCCAGGCCCATGACGTGCTGATCCCCCGCCGCGAGGTGGAACCGGCGACCCTGGACCGGATCTTCACCATCCAGTGCAACGACGCGCTGGCCACCTCGCTGGCGCCCGTGCTGGTCGCCGGGATCCACGCCCAGGCGCCCCACGTACGGCTGCGGATCCTGGGCGAGAGCACCGTCGACACCGGCGGTCTGCGGCAGGGCCACGTGGACCTGGAACTCGGCACCGGCCGCCCGAGCCTGTCCGAGTTCCGCTCCGAGACGCTCGGCCACGACTCCCTGACTGTGGCGATGCGGCCGGATCATCCGTGCGGCAAGAGCCTCGACCTGTTCTCGTACGCGGCCGAGCAGCACGTGCTCGTCTCCCGGCGGGGCCGGCTGACCGACCCGATCGACGACCTGCTCGCCGCCGAAGGGCTGCGCCGCCGGGTCGTCGCCACCGTCGCGAGTCTCACGATGGCCCTGCGGATAGCCGGCTGCAGCGACATGCTGGTCACCACCACCGCGCTCATCAGCCGGCCGATCGTCGACAGCCTCGGTCTGATCACGCGGCCGCTGCCGCTGCCGGTGCCGGCGGCCCCGATCAACTGCACCTGGCACCAGCGTAACGACTCGGACGCCGCCCACGCCTGGCTCCGCGAGCAGGTCCGGGCCGCCCTGGTGGAGATCTGCCGGGTGCCGGCCGCTACCGGTTGAGCATCCAGTGGGTGAAGGCCACGTAGCCGGTGGCGAACTCGTCCGGGGTCGCCGCGTTCTCCACCTTGCTGGACAGCTCGTTGACCCGGGCGTAATGCGGCAGCCGGTCCCGCTGGTACGCGGCGAGCGCCTCCGGCACCGACGGGGCCGAGGTGAGCAACCGGGCGAGCACCAGCGGGTCCTCCACGCCCAGCGACGCACCGGCGGTGATGTGCGGAGACAGCGCGTGTGCGGCATCGCCGACCAGGGCGACACGGCGCGAGACCCACTGGGACAACGGTGGCACGAGCATGATCTGGTTGTGCAGGATCTTGGCGTCCGGGCTCGACTCGATCAGGGCGAGCATGGCCGGGTTCCAGCCCGTCGTATCGAGGAACCGGGCCCGCTCCAGGGCCTGTTGCTTCGGCGTACCCTCCAGCGGATCCGCGTCGAACTGATTGACCAGCCAGTACACGGTGCCGTCGGCGGTGGGCACGTACCCGCCACGGGTGCGCTGCTCGCCCAGCACGATGACGCTGCCGTCGATGGTGACCCCGGGCGGCGGTGGGACGACCGAACGCCAGGCGTGGTGTCCCTTGTGCTCGATCGCGTCGCTGCCGGGCACCAGCAGGGACCGGACGACCGAGTAGGCGCCGTCGGCCCCGATGAGCAGGTCCGCCTCGGCGGAGGTCCGGTCGTCGAAGTGGGCCGTCACGCCGGCGTCGGTCTCGTCGTAGCCGGCGAGGCGCGAGTTCAGACGGATGTTGTCGTGGCCCACCGCGTCGGCGAGCAACGCGTTGAGCTTCGGGCGGTTCACCAGCAGGTAGCGGTGGTCGTCGGCGGAGAACCCGGGCGGGTCGATGAGCCGGCCGGCCGGATCCCGGAAGTACATCTCGGCCGGCCGGCCGATGGCGGCGAGCTGCTCGCCGAGCCCGAGCTCGTCGAAGACGGCCAGCGCGTTGGCCCACAACCCGAGCCCGGCGCCCGCGGCGCGGATCTCGGGTGCCTGCTCGTGCACCACGGCGTCGATTCCCGCCGCCCGCAGCACGATCGCGCTGGTGAGCCCGACGATTCCGCCGCCGGCGATGATTGCCCTCATGTGGTCGATCCCTTCGCATTCTCTGGTACGACGCGGTGCTTTCCCTTGCTGGCTATGCGGTACAGATCGGGGTTGCCCTCCCAGGGCGCGGTGCGCACCACGGCCCAGCGCCGGATCAGCCACCGCTGCTGCGGCGTCCGGATCATTTCCAGGCGCCAGTAACCCCGCATGACGCAGAAGTCGACGCCCGGCACCGGCAGGTGGTGATACGCGACCATGTGCGCCCGGCAGGTCACGCCCGCGCTCGTCGCGTCCACGAGCAGGTTGGAGCTCGCATGGTGCGTGCTGGCGAATCCCTCCAGCACGGTGCGGGCCTTCGCGGTCAGCTCACCGGCCGTCAGGTCCTCGGCCGGTGCGCCGGACTGCCCGGACTGATCCAGCGTCACCCGGTCGGCGAACAGTTCCCGGAAACGGGCCCAGTCCTTGTCGTCCTGGGCGTGGGCCAGAGCGGCGACGACTCCGGCAATGTGCAGGTACTCCAGCGGCGTGATGTTCATCGTGTGAATACGCTAAGAAACATGCCGGGCAATAGCCAATGCGAAATGGTGAAGCAATGATTTACCGCGACGCAATCGATCAGGTGAGGGCCCGGGCCAGCAGGACCAGGCCGATGGCGGTGCCGAAAGTGACGATGAGTGCCTTCAGAATGCGCGTGGGCAGGCGCCGGGCCAGCAGCGCACCCGCGTAGCCGCCGATGACCGTCGACGGCGCCAGAATCAGGACGACCAGCCAGTCGACCGGGCCGAAGAGCGCGAACGTCAGCAGGGTGACCGCGCCCACGGTGGCGGAGAGGACGTTCTTTCCGGCGTTGAGGCGGTTCAGTGTCTCGTCGAGGACCAGGGCGAGGGCGGCCACGTACATGACGCCCATCGCGGCGCCGAAGTAACCGCCGTAGACCGCGCCGGCGAAGACGACGATCTGCAGGGTGATCGCCTGGCGGCGCGGGCCGAGCGAGCGCGGATGACCGACCATGCCGCGCAGCCGGTCCTGGAAGAACAGCGCCGCGGCCGCGGCCAGCACCAGGAACGGCACGATGAGCTCGAACGCGCGGGCGGGCGTGAGCAGCAGCAGCGCACAGCCGGCGGCGGAGCCGGCGACGCACGCGGGCAGCACCCACGGGATCCGGTGCCGCTGACCGGCCAGATCGGCCCGGCTGCCCAGCACGCTGGACAGGTAGCCGGGAAAGACCGAGACGGAGTTCGTGACGTTCGCCTCGACCGGGGGCAGGCCGGTCATGAGCAGAGCAGGGAACGTGATGAGCGAGCCGCCGCCGGCCAGTGCGTTCACCCCGCCCGCGAGCACGCCGGCGACGATCAGCAGCAGGATGCGTTCGGGATCCACTTTGTCGGTCGGCCCTTCACCAGGATGCCGGCCCGCCAGACCGCCGTGATCCTGGACGGGTCGGCGAGCAGGGAGATGTCGCGCAGCGGATTGCCGTCGACGATCACGACGTCGGCGTCGTAGCCGGGCCGCAGCTGTCCGGAGCGGGGTGCCTGCCGGCCCAGGGTGGCCGGGCCGTTGGCGGTGGCGGCCTCGATCACCTCCAGCGGCTCCATGCCGATCTCGTGGAGCAGCGCCGCTTCGCGCCCGTGGCGTCCCCAGGCGGCGGGAGCGTCTCCGGTGCTCTGGATGTCCGAGCCCAGCGCGATCCGTACCCCGGCCCGGTGGGCCCGGGCGATGTTGTCCCGGTGGAGCCGGGCGATTCCCCGCAGCTTGCGGAGCGCGTACGGGGGGAGCTGCTCGCTGTCCAGCAACTCCTGCACGATCGTCAGGGTGGGCACGAGAATCGCCCCGGCCTCCGTCATCGCCTCGCAGGCCTCGTCGTCGAGGTAACTGCCGTGCTCGATGGTCAGCACGCCGGCCTCCAGCGCGGCCATGATCCCGGGTTTGCCGTGGCAGTGCGCGGCGACGCTGCGTTCGGCCAGCCCGGCCACCTCCACGACGGTGCGCAGCTCCCGGACCGTCAGCTCCTGATGGATCGGGTCGTCGATGACGCTGAGCACGCCGCCGGACGCGCACACCTTGATGATCCGGGCGTTGTGGCGCAGCTGCTCGCGTACCGCTTTGGCGCACTCGGCCTCGCCGTCCGCCAGCCGGAAGCCGGCGCCCGCGCGGCCGCAGTCGTGCACCCATGCCGTAGGCAGGGTATGGATGTCGCCGTGGCCGCCGGTGGCGGACAGCACCGAGCCCGCCGCGTAGATCGCCGGGCCCGGCACGAACCCCTCGCTGACCACCGGGGCCAGATGCAACCCCATCCCGCCGAGCTCCCGGATGCTCGTGACGCCCGCGTCGAGGGCGCGGCGCAGGCTCTGTGCACCCCGGGCCGCGCGGGTCGCGGGATGCTCCTGCACCAGCTGGGCGAAATCGAAGGTGCCCGGGCGGCCGCCGTTGAGATGGGTGTGGCAATCCCACATCCCCGGCATGACCGTACGGGCCCGGACCGGCTCGGTCCCCGGGGCATCGGCCGGAGCACCGTCGCGCGGACCCGCGTAGGTGATGACCGGGCCGTCCATCACGACGACACCGTCGTGGACGGGGTCACCACGGCCGGGGATCAGCAGGTCCGCCTCGACGCGCTGCGGGCTCACGGGTTCCTCGCGATCACCGGCAACGTCAGCCGGCTGGGATGCTCCGGTCCGTGGAAGATCCGGTTGACCGCGACCTCGACCCCGGTGGTGAGGTTGCGGTCGTATCGCGGGAAGTCGCTGCTGGAGACCTCGAGCCGGATGCGGTGCCCGGGGAGGAAGACGTTGGAGGTCACGCCCAGCTCGACTGTCGCCTCGGCGATCTCGCCGGGCACCAGCGGCTGCGGCCGGCTCAACGAGCTCCGGTACCGCATCCGGCAGCTGCCCTCGCAGAGGATGATCGCGCGGCCGTCGGGGAAGACGTCGACAAGCTTGCCGGTGACGTCGGTGTCGACCGCGGTCGAGGACACGTGCACGGTGAGGGCGACGTGGCCGGTGACCTCCAGCGGCGTCTCGAGCGATTCGCTGGTGTAGCAGAGCACGTCGTCCCGACGTTCGACGTCCGCCTGGTCGGCCGGGCCGGCGAGTCCGCCGGCGCCGAGGGTCGCTCCGCCCACGGTCGGGACCGGGCGCAGCGGATCGTAGGAGAACGAGTCGCTGAACTCGTCGGCTGCCGGGGCCGGGTGCAGCCGTCCGTCGCCCTGCGAACCGTTGGCCCGTCCGGCGCTGTGCAGGAAGTGGTCCTCGTACCGGGTGTCGGGCAGGGGCCAGTCGTCCTCGTCGCGCCACTGATCGAGGCCCATGACGAAGATGCGGACCCGCGCCCCGGTGTCGACGTCGTCGTGGCCTTTCACGTACCGGTCGAAGAACCGCAGATGCGCGCTCGTGACCGCCGCCGCCTTGACGGATCCGGCGAGCCCGAACGAACGGTCCGGGAAGACTCCGAGGTCGGCACCGTCGCCGTGCCCCCACGGGCCGATGACCAGTCGCTGTCCCTCCCGGGCCGCCGAACTGCCACCGCTACGGCGCATGGTGGTGTACGACCGGACAACCTCTCGCGCGAACACGTCGTACCAGCCGGTCAGGTTGAACGCCGGGACGGTGATCGCCGCGCTCCGGTCCAATGCGGACAGTTGCCTCCAGTACACGTCGTAGTCGGGATGGGCGAGCATCTCACCGAGCCAGGGCAGGCCCCGGACGATGGCGCTGTGACCGCTGATCAGCTTGTCGACGTCGTCCAGCGCGGCCCGGATCTCCGCTGCGTCCTGGGCGTCCGACGGGCCGGTGCTCTCCGGGCGCGCCAGATTGGCCAGTGCCATGCGGGCCGACCAGTTGAGCAACGTGCTCTGCGCCACCGCACCCTGGGCCGAGTGCCAGGCCGCGTACGGGTCGGCCGTGGTCATCAGGGGAGCGATCGCGCGCAGCACCGGCGGCGCCTGCGCTGCCGCCTGCCACTGCGCGAAGCCCATGTACGAGGCGCCCCACATTCCCACGGTCCCGTCGCACCACGGCTGCCCGGCGATCCAGGCTAGGGTGTCGACGGTGTCGCTGCCGTCGAAGCGGTGCGGTTCGAGCAGGCCCGGAGAATCCGCGGTGCCCCGCACATCCTGGACGACCACCAGGTAACCGTTCTCGACGAGGACCCGGATGTCGGGCAGCTTCGGGTTGCCGAGGTGGGCGGTCGAGGTCCTGCCGTACGGCGTGCGCGCGAGCAGGACCGGCCACGGACCGGTACCGCCGGGTCGCCACAGGTCGGTCGCCAGGGCGACGCCGTCGCGCATCGGCACGGCGACACCGGTGTCGATGGACAGGCTCATGCGAGCTTGGAGTGGGCAGTCGGCACCAGCCGGACGGTCTCCGCCGCACCGGCCAGCATCTCCCCGAGCCGGGGCCTGATCTCGGATCCGAAGACGGGATCCCGGTGCACCCGGGCGATGACTTCTTCCCGTTCTTCCTCGTCGCGGAATTGACGGATCCAGACGAAAGCGTCTTCGTCCGCGGTATCGGTGAAAGCGCCGACGACTGTCATTCCGCCGGCCTCGTGCACGGGAATGACCTGCTCGTCCATCCACCGGGCCAATTCCTGGCCGCGGCCCGGTGCCGCCTTTTCACGACGAATCTCGAAGAACACGATGAGCTCCTTGGCTGCACGTCGCGCGGCTGAAACCGCCACGCTGACGAGGCTAAGCCGGGACCTCGGCGCAATCCAATGCCATGTGGTAAAGCGGAGATTTACCGCAGCGCAACCGTCGTCTCGGCTTTCTCCGGACTCGAAGGAAAGCGGCCGGGCCGCCTACCGTTCGTACCGGGTGACAGCGTCCCGCAAGTGGTCGTCCGGTCCGCGGACCAGCAGGCCGCGGATCTCGGTGAACGGGTTGCAGACCGGTGGGGCGTCGTCCTCGTCCCGGTCCTCGTCGTCGGCCGCGGGATCCGGCGGGAGCTGGACGAACGGGGTCCGCGGCCGGTCGGGACGGGCCGGCTCGACCGGGTTGCGGTGCCACGCAGTGCCGTACGCGCGGTTGAGCACCTCGCCGAGATACCACCCGGGCACCATGACCGCGGGCTCCTCGGCCGCGGGCAGGTCGTCCCAGCCGGTGAACCGGGCCCGCAGCAGCTGCTCCAGGCGGTCCAGGGAGTCCACAGTGAAGTCCCACGTCTGTCCGGTCTTGCGGGACCAGTCCGCGAAGGCCTGCTGCTGGCCGAACCCCAGGACCGACCCGGGCAAGAAGTTCTGGGACGAGAACCAGCTGACCGACGGGCAGGTCTACATCTACACGATGGGCGGCGTCGACTTCTCCAGCGGCGCAGCCAAGCCCCCGGCGGACGACGACTCCGCGGACCCGCAGGCCGGCGGTCAGGGTGGCGACGACGACGGCGGCCTGCCGATCACCGGCGACAGCGTCCCGGTGCCCGCGCTGCTCGCGCTCGCCCTCGCGCTGATCGTCGCGGGTGCGGCCCTGGCCTGGTGGGCCCGCCGGCGGCGCACCTTCGTCAGCTAGAGATCCTCTTCGCACAGCGGCGGCATCGTCATCGGTGTCGCCGCTGTGTCGCTGACCGGCGTGGGGGAGGGGCTCCGGCAGGACGGCTGGCATTCTCCGAGGCGGCCGTCGCCGACCCGGCACCTTAGCCGGCGGCTCGACGGGGGGTGATCGCCCTGACATGCTGTCGGCGTGGCCGGCCCTGTCGCGAAAGTCGCCCGCGTCAGCGGTGCCCTCGTGATCGCCGCGGTGCTGGGCGCCACGATGGCCGACCGCCGCGGGCTGGGGCTGGGACTGCTGGCGTTCGTCGTCTACGGCTTGATCTTCGGCGTCGCCGCGTTGTCCTTCTCCCGTCTGCGGCAGTGGTCAGCCCGCCACGTCCTGCTGGACTCGCTCGTCTTCGTACCCCTCGTGTTCTTCGCTCTGCTGTTGATCCCGGCGCTGCCGTGGTGGGGCGCGGCTCTGATCGCGCTGGGAGCCGGCATGATCTTCGTGCCGGTGGCAGTACGCCGGCGATCCTGACAATGACGGCGGGCCCGCCGCCGGTGGTGAGCTGTCGCCGTCGGATGATGCAATGGGTGGTCATGAGGCGTGATCTGCTGATCATCGTGGCGTCGATCGCCGGCGCCGCGGTGCTCACGCTGGGCGCGCACGACGGGCCCACCGAGCTGCGGTGGCAGCTCTTCGGGGCCGCGGTCGTCGCGTCCGTGGCCGCCGGGATCACCCGGGCCCGGCCGGTCGGCGGGGTGCTGCTGGGCACCGCCGCCGCACTCACCGACCAGGTGCTCGGGCCGTCACTGGCCACCGTGCTGATCTACACCCAGGTGCTGTACGACGCCGGCGTGTACGGGTCGCGCCGGCTGCCGCGCATCCTGCTCTGGTGCGGCGCGATGGCCACCGTCGCGGTGACCGTGCTGCTGCTGCTGGAGCGGGGCGCCGCGCCGGCCGCGGTCAACGGCGTGCTGGTGGCCCTGATCCTGATCGTGCCGGTGATCACCGGGCTGTCGGTCCGCGAGTGGCGCGACCGCAGCGCCGCCGATCGCCGGCATGCCGAGCAGGTCGCCCGGCTCGCCGCCCTCGACGACCGGCAGGCGGTCGCCGCCGAGCGCACCCGGATGGCCCGCGAGCTGCACGACGTCGTCGCCAACCATCTCAGCGTCGTCGCCATCCACGCCACCGGGGCGCTCGCCCTCCCGGCGGACGACCACGCGCGGCGCGAACAGGCGCTCAGTGTGATCCGCGAGCACGCCGTGCGCGGGCTCGCCGAGCTGCGCGAGTCGATCCGGGTGCTGCGGATGGACGACACCGCCCGGCCCGGCGTCGACGTCGGCCTGGACGGGGTGCCCGCGCTGGCCGAACGGATCGGGCAGACCGGCCTGGACGTGCGGACGGTGGTCGACGGCGAGCCGCGGAACCTGCCGATCGCGGTGGACATGGCCGCGTACCGGATCGTGCAGGAGAGCCTGACCAACGCGGTGAAGCACGGCGGCGACGAGGTCACGCTCGAGATCGCGTACGGTGCGGACGATCTGCTGCTCACCGTGACCAACCCGGTCGGCGCGCCCGAGGTCCACCCGGCCGAAGGCTCGGGCGCCGGCCTGGTCGGCATGCGGGAACGCGCGTCGCTGCTCGGCGGGACCTTCGCCGCCGGCGCCGACGACGGGCATTTCCGGGTACGGGTGAGCCTGCCCGCGGCGAGGGAGGTCCCGTGACGACGGTGCTGGTGGTGGACGACAACGAGGCGGTGCGCGGCGGTCTCGTCCTGATCCTGGAATCCGCGCCCGACCTGGAGGTGGTCGGCCAGGCGGCCGACGGCCGGGAAGCCGTCGGCATGGTCCGCGACCTGCGCCCCGACGTGGTCCTGATGGACGTACGGATGCCCAGGATGGACGGAATCGCCGCGACCCGCGCGCTGGCCGGCGTGGCCGACGTGCTCGTGCTGACCACGTTCGACCTCGACGAGTACGTGTACGGGGCACTGCGCGCCGGAGCCGCCGGTTTCCTGCTCAAGAACACCGACGCGGAGTCGCTGATCAACGCCGTCCGGGTCGTCGCCCGCGGCGAGGGCCTGATCGCGCCCGAGGTGACCCGCCGGGTGATCACCGCGTTCGCCCCGCCGACGGCGCCCGCCACCACGCCGCTCGGCGACCTCACGGACCGGGAACGCCAGGTGCTCGCCGAGATCGGCCGCGGCCGGTCGAACCGCGAGATCGCCGACCGCCTGAACATGGCGGCGGCCACCACCAAGACCCACGTGAGCCGGATCCTCACCAAGCTCGGCCTGCGCAGCCGCGTCCAGGCGGCGATCCTCGCCCGCGAATCCGGCCTGCTACATCCTTTGGCCGACGACGAGCCCGCCGCGCGTCCGTAACGTCCTGCGCATGGTCGTCTCCGGCAACCCGCAGACCACATCCGCGCGGGTACGCGAATCACGGACCATGCTGTCCGCCGCGCTCGCCAACGGCCCGCGCGAACTGCTCGACTTCCTGCTGCCGCTGTGGGCGGGCGCGGCCCTCGGCGCGAGCGCGACCCAGGTCGGTGTGCTGGTCGCGGTCGAACTGGCGGTCTCCGTGGTGGCCCGGCCGGTCGCGGGCCACCTGGCCGACGCGTACGACCGGCGCCGGGTCGCGGCCGCCGGCGCCCTGCTCTACGCGCTCTCCTGCGCCGGTTACGCCCTGGCGGGCGGCCTCGCGATCGCGTACGCGGCCGCGGCGATCGGCGGCGTGGGCGGAGCGCTGCTGTGGGTCGCGGTACGCGCCATGGCCGGCGAGCGCCTCACCGAGGACAGCGCGGTGTACCCGCGCCTGACCGCGGCCGAGGAGACCGGCGCATGGGTGGCGTTCGTCGCCGGCCTGTCCGTGCTCGCGGCGACCGGCTTCCGGGCAGTCTTCCTGGCCTGCGCCGCGGCCTGCGTGATCGCGGCCGCGGTGCTGCTGGCCGCACCCGCCCGTGCGGTGCCGCCCGCTCCGCCGCTGCCCGGCAGCGTGCTGCGCCGGCTCCGGCCGATGCTGCTGGCGGTGGCGCTCACGATGGCCGCCGAGTCGGCCGTGGCCCTGCTGCTCCTGCTGCACCTGCAACGCGACTTCGACCTCGGGATCATGCAGATCGCGTACGTCTTCCTGCCCGGCGCCGTCGTGATGGGCCTGCTCCCGGAGTACCTGCACCGCTTCGTCGTCCGGTTCGGCCGCACCCGCGTGCTGGCCGTCGCGTCGGTGTCGTCGGCCGCCTTCGCGGCCGGCCTGGCCTGGGCGCCGAACCCGTGGGTGATCGCGGGCCTGTGGGTGCTGAGCGGGACGGCCTGGGCCGCGGTGATCCCGATCCAGCAGGCGGTGATCGCCGAGGCGTCCGGGGCGCGGGTCGGTCGCGGGATGGGGGCGTACGAGGCGGCGGTGCTGCTCGGCGGTCTGGTGGGGGCGCTCGCGGCGGGCGTGCTGTTCGACGTGGGCCCGTGGGCGCTGGCCTGCCTGCTGGCGGCCGGGGTGATCCTGTCCGGGGCGGTGCTGGTGCCGTGGTCGGTGCGCGCAGTGGGCGTAGCCGACCGCCCGCCGGCTCCGGTCCCGGATCCCGCTTCCGCGCTGCCGCCCGGGCCGGGCGCTGCGCCCGCGTCGGCTGCCGGGCCGGGCGACGCGCCGTCTGCGGCTGCTGATTCCGGCCACGAGCCTGCGCCGTCTGCGGGGCCCGGCCATCCACCCGCGCGGCCCGCGCCGGCGTTTCCCGCCGCCGCTTCGGACGACGCGGCGCCCGCGCTCGGCTCCAGGGCGGAGCCCGACCTTCCTCCGGAGCCGGCCGGATCTCCGGAGCCCGCCAGATCTTCCTGGCGGCGCTTGGGTGAGCACGCGGCGCTCTACGCGGTGGTCCAGGTCGGACTGCTGCTGCTCGATCAGTCCTGGCTGCTCGACCTGGCCACCGGCGGCGTCGACCTGATGACCGGCCACCGCGACGGCGACAGCGGCGCCGGCCCGTCCTGGCTCTACGGCGCCGGCCGGATCTGGACGATCGTCATCGTCGTCGATGCATTGTGGGCGGCGCTGACCACGAGCCGCCGCCACTGACCGCCCTGCCACTCGCCCGGACCGGCCATTGGGTGTGTTGCTCGTCGTCGGCGACCGCGGTGAGCAGGTCGACGCTCAGAAGCCGGGGAAGGCGGCTCGCAGCTCGTCGAGCGTGGTGTTGCCCTTCACCTCGATACCGGCCGGTGTGAACGCCGGGGTCAACCGCCCGTAGAGCAGTCGCACCGCCGCCTCCAGCGGCCCGATGAACGTCGCGGTCGGGGCCAGGGCCTCGGTGGTGAGCTGGACCTTGTCGTCCAGGACGATGCGGTACGGGGTCCCGCCGACCTCGACGACGGCGGGCTCGCGGGCCGCCGCGGGCTTGCCGATGAAGCCCAGCAGGAAGCTCAGCCCCCCGCTGAGGTGCTCGGCCAGCAGCTCGGCGGAGCTCTCGGGCAGCGTTGCCGCCGGGTCGGCACCGGCGCGGACATCCCACACGTGCGCGGTCACCTCACTCAGCCGCATCGCAGTGAACGACGCCAGCGGAAGTGGCTCGGGCAGGAAGCCCATCGGCACCCTGATGTCCTCGTGCCGATCCTGCGGTACGGCCTCGAGGGCCGTGAGCAGCGCGGCGTCGGACCCGGCCCAGCCGGCGGCCTGGTCCTGCGGGCTCATGGCGTTCCACCGGTCCCAGACGCTCTGGTTGAAGTCGGGGCCGGGCGCCTCCGCGTCGCCCAGCGCCGCGCGGAGAGCAGCGAGCGTGATCTCCGCGCCGCTGCCCAGGTGGGACAGGACGTCGGCGATGGTCCATTCGGCGGCGCCGGACGGGCCGGTGAGCTGCTCGGCGGAGAGAGCGGCAACGGTGCCCGCGAGGGTGTCGTGCTCGTTGCGCAGGGCCGCGATCGTGCGGCCGGCCAGGGTGCTCATGGGTCAACAGCGTACCCAGCATGCGTCGCTCAGGGCCGGGTGAAGACGACGAGTCGAAGGTCACCCGGTGCCAGGGTCAGCACGTCCTTGTCGAACGACGTCCGTCCGCCGTGCCCGTCGGGGACGTCCAGCCGGTCGAGGCCGTCCGGCTGGTCGGGCGGGCCGTCCCAGAGCCGGGTGAACGCGCCGCCGCGGGCGTACAGGTCGCTGATCAGGGACCGCAGCTCCGGGTCGGCCGGATAGCGCTGCGCGGCGGTGCGCAGGCCCGCGACCATCGACGTGCGGACGGCGGCGACGTGCTCGGGCGTACGGAAGACGTCGGAGGACGCCTCGGTGAAGACCCGCCAGGCCATGTTGCGGTCGCGGCCCTGGGCCGCGCCGGCCGGGCACGCGTACGCGTCCCAGCGCTCATTGCCGGCCAGCACCGACCAGGTGGCGTCGCAGACGCAGGCCGGCACCTCGGTCAGCCGGTCGAGCATCCGGCGCGCCGCGGGGGTGATCTCCCGCGGCACCAGGCCGGCGCGCCCCGCCGGCGGGGCGAATCCGGCGAGCGTACGCAGGTGGTGGTGCTCGTCGGCGCTCAGCCGCAGGGCCGCCGCCAGCGCGTCGACGACGGTCGGCGACGGCCGGCGGCGGCCCTGTTCCATGCGCCGAATGTGTTCCTCGGAGATCCCGGCCCGGCCGGCCAGCTCGTCCCGGCGCAGGCCCGGGACCCGGCGGGGGCGGGGCAGGGAGGGCGCGATGCCGGCGGACTCGGGGGAGACGCGTTCACGCATTCCGCGCAGAGCGGTCGCGAAGCTGTCCCAGGGCACCCGGTCATTGTGCCAGCGGGGTCAGTTTCCGGCCGTGACGCCCGGCATGGGGTGTGCGACGGCGGTCTCCTCGACTTCTTCCATGTAGAACCGCGACTGGACGATCTCGTCCGCACGTACCTTGATGACGATCACGCCGCGCATGTCCGCGGCGCCCGGGCGCACGTAGTGGAACTCACCCCAGAACTCGTCGGCCGTTCCGGCCGTTCCGGTCACCGAGACGTGGATGTCCGGGAACTGCCGGAAGACGCCTTCCCAGTTCCGGCGCACCTGCTGGGGGCCGCTGAACGCGCGGGCCGGATGAGCGGGCCACGTGCTGGTGAAGTCGTCCGCGAAGGTCGCGGTGAGCGCGTCCAGGTCGTGCGCGTTGATGGCGTCGATGAGTCGTGCGACCACAGGGAAATCCATGTCCGGCAACGGTAGTGACGGTCGCAGCCGGTTGCCGGGGCCAGTTTGTACCCCCTGGCCCGGCCCGCGCGACGAAATAGGCAACTCCTACGGACGCTTCGCCTCGGGCCGCCGGTCAGGCTCGGGCCATGGCACTTCCTGGGAACGACACAGCGGATCCGGCGACGCGCGGACGACCGGGCGGCACGGCGGTACGGGCGAGCGTGGGCTCCCGGAGCCGGCCCATGATGGTGCCGGCGGCAGCCATGGCAGTGCTCACCGTCGTCACAGCGGTCGGTCTGCTCGCCGTCGACCGGGTGGTCACCGGCGCCGCGATCTGGCTGAAGCCGTTCAAGTCCACCGTCTCCATCGGGCTCTACGCGCTGGCCCTGGCCTGGCTGATCGCTCTGTTGCCGCAGCGCAGCCGGCTCGCGGAACGGTCCGCCTTCGTCATCGCGCTCTTCTTCGCGGTGGTCCGCCGCGGCGCCGCTCGCGTCGGCAAGGCGTACCTATCCGGCGGCGGTAGGGTCGGGCGCGTGGATCTGGACGACACCGCTTCCCGGCTCGCCGTGCCGGTCGAGGACGTCGATCGTGTGCTCCGGCTCGCCGGAGACCGGCCGTCGGCTCCGCTGCCCGCCAAGGCGGACGCGCCCGCGATCCTCGACCGGCTGGCGGTACGGCCCGACGACGCCGCCGAGATCATGGCGGGCTGGCCCGACGCGGATTCTCCGCACTGGACGCCGGAGCTGCGGTGGCTGCTCGACCGCTCGATCGCGCTGGTCCGCGCCGACCTCGGGGGCCACGGCTGGCTGGCGCCCGGCCCGGTGCTGCCGCGCGAGCGTGGCCCCGCCTGGCGGCATCTCTACGTGTACGCGTACCTGGCCCTGGTGGACGTGGTGACGGCTTGCCACCGTGAGCACGGGATCCCGGAAGCCGTGTCCCGGGTCACCCTCGCTGATCTGGGCCGCAACCTCGCCATCGACCGGCGGATGCACGGCGAGGGCTGGCCGGTCATGCAGAGCTGGCTGACGTTGCACGCGCGCGGCAGCCTCTACGAGCTGGGCCGGCTGCAGTACCAGCGCGGTGACACCGCCATCGGCCTGCACATTCCCGAGGCCGGCCCGCTGACCCCGGAGGCGGTCACGGCGTCGCTCGACGATGCCCGTGCGTTCTTCCCCCGACACTTTCCCGAGGAGCGTTACACGGCGTTCTCCTGCGGCTCGTGGCTGCTCGACCCGCAGCTGCGGGAGTATCTGCCCGAGGACTCCAACATCGTCCGGTTCCAGCGCCGGTTCGAGCTGGAGCCCTACGCGGAGCCGGAGGGGCTGGACGCCGACGTGGAGGCGCTGCGGTTCGTGTTCCGTACCCTCAGCACGCCGCTCGAGAAGTTGCCGCGCCGCACCACGCTACAGCGCGCGATCGTCGACCACCTGAAGGCCGGGCGTCATTGGCGCTGGCGGCAGGGCCGGTTCCCGATCTAGTGCCGGCCGGCGACAGGCGTCCTCGCTGATTCCGCGCGGGGCACCGGGCCGGGTGCGGGATCGCGCGGCTGAGCCGGGCCGGGCGCGCCGTCGATGCGGATCGCGGCCAGCGCGGCCAGCGGCAGCAACAGCGTCGCCGTGCCGGGCACGTACGACAGCCCGTCGAAGGAGTAGCCGCTGCCGTCGATGTCGAAGACGAGATTCGGCACGAAGGCCAGGAGCAACCCGCCGACCACGACAGCGGGGACCGTGCCGGGCACCGCGGCCACGGCCAGCGCGGTCCACACGGCGGCGGTCCGGCCGCGGTTGCGCGTCCGGTGCCGGCGTAGCAGCGCCAGGCACACGACGGCGAGGGGCAGCGCGGCGAAGGCGGCGTACAGGGCCGCTCCGGTGTCGTCATCGGACATCGGCGGCGGGATCAGCCCGGCGCCGACGGTCACCGCGACCGGGGATCCGAGCAGCAGCAACGCGGCCCAGGTGGGCACCGGACGGCGGCTGAGAGCCAGCGCCGGGACGACCGCGAGCAGTATCCCGGTCACCGCCAGCCCGATCGTCGTGACCTTCAGCCCGATCGGCAGGTACGGGTGGTTCACCCCCGGCGTGCCCTGCAGCATGATCAGGGGCAGCACGCCCGCGGCCAGCAGCACCCCGACGGTGACGCGGCGCCGCGCGGTGCCGGGCACCGTGCGGCCGCAGACCAGCCAGCCGGCGACCACCGGCACCACACCGGCCAGCAACGCGAGCCGCAGACCGCCCACTCCGGTGACGTCCATCCGGTGCAGCACCGCGTTGGCCAGCGTCAACCCGGCCCCGACCAGCAGCGTCGCGGTCAGGCCGAAGCGGCGGTCGGCGGTGGCGACCAGCGTGGCCAGCACGGCCAGCAGGATCGCGGTGACCCGCAGCTCCGCGGTCCACATGGCCAGCTCACCGTCGCCGCCGGGCATCGGCGCGGACCGGGACACGTCCTGCATCCCGGGCGTGAGGATGGTCAAGGTGTACGCCCAGCCGATCACCGCCACGGCGAGCGCGCCCGCCCCGGCGACCACCACGGCCACCGGCATCGGCTTCGAAACCGCAGGCGCGACCGGCTCCCGCGCCGGGGCCGCGATCCCGTCGCGACGGGGCCGGAGCGCGCCGAAGCCGTATGCCAGGGTGAAGGCCGCGAAACAGGCCAGCGGCAGCGCCCAGGGGCCCTGGTAGTAGAACGTGCGGCCGGTGACCCCGTCGACGAGCTCCTGGAACTCCGGGGGCGCCCCGCCCATGGTCACCGAGGCCAGCATCGTGGCCGGCCAGTCGCGGCTGCCCAGCGCGAACGGAACGGCCGACGCCACCGCGGCGAGCGCGCAGACCAGCGGCACGCCGATCAGCATCAGCGCTGCGGCCCTGATCCGGCCGGCGGCCCGTACCGCGGCGGCCCCGATCGCCCCGATGCCGGTCGCCCAGATCAGCAGGCCGGCCAGCACACCGGACGCGTACGGCAGGTCGCCGTCCGGGACCGCGCCGAGCAGGATCACCGGTGCGAAGGTGACCGGCGCGAGCACGGCCGGGCCGGCGTCACCGAACCGGCCGGAGCGCGAGTACGGCCGGCGCCGGCCCAGCCACCGTCCGGCGGGCAGGCACCAGGCCAGCGTGATGACCGCCGCGACCACGGAGGTCAGCCACTCGGAGGCGGCGGAGACCGGCTCCACGCCGGCCTGTTCGAGCAGCCGGAAGGCGAGGCTGCCCGAGTATTCGGACACGGACAGGGTGATGAGCGCGGCGATCAGCAGGGCGAGGGCGGGTGCGCCGGGGGCCAGCGACTCGCCCCAGCCGCGCGGTGCTCCGCTCGCGTCCCGGATCGGCGGCGCGGCGACCAGGCTGAACGCGTACCTCAGTCGCTCCCGGGCCGTGGCCCGGCCGGCCTCCAGGGCGGCCAGCTCGGCCAGCCACTCCGCGTGCATCTCCGCGCGCAGCGCGGCCGGCCAGCGCCGGGCGGCCCGGGCCAGGCACCAGCGGGCGAAGCGGTCCACCGGCCTCATGCCGTCGCTGGCTTCGTGGCCGGCTTCGCCGCGCCGAGGCCCCGGCTCAGCTGGGCCTGCAGGGCCGCGATCTCCGCGTACGCCGAGGCCTGACCGTCCGGGGTGAGCCGGTAGTAGCGGCGGGCCGGGCGACCGGCCTGGACCGGGTCGATGTCCTCCCAGTACGCCTCCACCCAGCCGGCGTTCTGCAGGCGCAGCAGGATCGGATAGAGCGTGCCGCTCGGATGACCGCTGGCCCGCATGAGGTCCAGGCCGTAACGGTCGACCGCCGGATCTTCCAGGAACGCGGCCAGCACCTTGGACACGGCCGCGGTGACCCGGAGAGGAGATGTCATGCCGGCACCGTAGCGGACCCTCACCAGTTTTTCTACATAGGGTCTGCCGCGCCGGGACGAGACCCCCGTACGCTGGCGCGATGATCGACTTTCGCAGTGCGGTGGAAGCCCGGGACCCCGACGCCATCGCGGCCACCCTGGCCGACGACGTGGTGTTCCGGAGCCCGGTGGCGTTCAGGCCCTACCCGGGCAAGGCCCTCACCGCGGCGATCCTGCGCGGCGTGCTGCGGGTCTTCGAGGACTTCCGGTACGTCCGTGAGCTGGGCGGCGACGGCGGCCGTGACCACGCGCTGGTGTTCGAGGCGCGGATCGGCGACGTCGCCGTCGAGGGCTGCGACTTCCTGCATCTGAACGAGAACGGCCTGATCGACGAGTTCACGGTCATGGTGCGCCCGCTGTCCGCCGCCCAGGCCCTGGCCGCCGCGATGGCCGAGCAGTTCGAGCGGATCCAGCGCGAGGCTGCCGCCGGGGGTCTCTAGGCTGGGGGCATGAAGGTTCTGTCCATCCAGTCGGCGGTCGCCTACGGCCACGTCGGCAACTCCGCGGCCGTGTTCCCGTTGCAGCGTCTCGGGGTCGAGGTCGTCCCGGTCCCCACGGTGAACTTCTCCAACCACACGGGCTACGGAGCCTGGCGGGGGCCGCTCATCCCGCCGTCGGACGTGGCGGAGATCCTTCTGGGCGTGGAGGAGCGCGGGGTCTTCCCGCAGATCGACGCGGTGCTGTCCGGCTATCAGGGCGGCGTGGGCATCGGCGATGTCATCGTCGACGCCGTCCGCCGGGTGAAGGCCGCGAACCCGGCGGCGCTGTACGCGTGCGACCCGGTCATGGGCAACGCCAAGTCCGGATGCTTCGTCGCCCCGGAGATTCCCGTCCTGCTGCGCGACCGGGTCGTGCCGGTGGCCGACATCATCACCCCGAACCAGTTCGAGCTGGGCTTCCTGACCGGCACCGAGCCGGCGAGCATCGAGTCGACCCTCGCCGCCGTCGACCTCGCCAGGGAGATGGGCCCCTCGACCGTGCTGGTCACCAGCGTGGAACGCCCCGACCGGGCCGAGGGCACGATCGAGATGCTGGTCGTGGACGCCGCCGGTGCCTGGCTGGTGAGCACCCCGCACCTGCCGTTCAAGGCCAACGGATCCGGCGACGTCACGGCCGCGCTGTTCACGGCTCACTACGTCACGACCAAGGATGCGGCGGTGTCGCTGGAGCGTACGGCCTCCAGCATCTTCGACCTGATCGAGACCACGTACCGGTCCGGCCAGCGCGAGCTGCAGCTGGTGGCGGCGCAGGAGTTCTACGCGACACCACGCATGCAGTTCAAGGCCGAACAGGTGCGCTGACCCCGCCGCATCCGGCGATCCGTCAGCGGCAGCTCTTTCCCTTGTTGATGCAGGCGGCGATCTTCTGCATCTGGCGGTCGGAGTTGACGTTGACGAAGTCGTTGTGGTCGGAGAACGGGTTGTGGTCCTCCTCGGGGAAGGAGTCCAGCGCGTACTGGCCCCTGGTCTGCACGTCGCGGGAGAGGTCGTACGAGACGGTGATGCGCAGCTGGGGAATGGCCACGAAGCCCTGCTTGCAGGCGCCGGTGCCGGGGTCGGCGAAGGCCAGGTGGTCGCGGTGGTTGGTGCTGTCGATGTTCCTGCCGTCCCAGCAGCCGGGGAAGTCCTGGACGCGCTGCACCTGGCTGCCGGGCGGGCAGATCGGGTACTTGTCGGCCAGACGGTCGGCGAACCCGGAGCAGGACCAGGTGGCGCGGGCGTTGGCCGGGCCGCGGCTGGTCGGCTTGGCGTCACCGGTGAGCGCACGCAGGAACTTGGGCATGGCGACGACCTTGCTGGTGGCGTTGCCGCGGTACTCGATCAGGACCGACGCGGGCCGCACGATGCCGCCGGTGTTGTTCGGCAGTTCGAGATTCGGGCCCTGGGGGTCCGGCAGGGCGGCGGGAGCGCTGGGGGCCGGGGTGGCGCCGCTCTGGGGCGGGGCCTGGCCGGTCACGGTGCAGCCGGCGAGCACTTCGAGGCCCTGCGGGCGGGCGGCGTTACGGGAGATGGCGATGGCGATGCGGTCCAGGACCGCGGTCCGCTTGGCCTTCAGCGGCCCGAGGATGGCGTTGTCGACGAAGTTCTTCCCGCCCTGTCCGCGCGTGGTGATCAGGCGTTCGTTGGCCTCGGAGACCTGCCGGTCCAGCTCGGCGAGGTTGCGGTTGACCTCGTCGAGGGCCTGGGCGGGCACGCCGGGCAGCTTGTCGCGGACCGCCGGGCACCGGACCTGGGGGTTGGCGGCCAGGCCGGCTTTCACGCTCGCCGCGGTGTGGCGCATGGCGGCGTGCATGCCGTCGTAGTCGGTGTCGCACTCCACGAGCGAGACCATGCCCGACGTGCGGCCGCCACCGGCCGCGGCGATGCTGCCGCTGATGCCCTTGATCAGGCGGGCGCGCTGCTGGCGCAGGTCGGCCAGGACGGCGGTGTTGAGGCGGGCGTCGATGCGGCCCTTGCCGGCCGCCATCCGTTCGTTGGCCGCGGCGTACCCGCGGTCCAGCTCGGCCAGCCGGAGGTCGACGGCGCGCTTGGCCTTCGCGGGTACGGCGGGCAGCCGGTCCCGCACGCTGGGGCAGGTCACCCTCGGGGTTGTGGCGGCCAGGGCGCGCTGGGCCTCCGCCCCCGACCGGACGGACTTGTCGATGCGCACCACGGGCCAGAAGTACGAGGACTTGTCGCCGTTGCGGCAGGTGGTGCCGGAGGCGTCGAGATCGGCGTTGGATGAGTTCGCGGTGATGGCGAGGTTGCCGACGAAGTCGTGGACGTGCTCTGCGCCGTTCCTGATGCCCGGCTGTGCGACGGGGTTGTCCGGGCTGAACTTGCCGTTGCCGTTGGTGCCGCAGTCCACGGTGAAGGAGCCCTTCGACGCCCGGGCGCCCGGCGCGGGGTCCTTCACCGTGGGCCGCACCTGCTCGATGGGGACGTACTGGTTCAGTTCCGTGGCCGCGTCCGCGCTGCCCTTGCCGCCGCTGGAGACGAACGTGGCGGTCAGAGCCCCGGACGCGACGACGGCGGCCACGGCCATGGCGACCCGTGCCGTCCGGGTGTGCATTCGCCCTGCCGGGCGTGGTGTGGTTCGCACGCTTCACTCCTCGTAGCCTCTTGGTGCCGGTGCGGCTCCGGTGCGGAGTCGCACCCGCAGATACGGCGGGTACGAAGCGGCGGACGGGTCGGCGACGGCCACGTAAGCACTCGGTAAGAAGTCCGGACCGGCGGCAACTTGGGCGTAGCTTGGTGCAACCCCCGCCCTTCCTCCGCCGGTCATGGTGAACGTGAGACAACGAGACAGCTCGGGAGGACCCGAGCGCGACGCAGAGTTCCACGCCTTCGTGGCTGCGAGGCGGGGCGCCATGCTCTACACCGCGCGGTTGCTGACCGCCGGTGACGCCCATCTGGCCGAGGACCTCGTGCAGACGGCGCTGACCAAGCTGTACGTGTCGTGGGCGGCGTACCGGCGGGCGGACAACCCCGAGGGGTACGTGCGCCGGACGCTGGTCAACGCCTTGACCGACGAGCGCCGGCGGTTCTGGCGGTTCGGCCGCCCGGTGGCTGAGGTCCCGGAGCCGTCCGCGCCCTACCGCCCAACCGACGACGGCGACCCCGAGCTGTCGAGGGCGTTGCTGGCCCTGCCGCCGAGGATGCGCGCCGCCGTGATCTTCCGGTTCGTGTACGAGCTCGACGTCGCCCAGACGGCGGAGGCGCTCGGCTGCTCGGCCGGCACGGTCAAGAGCCAGACCGCACGGGCCCTCGACAAGCTGCGGGCTTCACTGCAGCGGCCCGTCACCCCGATCTTTCCCGCACTCCAGCAGCAAGGAGCAGGCCGATGAATGAACTGCGTACCCGGATCGAACAGCTCGGCGGCCCGATCGAGGTGGCCTCGGAGGACGCCATCCTGGCCGACCTCGCCCGGGGCCGCCGCGCGGTGCGGCGTCGCCGGACCGTCCAGGCGACCGCCGGGTCGGCCTTCGGCGTGGCCGCGATCGTGGCCGCCTTCTCCTTCGCCGCGACCGGCACCGGTCCGGCGGCGGACCCCGGCGCGGCGCCCGCACCGGCTGTGGCCTCGAGCGTGGCCGCCGGCGGCTTGAAGCTGGTCGACTACCGCGGCACCCAGTCCCGCTGGTTCACGATCGACACGGTCCCCGAGGGCTTCTTCATCCAGCACGACTACTACGGCGGCCTCACCATCGCCCCGGAGGCGGCCCGGCACCGCCCGGCCGGCATCCTGCCGTCGACGCGGGCCGGGGAGCTGTACGACCCGCAGATCCTCACCGGCAAGATCGGCATCTACCTGGAGCTGAAGGAGTACCGCGGCGAGCTCGCCGGGGACAAGCTCACCGTGGCCGGTAAGCCGGCGGTCCTGCATCCCATCGGGGTGGGGACGCAGCAGCTGGTCGTCGCGGTCTCGCCCGAGGTGTACGCGACCATCCAGGTCGACGTCCCGCTGAGCCGCGAGCAGGTCCTCGCGGTCGGTGCCGGTCTGCACGTCCACCAGGACGCCATCGACCGGATGGCCGCCGCGGCCGGTGTCGTACCGAAGAAGATCAAGTAGGCCGGGACGGAGAGGGACTCTCCGGTCCGGAGAGTCCTTCTCTGCCTGGTGTCTACCGGTAGGTGATGTCGCTCTGGCTGACCTTGCAGTTGGCGTCGTTCCAGCCCGCGCCGAGGTAGGTCGGCTCGCTGCCCTTGGCCACGCCCTTGTACTTGCCGCAGGCCACGACGCTGGAGCTGTTGCTGACCGTCACCCGGGTGATGGTGGCGGTGTCACCCCAGTTGCTGTTGATGCCGGCGATCATGTCGATGTCGTTCAGCAGCACGTTGTCGATCTTGACGTGCCGCTGGTACGAGTTGGTGCAGTTACCGCAGCCGCGGTACAGCTTGCCGGAGCCGCTGAGGTAGAAGCCCGAGATACTGACGGTGCCGTTGCCGTTGTGCTGGAACGTCTTGTCGCTGCCGGACCGCGCGCCGCCGCCGATGACGTAGCTGGTGCCGCCGCCGGTGCCCTTGAAGGTCGCGGCGTCCTCGCCGATGTCGTTCCACCACACGTTGCGGATGGTGCAGGTGCCCTCGCAGTGCACGCCGTCACCGGCGGGGGAGCCGAGGATGACGTTCTGCAGGGTGCCGCCGTTGGCGATCTTGAACATCGGGTCCTGGGACTCGCTCTGCGAGCCGTCCCCGATGCAGCAGTACGTCTTCATGCCGCCGTCGAAGGTCCCCGAGACGGTGACCGTGCCGGAGATCCGCTCCGAGCCGGCCGAGGCCGGCCACGAGCCGGTCGGGGCGCCCGGGTTGCCGGTCGGGCCCGGTGTCGGACTGGTCGTGGGTGGTGTCGTGGGGCTGGTGGTCGGGGTGGAGCCGCCGCTGGAATAGGTCTCGAACTCGGCGATCCGCGGTGCGCCCGACGCGCTGGTGATGTCGAAGGTGAGCTTCTTCAGCGACGTCGACGAGAAGGAGATGGTGCTCGGGCTGCCGCTGCCGCTGGCCAGGACGGCGCCGTTGTCGGCGTTGAGCAGGCGCCAAGCGCTGATCGAGCCGCCGCCTGAGGCCGGCTTGATGACGGCCGAGGAGACCGCCGTGGCGCTGCCCCACTTGACCGAGACGTAGCCGGTGGTGCTGCCCGGCGCCCAGTAGGTGCCGGTGTTGCCGTCCTTGACGTTGCCGTAGCTGCTGCCACTGGCCTTGCTGGAGCCGTCAGCCCCGGCGTTGAGGCTCAGGTTGTCGGCGGCCGAAGCCGGGGACATCGGGAGCGCGAGCATGATCGCCGCGCTCGCGACGACCGTGGCTCCGCCGGCTATCCATCGCAGAGCGACTGGTCTTCTCATCAGGTGTCTCACCTTCGTGGGGGAGGAATCGTTAGGTAAGCGCTTTCCTGAGGAGGATAGAGGCCGATCGATGTCAATACAAGAAGAGGCCGGCCGGGATCTGCGGGCGCGGCCGCCGTACGTCGGGGCCGGTCAGGCCGGACCGTGGGCCGGCAGGCCGAGCAGGTCGCGGGCGCCCTGCCGGAGCAGAGCCGCGGCGACCGAGGTCCCCAGGGTGATCGGATCCGCCGCCCATTCGTGCACGTCGAGCACGGTCTTGCCGTCCAGGCTGAGCACCCGGGCTCGCAGGCCGAGGCGCCCGTCGGGCTCGGTGCGGGCGAGCGCGGCGATGGGGGAGTGGCAGTTGCCCTGCAGGATGTGCAGCATCGTCCGTTCGGCGACGGTCTCCTCCCGGGCCCGGGGGTCGCCGAGGCTGACCGCCAGGTCACGGGTGCCGGTGTCGTCCTCCCGGCACTGCAGGACCAGGGTGCCGGAGCCGACGGCCGGGACCATCAGGTCGGGGTCGACGGGGTGGGTGATCCGGGCCGCCTGCCCGATCCGGGTCAGCCCGGAGACCGCGAGCAGCAGCGCGTCGTACTTGTCACCGGCGTCGAGCTTGGCGAGCCGGCTGTTCGCGTTGCCCCGGATGGCCACCGGCACGAGGTGCGGCCAGTGCAGGGCCAGTTGCGCGACCCGCCGTACCGCGGAGGTGCCGATCCGGGTGCCGGCCGGCAGCTGCTCGATCCGCAGCCCACCCGGATGCACGAGACAGTCGCGGACATCGTCCCGGGCCAGGTAGGCGGCCATCACCGTGCCGGCCGGAGCGGGCCGGTCCCCGGGGACGTCCTTGACGCAGTGCACCGCCAGGTCCACGTCCCCGGCCAGCAGGGCGGCGTCGACCTCCTTGGTGAACGCCCCCTTGCCGCCCAGCGCGGCCAGGTCGCCGAGCCACCGGTCCCCGCTGGTCGACATCGACACCACCTCCACGGTGACATCACGATGGCGGTCGGTGATCATCGCGCGGACCCGTTCGGCCTGGGCGAGGGCCATGGGTGAGTTGCGGGTACCGATGCGCAGCAGGCGGGATCCGGACATACCGGCGAGGGTAGTCCGCTCCGTGCGGGCGCCCACGACCAGCCACCGCGGTCCGGAAGTTCTCTGTGAACAACGGGCGCCGGGCCGGTGCGACCGGCGGATCTCTCAGAGTTCTCCCAGAAGCTCTGCGAAAGCGGCCAGCCGGGTCGGCCAGCATCGCCGCCATGACGATGATTGAGGTAAGCGGCCTGACCAAGCGGTACGGGCCCGACACCGTGGTCGACGACCTGTCGTTCACCGTCGAGGCCGGGCAGGTCACCGGCTTCCTCGGCCCGAACGGCGCCGGCAAGACCACCACCATGCGCATGATCGTCGGCCTGGCCACGCCGGACGGGGGTTCCGTCAAGATCCACGGCCGCCGCTACGCCGACTTCCCGGTGCCGCTGACCGAGGTGGGCGCGCTGCTCGACGCCGGCGCGGTGCACGGCGGGCGCAAGGCGTACGACCACCTCCTCGCGCTGGCGGCGAGCAACGGCCTGCCCCGCAGCCGGGTCGGTGAGGTGCTCGCCCGGACCGGGATGTCGGCGGCCGCGGGCAAGCGGGCCGGCGAGTTCTCGCTCGGTATGCGGCAACGGCTCGGCATCGCGGCGGCACTGCTGGGCGACCCCCGAGTGCTGATCTTCGACGAGCCGGTGAACGGGCTCGACCCCGAGGGCATCCGTTGGGTCCGGGAGCTCATGCGCTCGCTGGCCGCGGAGGGCCGCGCCGTGCTGGTCTCCAGCCACCTGATGAGCGAGATGGCCCAGACCGCGGATCATCTGGTCGTGGTCGGCCGGGGGCGGCTCATCGCCGACACGTCGGTGAGTGAGCTCATGAACGCCGCGGGCGGCGGCACGGTACACGTCCGGGTGAACGATCCGGGAACGCTGGCCCTGCGGCTCTCGGCCGCCGGAGCGACCGTACGGGAGGGGCTGGAGTCGGTTCTCGTGGTCTCCGGCATGACCGCCGGGGACGTCGGCAAGCTGGCCGCGTACCACGGCCTGGTGCTCAGTGAGCTCGCCCCGCAGCGGGCGTCGCTGGAGGACGCCTTCATGGCCCTGACCAAGGACAGCGTCGAATTCCAGGGGGTGGCAGCATGAGTCGCGCGATCGTCGCCGAATGGATCAAACTGCGCAGCCTGCGCTCCACCTGGTACACGCTGGCCTGCCTGTTCGTCGTCGGTCTGGGGATCACCACCCTGGCCTCGAACTCGGCCCGGGAGGCGTACGCCGACGCCGGGGCCGGCTGGGACCCGACGGCGCACAGCCTGACCGCGTACATCGTCGCCCAGCTGATCATCGGGGTGCTCGGCACCCTGGTCGTGACGTCGGAGTTCGCCACCGGCCTGATGCGGACGACGCTGACCGTCACGCCCCGGCGGCACCGCGTGCTGGCGGCCAAGGTGGCGATCGCCGCAGCCGTCGCGGTGGTGGCCGGCCAGGTGCTGATGGTCGCCGCGTTCCTGATCGGACAGCCGCTGATCGACCGGCAGGGGGTGCCGAACGCGGGACTCGGCGATCCCGGCGTGCTCCGCGCGGTGCTCGCCGGTGGTCTCTACCTCGCCCTCATCGCGCTGCTGGCCGTCGGGCTCGGCACCATCATGCGGGCCACCGCGGGCGCCCTGGTCACCCTGGTCGGCATCATCTTCCTGGTGCCCGCCCTGGCCGGCCTCTTCCCGTCCTGGATGAAGGGCATGCTCGACTTCTGGCCGACGATCGGCGGGGCGGCGGCGCTCGCGACGGTCCCGAACCCCGACTTCCCCCACCCGTGGTGGAACCTGGCCGGCCTGGGCCTCGGGGTCGCCGGGGTGCTCGCCGTCGCGTTCGTGCTCCTGCGGCGCCGTGACGTGTGATGGTGGCCCGGGACATCGGCCGGGGGCTGGTCGCGGCGGGTGGCGCACTGCTCGCCATGGCCGCCGCCGCGGCGGCCGGTCTGCTCCTGCTGGACGTCGTGCCGCTACCCGAGCCTGGACTATCAGCCGGCGGAGCCGGGGGCGGCCCGATCGGTCGGCTGACCGCGGCGGTCGTCGCGATGGCGGCCGGCGGCCCGGCCGACGTGGGCATCGACCCGGCCGGTCGCCTGCCGATCACCGTGCAGGGCCGGATCCAGGTGATCCCCCTGGGCGTGTCGCTGGTGGGCGCGGTCGTCCTCGGGACACTGCTGCTGCGCCGCGGCCGTCCCGGGCTGCTGGTGCGCGGCATGACAGCGGCCGTCGCCGGCACGGCCGGGCTCGGCGCGGTGGCAGCGGCGGCCCGCGGAACGCTGACGCTGCCGGCCGGGGGCGCCGGGGCGGCGGGCGGCGGGGCGGGGGCGTGCGCTTCGGGCACCCGTACGCCCTTCGCCGGTGCCTCCCTCGACAAGCTCGAGGCCGGCTTCGCCGTGGCCACCGGGCGCACGGTGGCCGGCGCGGCGGTGGGGGCGCTGGCCGTCGTCGGGCTGTGCTGGCTGGCCGTCCGGTTCCCGGCCGTCGGGGGCGCGCTGCGCGCCGCGCGGTGGCCGGTCGCCGGTACGGCCGCCGTGTGCGTGCTCGGGGCGTGGGCGCTCGGCGGTCCCGCCGCGGCCGGGGGTGTGCTGCTCACGCTGCCGCTCGTGGTCGGCGGTGTGCTGCTGCTCGGGCTGGGCGTGCCCTGGTCCTTCAGTGCGGACGGCGTGCTCTCCTGCGTCGTGGACGGCGGTTGGTCCTCGCCCGGACGCGGTGCGCTCGTGGTCCTGTCCGGTGCCGTGGTGCTCGCGTGCGGCGTCGCCGTCGCCGCGCGTACCGGCCGGGACCGGGCCGGTGGCCCGCTGCGCCGGGCGGCCGTTCTGGCCGCGTGGCTCGCTCCGGTGATGGCTGCCGGGCTCACCGTCCTGGCGCTGCTGTCGCGGGTCTCGGTGGAACTGGGCGTTCAGGCGTTCATCGTCGCCGTCCCGGTCCTCGACGTGCGGCTGGCCGCGAACCCGTGGGTGGCACTGGGGGCCGGGCTCGGCGCCGGTGCCGTCGCCGGCTTCACCGGGAGCCTGCTGGTTGACGCCGTCCGGCGCCCGACCTCCGTAGGCTGGCGGACATGAGCGTCCGGGAAGAGGCTGAGCGACTGCTGGTGGTGGACGACGAGGCCACCGTCCGGGAACTGCTCGCCGCGACCCTGCGGTTCGCCGGCTTCCGGGTGACCTCGGCCGCCACGGCCGGCGAGGCGATCGCCTCGGCTACCGAGAACCCGCCCGACCTGGTGCTGCTCGACGTCATGCTGCCCGACATGGACGGCTTCGAGGTGGTCCGGCAACTGCGCGAGCACCGCACGCCGGTGCTGTTCCTCACCGCCCGCGACCGGCAGGCCGACAAGATCACCGGGCTGTCGCTGGGCGCCGACGACTACGTGACCAAGCCGTTCGACCTGGAGGAGCTGATCGCCCGCATCCGGGCCATCCTGCGCCGCACCGCCGGGCACCACGACGGGGTCGTGACCGTCGGCCCGCTGGCCCTGGACGTGGAGGGACACCAGGTGACCCGGGACGGCCGGCCGGTGCGGGTGTCCGCCACCGAGTTCCGGCTGCTGCGCCACCTCATGGAGAACGCCGGGCGGGTGGTGTCCAAGGCGCAGATCCTCGACCGGGTGTGGCACTACGACTTCGGCGGCGACGCCAGCATCGTGGACACGTACATCTCGTACCTGCGGCGCAAGGTCGACAGCGAGGAACCGAAGCTGATCCACACCGTCCACGGCGTGGGTTACGTGCTGAGGGAGCCACGCAAGTGAGCCTGCGCGTACGGCTGCTGCTGCTCACCGCGGGCCTGCTGCTGACCGGGCTGGCCCTGGTGGGCACGGTCGTCTCCGATCGCCTGGAGCACTACCAGGTCGACCGGCTGGACAGTCAGCTCGGCTCGCTCACCGCCCTGATCTCCCGCCTGCCGGTCAGCGGGCCGCGCGATCCGGGTGCCGCGGGGGCCCGTACCGATCTGCTCGACTCCGCCCTCAACCTGGTCGGCGCTCCTTACCTGGTCTACCTGGACGCGAACGGCGAGATCGCCGACGGCCTGCTCACCTCGCGGCTGAGCACCGCCAGCCTGCCGCCGGAGGCGCAGCTGCGGACCATCCCCACCGACGGTTCGGCGGTCTTCCTGCCCGCCGCCGACGACTCGGGCCGCTGGCGGGCCGTCGCCCGCCGGACCACCGGCTGGAACGGCACGGTGATCGCCGCCGCGCCGATGACCGCGGCCGACGCCACCGTGGCCCAGCTGCGCACGACCAGCCTGGTCAGCGGCCTCGTGCTGCTGGTGGCGTTGACCGCGGTGGGCTGGTTCGCGCTGGGCCGGGGACTGCGCCCGCTGCGCCGCATCGAACAAACGGCAGCCGCGATCGCCGCCGGTGACCTGAGCCGGCGGGTGCCCGCCCTGGCCGCCCCGGGCACCGAGATCGGTCACCTCGCGGCGTCCCTCAACCTGATGCTCGGCCAGCTGGAACGGGCCTTCGCCGACCGGGCCGCCTCGGAGGCCCGGATGCGCACCTTCGTCTCGGACGTCAGCCACGAGCTGCGGACCCCGCTGTTCGTCATCAAGGGCTCGACCGACCTGCACCGGATGGGTGCGCTGGCCGGCCCGGCCGACGTCGACGCGGCCATGCGGCGCATCGACAGCGAGGCGACCCGGCTCACCCGGCTCACCGAGGACCTGCTGCTGCTGGCCGAACTGGACGACGCGCCCGAGGCCCAGCTCGACCGCGCCCCGATGGACCTGCGGACCCTGGCCACCGATGCCCGGCACGACCTGCACGCCCTGGACGCGACCCGGCCGGTCGAGCTCACCGGCCCCGGCGGGACCGGCCCGCCCGGCCCGGCCCCGGTCGACGCCGACGAGGCGCGCCTGCGGCAGGTCATCACCAACCTGGTGGGCAACGCGGTCGCGCACACCCCGCCGGGCACCGGCGTCCGCATCGGCGTGGGCACGCTCGACGGCCGCGCCGTGCTGGAGATCGCCGACCGGGGCCCGGGGATGACGGCTGACCAGGCCGGCCGGGTCTTCGACCGCTTCTACCGCACCGACCGCTCCCGCAACCGGCTGGGCGGCGCGAACGCCGGGCTGGGACTGGCGATCGCCCGCTCGCTCGCCCGGGCCCACGGCGGCGAGGTCGAGCTGGAGACGTCGTCCGGCGCGGGCGCCTGTTTCCGGCTGGCCCTGCCCCTGCTGGACGCGGCCGAGCAGGCGAGCTGGGGGATCTAGGACGTGCGGCGGGCGTCCCTGTCCCAGGTGTAGACGCGGTCCGCACCGCCCCCGGGGAGCGGGCCCTCGCGCAGGAGGTCGAGGTCTGAGGCGAACGACACGTGGCGGCCGTCGGCCGAGATCGCGGGGCCGTAGGCGCCGTTGCCGGAGTCCGGATCCGGACGGTGCCGGCTGCGGGTGATCCAGGTGACGATTCCGGTCCGCCGGTCCCGGACGAAGGCGTCGCTGAGGCCTTCGGTGTCCGAACGGAACACCGGGGCCCGCGTGGTGAACGCGACCATGCGCCCGTCGGCCGACACGTCGCCGCTGCTCGGATGGTTCAGCGCGGTGGACGGCTCGCCGCGGTGGTCGGCCGAGATCAGCTCGAGCCGGCCGGTCCGCAGGTCGCGCAGCCACACGTTGGGGACGGGGTCCACCCCTACGCCCAGCCAACCGTCGTGGTTGAAGACGACGTAGCGCCCGTTGTCGGAGATCGCCGGCTCACCGCTGGTGGCGACGAAGGACCGGGGGTCGACGGGTACGTCGCGCGACAGCACGACGGTCGTGCGGCGCTGCCGGTCGCGGGCATAGACGAGCCTGTCGGTCGACAAGGCCGGCGGCGGGCCGGGCACCAGGGCATCGCCGGAGGTGAAGGCGATCACCGTGCCGTGAGCGGAGATCGACGGGTCGGAGCTGACGTACGGGCTCTGCCCTCCGTCCGGGGTCACCGACACCCGCTCGGTGCGAGCCGCCACCAGGTCGCGGACGAAGACGTCGGAGGTGTCGTTCGTGTCGCCGGCGATCAGATCCGGTGAGGCCGAGTCGAAGGCGACGTAGCGGCCGTCGGCCGAGATGTCGGGTCGCAGCGCTCCGAGCTCGGCGGGCCCGTCCGGCCCGGCGGAGACCAGGGTGGTGGTCTTGCGTACGAGGTCACGGACGAAGACGTCGTAGGTGCCGTTGTCGTCGCCGGGGGCGAACGTGGTCGCCGCCGACTCGAACACGACGTAGCGACCGTCCGCGGAGATGTTGCCGGGCCGGCTCTCGCCGTCGCCGGCCACGCCGCCGTTGCCCTGGGAGACGAGCACCGTACGCCGGGCGACGGTGTCCCGGACGAACACGTCGACCTGGTCGTTGGTGTCCCCGGCGACCAGATTCGTCGCGGCCGAGGCGAAGACGACGTAGCGGCCGTGCGCCGAGACGCCGGTGCCCGGCGTCGAGGAACCGTCCGCCGGACCACCGTCCCGCGCGACGGAGACCAAGCTGAGCCGGCCCGGCGGTCCGGCCGCAGCGGGCGCGCCGGCGACCAGCAACACTGTCACGGCTGTCAGGGCCGATGCCATGGATCGTCCTGCGTGCATGGTGACCTCCCGCAGCCTGGAGTCACCGACTTTCCTCCCGGGCGAGCACCGGCGCAACGCTCCGGCGGGTCGGACATAGGTCAGCCGGAGACCGGCCCGGACCGAGCCGGACCGGCCGGCGGTTGCGCGGTGCGGCTTTTCGGTGATTGCATGGGCCGCGGCTGTCCCCCTGACGCCGGTCAGGAGGTCGTCATGCTCGCTGCGCTAGGTCGTACGGTCTACCTGCGGCGCCTCGCGGTCATCGCGGTGTGGACGGTGGTCGCGCTGGCCGGTGCCGTGTTCGGTGGCTCCGTCTACGATCGCACGCAGTCGATCGACACCCTGCCCGCCGGGGCTCCGGCCACTGTCGCGCAGGATCGTCTCGACGCGCTGTCGCCCGAGGGTGAGCGACTGGTCGCTGTGATCTCCGGGCGTGATGTCGGCGCCATCGCGCTGATCGACAGCGTCACCCGGATCGCGTTCGAGATCCGGGCCATCCCCGGGGTGGCCGAGGTCGAGGATTCCTACACCACGGGGACGCGGACGATCTCGCGGGACAACCGCAGCTCCCTGGTCACGGTCGAGCTGAAGCCCGGGTTGAGTGACGACGAGGCGTTGCGGGCGGCCGACGGGGTCAAGGCCGCGCTGCTGCGTATCGACGCCCCGGAGATCCTCGTCGGTGGCGAGTTGCTGGCCGAGCGGGAGTTCGGCGACCAGGCCGTCCGGGACGCGGCCGTCGGCGAGTCCGTCGCCCTGGTCTGCGTGGGGCTCCTGCTGATCCTGGTGCTGGGCGGCCTGGTCGCCGGCCTGTTGCCGTTGGCGGCCGCGCTGGGCGCGGTCACCGCCACGCTGCTGGCGCTGACCGGACTGGCCCGCCTGCTGCCGGTCAGCGAGTACGCGGTCAACGTGGTCACCCTGCTCGGCATCGGGCTGGCCGTCGACTACAGCCTGCTGATGATCGCCCGGTTCAAGCAGGAACGGGCGGCCGATCCGCGCGCGCCGCTGGCCGAGTTGCTGGCCCGTACGGTGGCCACCGCGGGCCGGGCGGTCCTGGTGTCCGGCTCGGCCGTCACCGCGGCGCTGGTCGGGCTGTTCGCCTTCGGCGAGCCGCTGCTGGCCGCGATGGCCATGGGCGGTGCGCTGGTCGTCGTGCTGGCGACGGCGACCGGGCTGACGCTCGTACCGGCGTTGATCGCGGTCGCCCACCGTCGTATCCCGGCGACCGGGTGGCGCCGGCCGGGGCGGGGCTCCGGGCGACCGCGAGGCCCCGGCCTGCTGGCCCGTCTGGCCGCGTTCGCGCAGCGCCGGCCGGGCCCGGTGGCTCTGGCCGCGACGGCCGGCCTGCTGGTGCTGAGCGCTCCGCTGCTCTTCGTGGAGTTCGCCAACTCCGACGTCCGCGCGCTGCCGCAGAGCAGTGAGGCACGACAGACGTACGAGGCGGTGCAGGAGAAGTTCGCCGACCCGCCGAAGCAACCGCTGACCGTGGTGGTCGAGGCGGATCCGGCGCAGCCCGGCATGAAGGAACTGTTCGACACGATGCGGGGCCTGCCGGGGGTGTCCGACCTGTACGTCCGGTCGGAGCTGCCGCCCGGGGTGAGCATCGCCGACGTGGTGCCGGCCGGGGCCGCGGACGGCCGTCAGGCCCAGAGCCTGGTCGCGGGCCTGCGGGCACTCGACGCGCCCGCTCCCGTACTGGTGGCCGGCCCCGCCGCGGAGCTGGTCGACGCGAAGCGGTCGGTGGCGGGGCGTCTGCCCCTCGCGCTGGCGATCATCGTCGTGGCCACCGGCGCGCTCCTGTTCGCCCTCACGCGCTCGGTGGTCGTACCGGTCAAAGCCATCGTGATGAACCTGCTGACGCTGCTGGCGACCATGGGGGTGCTGGTCGCGGTCTTCCAATGGGGCTGGGGGTCCGGCGTTCTCGGCTTCACCCCGTGGGGTGCGCTCGACCTGACCACCCCGCTGCTGCTGTTCGTCTTCGCCTTCGGCCTCTCGATGGACTACGAGGTGTTCCTGCTGGCGCGGATCAAAGAGGAATGGGACCGGCGGAGGGCCACCGACCGCGCGGCCAACGACCGCGCCGTCCTGGCCGGGATCACCGCCACCGGTCCGGTGGTCACCACGGCCGCCCTGGCGATCGGCCTCGTCTTCGGAGGATTCGTGCTCGGCGGCCTGGTCGCGGTGAAGGAGATCGGCGTCGGGATGGCGGTAGCGGTCCTGCTGGACGTCACGGTGGTGCGCGGCCTGCTGCTACCGGCGACGATGTCCCTGCTCGGCCGCTGGAACTGGTGGCGCCCGGGAACGACCACCTCGGCGCCGCCGCGGGTTCCGGTGGGCTGAACGGCCGGCGCTGTCTCAACCACCTTCGGGCGGGAGCGGACACTCCAGGACAGCGATCGAGTTTCTGCGCCGTGGCCCGCTTCTTCGCGTTCAGCGGAGCGTCGGGGTCGACGAGAGCCTTCTCGTTGGCCTGCGCCCATGCCGCCCAGGCCCGGATGAACTCCGTCTGCTGCTGCTCGGTGAGTCCGGACTTGCCGCCCTCGTCGGCCGCGCCGTGGAAGAGTGCCAGGAACTGACCCGTGCCCGGAGATTATCCGGCGGTGCCCGGACTGTCATTCAGGCGGCGGCTGCTCGGATGGGTGGTGACCGGCGCGGTCAGCTCCCGGCTGTCGTGTCGTAGCAGGCGGCGATTGCGGCGGCCCGCTGGCGCAGGGCGGCACGCAACCACGGCGGAGCCAGCGCCTCGGCGCTGGTGCCGAGCTGCCACAGCGCCCACTCGGCATGGCGGCGATCCTGGAAGACCACCTCCAGCCGCAGCCGGCCGTCCGAGCCGGACTCCTCGTCCCGGACCTCCAGCGCGGTGCCCATCAGCTCCTCGCGGCGCGCGGCGTCGACCCGTACCTCCGCGACGACCGACTCGCCGCCGGTGCGGAACTGCCGGCTGCGTTCCTGCCAGGCCCGGTCCAGATCGACCCGGTCCGGTCGCTGTGCCGGTTCGGCGAGCTCCTCGGCGGCCAGCAGGCGGGACAACCGGTAGGTGCGATCCGCGCCGGACCTCGTGGCCAGCAGATAACCCTGTTCCCGTACGGTGACCAGGCCGATCGGATCCACCGTGCGCCACTGCGCCGCCCGCCCCGCAGCCGCATAGCGGATGCGCAGCTTGTGCCCGGCGAAGACCGCGCGCCGGACCGCGGCCACGATGCTGTCGGGAATCTCCTCGGACTCCTGCCGGCGGGCCAGCAGATCGGTCTGCGGGTCGATGAGCAGGCGGGCGACCGCGTCGGAGGCGGTGTCCCGGTAGCTCTCGGGCAGTGCGTCGACCACCTTGAGCATGGCCGAAGCCAGCGCCGAACCGAGGCCGAACACCTGCGCGCCACGCCGCGACCCGGCCACCAGCAGGGCGAGCGCCTCGTCGTGGCTGAGCCCGGTGAGCTCGGTGCGGAAGCCGGGCAGCAAGGCGAAACCGCCGCGCCGGCCCCGTTCGGCGTAGACCGGGACGCCGGCCGCGGACAGCGCCTCGATGTCGCGCAGCACGGTGCGGGTGGACACCTCCAGCTCACGGGCCAGCGTGGCCGCGCTCAGCCGGCCGTGCCGGCGCAGCAGCAGCACCAGGGAGACCAGCCGGTCCGCACGCATCCCCCGACTATGGCAGCAATACATGACACAGGGTGTCGTGTATCGGCTGCCAGAGTTCCGCTTGCCCCCACTTTCGACGAACGGAGCGGAGACAGTCATGGAACGATCGGCAGTCAACCCTTGGACCTGGTCGGCCGCCCTGGGATACCACCAGGCGGAGCTCGTGTCCGGGAACACCCGGACCCTGTACTGCGCCGGGCAGGCCGCGATGAGCAGCGACGGCCAGGCCCGGCACGACGGCGACATGGCGGCCCAGCTGACGCTGAGCCTCGACAACCTGGAGGCCGTTCTCGCCGGGGCCGGCATGGCCCTGGCCGACGTCGTCCGGCTCACCGTCTGCACCACCGACGTCGACCGGCTCTTCGAGCACTACGGCGTCCTGGCGGCGCGACTGGGCACGGCCGGGGCGGCGCCACCCACCACGATGCTCGGTGTGACCCGGCTGGCGCTCCCGAGCCTCATGGTGGAACTGGAGGCCACCGCCGTCGCCTGATGGCGGGTGCTCAGGATGTCAGCAGGTGCTTCTGCACCTTGCCCATCGCGTTGCGGGGGAGCGCGTCGACGAATCTGACCTGGCGGGGTCGTTTGTGGGCCGACAGCGTGCGGGCCACGAAGTCGACGAGGTCGCCGGCGGTCACCGCGTCGGCCACCACGAACGCGGTGACCTGCTGGCCCAGGTCGTCGTCCGGAGTGCCGATCACCGCGGCCTCGCGGACGGCCGGGTGGGCCAGCAGGGCGTCCTCGACCTCGCCGGCGCCGATCCGGTAACCGCCGCTCTTGATCATGTCGATGGACCGGCGGCCGACGATGCGGTACGCGCCGCCCGGTGTCGTCGCGGCGATGTCGCCGGTCCGGAACCAGCCCTCGGCGTCCAGCGACCGGGCGGTGACCTCCGGAAGGCCCAGGTAGCCGTCGAAGAGCATGGGGCCGCGGACCCACAGCTCGCCGATGGACTCGCCGTCGGCCGGCACGGGGGCACCGTCCTCGCCCACCACCCGGGCCTCGACCCCCGCGACCGGCGTGCCGACCAGGCCGGACGCGCGTCCGGGGTCGTCGGCGCGGTTGCTCAGGGTGATCAGGGTTTCGGTCATGCCGTAGCGCTCGACCGGGCGGTGGCCGGTCAGCTCGTGCATGCGCGCGAACAGCGGGGTGGGCAGGGCTGCGCTGCCGGAGACCAGCAACCGGGCGGCGCGCAAGCGCTCGGCCGCGGCCGGCTGTGCGCAAACCCGGGACCAGACCGTCGGCACGCCGAAGTAGAGGGTGCCGGCCGCGGCCGCGTACGCCTCGGGGTCCGGGCGTCCGGTGTGGTGCAGGCGGCAGCCGACGCGCAGCGCGCCCAGGACGCCGAGGACGAGTCCGTGCACGTGGAACAGCGGAAGGCCGTGCACGAGCACGTCGTCGGGATGCCACGCCCAGGCGTCGGCGAGCGCGTCGATACCGGCCTCGAGCGCGCGGTGCGAGAGCACCGCACCCTTCGGCGCGCCCGTGGTGCCGCTCGTGTACATGATCAGCGCGGTCTGCCCGGGCTCCGGCTCGGGGTGCCGGTTGTCCGACCGGCGGCGCAGGTCGACCGGCTGGACGCGGATCTCGGCGGCCAGGTCCGAGTCGGCGGCCAGCAGCAGCGTCGCTCCGGAGTCGCGCAGGATGTGCGCCCGTTCCCGCGGCCCGGAGTCGGGTGGCACCGGCACGACCGCGGCGCCGCCGAGCATGGCCCCGACGATCGCCACCACGGTCTCGGCGCTCGCGGTGGCGTGCACCGCCACGACCGGTTCGCCGCGGACGTCGTCGGCGACCGCGCCCGCACCGGCGAGCAGCTGCTCCGGCGAGAGCGAGACGGAACCGATCCGGACGGTCCCGCCGGCCGTCGCGGTGGACCGGGCCATACCAGCCAGCAGACGCATGGGCTGAGATTACGCCGGACCGGGACCCGGCCCGGCCGTCAGGTCACAGGTCCTTGGCCATGGCGCGGCTGGTCTCGGCGAAGCCCAGCTGCTCGTAGAGGGCCCGGGCGCCGGTGTTGTGGGCGAAGACGCGCAGGCTGATCCGCCGCAGGGAGTTGTCGTGGCACCAGCGCTCGGCGGCCAGCATGATCGCGCGCCCGTACCCCCGGCGGCGGACGTCGGCTTCGACGGCGATGTTGTGGACGACCGCGGTGTCCTCGGTGACGGCGATCCACAGGAAACCGACCCGGCGGTCGCCGTCGTAGGCGTACCAGAAATGGTTGTCCGGGGTGGCGAACTCGTCGGGAAGCAGCCGCGCGTAGGTCTCGGCGGCCTTGCGGGCCGCGTCCGGGGCCGGCCCGCCCGACGCGATGACGCTCCGCGCGTAGTGGGCCTCGGCCTCGGTCCGCCACGGCTGGTACTGGTCCTCGGTCATCGGCTCCAGGCGTACGTCGGTCATGACCGACAACCTATCGAGACCGGATCGTCTCGACGGCGGCCAGCACGGTCAGCACGGCGACCAGGCCGGCGAGGCCGGCCATCGGCGGCAGAGCCGCGGCCACCGGAACGGCGGCGAGCAACACGACGGCCGCCGCCAGCCGGGGCGCCCACAGCACGGCGTGCATCCGGTACGCGACCAGCAGATGTCCGCCGAGGTGCAGTGCCGCCCCACCGAGCAGTGGCAACGCGTACCAGGTGCCCAGCGGCTCGGTGTCGCCGGCGTGGGCCACCACGCCCTCGATGCCCAGCGCGGTCAGCACGATGCCGGCGACGAGCGGGAAGTGCCCGTACGTGTAGGCGTCGACGGCCAGTCTGACCCGGGCCCGGCCCTGCTCCCGCAGCAGCCGGCGCTCGGCCGCGGACGACGCCACGTCGAAGTACAGCCACCACAGGCCGACCGCGACCCCGACACCGAGCACCGCGGCGACCAGCAGAGACACGCTGACCGGCTGACCGGCCGCGCCCACCCCGATCGCCACGACCGACTCACCCAGCGCCAGGATGATGAACAGGCCGTGCCGTTCGGCCAGGTGCGCCGGGCTGTGCAGCCGCCACTCGCCGTGCCGGGCGGTGAGGTAGATGCCGGCCCAGTCCACCAGCAGGGCCACGGCGAACAGCACCAGCTGGGCCCGGCCGCCCAGCAGCGCCCCGGTCACCAGCAGCACCGCGCTCACCAGCACGGGCAGCCAGGTGATGGTGATCTGGTGCCGCAGCCCGGCGTCACCGGCCGCGGCCACCGCGTAGACCGTGAGATGCACCCACCGGACGAGCAGGTAGGCGCCCACCAGCACCAGCGGGCCGGGCAGGCCGCCCGGGGCGTCGTGCCACGCCTCGGGGATGGCCAGGGCGACCACGAACATGGCCGCCATCGCGACGACCATGCCCGAACGCAGCAGACCCTTGTCGGCCCGGGAGTGGTTGCCCAGCCAGGTGTAGCCGGACCACGTGCCCCACAGCAGCGCGAGCACGAGCATCCCCTGCACGACGCCGTACGCGGTGTGCTCGTGGGCCAGGTAGGCGGTGATCTGTGTCGTCGCGAAGACGTACACCAGGTCGAAGAAGAGCTCGAACGGCGTGGCCCGGTGACCCTCGCCGGCCGGGTGCACCCTCGCCGGCAGCTTTTGTCGCGCCACCACGCTAGGCCGGGACCAGGACGGGCGGCCGCACGGATACCCGGGGCCGACGGCAGAAGTAGACGAAGGCCGGCGGCACGTTGGCCCACACCGTCCGGCCGGTCACGACCTCGTCGAACCGGGCGTCCAGGGACCGGCGCAGCCGGCGGGCGGGCGGGGCCCAGCGGGCGAGCGTGTACGCGAACGTGGTGAACGCGCCACCCGGGGCGAGCGTGTCGGTGACCGCGCCCAGCAGCTCGTCCTGCTGCCCGCCGGCGAACGCGGCCCACGGCAGCCCGCTCACGATGACGTCCGCGTGCCGGTGCCCCCGTGCGGCCAGCACCTCGCGCAGATCACGGGCGTCGGCCACGGCGACGTCGACCCGCGGGTACCGGCCGGCCAGCAGGCCCGCGAAGCGCGGGTTGATCTCGACGGCGATGTGGTGCCCGCGGCCACCGAGGCGCCGCTGGACCGCGGCGGTGAACGCGCCGGTGCCGGGACCGAGTTCGACCACCACCGGCTCGCCGGTGCGGGGTACGGGCGCGGTGACCCGGTCGGCCAGCGGTACGCCGCTCGGGGCCACCGCGGCGACGGTGAAGGGGTCCCGCAGGAACTCGCGCAGGAACGTGGCCCGGTGCTCGGCGGTCATCACACAGCTCCTTGCGCAGCGTCGGCCGGGTCCAGGACCCGGGCCAGCCATTCGGTACGGGTACGGCGGGCCGCGGCGGACAACCGCGCGTGCGGGTACAACGCGTCGAACCCGTGGAAACCGCCGGCCCAGACGTGCAGCTCGGCGATGCCCCCGGCAGCCCAGATGCGATTGGCGTAGGCGACGTCCTCGTCGCGGAACACCTCGGCCGAGCCCGTGTCGATGTAGGTGGCCGGCAGGCCGGACAGGTCGTCGGCGAGCGCGGGGGAGACGCAGCCGGGCACGGTGGCGGGATCGAGGTCGCCGAGCACCGACCGCCAGCCGAACGCGTTCATCTCGCGGGTCCAGACGCCCGGACCGCCGGCGTACTGGTGGCTGGAGACGGTGTTGTTGCGGTGGTCGAGCATGGGACAGATCAGCACCTGGGCGGCGAGCGCCGGGGTGCCGCGGTCGCGGGCCAGCAGGGCGACCCCGGCGGTGAGGCCGCCGCCGGCGCTGGCCCCGGCCACGACGATGCGGGCCGGGTCGATGCCGAGCTCGCCGGCGTGCTCGGCGACCCAGAGCAGGCCGCGATAGCAGTCGTCGACCAGGCTCGTGCCGGTGTGCTCCGGTGCCAGCCGGTACTCCACGGAGACCACGACCGCGCCGAACTCGTCGAGCCACTCCAGCGGGATGTCGAGCTGGGAGAAGCGGTCACCCATGACCATGCCGCCGCCGTGCATCCAGTACACGCACGGGGCGCCGGACGGGCGGGCGGCACCGGACGGACGGAGGACCGACAGGGCGATCGGGTCGCCGGCCGTACCGGTGATGCTGACCTCGCGCCGGTCGACGGCGCGGCCCGCGAGCAGGGGTTCGACCGGGCCCGACGAGTACGGGCGGAGCTGGGCGAGGACCTCGGCGGTGAGTTCCGGTACGGGCGGCAGGCCGGTCAGGAGCCGGCCCAGCTCGGGGTCGAAGGGTGGACGGTGCTGCGTCATGGTGGAGTCCTGTCGCTGAAGGGGTTCGCGGGGCAGGGGAGTGCTCAGATCGCGGCCTTGCCGCCGACCGGAACCTCGTCGGTGTACTGCGACTCGCCGGCCAGCAGCGGCTGGAGCCCGGCCACCAGCTCCCGGGCCGCGACGGTCGCGAAGAACCGGCTGTGCGCGTCGGCGCTGGTCCAGCCTTCGGTGACGTGGACGACGTCCGGGTCGCCGGCCGAGCGGCCGACCAGGAAGACGACACAGTCGTCCTCGGCCAGCGACGGCGCGCCGAGCAGCAGCTCGATCACCGCGCCGCCCTGGCCGGGCCGGGCCGTCATGGTGGCGTGGAAGCCGTGGTTGATGGTCATCGGGCAACTCCTCGATCGGTTCCGCTGGTCGCAGCTCCAATCTGGGGGCGTCCGGATGGATCTTGCTCAGTCATCCGACTGCCGGATTTCCGGCCGGTGCGGCCGGTGCGGCTTAGGTCATCCGACAGATGCGCCGCGGCGTCCGGTGCTCGACCATCGAAGGCGTGACGAGGCCATCAGGACGGGAACACCCCGGGTCGCAGCCGGCCGTGCTGCGGACGCGTGAGGTCCGCGACCGTGCGTTGTGCGATCTGGACGACGGGCCGGTGACGCCGTCCAACCGCACCGACCTGACGGCGGGCACCCGGCTGCTCAACGTGCTGCTGGCCAGCATGGTCGTGTCCGCTCTGCAGTACGAGCAGCACGCCGCGGCCGTCCCCGCACCGTCGGCGCGGCCGCTCGCGGACTTCCTCCGCGCCTGCGCGGACCGGGACCGTGACAGCGCGCGACTGCTCGCGGCGCGGATCCGTCAGCTCGGTGCCACCGGCGAGTACGACCCGCAGCACCTGGGCGCCCGGTCCCGGATCGCCTTCCGCGCCTTCCCCGACGGCGATCTCACCGCCATCGTGACGCAGAACCTCGTCGGGGCGCGGATCCTCGTCCAGACCCTGCAGGAGGCCGTGCGCTGGGTCGGCGACGACGACCCCACCACCCGGCGGCTGCTGGAGCGGCTGCTGGAGACCAAGGAGGACCAGGCCGGCCGGCTCAGTGCCCAGTCGGCCCATCAGCAGGCGGCGAGAGAGCATCCCGCAGCCCGGCACGGGACGTGACCCCCAGCTTGGGAAAGATCCGGTACAGGTGGGCGCCGATCGTGCGGTGCGAGAGATACAGCCGTCCGGCGATCTGCTTGTTGGTCAGGCCGCTCGCCGCGAGCTGGGCGATCTGGCGTTCCTGGGCCGTCAGGGCGGTCAGCTCACCCGCCGGCTGCTCGGCCGGCCGGTGCCCGGCAGCCCGCAGCTCGGCCCGGGTGCGGGCGAGCCACGGCTCGGCCGCCATGGCGGCGAAACCGTCGCACGCGGTGAGCAGGTGCCGGCGAGCCCGGGCCGAGGAGCGGGTACGGCGCAGCCGCTCGCCGACTGCCAGCCGGACCCGGGAGGCGTCGAACAGCCAGCGCTCGGCGGCTGGCCCGGCCAGCAATGCCTCCAGGCCGGCCACCGGCTCGTCGCCCGCCTCGACCAGCGCCTCGGCGCCCGCCTGGAGCAGGGCCATCCGCCCCGACAACGCCCCCACGTCCGCGGCCCGCATCGCCTCGACGTGGGCCCGGGCCTCGGCCGTGCGCCCGGTCCGCACCGCCGCCTCGACCAGGTCGAACATGACCCAGGTGCAGTGCGGCACGTACGGGGCCAGGACACCGGGCGGGCTCATGGCCGCGGCGTGCCGGAAAGCGGCTTCGTGATCACCCTGACCGGCCGCGGCCAGCGCGCGCGGGTGGTGGGCGAACAGGGCCGCGGCCGACACCCCGCGCGGCAGCGCCCAGTGGGTGATCTCGTCGGCGAGCGCGTACGCCTCGTCGAACCGGCCCCGGCCGGCGGCGACCAGCGCCCGGTTGTACCGGAAGTACCACGCGAAGAACGGGAAGCCGCTGGTGTCACAGATCCGCTGCCCCTCCAGAGCGAGTTCCTCGTCCTCGTCCCACCGGCCCACCAGGAAGTCGTCCAGGCACAGATGCATCAGGGCACCGAGGTGCCGGCGCGGCGGTCCGCCGTCGCGCCCCTGCCGCACGAGCCGCCAGGAGGGCTCCCGGCAGTCGCCCAGCCGGTCCAGATAGACCGAGGCCGTGCCCACCCGCACGATCCGGGTGGGGTCGGTCTCGTCGGCGAGCGACCGGAGGATCGCGTCGATGCGCGGCAACGCGGCTGCCCCGGTGCGTGCAGGGTCGGGGAAGGTCTCACTGACCAGGGCCAGCACCTCGGGTGGCCCGGGGCGGAGTCTGCGCAGCACCCGGAAGTAGGGCTCCCAGTGCTCGGGCGTGCTGCCGTACCAGCTCACCAGCAGCAGGGTGTGCACCGCCTCGACCAGCGCGGGGTCATCGCAGCGGTAGCCGTGGTCGCCGGCCTCGATGGCCCCGACCAGCAGCCGGTGCGCGGTGGAGACATCGCCGTCGCCGTTGAGCATGAGGAACGCGGCCGCGTTGGCCGCGTGCAGGGAGCCGGCGGTGTCCGGGACCGCCCGCCGGGCATCGCGCAGCAGCGACCCGGCGTCGTCGACACCGCCGGCCTCCGCGCCGATGTACGCGGCTTCCGCGAGCCGCCGCCCCCGGCCCGCGTTCGTCGTGCTCAGCTCGGCCGCGCGGACCAGGGCGGCGGTGGCGGCGAACGCGTCCCCGCGCAGCATGACCCGGTGCGCCGCGTCCTCCAGCAGCTCCGCCACCATCTCGTCCGGGCCGGCCGCGGCCGCCGCCAGGTGCCACGCGCGGCGTTCCCGGTCGTCGCCCAGGGCGCCGGCCAGGGCGGCGTGGGCCGTGCGGCGCTCCTCGTGGGTGGACACCGCCACGATGGCCGACCGGATCAGCGGATGCCGGAACGCGACCCGCGCCGTGGCATCGTCCACGTGGACCAGCTGTGCGCGCTCGGCCGGGGCCAGATCGGCCAGGCTGACCCCGTCGGGCAGGGCAGCCCGCAGCACCCGGACGTCACCGGTGCTCTCGAAGGTGGCGAGCAGCAGGAGCTGCCGGGTCGGCTCGGGCAGGCCGACGAGGCGTGCGGCGAAGATCGCCTGGAGCCGGTCGCTGAGCGGCACCAGCTCGGGCTGTGCCACCGTACGCCGTGCGGCGCCCAGCAACGTGGCGGGCAGCTCGATCAGGGCGAGCGGATTGCCCTGCGCGAGGTCCAGCAGCCGGTGCCGGACCCGCGCCGGCATCTCCGGATGGTTGGCGGCCACCAGCTGCCCGGCCGCCTGCTCGTCCAGCGGCTCGACGACCTGCTCGGACAGGCCGCGCCGGTCGAGGAAGCTGCCCGTTCCGGCCCTGGTCGACGCCAGCAGGCCGGCCCGGCGCCCGGCCAGCCGCCGGGTGACGAAGCCCAGCACCACGGCGCTGGCCCGGTCGATCCAGTGCACGTCGTCGACCAGCAGGACGACCGGGATGTCGGCGGCCAGCTCGTTGAGGAGCAGGAGCGCGGCATTGCAGACCAGCAGCACGTCCGGCGGCGTACCGGCGCCGAAGCCGAGCGCCACCGACAGTGCCTCCCGCGGACCGGCCGGAAGGCGTTCGAGCCCCGGGAGCACGGGCAGGAACAGCTGGTTGAGACAGGCGTAGCTGACGTCGGCCTCGAACTCGGACCCGGAAGCGCGCAGCACCCGCATCCCCGCCGCCCCGGCGAGCTCGGCCGCGGCGCTCATCAGGGCGGACTTGCCGACCCCCGGGTCACCGCAGATCAGGCGCGCGCCGCCGTGCTGCCGTACGTCGTCCAGGAAGTGGGAGAGCCGCTCCAGCTCAGCATGGCGTCCGAAGAGTCCGATGGTGGCCACACATACCTCACGCGCCTGTCGTTGCCCTGTCACCCGCTGCCGGGCACGCTATCCCGGCTGCGGAGCCATGATCGGACCACCGGGAGGATCGGGCAAGACTTCGCGAGCTTTGATCAACCGGTACGGGCCCAGGAGCGTTGCACCACCGCCGAGGCCGGACCGGCACCTGCCGCGTTGGTCGCCACGACTGTGTACTTGTAGGTGACGTTGGCCGCTGCCGACCTGTCGACGTAGCTGAGGCCGGCGGTGGTGGCCAGCGGTACGCCGTCGCGGTGGACGGTGTAGGCGGTGGCGGCGCTGGTGGTGGCGTTGGCCACGGGCGCCCGCCAGGCGAGTTTGACGGCCCCGGCCGCGGCTGCGGCGGTGACGCCGACCGGCCGCGCGGGCGCCTTGAAGGCCGTCGCCGGGGTGCTCCGGGCGGACTGCCCGGCGGGGTTCGCGGCCGACACCGTGTACGTGGGGTTGGTCCCGGCTGTGAGGATGGAGTCGGTGTACGTGAGCGTGGTGACGGTCGCGAGCTGCGCACCGTCGCGGTAGACCGTGTAGGAGGCCGGGGTGCCGGAGACAGCGGGCCTGGCGACCGGAGCCCGCCAGGACAGCTTGACCGCCGTGGCGACCGGGAGGGCCGCAAGCGTCGTGGGGGCGGCCGGGGCGAGGTAGGCCACCAGGGAATCGGTCCTGGGCGATTCTCCGGCCGGGTTGGCGGCCGACACCGCGTAGCTGTGGTTGGTGCCCGCCTGGTCGGTGAAGGACGCCACGGTGGTGGTGGCGAACCGCTGGCCGTCGCGGTAGATGACGTACGTGCCGGGCCGGCCCGCCGGGGCGGTCCAGCGGAGCGTGATCGTGGTGGCCGACGTGGTGACGGTCAGCTTGGTGGGGGCGGCCGGGGCCAGGTAGGCCGGCACCGCGACGCTGGGGGCCGAGGTGGTTCCGCCGGCGACGGCAGCCACGGTGTAGGTGTAGTTGGTGGCGGCGGTGATCGCCCTGTCCACATAGGACGCACTGCGGGAGGTGGCCAGGGTGACGCCGTTGCGGCGGACCACGTACGAGGTGGCGGCGGGGGTGGTGGCGGTCTTCCCCGAGGCGGCCCAGGCCAGCGAGATGGCGGTGGCGGCCGGGGTGACGACCAGCCTGACGGGCACGCTCGGGGCCGGGGTGACCGGCGCAGTGGTGACCGGGGGAGTGCTCGGCGGGGTGACGGGACCGCCCGGGGTGGCGGACAGCAGCGCGGTGAGGTTGAGCAGGCCGGCGCCGCTGGCGGCGTCGCGGCCGGGGCCCTCGATGTCGATGGCGGTGCTCTCCAGCGCCGCGCGGGTGCCGGCCTCGGTGCTACCGGGATGGGTGGCACGGTAGAGGGCGGCTGCGGCGGCGACGTGGGGAGTGGCCATCGAGGTGCCCTGCTTGAAGCTGTAGGCGCCGCCGGTATCGGTGCTGATGATGCCGACGCCGGGCGCCGCGATGTCGGCGGTGCCGCTGGAGTTGCTGAACGAGGCGGTGACGTCGGAGGAGCCGGTGGCGGCGACGCTTTCCACTCCGGGCGAGGCGGCCGGCCACAGCATGGCGTTGCCCTGCGCGCGGTTGTTGCCGGCGGCGGCGATGACGACCACGTTGTGGTCGGTGGCGTACTTGACGGCGGCATCGTAGGAGGCTGAATAGGCGCCACCGAGGCTCATCGTGATGACGGTCGCGCCGTGGTCGACGGCGTAGACGATGCCGTCCGACACGGTGGTCGGTCACAGCTCGGAACCTTGCTTCGAATTCAAAGCAGCGCTATGGTCAGTGAGTGCTTCGGAATCGAAGCAAACGGAGAGGGCGAGTGTCATGAAGGCAGTACGTTTCCACGAGTTCGGTGGCCCCGAGGTCCTGCGCTACGAGGACATCGACCAGCCCGTCCCCGGTGCCGGGCAGGTGCGGCTGCGGGTGGCCGCGACCACGTTCAACGGTGTCGACGCGAACATCCGCGGCGGCAACATGCAGGGCCCGATTCCCGTCGCGCTGCCCCACACGCCGGGCATCGACGTGGCCGGCACCGTCGACGTCCTCGGTGCGGGCGTCGACAGCCTCGCCGTCGGTGACCGGGTCATCGGCTTCCTGCCCATGGCCGGGGCCGGCGCCGCCGCCGAGTACGTGATCGCTCCCGCTGAGGCCCTGACCGCGGCGCCCACGACCGTGCCGCTGGCCGACGCCGCCGCGCTGCCGATCGTCGGCCTCACCGCCTGGCAGGCGCTGTTCGAGCGCGCCAAGCTGACCGCCGGGCAGCGCGTCCTGATCAACGGGGCCGGTGGGGCGGTCGGCGGGTACGCCGTCCAGCTCGCCGAAAAAGTCGGCGCCCACGTCATCGCGGTGACCGGCCCGCGCAGCAGCGGGCGCGTCCGGACCGCCGGCGCCGAGCAGGTCATCGACCACACCACCGCCGACGTCACCAGCGCCGTCACCGAGCCGGTGGATGTCGTGCTCAACCTGGCCCCCGTCGACCCCGAGCAGCTCGGCGCGCTGGTCACCCTGATCCGCGACGGCGGCACCCTGGTCAACACGACGGTGTGGATGCCCGCGCCCGCCGACGACAAGCGCGGCGTCACGGGGATCAACCTGTTCGTCCGCAGCGACGCCGATCAGCTCGCGCAGCTGGTCACCGAGGTCGACGCCGGCCGGCTGCACATCGACATCGCCGAGCGGGTCCCGCTGGCCGACCTGCCCGCGCTGCACGCCCGGGCCGCCACCGGCGCCCTGCCGAGCGGCAAAGTCACCGTCACCGTCGCTGCCTGAGGCAACGACCGACCCGAAGGAAGGCAAACGATGATTCCCGATGACGACCCGGCCCGTACGCTGACCGTGGCCGGCCCCGAGGATCCGGCAACGACATTCGTGTCCCTGGTCGGCAACACCTACGCCATGCTGATCACCGGCGCCCAGACCAACGGCCAGTACTGCCTCATCGACATGCCCGTGCCCGACGGTGGCGGCCCGCCGCCGCACCGGCACGACTTCGAGGAGATGTTCACCGTCCTCGAAGGAGAGCTCGAGTTCACCTTCCGCGGCGAGAAGCACGTCGTGAAGGCCGGATCCACCGTCAACATCCCGGCCAACGCACCGCACTTCTTCCGCAACACCTCCGGCGCACCGGCCCGCATGCTGTGCATGTGCACCCCGGCCGGGCAGGACGAGTACTTCACGAAGGTCGGCACGATCGTCGACGGCTGGGACGCGCCGCCGCCGCAGCTGACCGACGACGAGCGCGCCGACCAGCGCCGCCGCGCCGGCGAGCTGGCCTCGACCTACCGCAGCGAGTTTCTCTGAGCGCCGCACCGGGCCGCATCCGCCGGATGCGGCGCCGGAGCGGGCTCGTCACCCCGTCATGACGCGGGCTAGTAGCCGTAGATCATCTTGTAGGCGACCTCGGGCAGGAACTGCCCGGCGGTGGAGCCGGAGCCGACCCCGCAGTTGCCGTCGGACTCACCGGGGGTCTTGAGCCACAGCAGCATCTCCGCGCCGCCGCCCAGCTGGGTCGGGGTGCCGATCCGGCGACCGCCCGGGTTGCACCACTGGCCGTTCGCGCCGTTGCCGTTGCGGCTGGTGTCGATCACGAACGGCTTGGTGTAGCCGTAGTTCCGCAGCGCGGCGGCCACCCGGTTGCCGTAGTTGCTGTTCTCGCCGGTGGGGAAGTAGTTCGACACGTTGAGCGCGAAGCCGTGGGCGTTGGCCACGCCGGCCAGGTTGAGGCGCTGCGCCATCGTCTGGGCGTCGATCCAGCCGGGGTTGCCGGCGTCGAGGTAGGCCCAGGTGTTGGGCGCCTTCGAGCGGAACTGGTTGGCGGCGCGCGAGAGCATGCCCACGCGGTCGTTGATCTGCGCCTGGCTCATGCAGCTGAAGTCGCCCAGCGAGTCCGGTTCGAGGACCACCACGGCGGGCCGGTTGCCGATGGCGGAGGCGAAGGAGGAGATCCACGCGTCGTAGGCCCCGACACTGCCGGCGCCCCCGCCGGAGTGGCCGCCGCAGGCATCCCGGCCGGGGATGTTGTAGGCCACCAGCAGGGGAAGCTTGTCGACGGCGTCGGCGGCACCGACGTACCGGCTCACCGCGCCCGCGATGTCGCCGCTCCAGTTGCCGAACCAGCTGGCCATCGGCCGCTGGGCGATCTGGCTCCGGATCGCGGCGGCGCGACCGTCGCCGCTGTTGGCGGCCACCCACGCCGCGGGACTGGAGTTCGGGTTCACGTAGAAGCCGCTGGTCTGGCTGACCGGATCGGCGTGGGCCGGGCTCGCGCCGAGCAGGATCGCGGGGATGGCCAGCGCCAGCGCGGCGGCCAGCGTTCTCGGACGGGTCGGTCGTTTCATCGGCAGGTCTCCTGAGCGTCGGAAGAGCATCGGCAAGCGGTGCCGCGGAGCCGGAACGGCGGTGACGGGTGGTCGCCGGTGGACGCGTACCCGTCGCCCGCGGCGGACGGAAACTGGAAGCGCTTCCAGTCACGTATGTCGATCTGATGCTGAGCAGATTCCGGGCTATTGTCAAGGGGACGACCGGCACGGCCTGCCGGAACTGCACCCGTGTCGCCGTCTTGCTGGGACCGCTTCCAGTTGTGCCGGCCGGGTGGGCCGAGGGACCGCGTCGACGGACCCACCCGCGGTCGATACCATCGATCGGGCTGGATCAAGGCCGTCGGCTCCACCCGGGGCCTGCCCCGACGTCGGACAGGAAAGGCTCGGCATCGCGATGGCAGCAGCGGCACCCCGGCGGCAGCCCACCCTCGACCAGGTGGCCGAGCGTGCCGGAGTGTCCCGTTCGGCGGCGTCCCGGGTCATCAACAAGGCCCCGCACGTCAGCCGGGCCACCCGCGATGCCGTCGAGCGCGCCATCAAGGAGATGGGCTACCTGCCCGACCGCACCGCCCGGGCGCTGGCCACCCGGCAGACGGGCATCGTCGCCCTCGCGGTCTCGCACGACGATCCCGAGCTGTTCGCCGATCCGTTCTTCGCCCAGGTCATCGTCGGGGTTTCCGCGGCGCTGGAGGAGACGGACCTGCACCTACTGCTGTGCCTGGCCAGTTCCGGCCGGGGCCGGTCCCGGCTGACCAACCTGCTGCAGACCCGCGGCGTCGACGGCGTCATGCTGATGGCGCTGCGCGGCGACGATCCGCTGACCCACATCGTGCGCCAGGCCGGCGTGCCCGCCGTCTACGGCGGCCGGCCGTTGCATTTCGAGCCGCAGTGGTACGTCGACTCCGACAACGCCGGCGGCGCGCGGCTGGCCACCGAGCATCTCATCGGCCTGGGCCGGACCCGGGTCGTCACCATCACGGGCCAGATCTGCACCGAGGTCGGCGAGGCCCGCTACCGCGGTTACCGGGAAGCGATGATCATGGCCGGACTGACTCCGCACGGCACGGCCGAGGGCGACTTCACCGAGGCCGGCGGGGCCGCGGCGATGAGGACACTGCTCGACCGCCATCCCGACCTCGACGCCGTGTTCGCCGCCAGCGACAACATGGCGGCCGGTGCCCTGCGCGTCCTGGCCGAGGCCGGCCGGTCCGTGCCGGCCGATGTCGCCGTGGTCGGCTTCGACGACCTGCAGATCGCCGAGCGGACCGAGCCGCCGTTGACCACTGTCCACCAGTCGATCCAGGACCTGGGCAAGGAGATGACCCGGATGCTCCTGGGCCTGATCGCCGGCCAGGAACGCTCGTCCATCATCCTGCCCACCAGGCTGGTGCAACGCGGCTCCGCGTGACGGTGCCCGCCGTCACCGGTTCGTGGCCAGGCCACCGATCAGCAGGTCGACGATCCGCACGGCGAGGTCGTGCAGCTCGCCGGCGCTCTGGCCCTCGATCCGGCGGTACCACATGTCGACCGCGTTGAGGTTGCTGAGCAGCGTGCGGGCGGCCAGGCTGGGCTCCACCGGGCGCAGAGAGCCGTCCTCGACGCCCTCGACCACGGCGGCGAGGAACATCTTCTCGTAGTCACTGCGCAGCCGGTTGAGGTCCTTGAGCGCCTCGAGCTGGCGCGCCTTCAGTGCCGCCGACACCTCGCCCCGTACGGCCTGGTGCACGACGTGGTGGTAGGCCAGGGCCTCCATCAGGTTGAGCAGGTGGGCCACCGACATGGCCACCAGCCGGTCGCGGGCCGCCCCGGGCCCGGTGGTGTGCGGCTCGACGCGTTCGCGGACCCGGCGCATGCCCTCGCCGTAGACCGCCAGGAAGATGTCGAACTTGGACCGGAAGTGGTAGTAGATCAGGCCCTTGGTGGCCCGGACGTCGCGGGCGATGTCGTCGATCGTGGTGCCGGCGAAGCCGTTGCGCATGAACGCCTCGGCCGCCGCGTCGAGGATCTTCGCGCGGACGTCGGCGGCCACCTCCGGGGTCGCGCTCAACAGGAGCACCTCCAAGTCCGCGGCCAGCCTATCGTGTCCGATCACGACTGTGACCGTTGACACAATACATCGATGGTCATAACGTAATACTCAGTAGTATGCCTGATCAGCGAGCATATGCGGAGGCATCGCATGACCGACGCCCGGGCCGCACTGCACGAGCCGGCCACCAGGAAGGCGATGATCCGGCTGTTGCCGATCATCGGCATCGCCTACTTCATGTCCTACGTCGACCGGACCAACGTCGCCCTCGCGAAGACGGCGCTGGAGGCCGACGTCGGCATCAGCGCGGCTGCCTACGGCCTCGGCGCGGGCCTGTTCTTCGTCAGTTACGCGTTGCTCGAAGTGCCGAGCAATCTGGTGCTGTACCGCGTCGGTCCGCGGGTGTGGATCACCCGGATCGCGATCAGCTGGGGCGCGGTGTCCGCCGCCATGATGTTCGTGCAGAACGAGGCGTCGTTCTACGTCCTGCGCCTGCTGCTCGGCGCCGCCGAGGCGGGTCTGTTCCCGGCGCTGATGTACATGGTGACGCTCTGGTTCTCCCAGAAGCACCGCGTGACGATGGTGGGCCTGATCTACACCGCGCCCTGCATCGCCATCTTCATCGGCTCACCGATGGGCGGCGCCCTCATGGAGCTGGACGGCGCCGGCGGCCTGCACGGCTGGCAGTGGATGTTCCTGATCGAGGGGCTCGTCACGATCCTGGTCGGCGGACTGGTCTGGTTCACCCTGCCGGACCGGCCCGGCGACGCGAAGTGGCTCACGCCGCAGGAGGCGGCCGTCCTGACCGAGCGGGCGGTCGGCGACGACGCGCCCTCGGCGACCCGGGTGCGCGGCAATCTGCGGCTGGCCTTCGGCCGCCCGGTGATCCTGGTGCTGGCCGCGATCTACTTCGTCAACCAGGCGATCAGCTCGGGCGTGGGCTTCAACTTCCCGGCCGTGCTGCAGGCGCTCGGCCTGGAGAGCTCGTTCCTGATCGGAGTCGTCGCCGGCAGCGGCGGCATCGCGGGCCTGGCGGGCGTGCTGCTCTTCCCCTGGCTCAAGCGCCGCTACGGCCACGAGGTGCTGCTCATCGGCATCTGCGCGGGCGCCACGCTGCTCATCATGACCGGCTTCCTGCTGTCCACCAACGCGGTCTGGCGGGTCGTGCTGATCTTCCTGTCCAGCTTCTTCGCCCTCGGCACCCTGCCGCTGTTCTGGTCGGTCGCCATGTCCCGGATGTCGGGGCTGCTGGCCGCGGCGGGGCTGGCGTTCATCAACACGCTCGGCATCACCGGCGGCTTCGTCGGACCCTTCGTGTACGGCCGTATCGAGGACGCCACCGGCAGCTTGTTCGCCCCGTACTACGTGATCGCCGGGGCGGCGTGTGCCGGTCTCGCGCTGGTGCCCGTGCTGGCCCTGGCGATACGGCGGGAGAAGGTGCCGGGTGACGGTGCACCTGCCGTACCGGATGAGACCGTGCCCGAACCGGCCCAGCCGTGATCCGTCAGGCTGCCCTGGGCAGCGCCCTCATCGCTCTGGTCCTGGCCGCCTCGCCCACGCCCGCCTCCGCCGGTCCGGCTCCGGTCCGCTGGACGCCGTGCGCGGCCGGCTTCGAATGCGCCACCGTCCCCGTGCCGCTGGACCATGACGAGCCGCGCGGGGAGCAGATCAGCATCGCGCTGACCCGGATGCGCGCCACCGATCCGGCGCGGCGCATCGGATCCCTGGTCGTCAACCCCGGTGGGCCGGGCCTGTCCGGGGTCGCCTTCGTCCAGGCCGGCTTCCGGGACCTGCCGGCCGAGCTGCGGGCCCGCTTCGACATCGTCGGCTTCGACTCGCGCGGTCTGGCCGGTAGCACCGCACTGCGCTGCTACGACACGGCCGAGCAGGCGCGCGCGGACCGCGCGCCGTTCCTCTATCCGGAGACACCGGCCGAGGAGAACGTCTGGCGCCAGGCCGACGACAAACTGTCGGCCGCGTGCGCCCGGCGCGGCGGGCCGGTCCTTGACCACATGTCGAGCGCGGACGTCGCCCGGGACCTCGAACGACTTCGGGTTCACCTGAGCGACAGGAGGCTGACCTACCTCGGATATTCCTACGGTTCCCTGCTCGGGCAAACCTACGCCAACCTGTTCCCGGGGAAGTTCCGGGCCCTGGTGATCGACGGTGTCATCGACCCGGTCGTGGCCACCCGGGGTCCCGGCGGCGCGGCGCGGACCACGCCGACCGCCTCCCGGATGGCGGCGGCCGACGGCGCGGGCCGGACCCTGGACGAGTTCTTCCGGGTCTGTGACGCGGCCGGCGCCGCCTGCGCCTTCTCGGGGCGGTCGAGCGCCCGCTTCGCGCGACTGGCCGGCCGCCTCCGGGCGGCCCCGGTGACGATCGTCGATCCCGCCACCGGACAGCCGCGGAGCTTGAGCTACAACGACCTGATCGGCGCCGCGCTGGGAGCGGTGTTCAACGCGGCGAGCTGGCCCGGCCTGGGATCCTTCCTGGCCGATCTGGAGAAGCAGCTGTCGCCGGCGTCGCCACGGACAGCCGCCAGATCGGCGCCGGAGAAGTATCCGAACGAGGTGGAGGGCAAGCCGGGCGTGGCCTGCTCCGACACGGTCAACCCCCGATCCTTCCGGGTCTGGCAGGACGCCGCGGATCGCGCCGAGCGGCAGTACGGCTACTTCGGCCGCATCTACAACTGGGTGTGGAGTCAGTGCCGCTCCTGGCCGGCCCGCGCCGGTCAGGACAGCTACCACGGGCCGTGGACCACACGCACGGCGGCGCCGGTGCTCATCGTGGGCAACTACTTCGACCCGGCCACCCCCTACGCGGGCGCCGTCGGGGCCTCCCGGTTGCTGCCGAACTCGCGGCTGCTGTCGTACGCGGGATGGGGACACGTCGCCTTCCACCTGCAACGCAACGCCTGCGTGGACCGGCACGTGAGCCACTACCTGCTGACCGCGAGGCCGCCCGCGCCGGGGACGGTGTGCCGGCCGGATCCGCCGTTCCCGCCCTCGCCGGCCCGATGAGCACCGACGGCTTCGACCCCGGGCGGTTGCTGAGGATCGATCGGCATTTCCGGCGGTACGTCGACGAGGGACTGCTCCCGGGCTGGCAGATCGTCGTGACGCGGCACGGCCGGATCGCCCACAACAGCGTCTACGGCCACCGCGACATGGAAGCCGGCACGCCGGTCGAGGCCGGCACGCTGTGGCGCATCTTCTCGATGACCAAGCCGATCACGTCGGTCGCGGCGATGACTCTGTGGGAGGAGGGCCGGTTCCAGCTGACCGACGAGATCAGCCGGTGGTTGCCGGCCTTCGCCGACATGCGGGTGTACGACAAGGGTTCCGCGCTCAAGCCGTACACGGTGCCGGCCGTGGAGCCCATCCGGATCTGGCACCTGCTGAGCCACACCGCCGGACTGACCTACGGCTTCCTGCACACCTCGGTGGTGGACCGGCTGTACCGCGAGGCCGGATTCGACCTGACCGACGCCGGCCTGGATCTTGCCACGACCGTCGACCGGTACGCGGACCTGCCGCTGCTGTTCCAGCCGGGCACCGCCTGGGGCTACTCGGTCGCCACCGACGTGCTGGCCCGGCTCGTCGAAGTGGTGACCGGACAGGATTTCGACACCGTCCTCCAGGAACGGATCTTCGCCCCGCTGGCCATGACCGAGGTGCGGCGCTGGGTGCCGGAGACCGACGCCGCGGGACTCGCCACTCTGTACGTGGCCGACCCGGTCACCGGTCGGCCGGTGCCGGCCGGGGACCTGGCGCGGCACGCACTCCGCCCACCCGTCCTGCACGCCGGCGGTCACGGGCTCATCTGTACCGCCGCCGACTACCACCGCTTCACTCAGATGCTGCTGAACGGCGGCGAACTCGACGGCCGTCGGGTCCTCGGCAGCCGGACCGTGCGGTTGATGACCCGCAACCACCTGCCCGGCGGGCGGGACCTCGCCGCCCTGTCGACCGGCGGGTTCGCCGAGACGTCGCTGGAGGGTGTGGGGTTCGGGTTCGGGTTCGCCGTCACCCAGGACCCGGTGCCGGGCCGCTCCTCGACCAACGCGGGCGAGTTCTCCTGGGGCGGGATAGCCAGCACGGCGTTCTGGGTGGACCCGGTGGACCGGGTGACCGCGATGTTCTTCACCCAGTTCATGCCGTCGAACACCTATCCCGTACGGCAGCAGCTGAGTCAGCTGGTCTACTCGGCGCTGGTGGACTGAGCGCCCACGCCGGCCGCCTCCAGGTCGATGTCCGGGGTCATGACCATCTTCAGGGCGAGCTGGGCGGTGAACTCGCCCAGCTGTCCGGGGGAGTCGGAGCCGTCGAGGCGGTACCACCGGATCAGGTCGATCCCCAGCGAGAGGATCGCCCGGGAGACCCGCTTGACGTCGATGTCGGCGAAGACGCCGGTCGTGACGCCCCGCTCGACCGCGGCGCGGAAGACGACGTTGGTCTCGTGCCGCACCTCGACGATCTCCTCGTAGTGGGCCGCGGAGAGCCCGGCGAGCTCGTACTGGCTGACCCGCGCGGCGACGTGGTGGCGGGCGTGCCACTCGGTGTAGCGGGCGACCAGGGCCCGCAGGTGGCGCACGGGGTCCTCGACGGTGAGCACGGCCGGCTCGCTGACGTAGCTGAGGACCCGCCGGTGCGCGGTCCGGATGATCTCGAAGAGGACGTCCTCCTTCGAGGGGAAGTGCACGTACAGCGCGCCCGGGCTCAGGCCGACCCCGCTGGAGATGTCCCGGGTGGTGGTCGCGTGGAAGCCGTTCGAGGCGAAGCAGCGCACCGCCGAGGTGAGCAGCTTGCGCGGCACCTCGCCCCGGGACTCGTCCCACAGGGTCGGGGACTCGTCGTCCAGCTCCGGGAGTCCTTCCAGGTCCTGGGTGGTGAAACGGGCCTGCCGTCGCTTCGCCATCGGGTGACCGCCTTCTTTTCTCGCCGCTGCGGCGACCCTACGCACCCCGGGCGGAGGTACGAACCGCCCAGGTGCTCCGTTTCCCGGCCGTCACCGAGATGTGACGGTTGACACACGCAGATTACCAGGTAACTATGCGCTTAGTCAGCGGGCGCCACCGGCCGCGTACGACTCTGAAGGAGAGCCAATGATGCGGACTCGATCACTGCGTGCCGGACTTCTGATCGGTGCTCTGAGTACGGCTCTGGCCGCCTCAGCCTGCGGCGGGGGCTCCTCCGGCGCGGGTACCGCCGCCGGTGGGGGCGGGACGCAGGGCAAGACCATCGCCTTCGTCGGCTACGGCGACGCCAGCCCCTGGGGGGCCGCGTACAACAAGACCTTCAAGGCCGAGCTGGCCTCGTCGGGCGTGAAGATCAACGACCTCACCAGCATGGACGCCGGCACCCAGGTGCAGAACTTCAACCAGGCGGTCTCGCAGAAGCCGAGCCTGATCGTCGCCGCGCTGTGGGACACCACGGCGACCGTGGTCCCGATCCAGAAGGCCAAGCAGGCCGGGGTCCCGGTGCTCATCGTCGACGGCCGGCCCGACCCGGCGGTCCAGGACGACGTCATGTCGGTGCTCTCCGACAACGTGAAGCTGGGGGAGTTCGCGGCCCAGAACATCGTCGAGGGGCTCAAGGCCCAGGGCCGGGAGTCGGGCAAGGTGATCGTGCTGTCCGGCACCAAGGCCATGCTGGTCACCCAGGACCGGATGAGCGGCTTCGGCAAGGTGATGGCCACCGCCGCGCAGTACCAGGTCATCGAGGACCAGGACACCAACTGGGATCCCACCGCCTCCGGCAAGGTCGCCCAGCAGCTGTTCGCCAAGCACGGCTGCGACGGCATCCAGGCCGCCTACGGCATGGCCGACTACATGGCCCTGCCGATCGTGCAGGCTGCGAAGCAGGCCGGGTGCAGGGTCGGCGGGACCGACGGGCTGGTCGTCACCGGCGGCAACTGCTTCAAGGCGGGCATCGCGGCGATCAAGACCGGCGAGATGTACGGCACCGCGACCGAGGACCCGGTCACCATCGCCAAGCAGACCGCCTCCTACGTCACCCGCTACTTCAAGGGCGAGAACCCGCCGAAGAGCGAACTGGTCAAGGAGGACCGCGTCACGAAGGCGACCGTCGCGCAGTTCGAGGAACAGTGCAGCCAGGCGTGAGCGGGCCGCTGGTCGTCGTCGACGCCCTCGCGCGCAGCTTCGCCGGCGTCCCGGCGGTGCGGGAGGTCTCCTTCACCGTCGGGGCGGGCGAGATCCACGCCCTGTGCGGGCACAACGGCGCCGGGAAGAGCACTGTCGTCAGGATGCTGTCGGGGCAGCTCGCGCCCGACGCCGGCCGCATCGTGCTCGACGGGGAGGCGGCCGACCTGCGCAGCCGTCAGGTGGCGCAGCGTCTCGGCGTCGCCCTGGTCGACCAGGAGCTCAGCGTGGTCCCCGCGCTGACCGTGCTGGAGAACATGACCCTCGGCGACATCGACGCCCCGCTGGTCACCCGCCGCCGGGCCGCGGTGCGCCGCTGCCGGGAGCTGCTCGACGAGATGGGTCTCGACCGGCTCCGGCCCGGTCAGCTCGTCGCCACGCTGAGCATGGGCGAACGCCAGCTCGTCGAGATCGCCAAGGCCCTCAGCCAGCGCGCGCGGGTGGTGATCCTGGACGAGCCGACCGCCACGCTCAGCGAGGCGGAGAGCAGGCGGGTCTTCGCCGCGGTACGCCGGGTGGCCGCTCGCGGCTGTGCCGTCATCTTCGTCTCGCACCGGCTGCCCGAGGTCCTGGAGCTCTGTGACACCGTCACGGTGCTGCGCGACGGCCGGCGGGTGGTCACCGCCCCGGCCGCCGACCTGACCGTGGACCGCCTCATCGTGCACATGCTCGGCGAGACGCCGCACCGCCTGGAGACCTCCCGGCGGCCCGACCCGGACCTCACCCACGCCCTGCGGATCGAGCACCTGCGGGTGCCGGGACGGCTCGCGGACTTCACGCTGACCGCCCGCGCGGGCCGGATCTACGCGCTGGCCGGGCAACTCGGCAGCGGCGCGTCGGACGTGCTGCGGGCCCTCGCGGGCCTGCACGCCCGGGCGACCGGCAGTGTGCAGCTGCGCGACCGCGCTGTCGCGTTCCGCAGTCCGGTCGGTGCGGCCCGCGCGGGGATCGCCTTCGTGTCCAACGACCGCAAGGGTGAGGGCCTGTTCCTGGACAAGCCGGTGGCGGGCAACCTCGTGGCCACCCGGCTGGACCGGCTGGGCCGGGGCCCGCTCGTCGCCGCCGGCCGGGAACGGCGTACCGCCCGGTCCCTGGCCGAGCTGGCCGGCCTGCCGCCGGACCGGCTCGCCGACCCGGTGCTCACGCTCAGCGGCGGCAACCAGCAGAAGGTGTTCGTCGGCCGGTCGCTGGGCCGGCCGGACGTCCACGTGCTGCTGCTGGACGAGCCGACCCGCGGCGTCGACATCGGCGGCCGGGCCGCCATCCACCGGCTGCTGCGCGACGCCGCCGAGGCGGGCCTGGTGGTCGTCTTCGCCTCCACCGAGCTCGAGGAGCTGCTGGAACTCGGCGACGTCATCCTCACCATGCGCGACGGCCGGGTGGTCGACACCTACCCGGGCGGGGCGGACGGCGCGGTTCTCATGCGGGACATGACCGAAGGGAAGGACGCGGCATGATGAGCCTGCTGACGGCGCCACCGGCCGCCGCGGTGCGCGCGCGACGGGCCCGGCCGGGCCGGCTGGCCGTGGCTCTGGCCGTCCTCGTGGTGGTGCTGCTGCCGGTCGCCGTCACCACGGAACGCTTCCTCACCCTCGGCAACGCCCGCGCCATCCTGGCCTCGGCCGCGCTGGTCGGCATCACCGCGATCGGGGCGACGCTGGTGATGATCGCCGGATCGGCGGTCTCCATGGCGGCCTCGCAGACGGCGACGGTCGTCGCCATGGTCTTCCTCGCGACCCTGGACCGCGGGCTGACCGTGGCCACGCTGCTCGCCCTGCTCACCGGGGTGGTCGTCACCGCCGTGCAGGGCCTCGCGGTCGGCTACTGGGAGGCCAACCCGATCGTGCTGACCATCGCCGCGGGGTTCGCCATCGGCGGCGGCGCGATCTGGTTCAGCGGCGGGACACCGGTGAGCGCCGCGGCCGGCGGCTACGAGATCCTCAACGCGACGCCGCTGGGACTGCCGCTCGCGGTCTACGTCCTGCTGGTGCTGGCCGTGCTGGCCGAGTGGATCCTGCGGCGCACCACCGCCGGACGGCAGCTGTACCTGGTCGGGGAGAACCGCGCCGCGGCCCGCGCGGCCGGCCTGCCGGTGGGCCGGGTGACGGTCGTGGCCTGGGCGTTCTTCGGCCTGTGCCTGGCCGTCACCGGGGTCTTCCTGGCGTCGTTCAACACCAGCGCGACCACCAACCTCGCCGGCACGCTCACCCTCGACGCCATCGCCGCGGTCCTGGTCGGCGGCACCGCCATCGCCGGCGGGAAGGGTTCCGCGCTGCGCACCCTCGGCGGCGCCCTGCTGATCTCGGTCATCTCCGACGTCCTGCTCCTGCGCGGCTATGAGACCGGGGTGCAGATCCTGGTGAAGGGACTTCTCGTGCTCGCTGTCGTGGTCCTCGTCCATCTGCGGGGCCGGCGATGAGGGCGGCGATCAGGCAGGAGCGACTGGTTCCCGCCGCGGCGCTGCTGCTGGTGGTGGTCGCCTTCGTGCTCACGCCGCTCGGCACCGGGTCACCGCTGACCACCTTCGACGTCTACAACGCCCTGCAGGGCTTCGCCCAGATCGGGCTGCTCGCGCTGGCCGTCGGCCTCACGATGATCGCCGGGGAGTTCGACCTGTCGGTGGTGGGGACCTACGCCGTGGGCGGGATGATCGCGGTGCAGGCCGGCCAGTCCTCGGCGGTGCTCGGACTGCTGGTCGCGGTGGCCGTCGGCGCTGCCGTCGGAGCCGTGCAGGGCGCGCTGATCGCGTGGCTGCGGGTGCCGTCGGTGCCGGTGACGCTCGCGGCGTACATCGCGCTGCTCGGGCTCGCGTACGCGATCTCCGGCGGTCTCAGCGTCACCTTCACCAACCGCGACGCGACCCTGTGGGTCGACCAGACGGTGGCCGGCGTCTTCTCCCCGCGAAGTCTGCTCACGCTGGCCGCCTTCGTGCTGGTGGCGGTCGTGCTCGGCGGCACCCGGCTGGGTGCGGAACTGCGCGCGATCGGCGGCGACCGCCGGGCCAGCCGGGTCGCCGGGGTCCGGGTGGAGCGCAAGCTGGTGCTGCTGTTCACCACCTCGGGCACGCTCGCGGCCCTCGGCGGCGCGCTGCTGAGCTTCAGCTTCGCCTCGGCCAATCCCGATCCCGGGCTCCGGCCGCTGCTCATCGCCGCCGTGGCCGCGCTGCTCGGCGGGGCGTCGCTGGCCGGCGGGCGCGGCACCGCGACCGGGCTGCTGGCCGGTGCGCTGTCGGTGGCGCTGCTCGCGCAGATCGTGGCCGTCGCCTACCTGCCGGACTACTCGACCCAGCTGTTCTACGCGGCGCTGCTCGCCGTGGTCGTCGCCATCGACTCACCGGGCCTGCGGCGGGCACTGGAACGCGTCCGGGCCCGGACCCGGCCGGTGGAGGCGTGATGGGGAACCTCAGCTTCGACTTCTCCGGTCGTACGGTGCTCGTCACCGGTGGCGCCCGCGGCGTGGGCCGCGCGATCGGCGAGCACTTCCGGGCCGCGGGCGCCGCGGTCTATCTCGTGGACGTCGAGCCCGAGGTCGTCACGGCGACCGCGGGCGAGATCGGGGCGGTCGCGCTGGCCGCCGACGTCAGCGACAGCGCGCAGGTCGACGCCGTCGTCGCCCGGGTGGTGGCCGAGACCGGCCGGATCGACGTGCTCGTCAACAACGCCGGGATCCTGCGCGACGGCGTGGTGTGGAAGCTCAGCGACAGCGACTACGAGGCCGTGATGGCGGTGCACGCGGGCGGCACCTTCCGGTTCACCCGGGCGGCCGTGCCGCACTTCCGCCGGCAGCACCGGGGGCGGATCATCAACGTGACCTCGTACACGGGACTGCGCGGCAATCCGGGCCAGTCCAACTACGCGATGGCCAAGGCCGGGATCATCGGATTCACCAAGACGACCGCGAAGGAGCTGGCGCGTTTCGGTACGACCGTCAACGCGATCTCACCGAACGCGCGGACCCGGATGATCGACTCGGTCCCGCCCGGCAAGCTCGCCGAACTGACCGCGGCGATCCCGATGGGCCGCTTCGCCGACACCTCCGAGATGGCCGCCGCCGTGGCGTTCCTGGCCTCCGACGAGGCGTCCTACATCACCGGCGCCGTCCTCGCGGTCGACGGCGGCCTGTCCCTGTGACCCACGCTCGAAGGAGGACACCATGAGTGACTCACCCACCACTGTCGTCTCGGACGCCCACTTCCTGGAGGCGCCCCGCTGGCACGAGGGCCGGATCTGGTTCTCCGACTTCTACGGCTACCGCGTCTCCTCGGCCCGTGCGGACGGCTCCGACCTGCGGGTGGAGGCCGAGGTGCCGGGGCAGCCGTCCGGGCTGGGCTGGCTGCCCGACGGCCGGCTGCTGGTCGTGGCCATGACCGAGCGCCGGGTGCTGCGCCGCGAGCCGGACGGCACGCTGGTCACGCACGCCGATCTGTCCCCGTACGCCAAGGGGCTCGCCAACGACATGTGCGTCGACGCGCAGGGCCGCGCGTACGTGGGCAATTTCGGGTTCGATCTGATGGCCGGCGCCCCGATCGAGCCGACGTCGCTGCACCGCGTCGACCCCGACGGCGCCGTCACCGAGGTCGCCGACGACCTCTGGTTCCCCAACGGCAGCGCGATCACGGCCGACGGTGTCCTGCTGGTCGTGGAGACCTTCGGCGACCGGGTCAGCGCCTTCGACCTCACCGATGACGGCCGGCTCATCAACCGCCGGGTCTGGGCCGAGTTCGGGCCGCTGCCCACCGACCGCTCGCTGGAGAAGACGTTGCCGGCGCTGACCGTCGCCGGGGACGGCGCCTGCCTCGACGCCGAGGGGGCGCTGTGGATCGCCGACGCGACCGGCAGCCGCCTGATCCGGGTGACCGAGGGCGGCACGATCACCGACGAGATCCGCCCCGGCACCCCGGTCTACGCCTGCGGCCTGGGCGGCGCCGACGGACGCACCCTGTACGCGTGCGCCGCCCCGGACTTCCACGACGAGGCCCGCAAGGCCGCGACCGAGGCCCGCCTGCTCGCCATCCGCGTCGACGTCCCGGCTGCCTGAGCCATGCGCGGCCTGATGCAGGACCGGGCCCTCGACGTCGGCATGCTGATGCGCCGCGCCGAGGGACTGTTCGCCCGCAAACGGGTGGTCACCGCCACCGCGGCCGGCGAGGTCACCGCCACCTGGGGGGAGGTCGTCGCCCGGGCCCGGCGGCTGGCCGGCATGCTCGACCTGCTCGAGGTGCCGCCCGGCGCCCGGATCGGGACCTTCGGGTGGAACTCCCAGCGTCACCTGGAGCTCTACTTCGCGGTGCCGAGCGCGGGGCGGGTGCTGCACACGCTCAACCATCGCCTCTTCGCCGCCGAGCTGACCGGCATCATCGCCGACGCGGCCGACGACGTGCTCTTCGTCGACCGGTCCCTGCTGCCCACGGTGTGGCCGGTGATCGGGCCGGCGCCCACCGTGCGCCACGTCGTGGTCATGGACGACGGCGGCGACGAGCCGATCCCGGACGACGCCCGGGTGCTCGACTACGAGGAGCTGCTCGCCCGGGTGCCGCAGCCGGTGGCCCCGGCCGTCGTCGCCGAGGACGACGCCGCCGGCCTGTGCTACACCTCCGGCACGACCGGACGGCCCAAGGGCGTGCTCTACAGCCACCGGTCCATCGTGCTGCACACGCTGGCCCTGCTCGCGGCCGACAGCTTCGCGATCAGCGAGCGGGACGTGGTCCTGCCGATCGTGCCGATGTTCCACGTCAACGCCTGGGGACTGCCGTACGCCGCCGCGATGGCCGGTGCCGAGCTGGTGCTGCCGGGCCCGCGGATGAGCCCGGACGCGCTCGCGTCGCAGCTGACCCGGCACCGCGTCACGTTCACCGCCGCCGTGCCCGCGATCTGGCGCGCGCTCGAGCCGCTGCTGCCGGGCCTCGACCTTTCCGCGCTGCGGATGACCGTCAGCGGCGGCAGCGCCCTGCCGGTCTCGCTGGCCCGGGAGTACGAGGAGACCGCCGGGGTCACCCTGAGCAGTTCGTGGGGGATGACCGAGACCAGCCCGCTGGTCACCTGCGCGCGGCTCGCGACGGTCCACGACGGGCTCGACGCCACCGCGCGGCGCGAGGTGCTGTGCTCGCCCGGCCGGCCGGTCCCGCTGACGGAGGTGCGGCTCGTCGGCGAGGAGGGCGCGATCGTGGCCCACGACGGCAGCACTCCCGGAGAGGTGCAGGTCAGCGGGCCGACCATCGCGGCCGGCTATTTCGGCGCCGGTGCCGGCGAGGCGAACCTCACCGCGGACGGCTGGTTGCGTACCGGCGACATCGCCACGATGGACGCCGACGGCTACCTGCGGATCGTCGACCGCACCAAGGACCTCGTCAAGTCGGGCGGGGAGTGGATCTCGTCGGTCACCCTGGAGAACGAGATCATGGCGCACCCGGACGTGCTCGAGGCCGCCGTCGTCGCCGTACCCGATCAGCGCTGGGGTGAGCGCCCGCTCGCCTGCGTGGTCCTCGCACCGGGACGGGCGCTCACCGCCGAGGACCTGCGGGCGCACCTCGCCGGCCGGGTGGCCTCGTGGTGGGTGCCCGACGAGTTCCGCTTCGTGGCGGAGATCCCGAAGACCGCGACAGGCAAGTTCGCCAAGGTGGCGCTGCGCCGGCTGGCCGTTCCCACCGAGCGATGAGGAGCTCTCCGGCAGTCTTCCGCTCGGTGCGGCGACCGTGATAGACCGATGTCACTGCAACGAACGTCACGCGATCGAAACAGGGAGGCCGTATGGCCACGTCGATCAGCCGTCGATCCGTCCTGGCCGCCGGGGCCGGCGCCGCCGTGGGGCTGGCGGTGCCGGGTGCGGCCGCGCAGGCCGGCGGCCACCCGGCCACCAGAGCGCGATTCACCCTCAACGCCCAGACCCTGGACGGCGGCGAGCAGGTCACGTCGCTCACCATCGCCACTGCCGGGCTCGGCCGCATCGATCCGGCCAGTTTGACCACCGGCACCTTCACCGTGCACGCCACGGCGACCAGCCCGATCCCGATCGCGCCGGGCGACCAGATCTTCAGCGAGTACGACCTGGACCGGGCGGTGACCGCCGTCCGGCTCGACCACCACGGCAACATCGTGCTCGACCTGGCCTACGCCGAAGGTCAGACCGGCGGCGGCACCCTCGGCTACATCCTGAGCCGGGGCCGCAACGTGCGGCTCGACCTCACCTACACGATCACCCAGCACGCCCCCTTCACCGTACGGGGACGCCGCCCGGTCACCCTCACCGAGTTCGTCCAGGGCCGGCTGTCCAACCCCGAGGTGGACGCGTTCGGTCACCGCGTCTCCGCCTCGGGGATGAAGTACCGGCTGTACCAACCGTCCCGCCGCTACGCCGGTCGCGGCCGGCGCCCGCTCGTCGTCTGGCTGCACGGCGGGGGCGAGGGCGCCTCCCTGCCCGACAACTACTACGACAACGAGACCACGCTGCGCGCTAACCGCGGTGCGCTGGGCTTCGCCACCCCGGAAGCTCAGCGGATCTTCTCCGGCGCCTACGTCGTGGCCCCGCAGAGCACCTCCTTCTGGCTCGAGGACGGCGACCGCTTCGCACCCCTGATCCGCCAGATCGTCCGCGAGGTCGCGCGCCGGCACCCGATCGACCGCGAGCGGATCCACGTGGTCGGCGCCAGCAACGGCGGCTACATGAGCCTGAAGATGACCACGGTCTACCCGGACCTGTTCGCGGCGTCCGTGCCCATCTGCGGCGTCGTCGAGTCCCTGCAGCCCGGCGGCCCCACCATGATCACCGACGCCGAGCTGCGGGCCATCCGGACACCGACCTGGCTGGTCACCTCCCGCGACGACGACACGGTGCCGCCGGAGCCCAACACCGTCCACGCCCACGAGCTCATCGACGGCTCCCTGCTGTCGCTGTACGACCGCGTCGTCTGGGACGGCCACCAGTTCCCCGGCCACTGGTCGTGGATCTACGTGGCCCGCAACGACCCGCGCATCGACGGCACCCGCATCTGGCAGTGGATGGCCCGGCAACGCACCTGAGCGGCCGGCCCGGTCAGGGGTCGCGGAGCCGGAACGCCAGTCCGCCGCAGAGCAGGGCTGCGGCGGACCAGGCGGCCAGGACGGCGAGGCCCGCCCAGGGTCCGATCGGCTGGCGTTGCAGGTCGGTGGTGGCCTGGACGGCGAGACCTGCGGTCATCGGCGCGAAGCGGCGCAGCGTGCGTTGCAGCTCCGGATCGTTGATCACCGCCGCGATCAGCGGTACGGCGTAGAGCAGGGCCAGCACCGCTCCCGCCGACGCCGCCGCGTCCCGGATCACGGCGGCGACGCCGAGCGCCAGGAGCCCGATCAGCACCAGGTAGAGCACCGACCCGGCGGTGGCCCGCAGCATCGGGCCGTCGGTCAGGGACAGCGCTGCGATGCCGTTGCCGGGCAGCACCGCCCGGCCGACGGCCACGCAGCCCAGCACGGCCGCCGTCCCGGCGACCAGGGCCAGCCCGCCGGTCAGGACCGCCTTCGCGGCCAGGACGACGATCCGGCGGGGCGTGGCGGTCAAAGTCGTGCGGAGCAGGCCCGTGCTGTGCTCGCCGCCGATCGTCAGCACGGCCGGCAGCACGACCAGAGCCTGGCCGAGCTGCACCCCGGCCAGGCTCAGCACCGCCGGATCGATGCCACATCCGCCCTGGCCGCAGCTCGCCGACGCGACCGCGAACAGGCTCATCAGCACGGTCACCACCACGAAGCACGGCACCAGCCACAGGGCCGCCGGTTCGGTCCGCAGCTTCGTCCACTCCGCGTACAGCACCCGGCTCACACGTCGCTCCGGCGCAGCCGCGCGGTCGCCAGGCCCAGGGCCAGGGCGGCGTACCCGGCCAGGACGGCCAGGCCGGCCCACGCCGGTAGCGGGTAGTAGCCGGACGCGGGCGTGTAACCGGCCAGCACGTGCGCGTACTCGGGCACGACCTGCTGGATCGCGAAGGCCGCGGCCGGGGTCAGCCGCAGCAGCCACTCCGCGGCCGCGGGCGGCAGGCCGCCGATCACCGCCATCAGGTACGGGAGCACGACCACCGCCACGGCGAGGCCGACCGCGGCCAGTCCCCGCCGGAGCAGCAGCCCCAGCCCCAGTGCCAGCAGTGCCGTGCCGGCGACGAGCAGACCGGTTCCGACGGCCACCCGAACCAGGGTGGGCAGCGGCAACCCCGGCTGCCGGAAGCCGTTGTCCGTCAGTACCGCCCAGGCGAGCGGGATGACCAGCGCGGCGGCCGCCGTACCGGTGACGAACGCGACGGCGCCGAGCACGACGGCCTTGGCCGCCACCACGCGGCCTCGCCGCGGACTGGCCAGCAGCGTCACCCCGATCAGGCCGCGCCGGAGTTCGCCGGAGCCGTTGACGGCGGCCACCACGATCACCACGATCAGGCCGACGACCAGTCCGATCAGCACCAGCTGGACCCCGGGCCCGGACTCGCCGGCCAGCGGTGCGATGTCACCGTTGCCCGACACCGTCAGGACCCCGCCCGCCTGTTCGACGCCGCCCGGGTGGTGCAGGGTGCCGTCCGGGTTCAGCTCGGCGCCGACGTCGTCGCGCCGCCAGTCGTCGCCGGGCGGGGTGCCGGTGGCGGTGACGTTGTCGAAGGTGGCGGTCGCCGTGGCCAGCCGGGCCTGGACACTGCCGCCGCCGGCACCGTTGTTGACGGTGAGGTCGCTCGGTGAGGTGACGAAGAGCCCGAGCTCGACGGGGCCGGCCAACGTCGCGGTGCCGACCTCCGTCCAGGCGGCGCCGTCGGCCGACTCCTCGCCGGTGACCCTGTCCCCGGCACGGGTCAGTCGCAGCCAGCGCGGGGTGCCCGCGGAGACAGCGCCGGGCCGGCCCGCGGTGTCGTGGACGAAGTCGTGCTGCATCCGGACGCCGTGTTCCGCGGTGACCATCAGGGCCACGTAGCGGGAACCCTCGGCGGTGCCGACCTTGGCGATGACGCCGGCCTTGGACCACTCCACCAGACCCGGGACGATCTTGTCGTGGTCCGGCGGCGGGTAGGTGATCACGCCTTGCATCGAGGTCACCCGTACGGTGATGGCGCCGTCGCCGGCCAGCGTGCGGTGCACGAAGAAGAACTTGTCGCGGACCGGCTGGCCGTCCGGCCCCAGCGGCAGGGCCGGGCACTCGATGTCCACCGTCCCGTTCGAGCAGGACGAGATGCTGTTCGACGCGACGAACAACCCCAGCAGCACGGTCACCAGGGCCGCGGCCACCGTGCCGAGCACCCAGCCGCGGACCGTCCGGAACTTGGTCCATTCGGCCCGTACGAGCCGTCCGAAGTCGCTCATCGGGCCGCCTCCCCGCGGAAGTCGACCGCGTCGCGGGTCAGCGCGAAGTAGGCCTCCTCGAGCGACGGTGCCGCCGCCAGCAGCTCGGACACGGTGGTGTCGGCCAGCACCCGGCCCCGGCCGATGATGACCACGTGCGCGGCTATGTGCTGCAACTCGCTCATCAGGTGGCTGGAGACCAGCACGGCCCGCCCCTGCGCGGCCAGGGTCCCCAGCAACCCGCGCATCCACACGATCCCCTCCGGGTCCAGGCCGTTGAACGGCTCGTCCAGCATCAGCACCGGTGGATCGCCGAGCAGTGCGGCGGCGATCCCGAGCCGCTGGCGCATACCCAGCGAGAAGCCACCGGCCCGGCGGCGGCCGGCCCCGCCCAGGCCGGTCTGCTCCAGCACCTCGTCGACCCGCCGGGCGGCGAAGCCCTGCGACCGGGCCAGCCAGAGCAGGTGGTTGCGGGCGGAACGGCTCGGCTGCAGGGCCCCGGCGTCGAGCAGCGCCCCCACGTGGGTCAGCGGCCGGCGCAACGTCCGGTACGGCACGCCGCCGACGAGCGCGGTCCCGGCGTCCGGGGCGGCGAGGCCGAGAACCACCCGCATGGTGGTGGACTTGCCGGCGCCGTTCGGGCCGACGAAGCCGGTGACGTGTCCCGGCCGTACCGTGCAGGACATGCCGTCCAGGGCGACCGTGCGCCCGTACCGTTTGCGGAGGCCGGTGACCTCGATCGTGGGTTCCATGGCCCCGGTTCTACGGAGCGCGCCGTAACGGCGGCCGAACGCGCACCGTCATTCCGCTGTTAGGTGCGGACCGGCATGCTGGTCCCGTGCCGGTCGGCGGCGCGGCAGGGGGAACGGTATGCGGACGGCTCGGCGGCAGTTCACGATCATGTACGTGGTGCTGTTCATGCTGTCCGGCGTCGCGCTGCTCGGCCTGACCGGCTTCATCACCATCTCCCGGACCAGCACCCCGGCCGGGCCCGCGCCGCAGCAGCCGACCGGCTCCGCCGCCGGGCGGATCGCCGAGCTGGAGGCCCAGCTGCAGGCCGTGCACCAGGACCAGGCGCGGCAGCTGCTCGCCGGTTCGGTGATCGCGCTGACCGTGATGGCAGTGGCCTCGGTGCTGCTCGGCCGGTCGGTCGCCGGGCGGGTGCTGCGGCCACTGCGGACGATCACCGCCGCCACCCGGGCGATCACCGCCGACAACCTGCACCGGCGGCTCGCCGCGCCGGGCCCCGACGACGAGGTCAAGGCGCTCGCCGACACCATCGACGAGCTGCTCGAACGGCTGGAGCAGGCGTTCGCGGCGCAGCGCCGGTTCGTCGCCAACGCCTCCCACGAGCTGCGTACCCCGCTGGCCACGATGCGGGCCTCGCTGGACGTCGCGGTCGCGAAACCCGGGCCGGTGCCGCCGCAGACGGTGGCACTCGCCGACCGGCTGCGCACCGAGCTGGACCGGGTCGACGGGCTGCTCGACGGCTTCCTCACGCTGGCCCGCACCCAGCACGGCGCGCTCGCCGACCGGGCGCCGGTCTCGCTGGGCGAGCTGGTCACCGAGGTGCTGTCCGCCCGCGCCGCCGACATCGCGGCCGAGCGGCTGACGGTGCGGGTCGACGTGCGGCCGGACGCCTGGACCCACGGCAATGCCGTGCTGCTCGCCCGGATGACCGGCAACGTGATCGACAACGCGATCACCCACAACGTGCCGGACGGCTGGATCCGGGTGGTCGCCGCGGCCGAGGCCGGCACCGCGCTGCTGGCCGTCGAGACCGGCGGCCCGCCGCTGGACCCGGATCAGGTCGCCCGGCTCGGCCGGCCGTTCCAGCGGCTCGGGGTGGAGCGGACCGCCGGCGCCGGCGCCGGACTGGGACTGTCCATCGTGGCGGCCGTCGCGGCGGCGCACGGAGGCACGCTGGTGCTGCGGGCCCGGCCCGAGGGCGGCCTGCACGTGGCCATCCGGCTGCCGCTGATGCCGGCGGGCGCCGCGTGAGGGTGCTGGTGGTCGAGGACGCGCGAGCGCTGGCCGAGGTGATCGCCGAGGGCCTGCGCGACCAGGGGATGGCCGTCGACGTCGCGCTGGACGGTCTGACCGCGGCCGGGAAACTGGAGCTCGCCCCGTACGAGGTGGTGGTCCTCGACCGCGACCTGCCCGGCCTGCACGGCGACATGCTGTGCCAGATGATCACTGAGCGGGACGAGCGCCCGATGGTCCTGATGCTGACCGCGGCCGACGCGCCCGGCGACCGGGTCACCGGCCTGACCCTCGGCGCCGACGACTACCTGGCCAAGCCGTTCCACTTCCCCGAGCTGGTGCTGCGGGTCCGCGCCCTGGCCCGCCGCCGCCCGTCGGCGCGGCCGAGGACGCTGCGCGCGGCCGGCCTGGAGCTCGACCCGGCCCGGCGCACCGCCACCCGCGACGGCCGCCGGCTGGACCTGTCGGTCAAGGAGTTCGCCCTGCTGGAGGCCCTGCTGCGGGCGGCGCCGGCGTTCCTGAGCGCGGAGTCGCTGCTGGAGCAGGTCTGGGACGAGAACGCCGACCCGTTCACCAACACCGTCACGGTGACGATCGGGCGGCTGCGCCGCAAGCTCGGCGAGCCGCCGATCATCACCACCCAGGCCGGGGTCGGCTACCGCATCGCCGGCCTCACCGGTTCGTGACCGCGAGGTTGTCGAAGGCCGCCGCGGCGTTGTAGACGCGCACCCCCGAGGAGCCCGCGGCGTACGTACCGTCGGTGACGGTGATCCTCGGGCTGGCCATGTCGTTCACGAACACCTTCAGGGTCGTGCCCACCGCTTCGACCCGCAGGTGGTAGCGCGTGCCCACGGCGACGGACAGGGGTGCGGCGCCGAGCCGGGTCCAGTTGTTGTCCGCCTTGCCCAGGACGACCTGGCCCGCCGGGCTGATACCCGCGTAGTAGCCGCGGTAGCTGTCGGTGCCGACGGCGGGGGAGGTGGCCCGGAAGACCAGGCCGGCGTCGCCCCCGCCGGAGGTGACCGTGACGTCGGCGTCGTAGACCGCGTTCGTGTGGTTGTCGGTCAGCAGCGACTTGCCGCCGTACGAGTGCTGGGCCCGGTACTGCCCGCCGGTGGCCGTCCACGAGCCGCCGTACGTCTTCCAGCCGATCGCGTTGTTGTCGTCGAAGTTGTCCTTGACCAGCATCTTGACCCGCTGGACGGTGCCGTCGGCATGGAAGTTCATCCGGTCGTAGGCCAGGTAGCGGGCGTTGCCGTCGGTCTCGCCCAGCGGCCGGCGGTGGTAGAACGTGTACCAGGTGTCGGTGCCCGGGATGTTCAGGACCGAGTTGTGGCCGGCGCCGCGCGCGACCGCGGCGTCCTGCGCCAGGATCTTGTCGAGGCGCTGGAACGGGCCGGTGGGTGAGTCCGACATGGCGTACGCGACGGAGTAGTCCGGGCCGGTCCAGCCGCCCTCGGACCACATCAGGTAGTACTTGCCGTTGCGCTTGAGCATCTGCGGGCCCTCGACGTACCCGGCCGGGGTGATCTCCTTGAACACGGTGCCGTCGGCGAACGTGCCCAGGCTGGTCATGTCGCTGTTGAGCCGGGCGACGTTGGCGTGGCCGTGACCGCCGTAGTAGATGTAGGCCTGCCCGTCGTCGTCGATGAACACGTCCTGGTCGATCGGCTGCGCGCCGTTGACGAACCGGTCGATGAGCGGCCGGCCGATGGCGTCCACGTAGGGGCCCTCGGGGCGGTCCGCCACCGCGACGCCGATGCCGCCGAGCTGGTTGTTGTTCTGGATGTCGTTCGCGGCGAAGTAGAGGTAGTACCGGCCGTTGCGCTGGATCGGCGCGGGGGCCCAGACCGCGTACCTGGCCCAGGAGACGTTCGCGGTGGTCAGCACGTTCGGGTGCTTGGTCCAGGTGACCAGGTCGGCGGAGGAGAAGGCGTCCAGATAGGTCTGCTCGGCGTAGGGGCGGGAGGCGGTGGGGAACACCCAGTAGCGGTCGTTGTAGACGGCGACGTCGGGATCGGCGTACCGGCCGTCGACGAAGGGGTTGCCGGCCTCCGCGGTCGAGTAGGCAGGGGGTGCGGAGAAGGCCGGCGCTACGAGCAGAGCCACCAGGGCTGCGGCGATTGTGTTCACGAGTTCCCCCATCGACATCCCCCGATGAATGATAAGGATTGTTTACTTGTGTCGGGACATGTCGTCAAGCGTTCTGGTGTGATCCCTCGAACTTTTGTCTCTGACGGCAGAAGTCGGTCGGGTTCCGGCGGCCGGGTCACGGTGGGCATGCTGGAGTGAGCTCGCTCCAGGTGCCATGCTCGGCGGGTGCCGTCTCACACTCCGAAGCAGTCGTCGCCGTGAGCGCCATCGAGTTGCGGCATCTCGCCACCATGGCGGCGATTGCCGAGGAGGGCTCTTTCGGGCGGGCGGCCACCCGGCTCGGTTACACCCAGTCGACCATCAGCCAGCATGTCGCCGCGCTGGAGAAGGCGGTCGGGGGCCCGGTGTTCGACCGGCCCGGCGGTCCCCGGCCGGTCCGGATCACCCCGCTCGGCGCCGTCGTGCTCGAGCACGGGCGTGACCTGCTGGCCGGGGCGGACGCGCTGACCGGAGCCGTCGAGCGGTTCCGGGCCGGGGACGGCCGGATCGACATCGGCACCTTTCAGAGCGTGTCCAACGTGATGGTGCCGACCGTCGTGCGCCGGCTGCGCGAGGAGCACCCGGACTGCGACATCAGAATGACCGAGGAGGTGCCGGGGCAGCAGCCCCGGATCGACGATCTCGACCTGCTCTTCTACGACGGGCGGCTCGACGGCGACGTCGATCACGTCAAGCTGCTCGACGATCCGTACGTGCTCGTCGCCCGCCCGGGTGACTTCCCCGCCGGCCCGGTCCGGGTCGGGCAGCTCGACGGTGCGCCCCTGGTGGCGTACCCGCCGGTGTGCGACCAGCCCAGGCTGGAGCTGGCGCTGGCGCGGGGTGGCGCCCGCCCGCGGATCGTCTTCCGCAGCGCCGGTGACGACACGATCCTGTCGATGGTGCGGGCCGGGATGGGCTCGGCGGTGCTGCCCTGGCTGGCCGTGCACGGCTCCGGCGTCCGGTTCGACGATCGGCTCAGCGTGCACGAGCTGCGGCCCGCACTCGCGCCCCGCGAGGTGTTCCTGCTCTGGCAGGCCGGTCGCAGCCACTCACCGCTGGCGGCACGGACCATCGAGATCGCTGTCGAGGCCGCGGCTGATCTGGTCCAGCAGGCGAGCCATCGCTGAGCGCGATCGACTTGATCGCGAACAATCGCTTTTCTCGATGTGCCTGCGGCTCTAACGTCACCGCTGAGCCCCGAGAGGATCCGGTGACGGTGATGTCCGAGATATTCGACTACGACGCTGAACTGCGCCTGCACAACGAGGTCTTCCGGGCCGCCGCCCGCGTCGGCGCTCACGACCGGGTGCTCGACATCGGCTGTGGGACCGGGCAGACCACTCGCGAGGCCGCCCGCGCCGCCGTCCACGGAAGCGTGACCGGCGTCGACGTCTCCGCGCAGATGCTGGAGCGGGCCCGCCGGCTCAGCGACGAGCAGGGGCTGCGCACCATCACGTTCCAGCAGGCGGACGCCCAGATCCACCCTTTCCCGCCGGCGCATTTCGACCTTTGCATCAGCCGGTTCGGCACGATGTTCTTCGCCGACCCGGTCGCCGCGTTCACCAACATCGGGCGCGCCCTGCGCCCCGGCGCGCGCCTGGTGCTGCTGGTCTGGCAGGACCGCGACCGCAACGAGTGGGCGACCGCGATCCGCCGGGCGCTCACCCCGGCCGCCGTGCCGACCCGCGGCCCGGATCCGTTCTCCCTGGCCGACCCGGCCGTCACGGAGGGCATCCTGGCCGCGGCCGGCTTCACGGACGCCGGCTTCACCGACGTGCACGAGCCCGTCTACTACGGCCGGGACAGCGCGACCGCCCTCGCTGCCGTGCTGGGCCTGTGGGAATCCCAGGACCTGCTCGCCGGCCTCGACGCCGAGGCTGCCGAGCAGGCCCGCGCGCGGCTGCGCGCCACGCTCGACGCCCACGCCACGGACAGCGGTGTGTACTTCGACTCCCGGGCCTGGATCGTCACAGCCCGCCGGGGCTGAACGCGCCTCAGGACTCGGCGAGCACGACGTCCCGCACCGGCTGTCCGTCGCCCGGCGGCGGGTCCTCCGGCTCCGGATCCTCCGGGGGATCCGTCGGGTCGACGGGGGGCTCGGTGGTGGCCGGGGGAACGGTCGGCTCCGGCTCCGGGTCCGGCTCCGTCGTGGTCGGCGGCGGGTCACTCGGCGTCTGACCGGGTCCGGCCGGTGGGGTCGTCGGCGCCGCGGTCGGTGCCTGGCTCGACGGTTTCGGCTTCGGCTTGGGCTTCGGTTGCTGCGGCGGTGCCGTGGCCTCGCGGGTCCAGGTGTCGGTGATCCGGCGCACCGGGCGCTCGGCGTCCGCCGGGACGTCGGGGACAGGCTGGGTCGAGGTCACCGTGGGCTTGGGAGCGGGCTGCGGCGCCCGGGGCACGGGGGCGCCGTCGACGGCCGCCTCCGCCTCACGCCCGCCCGGCGTCGAATACCCGTTGGCGACCTGCAGGCCGATGACGCTGACGAAGGCCGCGGCCACGGCTATCGAGGCGGTGATGGCGGTGCGGCTGCGGGAGCGTTTCCGCCGAACCGGCGCGATGGTGCGGGTGAGGGCGGCTGCCGGGCGTACGGTCGGGGCCTTGCCGGCGGCCCGCCGCAGGATCTCGGCGACCTCGGCCGCGGCCGGGCGCCGGGCCGGGTCGTCGTCGATGCACGCCTCGTACAGCCGGACGAGGTCGCGGGGCAGCCCGGCGATGCCGGGCAGCCGCGGCGCCCGCTGCTGGTAGCGGGCGGCGAGAATGTCGCCGACGCTGGTGCCCGGCCAGGCCCGGGTGCCGGTGAGGCATTCGAACAGCAGCAGGCCGAGGGCGTAGACGTCGGCCGCGGGGTACGTCGGCTCGCCGCGCAACTGCTCGGGCGCGAGAGTGGCCGGAGTGCCCCAGAGCTGCCCGTGGGCGTCGAAGCTGTGCTGACCGGCCATGGCCGCGATGCCGAAGTCGAGGACCTTCACGCCGGCCGGGGTGAGCATGACGTTGCGGGGCTTCACGTCGCGGTGCACCAGGTCGCGGGCGTGCGCGGCAGCCAGGGCCGCGGCGACGTCGGCGCAGATCTCGGCGGCGCGGGACCAGGCGAACGCGCCGGTCGCGGCGATCCGGTCGGCCAGGGTGTCACCGTCGAGGAACTCCATCACCAGGTACGGGACCCGCTGATCGGCGTCGTCGGTGGCCTCGCCGTAGTCGTAGACGCGGGCGACGTTCGGGTGGTTGAGCGCCGCGGCGGCCCGCGCCTCGCGCAGCACGTCGGCGGACGGCGCGCTGCTGTCGGGCCGGTACGGCGAGAACAGCTTGATCGCGACGCGACGCTTGAGCGTACGGTCGTAGCCGCTGTGCACGACGGCGCTGCCACCGTGGCCGACCGCCTGCTCGACCCGGTAGCGGCCTGCCAGAGATCGCATCGTGATCCCTCCTGGCCGTCGCGCGGACTCGTGACCCACAGTCTGGATCTTCCGCGGCGCTGATCTTGCTGCGAGTGTCGCATATCATACCCCGGCTTGCCGGGTGGCGAGACTCGCCAAAAAAGCGGCGGGGTGCGCGGGCGTGGGCTCAGGGGCGCTGATCGGCCATGTCGGGCGTGAAGCGTTCCACCCGTCCCCGGCCGTTCCCCTTGGCGCGGTACAGGGCGAGATCCGCGTGGTGCAGCAGCGCGGCGGCCTCCTGGTCCAGGTCGTCGAGGGAGGCGATGCCGATGGAGACACCGATCGTGACGGTGTGGTCGCCGATGATGAACGGGTCGGCCAGGTAGGTGGTGATGCGCTCGGCGACGGCGTACGCGTCGTCGGCGGTGCGCAGACCGTGGCACAGCACCACGAACTCGTCGCCGCCGAAGCGGCCGACGTAGTCGTCGGGACGAGTGGCGTCGGCCAGCCGCAGAGCGACCTGCTTGAGCAGCTCGTCACCGATGGCATGGCCGTACGTGTCGTTGACGGGCTTGAAGCCGTCGAGGTCGAGGAAGAGCGCGGCCAGACAGCCGTCCGCCCCGTTCTGCCGCCGGCGTCGCCAGTCGAGCACGGCCGTCTCGGCCCGCTCCATGAACAGCGCCCGGGTCGGCAGCCCGGTGAGCGTGTCGTGCAGGCGGGCCCGGGCCAGCCGGGAGGAGCTGACGAGCGCGGCGGCCCCGATCACCAGGATCACGATCATGGCCACGCTGAAGGCGCCGAAGATCTGCCAGGCGACGCGGCCGGTCGACTGGACCGGAGCCAGCAGGGCCGACTGCGACGTGGTCATGAGCACCCGCCAACTCGTGCCGGGCACCGGTGCGGAGGAGAAGTACGTGTCCCCGATGACGCCCTCGTCCCGGGTCCGCATCGCCGCCACCAGGGCGGCATCCGGAGTGGCGGCGGAGCCGGCCGGGCCGGTCGAGGTGATCACGGTTCCGGCCCCGTCGAGCAGGAAGGAGCCCGCGTGCGGCTGGCTCAACGCGCTGGAGACCAGGATCGACAGCTCGTCGACCGCGATGGGAATCACCAGCATGCGGCGCCCGTCAGGCGCCTCGAACGGTTGGAAGGCGGGCACGCTCACACCGCTCGGGGCCGTCAGGACGTCGCCGAAAGAGAGCGTCCCGGTCTGTTTCGCGATGCGGAGCCCGGAACTGGCCGGCAGGCGTCGCATGATCGCGTCATGGGACGAGGGGAAGGTGGCCAGCTGCGCGCCGTCGGCGCCGAGCACGGCGTGCCACGGCGTGCCGAGCTGCTGCTGGAGGGCCACGCCCTGGCGGCGTAGCTCGGCGCGCGAACCGGAGAAGGCGGCGCCGGCGGCCGCCCGGGTCTTGGCGTCGCTGGCCCCGAGGGTGCCGGCGATCGTTCTGGCGCCGTCCGAGGGACGCAGGCTGAACTCGTCGAGGATCTTCACCCGCGAGGCGGCAACGGTGTCCGCGAGGTAGTAGCCGACGGCGCCGACCAGGGCGACGCTCAGGCACACGGCGAAGCAGACCGCCAGCTTCCGCACCATTACCGATCCCTCACGCTCGGGGCCACACCCTTCCTATCGCCACCGCGGCGAGTTTCGTGAGGCGATGCGGGCACCCGTCGGCGCCGTCACGCAGTGCGACGGGACAACGCCGGTGGACCGTTGGCCGGATAATCGCCGACGGACGTGGCCGACAGGTTTCCCCCACGAGGCCGACAGGTTTCCACCAGGAGGAGAGTGGCTTTGCCGAATGCCATAGGCAGGGGTCGTGCCCGGCTGACCCCGGCGAAACGGATCGCCGGTTCCGTTCTGCTCGGGCTGCCGGCGGCTGCCGCCGGGTTGCTGGCGGCACAGATGATCACCGCCCGGCGGAGCATTCCCGTACCGCAGGGGCCGCCGCCGCGCGGTGAGATGGCCTACGGGCCCCGGTCCCGGCGTGACCCTTTCACCATGGTCGTCCTGGGCGACTCCTTCGCGGCCGGCTACGGCGTCGCCCGGTCCAGCGAGACCACGGGGGGCCTGCTGGCCGCCGGGGTCGCGCGCCGGCTGCGCCGCCGGGTGCGGCTGTCGGTCCTGGCGGTCGTCGGCGCCGAGAGCACCGACCTGCGCCACCAGGTCGACGAGGCGCTGCCGCTGGCACCCGACCTCGCGGTCATCTTCATCGGTGGTAACGACGTCACCCAGCTGTCGGACCATCGCGAGCCGGCCCGGCTGCTCGGAGCGGCCGTCCGGAAGCTGCGTCGCGCGGGCTGCGAGGTCGTGGTCGGCACCTGCCCCGACCTGAGCGCGCTGCCGCACTGCCGGCCACCCCTGAGCTGGCTGGCGCGGTGGCTGAGCCACCGGCTGGCCACCGCCCAGCGCGAGGAGGTCGAGCGTGCGGGCGGGACCGTCGTCTCGCTCGCGGAGCTGCTCAATCCCGCGTTCCGGGCCGATCCGGACCGGCTGTTCGGAACGGACCGCTTCCATCCCTCCGCCGACGGCTATGCCCTGGCCGCCGCGGCCATGCTGCCGGCCGTCCTGACCGTGCTGCGGCCCGCCGCCGGGGCCGGCCGCACCGCGGTGCTGGCGCCCCGGATCCCTCGGCAGCGCCGGCCGGAGGCCGGACCCGGCCGGACGGGGACAGTGCACCAGCCCGGGGAGCCGGCCGTCCCCGTCGAGAACAGCGACGGCCGGCTCGCCGGGTGACCGTGATGATCAACGGCCCAGCAGGCGCCACGTCTGGTTGCGCGGGTTGCCCTGGCCGGCCGCGTTGCAGGCCCACTGGTGGACGAGCGCCTGCGCCGCGGTGGAGATCGCGCTGACGTCGACGCATTTGCCGCTGTGCCGGGCGACGAGCTGGTAGTCGTGCGCGTCGTTGCCGCTGTAGGTGACCTTGCGCAGGGTGAACTGCTGGTTCGCCGCCCCGTTCAGGCAGGTCCACTGCTGCACGGCGGTGCCGTCCGCGGTGCCGGCGGCGCTGACGTCGAGGCACTTGCCGCTCTGCTGGTTCACCACGGTGTAGGTGTCGGCCACCCCGGCGACCGGCCGGAAGTTCCACAGCTGCTGGTCGCCGCCCTCGCAGAAGAACTGCTGCTGCCGGTTGCCGTCAGCGGTGCCCAGGCCGGTGTTGTCCAGGCACTGCTGGCTGTGCTGGGCGACCGCGACCGTCTGGAAGCTCCGGTCGGCCGGGGGCAGCACCGTGACGGTGAAGGTGTCGTCGGCGTTGCTGTGCGGGAGGTTCACCGTGGTCGCATTGCCGGAGAGGGTGACGGTGGAGTCGGACACGGTGACGGGACCGGCCACGGCCGCGCCGGCGTTGTAGGGGATGCGTTGCACCCGTACGCGGACCTGGTTGCCGGCCACGATGCCGCTGGTGGCGTCGATGCGGTTGAGGCGCACCGCGACGTTGCCGGTGGTGCCACCGCCGCCGACGAGAATCCGGGCGACGCCGGTGTCCTTGGTGGCGAACGCGTCGTAGGAGGCGCTGGGCGTGGTGGACGCGATCACGCCGGTCTGGCCGGCGTAGTAGCGGTACACCCACCACTCGCCCTTGGGCAGATGCTGTCCGGCGGAGTTGCGGACCAGCAGGGTGGCCAGGTCGTTGTGCAGGTTGCCGGTGCTCGCCCAGTTGGCGCGCAGGCCGTCGGCGCCGGCCCGTTCGAGCCGGGCGATGTACCAGGAACCGTCACCCGGGTTCTGCTCGGCCGGGGCGCCGTACTCGTTGATCTGGTACGGGCGCGGATGGGCGATGCCCCGGGCGTCGAGGGTGCGGTTGGCGTCGGCCACGTTGACCACGGGGTCGCTGGGCAGGCTGTGCCAGCTGAAGATGTCGGGCACCACGTTGCCGGCCTTGACGAAGTCCAGGTACTGCGTCCACCAGCCACTGGTCGACGGCACGCCGGCGAGGCTGGGTCCGACGATCGCCGTGCCCGGCATCTCGGTACGCAGCCGCTGGTAGGTGCGGCGCCACAGTTCGAAGTACTGCGCCTGCGGCCGGTTCCAGAACAGGCCGAGGTTGGGCTCGTTCCAGATGTCCCACTGCACCGGCACGCCGGTGGCGCGGACGTCGGCGATCAGGCGGGTGAGGAACCTGTCGTAGTCGCTCCAGTCGCCGTTGTCACCGGGGAAACGGGTGATGGGGTAGCCGTCGGCACCCCACAGGTCGTGCGGCAGCAACACGAACGTCCCGCCCAGGGCCGCCGTCCGCACCAGCTGGGCCCGGGTCGAGTTCCACCGCCGGTCGTACTTGCCGGAGACCCAGCCGCCCGGCTGGTCGAGCTGGGCGCCACCGGCGCGCATCGCCTTGAACTTGAGGTCGGTGTAGAAGTGGTCGGCGGGCCCGGCGGCGTTCTCGGTCATGCCGTAGATCCAGCCGGAGGCGCGCTGGGCGGGGACGCCGCCGGCGACGGAGAAGTCGACGCTGATGCTCTCGTCGGCGGCGTGCGCGGGAGCGGGGAAGCCCAGGAGCAGGGCGCCGGCCATCAGTCCGGCGGCGAGGCGATGGAGTCGGGACACGGGGTTCTCCTGTTCGGGGTGCGAGGACGGCAGCGGCCATCGCGGGGCGAGCCGGTGGCTCGTCCCGGAATCGGGGGATGCGCGGTCAGCGGGCGGGCGCGGGCCCGGTGCTGGCGCGCAGGGAGATCGGGGGAGTCAGCAGGAGGTGCCGTACGGGTGCGTCGGGTGCCGCGATGCGTTCGAGGAGCAGCTCCACCGCGCTCGCGCCCATCTCCAGGGTCGGCACGTCGGCGGCGGTGAGGGGCGGGCGGAAGTCCTCCGCCCAGTGGCGCGCGGCCACCCCGGCGAGGGAGAAGTCGCGGGGGACGACCACGCCGGCCCGTTCCAGGGCGCGCTGGATCCCCGGCAGCGCCGCCTCGTTCACGGTGACGGCCGCGGTGATGTCGGGGTGGTCCGCCCGGAGTCGTTCGATGCACTCCTCGCCCGCCGGCGCGTCGTCGCCGCAGGTGAGGATGATGCTGGTCAGGCCGCGCTGGGTGACGGCCTCGGTGAAGCCCTCGAGGGCCCGGTGGGCCGGGCCGTAGCCGGCGGCGACGAGCTCCGCCGACCGGTTGATCAGAGCGACGTCGCGGTGGCCCAGGTCGGCCAGGTGGTGCACGCAGCGGGCGATGAGCGTGCCGTAGTCGACGTCGACCCAGCAGGTGCCGTGCGGGTTGGCGGTGTGCCCGATGGTGACGAACGGCAGGCCGGTCTGGTGCAGGCGGGCGACGCGTTCGTCCTCCAGCCGAATCTCCATGAGGATCACGCCGTCCACGCGCCGGCCGGACACGACGCGTTCGAAGGACCGGTCGTGGTCGCCGCCGGAGGGGGACAGCAGCACGTCGAGGTCGGCGCGGGCGGCCGCCTCCACGACGCTGGCGACGAAGCTCAGCTGCATGTCGGTCAGGCGCTGGCTGGCCGGCGGAATGACCAGGCCCAGCGTCCGGGTGCGTCCTTCCTTGAGCGCCCGGGCCGCGGCGTTGGGCCGGTAGTCGAGCTCGTCGATCACCGCCTGGATCCGCTGCCGGGTCTGCTCGGTGACCGGCCGCTTGCCGCTCAGCGCGTAGGACACGGTGCTGCGGGAGACGCCGGCCCGCCGGGCGATCTCACCGATGTTCATCTGCGGCCTCCTGCGCGCTCGACGTGCGGGCTCCCGCCCACGTCCCGGACATCATGACGGAAAGGTCCGAGCCGGTGGTTCGTCGAACCGATTCGCCGCCAAGGTAGGCGGAGCGAGTGAAAGATGTCAATACCGTTTCAGGCGTATGAGCAGTCCGTGACGCAAGCGTTGACGCATGCCCGGCGGCGTTCTACTGTCTCGGCGAATCGATTCGTCGAACCGATTCGCTGCTCCCACCGTAAAGGGGCCCCTCATGGACATCTCCCGCCGGGGACGACGGGCGGCGGCCGGCGCGCTGACCGTCGTTCTGACCATCACCTTGTCCGCGTGTTCATCCGACTCGCCCGGTTCCGGCGGCTCGGGGGACGGCGCGGGCGGCACGTACCAGATCTGGGATCCGTACCCGCAGTTCGACGACTCGTCGGCGTGGGTGAAGCTGCTGACCTCGTGCGGCGCCGGCGCCGGGGTGACGGTGCGGCGCACCGGCTACGACACCTCCGATCTGACCAACAAGGCCCTGCTCGCCGCCCAGCAGGACAACTCCCCGGACGTGCTGATCGTCGACAACCCGGTGATCTCCACGCTGGCCGAGGCCGGGGCCCTGGCGGCCGCCGGGGACACCGGGCTCGACACCTCCGCGATGCTGCCCAACCTGCTCAGCGCCGGCCAGGTCGGCGGCCGGGCCTACGGCGTGCCGATCGGCGCCAACACCCTGGCCCTGTACTACAACAAGAAGGTCCTGGCCGCCGCCGAGGTCGATCCGGCCACCATCACCGACTGGGCCGGGCTGACCGCCGCGCTCGGCAAGGTCAAAGCGGCCGGCAAGAAGGGCATCACCTTCTCCGCGATCGGTACGGAGGAGGGCAGCTTCCAGTTCCTGCCCTGGTTCTGGGGCTCCGGGGCCCAGCTGACCCAGCTCGACTCCCCGCAGGCCGTCTCGGCGCTGACGCTGTGGACCGACTGGCTCGAGCAGGGTTACGCGCCCAACTCGGTCATCAACAACACCCAGACCACCAGCTGGCAGGAGTTCGCCACCGGCGACTACGCGTTCGCCGAGAACGGCACCTGGCAGCTGGCCAACGCCGCGAAGGCCGGCTTCGAGTACGGCATCATCCCCGTCCCCGCCCGCGCGGGTGGCACCGCGCCCGCGCCCACCGGCGGCGAGTTCGTCTCGATCCCGGTCCAGAGCGAGACCGGCCGGTACGCCACCGCCGCGAAGATCGTCGCGTGCCTGACCGGCAGCGAGAACCTGCTGGCCACCGACACCACCCTGTCCTACGTCGCGCCCACCGCCGCCGTGCAGCAGCAACAGGTCGCCCAGAACCCCGCGCTGCAAGTGTGGGTGGACGCGGTCAAGGCGGCCAAGGGCCGTACCGGCGACAACCTGGGCACCCGGTACCCGAAGATCTCCGAGCCGCTCTGGACCGCCGTGCAGGCCGCGCTGAGCGGATCGAAGTCACCCGGGGACGCCCTGACCGCGGCCCAGGCGACCGCCGCCTCCGCCACCAAGTGACCTGGTCATGACGTCGGTCCGGCGCGCGCGGCAGCTGGCGGCCTGGGGCTTCCTCGCCCCGGTCGTGGTGTACCTGCTGGCCTTCTACGCCTATCCGCTCTACCGCAACCTGGACCTGAGCCTGCGGCACTACACGGTGCGTTCGTTCGTGCGGGGTGACGCCCCGTTCAGCGGGCTGGACAACTACCGCACCATCTTCGCCGATCCCAGCTTCGGGCCGGCGTTGCTGCACACCGTCGTGTTCACCGGCGTCTCGCTGGTCTTCCAGTTCGCGATCGGGATGGCCCTGGCCGTGTTCTTCGCCCAGAACTTCCGGTTGTCGGCGACGCTGCGGGCGCTGTTCCTCGTACCGTGGCTGTTGCCGTTGATCGTCTCGGCCTCCACCTGGTCCTGGATGCTCAACAGCGACTCGGGCATCGTCAACTGGACTCTCGGGCTGGCCGGGGTGGACCCGGTCAACTGGCTCACCTCGCCGCGGTGGTCGCTGGTCTCGGTGATCATCGCCAACATCTGGATCGGCGTGCCGTTCAACCTGGTGGTGCTCTACAGCGGACTGCGGACGATCCCGGGCGAGATCTACGAGGCGGCGGCGCTGGACGGCGCGTCGGGCTGGTCGGCCTTCCGGCGGATCACGTTTCCGCTGTTGCGCCCGGTCTCGGCCATCACCCTGCTGCTCGGGCTGGTCTACACGCTCAAGGTCTTCGACATCATCTGGATCATGACCAGGGGTGGGCCGGTGGACTCGTCCACCACGCTGGCCACCTGGTCGTACCGGTTGAGCTTCGGCAATCTGCTGCCGCAGTTCGGACCCGGCGCCGCGGTCGGCAATCTGCTCATCGTGATGGCGCTGATCTGCGGGTTGATCTACCTCCGGATCCAGCGGAGGCAGGCATGACCCGGCACCTCAGGACCGGCATCGGGGTCGTGCTGACGGCGATCATGCTGTTCCCGGTCTACTGGATGATCAACGTGTCGTTCACCCGCGACACCGACATGCGGGCCAGCCCGCCGCACCTGTTCCCGGTCGACGGCACCCTCGAGGGCTACCGGGCCGTGCTCGACCAGCAGCTGCCGTACCTGGGCACCAGCCTGCTCGTCGGGCTCGGCACCGTCCTGCTCACCGTCGTGCTGGCCGCTCCGGCCGGATACTCCCTGGCCAAGCTCCGGCCGGCGGGCCGGCCGGCGATCACCTTCGTCCTGCTGATCGCGCAGATGATCCCGGGCATCATCATGGCGATGGGTTTCTACGCGATCTATCTCAAGGCCGGGGTGCTCAACACCCTGCCCGGGCTGATCCTGGCCGACTCGACGATCGCGGTCCCGTTCGGGGTCCTGATCTTCACCGCCTTCATGGCCGGCCTGCCCGACGAGCTGCTCCAGGCCGCCGCCATCGACGGCGCGTCGCGATGGCGGACCTTCGTCTCGGTGGTCATGCCGGTCAGCCGCAACGCCGTGGTCACCGTCAGCCTGTTCGCCTTCCTCTGGGCCTGGTCGGACTTCATCTTCGCCAGCACGCTGGCCGGCGGCGGCGCCCATCAGCCCGTCACCCTCGGCATCTACCACTACATCGGCAACAACAACCAGCAATGGAACGCGATCATGGCCACCGCCGTGATCGCCTCCGTCCCCGCCACGATCCTGCTCGTCATCGCGCAGCGGTACGTCGCGGCCGGGGTCACCGCCGGTGCCGTCAAGGACTGACCGGCACCCGTATCGGAGAAAGCAGGCACCGTGCAGGGCCCCACCTTCGCCGTCCGCGACATCCCGTTCTCGTACCGCGGATCGTGGTTGAACATCTCCCCGCTGATCGCCGAGCAGACCTACGCCGACGACCTGCATCTGGTCTCGCATCAGACCGGTCTGCACCCCGTCCTGCGCCTGGTGCCGCTGCGGGGCGGGGCGCGGGCCGCGACAACCGTCATCGCCACACCGTCGTTGCTGACCTGGCGGGACGACAGCGATCCGGAGACCACCGGCCGGATCGAGCTGGCCTTCCAGAACGCCGACACGGTCCGGATCCGCGGCACCGGCCTGGGCCTGCGCCTGCTGGTCGCCGCCGGCACGCTCACCCCGTTCAGTGGCGCCTACCTCTACCGGGACCCGGTCACCGGCGCTCACGTGCTCACCTCGTACGAGACCGGGCGCCGTTACCGGATCACCGTGCTCACCGGAACCGTCGGCGACGCCACCGGGGTCGAGGCGCTGGGCTCGGGCGACCGCGGGCTGACCCTCTCCCCGGCCCCGGACTGGGAGATAGCGATCGAGGAGTACCGGACCGGCCGCCCCCCGTTCACCGGGTCCTCCTTCGCCGCCACCGCCGAGGCGGCGCGGCGCCACTTCGCCGCCTTCGTGGACGCGGTGGCGCCGTGGCGCAGCGCCGAGACGCCCGCCGCCGAGCTGGCCGCGTACGTGCTGTGGTCGGCCACCGTGGACCCGGCCGGCTTCCTCACCCGGCCGGGCGTGCTGATGTCCAAGCACTGGATGGACAAGGTCTGGAGCTGGGACCACTGCTTCAACGCCCTGGCCCTCGCCGCCGGTGTTCCCGGGCTGGCCTGGGACCAGTTCCAGCTGCCGTTCGACCACCAGGACCCGGCCGGCGCGCTGCCCGACTCGGTCGCCCACTCCGAGGTGCTGCACAACTTCGTCAAGCCGCCCATCCACGGCTGGGCACTGCACCGGCTGCGGCGGCACCTGGCCCTCGACGAGGCGCAACTGACGCAGGCGTACGCCCGGCTGTCGGCCTGGACCCGGTTCTGGCTCGACCACCGGCGGGCGCCCGGCCACGAGCTGCCGCACTACCACCACGGCAACGACAGCGGCTGGGACAACGCCACCACCTTCGACCAGGACCGGGTCATCGAGACCGCCGACCTGTCCGCCTTCCTCGTGCTGCAGCTGCGGGAGCTGGCGGTACTCGCCGGCGATCTCGGCCGCCCGGACGACGCCCGGGGCTGGAGGGAGGCCGCCGACACGCTCAGGGCGGCTCTGCTGCGCGAACTCTGGCAGGACGGACGCTTCGTCTCGCGCGCCCCGCTGTCCGGACGGGTACGCCTCAGCACCAGCCTGCTCGACCTGATGCCCATCGTCCTCGGCGACGACCTGCCCGCCGAGGTCAGCGACGCGCTGGCCACCCGCATCGCCGGGCATCTCACCGACCACGGCCTGGCCACCGAGCCTCCCGACTCACCGGACTACCACGCCGACGGTTACTGGCGCGGACCCATCTGGGCCCCGTCGACCGTCCTCATCGAGGACGGCCTGCGCCGGGCCGGCCGGCTGGAGCTCGCCGACACCATCAGCCGGCAGTTCCGGGCCCTGTGCGAGAAGTCCGGCTTCGCGGAGAACTTCGACGCCGAGACCGGCACCGGGCTGCGGGACCGCGCCTACACCTGGACGGCAAGCAGCTACCTCATCCTGGCCGCCGCCCGCCGACAGCGATCCTCCACACCGGCCGGTTGAGCGTCGGCGACGATCGATCGCCGGCAATGCCGATCGATAGTTTCGGACCGGGAACGCCAGCTCGGAGACGTTATGCCGGGCCCTCCGGCAAAGTCCATGGGAGCGCTTCCACGGAAACTCTTGAATGTCTCGAAACATTCTGGCAATCTCCGGATCAGGCGTCACCGCTGTCGCCGCATCTCGTGTCCTCAGCCCGGTCCGGCAGCGATGCAAGGGCGCGTGACGGTGACGCTCCGGGCGAGTTCCGGCGCGGGGTCGTCTCCTCGTCGACCCCGGCATCCCCTGCCGACGGGTCCTCAGCCGGCTCAAGGAGTCCACATGAAACGCCGCTTCACTTTCGGGCGTCTCCGAACCGGCGCCGCGCACAGCGCGGTGCCCCAGCACGCGCCCCGGGATCCGGCGGCGGGACCCCGCGGCCGCCTGCGCGGGATCCTCGCCATGGTCGCCACGGCCACCGGCATCGCCGCGCTGAGCATCGCCGGCCTCGCCGCCCCGGCCTCCGCGAGCGTGGCCCCGGCCGCGCTGAGCGCCGCGGCGGTCTCCGAGGTCGCCGCCGGGTACGGACACACCTGCGCGGTCCGCACCGACGCCACACTGTGGTGCTGGGGCAGCAACTTCTTCGGCGAGCTGGGCGACGGCACCACCACGGCCCGGACGGCCCCGGTGCAGATCGGCACCGCCGCCAGCTGGGCCAGCCTCGACGCCGGCACCAGCTACACCTGTGGGATCCGCACCGACGGCACCCTGTGGTGCTGGGGCAACAACTTCCGGGGCCAGCTCGGTGACGGCACCACCACGAGGCGGACCGCCCCGGTGCAGGTCGGCGACGCCACCACCTGGGCCAGCGTCAGTGCCGGCGACAGCCACACCTGCGCCACCCGCACCGACGGCAGCCTGTGGTGCTGGGGCTTCAACCGGTTCGCGCAGCTGGGCATGAGCTCGGACACCTACCTCGCGACCGCGCCGCTGCGGGTCGGCACGGCCACCACCTGGGCGGATGTCGCGACCGGCTACGCGCACACCTGCGCCGTCCGCACCGAAGGCACCCTGTGGTGCTGGGGCAACAACACGGACGGACAGCTCGGTGTCGGCGGTCTGAGCTACCGGGACACGCCGACGCAGGTCGGCACCGCGACCACGTGGACCGGCGTGACCGCCGGCTACGCCTACAGCTGCGCCGTCCGCGCCGAGGGCACCCTGTGGTGCTGGGGTGAGAACGGGTACGGCCAGCTCGGCGTCAGCGGAACCCACCAGACCACCCCGGTCCAGGTCGGCAACGCCACCAGCTGGAGCACGGTACGGGCGGGCTTCGACACGGCGTGCGCGGTCCGCACCGACAGTTCGCTGTGGTGCTGGGGCAACAACTCGACGGGCCAGCTCGGCGACGGGACCACGACCCACCGCAACACCCCCACCCGGGTCGATGCCGTCACCACGTGGACGGGCGACTTCGCACCCGGCTACCACATCTGCGGCTTCCGCGCCGACGACAGCCTGTGGTGCTGGGGCAACAACGCCAACGGGCAGCTGGGCGACACCACGACCACCCAGCGTCCGGTCCCGGGCCGGGTCACCCTGCCCGCCTGACCGGTGCAGTGCCCGTCCGGCCGGAGCAGCGGTTGCTGCTCCGGCCGGACGTTCAACCGGCCCGGGCGCGCAGACCGCGCGCCGGGGCGGGGATCATCACCGCCCGGTGCCGTGCGCGCCCGGTGTCATCCATGCTGGTCGTGTCTTTCCTCCATCGGTGAGGTCTCCGGTGTGCGGGTGACGATGCGCACCGTGGCCGTGCGGCGGCCGGGGTTGCGCAGGGCGCGGACGCCGGTGCCGCGGAGCCAGAACCCGGCGTCGCGCCCGAGGACCGGCCCCGGTCCGCCGTCGCGCAGCTCCAGCTGCACGCGTCCGCGGGTGACGACGGCGAACGCGTCGTGCCACTCCGCCGCGACCACCGCGAACCGCGCGCCACCGCGCAGTGCGATCGTGCGCACCGGGACTACTCCGTGCCGTCCGCCGGCAGGCGTTCCGGCAGCCCGAGCCGCGGGAACTGGTCGGCGTCGAAGATGAAGACCTCGGTGATCGCCCCGCCGCTGATGCGCAGAACGTCGATCGCCAGCGGCAGGTACGCGCCCTCCTCCGCCCGCCAGTGGTAGTAGGCGACGGCGGGCTGCCGGTTCACGGAGGTGGGAACGGGGCGCAGGCCCTGCATGCCCTCGTAGCCGTCCTCGATCCAGCTGTTCACGACCGCGTCGAGGCCGACGTACACACCCGGCGTGGGCGGCATCGAGTAGCGGATGTCGTCGCGCAGCATCGTGGTGAGCGTCGGGATGTCCGCGGCCACGCTGGCGTCGGTGAAACGACGCAGCAGTTCACGCAGCTCGGCATCCTGCTGCCCACCGGTCCAGTCCTGCCGCTCGGCGGGCAGGTGCTCCCGCATGCCGGCGCGGGCCCGCTGCAGCGCGCTGTTCACCGAGTTGACGGAGTCCCCGAGCAGCTCCGCGACTTCCTTGGCCGGCCAGCCGAGCACGTCCCGCAGGATCAGCACGGCCCGCGGGCGCGGCGCCAGGTGCTGGACCGCTACCAGGTACGCCAGCTCGATCGTCTCGCGCGCCACGGCGACGGTCTCCGGCTCGTCCGCATCGCCCGCGGGCAGCTCGTCGAGCAACCGGTCCGGGTACGGCTGCAGCCACCGCACCTCGCCGCCGGTCGCGGGCTCCGGGCGGTGCTTGGCCAGCAGGTCCAGACAGGTGTTGGTGGCGATCCGGTACAGCCAGGCCCGGAACGTCGACCGCCCCTCGAAGGTCTCCCGCCGCCGCCAGGCCCGCAGGAACGTCTCCTGCACGGCGTCCTCGGCGTCCTCGAACGACCCGAGCATCCGGTAGCAGTGCACGTGCAGCTCCCGCCGGTGCCGCTCCGCCAGCCCCGAGAACGCCGGCTCATCGACCTCACCCAGACCGCTCACGCCGAGCTCCTCCAACCGTGTGTCCGTACCCATCACGTCATCCTCCGCCTCGTCCGGTCGTGTCGTAGGTGTGACGGGTGCGGGCGGGAAAACTCATCACCGGGCCCGATCCGTTGCGGCCGCCATTCCGTACGCAATTTTCCGGGCGGGCCCGGCGGCTGCCCGAATGGGTCCGGGAACGGTGGTCGCCGAATGGTCGCCCACGATTTCCCGGTCGTCATCCGTGCAAATCGACACTCCGGAGCCCGGAGAATGGCACGGAAAAAGTGTTACGACGGACCTCCCGAGGTGGATCAGTGACGCCGAGAGGCGGTTCAGTCGTCACCGGCACCCCGTCGCAATCGGCCCGCCGGATCCAAATGCAGCGTTCTCACCAGGCAAAACGTCGGATCGGAGAACTTTCGGCGGCTGTCGCCCTTGAGCCTGGCGAAACACTCTGGCAACATTGCCATCCTTGAATGTCTGATGTCTACGCCCCTTCCTGCTCGGCTGGGTGGCATCCGTCATCGATAAGATGTGAACGTTAACTTCTTCGGGAAGACAACGGCGAGGAGCGGCGAATGCGCGCACGCGGCACACCCCTCAACAAGCGTTGGCGACGCGGGTATCTGGCGATTACCGCCGTACTGGCACTGCTGACCGGTATTGCCGTCACGGTGGTCGCCGCCCCCTCGGCCTCGGCCGCCGTCGTGGACCCGAATGCCTGGTACGTCCTGGTCAACCGCAACAGCGGGAAAGCGCTCGACGTCTACAACCTGGCCACCACCGACGGGGCCCGGATCACCCAGTGGGCCCGCAACGACGGGAACCAGCAGCAGTGGCAGTTCGTGGACTCCGGTGGTGGCTTCTACCGGCTCAAGTCGCGGCTGTCGGGCAAGGTGCTGGACGTCTCCGGCGCCTCCACCGCGGACGGCGGCGCGATCGTGCAGTGGTCGGACAACAACGCCGCCAACCAGCAGTTCAGCATGCAGGACATCGACGGTCACATCCAGTTGATCAACCGCAACAGCGGTAAGGCGGTGGAGGTGCAGGGCGCCTCGACCGCCGACGGCGGCAACGTCGTGCAGTACGCCGACTGGAACGGCACCAACCAGCAGTGGCAGCTGGTCCGGGTCGGCGGGGGAACGGGCCCGACCACGCCGCCGCCGACCGGGACCTTCACCAACCCGGTGGTGTGGCAGGACTTCGCCGACGGCGACATCATCCGCGTCGGTGACGCCTACTACTACTCGGCGTCGACCATGCACTACTCGCCCGGCGCGCCCATCCTGCGCTCGTACGACCTGGTCAACTGGGAGTACGCCGGGCACTCGGTGCCACGGCTGGACTTCGACTCCAACGCCTACGACCTCAACGGTGGCCGGGCGTACGTGAAGGGCATCTGGGCGTCGACGTTGAACTACCGTCCCAGCAACAGCACCTACTACTGGCTGGGCTGCACCGAGTTCAACCGGACCTACGTCTACACCGCCGCCTCGGTCGACGGCACCTGGTCCAAGAAGGCCCGGATCAACAACTGCTATTACGACGCCGGCCTGATGTTCGACAACGACACCCCGTACGTCGCCTACGGCAACGGCACCATCAGCGTCGCGCAGCTCTCCGGCGACCTCACCTCGCAGGTCCGCGCGCAGACGGTCTACCAGACCCCGTCGAGTATCGGCACCCTCGAAGGCGCCCGGATGTACAAGCGCGGCAACTACTACTACATCTGGCTGACCCGCCCCGCCAACGGCCAGTACGTGCTGCGCTCGACCAGCCCGTGGGGCCCGTACGAGCAGCGCCAGGTCCTGCTGGACCTGCCCGGCCCGATCTCCGGCGGCGGCGTCCCGCACCAGGGCGGCCTGGTGCAGACGCAGAACGGCGACTGGTGGTACATGGCCTTCACCGACGCCTATCCCGGCGGCCGGATGCCCACCCTGGCCCCGATCACCTGGAGCGGCGACGGCTGGCCGGTGCTGCAGACCGTCAACGGTCGCTGGGGTGCCACCTACCCGAAGCCCAACATCAGTACGACCAAGACCGTGCAGTCGATGATCGGGCCGGACACGTTCACCGGTCCCACGCTGGGCCACCGCTGGGAGTGGAACCACAACCCGGACACCTCGAAGTTCAGCGTCGGCAACGGGCTGCGGCTGTCCACCGCCACCGTCACCAACGACCTGTACAACGCCCGCAACACGCTGACGCACCGCATCCAGGGCCCGTCGTCCACGGCCACCATCCAGCTGAACTACTCGGCGATGGCCAACGGCGACCGGTCCGGGCTGGCCATGTTGCGCGATCAGTCGGCGTGGATCGGCATCCGCAAGGACAACGGCGTCACCCGGGTCTCGATGACCAACGGGCTGTCCATGTCCACCACCGGCTGGACCACCACGGGCACCGGCGCCGAGGCCGCCGGCGCGACGGTCTCCGGCGGCACGGTCTGGCTGCGGGCCACGGCCAACATCCAACCCGGGGCCGGGCGTACGGCCACCTTCTCGTACAGCACCGACGGCAGCACGTTCACCAACCTCGGCCCGGCCTTCACCCTGAACAACAACTGGCAGTTCTTCATGGGCTACCGCTTCGGCATCTTCAACTACGCCACGCAGGCCCTCGGCGGCTCGGTCACCGTCAACCGGTTCGACCTGACAGCCCCGTAAACCCCGTGCGTCGTGCGGCCCGGTCTCGTCCACCGGGCCGCACGTCGGCCCCATCCCCGCTCCCGAAGGCAGTCCCCAAATGATCACTACCGTCCCGTCGCGTCACCGGTCCCGACCATCCCGCTGGTGGAGAGCCCCCTTCGCCGCGGCCGCCGCCGCGCTCATCGCCGGCACCACGCTCGCCGTCGCCGCCCCGGCCGAGGCAGCCAGCACGCTG
>NZ_BOQL01000017.1 GCF_018332655.1 Actinoplanes auranticolor | reverse complement strand
GCCGCCGCCCGGATGGACACCACCGCCGGGGTATGGCCAGCCGCCGCCCGGATGGACGCCGCCTGCGGGCTACGGCCAGCCCCCACCGGGCTGGGCGCCCCCGCCGCAGGGCTGGGCTCCCCCGCCCGGCTGGACGCCGCCGCCCGGCTGGACCCCGCCCCCGGGCTGGGCCCCACCCCCCGGTTGGGTGCCCCCGCACGCCTACGCCTACCAGGTGCAGGCCCGCCCGCACGGCCAGCCGCTCGCCGGCCTGGGCCGCCGCCTGGTCGCCCGGCTGATCGACATCATGGCCGTGCTGATCCTCAACGTGCTGGTCAACGGCTGGCTGGCGTACCAGTGGTGGCTCGAGGTCGAGCCGATCTTCCGCGCCACCATGGCCGACCCGTTCACCAGCCCGCAGCCCGCCTCCGCCCGCTCCAGCTATCTGATCCTGACGATGCTCGTCATCGCCACCGCCCTGTGGTTCGCCTACGAGGTGCCGGCGCTGGCGAACAGCGGCCAGACCCTGGGCAAGCGACTACTGCAGGTCAAGGTCGTGAAACTGGAGAACACGGAACCGCTCGGCTTCGGTCGCGCGTTCGGCCGCTGGGCCCGGCTCGGCATGTGGACACCGCTGTGGAGCTGTTACGGACTGGGCTTCCTGGCGCAGCTGGTCGACTCCGGCTCCGTGCTCTTCGATCAGCAACTCCGTCGGGCCCTGCACGACAAGTCGGCCGGGACAGTGGTCGTCGCCGTGCCACCCGGCCACCGCGAGCAGCCCGTGAAGGCGCCCGAGAACGCCGACGACTCCACCGGAGGGAAGAGATGACCAGGCTGACCCGCGCCGACCTGGAGGCGCTGCCGGCGTACGTGCCGGGCAAGAGCGTCGCCGACCTGACCCGCGAGCTGGGCATCGCCGAGGCGATCAAGCTGGCCAGCAACGAGGTGCCCTTCGGGCCGCTGCCGGGTGTGCCGGAGGCGGTGGCGGCGGCGATGACCCAGTCGCACCGCTACCCCGACATGGGCGTCATGCAGCTGCGGGACCGCCTGGCCGAACGCTACGGCGTCAGCCCCGACCGCATCGTCACCGGCTGCGGCTCGGTGGCGCTGGCCGAGCACCTGGCCAAGGCGACGTGCCTGCCGGGCGACGAGATCGTGTACGCGTGGCGCTCGTTCGAGGCGTACCCGATCATCTCGGCGGGCGTGGGCGCGACCAGCATCCGCGTGCCGAACACCCCGGGCCACGGCCACGACCTGACGGCGATGGCCGAGGCGATCACCGAGCGCACCCGGCTGGTGCTGGTCTGCAACCCCAACAACCCCACCGGTACGAGCGTGCGCAAGGCGGAACTGGACCGGTTCCTGGACGCCGTACCGTCGGACGTGCTCGTGGTCCTGGACGAGGCGTACCGCGAGTTCGTCACGGACGACGAGGTCCCGGACGGCCTGGTGACCTACGGCGACCGGCCGAACGTGGTCGTGCTCCGCACGCTGTCCAAGGCCTGGGGCCTGGCCGGGCTGCGGGTCGGCTACCTGGTGGCCCAGCCGGAGGTGGCGGCGGCGATCCGCAAGGTGCTGACGCCCTTCTCCACCAGCCTGGTGGCCCAGGCGGCCGCGCTGGCGGCCCTGGACGCCGAGCAGGAAGTCTTCCGCCGCTGCGCGCTGGTGATCAGCGAGCGGGAAAGGGTCACCGAGGCGCTGCGCAAGCTGCACCCCGACGTCCCGGCCAGCCAGGCGAACTTCGTCTGGCTCCCGCTCGGCGACCGGGCGACGGCCTTCGGCGCGGCGTGCGAGAAGCGCGGGGTGATCGTCCGGCCGTTCCCGGGTGACGGCGTCCGCATCACGATCGGCAAGCCGGAGGAGAACGACGCTCTCCTGGCGGCCGCCGAGGCGGCCCTCTAGCTTGCCGGCCGGGCGCGAGCCCTGCGCCCGGCGCAAGCCTGCCGCCCAACGCAAGCCCGCCGGTCGGCGCGAGCCCACCGCTCCGGCGGGCTTCATCGCGTGGGCCGGGCGCGCAAAGCCGACGGCGTGCTCGCCCCCAACGCCAGCACGAGACACCCACCGACGATCAACGAGATCAGCGACCAGGGGACGATCACGCTGATCTCGGTGCCGACCTGGGCACTCAGCGAGCCCGCCGAGCCGAGCAGCGCCAGCATCGCGGTCGCGCCGCCCAGGATGGATCCGATCGCCACGACCAGGGCCGATTCGAGCGCCACCGTCAGGGCGACCTGACGTGGTGTCGCTCCGGCCAGCCGCAGGACGCGGTAGTCGCGGATGCGGTGCCTGGTCGCCATGAGCAGCGTGTTTCCCACGGCCAGGGCTCCCGCGCCGGCGGACATGCCGAGCAGCAGCAGCGTGAACGACCAGACCAGTCGGTCCTCTTCGGCGTCGGCGCGACTGGCGTACGTCGCCACGGAGACCACCTCCGCGCCCGGTGTGGCGGCTGCTGCGGCACTGAAGGCAGCCGGGGCCAGCGCCGATCTGTCGTGGTCGCGGACCACGTCACGGGCCAGCAAGAGCTCGGCCGGGACCGGGCCTGCGGGGACTGTGCCCGCCGGTGCTGTGCCGGTTATCCGGAGTGTTTCCTGCACCCCGTCCCCATAGGTGACCGTGACACTGTCGCCGAAGCGGTCGGCTGAGTCCGGGCTCACCAGGGCGGTGCCCGGCGGCTGGGTGGGCAATCCGACGGCGGCGACCGACGCACCGGCCACGTACACCTGGGTCGGTAGCGGCGCGGCGGGCGCCGCGGCGTCGGTCAGGCCCGGCGTGCCGTTCGGGATCAGCACCGTCCTGGTGTCCACGGCGGCGGCCCGGCGGGCTGCGTAGGCCGCCGTCGAGGTCTGGACCGTACCGGTGATGAAGACCCCGAACGCCACGGTGAGCAGCACCGGCGCGGCGGTCGACGCCGTGCGCCGGACCCCGGCCAGGGCACTCTCGCGGACCAGCGATCCGGTGATGCCGCTGACCGGCCACAGCAACAGCCGGACCAGCCACGGAACGACCGCGGGAGCCAGCAGGGCCGCAGCCACGACCAGAGCCATGGCGCCGAGCAGGGCGAACTGCGCCATGTCGGTGACGCTCGCCGCGGTCGCCGTGTAGACGCCGGCGGCAGCACCGACCGCGGCCGCGGTGAGGCCGGCGATCCAGCGCGGGCGGGACATCGGCCGGTCCTCGACCTCGGCCACCCGCAGAGCCTCCAACGGGCCGATGCGTGATGCCCGGCGGGCGGAAGCCGCCGCACCGAGCAGCGACACCAACGGCCCGGCCAGGAACGCCACTGCCGGCGCCCACGGCTCCCAGCGCACGGAGAAACCGACCGGCTGGAAGTGCGCGTCGACGAGGAAGCCGTCCAGCGACACCGCGAGCACCGCGCCCAGCGCCACGCCGACTGTTGCGGCCGCCCCGCCCACCAGCAGCGCCGACCGGTACAAAGTGGATCGGATCTGCCGCGGCGTCGCCCCGACCGCCCGCAGCAGCCCGATCTCGCGGCGGCGCTGGTTGACCGCGAAGGCCGAGGTCGAGGCGACCAGGAAGACACAGGCGAATCCGGCCAGCGCCACGGTCGCGGACAGCACCTGCGTGCCGATCCAGCGCAGGCGGGCATCGGCACGTGGCTCCAGAGCCCCACGCCCGGCGCCGGTCAGCACCGTCCCGGCGCTTCCGACGACGGCTCGCACAGCGGCCGGGTCGGGATCGCCGACGAGCCCGATCGCCCGGACGCCCGGTTGCAGCCGGGCCGCGACGGGTTCAGCCACGAGCACCGCCGAGCCCTCGACATGGCCGGTGACCCGCCACGGGGCCGGGCCCGTCCCGGTCAGCAGGATGATGTCCTGGCCGACCGGCACCCCCAGATCGCGGCCGACGACCACGTCCCGCTCGCCGCTCGGCGGTGCGCCCGCGACCAGCCGGGCCACGCCCGCGCGCCAGCCGTACCCGGTGGTCAGGCCGGGGACCGGCCGCCCGGAGCGGATCGGCTGCGCATAGAACGGCCGGTCCTGCACGACGGCCGTCACACCCGGCAGCTCGCCCAGCCGGTCGGCCAGCTCCCGGGCGGCGGCAGCCGGCCACGGCACCGTCTCGGCGAAGAACTCGGCCGGATTCGCCGCGGCCGGGCTCTGCACCACGACGCTCAGATCCTCGAACCTGTCCGGAACCCGGGGCTGGGAGGACGCCCAGAGCAGCAGCGCCGCCGCCACGACCGCCGTGCTGAGCACGACGGCGATGAACGTGCCCAGCCGGTCGCGGGTCAGCACGCCGCCTCCAGCGTGGTCATCCGGGCCGCGATGGCCCCCGCGTCGGCCCCGGTGAGCTCGCCGGCGAGCCGGCCGTCGGCCAGCAGCAGCACCCGGTCGGCCATCGCCGCCGCGACCGGGTCGTGGGTCACCATGACGATCGTCTGGCCGTGCTCGTCCACCAGTGCGCGCAGCAGGTCGAGCACCTGACGGGACGTGCGGGTGTCGAGCGCGCCGGTCGGTTCGTCGGCGAAGACCACGGCCGGGCGGGTGATCAGCGCGCGGGCGATCGCCACCCGCTGCTGCTCACCGCCGGAGAGCTCGCTCGGGCGGTGCCGGGCCCGGTCGGCGAGCCCCACCGCGGCCAGCGCGGCGGTCACCTCACCGGCGGCCGGGCGGCGGCCGGCCAGGCGCAGCGGCAGGGCGACGTTCTGCGCCGCGCTGAGCGACGAGACCAGATTGAACGCCTGGAAGACGAACCCGACCCGGTCGCGGCGCAGGCGGGTCAGAGCTGTCTCGTCCAGGTCGCCGAGCGGTGTGCCGGCGATCGAGACGACACCTCCGGTCGGGCGGTCCAGCCCCGCGGCGCAGTGCAGCAGCGTCGACTTCCCGGACCCGGACGGGCCCATCACGGCGCTGAACGTCCCGGGCGGGAAGTCCACGCTCACATCGTCGAGGGCGAGCACCTGCCGGGTGCCCGAGCGGTAGATCATCCGCACGTCGCGGAGGGAAACAGCCATGCCCGAGACGATGTCGGCTCCGCCTCGGATTGTCGTCAGGCTCAGGGCGACACCTGGAGTCCACCTTGGAGAGGACGGCCGGGCGCCGCTTCATCCCCAGGGATGACGACTCAGGGACGACGACCCCGCGGCCCGGCGCCGCTAGGGTCGGGAACGTGCCCGTCCCACCCGTCCTGCTCTGGCGACCCGGCCCGGTCCAGCAGCGGATCTTCGACGCCGCTCTGGCCGCCGCGGTCACGCTCGTGTGCCTGCTGTCGGCCGCCGAGTCGCCGGCTGCGGGTCCCCGCGAGCCCGCCTGGGTCACCCTCGTGGCCAGTCTGGCCATGGGGACACCACTCGCGGTCCGCCGGCTCCTGCCGCTGGGTGCCGCGGCGGTCGTGCTGGGCGCGGCGGCGGTCTGCCTGGCCACCGGCCTGGTCCCCGACTTCGCGTTCCCCGGGCCGGTGCTCGCCGCGGGCATCGCGCTGTATTCGGTCGGTGCGAAGGTTCCCGGCCGCCGCGCAGTCGTCACCCTGACGGCCGGTGCCGTCGTCGTGGCCACGGCGACAGTGATCGCCGGCGACTCCGCCGACGGGCCGGGGTCCCTCGAGGTGGCCCTCGTGGTCCTGGTGTTCGGCGTCTGCTGGCTGCTCGGCTGGACGCTGCGCGAACGCCGGGCCCACGCGGCCCGGACGGCCGCGCAGGCGACCACGCAGGCGGTGACCGAGGAGCGGTTGCGGATCGCCCGCGAGATTCACGACATCATCGGGCACAGCCTCACCGTGATCGCGGTGAAGTCGGCGATCGGCAGCCACGTCGCCGCCGAACGGCCGGCGGAGGCGAGCGCCGCCCTGGACGTCATCGCGGCGACCAGCCGCAGCGCCCTCACGGAGTTACGCCGCGCGGTGGGTGCGCTGCGCACCGAGCCCGACTTCACCCCGCCACCCACCCTGCTGGGAGGGCTGGCCGACCGGGCCGCCGAGCCCGGCTTCACCCCGCCACCCACCCTGCTGGGACGGCTGGCCGACCGGGCCGCCGAGCCCGGCTTCACCCCGCCACCCACCCTGCTGGGACGGCTGGCCGACCGGAGCCCCGAGCCCGGCTTCGCCCCGGCACCGACCCTGGCCGAGCTGGGACGGCTGGTCGACAGGGCCGCGGAGGCGGGTGTCGACGTGCGGCTGGACGTGCGCGGCGACTGCGAGGTGCCGGAGGGTGTCGCGCTGACGGCTGTTCGCATCGTGCAGGAGTCCCTGACCAACGTCGTCAAGCATGCGGGTCGGACCAGCTGCCGGGTCGACGTCGTGGGTGTGCCGGGCGAGCTCCGCGTGGAAGTGACCAACGACGGCGTCCCGGCCCGTCGGCCGGCCGTCGACGGTGCGGGCCTGACCGGCATGCGTGAGCGGGTCGCTCTGCATGCGGGGGCGCTGACCGTCGGCCCGCAGGACCACGGTGGCTTCCGCGTCCGGGCGACCCTGCCCTACGAGCGGCCCGCATGAGCGCCCCGAGCGAGCCGATCCGCGTTCTCATCGCGGACGACCAGGCCCTCGTGCGCGCCGGTTTCCGGCTGCTCATCGACGTCACCCCCGACCTGGTCGCGGTGGGCGAGGCCGCCGACGGCACCGAGGCGGTGGCCCTCGCCCGGCGCGAGCAGCCCGACGTCGTGCTGATGGACATCCGGATGCCCGAGCTCGACGGCATCCAGGCGACCCGGCTGATCACCGGCTCGCCCGCGACCCCGGACACCAGGGTGCTGATCCTGACCACCTTCGACCTCGACGAGTACGTCTTCGCCGCGTTGCGCGCCGGGGCCAGCGGCTTCCTGCTCAAGGACGTCATGCCCGCCGATCTGGTGGCGGCCGTCCGGATCGTCGCCGCGGGTGAGGCATTGCTGGCGCCCACGGTCACCCGGCGGCTGATCACGCACTTCGCCGGGCAGGGGGAGCCGGCGAGCGAGCCCGCCGGTTCGCTGACCGGTGTCACGGACCGCGAGCGTGACGTGCTCGAGCTGGTCGGCCGGGGCCTGTCGAACGGGGAGATCGCCGAGCATCTGCGGCTGAGCCTGGCCACGGTCAAGACGTACATCGGGCGGTTGCTGGCCAAGCTGCAGGCCCGGGACCGGGCCCAGCTGGTCATCGTGGCCTACGAGACCGGCCTGGTCAGACCGCTGCCGGCGCCTGCTCCGGGGCTGGGGCAGGGGCCCGCACCGGGAAGGCCCCTCGAGCCGCCAGGACAGTCAGGGCGGCGATCCCGGTGAGCACCGCGGCCAGCGCCGGCAGCCAGCCCAGCCGATCCGCGGAGACGAAGCGTTCGCCGAGCAGGGCGCCGCCGCCGATGCCGATCTGGAAGGCGACGACGTAGACGGCCGAGGCGGCGTCCCGGGCCAGCGGTGCGACCCGCAGGATCGCTGCCTGGAGCACGACCGGGATCGCCGTGAACGTGCCGCCCCAGACCAGCGCCGCCAGCACGGTCGGTGCGGCACCGAGGACGGGCACGAGCAGGACTAGCGAGAGGGCCATGAGTGCGATGAGGGTGACGAGCAGCGGTCCGGGCCGCCGGTCCACGAAGCGGCCCACGATCGCGTTGCCGATCAGGCCGGCCGCGCCGTAGCCCAGCAGCAGCGCGCTCAGGCCGAAACCCTCCAGTCCGCCGTCGCGCCGCACCAGCGGGGCGATGTAGGTGTACGCCGCGAAGTGCCCGATCACCAGCACCACCGTGCTCAGGCAGACCGCCGCGACCGGCCCGTTGCGGATGATCCGGACCGACGCCTTCAGTCGGGCCCCCGCCCGTACCGCCAGGTCCTGCGGCAGCGCCGGCAGCTTGGGCAGCACGATCAGCAGCGCCACGACGCACGCCGCGCCGGCCACCGCCAGCACGGCCAGCGCGACCCGCCAGCCCAGCCACTGGCCCAGAGCCGTGCTCAGCGGCACGCCCAGCACGATGGCCAGCGAGTTGCCGAGGAAGACCAGCGCGGTGGCCCGCCCGGCCCGGTCCGGCGGGACGAGCCGGGCTGCCACCGGCGCGATCGTCGACCAGAAGACGCCGTGTGCCACCGCACAGATCAGACGCGACAGGGTGAGGATGAGCAACGAACCCGCGAAAGCGGCGATGAGCTGGGAGATTGCAAATATCGCCACGGTCGCGGCGATGAGCAGATGCCGCGGGATCCGCATGGTGAGCGCGGTCAGCGGGATGGTGGTCAGCGCCGCCACAACGGCGTAGCTGGTCAGCAGCAGGCCCACGTCTGCCTCGCTGACCGCCAGGCCGTCGGCGATCTGCGGGAGCAATCCGACCGGGAGCGTTTCCGCGGTGACGTAGACGAAGCAGGCAGCGCTGAGCACGACCAGTCCACCTCGGTGCTGACTCACCACACGACAATATGCTCTTGATCCGAGTAAATGAAGGGGGAACGCTGTGCCGACGCGCGCAACGGAGTTGCTGCGGGTGGTGCACGCCCGTCCCGGCGTCACCCGGGCGGACGCCGCCCGGCTGATCGGCGTCGGCACCGGCGCGACCACCGAACTGGTCGGCCGCCTCGGCCAGGCCGAACTGCTCGCTGAAGGCCCGACCGCACCGAGCGGGGCCCGGGGCCGCCCGACGACCGCCCTCATCCCGCACCCGCGCGGGCCGCTGATCGCGGCCGCCTCGATCACCCACGAATCGTGGCGGGTCGACGTGGTCGAGCTGGGCGGCAGCATCCTGGCCACCGCGGGCGAGGAGCTCGCGGGCCGCGGCGGCGACGAGGTGGTCGCGGCGCTGGGCGCGGCGGTACGCCGGCTCCGGCACGAGTACGGCGACCGGATCCGCGGCATCGGTATCGCCGTCCCGGGCACCGTCTCGCGCGACCTGATGCTGGACGCCAGCAACCTCGGCTGGCACGACGTCGACCTGGCCGCGGCCTGGCCCCGGGCCGAGATCTTCGTGGCGGGCAACGACGCCACGCTGGCCGCCTCGGCCGAGTCCCGGCGCGGGATGGCCGTCGGCGCGGCGGTCGCCCTGCACCTGCGCATCGAGGCCGGCCTGGGCGGCGCGGTGGTGGACGGCGGCAAGGTGCTGATCGGTGCGCTGGGTGCGGCCGGCGAGTTCGGGCACATGCCGTTCGGTGACCCCGCGGTGCGCTGCCCGTGCGGCGCGTACGGCTGCTGGGGCACCGCCGTGGACGGCTCGGCACTGGCCCGCCTGCTGGGGCACGAGCCGCCGCGCGACCTGATCACGTACGCCCGGCGGATCATCACCTCGCCCGAGCCCGAACCGGCCGCTGCCGCCGCCACCGTGGCAACAGCCCTCGGCCGGGGCATCGCGGGCCTGGTCAACGGCCTGGACGCGGACCTGGTCACGCTGGGCGGCCTCGGTGTCGACCTGCTCGCCGCGGCCCCGGAGCAGCTGCTGACCGCTTACGAGGCGGGCCTGATGAGTTTCCGGCGCGCGGCCCCGCCACCGGTCGTGCCGGCGCTGCTGGGCGACGACGGCCCGATCGCGGGCGCGGCGGAGGAGGCTTGGACGGCCCTACTGACCCGCCTGGTCTGAACGGCCACGGCAATGAGCCGGCCCGACGGACCGGCTCCGCGCCGGGGAAAGGTGTCGACCGCGATGTCCCTCGGGACCACTCCGCCCGGCGCCGTCCACCCTAGAGCGCCGCGATGACCACCGGGTCCGTCGTGTAGAAGCTCCCATCCGGCTCCAGCCGCTGCACCGCCAGATAGCCGTCCGTCAGCTGCCATCCGTCCGGTTGCCACGGCTCGACGCGCTCGTCGGGTACGTACAGCGGGAACACCGCCCGCTGCGCGCCCGTCGCAGCGTCCAGCACGATCAGCCGCCGGTCCGGCGTGAGCAGCACGGCCCGCCCGGCACGGACGCCGAGCACCTGCGCCGCGCCGGCCCACCGCCACACCTCGCCGTCCGCCCGGGAGGCCACTACAGCGTCGGCCGAGGCGCTCAGCACCAGGTCACCGCCGGCCGTGGCGGCCGGTGCGTCCAGGGCCGGAGCCCGCTCCGGTCGCCGCGCGCCGGTCAGCCAGCCCTGCCCGGCCCCGTCGCGCAGGCCGGCGCAGTCCGAGCGGGCCACGTCGCATCCGACCGCGGTGAACGGCCCGGTCGGCCAGCCCCGGACCACGGTGCCCGAGAGCACGTCCCATGCGCCCGAGCTGCACACGTACCGGCCGCCCGCGGTCACGAAGCCGTCGCCGCAGCCGGGCGGCAGGGTCACCGCCCAGCGTTGGGTGCCGTCCGTGGCGGCCCGGGCGATCAGCTGCCGGCCGTCGGTGACCAGCACGCTGGTCCCCGCGGTGTGCAGGCCCGGCGGCGCCCAGACCGCCGCGGAGCCGGTGCGTCCGGTGAAGGGTTCGGCGGCGGGCCCGGCGGAGCGCCAGACCTGCTCCCCGGTACGCCCGTCGAGCGCCACGAGCGCACCGTCCGACCACCGGGTGACCACCGTGGCCGCCACCGCGACGATCCCGGTGAGCTGCTCGGGCCAGCGGCGGAACGACCACCGCGCGGTGTACATGGTCTTCGCCTCGACCGGGCCGTCGGCCTTGACCAAACGCTTGCCCGCGTAGACCCGGACGCTGCCGGCGACGATCAGCGGCGCCATCGTGGTCTTGCCGGTGACGCCGGGCGGCAGGGTCACGGCTACCGGCAGGGCACCGGTGGCCGGTTCGAGGACCTCGGCGGGGGCCAGCACGCGCCAGCCGATCAGGACCGCGGCCGCCAGGATGACGACGGCGGCCGGCACGCGCAGCAGCTTCCCGGTCACCACAGGGACGATAGGTCAGGCCGCGGCGGCCAGGTCCTCCAGGTCACGCCGGAGCGCGCCTTCGACCGTACGGGCAGCCAACCCGCCGAAGACCAGCGCCAGGAACCGGCCCGCCGGCGCGGTCGGGGTCCCGTCCTGCACCACGGTGACCATCGTGCCGCCGCGGTGCCGGCCCTCGAGCACCGGCACGAACGTGTACGTCATCTTGTATTCCGCGCCGATCCCCGGCGAGGTCACCACGAAGCGTTCCGGGCTCACGCACTCGTCGACGCGGAACTCCTCGGTGATCTCCGCGCCGTCGGCCATCGTGCGGGTCTCGCGCCATTCGGTGCCGTCGCCGAACGGTCCCTGGGTGAGCAGTTCGACGGCGATGACCGTGGACAGCCGCTCGCACCGGCTCGGCAGATCGGTGAAGACCCGCCACACGGCAGCCACCGGTGCCTCGACCAGCCGTGTCACCGCAACCGTGGACATCCCCGACCTCCCGCCTACAAGGTACGGCGAGTCGTCCCTCAGCGACAGACAGTTCCGGTTACGGACCCCAGCCCGATCGGCGCGCCGTCCACGCCGGGTGCGGTCGCGCTGATGGTGACCGTGTCGCCGTCGAGCAGGAATCCCCTGGTCGAGCCGTCGTCGAGCGGCACCGGCTCGGTACCGTTCCAAGTCAGCTCCAGGAACGAGCCGGCCTGCGCGCGTTCCGGGCCGGAGACCGTCCCGGAGGCGAAGAGGTCACCGGTGCGGACGCTGGCGCCGTTGACGGTCAGGTGGGCGAGCTGCTGGGCGGGCGTCCAGTACATCTGGGCGAACGGCGGTGAGCTGACCGTGGTCCCGTTCCAGTCGACCGTCAGGCTCAGGTCCAGGCCGTCGCCGGACGGCGTCAGGTACTCCGCCGGGACCGGGTCCTGCGCGATCGCCGGCACGAGCGCCCCGGACAGCGCCTCGAGCGGCACGACCCACGGGGACACCGAGGTGGCGAACGACTTGCCCAGGAACGGCCCGAGCGGCTGGTACTCGAACGCCTGGATGTCGCGGGCCGACCAGTCGTTGACCAGGACCACGCCGAAGACGTGCTCGGCGAAGTCGGCGGTGCTGATCCGCCGGCCCGGCACCCCCACCACGAAACCGACCTCGGCCTCGACGTCGAGCCGCCGGGAGGGCCCGAACTCGCCGGGGCCCAGCTGTCCGGCCGGCCGCTCGACCGGGGTGCCGGAGACCACGACCGTGCCGGCGCGCCCGTGGTAGCCGATCGGGAGGTGTTTCCAGTTCGGCTGCAGCCCCGGCCGCTCGGGCCGCAGGATCCGGCTGACCTGGGTGGCGTGGTGCTCGGAGGAGTAGAAGTCGGTGTAGTCGGCCACCTCGAACGGCAGGTGCAGCTCGACGTCGGCCAGCGGGACGGCCGGCAGCGTGGGGGCCAGCTGGACGACCCGGGCCCGGATCGCGCTCCACAGCGGACGCCCCAGCGCCATCAGCACGTTGAGCGTCGGCTGCCGCAGCGCGCCTCCGGCCAGGATCAGGTCCTGCTCCTCGGCCCGGGACAGGTCCAGCACCGCGTCGCCCAGCCGGACGCCGATCCGCCGCACCCCGTCGCCGGTGCTGAACACGCCGTACGGGAGATTGCGCAGGTCGAAGAGGGTCACTCGTAGCCGCCGTTGATCAGGCCGAGACGGATGAGCTCCGTCAGCGGCTCCAGCACGTTGAAGGCCCCGAAGCCGACCCACAGCGGCCGTGGCTCGCTCCGGCGCGACCGGGCCGGCTCGACCAGCGGCACCGGGTGCGTGGCGGCCAGCGCCTCGGCGACCTCGGCCACTTCGCCGCCGTCGCTCGCGGCGGCCGACGCGACCAGCACGTTCAGGAAGCCGTGGTGGGTGAATCCGGTCTCGGGGTCGGTGTGCCGCAGCGCGTGCCGCAGCCCGGCGGCGAGCTTGAACGGCAGGTTGCGGTCCCGGCAGGCGCAGATGACCGCGGCCAGCTCCACCGGGGTGGGGAACAGCTCGGAGGCGAGCCCGCCGACCCGGAACTTGGGCGCGATCCGCAGCCCGTCGGCGCGCTGGGCGGCCACCGTGTCCAGACCCGCCAGCAGGCCCCAGCTGAGCGGGATCTCCGCGTACACGTCCAGGTCGGGGGTCTCGACGGCGAGCGCGCCGAGCGCGCTCAGGCCGGGTTGCGGGTCCTCGCCGCGGCGGGCGACGGCCGCCTCGACCCGGGCCACGTCGCTGCCCGCGGCCCGCAGCTTGGCGACCACGGCGGGCAGGGCGCCGATCGCGGCGTCGTTGACGACGCCGACGGCGAGACCGCGCGGGGAGAGATCAAGCTTGACCAGCGACGAGGGTACGAGCAATGCCCCGATCAGTCCCGAATACCACGAGTCGCGGTGTTTGGTGTGCGCGGCGAGGGCCTCGGAGGTCCCGATGATGCCCGGCGGCAGCAGGGACGCGTCATCGACGAGTCCTGCGAACAGCGGCGGCACCAGCGTTGACACGAAACTGAACCTAATGGACGCTTCGAGAGGCGGACAACACCGTCCGTAATGTCAGTTTTCAAGGGGTGGTGGCAACGATGCCGTACTACCGCAGCGTCGGGGAGATCCCCCGTAAGCGGCACACCCAGTTCCGTCGACCCGACGGCGGGCTCTACGCGGAGGAGTTGATGGGCCAGGAGGGCTTCTCCTCCGACTCCTCGCTGCTCTATCACCGGTACGCACCGACCGCGATCAGCTCGGCGGAGGTGCACGAGCCACCGGCCACCAGCCAGTCGCCGAACCTGCCGCTCAAGCCGCGCCACCTGCGTACCCACAAGCTCGACGCCGGGCCGGGCGACGCGGTCCTGGGCCGCCGCCCGCTGCTGGCCAACGGCGACGTCCGGATCGGCTACGTGGTCGCCGACCGTCCGTCGCCGCTCTACCGGGACGCCGTCGGCGACGAATGCCTGTACGTCGAGGACGGCGCGGCCACGATCGAGACGACCTTCGGCGCGCTGCGCGTCGGGGCCGGCGACTACGTGATCATCCCGACCTCGGTGGTGCACCGGATCGTGCCGGACGGCCAGGTGCGGATGCTGACCATCGAGGCGACCGGGCACATCGGGCCCCCGAAGCGCTACCTGTCGGTGCGCGGGCAGTTCCTGGAACACTCGCCGTACTGCGAGCGCGACGTCCGCGGCCCGGACGAGCCACTGCAGACTGAGGGCACGGACGTCGAGGTGTACGTCAAGCACCGCGCGGGCTGGACCCGGCACGTGTACGCCCACCACCCCTTCGACGTGGTCGGCTGGGACGGCTGCCTGTACCCGTGGGCCTTCTCGATCCACGACTTCGAGCCGATCACCGGGCGCGTGCACCAGCCGCCGCCGGTGCACCAGACGTTCGAGGGACCGAACTTCGTGGTGTGCTCGTTCGTGCCGCGCAAGGTCGACTACCACCCGCTGGCGATCCCGGTCCCGTACAACCACCACAACGTCGACTCGGACGAGATGATGTTCTACACCGGCGGCAACTACGAGGCCCGCCGGGGCTCGGGCATCGAGCAGGGCTCGATCTCCCTGCACCCGTCGGGCTTCACCCACGGCCCGCAGCCGGGCGCGGTGGAACGCGCGATCGGCGCCGAGGCGTTCGACGAGCTCGCCGTCATGGTCGACACCTTCCGGCCCCTCGACCTGTGCGACGCCGCCCTGGCCGTCGAGGACACGGCCTACGCCTGGACCTGGAACAGATGAGGCAAGGGCGGGGGAGCTTGTGGCTCCCCCGCCCTCCCTTTCCCCGGCGTGGTTCGACTATCCGATACGGAACTGGTCGCCGTAGACGGCGAAGTCGAGGGGGGTGTTGAGGTCGAGGTTGCCGTTGCGCAGGAACACGCGCTGGGCGGTGTCGATCCGCGTGACGTCGTCGTGTGCGGCTTCCTTCTTCATCTCGATCACCCGCTCGTCGAGGAACGCGTTCAGCCAGGTGGTCTCGTTGCCGCCCTGGGCCGGCGGCTTGGCCTTCTGCAGCGCCCGGCTGCGGATCGACCGCATGCCGCTGTAGCCGTGCACCACCGCGGCGTCGTAGTAGGCGAACTGGCCCAGCGCCCGTACCCCGTCGGCCTTGCCGTCGCGCACGGACGGGTTGAAGTACACCCGGTCCCGCTCGGACTCCTGCGCGGCCTGGAACACCGGGTCCGCCGCGGCGGCCCGCCAGTCGCTGGTGAAGTTCGGGTCCAGGCCCGCGTGCGACGACGTGCCGTTGACGCTGCGCAGCGCCGGCAGGTACTTGGCCAGCACGTTGCCCGGCTTCGTGGCCGTGTACGCCTCGACCAGCTCCAGCATGTCGCCGGTGCCGGAGCAGAAGCCGATGATCCCGGCGGTGTAGCCCCGGCCGTCCTTGATGTCCTCGATGTAGGAGAACTGGGCGCGCCAGTTGAGCGAGGAGTTCTCGGCGGCCGAGACGATCTGCATCGCCACGTCCTTCTTCGCCGGGTTGTCCAGGTGGACGCCGCTGTTCGGCGGAGTCGTGGTGGGTGGCGTGGTGGTGCCGCCGGGCAGGGTCCACTTCTGGTTGGCGCCCGTGCCGCAGGTCCAGATCTGCAGCTGGTTGCCGTTGGCGGAGTTGTTGTCGGGCACGTCGAGACACTTACCCGAGCCGGTGTTGATGAGCGTGCCGCCGGTGCCCGCGGTCCACTTCTGGGCGGCCGTACCGTTGCAGTCGTAGAGCTGGATCCGGGTGCCATTGGCCGTGCCTGCGGCGGTCACGTCGAGGCACTTGCCCAGCGCCCGGATCGAGTTGTCGGTGTTGCCGACGCTCCAGGTCTGAGCGCCGGTGCTGTTGCAGTCGTAGAGCTGCACGGCTGTTCCGTTCGCGCTGTTGGCGGCGGCGACGTCGACACATTTGCCGCCGAGGCCCTTGATGGCTCCCGCGGTGGCCGCGCTGGCCGGCATGAGGCTGTAGGCGATCCCCGCGGCGGGGATCAGCACACCGCCGAGGGCGTACGCGATGAGCTTCTTGCGGCGGTGCGGGCGTGAGGGGATGGTCATGGCGCTCCTCGTGGGGGTGGAGGCGGGTGGCGCGCAGGGTCGAGCCATCGATGACGGACGTTGGGGGGTGTCCGTCGCCGAGGCGATGACTGGTCACGCTAGGTCAGTTAAGTTGATTAATCAATCCCCGTCGATTAATCACTTTTGCCCGCCCTCGCGGCGATACATCGAGCCGACCTGCCGCACGGGAGGGAACGCAGCGCGACGAAGTATTGACAGTTCAGAGCCACAGCCCTACGGTCCAGCTAATTGTTAACTGGGTTGCCAATCGATCGAGGGGGCTCCGTGCCGCGACTGGCGGGATCGTCCAAGCTGCTGCGCGCCATGAACGAGAGCGCGGCGCTCGCCCACCTGCTGGAGCCGGGCATGCTCACCCGGGCCGATCTGCGCCGGCTGACCGAGCTCTCCACCCCGACCATCTCCGAGGTGCTGCGCCGGCTCACCGATGCCGGCTTGGTGACCGTCGTCGGCTACAACAGCGGCCGCCCGGGGCCGAACGCGGAGATCTATGCGGCTGATCCGGACGCAGCGTACGCCGCCGCCGTCTCCGTCCGCGACATCGGTCCCAGCGGGGCCCCGTCGGTCGTGGCCGCGCTCTGCGACCTGACCGGTGCCGTCCGCGCCCGGATCGAGAACCCGGTCGACTTCCTGCACACCGACCCCCGCACCGCCCTGGTGGACGTCGTCGCCGAGCTGAGCGGCGCGGCCGGCGTCCCGGCCGATCGGGTCCACCACGTGCAGCTCGGCGTCCCCGGCTCGTACGACAGCGGCACCGCGACGATCCGGCACGTGGACGTGCCGGGCCTCAACCGTCCGGGCCTGGTCCCGGAGATCGCCGCGGCCCTGGGCACCCGCGTGGGCGTCGACAACGACGTCAACCTCGCCGCCGTGGCCGAGCGCCGTCGCGGCGTCGCCCGCGAGGTGGACGGCTTCGCTCTGCTCTGGCTCGGCCAGGAGGGCCTCGGTCTGGCCATCGACATCGCCGGCACGCTGATCCGCGGTGCCCGCGGCGGCGCGGGTGAGATCGGTTACATGCCGCTCTACTCCCCGGATTCCACCCATCGCAAGGTCGACCTGCAGGACCTGTTCGGCGGCGCGGCCATCCTCGCCCTCGGCCGGGACCACGGCATCACCGGCGGGACCCCGTACGAGATCGTGGCCGCCGCGGCCGCCGCCCCGGACGCCTCCGGCGAGTTCTTCACGCACCTGGCGGACCGGATCGCGGTCGGCCTGGCCGCCGTGATCGCCGTGCTGGACCCCTCGCTGGTCGTGCTCGCCGGCCCGGTCGCCCAGGCCGGCGGCCAGACGCTGCTCACCGCGGTCAAGGGCGCCCTGCGCCGGGCCGCTCCCCTGGAGAGCACCATCGCCGTCACCACGATCGACGACGACGCGGTCCTGCTCGGCGCCCTCGACGCCGGGCTCACCGCCGTCCGCGAGGCGCTGATCGCCTCGATCCGCGACAACCAGGCCTGACCCCCCGGCTCATCGGCGCTGGGTCAGGATGGCGAGCTCGGCGGAGGCGGCGAGCAGCATCGCGACGATCAGCGGGACGACGCTGCCCAGCACCGCGAACGCCAGCAGGCCCAGCGGGGCCAGCGCCGTCGCGTAGGCCGCCACGACCACCCGCCGGGAGCCGCGGATCTCGCCGAGGGCCACGCCGACCGGCACCGGCAGCGCGCGCTTGAGCCAGATCAGGATGGCCACCACGACCACCACGCCGATGACGCCGCCCCACGTCCGGGCCACTCCGGTGCTGACGGTGGTCATCACCGCGGCGAGCACGGCGGCGATCAGCACACCGTTGCTGCCGTACAGCACCGCCTGCCGGAAGATGTCCGCGACCATGGCGGAGCGGTCCAGCACCGGTCCGGCCGGGCGGGTCACCGCGGGCGGGGGCGGGGCCGGCACCTCCTCGGCGACCGGCTCGGGAACGGGCAGAGCGGCGTCGGCCAGACTCTCGAGAGCCAGCGCCCACCGGCGGCGTTCCAGCCGGACCACGCCGACGTCCCGCTGCGCGTCGCCGATCGTGGCGTCGAGATCGAGGGCTTCCCCGTACGCCCGCTGCGCCAGGTCGAACAACCGCAGCCGGGCCGCCACGACGGCCAGCACCAGGTGCGCCTCGGCGTCGGTGGGGGTCAGCCGTACTCCGTTCCACGCGGCATTGAGCGCGTCCTGGCCGTTGCGCGTCTCGCTGAGCAGGGCCGCCCCGGTGCGCTGCGCGTACGGGTCAGCCGGCCAGCCCGCCAGGATCGAAGCCGCCACCTCGGCGGCCTCGCCGAACCGCCGCTCGTCCGACAAGGCCATGGCCCGCACGACCAGCGGCCCGACTGTCCCCGGCGCCGCCGCGGCAGCCCGGTCCGCGGCAGTCAGCGCGTCCACCGGCTGGGCCGCGGCGAGGTGCACCCGGGCCAGGGTGGTCAGCAGCGCCGCGTCATCGGGCGCGACGGCCAGACCACTGGCGATCTCGCCGGCCGCCTCGTCGTAGCGGCCGAGATCGGCCATCAGAAGGGCCCGCTGCCGGTACTCCTCGGGGGTGGTTTCCGGCTCGGACTGGGACGTGGGCTCGCTCGACACCTGTCGAGCGTAGGTCTTCTCCCCCGAGATCACTCTGTCCGGGTCACGCCGGATAGATCAGCGCGGTGGCGACTGCGGCGAGTCCCTCACCACGCCCGGTGAGCCCGAGCCCGTCAGTAGTGGTGCCGGAGACGGTCACCGGCGCGCCGACCGCTGCGGACAGCACCTGCTGGGCCTCCTCGCGGCGCTTACCGATCTTGGGCCGGTTCCCGATGACCTGGATCGACACGTTGCCGACCGCGTAGCCGTGCTGAGCGAGCCGCCGGACGGTCTCGGCCAGCAACGTGACCCCGGGAGCGCCGGCCCACTCGGGCTCGGCGGTGCCGAAATTGCTGCCGAGGTCGCCGAGGCCGGCGGCGCTGAGCATCGCATCGCAGGCGGCGTGGGCGGCGACGTCGGCATCGGAATGCCCGGCCAGCCCGGACTCGCCGGGCCACATGAGGCCGGCGACCCAGCACACCCGCCCGGGGTCGAAGGCGTGCACGTCGGTGCCGATCCCGACACGCTGGCTGGGCGGATTCACAGGACTCACCGCGTCAGGTTACGTGCAGCAGCGCCTCGGCGATCACCAGGTCCAGCGGACGGGTGATCTTCATGGCGAGCTCGGAGCCGGGCACGCAGGTGACGGGCACCCCGGCCTTTTCCACCATCCCGGCATCATCGGTATGGGCACCGAGCCCGGAGGCATGCGCGGCAGCGAGCACATCCCGCCGGAACCCCTGCGGCGTCTGCACGCTCCGCAGAACAGACCGGTCAACGGTCCCCAGCACAACGTCAACAGGCGCGTGGTCAGGACGGGCGGGCTCCGCGGGACCGACCTCTTTGATGGTGTCGACCACGGGCAGGACCGGAATCACCGCCGGCCGGCCGCTGCGGACCGCAGCCGCAACCGACTCGATCAGCTCCGGCGGAGTGAGAGCCCGGGCCGCGTCGTGCACCAGCACGATGCCCACGTCCGCCGGCACGACCGCAAGCGCGGCCGCGACCGAATCCTGCCGTTCCGCGCCGCCCGGGACCACGATCACCGCGGCGACCGGGGCGAGCAGGGCCCGGACCGCGTCGACCTCGGCGGCCGGGGCGGCCACGACGATCAGGCGCACCGACGGGGCTGCCGCGATGCGCCGGACCGCGTGCACGAGAAGGGGCTCACCGGCGAGCAGGCGGAGGGCTTTCGGACCGCCCGGGCCCAACCGGAGACCGGCGCCGGCGGCCGGAACGAGGACCGCGACGTCACCGCGAGCGTGGAGCTGCGCGGTCACGTCGCGGTCCTGTTCGGCTGCTGTCACCGTGGGGGTGGTGCTGAGGTGGTGGGAACCTCAGGCCTCGGTGAGCACCTTGTCGAGGAGGACTTCCGCCTCGTCCTTGGTGCTCTTCTCGGCGAGGGCCACCTCACCGACGAGGATGTCGCGGGCCTTGGCGAGCATGCGCTTCTCCCCGGCCGAGAGTCCACGCTCGCGCTCACGACGCCAGAGGTCACGGACGACCTCGGCGACCTTCAGCGGGTTACCGCTGGCGAGCTTCTCGAGGTTGGCCTTGTAACGCCGCGACCAGTTGGTCGGCTCCTCGGTGTGCGGTGCGCGGAGGACGTCGAAGACCTTGCCCAGGCCCTCCTCGCCGACCACTTCACGCACGCCGACGATCTCGGCGTTCTCAGCGGGCACCCGGACAGTAAGGTCGCCCTGGGCGACTCGCAGAACGAGATATTGCTTCGGCTCGCCCTTGATGACCCTAGTCTCGATTGCCTCGATGAGTGCGGCCCCGTGGTGGGGGTAAACAACGGTCTCGCCGACACTGAAAACCATAGGTTCGAAACCCCTTTCGCTGTGTCTAGGGTAACACGCTCAGGCAGCGATGTCCTACCCTGGCCGTGACTGTTAGTGCAGCTCAGAGGCCCTGTGAGCCGTCTTTCTACCGCTTGACATGCGGGCAAAGAGCTGCCTCAGTAACGGAGGGTGACTACGTCGTGACCACTTGACTCAGCGAGTCGGATATTCCGGACCTGAAGCGTTTGCGAGGTCAAGCTTATCGCTAGCGACCCGAACCGCCCACTACTGGCGGCCGGGGGCGTGCGTAGGGGAGGCTGGACGGAGGTCCCCGGCCACGCGAGACTCGTCGGCAGGGGGGAGGGTGAATCGTGGGCAGTAAGAGCGACAACGGCGGCAACTGGCCGCCCGATGGCGGCTCCCCTGACGGTCTGCCGGACTTCCCCGAGGAGTGGGGCCTCATCGTCATTCCGGACGACCTCTCCGAGCTGTCCGACGAGGTCGAGGCCGTCCAGGCCGAGCTGCACCGGTCGCCGGAGCGCACCCGCTGGCAGAGCTTCACCGAGCGTCCCGGCATGCGCGCGCTCCGTCGGGCCGGTGCCGCGTGCCTGCGCGCCCCGGTGCTGATCATCTCGATGGCCGTCCTGGTCACCGTGGCCAGCCTCTTCGCCTCGGCCTGGCCCGGGCCGTCCCGTTCGCCGGCCACTCAGCGCACCGCCACCACGACCGACGACCGCGGTGACACCCTGCCCGCCCTGGAGCTGATGGGCGTCGACGGCACGACCGTCCCGCTGCGTGCCCAGTTGCCGGCGGTTGTCCTGCTCACCGACGGTTGCGACTGCGCCGGCCTGGTGACCGACACCAGCGCCGCGGCGCCGCCCGGGATCGCCGTCGTGACGGTCGTCGCCGGGGCCGCCGCCGGGCAGACCGGTGCCGCCCCGCCCACGAACGCCGCGCCGCCGGCTCAAGCCAAGCCGGTGCGTGCGCTGCGCGACCCCACCGGTGAGCTCCGCGCCGGGCTCGACCTCGGCACACCCGACGGCACCGCGGCGGTCCTGCTGGTCAACCGCGGGGGTGAAATCGTCCGCAAGATCGCCCGCACGTTCTCGGTCGAGGACTTCCGGCCCGACCTGGCCCGTCTCTGACGCTGCGTGACAGCCGGCCGGTCGGGCAAGATCCGACCGGTAAGTGACGCTTGTCATGAGACTCAGCAAATGCGAGAGCGGATCAGTAGGACCGGGCCCGGGTGACGCGCCAGCGGAAGACCGCCTCTCCCCGGGTCTCCGCCGACACCGCCATGAAGAGGTCGTCGGCCAGTCCCACCGTCAGCTCCACCGGCTCCGGCTCCGCGGCGCACGGCACTGCCCGGCCTGAATCCTCACCCGTGGCGCTGAGCCGCACCCGGACCTGGCCGTCGCCCACGCAGAGCATCGTCAGGGAGTAGGAACCGCCGAGCACTGCCGTGTTGCGCTCCTGGCGTCCGCCGGCGCCCAGCACCATCGTCTCCGCCCCCGCCTGCCGCGGCAGGTCGGGCAGCAGGCGTTCGACGGTGGCCCGGCCCGCCACCACGGCGGGGTCCTCGCCGACGTCCGGCGCGGCCCGGACGAACCACACTCCGCCCGCGAGCAGCAGGACCAGGGCGAGCCCGTAGAGCGTCGCGCCCGCAGCCCGGTCCCCTCTCACCCGACCACCCTAGGGCGTGTCGAGCAGGACGCCATAGAGCGTCAGGCCCGGCCCGAAGGCCAGCATCACCACCCGGCGCGGCGGCTGCGGCCGCCGCCGCAGCGCGTCCAGGGCCAGCAATACCGTCGGGGAGGAGCAATTCCCGTACGTCGCCAGCACCTCCCGGGACGCCGCCATCGCTTCGGCCGGCAACCCGAGCTGCTCCTGCACCACGTCCAGGATCTTCGGGCCGCCGGGATGCACCGCCCAGTCGTCCACGTCCGCGATCGTCAGGCCGTTACGGGTCAGCAGGTCGTCCACCATGTTCCGGACGTGCACCGCCAGTACGTCGGGGACCTGCGGCGACAGCCCCATCCGGAAACCCAGGTCGGTGACGTCCCAGGTCATGTGGCCGGCCGTGGTGGTGTCCGTGAGCGCGGTGACGTCGCTGACGACGTACCCCCCGGGTCTGCTCTGCGGGGTGAGCACGACGGCGACCGCGGCGTCCGAGAAGAGCGCGTGCGAGACGATCTGCTGGATGTCCGCCCGCGAATCCGCGGGCTGGATGTGCAGGCTGGTGAGCTCGGCGCAGAGCAGCAGCGCCGGGCGGCCACGGGCCGCGACGAAGTCGGCGGTCGTGCCGAGACCCGGCAGCGCGGCGTAGCAGCCCATGTGCCCGATGAAGAGCCGCTGCAGGGACGGCGCCATGCCCATGTCCCGGGCCAGCAGGATGTCCAGGCCGGGCGTCGCGTAGCCGGTGCAGGAGCAGACGGCGAACAGGCCGAGCTCGTCGGCGGCGACGCCGGCCTCGGTGAGCGCCCGGCCCACCGCCTCCTTGGCCAGCGGCATGGCCTCCACCTGGTAGCGGCGCATCCGGCGCTCGGTGGACCAGCCGGAGACGTCCTCCAGCAGCGGGCTGACGGCCGCCTGCCGGGTGCGGACCCCGGAGTTGGCGAAGATCCGCTTCGCCAGCCCACGGCGACCGCCGGTGTAGTGCTGCGAGAAGAAGCCCTCCCACAGGTCGTCCTGTGCCGCCGCCGGTGGCAGCGCGGTACCCAGGCCGGCGATCACTGCCTGACCAATTCTGTTCACTTGTGCCTCCCCAGGCCGAACCCCGCCGACTGGTGCCTTACCCGCGAAAAGCGTTCACCACCGCGGGGCGGAGCCTTGCGAGTCCGGATCGCCGCCGAGCGCCTCGACGCCCAGCCAGTCCGCGCACACGTCCGACGTCGCGGGCTGCAGTGATCCGGCCCGGGCGTCGCGGTAGAGACGTTCCAGCGGATGACCGCGCCGCATCGCCGAGGTGCCCGCCGCCTCCAGCATCGAGGCGGCCACCTCGGCCGCCGTCGTGCCGGCCAGCAGCTTGGCCCGCCACACCCAGCGGTTGGTCTCCGCGTCGCCCGGCGCCTCGTCGACCCGGCGGGCGGCCTCCATGACGGCCAGGTGCGCTGCCGCGACGGCCGCGTCGGCCCGGCCGATGCGCCCGCGTACGGCCGGCAGGTGCCCCAGCCCCCGGGCGGTGACGTGCTCGACCGCCGCGTCCACCGCCGCCCGGGCGACCCCCACGTAGACCGCCGCGTAGCTGGCCACCATCCAGTGCGGGGCGAGCTGGGCGACCACGAGCGCCAGCCCCTCCACGCCGCCGAGCAGAGCCGTGGACGGGACGGTGACGTCGATGTGTACGTCGTTGGAGCCGGTGGCGCGCATGCCCAGGGCGTCCCAGGTCTGCTCGACGGTCAGCCCCTCGCCCGGCGGCACCAGGAACTGCGAGACCTTGTCCGGGTCGGCCGCACTGCGCGCCGCCACCAGGTACGCGTCCGCGTGCCCGGCGCCGGAGCAGAACGTCTTGGCCCCCTTGATGTGGAAACCCTCGTCGGTCTCCTCGTAGTTGGTGGTCATCTGGGAGAGCCGGGACCCGGCGCCCCGCTCGCTCATCGCCACCGCGTACCAGCTGCCCTCGGCGGCGGCGCGCAGGTAGCGATCGCGGGCCTCCAGCGCCTCGGGCGGCAGGCCGAGCGCCTCGGCCAGCTCGTTCGTGACGCCGCCGAGCGCGCCGGTGACCGAGGCGTGCATGTTGAAGATCAGCGCCGTGGCGCCGTTGCCCCGGGCCAGCTCGTAGGCGACCGCCGCATAGTCGGCGAACCCCGCTCCGGCGCCACCCAGCCGCTCGGGCACCATCAGCCCGAACATGCCGGAGCGGCGCAGGTCGGCGAAGTCGGCCGCCGGAAACACACCCTCCCGGTCGTGCTCCGCGGCGCGGGCCGCGAACCGCGGCGCGAGCCGGCGCGCCTCCTCGACAGTCGTCATGCCATCTCCCCCTGTTTGCGGCCCATGCCCTGGTAGACCACTGCCGTGGAACGGGTCGGGATCATCCGGCCCAGCGGACCCGGCCCCGGACCGGTGGGCAGGAACAGCCAGCGGATCAACCCGGTCACGCTCGGGCGCAGGCCGCGGACCAGCAGCTTGACACCGTGCTTGGCGCACTCCACGGTCAGCTCGCCCGGGTCGACGAACAGCTCCGGATCGTGCAGGCCGACCGGCGCCACGCCGAAGCGCTCGCCCAGAGTCACCGTCAGGAACCGGCCGATCCGGGTGCCGTTGACCGTGTCCAGCACCAGCAGCCCGCCCGGCCGCAGCACCCGGCACAGCTCGGCCACCGCGGCCGGCAGATCCGGGACGTGCTCCAGGATCTCGCCGGCCACCACCACGTCGGCCGAGCCGTCCGCCAGCGGCAGCGCCGTCACGTCACCGGTCACCGGGGTCACGCCCCGCGCCGCGGACTGCTCCAGCCCCGCGCGGCGCAGATCGACACCGACATGCCGGTAACCGAGCCGCTCGACGTGCGGGGCCAGCAGGCCGCCGCCACAACCGGCGTCGACCAGGATCGCCGCCGGGCGCTGCGCGGGCGGCACCAGCGCGCCGCGGGACCGGGCCAGCCAGTGCAGGATCTCGAAGCCACCACCGGGGCGCCACCACTCACCGGCGAGGTCGTCGTACTGACGAGGATCGTTGCGGGGAAGCGGGGGCATGTGATCGAGCGTGGCACGAGTGGGGCACAACCACCACACTGCTTTCATGGTCGGACCCGTCGCTCTGCTCAAGGCCTCCCACCCCGAACCCGGCGGTGCGGTCACGCTGGCCATGACTCTGCTCGCCCTCGGGGTGGGGCATCGCGGCTGGAGCGTGCTCGGCGTCGCCGCCGCCATCGGGGCCACCCAGCTCTCCGTGGGCTGGGTGAACGACTGGCTGGACGCCGACCGGGACCGGGTGGCCGGGCGGACCGACAAACCCGTGGCCTCGGGGGTGGTCTCCCGCCGTACCGTCGGCCTCGCCGGCCTGGTCGCCTCGCTGGCCGTGCCCCTGCTCGGGTTGCCCTTCGGCCCGGCCGCCGCGATCTGCGTCACGCTGGTCGGGATCTTCGCGCTGCTCTACGACTGGCCGCTCAAGTCCACGCCGCTGTCGGTGCTGCCCTACCTGGTGGCGTTCGGGCTGATGCCCGCCTTCGTGGTCCTCGCTCTGCCCGGGCACCCCTGGCCACCGGCCTGGCTGGTCGCCGCCGGCGCGCTGCTGGGCGGCGGGGCGCACTTCGCCAACGTGCTGCCGGACCTGGCCGACGACGCCGCGACCGGCGTGGTCGGGCTGCCGCACCGCCTGGGCGCGACCGGATCGCAGTTCGCCGCGGCCGGTCTGCTGCTGGCCGCGACCCTCACCCTGGTCTTCGGACCCGACGGGGCGCCGTCGTGGCCGGGCCTCGCGGTCGCCGCGGCCGCCGCCGTGGTCCTGCCGCTGGGCTGGTACGCGGGTCAGCGGGCCCTCCGCCGCGGCACCCGGCAGGTTGCGATGTTTCGATCGGTCATCGTGGTGGCACTCCTGGACGTCGTGCTGCTCGTGTCCAGCGGCCGGGTGGTGTGAATGGACGGGTCGCCGTACGCGCCGGATCCTCGCCCTCTAGGCTGATCCGCGGAGCATTCTCGAGTTTCTTGGAGGACTGTGATGCGCTCGCCCGGAACCCGCCGCGCCGCCGTGGCCACGGGTGTCGCCACGCTGGCCGCGATCGCGCTCGCCGGCTGCAGCGCCGGTCAGGTCGCCGAGACGGCCCTCAAGAACCCGTCGGTCTACGGCGTGAACGCGCAGAGCTCCGACGCCTCGGTCTACGTCCGCAACCTCGCGGTCGCCTACGACGGCACCACCGGTTACCCGGCCGGTGGCTCCGCGCCGCTGCAGCTGGGCCTCTACAACCAGACCAGGCAGGCCATCACCGTCCTGATCAGCAGCCAGCCGGCCACCGGCACGACGGAGAAGGAAGGCGTGGTCTCCGCGCGGTCCGTCGGCCTGGTCGGCGGCGCCTCGACGACGCCCTCCGCGCCCTCGACGGCCATCCCGGAGCCCTCCGGCAGCCGCCCCTCGGACACCCAGGACGACCAGAACAGCAACCAGATCCCCAGCCCGGACCCGAGCACCAACCCCAGCCCGGGCGAGGCGCCCTCGACCGCGCCCACCCCGGCGGGCGCCGAGACCCGGCCGGCCCGGATCGAGATCGGACCGCTCGGCGCGGCCACCTTCCTGCCCGAGGACGCGGAGAAGCTGCAGGCCGTCGGGCTCAGCGGCAAGCTGCTGCCGGGCCAGTCGGTCAACCTGGTGTTCGAGTTCAGCAACGGCGCGCCGCCGCTGGTCCTGCAGGCCCCGATGGCCATCCCGCTGAGCCCGGCCTCGCGGGCCCCCGGCATCGATGCCGAGGAGAATCTCGGCGAAGGGGAGTAAGTCCCCGGTTTGTCGTACCGGCGGGCTAGCGTGACGGGTGTGACGACTTCCCGCACTCCGTCCCGTGCCCGCTCTGAGCCGCGTCCTGCCTATCAGTGCGACGCGTGCGGGCATCAGCCGCCCAAGTGGCTGGGCCGCTGCCCGGAGTGCAACGAGTGGGGCTCGATCATCGAGTCCACCTTGACCGGTCCCGTGGTGTCCGGCCGGGTGGTCAGCTCGCGGATGCCGTCCGAGCCGGCCCGTCCGATCAAGACCATCAGTGCCGCCCCGGCCAAGGCGGTGCCCAGCGGCGTGACCGAGCTCGACCGGGTGCTCGGCGGCGGCCTGGTCCCCGGCGCGGTGGTGCTGCTGGCCGGTGAGCCCGGCGTCGGCAAGTCGACCCTGCTGCTCGACGTCGCCCAGCAGTGGGCCGCGGGCACCAGCACGCCGTCGCTCGTGGTCAGCGGCGAGGAGTCGGTCAGCCAGGTCCGGCTGCGCGCCGAGCGGCTCGGCGCCCTGCACGACAATCTCTATCTCGCCTCCGAGAGCGACCTCGGCGCGGTCCTCGGCCACCTCGACGCGGTCAAGCCCGGCCTGCTGATCATCGACTCGGTGCAGACCATCTCCGCCCCGGGCACCGAGGGCGTGCCCGGCGGTGTCACCCAGGTCCGCGCCGTCACCGCGGCACTGGTGAGCATCGCCAAGGAGCGCGGCGTGGCCACCGTCCTGGTCGGGCACGTCACCAAGGACGGTTCGGTCGCCGGCCCGCGGGTGCTCGAGCACCTGGTCGACGTGGTGCTGCACTTCGAGGGTGACAAGCACTCGTCGCTGCGCCTGGTCCGCGGCGTGAAGAACCGCTACGGCCCGGCCGACGAGGTCGGCTGCTTCGAGATGCACGAGACCGGCATCGTGAGCCTGGCCGACCCGTCCGGGCTGTTCCTCACCCGCTACAACGAGCCGGTGCCGGGCACCTGCGTCACCGTGGCGATGGAGGGCCGCCGGGCGATGGTCACCGAGGTGCAGGCCCTGATCGGCGCCCAGGTGCAGGGCTCGCCCCGGCGCACCGTCTCCGGCCTCGACAGCGCCCGGCTGGCCATGGTGCTGGCGGTGCTGCAGCGCCGGATGGAGAAGATCAAGCTGCACGACCGGGAGGTCTTCGCGGCCACGGTCGGCGGCATCCGGGTCACCGAGCCCTCGGCCGACCTGGCGATGGCCCTGGCGGTGGCCTCCGGCGCGCTCAATCTGGCCATGGCCCCGCACCTGGTGGCCATCGGCGAGGTGGGGCTGACCGGCGAGGTGCGCCGGGTCGGCGCGATCGGGCGGCGGCTGGCCGAGGCGGCCCGGCTGGGCTTCCGCTTCGCCCTGGTCCCACCCGGGTACGGCACCGGCGAGGGCGACAGCCCGCCCAAGGGGATGCGCGTCGTCGAGGTGGGCGACCTGCAGACCGCGGTGCAGTGGGCAGCCCGGGCGTCGGCCGAATGAGCCGCGCCGCACGCTCACCGGCAGTGACAGTCGATCACGCTCTGGAGCCCCGGCCCAACCGCGGCTCGTTGACCTGGATACGAGTCCGTAGAATGTACAGGTGCCGCTCGACCGCGATGCCTCATCAAACCGCCATACCCATGGCGCTGCTGCCGGCGTCAACGGTTCGGCAGCCCGTCCGATGACCCCGACGACGCCCGGCCTGACCGGCGGTGGAGTCAGCGGTGACCCGCTGCGCGCCAACCTCGCCCTGATGGCCCCCGGCACCGCCCTGCGCGACGGCCTCGAGCGCATCCTGCGCGGCCGCACCGGCGCGTTGATCGTGCTCGGCTACGACGCGGTGGTCGAGCAGATCTGCACCGGCGGTTTCCCGCTCGACGTGGAGTTCTCCGCGACCCGCCTGCGCGAGCTGTGCAAGATGGACGGCGCGGTGGTGCTCTCCAGCGACGGCACCCGCATCGTCCGCGCGGCCGTGCACCTGATGCCCGACCCGGGCATCCACTCGGAGGAGTCGGGCACCCGGCACCGCACCGCCGAGCGGGTCGCCAAGCAGTCCGGCTTCCCGGTCATCTCGGTCAGCCAGTCCATGCACATCATCGGGCTGTACGTGAACGGCCAGCGGCACGTCCTGGACGACTCCGCCGCCATCCTCTCCCGGGCCAACCAGGCCCTGGCCACCCTCGAGCGCTACAAGCTGCGCCTCGACGAGGTCTCCGGCACGCTCTCCGCGCTGGAGATCGAGGACCTGGTCACGGTCCGCGACGCGGTCGCGGTCGTGCAGCGCCTCGAGATGGTGCGCCGCATCGCCGACGAGATCTCCGGTTACGTGGTCGAGCTGGGCACCGACGGCCGCCTGCTCGCCCTGCAGCTCGACGAGCTGATGGCCGGTGTCGACTCCGACCGCACGCTGGTCATCCGCGACTACCTGCCGACCGGGCGCAAGGCCCGCACGCTGGACGAGGCGCTGGTCGAGCTCGACCTGCTGACCGCCACCGAGATGATCGACCTGGTCGCGGTGGCCAAGGCGATCGGCTACGCGGGTGCCTCCGACGCGCTGGACGCGGCGGTGAGCCCCCGCGGCTTCCGGCTGCTGGCCAAGGTGCCCCGCCTGCCGGCCCAGATCGTGGAGCGGCTGGTCGACCACTTCGGCAGCCTGCAGCGCCTGCTCGGCGCCACGGTGGAGGACCTGCAAGCGGTGGAGGGCGTCGGCGACGCCCGCGCCCGGGGCGTCCGCGAGGGCCTGTCCCGCCTGGCCGAGGCCTCGATCCTCGAGCGCTACGTCTAGGCTTCCCTGCACCATGACTGCTATCCCCACACCTCTGCCGGCGCCCGGCGACCTCACCTCCCTGGTCCTGCGCGCGGACTTCAGCGACGATGCGGCCTGGGACGAGCTGCGGGCCGTGATGCGCAGCGAGGGAGCCCACCGCAGCGCCACCTACGTGAGCGACCCCGCTTATGCCGGAGTGACGATCCAGGCGCTGGTGGAGGCGGACGCCGCCGCGAACGAGGACGACAAGCTGGCGTACCTCTTCCTCGCCGACCAGGTCGCCCTCACCGACGACGAGCACCCGCTGCTGGCGATCGACCTGGCGGAGGAGCCGGGCCGGACCTTCCGGGTACGGCCGGCCTCGTTCACCGACGTCTCGGCGAGCCTGGCCGTCGGCAACATGGACTTCGCCGACTTCGCCGACGCCACCGACGACTCGGGCACCTACCACGGCACCGCATGACCGCCGGTCCGGCCGCGGTGCGTTTCGTACGCCTGCCACCCCCGGTCCTCGAAGCCCTGCTGAGCGGTGACCTGACCGCTGCCCGCACGGCGACCGGTGTCCCGCTCACGGGGTGGTTCCTCAGTGACGAGGTCACCTGGCTGTGGCGCATGCGCCTCGACCAGATCGCGAAGGACCCGGCGGCCGCCGACTGGATCGTCCGCGCGGCCGTCTCCGTCCCCGACGGCACAGTGGTCGGGGCGGGCGGCTTCCACGGACCGCCGGACAGCGCGGGCATGGTGGAGATGGGCTACAGCACGGACCCGGCGTACCGCAGGCGCGGCTTCGCCAAGGCGATGGTGACCGAGTTGCTGCGCTGGGCAGCCGGGGAGCAGTCGGTGACGACCGTACGGGCCAGCATCAGCCCGCAGAACGTCGCGTCGCTCGCCACCATCGCAGGCTTCGGCTTCGCCCACGTCGGCGAGCAGTGGGACGAAGAGGACGGCACGGAATACCTGTACGAACGCCCGGCCCGGCCGGCGTAACGCTCAGCCGGTTCCGGGGCCGCTCAGGCGGTGATGGTGAGGGCGACCGGCGCGCTGATCTTGGCGCCCAGCCGGAACCGCATCTCGTACTGGCCCGCGGCCGGCGCCGTGCCCGTGGCCAGCCCGCCCGCGCACTTGTTCGCCTGCTTGCCGTTCCAGGTCACGTTGTACTCGCGCTCGCTGTTCGGCGGGAAGGTGCGGACCTCGGAGCCCTTGACCGTGCTGCACGTATCCGAGGACCAGACCCGGCCGGCGCCCTGCCCGATGTAGAGCTCCTGCAGGTCGGCGCCCACGTCGCGGGTGCACGTACGGGCCGAGATGTTCTTGATCTTGAGGCGGACCGCCACGGGGGCACCGCGGCGGACCGTCGTCACGGCCGGCACCGGCGTCACGGACATCTCCGCGTCGGTGCACGTGCCGCTGCCCGCGGCCACGTTCGTGTCGCCGCCCTGCGTACCGCCCTGGACGCCGCCCTGGGTGCCGTCGCCCGGGTTCGCCCCGGCACCGGCCGACGGGTCGGCGGCCGCGCCACTGGCGGTCAGCTCGCCGGGATCCGGCAGCGACGGGTTACCCGCGCCCGGTCCCGGATCGGTGAAGGACGGCTCATCCTCGGGGGTCTGCGACGCCGAGGCGGGCGTGAGCGGCGCTTGCGAGGAAGCGCCCTTGCCGCGATTGCTGTCCTTGTCGTCCCCGCCGGAGCAGGACACGAACAGCACGATGACGCCGAGCAGCAGTGCTCCGAGCACCACCGCACGACGCCGCCAGTACACGGCGGAAGGAAGGGGACCGACCGTCGAACGCATGATGGGTGCACGGTATCCCCGCGAAGGGGGCATGACCGACGCGACGCGCCGATAGTGCGACACCGTCTCGCACGCTGATCGTTAGAGATAGACCTTGCGCTGGTAGACGGCGTGCGCGCCGGCGACGCGGTCGAGGAATAGTTTTCCGGCGCAGTGGTCGATCTCGTGTTGCAGCGCCCGCGCCTCGAACGCGTCCGTGGTCAGCCGCACCGGCTCACCCGTACCCGGAAGGACAGCCTCGACCACGACGCGGCCGGCCCGTTTCACATCGCCGGTCAGGTCCGGCACGGACATGCAGCCCTCCCGGCCCGGCCGCCACCGGCTCGCCTCGACGACCCGGGCGTTGCACAGCACGAACGTGCCGTGCGCGGTCACCGTCTTCGGATGCTCGGTCACGTCCACGACGAACACCTGCGCACCCACCCCGACCTGCGGCGCGGCCAGCCCGACACAGCCGGGCGAGACCCGCATGGTGGCGACCAGGTCGGCGGCCAGCTGCACGATCGCCGGGTCGGCCGGGTCCACCTCGGCCCCGGCGCTGCTGAGCACGCCGGCCGGGGCGGTGACCACGGGCAGCACCTGACCCTCGACGCCGAGCACGTCCGGCTTCCAGTCCGCCAGGGCGTCGCTCACAGGACGTCCGACTCGGCCCGGCGCAGGGTCACTTCGACGCCCAGCTCCTGCGCGGCCACGGCCAGGCGTACGGCCAGGTCGTCGGCGCTGCCCGGCGGCACGTCGACCTCGGCGATCAGCACGTAGAGCGGGCCGGTCAGCCGGGTGGTGAGGTCGGTGATGTTGCCGCCGGCGGCGGCGACCACCCGGGTGACGGCCGCGACGATGCCGAGCCGGTCGGCGCCGTGCACGCTCACCAGGTACGGCTCCCCCGCCGCGTCGGTGTCCGCCTCCGGAGCCACCGCCCGGACGGTCGCCAGCAGGCCGCTGATCGGCGCCAGCGCCTTCTCCACGTCGTCGGCCGCGGCGCCGGTGCAGATCAGGGTCATCGCGAAGTGCCCGCGCAACCGGGTCATGGTGGAGTCGGACAGGTTGGCCCCGAGCCCGGCGAGCGCCTCGGAGACGTCGGCGACGATGCCGGTCCGGTCGGGACCGATGACGGTGATGGCAAGCTCGTTCACTCCGGCATCCTAAGCTGGTGCGGTTATGACGCTCGCCGACTCGGTCATCAAGTGGTACGACGCCAACGCCCGCGACCTGCCCTGGCGGGTCCCCGGCACCAGCGCCTGGGCGGTGCTGGTCAGCGAGGTGATGCTGCAGCAGACACCGGTGGTCCGGGTGACGCCGGCCTGGCACGCCTGGATGACCCGCTGGCCGGAGCCGGCGGCGCTGGCCGAGGATCCTCCGTCCGAGGCCATCCGGATGTGGGGCCGGCTGGGCTATCCGCGCCGGGCCATGCGGCTGCACGCGTGCGCGGTGGCCATCGTGGAACGGCACGGCGGGCAGGTGCCCGACGACCTGGACCAGTTGCTGGCGCTGCCGGGCGTGGGGATGTACACGGCCCGGGCGGTGGCGACCTTCGCGTACGGGCAGCGTCACCCGGTCGTGGACACCAACGTCCGCCGGGTCGTGTCCCGGGCGGTCGCCGGTGACCCGGACGCCGGTCCGACCACGACGACGGCTGACCTGACCGCGATGGCGGAGCTCCTGCCGATCGAGCCGGCCCGGGCGGCCCGGGCGAGCATCGCGTTCATGGAGCTGGGGGCGCTGATCTGCACGGCCCGCTCACCGCGCTGCCCGGCCTGCCCCTTTGAGCCGGTCTGCGCGTGGCGGCAGAGCGGCGCGCCGGCGCCGGTGGGTCCGACCCGGCGACCGCAGAAGTACGCGGGCACCGATCGGCAGGTCCGTGGGCTGCTGCTGGAAGTGCTGCGGCACACCACCGGGCCGGTGCCCCGGCAGCGGCTGGACGCGGTGTGGCCGGACGAGGTGCAGCGTGCGCGGGCCCTGTCCGGGCTCGTCACGGACGGACTGGTCGAGCCGCTGGACTCCGATGCGGACCGGTTCGTGCTGGCCGGCGACCATCCACCCCGCTTCCCACCATTGACCTAGCCCGCGGCCGGACCCTCCCCGGCTGAGCGCTCCGCGGCCGGCCATGTCACGCCGCGATGGCCGTCGCCAGGTCGGCCGGCAGTGGGTAGGGCCGTTCCGGTGGCAGCAGGGCCGGGTCGCGGGTGGACTGCACCCGGTGGGCCAGGTCGGTCACGTCCCGGATGGCGACCGTCCACTCGTCCACGTACCGCGGGACGGCCTCGCCGCCCAGGCCCAGCTGCAGCGAGCGGTAGGGCAGCGCACCGAGCTGCATCGTCCGCTCCGGGTCCCACTGCACCCGGACGGGACTGCGCCGCAACCGCCGCGACCATTCTTCGCGCGTCTCGCCGCCGCCGGTCTCGTAGTGGCTGATGCACGCGTGCGCCAGCGCCCACTCGAACCCGGCCCGGGTGATCTCCACCGCGAGGACGCGTTCCTGGCCGGGCTTCGTGCCCCAGCCGCAGCGGTACATCATCCACAGGAACGACGGCTTGATCCACGTCATCCGGTCCCGTTTGAACGGTGCCACGAAGCGTCCGGCGCGCACGGCCGGCTCGGCGATCTCGGCGGAGTACGCCTGGTAGACGGTGATCGTCTCGGCCGTGTGGACGGCCCGGATCTGCCGCTGGGGTGTTTCCATGCGGTTGATGATCGAGGTGGCGGGCGCTCGCGGCGAGCGATTAACGCGGAACGGCCCGGCGCCTCCCTGTCGGGAAGAGCCGGGCCGTCCGGTGCTGCGTGCTGCCTACTCCTCGGTCGCGGCCGCGCCGAGGTCGGCGGGCACCGCGTCGGGGACCGTGGCACCGCGGTCGGCGCCGGTGAAGGTCAGCTTCGACTTCTCGATGTTCTCCGGGTCGCCCTCGCAGTCCACCACCACGATCTGGCCGGGGCGCAGCTCGTTGAAGAGGATCTGCTCGGACAGGGAGTCCTCCAGGTCGCGCTGGATCGTCCGGCGCAGCGGCCGGGCGCCCAGGACCGGGTCGAAGCCCTTCTTCGCCAGGTACTTCTTCGCGTTGTCGGTCAGCTCGAGACCCATGTCCTTGTTCTTGAGCTGGGTCTCGATCCGCGCGGTGAAGATGTCGACGATGTGCAGGATCTCGTCCTGGCGCAGCTGGTGGAAGACGATCGTGTCGTCGATGCGGTTCAGGAACTCCGGGCGGAAGTGCTGCTTCAGCTCGTCGTTGACCTTGACCTTCATCCGGTCGTAGTTGCTCTCCACGTCCTCGGACGCCTGGAAGCCCAGCGACACCGCCTTGGCCACGTCACGCGTGCCGAGGTTGGTGGTCAGGATGATCACCGTGTTCTTGAAGTCCACGATGCGGCCCTGACCGTCGGTGAGGCGGCCGTCCTCCAGGATCTGAAGGAGCGTGTTGAACACGTCCGGGTGGGCCTTCTCGATCTCGTCGAAGAGGACCACGGAGAACGGCTTGCGGCGGACCTTCTCGGTCAGCTGGCCGCCCTCGTCGTAACCCACGTAGCCGGGAGGGGCACCGACGAGGCGGGACACCGTGTACCGGTCGTGGAACTCGGACATGTCGAGCTGGATCAGCGCGTCCTCGGAGCCGAAGAGGAACTCCGCGAGCGCCTTGGAGAGCTCGGTCTTACCGACACCCGAGGGGCCGGCGAAGATGAACGAGCCCGAGGGGCGCTTCGGGTCCTTCAGGCCGGCACGGGTACGCCGGATCGCCTTCGAGACCGCCTTGACCGCGTCCTCCTGGCCGATGACCCGCTTGTGGAGCTCGTCCTCCATGCGGAGCAGCCGGGAGGTCTCCTCCTCGGTCAGCTTGTAGACCGGGATGCCGGTCCAGTTGCCGAGGACCTCGGCGATCTGCTCGTCGTCGACCTCGGAGACGACGTCGAGGTCGCCCGCCTTCCACTCCTTCTCCCGCTGCGCCTTCTGGCCCAGCAGCTGCTTCTCCTTGTCGCGCAGCTGCGCGGCCCGCTCGAAGTCCTGCGCGTCGATCGCGCTCTCCTTGTCGCGGCGGACCTGGGCGATGCGCTCGTCGAAGTCGCGGAGGTCCGGCGGTGCGGTCATCCGGCGGATACGCATCCGGGCGCCGGCCTCGTCGATCAGGTCGATCGCCTTGTCCGGCAGGAAGCGGTCCGAGATGTAGCGGTCGGCCAGCGTCGCCGCGGCCACCAGGGCGGCGTCGGTGATGCTGATCCGGTGGTGCGCCTCGTAACGGTCGCGCAGGCCCTTGAGGATCTCGATGGTGTGCGCCAGTGACGGCTCACCCACCTGGATCGGCTGGAAGCGGCGCTCGAGCGCGGCGTCCTTCTCGAGGTGCTTGCGGTACTCGTCGAGGGTGGTCGCACCGATGGTCTGCAGCTCACCACGCGCGAGCATGGGCTTGAGGATCGAGGCGGCGTCGATGGCGCCCTCGGCGGCACCCGCACCCACCAGGGTGTGGATCTCGTCGATGAACAGGATGATGTCGCCGCGGGTGCGGATCTCCTTGAGCACCTTCTTGAGGCGCTCCTCGAAGTCACCGCGGTAGCGGGAACCGGCGACCAGCGCACCGAGGTCGAGCGTGTAGAGCTGCTTGTCCTTCAGCGTCTCGGGCACCTCGCCCTTGATGATGGACTGCGCCAGCCCTTCGACGACGGCGGTCTTGCCGACGCCGGGCTCGCCGATCAGCACCGGGTTGTTCTTGGTACGGCGGGAGAGCACCTGCATGACCCGCTCGATTTCCTTCTCCCGGCCGATGACCGGGTCGAGCTTGCCCTCGCGGGCGGCCTGGGTCAGGTTGCGTCCGAACTGGTCGAGCACCAGCGAGGTCGACGGGGCGGCCTCGCCCGCGGCGGCTCCGGCGGCGGCCGGCTCCTTGCCCTGGTAACCCGAGAGCAGCTGGATGACCTGCTGGCGGACCCGGTTGAGGTCGGCACCGAGCTTGACCAGCACCTGGGCGGCGACGCCCTCGCCCTCACGGATCAGCCCGAGCAGGATGTGCTCCGTGCCGATGTAGTTGTGGCCGAGCTGCAGGGCCTCGCGCAGCGAGAGCTCCAGCACCTTCTTGGCCCGCGGCGTGAACGGGATGTGCCCGCTCGGCGCCTGCTGGCCCTGACCGATGATCTCCTCGACCTGCTGCCGGACACCCTCGAGGGAGATGCCGAGGCTCTCCAGAGCCTTCGCGGCAACGCCTTCGCCCTCGTGGATGAGACCGAGCAGGATGTGCTCTGTCCCGATGTAGTTGTGGTTGAGCATCCGGGCCTCTTCTTGGGCCAGGACGACAACCCGTCGCGCTCGGTCGGTGAACCGCTCGAACATGCCCTCGTGCTCCTCACGTGCCGTGCGCCAATGAACTGGCGGGGCCAGCGCACGGGTATCGGTGATACCTGTGCTCTCTCACTCTATCGCCGCCGGGAGACTCTGCTGGGCCCTCGAGCCCTCTGGGGACGTCCTGCGCCGATGTTCTCCCCAACTTCGCACGCTCAACGGCTGTTCCCCACCCTTGCGGAGTACGCGCACAGCGAAATCCCCCGCGCCGGGAACTTCGTCCACAGCCTGTGGACAACGCTGTCCGCCCCTGTGGATAACTTACGCAAGCCGGGCGAAGAACGCGCGAAAAGCAGAAGGGTCCGTGACGCTCGCGCGCCCCGGACCCCTCGTCAGGCCGTCCGGCTCAGCGGCCGGGCCCCTTGGCGTGGAACTCGTCCACGATCTCCTGCGGGATCCGGCCCCGGTCGGAGATGTCCTTGCCGGCCTTCTTGGCCCACTCCCGGATGGCCTTGTTCTGCTCGCGGTCGGCGGTCGCGCCGCCACGGCCGCGCGCCGCCCGGCCGCCGACGACGACACCGCCGCGCGCGACCTTGCTCCCCGCGCCCACGTACGGCGCGAAGATGTCGCGCAATTTCGCGGCGTTCGACTCGGACAGGTCGATCTCGTACTGAATGCCGTCGAGGGCGAACTTGACGGTCTCCTCGGCGTCACCGCCGTCGAGGTCATCGACGAGCTTGTGAATGATCTGCTTGGCCACGGGCCGTTATCCTCCCGAACACAGGTTCTCTGTTCACCCAATCCCCGTGAACAATAACGCCCGGCCCGCGTGATCCGTCAATGGCGGGTCGGCGATTGCACCGGCGCCAAGCAAATCGTGTCCCGGTACGTCCTACTCCGGGCGCACCAAGGGGAACAGGATCGTTTCCCGAATGCCCAGCCCGGTGAGCGCCATCAGAAGCCGGTCGATTCCCATTCCCATGCCACCGGCGGGCGGCATTCCGTACTCCATGGCACGCAGGAAATCCTCGTCCAGCTGCATCGCCTCGGCGTCGCCGCCGGCGGCCAGCAGCGACTGCGCCACCAGGCGCTCCCGCTGCACCACCGGGTCGACCAGCTCCGAGTACGCGGTGGCCAGCTCGAACCCCAGGACGTAGAGGTCCCACTTCTCGGTCAGGCCGGGCTCGGTGCGGTGCGCCCGGGTCAGCGGGGTGGTCTCCTCGGGATAGTCGCGCACGAAGGTGGGCTGCTGCAGGGTGTGCTGCACGAGGTGCTCGAAGAGTTCCTCGGCCAGCTTGCCCGGCCCCCACTTCGGGTCCACGGATAGGTCATGCTTTTCGGCATACCGCTGCAGGCTCGCCAGATCGGTGCGGACGGTCACTTCTTCGCCGAGCGCCTCGGACAGAGAACCGAAGAGGGTCACCGAACGCCACTCGCCGCCGAGGTCCAACTCGGTACCGTCGAAGTGCGTCACGATGTGTGATCCGGCGGTTGCGTCCGCGGCCTCCTGAATCCACTCGCGCACCTGCTGCTGCATGACGTTGTAGTCCGCATACGCCTGGTACGCCTCGAGCATCGCGAACTCCGGCGAGTGGGTGGAATCCATGCCCTCATTGCGGAAGTTGCGGTTGATCTCGAAGACGCGTTCGATGCCGCCGACCACGGCCCGCTTCAAAAAGAGTTCCGGGGCGATACGCAGATAGAGATCTATGTCGAGTGCGTTGCTGTGCGTCACAAACGGGCGCGCGGTGGCCCCGCCGTGCAGCAACTGCAACATCGGCGTCTCCACTTCGAGATAATTGCGCGCGAACAGCGACTCGCGCAGGCTGCGGACCGCCGTCGCCCGGGTCCGGACCATCTCCCGGGCCTGCGGGCGCACGATCAGGTCGACGTAGCGCTGCCGGACCCGGGTCTCCTCGCTCAGCGGGCGGTGGGCGACCGGCAGGGGGCGCAGGGCCTTGGCGGTCATGGTCCAGGAACCGGCGAGCACGGAGAGCTCACCCCGGCGGCTGGTGATCACCTCGCCGGTGATGCCGACCAGGTCACCCAGGTCGACCAGGCGCTTCCACTGCTCGAGGGCCTCGGCGCCGACCTGGTCCAGGGACAGCATGGCCTGCAGCTCGGTGCCGTCACCGTCGCGCAGCGTGGCGAAGCAGAGCTTGCCGCCGTTGCGGACGAAGATCACCCGGCCGGTGATCCCGACCGTGTCGCCCGAAGCCGAGTCGGTGGCCAGGTCGGCGTACTTCGCGCGGATCTCGGCCAGCGTCGCGGTGCGCTCGAAGCCGACCGGGTACGGCTCGACGCCCTCGGCCAGCAGCCGGTCCCGCTTCGACCGGCGGACCCGCATCTGTTCGGGGAGATCCTCGGCGGGGTCAACGGCGGGGACGTTCTGCTCGGTCACGGCACGACTCTCTGTCAAGGGGTCCAGGTTGCGCAAAAGCCTACTAAGGCCGGTTCAGACGTTCCGCTCATATACCATCCGCAGGCCGATCAGCGTGATCATCGGCTCGTGCGCGGTGATCGTCCGGCAGGCGTCCTTCACCAGCCAGGCCAGGCCGCCGGTGGCGATGACCGAGCGTACCGACCCGATCTCGGCGGTCATCAGCTCGACGATCCGGTCGACCTGGCCGGCGACGCCGTAGTAGAGGCCGGACTGCAGGCACTCCACCGTGTTCTTGCCGATCACCGAGCGCGGCTTGGCCGGCTCGACCTTGCGCAGCTGGGCGGCCCGGGCGGCCAGTGCGTCGAAGGAGATCTCGATGCCGGGCGCGAACGCCCCGCCCAGGAACTCGCCGCGCGCGCTGATCACGTCGAAGTTGGTGGTGGTGCCGAAATCGACCACGATCGAGGGACCCCCGTAGAGGGCGTGCGCGGCGAGCGTGTTGACCACCCGGTCCGCGCCCACCTCCTTGGGGTTGTCGATGGCCAGCTGCACCCCGGTCTTCACGCCCGGCTCGACGATGACGTTCGGCAGGTCGCCGTAGTAGCGCCCGAGCATCGTCCGCAGCGACCGCAGCGCCGCCGGCACGGTCGAGCAGGCGGCGACCCCGGTGATCTCCACCGCGTCGCCGGCGAGGAGCCCCCGGAACATCAGACCGAGCTCGTCGGCGGTGGACCGGGCATCGGTCTTGATCCGCCAGTTGTGGACGAGCTTGTCCCCGTCGAACGTGGCCAGGACGGTGTTGGTGTTTCCGATGTCAATGCAGAGAAGCATCACAATCCCGATCAATCGAAGGTACGGGCGTCGGGCTCCACAACCGCAGCACCGGCGACTACACCACACCAGTCTTGGTCACGCCGGGCGGGCCGCCCCGCCGGGTGGCCCGAGCTCTCAGCGAGGGCGGAGGTCCAGGGCGATGTCCAGGATCGGGGACGAGTGGGTCAGCGCGCCCACCGAGAGGTAGTCCACGCCCGTGGCGCCGTACTCCTGCACGGTGTGCAGGGTCAGGTTGCCGGTCGCCTCCAGCTCGGCCCGGTCGCCGACCGCGGCCACCACCTCGCGCAGCAGATCGGGGGTCATGTTGTCGCAGAGCAGGAAGTCCGCGCCGGCCTCCACCGCCTCCCGGGCCTCGGCGACCGTGGTCACCTCGACCTGCACCGCGACGTCCGGGAACGTGGCGCGGACCAGGCGGTAGGCCGCCGTGATGCTGCCGGCCGCGAGCTTGTGGTTGTCCTTGATCATGGCCACGTCGTAGAGGCCCATGCGCTTGTTCGTGCCACCGCCGACGCGGACCGCGTACTTCTCCAGCGCGCGCAGACCCGGCGTGGTCTTGCGGGTGTCCAGCACCGTCGCCTTGGTGTCCGCCAGCTCGTCGGCCCACCTGCGGGTGTGGGTGGCCACGCCGGACATGCGGCAGAGCAGGTTGAGGGCGGTGCGTTCCGCGGTCAGCAGCGAGCGCGTCGGACCGGTCACCACGGCCAGCACGTCGCCGCGGACGACCCGGGTGCCCTCCTCGATCCGCTGGTCGAAGGTCGCGGTGCCGCCCGAGGTGGCCGCGAAGACCTGGGCCGCGACCGGCAGGCCGGCCACCACACCGGGCGCGCGGGCCACCAGCTCGGCCGTGTCGACCTGGTCGCCCGGGATGGTCGCCTCACTGGTCACGTCGCGCGGCGGGTCACCCAGGTCCTCGGCCAGCGCCGTGTAGACGACCCGCTCCACCTCGGCCGGGTCCAAGCCCACCGTCATGCCATCTCCTCGAAGGTCTGGGTGATCGTTCCGCCGCCGTCGAGGGCGTTCAGCAGGTGACCGCGCCACTCGTCCAGGGCGTTCGGGTAGTCCTCGCGCCAGTGGCAGCCGCGCGTCTCCCGGCGTTCGGCCGCCGAGGCCACCAGGGTGGCCGCGACGGTCAGCAGGTTGGTGGCCTCCCAGGCCGCGTTGTGCGGGGCGCCGCGCTGCTCACCGAGGCGGGCCAGCTCCTTCGCCGTGGCGGCGAGCGAGTCGGCCGAGCGCAGCACACCGGCCCCGCGCGTCATGGCCCGCTGCAGGTCGCCACGGATCGCCGGGGCGACGACCCAGCCGGGCTCACCGGTCGGCGCCACCGGGTCGGCCTGCGGGGGCAGTTCGGCCACGATGTCGTCGGCGATGCGCCGGGAGAAGACCAGGCCCTCCAGCAGCGAGTTGCTGGCGAGCCGGTTGGCGCCGTGCACGCCCGTGCAGGCCACCTCGCCGCAGGCGTACAGGCCCGGGATGGAGGTGCGGCCGTGCAGGTCGGTGCGGACGCCGCCGGACGCGTAGTGGGCCGCCGGGGCGACCGGGATGAGCTCTGTCGCCGGGTCGACACCGGCCGCCCGGGTCGACGCCACGATCGTCGGGAAGCGCTGCTCCAGGAACTCCTTGCCCAGGTGGCGCGCGTCCAGGAAGACATGGTCGGCGCCGGTGGCCCGCAGCACCCGGTGGATGCCCTTGGCCACCACGTCGCGCGGTGCCAGCTCGGCCAGCTCGTGCTGTCCCACCATGAACCGCTTGCCGGTCTCGTCGACCAGGTGGGCGCCCTCGCCGCGCAGCGCCTCGGAGATCAGCGGCCGCTGCACCGAGGTCACGCCGGCCGTCATGAACGACGTCGGGTGGAACTGGACGAACTCCACGTCGGTGACCTTGGCCCCGGCGCGCAGGGCGAGCGCGACCCCGTCGCCGGTGGAGACCGCCGGATTGGTGGTCGAGGCGAAGATCTGGCCCATACCGCCGGTGGCCAGCACGACCGCGCGGGCCAGGATCGCCCCGACGCCGTCCTCGCTGCCCTCGCCCAGCACGTGCAGGGTGATGCCGCAGGCGCGGCCGTCGGCGGCGCGCAGCAGGTCCAGCACCAGGGCGTGCTCGACCAGGCGGATCCACGGGTCGCGGTGCACCGCCTCGTGCAGGGCCCGCTGCACCTCGGCACCGGTGGCGTCGCCGCCCGCGTGCACGATCCGGTCGGCGCGGTGCCCGCCCTCGCGGGTCAGCATCAGCGAGCCGTCGGCGTTGCGGTCGAACTCGGCGCCCATCCGCATCAGCTCGCGGATCCGGGCCGGGCCCTCCTCGACCAGGACGCGTACCGCCGCGGGGTCGCAGAGACCGACCCCGGCGATCTCGGTGTCGAACGCGTGCGCCTCGGGGGTGTCCAGCGGGTCGAGCACGGCCGCGATGCCGCCCTGGGCCCAGCGGGTCGACCCGTCGTCGATGTTGACCTTGGTGACGACGGTGACGTGCAGGCCCGCCTCGCGCAGGTGCAGAGCGGCGGTGAGGCCCGCGATGCCGGAGCCGACCACCAGCACGTCGGTGGTCTCGGTCCAGCCGGGCTCGGCGGCGGCCAGGCGGCGGGGTAGCGCCGGAAGGTCGGCAAGATGCGACATGCGCTCAGTCAACATCGCGGGGGCGGGGAAATCACGGGCGGGGCGGCAAGAAGTGCCGGGCGTTACTGGTACTGGACCGGCATGGCCTTGCTGCCCTTGCCCTTCAGTGAGGACGTCAGGGTCGTCGCGTCCAGCCACAGGTAGCAGCGCACGCCGCGGTCGCCCAGTTCCCAGACGTCGTCCCCGCCCGGCAGCGAGATCACCCCGGCGCGGAACTGCAGGTCGGCGTCGTCCGGCACGCCGACGTACGAGGCGATCCGGCTGCGGCAGCCGTCGTGGAACCTGTCCCACTGCTGGGCGGTCTGCGGGTAACCGGCCTTCCCGGCGTCCCAGATGCCCACGAACTCGGCGTTGTGCTTGGCCGAGCACTCCCGGGCCGGCATCGTGCCGATCTTGCCGTCCTGGTCGAGCAGGACGTTGTAGCAGGTCAGCAACAGTGGCGAGGCCGGCTCCGCGAGCGCGCCGCGCAGGGTGCCGACCCGCTGCACCAGGCCGCCGTCGTCCTCGACCGAGCTGCTCACCAGCACCTCGCAGCGGTACCAGCGGGCCCCGCCGGTCCAGGCCGCCCGGGTCGGCTGGGTCACCCCGATCCAGAGCCGCGCCGTCCGCCACGGCCCACCGACGTACGCCGTGGTCTTGGTGTCGCAGACCTGGTACGCCGCCCGCGCGCCGGCCGAGTCCTGGGCCGGCGGATCGGACGCCTCGGCGGCCGGGCTGGGATAGGTGCCGACGTACACGGTCTCGGTGCGGTGCCTGAGCTTGCAGTCGACTTCCTCGTACGTCGACCGGGGCCCGAAGGTGGCGAAGTTGGCCAGGTGGCAGGTCTCGGCGACCGGGGTGAAGCCGGTCGGTACGCCGATCGCCGCCCAGCCGTCGGTGAGGTCCCCGTCGACGCCGGCCGGATTGCCGCACCCGGCGGCGAGGACCAGCGTGAGCAGGCTCAGCGCTGCCGCGACCGGCCACCGCCGCGCACGGCGCAGCCGGGGCAGGTGTCGCATGAACCGAGCCTCCCGAGCGCCAGCCGATGTCCGATTTGTCGATCATAGGGCAGTCGACTCGGCCGGCACGGCGCCTTCAGGAGAACCTCGTTCAGCGGGTCAGCACCGCGCCGTCCGCGCGTACCGGATCTCCGGCCAGGCCGGCCACCGCCGCGGCCGGGTCCGCGCCCAGTTCGATGATCTTGTTGCTCGCGTCCACGTGCACGATCCGCGGCTCGTACGACCGCGCCTCGGCGTCGGTCAGCTGCCCGTACGCGATGAGGATGACCAGGTCACCCGGGTGCACGAGGTGCGCGGCAGCGCCGTTGATGCCGATGACGCCGGTGCCGCGTTCGCCCGGGATCACGTACGTCTCCAGCCGCGCGCCGTTGGTCACGTCCACGATCGCGACCTGCTCGCCGGCCAGCAGGTCGGCCGCCTCCATCAGGTCGAGGTCCACGGTCACCGAGCCCACGTAGTGCAGGTCGGCCTGGGTGACCGTGGCCCGGTGGATCTTGGACTTGAGCATGGTGCGGATCATCAGGCGGCCTTCCCCAGCAGGACCGGAACGTTGTCGATCAGCCGGGTGCTGCCCACCTTGGCCGCGACGAGCAGCCGCGCGGGTCCGTCGGTGGGCACCGGGCCGAGCAGCGGGTCGGTGAGAGCCAGATAGTCGACCTGCACGCCGGGCTCGTCGGCGAGGATCTTGCCGGCCGCCTCCAGCACGCTCTGCGCGTCCGTCTGCGCGGCCCCCTCCCGCAGCGCGTGCGACAGCGCCAGAGCCGCCGGCCGCTGGTCGGCCGACAGGTAGCGGTTGCGGCTGGACAGCGCCAGGCCGTCGGCCTCGCGGACCGTGGGCACGCCGACGATCTCGACGCCGATCTCCAGGTCCTTGACCATCCGGGTGATCAGGGCCAGCTGCTGGAAGTCCTTCTCGCCGAAGAACGCCAGGTCGGCACGGGTCAGCAGGAGCAGCTTGGCGACCACGGTGAGCATCCCGGAGAAGTGCCCGGGGCGGCTGGCGCCCTCGAGGATCTCGCCCGTCGCGCCGGCGTTCAGCGTCACCTGCGGCGTGCCACCCGGGTACATCTCGTCGCGGTCCGGCGCGAACACCACGTCGACCTGCTCGGCCCGGCACGCCTCGACGTCGGCGGCCAGGGTGCGCGGGTACTTGTCGAAGTCCTCGTTCGGGCCGAACTGCAGCGGGTTCACGAAGACCGTGACGATGACGAAGTCGCCCCGCTCCCGGGCGACGCGCATCAGCTGCCGGTGTCCCTCGTGCAGGGCCCCCATGGTCATCACGACGGCCACCCGGCCGGACGCGGCGGCCCGGGCGGCGGCCAGCTCGGCCCGGGTGTGGATGAGCGCGGTCATGAGGGACTCCCTACGGTCGCCTGGGCCAGAACATCCATCAACAGCGCCGCGTCCTGCGGTCGCAGCCGCCCAGCGGCGATGGCCCGGTCGGCAGTGCGCCGGGCCAGAGCGAGATAGGCGGGTACGGACTCCGGCGCGATCCGGCTCAGGTGCTTGCCGACCGTGCCCGCGTCACCTCGCGACACCGGGCCGGTCAGCGCGGCATCGCCCAGGCTCAGCGCGTTGTCCAGGGCCGCGTGCAGCAACGGCGACAGCACCGCCTCGGGGCGCTCGACCCCGGCCGCGCGCAGCAGGTCGGCAGCCTCGTTGACCAGCGTGACCAGGTGGTTCGCGCCGTGCGCGAGGGCGGCGTGGTAGAGCGGGCGGGCATCCTCCGCGATCCACTCCGGCACCCCGCCCAGGTCGGTGACCAGCCGCGCGGCGAACGCGCGGTCGCGGGCGGTGACGCCCCAGGCGATGCCGGGCAACCTGTCCAGGTCGGAGTCGACGCCCGTGAAGGTCATCGCCGGGTGCAGCGCGAGGCCGTCCCGGTCGCCGAGGACGGCGAGCCCGTGCGCGCCTGAGGTGTGCGCGACGACCGTACGGGCACCCAGCGAGCCGGTCATGACCAGGCCCGAGACGACGGCGGCGAGGTGGTCGTCCGGGACGGCGAGCAGCAGGAGATCGGTGGCGGCCCGGGCGACCTCGTCGGCGGGCAGGATCGCGGCCTGCGGCAGGAGGCGCTCGGCCCGCTCCCGTGAGGCGGCGGAGACGGCGGCCGTAGCCACCACCCGGTGCCCGGCTTCCGCCAGGGCGGCGCCGAGCACAGCGCCCACCCGGCCGGCTCCGACAACACCCACGACCAGGGGGCGAGCGCGCTTTCCGGCGCGCGGCACAGCGCTCATAGAAAGATCCAGTCCTCGTGAAAGGGGTACCGGTCGATCGCAAGTATGCGCCGACGTAACACGCTCGTGACAAGAGCGTGTGAACAACTGCACCGGGCGTTTGCGCCTAGATTGGCAGGCGTGACGAGCCTGGGTTGGCGAGCGGCGATGACCACCGCCCTGTACGGACCGGACGGCTTCTTCACCCGCGCCGCCGAGGGCCCCGCGGACCACTTCCGCACCAGCGTGCACGCCTCTCCGCTGTTCGCCGGGGCGCTGCTGCGGCTGATCCGCGACGTCGACGCGGCGCTGGGCCACCCGGCCACCCTCGACGTCGTCGACGTGGGCGCCGGCCGGGGTGAACTGCTCGCCGCGCTGCACGCTCTGCTCGACACCGATCCCGCGCCCGGCCTGGCCCGGCGGGTCCGCTTCACCGGGGTCGAGGTCGCCGCCCGGCCGGCGGGTCTGCCGGCCGACATCTCCTGGCAGCGGTACGTGCCCGAGCACCTCACCGGGATGCTGCTGGCCACCGAGTGGCTGGACAACGTGCCGCTCGACGTGGCCGAGGTCGACGCCGAGGGCCGGGCCCGGCGGGTGCTCGTGGACCCGGCCACCGGACAGGAGCGGCTGGGCCCCGACGTGGACCCGGCCGACCGGTTCTGGCTGAGCCGGTGGTGGCCGGCGGCGCGCCCCGGGGACCGGATCGAGATCGGCTGGCCCCGCGACGTGGCGTGGGCCGACGCGGTGGCGGCGCTGCGGCGCGGCTGTGCGCTCGCGGTCGACTACGGGCACCTGCGCTCGGCGCGGCCGGCGCTGGGCACGCTGACCGGCTACCGGCAGGGACGCCAGGTGCCGCCCCGGCCGGACGGCAGCACCGATGTGACCGCCCACGTGGCCGTCGACTCGGCCGCGGCGGCTGCCGGTACGGCGTACCGGATCATCAGTCAGCGCGCCGCGCTGCGAGCCCTCGGGGTCGGCGGCGGCCGGCCACCGCTGGAGCTGGCCCGCACCGACCCGGCGGCCTACCTGCGGGCGCTGAGCTCGGCCGGCGCCGCGGGCGAACTCATCGACCCGGCCGGGCTGGGCGCGCACTGGTGGCTGCTGCACGAGGTCGGCATCGAGCTCCGTGGGACGATGCTGGCAATGAGCGAGCTTGCGAGCGAATCATCAACTCAGCGCCGGACGAATGTCATCACCGGAGCGCCAGCGGAGGGGATGGCATGAGCGACCTGCGGGAGATGACGGTCGGCACGGGGTCCGGTCTGGACACGGCCGACATGGTGCTCAACATCGGCCCCCAGCACCCGTCCACCCACGGCGTGCTGCGGCTCAAGCTCACCCTCGACGGCGAACGCGTGGTGTCCTGCGAGCCGATCGTCGGCTACATGCACCGCGGCGCCGAGAAGCTGTTCGAGGTGCGCGACTACCGGCAGATCATCGTCCTGGCCAACCGGCACGACTGGCTGTCGGCGTTCTCCAACGAGCTGGGCGTCGCGCTCGCCGTGGAACGGCTCATGGGCATCGAGGTGCCCGAGCGCGCGACCTGGCTGCGGATGGCCCTCGCCGAGCTGAACCGGGTGCTCAACCACCTGATGTTCCTCGGCTCGTACCCGCTGGAGATCGGCGCGATCACGCCGATGTTCTACGCGTTCCGCGAGCGGGAGACGCTGCAGGCGGTCATGGAGGAGGTCTCCGGCGGCCGGATCCACTACATGTTCAACCGGGTCGGCGGCCTCAAGGAGGAGGTCCCGGCGGGCTGGACGTCCCGGGCCCGCACGGCGATCGACGAGGTCCGGCGCCGGATGCCGGACATCGACCGGCTGATCCGGCGCAACGACATCTTCCTGGCCCGCACGGTCGGCGTCGGCGTGCTGACCGCCGACCAGGCCGCGGCGTACGGCGCCTCCGGCCCGGTGGCCCGGGCCAGCGGCCTGGACATGGACCTGCGGCGGGACGAGCCCTACCTGGCGTACGACGAGCTCGACGTGCCCGTGGTGACCCGCACGACCGGGGACTGCCACGCCCGCTTCGAGGTGCTCCTGGACCAGGCGTACGTGTCACTGGACCTGGCGCAGGCCTGCCTGGACCGGGTGGACCAGATCAGCGGCCCGGTCAACGTGCGCCTGCCCAAAGTGGTCAAGGCGCCCGAGGGCCACACGTACGCGTGGACCGAGAACCCGCTCGGCGTCAACGGCTACTACCTGGTGTCCCGCGGCGAGAAGACCCCGTGGCGGATGAAGCTGCGCACGGCGTCGTACGCCAACGTCCAGGCGCTGGCGACCCTGATCCCGGGCTGCCTGGTGCCGGACCTGATCGCGATCCTGGGCTCGATGTTCTTCGTGGTCGGGGACATCGACAAGTAGCCGGCTGCTACCGCCTGCCCCGCGGCTCGTGGCTGCGCGGCGCCCAGCCGTGCTGCGGGGCCATGGGATCGGGGCCGTACTGGTTGTCGCTCACCGGCCGGCCATAGGTGTTGGCCTGGCCGGGCTCCGCGTCCTCCGTCCCCGGCTGCGGGTCCTCGTTGTCGAGCAGGAAACCGCCGGACGCGTCCTGGGCGAAGAAGGGCGAGTCCGCGCCGCCGTATCTCGACCGGTCGTCAGCGATGGGGTCGGCGTAGTGGTAGCCGCCGGTTCCGGCCTGGTCCTGGGCCGCGGGATCGGCGTAGTCGTAGTCGGCGGGTGCGGTCCAGGCCGCGGCACCGGGCTGGCCGTAGCCGCCATGGCCGGTTTGTCCGTCGTAGCCGGTCTGTTCGTCGTAGCCGAGCTGAGCGTCGTAGCCCAGCTGAGCGTCGTAGCCCAGCTGAGCGTCGTAGCCCAGCTGCTTGTCGTAGCCCAGCTGCTCGTCGTAGCCCAGCTGAGGGTCGTAGCCCGCTTGTCCGTCGTAGCCCGGCTGAGCGTCGAAGGCCGCTTGTCCGTCGTAGCCTGGCACGTCGTAGCCGTTGCCGAAGGGCGCGGCGCCGTAGCTGGGCGCCTCCGGTGTCGGCAACTCGGTCAGGCCGTAGCGGGCGATGTCCGTGCCTGTGTCGGGCGCCGCGTGCCGCCGGGACGGCCGCCGCCCTGCCGGGGCTTCAGCCGCGTAGGCGCCGTCGGCGTCGGGGGCGTCGTATTCGGCGTCCGCGCCGCGCTCTGCCCACGCCGATCCGGACAGTCCTGGGCCGTAGGGGCCGCCCTGCCCCGCCGGGGCGGCATGGCCACCACCGGTCGGCGGCGGCACCATCGCGGCGCCGCGCTGACGGGGGGCCGCTGCTGCGGGCCGGACCGATGCCACCGCTACGGGCACGGAGGCCGCAGCGGCTCCGGAGACCCGGGCCGCCGACGTGGGGCTCGTGGCCGGAGCGACAGACGCGGTCGCCACCACCGGCGCTCCGGCACTGACCGGCCCGGGCGCACGTCCCCCGTCCGGTACCCGGCCGCCGGCCAACCCGGGTTCACGACCCCTCCCGGGCGCCCGGCCGTCCGTGCTGACCTGCCCGGACTCACGATCCCTATCGGGCACCCGGCGGCCGGGTCGCCCCGGCCCAGCCGCAGCCGGCGACCCCGGCACAGCGGCCGACGCCCGCCCACCGGCACCGACCACTCCCGGTTCCCGACCCGCCTCCGGCACCCGACCACCAGACCGCCCCGGCCCAGCTGCAGCGGGCGGCCTCGGCACGGCGGCCGACGCCCGACCACCGGTCGCATGCCCAGCCTCCGGCCGACCACCATCCATCGGCCGGACACCTGCCGACCCTGCGCCCACCGGCGCGGCACCCACCGGCGCGGCACCCACCGGCGCGGCACCCATCGGCCGTGCCCCCGCCGGAGCCAGAGCCGTGGCCGGCGAGCCGGCCGCGCGCATCCGGGTCATCTCGTCCTGCAGGGCCTTGACCCGTTGACCCGTCCCCCGGGCGTTCGCGGCGATCTCCTCCCGGAGCTCGTCGCGCATCGCCTTGATCTGGTCCTCGGCGTCCATCTCCAGCAGCACCGGGTCGTTGCGGACCAGCAGCGCGGCGCCGATGAGCACGACGCAGACCGCGACGAGCAGCACCGCGAAGCGGATCGAGCCGTCGCCGCCGAGCAGGGCGACGAGGGCGGCGACCGGGGCCAGGCCGACGCCGGCCCAGATCAGCACCGTGAGGAGGCGGGCGTTGTGCGGCCCCTCGGGGTCCCGGTCAGGCATGGTCGCAGATGCTACCCAGAGCGGCACCCGTCACGAAACGGGCAGATGCGGGACATCGCTCACGCGATGCCCCGCATCCGGGGTGATTCGACCGGGCTGATCGGCCGGGTGTCAGCCGGCGGCCAGTGCGCCGTCCGAGCTGAAGACCAGGCCGACGCTGATGGTGCCCTGCTTGAGGCCGGTCTTGGTGAGCGGTCCGCCCGCGTCGAGCGAGCTGAACTTGCCGGCCTGGAACTTGTAGGTGTCGACGAGGCCCTGCTGGCACTTGGGCCGCTGCGGGCACTCCGGCGGACCACCCAGGACGGTCGCCGCGCCCGAGCACTTGGCGGCCAGTTCGGACAGGGTCTTGACGCCGTACTTGGTGGCGAAGGCCTCCGTGGTGGCGAAGGCGTTCTGGTCCTGCGCCGTGGAGGGCTTGCCGAAGACCAGGCCGACCTTCTCGCCGAGGGCGGTGAGGTTGGTCATCGTGGTCTCGAGCTGCGGCGAGGACGGGTCCTTGGCGTCCTTGCCGTCGACCTTGCCGGACAGGAACGTCGCCAGGGTGGCGGCGTACTCCGGGACGACGTCGATGTCGCCCTTCTCCAGGGCCGGCTCGTACAGCTCGCGGTTGCCGATCTGCTGGACCTTGACCTTGTAGCCCGCGGCCGTCAGCGCGATGTTGTACAGCTCGCCGAGGGTCGCGTTCTCGCTGAAGTTGGCCGCGCCGACCGTCAGGTCGCCGCCGGAGCCCTTCTCGATGCCGGTGGTGATGGAGTTCGCCGTGGCGAACTCCTCCGCCGCCGCCTTCGACGACTTGCGGTCGATGTCGACCGCCTTGTTGAGCTCGATCAGCTTGGTCGTGTCGAGCGCCGCGGAGACCTTGTCGAGAGCGGCGATGAGCTGCGGCGACGAGGCCTTCTTGTTGATCGCGGGGACGATGTTGTCGGTGTTCTGCAGGTTCTTGTCGTCGGTGAGGACGACCAGCTTGTCGCCGGCGACGGGGGCGCAGCCGTTGCCCGCGGCGGAGCTCGCGGGGGCTTCCGTGCCGGAGGATCCGGACTCCCCGCAACCGGCGAGGATGACGGCGGCGGTCATGAGGGTGCCGGCCGTCAAGAGCAGGTGTCGACGCATACTGCCGCCTTCTGTGTCCCGGCCCGGCCAGATGGCCGCGCCGCGTGTCCGACGGGCAGTCGGTGTCCGATGCCCGTGTTTTTCAGTTTGCCGGGCGCGCTGAGCGACCCACGTTCATTCCTACTCGCAGGGTGCGACAAGTTTCGTAACGATGCGAGACCATTACCCGGCCGGGGCCGCCGCGGTCGGCCGGCGGTGCCGGTCCGTCCGGAGCGCGGCCGGTGTCACCAGTCGTTGTACGCCTGCGAGCACCGCTTCCACCAGCAATGCGAGCAGCGCCACAACGATGCCGCCGGCCACGATCTGCCCGCCGCCGCCGTTGCTCATCCCGATCCCGAAGCCGGCGGAGATGATCTCGCCGAGCCCACCGCCGTTGACGAACGCGGCCAGCGCGGCCGTCGCCACCACCTGCACGGCCGCGGTGCGCAGCCCGGCCGCCAGGTACGGCACCGACAGCGGAAGCTCCACCCGCCGGAGCAACTGACCGCCGGAGAGCCCCATCCCCCGGGCGGCCTCCCGCGTCTCCGGGTCGATCTGGCGCAGCCCGGTGTACGCGTTCGCCAGCAACGGCGGCACCGCGAAGACGGCCAGCGCGACGACCACCGGGGGCTGGCCGAAGCCGAGCGGGGTCAGCGGCAGGATGGTGAGCAGGGCCAGGGTGGGGATGGCCAGCGTCAGGTTGGCGAAGGTGAGCACCGCGCCGCCGCCCCGCCCGCGGTGCCCGAGCCAGATGCCCAGCGGCCAGCCGATGGCGCAGCCCAGCAGCACCGCCCACAGGCTGATCAGCAGGTGCTCCTGGAGGCGGTCGAACAGCCCGCCGGGGTTGGTCCAGTTGAGCGGGTCGTTGAGCCAGACGAAGCCCTCTTGGAAGTAGTTCACGAGCTGCGCTCCCTCGTCCACGGGGTGAGCAGCCGGCCGACTCCCGCCAGCGCCAGGTCGAGGACCAGCGCCAGGCCGACGCAGAGCAGCGTCCCGGTCATGATCTCGGCTTTGTAGAAGTTGTTCCGGAAGCCGCCGAGGATCATCTCGCCCAGGCCGCCCTTGCCGATCAGCGAGCCGACTGTGACCAGCGCCACGGTCGAGACGGTGGCCAGCCGCAGGCCGGTGAGGATGCCGGGCAGGGCCAGCGGCAGTTCGATGCGCCACAGCCGGCCGAGGCGCCCGTACCCCATGCCGGCGGCCGCGTCGCGGACCTCGGCCGGGACCTGGGTGAGCCCGGCCAGCGAGTTGCGGGTGAGCACCAGCAGCGCGTACAGCACCAGCGCGATCAGCACCGATGTGTCGCTGGTGGTGCCGACCGCCGGGGCGACGAGGGCGAGAAGTGCCAGCGACGGGATCGTGTAGAGGACGCCGGAGAGTGCAAGAATCGGGCCGGTCAGTGGTCGCCACCAGTAGGAGACGACCGCGAGCGGCAACGCGACGATCAGCGCGATGATCACCGCACGGGCGGTGAGACCCGCGTGGAACTGCAGTGCGGACAGGATCTCGCCGGCATTGTCATGGACATAGCGCCACGAGAACCACGGATTTCCCGGCCCGTCATCGGCGGGTGCGGCCAGCTCCCCGGGAGCAGCGAGGGGCCACGCCGGCACCGGGACCCCCGACAGGAAGGACATACGTGGACGCTACCGCGATCAACGACTCCGGCGCTGGCCGGACCGCGGCGTCTATCACGCTCGAGAACGTCGGGAAGGTCTATCCGGACGGGACCGTGGCGGTCGGCGACATCAGCCTGGAGGTGCGGGCGGGTGAGCTGGCCGTGCTGATCGGGCCGTCGGGGTGCGGCAAGTCCACCGTGCTCCGCATGATCAACAGATTGATCGAGCCGTCCAAGGGCCGGATCCTGATCGACGGCGCGGACGTCTCGGCGCAGGACCCGGTCGAGCTGCGCCGCCAGATCGGCTACGTGATCCAGAACGTCGGGCTCTTCCCGCACCAGAGCATCCGCACCAACATCGGCACGGTGCCGCGGCTGCTGGGCTGGAACCGCAAGCGGATCAAGGACCGCGCGGACGAGTTGCTCGAGCTGGTCGGGCTGGACCCGAAGCGCTACGGCGGCCGCTATCCGCACGAGCTCTCCGGCGGTCAGCGCCAGCGGGTGGGCGTGGCCCGGGCGCTCGCCGCCGACCCGTTGGTGCTGCTCATGGACGAGCCGTTCTCCGCGGTGGACCCGATCGTGCGCGGCCGGCTGCAGGAGGAGTTCCTCCGGCTGCAGGCGGCGGTCCGCAAGACCATCGTGCTGGTCACCCACGACATCGATGAAGCCGTACGGCTGGGCGACCGGATCGCGGTGCTGGCCGAGGGCGGCCGGCTCATGCAGTACGCGACCCCGGCCGACCTGCTCAGCAGGCCCGCGTCGGCGACGGTGAGCGAGTTCGTCGGCACCGACCGGGGGGTACGGCGGCTGGCCGTGACGCCGGTCCGCGACGCCATGCGCCCGGTCGGACAGATCGAGGAGATCGGGCGCCTGCCCACGGTCGACGTGTCCGGCACGCTCTACGACGCGCTCGCCGCGATGCTGACCAGCGACTCGCTCAACGTCGTGGTGGTCTCCGACGGCAAGCCGGTCGGTGCGGTGTCCCGTTCGGCCCTCTTCGACGCGCCGAACGCGGAAGCGGCGGCGCCGGCCTGACAGCGAGCCGCGGCGTGACCGGATGACGGGGGGAACCGTCCGGTCACGCCGCGGGGTGTCGCGGCGGTGCGGTGGCCGCGGGGGCGGCGGTCACCTGGTGCCGCGGCGGGCCCGGGTCGTACGGCGGCGCGGTACGCCGCACGCCGGGCCGGGGAAGGCTCTACCGGGTGCCGCGCCGGCCACCGAGGGTCGCGAGGCCGATGATCCAGCCGACGAAGAGGCCGTAGGTGGCGCCCTCCCCGGCGGTGCGGAACGCGCCCAGCAGCGAGGGGTTGGCCAGGAACAGCGTGGTCAGCAGGGCGGCGAAGCCACCGGCGAAGACGTAGGACGCCCAGCCGGCGAAGAACTGGCTGATCGTGCCGCGGGCCCGGGCCAGCTGCGAGCCGGGCAGCAGGTAGAGGAAGACCAGCGTCAGCACGACCACCAGGATCGCCTTGAGGTCGCCGATCACGATCGCGCGCAGCGAGTCGTCGGAGTCGAACCGCCAGTGCGGCCACGCCAGCAGGCGCAGCCACCAGCCGCCGGCGGTCTCCGGGTTGGTGTTGTCCTGGGCCCAGTCGGAGTACCACGGGCTGCCGAAGACCAGGACCAGTATCAGCGCGGCTATCGTGCCCGCGCCGGGCGCAGTTTTGTAGCGGTTGGTGAGAGCCATGAACCCGCTATTTCCCAGCGGATTCCGCTCACCAAACGCGTCGGGACTGATATCCGTGAATGTATGCCTTGCGGTGGTCTCAGTGCTTTTGCAGGTAATCGATGAAGGCTGCCCGAAGCAACGGCTCCTGCTCCCCGTACCCGTGTCCGGTCAGTTCACGCCACAGCGCGACCGCTTCTTCGATCGTCGGGCCCACCGTGTTCGGCGCGCCGTCCAGCGTCGCCGCATCGTCCGCGTCCGGCAGGTGCTTGAACACGGACCAGAAGAAGCTCAGGTCGCGGCGCTCCCGCGCCTTCGCGAAGGCCCGCTCACGCAGCTCCTCGGTGGGCAGGGCGTCCAGTTCGGCGAAGGTCGAGTCGGTCATGTCAGCCAGCATAGGGCGCAACGGCGCACCCTCAACGGGTACTGCCCCATGGGCCCTCGTCCCAGCGCAGTGGCTTGCTGTCCGGCGGCTCGGCCGAGGTGGACCAGGTCTGCGGCATGTTCGGGGTCCACGTGGTGCCGGCCGACGCGGCGGCGTTCCAGTCCGCCGTCGCGGGCATCGGCAGCGGGCGCCCGTACGTCTCGACCAGCCGGGTGACGATCAGGCCACCGCCGACCGCGCAGCCCGCGATCGCGAACAGCGCGATGTCGAAGTCGCGGCGGGCCGCGTAGTCCAGGAAGAGCGTCAGCCCGGCCACCGCCAGCAGCGTGCCGAAGATGCCGCCGCGCCGGCCGTACGCGCTGGTGCCGGCGAGCAGCGCCGCGCCGAAGGCCAGACCGGTCCACTCCAGGCCGGTGCCGGGCGCGATCGGCGCGGTGGACTGGGCCGCCATGAGGACGCCCGCGCCGACCGCGAAGACCGACGAGAGCACCAGCGCGGCGACCACCGGGAACGCCGCGGCCACCCCGCGCCGCAGGGCCGGGTCGCCGGCCGGTCGCTGCCGGCCGACGAGCCGCCGGATCGGCATGACGGTGCCCAGCGCGCCGCCGATGACGGCGAGCAGCGCGAAACCGCCGAAGAGGTAGAACGCCTGGTCGGCCGGGTCGTAGCCGGCCTGGACGGTGACCGGCGCGGTGCGCAGCTGGGCGTAGACGACGACGCCCATGGCGGCGGCGAGTGTCGCCGCCCAGCCGGGCACGTGCAGCACGAGCACGAGGACGGCCACGACCAGGCCGCCCGCGGCGGCGATGATCAGCGCCGGCACGGCCGCCTGGACCAGGCCCTCGTCGCCGTTCTCGGCGAAGTGCAGCGCGGCTCCCAGGGCGATCGGGCCGACCGCGAGATTGGGCACGCCGGCGCGCAGCGTCAGGCCGGCGCCGAGGGCGAGCAGGCCGATCGAGGCACCCGTGATGAGCAGGGTGTCCAGCGCGGGCCGGCGCAGGCTGGCCGGGTCGAGGCGGTAGAGCAGGTACGCGATCGCGGCGACCGCCAGCAGCAGGACGATCTCCCAGCCGATGTGGATGCCCAGCCGGTCACGGCCGTCGTCGAAGTCCCCGCCGCGGCGACCGGGGTCACCGGCCGGCTCGACGAGCTGCGCGCCCTCGCTCTCGTCCGGATCGAGGTCGCGCCGCCGGGCCCGGAAGTCGGTGGCCGCGAGGCCGGCCCGGTACGCCGCCGGGTCGCTTTCGCCCTGGTCACCGGCATTACGCCGATATGTGGTCTCGTCGTAGGCCATCCCGCACACCTCCTTCGCCGCCGGCACAGCATACGGAAACGAGAGGCCCTCGGTTCAAGTCCCGGATCGGACTCGATCAGGACCGTCCGGCCTGCTGTCCCGGCCCTCCGCCGTCCTTGTGATCGGGCTTCTCCGGCACCCGGCAGGAGCGTTCCAGCCACAGCGCCGCGCCGACGAGCGCGAGCGCCGCTGCCACCCCGGCGGTGGCAGCCGGGACGTCGTCGCGGGCAGCCCGGGTCGGCTCCAGCGCCAGCCAGGCCAGCAGCCCGGCCGAGAAGCCGCCGAACAGTGCGCCGGCCAGCGACGACGCCTTGGCCAGCACCGCGAACCGGGCGACGGCCAGCGGGTCGACCCGGCCGGCGCCGGGCTTGCGCTGGATCCGGGCCGCCGTGTTCTGCGCGAGGGTCGCCTCGATGACGGCCAGCGCGCCGAGCACGATGATCGGCAGCCAGGGCAGCCGGGGCATCTGCGCGTACAGGGCGCTCAGGAGCAGCCAGCCCACCGCGGCGGCGGCCAGCCCGGCGACCACCAGGACGGACAGGCTGGTCGGACGCATCGACGGATCGGGTGCGCCACCGCCGGGGTTACTGCTCACTCTGGTGACTCTAACGGCAGATCGGGTCGCGGGGTCAGCGCGTTCGCGTCGGCGGTGAGCTCCGGGGCGTTCAGCAGGTCGGTCACCCAGCCGTGCCCGGGCAGCTGGGCGTAGGGCTGCAGATCCAGCCACGGCTTGAGCACGAACGCCCGCTGGTGCGCCCGGGGGTGCGGCAGGGCCAGCTCGGGATCGTCGCTGAGCACGGGGGTGCCGTCGTCGTGCCACACCGCGATCACGTCCACATCCAGCGTGCGGGGGCCGAAGCGCCGCTCCGGATCGCGGACGCGGCCCGCCGCCTCCTCGACCGCGCGGACCCGGGTGAGCCAGCCGGACGGATCCGCTGCCGGGTCCACGGCCAGGACCGCGGCATTCAGGTACGCCGGCTGGTCGACGTCACCCCAGGGCGGCGTCTCGTAGACCCCCGAGACCAGGACGACGCTCTCGCCGAGCTGCTCCACGGCGGCTCTGAGGTATGCGTACCGGTCGCCGAGGTTGCTGCCCAGCGAGAGGATCGCCCGGGTCATCGGGTCCGCCGTACGGTGACCGCCACGTCGGCGAACTCGAGCGGGATCGGCGCCTGGGGCTTGTGCACGGTGACCGTGGCCGCGGTGACCCGGGCGTCCGCCAGGCATACCGCCGCGAGCCGCTCGGCCAGGGTCTCGATCAAATTGACCGGCTCGCCGGCGATCACTTCGGCCAGGCGACCGGCCAACTCGCCGTAGTGGACCGTGTCGGTGACATCGTCGCCGGCCGCCGCCTTGGCGAGGTCCAGCTCGAGCTCGACGTCGACCACGAAGTCCTGGCCGTCGCGGCGCTCGAAGTCGAAGACCCCGTGGTGGCCCCGGACGCGCAGGCCGTGCAGGGAGATGCGGTCGCTCACGGCGTACCCCCGGTTGTTGATCTTGAAATGCGCGGGCTGCCGGTGGCGCGCCACACGGCCAGGGCGTCGACGGTCGCGCGTACGTCGTGCACCCGCACCCCCCACGCCCCGGCGGCCACCGCGAGCACCGACGTGGCGATCGTCGCCGCTTCGCGGCCGTCCACCGGCCGCGGCTCGCCGTCCGGCCCGGCGAGCAGCCGGCCGAGATACGTCTTGCGGCTGGCCGCGAAGAGCACCGGATGACCGAGAGCGATCAGCTCGTCCAGGTGCGCGCTGAGCGCCCAGTTGTGCTCGGGGCGCTTGGCGAAGCCGATGCCGGGGTCGAGGATCAGCCGCCCGGGGTCGACGCCCGCGGCGACCGCGGCGTCCACCCGCTGCAGCAGCTCGGCGCGGACCTCGGCCACGACGTCGTCGTAGTGCGCCAGGTCGAGCATCCGCCGGGAGTGCCCGCGCCAGTGCATGAGGATCCACGGGCAGCCGGCCTCGGCCACCACGGCGGCCATGGCGGGGTCGGCCAGCCCGCCGGAGACGTCGTTGACCACCACGGCCCCGGCGGCGAGGGCGGCGGCGGCCACCTCGGCCCGGGTGGTGTCGATGCTCAGCGGCACGCCCGCGCCGGCCAGGGCCCTGATCACCGGAAGCACCCGGGCGATCTCGGTCGGACCGTCCACCCGGTCGGCCCCCGGCCGGGTGGATTCGCCGCCGATGTCGATGATGTCGGCTCCGTCCCGGCGCAGCGCAACGGCGTGCTTGACAGCGGCGTCGACATCGGCATACCGGCCCCCGTCGGAGAAGGAATCCGGGGTCACGTTGAGGACGCCCATCACGACCGGGTGATCTTGCTGCAGCAGCGGATCGCCGCTGACCTGCGCGGTCGTTGCGCTACCGGTCGGCTCAGTCACGAGAAGAAGGTACCGGGCCTCGCGCTTTAGTACATGTGTTCGATGCCACGTGACTCATCTTCAGTCATGTCTTTACCTTGGGTAACGAATCAGGCAGCTTGTAGGTAAGAAGTACGGCCCGTACTCTTCGGAACTGGGCATCATTGAAGGACCGAAGAGAGCAGACGGGCTTTGGGTAGGACAGGAGCGCCCTGACCAGCTCACTCGACGCGGTGAGCTGGAAGTAGCACCATATGGGCGTTGCCGTCAGCGAGGCTTTACAACTGCAGTGTGCTCGGCGCCCTCACGCCGGGCACCCGGGAGGTTTACCGATGATCGCCACAGAGATCGCCACGCAGGTCGCAGCGGCCCTGCAGCAGAGCACCCTGGCCGCCCCCGAGCCCAAGGGCATCAACACCGAGGGCGTCGTCACCTTCTTCGCGAGCAACATCGCGCCGATCCTGCTCGCCGTCCTGGGCATCATCTTCATCGGCCGCGCCAGCCGCGGCGAGATCTCGAAGGTGCTCACCAGCTCCGCGATCGCCATCGTCGGCCTCGCGTTCATCGCCGGTGCCGCGACGTTGTTCTTCGTCGGCGACTACCTCATCAGCCTCATCTTCGCCTGAGCCGCGGGCGGACACATGCGGCTGCGCACCGATGACGACATCTACCGGGCACGCCTTGTCTATCTGGGCCCGCCCGGATACACGCTGCCCATGCACCTGCCGTATGCGCAGTATGGGATGTTCGTCCTACTAGTGCCTTTGTTCGTTTTTCTGCACTACCTCATCACGTTCGAGATCGACGCCTTCCCCGCCTGGGAGATCGCGCTGGCCATGGTCACCACCTCCTACGTGTTCCGGCACGTCGACCCCGACCGCCCGGCCCGGATGGTCATCCGCACCGCGCTCACCGACTGGCGCCGCACCCGCGAGCCGGCCGTCGAACAGCGCGACCCGAGACTCGTCGCCACGCGCATCAGGGTTCGGGAGGAGTTGGTATGACCAGTTTCGCCGCTCTCATCGCATGCCCGAACGGGGCCCGTTCATGACCGCTACCCCACCGCCCGGGCATTCCCGCGCGGACTCGTCGCTTCCGGGCAGGCAGAGTAACGCTGTGCGATCGGATAATCACTCTCCGGAGGAAGGTCTCGAGCAGGTGCCGGGCCCGGGCCACGGTGCCGTCGCGGTCTTCCAGGCCCCGCAGCCGGTACGCCCGCGCACCAACGGCGCTCCGCCGGTCGACCCGATGGACATCGATTCGCCGTTCCTCGATCTCTTCGGCGGCACACCGGCCCAGCCGGCGGCACCGGCCGCCGAGCCGGAGCCGCCCGCCGACGACCCGGACGTGGACTTCGACTTCGGGTTCGACTTCGACGGTGCGGACGCGAACCGGCAGACCTCCGCACCTCCGGCCGCACCGACCAGCCCGGCCTCGGCGCCCACCAGCTTTGCCGCAGGGCCCGCCGGGACCTCGTCGGCTCCCGCTGGGTCCACGTCGGCCTCAGCAGGCCCCTCACCGGCTTCCGCCGGCCCGGATTCGGGCATTGGCGAACCCACGCCGCGCCCTGCTGCATCTGGCTCAGGTTCTACCGGGTCCGTCTCGGGTCCCGGTGGATCCGTCTCCGGTCCCGCTGGATCTGCCTCAGGTTCCGCCGGGGGCGTGTCGGGTGCTGCTGGGTCTGCGGCGGCTTCTGACGGGTTCGTGCCGGCTTCCAACGGCTCTGTTTCGGCTCTGACGGGTTTCGGGGCGGGCGCCCGGGGTGCGGCCCCCGGTCCTGACGGGACTGCGCCGGCATTCGCCGAGCCGGCCTCCGGCATCAACGGGCAGCCGTCCGGGCATAACGGGCAGTCTTCCGGTCACGGTGGGGATTCGGCGATCGCGTTGCCGCCCGTTCCGTCGTCGAATGGTGCCGGGCCCGGCACTCCGCCGGCCGATGCGCCGGTCTCGCCCTTCATGCGGGCGCCGAGCGGGCCGCAGGCCGATTTCTACGACGAACGCCAGGCGCCCGAGTCCGACTTCGAGGACTGGCCGGAGGAGATTCAGCCCGGCGCCTACCCGGCGACCGCGCCAGTGCAGTCCCCGCCCCTGTGGCAGACCACGGCAGCTCCCGGAGTGACTCCCGTGGCCGCCGTCGAGGCGTACCACCCGGCTGCGCCGGCCGAGGCCGACGCCCGCGCCGACCTGCCCGCGCCGATGCCGGAGAAGGCTCCGGCCAAGCGCCGCGGCCGCCGCAAGGAGCCGGCCAACCTGCCGGCCGTGCGGCCGAAGAAGAACGAGGTCAAGGCGGCGCCGCTGCGCCCGCACAAGCTCAAGTTCAGCGACCGCGACCCGTCCATCGAGCTGGAGATCAGCGAGATCGCCGGGCACCTGACGTTCACCCAGAGCACCGTGACGGCGTGGTATTCGCTGCCCGAGGTCCGCTGGGCTTTCCGGCCCGACGCCGAGCGCGAGGCGCTGCTCTCCGCCATCTCCGAGCAGTACGCGGGCCTGGCCGGCTTCCGGCTGCACCTACGGCGCACCAACCGGCCCTTCCCGGCCGACGAGTGGGCCCGCACAGTCGACTCGCACACGGCCAAGCCGCTGCCCGACGTCGCCGGCGCCACGTCCTGGTCGGACCACCTCGTGGCGGCGCAGCGGCACCTGCTCTCGGTGAACCACGCCGAGGGCCAGACCTACCTGGGCGTGACGTTCGCACGCCGCTCGCTCGGCGACACCTTCTCCGAGCGCATCCTGCGGATGTTCGGAAAGGGCACCTCCGACGGGGAACGACGCAAGCTCGGCCGCACGGTCGAGCAGTTCGACGAGGTGCTGAACGCGTTCGGTATGCGTGGCCGGCGGGTCACTCCGCAGGAGCTGGAATGGCTGCTGTTCCGCTCGGTCGCGCTCTGCATGTCCCCGCCCGGCCCGCTGTCGCCGATCTCGAACGGCCACTGGGAGCGCGGTGACCTGCTCGCCCTGACCGAGCAGGTGGAGCGCTACCGCACCCCGTACGGCTCGACGGTCAAGCTGGTCAACCGGATGACCGGCGAGGAACGGCACGTCGCCGTGCTGTCCGTCGGCCGGATGGAGCCGCTGGAGATCCCGGAGAAGCACGAGCCGTGGATGCACTTCCACGAGCGGCTGCCGTGGCCGATGGAGCTCTCCTCGCGCATCGACATCCTCGGCTCGAACAGTTCCTTCAAGAACCTCGAGCACCGGCTCCGGATGATCCGCTCGCAGCAGCTCGACTACGCCGAGCACGGCATCGACGCCCCGCCCGAGCTGGAACGCCTGGCCAAGCGCGCGCTGGTCATCGGCGACGAGATGACCACCGGCCTGCCGGTGGAGTCGGCCCGCGCGCACGGCTGGCACCGGATCGCCGTCGGCGGCCGCACCCGCGAGGAGTGCCTGGAACGGGCCCGGCGCCTGATCCAGCTCTACTCCCGCGAGCTGCGCATCTCGCTCCAGCACCCGAAGAACCAGGACCAACTGGCCCGCGAGTTCATCCCGGGCGAGCCGATCGCCAACACCGGCTACGTGCGCCGGATGCCGGTGAAGCTGCTGGCCGCGGCGCTGCCCCAGGCCGCGTCGACGGTGGGTGACCGGCGGGGAGACCTGATCGGGCGTACGTCGGGAACGTGCCGCCGGCCGGTCTTCCTGGACCTGCACTTCCCGATGGAGGTCCGGGAACGCTCCGGGCTGGGCGTGCTGGTCGCGGAGCCCGGTGGTGGCAAGTCCACGCTGATGGGCGCGCTGGGCTACCTGAACGCGCGCCGCGGTGTGCAGGTGACCCTGCTCGACCCGTCCGGCCCGCTGGCCCGGCTGTGCGCGATGCCGGAGCTGCGGCCGTACTCGCGGCTGCTGAACCTGACCGGCTCGGAGCAGGGGACGCTGGCGCCGTACGCGCTGATCCCGACCCCGGTCCGCAGCGAGTTCGCGGCCGGCGCCGGCGGCGACCGCGAGTACGAGATCGCTGTCTCCAACGCCCGGGCCGAGCGCCGCATGCTGGTCCAGGACATCTGCTCGATGCTGGTCCCGCCGCAGGTGGCCAAGGAGGCGTCCACCGCGACGCTGCTGCGGCACGCGGTCCGCCAGGTGCCGGCCGAGGAGACCTCCACCCTCGACGACGTGATCGCCTGCCTGCAGGGCCTGGACGACGACGGCAAGGAACTGGCGAACCTGCTCCTGGACACCGCCGAGATGCCCCTGGCGCTGCTGTTCTTCGGCCGCCCCCCGGCGCATCTGCTCAGCGCGGACTCGGCGCTGACGGTCATCACGATGGCGGGCCTGCGCCTGCCGGACATGAAGATCGAACGCGAGTACTGGTCGGCCGAGGAATCCCTGGCGCTGCCGATGCTGCACACGGCCCACCGCCTGGCCGTCCGGCGCTGCTACGGCGGCTCGATGGCCTCACGCAAGATGGTCGGCCTGGACGAGGCCCACTTCATGGAGGGCTGGCGCTCAGGCCGGTCGTTCCTGGTCCGCCTGGCCCGCGACTCGCGAAAGTGGAACCTGGCGGCGTTCGTGGCCTCCCAGAACCCCCGCGACATCCTCGGCCTGGACGTGCAGAACCTGGTGTCGACGGTCTTCGTGGGCCGCATCGCCGAGGACCAGGAAATCGCCTCGGAGGCGCTACGCCTGCTCCGGGTCCCGGTCCACGACGGCTACGAGGCGACGCTGGCCTCCCTGTCGCAGGCGGACACCTCGTCGTCGGCCCGCCTGGGCTTCCGCGAGTTCGTGATGCGCGACGTCGACGGCCGGGTGCAGAAGGTCCGGGTGGACGTGTCGTACGTCGACGGCCTGCTGGACTACCTCGACACGACCCCGGCGGCCGCGAAAGCGACGCCGACGGCGATTCCGTCCTTGTCCGACCTGGAGGTCTGAGATGGTTCGGCGGGGATGCGCGCTGGTGCTGACGATGCTCGTGGCGGTGGTGGCGAGTATCGGCTGGGCGGTCGCCGCACCATCCCCTGCCAGCGCCGGGCCACTACAGGCCCCAGGCGGCGCCTGCAGCGTCGAGGAATGGAGCAACGACCTCAAAGGGTGCGTCGCCCGGCTCACCGTCGAGGTCGAGGAGGGCGCGACCTGTCTCAAGGCGCCCACGCCGAGCGCCCCGAACTCCGGCTTGGCCGGCTGGTTCGCTGAGCGGCCCGCCTCGTCCAAGCTGAATGGTCCTCAGGGCATCTACAGCCAGTACGGCTACGCCGGTTACACGTTCTCGACCTATGACCAGGCCGGTGGTTGCGCCTCCGCACTGGTGGAACCGGCGAGCAAGTTCGAGACCACGGTGGCCAACGGCGAGTTCATGATTGCCACCGCGGTCGTCGGCGCTTCCAACGCTCTGCGGGAACGGGCATGGGACCCCCAGGCTCTGTGGGGCTGGGCGGACCCGCTCGTCGATCAGGCCACCAAGGCGGTCTACGAGAAGGTCTTCAGCGTCTTCGGCGTCATCACCCTCGCTGTGGTCGGTCTCTACCTGATCTGGCGGTCGCAGCAGGCCGACATGGGCGCGGCAACGACGACAGCCGGCTGGGCAATCCTGATCATGGTCGCCGTGACTGCCATCGCCGCATGGCCGGTCAAGTCGGCGAACATCGCCGACCAGAGCTTGATCACCACCCTAGGTGTGGTGCACGACGCCGTCGGGCCACGGGCCCAGAACCTTCCCGCCGACAAGTGCGACAACCCCACGCCTGGCGCATGTGACGACAATCGGCCGCCGGCGGTTCGCGCCAGCGACACCGTCACGGAGACGATGCTCTACCGCAACTGGCTCCGCGGCGTTCTCGGCTCCGCGGACAGCCTCACGGCGCAGAAGTACGGCCGGGCGCTCTACGACGCACGTTCCTTCACCTGGGATGAAGTGCAGAAGATGCGCGACAACCCGGACACCCGGCAGCCAACCATCTCCGCAAAGAATGAGCAGTGGGAGAAGGTCGCCGAGACGATCAAGACCGAGGATCCGGAGGCCTACGAGTACCTCCAGGGCGCCAACGGCATGGACCGGATCGGTGCCGGGTTCATCGCTGTGCTGGCGGCCTTCATGTTCGCCATGTTCGACCTGACCGCGTCGCTGCTGGTCCTGCTCGGCTTCCTGATCTTCCGCTGGGCGGTCATCGCCGCACCGATTCTGGGCACGGTGGGCCTGCTGCGGCCGGCCAGCTCGGGCATCCGCCGCCTCGGCAACGCCGTCGTCGCGGCCATCTTCAACATCGCCATCTTCGGCACCGGCGCCGCTATCTACCTCTTCGCCGTGGACCTGATCATGAATACCGCCAGCCTGGCAGGCTGGTTGCAGGTCGTTCTGGTCTGGCTGGTCGGCGTGGTCGGCTGGCTGCTGCTGCGGCCGTACCGGCGGATCACCCAGCTCGGCGGCAAGGACGGCACCGCCGCCATCACCTCCGCCGGCTCGTGGCATCGCCGGTTCTTCCGGGACATGCGGGAGGCCGCCAAGCTCGACGTGGCCGAACCGGGCGGCACGAACGAACCCCTCATCGGTAAGGGCCGCACCGTCTACGTCGACCAGAGCAACCTGCGGCCCGAGGCCCGGTTGGAAGATCCCTCGCACGGTTCGGCCGGGCGTGGCGCCCAGACGCTGGTGCCGGACCGCGGCAGCGCGGCTCCGACGGTGCGGCCGGACGGCAACGAGACGATCCGCGAGAGTACTGAGCCGGGCGACCGTGCTCCGGTCCCGGTGACCGCGTCCGCGATGCGGCAGCGCCGGTCGGCCACCTGGACCGAGCCGGATGTGGCTGAGCGGCCCGCCTCCTTCGCCATCTACCGGCCGGAGACCGGGAGCACGACCCGGGAAGAACCGGCGTCCCCGCGGGTACGCACCGAGGCGAAGTGACCGCCGATGCCGAGATTGCTGGAACGAAGCCTCACCGGACTCTTCCGGTCCCGGTGGGGCGTCGCCCTGGTGATAGCCGTGCTGGTACTGGCAATCGTCGGGGTCGGCCGGATCTTCTCCGACGGCAATACCGCTGCCCCAATCACTGACCGGGTCCCGCCCGGCCCGACGGCGTCGATCGACCCGAGCCACGACGATGACGGCGTCATCGTCGACGATGACGCGCCGCCGTCGCCCACCACCAGCCCGGGCAGCGCCGAGCCCGAAGCGGTCGCGTACGCGTTCGCTGCGGCCTGGGTGGACCACAAGAACGTCTCCGCGGAGACCTGGCACGACGGGCTCGTGCCCAACACGACTCAGGATCTCGCCGCCGAACTGAACGGGGTCGACCCGGCCGACGTGCCCGCCGACAAGGTCGTCGGCCGGCCCACCCTGGTACCGATCGGCGACGGCCTCGTCAACGCGGTCGTGACGGTCAACTCCGGAAAGCTGACGCTGCAGTTGGTCGCCCCGGACGGGCGCTGGCTGGTGGACGACGTCGATTGGGAGGGCTCGTGAACCTGCCGCGGCCGCGTGGGGTGGCTTTGCTCGTCGCCCTGACTGCCACGCTCGCGCTGCTCTGCTGTGGGGGTGCCGTCAGCGCGCTGCTGATGGGCGAGTTCGACGACCCGGCGGAGGAGAACCTCAGTCTCCTCAGTGCGAACTGCGGCGCGGGCGGTCCGATCGATCCGGAGGACGAACTGCCCGATATCGGGCCGTACAACGCCGAGCAGGTCAAGAACGCGGCGATCATCATCAGCGTCGGCAAGCAACTGAAGCTGCCTCCGCGGGCCTGGGTGATCGCGGTGGCGACGGCGATGCAGGAGTCCAATCTGCGCAACCTCGGTCACCTCGGCAAGCGGAACGACCATGACTCACTTGGCCTGTTCCAGCAGCGGCCGAGCAGCGGCTGGGGCTCGCCGGCTCAGGTTACGGACCCGGTCTACGCAGCGACCAAGTTCTACGGCAAACTGCGGAAGGTCAAGAACTGGGACAACCTGGCGCTGACCCGGGCCGCCCAGCGGGTGCAGATCAGCGCCTATCCCGGTGCGTATGCCAAGCACGAGCCCCTCGCCACTCAGATCGTGAACATGCTCGCCGACGGCGCGGCGAACGCGGTCGGAAACTCGCTCGCCATGACCTGCCCCGAGATCGGCGAGGTGTCCGCTTCCGGCTGGACCAGCCCGCTCGCGGCCAGCGGCAAAGGCTTGAAGCGAAGTCAGAAGATGGTTGTGGGTTCTGGCTTCCGCACCGCGAGCCGGCCGCGCCACCAGGGCGTGGACCTGATCATCGGCACCGGCAACCCGGTGCGGTCGGTCGCCAGCGGGGTCGTGTCCCGGATCAAGTGCGACGAGACGTTCAGCGGGAGGAAGGACTGTGATGTGGCTGGCTACCCCGGCAAGGGGGGCTGCGGCTGGATGCTGGAGATCCGGCATCCCGGCAAGATCATGACCCGCTACTGCCATCTGGTCCGCCGGCCGAGTGTGCAGGTGGGCGAGAAGGTCGTCGCCGGTCAGGTCGTGGCGACCAGCGGCAACAGCGGTAACTCCTCGGGCCCGCACCTGCACTTCGAGGTGCACCTCAACAACGACCGGTCCAGTGCCAGTGCGGTGGATCCGGTGCAGTTCATGGCCCAGCGTGGCTCACCCCTGGGTGCGTCGCAGTGACCGGTGGTGCGATGCCCGACCCGTTCACCGGCTCGGAGTGGACTCCGGACCCGCCACGACCGGTCGTGCCGACGGCGGCGATCATGGCCGGCCAACTGCGGGGCCGTCGGGTGCTCATCGGGCTGCCCGGTCACGGCTGGCGTGGTGACCTGCGGGCCGATGAGAAGGTCGTGCAGGGCAGCAGGACCTATGTGCCGGTGATGCCGGAGGCCGAGTGGTATCGCGCCGAGGCGGAGCAGACAGAGGTCTTCGCGCCGCTGGTTCCGGTCGAGCGGGTGTGGGTCGAGGAGCTCGGGATGGCGGCCCTCAACGCGGCACCCGGCGACGTCGTGTCACGCCTCGTGTCGCTCGACGAGCCTCCGCGCCGGAATCCGGTCGCCGCGCTGGACGCAGCCGCTCTCACCGGACGGCGGGTCGTCCAGCTGCTGGAGGACGGTGGTGAACGGCGAGATCTGCGGGCGGTCACCGAGTTGCACACCAGCGACGAGGGTGACATCTGCGCGCGCGTGACGACCGAACTGGACTGGTACCGCTGGGGGTGGAGCGGCAGGGCGCCCCGGACGCTCGAGGTGCCGGTGCACCTGCTCTGGGTCGAGTAGCTCGCTACGGCAGCTTGGCAGAGCTGCAAACCCGCCAGCCGTCATCATCGATCAGCGAGAAGGACCACGGCTCCGAGCTCCGGCTCCGCGCAGTCCCGCCTGAGGACCCGGTGATGAGGAGGTCAGTGGTGACCGTCCGACGGCCCTCCTCGGAGCCGGAAACCGTCAGTGTGCTCCAACTGACGCTGACGTTGACATCAAACTCCTTCTCCCGCGCGACCAGATCCGTGCGCAGTGTGGAGATGGCCGCGAGGTCCAAGCCGTTCTTGCAGGTGAAAAGCTCAGCCTCCTGATCATCACGGTTGACCAGATAAGCCCTCAGGAACTGGTCGACCACTGCGTCGGGGGCTGCCCGTTCGATTTTGGTGGCCTCGTCGTAGAACGAGATGAACACGCCGATTCCGCCCAGGCAGAGCAGTGCCATGATTCCCGCCGCCATCGCCAGGATCAGCCGGAGGCGCCGGTTTCGTGGCTTTCCCGCGGCGGGTGCCGGACCCGGCGGTGGCACCACCGGTGGCGGGGTCGGGTTCGGGGGCTGCACCCCTATCAGGTTAGTGCGTTCCGCTGTGGACGTGCGGTTGGCAGCCCGCCGGGTGGGTCGCTCTGCCCGTACTGGGAGAATTGCGCATCGGCTGCGCAACGGCATCCCCCGGCCGGTGCAAGGTACGGTTTGAGCGCACAGACGGAGGTGAGGCGGTGGAGTCGACGCGGCGCATCGATCAGGCCGCTGCCATGCACCGCCAGGCGGAGGCCACCGCCGAGGCGGCTGCCGCGGCCCTGGAGTCGCAGGCGCCTTCCGCTGCCGACCCGCTCGAGCAGCATCATCTCGCCGAGGAGTTGCGGGCCGCCGCGAGTGAGCTGGCTCCCGGCTGGCTCGGTGCGCCGCTGGACGCGCAGTCGGCGACCACTCCACTGGGTGGCTCCTATCCTCCGCAGTTCGTGCGGCTCGGGATGGCGCAGCCGCTCGACGACGCGCGCTTCCCGGCCGTGATCCCGCTGCTCGGCACCGGGCATCTCACCGTCGACGCGGACGCCCGCGACCCGCGGGTCGCCGGGCTGTTGCGCTGCCTGCTGCTGCGCCTGCTGGCTGCTGCGCCTGCCGGGTCGCTGCTGGTCCGCGCCGTTGACGGTACGGGCGGAGGCACCGTCTTCTCCCCTTTTGCGGCACTCGCCGACGCGGGTCTGCTGTCCCCGACCGCCACCGACCGCGCGCAGCTGCGGGACGTGCTCACCGAGGCCGAGAAGTGGCTGCGTCCGGTGCGGGGTGGCGCGGTCCGCCGGGGCCGGCGGGACCGGATGATGCTCCTGGTCATCGCCAGCCTGCCCGAGCTGACCGAGGGCGCCGACCTGGTCCGGATCGCCGCGCTGGCGCAGCAGGGGCCGGAGTCCGGCCTGCACCTGATCGTGGCCGGCTGGCCCCCGCCGCCGCTGACCGCCGAGACGACCCAGGCGCCGCTGCCCCGCACCACCCAGGTGTCGCTCCGCAATCCGTACGCGGTGGTCGGCGACCCGCCCGGCGTGACGTTCGGGTCCATCCCGGAGGCCCTGTGGCTCAACGCCCCGGTCTTCCTCGACGACGACCCGCCGCCGCACCTGGTCGACGCGGTGTGCCGGGAGCTGGCCGCGCACTCGGCCGCCGCTTCGCAGGTGACGCTGGCCGACCTGCTGCCGGATCCGGGTGACGAGATCTGGACCGGCGACGCCGCCGACGGGATCGGCACCACGGTCGGTCACGACGGCGACACGCCGCTGGTGTTGCGTTTCAACGATCTGACTCCACACTGGATGGTCGGCGGCCGGTCCGGCGCCGGCAAGACGGCCTTCCTGATCAACGTCCTGTACGGCCTCGGCACCCGTTACAGCCCCGACGAGCTGGGCCTCTACCTGCTCGATTTCAAAGAGGGCGTGTCGTTCGCCGAGTTCGTGCCCACCCAGCGGGACCGCACCTGGCTGCCGCACGCCCGGGCCGTCGGCGTCGAGTCCGACCGGGAGTACGGCCTGGCCGTGCTGCGCGAGCTGGACGCGGAGATGACCCGCCGCTCGGTGGCGTACAAGCGGGCCGGGGTGACCCGGTTCGCGGACCTGCGCGCGGTCGCCGCCGAGGAGGGCCGGGGCCGTCCCATGCCCCGCATCCTCTGCGTCATCGACGAGTTCCAGGTGCTGCTGGCCGGCAACGACCCGATGGCCGCCGAGGCGGTCCAGCTGCTGGAGTCGCTCGCCCGCAAGGGCCGCTCGTACGGCATCCACCTCATCCTGGCCAGCCAGACCGTGCTCGGCGTCGAGGCCCTGTACGCCAAACGCGACTCGATCTTCGGCCAGTTCCCGGTGCGGATCGCACTCCCGGGCGGCGGCGACGTCCTGGAGCCCACCAACGACTCCGCGGCCGGCCTGCCCCTGGGCACAGCAGTGGTCAACACGGCCGGCGGGCTCGGCGGCCCCCGGGGCGCCACCCGGGGCCACGAACGCATCGTGCGCTTCCCGGATCCGCACGCCGACCGGGCCGTGCTCAGCGACCTGCGGCACAAGCTGTGGGGTGCCCGCGACCCGGAGGCCACCCCGCCGCGCATCTTCGCCGGTTACGCCCGCCAGCACCTGGCTGACGACCCCACCTACCGGGCCGCGCTGGCCGGCCGCGGTGGACGCCCCGCGGCGCTGCTCGGCCGGGTCATCGACGTCGGCCTGTCGACCGCGGCGTTCCCGCTGGACTCGTCGCCGGGGCGGCACCTGGCGGTCTTCGGCTCGCGGCCGGACGGTGCCGAGGTGCTGGAGGCGGCGGCCCGCAGTGTCGCGGCGTTCCACTCACCCCGTACCACCAGGTTTGTCATCTCCTCGCTGGTCGCCGAGGGCGACGAGATCGCCAAGGCCCTCGCCGTCGAGATCGGCCACCGCCAGGAGGTGGTCGTGGTCGACGCGGCCGGCCTGGCCGCGGAGCTGGATCTCGAGCGGCCCGGCTACCGGGTGGTGTTCGGCATGGACGCGGTCAGCCCGGGAACGCTGCCGTCGCTGCGCCGGGTGCTGCGGGAGGGGCCGGGGCGGGGCGTGCACCTGCTGTCGTGGTGGCGCGGGTTGCGCCGGTTCAGCGAGGAGACGGGCGGCAGCGCGGGCCGGGAGGACGTGGCCGGCCTGATCTTCCTCAACGTGCCGCAGCAGGACGTCTGCATGATGGTCGGCAAGTCGCTGGACTGGCAGCCGCGGGAGAACCGCGCCCTGCTGCACGACCGGCACGCGGACCGTACGGTGACGATCGTGCCCTTCGTCGAGCCCGAGAGTGACCAGGCATGACCGAGCGCACCGACGGCTTCGACGCCGTTCCGGATCCGCACGGTGAGCCCGGGCCCTGGGCTGCCTATGTGGCGGCCGCGCAGCGACTCGACGCCGTCCGGCGGGCCGCCGCCTCGACCGCCGGCGAGCAGGCCGCCACCCTGCAGGCCGCGCAGCAGGAGCTGGCGTCGGTCCGAGCGAGACTGGCGCCGCAGCGTGCGCGGCTGGTGCAGGACCTGGGCGTCCCGGTGGCCTCGCTGACCGCCCAGCCCGGCGAACGTGCCCTGGCGGCACAGAGCGTCGCGGCCGGCCCGGAGGCGATCCTGGTGGCGCTGCGGCAGGCTCGCGGCACCGCGGACGCGGCCGACGCGGCCATGCTCAACGGTTCCGGACCGGCGGCGCCGTGGCGGCCGTGGGCGCGCAACCTGCTGGTGTACGGCCCGTTCGCCGCCGCCGTGCTGATCGTCCAGATCGTGCTCTACCTGATCGCACCGTCCGGCTCCCTGCCCACGTACGCGCTGCTGTGCGGGCTGAGCATGCCGTTGTTGGCGTTCGGGCTGGGCTGGCTGACGATCGGCTTCGTCTACGGCGGCGGCCCGGCGAAGGTGGACCGCACGCCGATCGTCGGCGCGATCGCCTGCCTGACGCCCGTGCTGCTGACCTGCATGGGTGTCGGTCTGCTCGCGTTCATCCGGTGAGAAGGGGCTGACATGGCCAGCGTCGAAGAGGTCAAGGCCAACGTGGCGGCGTCCGTGGACGGCACGCAGCGGGCGGTGGCGAGCATTCAGCAGGTCACGGACCAGCTCGACGACGCGCTGGCGCTGCTGCGGATGACGGCCATCGGCTCGTTCCATCCGTCGGTCGCCACCGCGATCGCCCAGCTGGAGCAGGCCCGGACCCGCCTGGACGAGGCCCAGACCCTGGCCCGGTCGGCGATGGACAGCGCCGACGCCTACCGCATGATCGTCTAGCGAGGCAGTCGCGGCGGCCGTGCGCCGTCCCGGCCTCGTCGCGCCCACGGGCGCGGCCGGCGCGACCGGTGCCGCCGGCGCGGCCAGTGCCCGCGGCGCGGCCAGTGCCGCCGGCGCGGCCTAGTCGGGCAGGGCCGCGGTGAGATCGATCTCGACGAGCTGGCCGCCGAAGCCGAGCGCCGCCACGCCCAGCAGCGTGCTCGCCGTGGTGAAGGCGGGTGCCAGCTCTGAGGCCATCAGCCTGTCCCATACGCCGGCCAGCACGGCCGATTCCGGGCTCACCACGTAGATCACCGAGCGGGCCACGTCCGCCGGCTTCGCGCCGGCCGCGGCCAGCACGGCCAGGCAGTTGGCGATGACCTGGTCGGTCTGCGCTTCGTAGTCGCCCGGGCCGACGATCCGGCCCGTGACGTCGAGGGGGCACTGGCCCGCCAGGTGGGCCAGGCGGCCGGCCGAGGTGATGGTGACGTGGCTGTAGCCGGGCGGCTCGTGGACACCGGCGGGGTTGAACTTCTCGAGCATCGCGCCAGTATCGCGAATCGGCCCGCGGTCAGCGCGCGTTTATCAGCGCCATCGCCTCGGCGCGGACCTTGCCGTCGCTCTGGCACGCGCCGCGGACGGCCGAGGTGACTGTGCGGGCGCCGACCTTGCGGATGCCGCGCATCTCCATGCACATGTGCTCGCACTCGAGCACCACGATGACGCCCCGGGGCGCGAGTTTCTCCATCAGCAGGTCGGCGATCTGCGAGGTGAGCCGTTCCTGCACCTGGGGGCGGCGGGCGAAGACCTCGACGAGCCGGGCCAGCTTGGACAGGCCGGTGATCCGGCCGTCGACACCGGGGATGTAGCCGATGTGCGCGACGCCCTTGAACGGCAGCAGGTGGTGCTCGCACAGGCTCATCAGCTCGATGTCGCGGACGAGCACGAGCTCCTCGTGGTTGGCCTCGAAGGTCGTGGTGAGGACCTTGGCCGGGTCCACCCGCAGACCGGCGAAGAGCTCCGCGTAGGCCCGGGCCACCCGGGCCGGGGTGCGCTGGAGACCGTCGCGGTCCGGGTCCTCACCGATGGCGATGAGGATCTCCCGGACCGCCTTCTCGATGCGGGCCAGGTCGACGGCCTGCTCGACCGGGGTACCGGTGAGCTTGCCGTCGACCAGACGCGCGGCGAGGTAGTCAGGCTCGTCGGAGTCGTTGGGCTCCGTCGAGCTGCCGTCGGTGATCAGTGGTTGCCTTCCACCGAGCCGTTCGGCGTGCTGCCCGCGTTCGGGTTGACGCCACCCACGGCGACCTGGCCGTCGGCTTCCGCCTGGGCCTTGAGCTTGTCCCGCTCAGCCGGAGTGAGGACCGGCGGCGCCTCGGACGGGAGCCGCTTGCCGAAGCCGTTGAACGGGGCCATCGGCGGCCGCTTCTGCACCCGGGCGCAGATGCGGTTCATGTCCTCCTGGGTGATGGTCTCCTTCTCGATGAGCTCGAGGACCATCGTGTCCAGGACGTCGCGGTACTCGACCAGGATCTCCCAGGCCTCGTCGTGGGCCAGCTCGATCAGGGCCCGGACCTCGGAGTCGATGTCGGCGGCGACCGCGTCCGAGTAGTCCTTCTCGTGACCCATGTTGCGGCCCATGAACGGCTCGTCGCCGCTGGTGCCGTACTTGACGGCGCCGAGCTTGGAGCTCATGCCGTACTGGGTCACCATGGCGCGGGCCAGGCCGGAGGCCTTCTCGATGTCGTTGCCGGCCCCGGTGGTGGGCTCGTGGAAGACGAGCTCCTCCGCCGCCCGGCCACCCAGCGCGTACGCCAGCGTGTCGATCATCTCGGCCCGGGTCTGGGTGTACTTGTCCTCGGTCGGCAGGACCAGGGTGTGCCCCAGCGAGCGGCCACGGGGAAGGATCGTCACCTTGTGCACGGGCGCGGAGTGCGGCAGCGCGTACGCCACCAGCGCGTGCCCGCCCTCGTGGTAGGCGGTGATCTTCTTCTCGTTGTCGCTCATCGCGCGGGAGCGCCGCTCCGGGCCGGCGATGACCCGGTCGATCGCTTCCTCGAGGAAGTGGTTCGAGATCGCGCGCTTCTCGTTACGGGCGGTGAGCAGCGCGGCCTCGTTGATCACATTGGCCAGGTCGGCACCCGAGAAGCCGGGCGTGCGGCGGGCCACCGAGTCGAGGTCGACGTCGGGCGTGAACGGCTTGCCCTTGGCGTGCACCCGCAGGATGGCCTTGCGACCCTCCATGTCCGGGTTGTCCACCGGGATCTGCCGGTCGAACCGGCCCGGGCGCAGCAGCGCCGGGTCGAGGATGTCCGGCCGGTTGGTGGCGGCGATGAGGATGACACCACCCTTGGTGTCGAAGCCGTCCATCTCGACGAGCAGCTGGTTGAGCGTCTGCTCGCGCTCGTCGTGACCGCCACCCATGCCGGCGCCACGGTGCCGGCCGACCGCGTCGATCTCGTCGACGAAGACGATCGCCGGGGCGTTCGTCTTGGCCTGCTCGAAGAGGTCGCGGACCCGGCTCGCGCCGACACCGACGAACATCTCGACGAAGTCGGACCCGGAGATCGAGTAGAACGGCACCCCGGCCTCCCCCGCGACGGCCCGCGCCAGCAGGGTCTTACCCGTGCCGGGCTGGCCGAAGAGCAGCACGCCCTTGGGGATCTTGGCCCCCAGCGCCTGGTACTTCGCCGGGTTCTGCAGGAAGTCCTTGATCTCGTGGAGCTCCTCGACGGCCTCGTCGGCCCCCGCCACGTCGGCGAAGGTCGTCTTGGGCATGTCCTTGGTCAGCATCTTGGCCTTGGACTTGCCGAAGTTGAGCACCCGGGAGCCGCCGCCCTGCATCTGCGACATGAACAGCAGCAGCAGGATGACGAGGATGGCGATCGGCAGCAGGTTGATCAGCAGGCTCAGCAGAATGCTGTCGCCGGAGACCTTGGCGTCGACAGTGCCGGTGATCCGGCCGGCGGCCTTGGCCTCCTGGACGTCGGCCCAGATCTCGTCCGAGATCTCGTACGGATACTGGGTCTCGATCTTGTCCGTGGACTTGCCGTCGAACCGCTCCGGTGTCGCCAGTTCGAGCTGGAGCGTCTGCTCCTTGTCCTCCTGGATGACCTTCTTGATGCCGGGCTGGTTGAGTCGCTCGAGGACGACGGAAGTATCAACTCGCTGGTAGCTCGGACCACTGGTGAAGAATGAGCTCAGCGCAATCGCACCGATGATCACCAGAATGATCCAGACCACCGGGCGGCGGAAGAAACGCGTACGTTCCATACTGTTGTCGGGCGCCTGACGCGCCCGGACCCTCCTGATCGGCGTCCTGGTCACCTGGGTTGACTTGCCTCCGCCGGCGGGTGCCGGTGAAGGCTTTCCCGCGGTGGAGACATCGCCGCATCGATAACCTGAAGCCGCTCCGGCAAACTCCACCGGTGCGACCGCTACCGATCCGACCCCTCCGGCGCTTGTGACACTGCGCCATCGGTCACTCGACCGTACACCGTGGCTGCCTCCCGCGACTGGTCCAGCCCGGCCTCCGGGACCCCTGCGGTCACCGCCTGTTCATGCCGGAGCCCCGGTTAAACAGGCACAGAATCGGACAATACAGTCCGGTTGCGGACCATGCCGCCGATTCCTGAGAGTCGGCTGGGAGACGTTCAGCTACGGGCGTACACCTCGGGCTTGAGCACTCCGACGTACGGGACCTCGCGGTAACGCTCCGCGAAGTCCAGTCCGTAGCCGACCACGAACTCGCTGGGGATGTCGAAACCCACGTACCTGGTTGGCACCGGCACCTTGATCGCGTCCGGCTTGCGGAACAACGCCACCACCTCGACGCTCGCCGGCTGCCGGGACTGCAGGTACTTCATCAGCCAGGACAGGGTCAGACCGGAGTCGACGATGTCCTCGACGATGACCACGTGCCGGCCGGTGATGTCGCGGTCCAGGTCCTTGAGGATGCGCACCACCCCCGACGACGCGGTCCCGGAGCCGTAGGACGAGACGGCCATGAACTCCATCTCGGAGGAGGGGCCCTGCCGGCCCAGCGCACGCGCGAAATCCGCCATGAACATGACCGCGCCCTTGAGCACGCAGACCAGCAGGATGCCGCCCTCTGCGTCCGCGTAGTCCGCGGCGACCTGCTTGGCCAGCTCTTCGGTCTTCTCGCGGATCTGCTCCTCGGAGATGATCACGCGGTCGATGTCGGCGTCGTACCAGGAGCCGTCTGCCATGCGCCTAGCGTGCCGCATGAACGTGGCCGGTCGTGGCCGGGGGCAGCGGTCCGTGCCCGTCCAAGCGCAGGTTATGGGGCGAATCAGGCCACGGCGTCTGGCCCGGCAGCACAGTCAGTGACAACTGTCACAAGCCGGCGGGCACCAGGTCACCCGCTCGGCGACCCACGACGATCCCGCCCGGCAGCGACGCGGGCCCCTGGCCGTGCCAGCCGGTCACCAGCGCGTCCAGGGCGAGGACGTGCCGGTGCGAGAGGGCGGCCCCGGGAGCACCGAGTTCGCGGGCCCAGGCGTGCAGCACCCGGCTGCGGATGGCCGCGGGCAGGGCGGCCAGCGCGCCCACCGAGAGGCCGGTGCCCGACCGGCACGCGCCGAGCGCCTCGGCGGCGACCCCGTCGAGATAGCCGGCGTCCGCGGCGAGCAGCGAGGCGGTCCGCGCCAGGTTGGCGACCACCCCGGGCCCCAGCGCCGCGATCAGCGCGGGCAGGGCGTCGGCCCGGACCCGGGAGCGGGTGTACGCCGGGTCGGTGTTGTGCGGGTCCTCCCAGGCCGCGAGGCCCAGCGCGGCGCAGGCCTTGCGGGTCTCGGCCCGGGTGACGTCCAGCAGCGGCCGGAGCAGGACCCCTTTCCGGTACGGCATCCCGGACAGCCCGCGCGGCCCCGCGCCCCGGGCCAGCGCGAGCAGCACGGTCTCGGCCTGGTCGTCCCGGGTGTGCCCGAGCAGCACCGCCACCGCGCCGGTTCGTGCCGCGACGGCGGAAAGTGCCTGGTAGCGGGCGTCCCGGGCGGCGGCCTCGGGTCCTCCGGGGCGGCCGGTCACGTCGACCGTGGCGATCTCCACGGGACCCAGCCCGGCGGACCGCGCCCAGTCGGCGACGGCAGCGGCCCGGGCCGGGGAGCCCTCCTGCAATCCGTGATCGACGGTCACCAGCCCGGCCCGCAGGCCGAGGCGGGGCGCGACGAAAGCTGTCGCGGCAGCGAGGGCCAGCGAGTCGGCCCCACCGGAACACGCGACAAGAACAAGCTGCCCGGGCGCCGGCTGCGACGCCACGCCCGGCCCGGACTCAGCCAGCGACGCCACGCCCGACCCGGGCTCGGGCAGCGACGTCAGGCCCGACCCGGAGACCGTCCCGGCCGCCGTTTCCGAGACCACGCTCGGTCCCGCACCGCCGGCTACGGCCACGCTCGGTCCCGCGCCATCAGCAGCGGCCGCGTCGAGCCCCACGCCGGAGCGCAGCGCCCGGCGGACCGCGTTGCGGACAGCCGCGACCGAAGGCGCGATCCTGGCCACGGCCGGGACCGCTAGGAAGCCAGTCCGACCGGCCCGTGCACCCGGGCCACCCACGCGTCCGGGTCGCCCAGCTCGTCCAGCCGGGGCAGGGTCAGCGGCGAGTCGAAGATCTTGTTGAAGCCGGCCATGCCGACCCGCTCGACCACGCCGTGCACGAACTTGTGGCCCTCCGCGTACTGCCGCATCTTGACCTCGATGCCGAGCAGCCGGCGGATCGCCTTCTCCAGCGGGTTGCCGCTCTCGCGGCGCTGGTTGAACTTGGCCCGGATGGACTCGACCGACGGGATGACCTCGGGGCCGACCCCGTCCATGACGAACTCGGCGTGCCCCTCCAGCAGGGTCATCAGCGCGGTCAGCCGGTCCAGGACCGCCTTCTGCGCGGGGGTCTGCACCAGATCGATGACCGAGGACCGGCTGTCCGGGTCGCGCAGGGCGTCCGACAGCGTGGCCACCCCGCGGCGCATCCGCTCGAGGATGTGCTCGCCGTTCTGCGAGGCGTCGACGAACGCCTGGACCTCGCCGAGGAAGTAGCCGCGCATCCACGGCACGGCCGTGAACTGGGTGCGGTGGGTCACCTCGTGCAGGCAGACCCAGAGCCGGAAGTCGCGGGGGTCGGCGCCGATCTTGCGCTCGACCTCGACGATGTTCGGGGCGTTGAGCAGCAGCTGGCCCGGCTCGGCGGAGAAGACCTCGTACTGACCGAGGACCCGGCCGGACAGGTAGGCCAGCACGGTGCCGGCCTGCACGCCGGTGACCCGGGAGCCGATCGCGTCGGCCACCGCTCCGGGCTGCTTGTCCCCGGAGAGCCTGGTGACCAGCGGAATGATCACGTGCTTGAGGCCGGCGATGTTGACCGCCGCCCAGTCCTTGCGGTCGACGACCCGCACCGGTGGAGCCTCGACCTGGGCGGTCAGCCCGGTGTACGCCGCGACGTGTCCCGCGGCCTCCTCGGTCAGATCGCGCAGCTGCGCCACCACCTGGGTGGCTTCCTCGTAGGACACCGCGGGTCCGGATTTCGACAGCGCGCCCGCGGTGGCGGCGGCCAGATCCCAGTCAACGAACTGCGCCATGCTGACCACCGTACCCGCGCCCGACCAGCCGCCGGCCCTGAGAAATCCCCTAGGGCCGGCCTAGGTGCACCCGCAGGTGACCAGCTTGGCCGCGATCCGGTCCAGCGCCTGGCGGGCGGCGACCGACTCGCCGGTGCGGTCCGCCATGATCGCGAAGACCAGCAGCCGGCCGTCGGCGGTGACCAGCTGGCCGGAGATCGTGTTGACCCCGGTCAGCGTGCCGGTCTTGGCCCGGACCAGGCCCTGGCCGATCCGGTTGGGCGCCGGGGTCACGAAGCGGGTGCGCAGCGTGCCGGACCAGCCGGCCACCGGCAGCCCGCCGAACATGCCGCTGAGCTCTGCGTGCTTGCCGCTCGCGGCGAGCTTGAGCACCTCGGTCAGCAGGTTCGGGCTGATCCGGTTGCGCCGGGACAGGCCGCTGGCGTCGGACAGCTCGGCCTCGCCGGCCGGCAGACCCAGCTCGCCCAGCTTGGCGATCATCGCCTGGGCCGCCCCTTCGAAGGAGGCCGCCTGGCCGGCCGCCAGCGCGACCTCGCGGGCCAGCGCCTCGGCGAGCACGTTGTCGCTCTGCTCCAGCATCCAGTCGACCACGTGCACCAGCGGCGGCGACTCGACCTTGCCCAGCTCCGCGCCGGGGGCCGGAGCCGCGCCGGCCGCCGCGGAGGGCGCGGCCGAGGGGGCGCCCGACTCCACGGCGGCGGGCGCCTTGCCCTTCTTCACCGTGCCCGTCGCGACGCCGAGGTGTTCGGCGAAGGCCCGGCCCGCGGCCAGCGCCGGGTCCGAGAAACGCGGGTCGCCGCCGAACTCGTTGTGCACCGGCTCGATCCGGCCGGCGTTGGTCATCAGCGACTGGATCTTGGCCACCTGACCGCCGCCGATGACGTCACCGTCCCAGCCGAGCGCGGTGAGCGGGCCCTCGTACAGCGAGATGTCGACGGTGACCTTGGTCGGGGCCTGCCCACCGAGCGCCTTCTCGACCTGGCCGGCCAGCTTGTCCAGCCGGGCCGCGCCGGGGAACTGGCCCTTGGCGCCGGCCGAGAGGGTGGCATCGCCGCCGCCGATCAGCACGACCTCGCCGGGCTCGGCGCCGGCCACCGCGCGGGTGGCCAGCCGGTGGGCCGGGCCCCGGGCCGCGAGCACGGTGGCCGCGGTGAGCAGCTTGGTGGTGGAGGCGGGGGTGGTCATGGTGTCCGCGTTCTGCTCGAACAGGGACTCCCCGGTCGCGGCGTCGGCGACCGAGACGTTGACCCGCGGGCCGAGCGGGCCGGCCTTGAGCAGCGGGGTGATCGCGGCGCTCACCCCGGCCGCGGTGGGCGCCGTGCCCGAGGTGTCGGCCGCGGCCAGCACGGGCGTCGGCATCGGGTCCGGGGTGGCGGCCGCCGAGGGGCTCGACGTGGGGTCGCCCGCCAGCCAGCCGTCCACCGGACCGGGCCGGACCACCAGCACTCCGGCCGCGGCCACCACGACCAGCACGAGGGCTGCAAGAAGCGACAAGACGACGGTACGCCGCGACTTGCCCGTACCCGGCTCCGCCGCTGCCGGTCCCCCGGCTGGGGGACCCGCCGGGCCCGGTGCCGGACCGCCGGGCTGACCCGTCGGGGCCGCCGGGGGCTGGACCGCGGGTGCGGACCCCGGGACAGGCTGGGGCGCAGAGGGCCCCTGAGCAGCCTGGGGCTGGGATTGAGCGCTGTTGAGCGGGACCGAGGCGCGACCGTACGTGGTGCCCGCGGGACGTGGCGCGGGCGGTGTCACCGGCGATCCGGCCGGCGGCACACTGGCGCGCCCTACCGGCAGATGACCGTTCTCCGGTCCCGACACGCCGTCGTACTCAGGAGTGTTCTGTGAATCTTGCCTCCCCACGAGCCCCTCCTCCGTACGTGGCGTCAGACTTAGGGGAGACTACAAACATCCGGCACACCGGTGCGCGCGGATCCTCGGGGCCGATTCCTGCTCCCGCTCCGTCGCCACGCCCTGCCGGGTCCGATGCGGGGCTAACAAGGGAGCGAACGATGGATTTCGACGTCTTGGTTGAGATCCCCAAGGGCCAGCGGAACAAGTACGAGGTCGACCACAAGACCGGCCGGATCCGACTGGACCGGACGCTCTTCACCGCGACGCAGTATCCGGCTGACTACGGGTTCATCGAGGGCACTCTGGGGCAGGACGGCGACCCGCTGGACGCCCTGGTGCTCATCCAGGAGCCGACGTTCCCCGGCTGCCTCGTGCGGGCCCGGGCGATCGGCATGTACCGGATGACCGACGAGAAGGGCCGCGACGACAAGGTCCTCTGCGTGCCCTACGAGGACCCGCGCCAGGAGCACCTGCGCGACATCCACCACCTGGGCGAGTTCGACCGGATGGAGATCCAGCACTTCTTCACGGTCTACAAGGACCTCGAGCCCGGCAAGTCGGTCGAGGGCGCGACCTGGACCGGCCGCGTCGAGGCCGAGGAGGAGATCCGGGCGTCGTTCAAGCGCGCGGAGGCCGCGGAGCACCACGACGAGGGTCACTGATCCGACAGCGGGACGCGGCGGCCGGGTAGCTCGGCCGCCGCGTTCTTCGTGTCCGGGTCAGATGCTGAGGTTGCTGGCCATGCCGTAGAGGCCGAGGACCGCGCAGGCGACCGGGATGACCGCCACCACGGCCAGCGTGTCCAGCAGGTCGGCGGCCCGCCCGAGATACGGCGACGGCGGCCGGCGGGTCCAGGTCGCTCCGGCGGCGACCACGGCCAGCGCCACCAGCAGGACGGTGACGCCCAGGCCGAGCAGCATCGCCTCGCCCGCACCCCACAGCAGGTCCACCCCCAGGACGAAGAGGCCGAACAGCCCGGCGGAGATCAGCGGCAGCCGCTGGCGCAGGGTCACGAAGAGCCGGCAGCGCAGCAGCAACGCCGCCACCGCGAGACCGGTCAGGATCTGCGCGGACAGACCGCCGGCGGACGCCAGCACCACGAAGGCACCCGCACAGAGCAGCGCGTGCCCGAGCAGCAGCCCGGTGAGCAGCTCCTCGGTGCGGCTGACCGCGGCGAAGACCCGGGCCCGGTCCGGCCGCTCCCGCGCCGCGGCCAGGGCCGAACCGCCGGCCGGGGCGCCGGTGAAGGTCTGCTCCGCCTCGCTGCCGGTGGGCAGGGTCACCGGCGGGGTGGGCATCTTGCCCAGCCGGATCGCCAGCAGCGGCAGCGCGCCGATCCCGCAGATCAGGGCGGACAGCAGGATCGCCGCGGCGCCGGCGGCCGAGGTGAGCAGGGCGGCGAGGGCGGTCAGCGCCCCGAACAGGCCGATCATGATGCCGGCGGTGAAGACCCGCAGGGACGCGGCCACGCCGGCCGCGCCCAGGGCGGCGACCAGCAGCAGCGCCACCGAGCCGGTCAGCAGCTCGGGGCCGCCGAGCCAGGGCAGCAGCGCGAAGACCCCGACCGGGTCACCGGAGGCGATCAGCACGGCTCCGCCGACGAACGCGTACGGCAGCGCGCAGCCACCGAGGACCGCCCCGGCCCGCGCGTCCCCGTACGCCCGGGAGGCCGTGATGCCGGCGAGCGCGAGCAGCAGGCCCACGCCGAGCCCGAAGAAGGCCGCGCCGCCCCAGGCCGGACCGGCCGTGACCACCGTGAGCAGGGCGACCGCCAGCAGCACCGCGCACCCGGCCAGGGTGGCCGTGCGGGTCGAGGCCGGCGACCAGATGGTGCCGCGGCGCCGGGCGCCCTCGGCGATGGCCTCGACGACGTCGTCGTACTCCAGCTCGGGCCAGTTGTCCCGGGCCGGCACCAGGTGCAGCACCTCACCGTCCCGGACACCCTGCGGGAACAGGCCCTGGGCGGTGGCCAGGGCGACGCCGTCGGTGCGGCGCAGCAGCCAGCCGCCGTGCTTCTCGCCGTCGTCGGCCAGCCCCTCGCCGGCGTGCCGGAGGACCTCGGGCAGCAGCTCGGCCAGCGGTACGTGCTCGGGCAGCGCCACGTCGACCCGGCGCTGCGGCGCGCTGATCGTGACTCGGGCCAAGCCGACACTCATGCCGTATTTCCCATCGATGGTGACGAGGCTGCGGAACTGAGGGGACTTTACCTACCATGAGCCCTGCGCGGTGACCGGTCGCTGGTCATGCGGACGGGGCACAGCCACCACTCGCCAAAGTGGATGATGTGCGCAAGGCGGGCGGTTGCGAATGAAAGGGACTCTCTCGGTATGAGCACGGTGGTGATCAAGCGGGCTGCCCGGCGGCCGGCGCCGGAGATCCCGACCGGCGAGCTCGCCGTCGATCCGCCCCCCGAGATCCCGCAGGCGGTCGGCGGGCGGTGGACCCAGGCGCTGATGGTGCTGCCGATGCTCGGCGGCTCGGTGGCGATGGCCATGATGATGGGCCGCGGTGGCGGCGGCGCCTTCTCCTATGTGGTCGGCGGCCTGTTCGGTATCTCGTCGCTGGCCATGCTGGCCACCTCCTTCGGCGGCAGCGGCGGGCCCAAGAAGGCCGAGATGATGGCCGCCCGCCGGGAGTATCTGCGGCATCTGTCCGGTCTGCGCCGGCGGGTCCGGGACACCGCGAGCAAGCAGCGCCTCGGCCTGTTCTATCGCCACCCCGACCCGCAGCAGCTCTGGTCGACCGCCGAGAGCCACCGGGTCTGGGAACGCCGCTCGGCCGACCCGGACTTCGGTGTCGTGCGGCTCGCCGTCGGCCCGCAGACCCTGGCCACGCCGCTGATCCCCCCGGTCACCCGGCCGCTGGAGGACCTCGAGCCGATGACCGCCGGTGCGCTGCGCCGGTTCCTGGACGCGTACTCGGTGGTCCCGGACCTGCCGGTCGCGGTGTCCCTGCGCGGCTTCGCAAGGGTCTTCATGCGCGGCCACGGTCCCACCGGCGAGGCCGACGCGCGCGCCCTGACCCGCGCCGTGCTGGCCCAGCTGGCGGTCTTCCACGCGCCGGACGATCTGATCATCGCCGTCTGCGCCGGCCCCGAGCGCCGCGCGATGTGGGAATGGGTCAAGTGGCTGCCGCACAACCTGCACCCGTCGCGCACCGACCGGCTCGGCCAGGTCCGGCTCGTGGCCAGCGCCGGGCCCGACCTGGAGAAGCTGCTCGAGGACGTGATCGGCAACCGGCCGCGGTTCAACCCGGCCGGCAGCAGCGGCAACGGTCCGCACGTGGTGATCGTGCTCGACGGCGCCGACCTCAAGGGCGCGACCCAGCTCGACGACGGCATCGACGGCGTCACGGTGCTGGACCTCGACGACGTGCCACCCCGGCTGCTGGACCGCTCGCTGCTGGTGCTGGAGGTCAAGCCGGGCAACGGCAAGCACGAGCTGCACACGTACGCGATGGACCACGCCGCCGACGTCGGCACGCCGGACCGGCTCAGCGAGGAGGAGGCCGAGGCCGTCGCCCGCCGGCTGGCGCCGTTGCGCCTCGCCGCCATGTCGCGTTCCACCGACAGCCCGATGGCCACCGAGATGGGCCTGGCCGAGCTGCTCAACCTGGGCGACCCGGACTCGTTCAGCGTCGCCCAGGCCTGGCTGCCCCGGCCGAACCGGGACAAGCTGCGGGTGCCGATCGGCCTCGGTGCCGACGGCGGCGCCATCGAGCTGGACCTCAAGGAGTCCGCGCAGGACGGCATGGGCCCGCACGGCCTGCTCATCGGGGCCACCGGCTCGGGCAAGTCGGAGCTGCTGCGCACGCTGGTGCTGGCGCTGGCCGCCACCCACTCCTCCGAGACGCTGAACTTCGTGCTCGTCGACTTCAAGGGCGGCGCGACCTTCTCATCGCTGGACCGGCTGCCGCACACCGCCGCCGTGATCACGAACCTCGCCGACGAGCTGCCGCTGGTCGACCGCATGGTGGACGCCATCGACGGCGAGCTGCTGCGCCGCCAGGAGCTGCTGCGCAAGGCCGGCAACTACGCCAGCCTGCGCGACTACGAGAAGGCGCGGGCCGGCGGTGCGGCGCTGTCGCCGCTGCCGTCGCTGCTGGTCATCTGTGACGAGTTCTCCGAGCTGCTCTCGGCCAAGCCGGACTTCATCGACCTCTTCGTCCAGATCGGACGGCTCGGCCGCTCGCTCGGCGTGCACCTGCTGCTGGCCAGCCAGCGGCTCGAGGAGGGCCGGCTGCGCGGGCTGGACACCCACCTGTCGTACCGGATCGGTCTGCGGACCTTCTCCGCGCTGGAGTCGCGGGCCGTGCTCGGCGTGCCCGACGCGTACGAGCTGCCGCGCTCGCCCGGCCACGGCTACCTGAAGTTCGGCACCGAGCCGCTGGTGCGGTTCAAGGCCGCGTACGTCTCCGGAGCGTTCCGCAAGGCCGGCAGCGGCGGTCCCGGCGCGGCCCGCGACGGCTCGGCGCCGCAGGTGCTGTCCTACTCGACGCACTACGTGCCCGCCCCCAAGCCGGTCGAGCCGGCCAAGCCGGTGCCCGAGGAGACCCCGGCCGGCGAGAGCCTGCTCGACGTCATGGTGGCCCGGCTCAACGGCCAGGGCCCGCCGGCCCACCAGGTGTGGCTGCCGCCGCTGAACCAGTCGGCCGCGCTGGACGAGCTGCTCGGCCCGGTGACCGTGGACCCGGTCCGCGGCCTCGCCTTCGCCAACCCCGAGCTGCACGGCGCCCTGCAGGTGCCCGTCGCGCTGATCGACAAGCCGCGCGAGCAGCTGCGCGACGTCATGTGGCTGCAGCTGAGCGGCAGCGCCGGACACGTGGCCGTCGTCGGTGGCGCCCAGTCCGGCAAGTCGACCGCGCTGCGTTCGCTCATCTGCGGGCTGGCGCTCACCCACACCCCGGCCGAGGTGCAGGTCTACTGCCTGGACTTCGGCGGTGGCTCGCTGGGCACGCTCAAGGACCTCCCGCACGTCGGCGGTGTCTACGGGCGGCTCGACTCGGTCGGCGTGCGGCGTACGGTCGGCGAGGTCTCCACCCTGCTCGCCACCCGGGAGGCCCGCTTCGGCGAGCTGGGCATCGACTCCATGTCGTCGTACCGGCGGCGCCGCGCGGCCCACGCCGGGCTGAACAACGGCGCCGACCCCGACCCGTTCGGCGACGTGTTCCTGGTCGTCGACGGCTGGACCACCCTGCGCAAGGACTACGACGAGCTCGAGGGCGTGATCACCGACATCGCCACCCGCGGCCTGTCGTACGGCATCCACGTGGTCGCGAGCGCCCCGCGCTGGATGGACTTCCGGCCGGCGATCCGCGACCTGTTCGGCTCCCGGGTCGAGCTGCGCCTCGGTGACCCGACCGACTCGATGGTGAACCGGCGCGCGGCGGTCAACGTGCCGGAGAAGGCCGGCCGGGGCCTGATCGAGCACCCCACGGACAAGAACAAGAGCCTGCACCTGCTGACCGTGCGGCCGGAGCTGAGCGGGGCGGGCGAGACGGCCGAGCTGGTCAAGATGATCGCGACCAACTGGACCGGGCCGGTGGCACCGCGGGTGCGGCTGCTGCCGCCGTCACTGCCGTACGCGGACATCGACCTGTCCCGGTCCACCGGGCTGCGCCTGCCGATCGGCATCGCCGAGTCGGACCTGCAGCCGGTCGAGATCGACTTCGCCGGTGACCCGCACTTCCTGCTCTTCGGCGACGCCGAGTGCGGAAAGTCGTCGTTCCTGCGGGCGCTCGCCACCACCGTGATGCGCCGGTTCCAGCCCGAGGAGGCCCGGCTGATCCTGGTCGACTACCGGCGCAGCCTGATGGACCTGCCCGAGTCCGACCACCGGATCGGCTACGGCATCCAGGCCGCGAAGACGCTCGAGCTGATGGAGTCGGTGGCCGGTTACATGGAACGCCGGCTGCCCGGCCCGGACGTCACCGCCCAGCAGCTGCGCGAGCGGTCCTGGTGGACCGGTCCGGAGCTGTTCGTGCTGGTCGACGACTACGACCTGATCGCCTCCGGCCCGACCAACCCGCTGCAGCCGATCGTGGAGTACCTCCCGCAGGCCCGCGACGTCGGCCTGCACCTGATCGTCACGCGGCGGGCGGGCGGGGCCGGCCGGGCGATGTACGACCCGGTGATCCAGCGGCTGCGCGAGCTGTCGTCGCCGGGCCTGGTGATGTCCGGGCCCAGCGACGAGGGAGCGCTCATCGGGCCGATCCGGCCGACCCTGATGCCACCAGGGCGTGGTCGCCTGATGACTCGGCGTGAGGGAGTGCGGTTGATCCAGTTGTCGCATCTGCCGCCGTACTGAGCCTGCGACCTGCGCGGTCACACTCGTGGTGCGATCCGCATCGACAGACCCCAGCAACAACGCGCGGATTCGGAGTAATCTCCCAGCATCGACCGTCCATCATCAGAATGGTCATGCCGCCAGTGAGCGCTGTGAGCGAAGCACCGCGTGCGTCCCGCCCATCGAGGCGCGACGATGCCGTATGCCGTCGGTCCTGCGACGGTGCCCGTTGGTGAACGCCCGGTATCTGCCCGTCCGGCTCGCCGCCGTCACCACCGTCGCGGGCCTGTGCGCCGGCCTCAGCGGCGTGCCCGCTGCGGCCAAGGCCGAGGTCGAGCCCACCGCCACGGTCGCGGGCCCGCTGAGTGGCCCGCTCACCGAGCCGGAGCCCTGGCTGGGCGACTCGGTGCGCGCCGAGCAGTGGCACCTCAAGACCTTGAACGTGCGGGGCGCCTGGACGTACGCGGCCGGCGCGGGCGTCACGGTGGCCGTGATCGACTCCGGCGTCGACGCCGGGCACAAGGACCTGCAGGGCCAGGTGCTGCCGGGCCTCGACCTGGTGGAAGCCGGCGGCGACGGCGACACCGACCTGGTCGGGCACGGCACCACGGTCTCCGCGCTCATCGCCGGCCGCGGCGACGACGAGGCCGGCGTGGTCGGCATCGCCCCCAAAGCCAAGATCCTCCCGGTCCGCGTCCTGGACCGGGAGAACCGCTACGACGACGCGCTGATCGTCGCCAAGGGCGTGCGCTGGGCGGTCGACCACGGCGCCCGCGTCATCAACCTGTCCCTCGGCGGCAACGGCAGCAGCCCGGCCCTGGCCGCAGCCCTGGACTACGCCTTCGCCAAGGACGTGGTCGTGGTGGCCTGCACGGGCAACGCCAACGCCTCGACCACCTCGGGCGTCTGGTATCCGGCCCGCGAGCCCGGCGTCATCGCGGTGGCGGGCATGGAGAAGGCCGGTGACGTGCTGTGGTCGGGCTCGATCACGGGCAAGGAGACGGTGGTGACCGCCCCGGCGACCCAGCTGGTCGGCGCGCGCCCGGGTGGCTACTGGCGGGTGCAGGGCACGAGCTTCGCGGCGCCGATGGTCTCCGGCACCGCGGCGCTGGTCCGCTCGCGCTGGCCCTCGATGTCGGCGGCCGAGGTCGTCAACCGCATCATCAAGACGGCCGAGGACCGCGGCCCGGCCGGCCGCGACGGCCAGTACGGCTACGGCCTGGTCGACCCGACGGGCGCGCTGACCGCCGAGGTGCCGGCGGTGGTGCGCAACCCGCTGGACACCACGGCCTCACCGGGCATCGCCGGCTTCGGCAACGCCCCGGCCTCGGGCCAGGCCCAGTCGGCGCCGAACAACGCCGTGGTGGGCGCACGTGTCCCCGGCGTCCACGGCACGGCGGCCCGTGCGGGCGACGCTGAGTCCCCGACCTCATCACGCGGCTGGGGAGCGGCGGGCCTGCTGTTCCTGCTGTCCGTCGTGGCGGCGATCCTGACGTTCCGCCGCTTCGCCCGCGTCGCCTGACCGGAACGCTTCCCGCCGCGCCTTCAGTCGCCCAGGGTGCCGTCAGGCCGTCCCGCGGGTGCGATCCCGCGCGGCTGCGCCGGCTCCGGATCCTCCGGTGCCGCGGCGACGAACGCGGCGACCGTCCGGCCGAAGAGCCCGTTCACGATCCCGCAGTCGCGGCAGACGAAGTCGTCGTCGAGCCGGCCGGTCGCACAGTGCGCACAGCTTCCCCGGTCCCGCGGGTCGTGGTAGCCGCGCAGCGCCTCGGTCAACGCCCGGGCCACCGGCAGCCGCAGCGGCAGCCGCTCCGTCCCGTCCCCGAGCCTGACCACCAGCTCACCCACCAGCGGGGCCGCCGGATCCAGCCCGTCGAGACGGGCCACGAAATCGCGAAGAGCCGCCAGAACATCGGCGGAGTGCGGCGTCGACATACCCGGCACCCTACTTTTACTCCAGCGCTAGAGTAATCGCATGGGTCGCGAGCTCACCCCCGCCGAACTGCTCGTCATGGGATTGCTCTGCGAGCGCCCCCGGCACGGCTACGACCTCGACCAGGTCATCGCCGCCCGCGGCATGCGCGAATGGACCCCCATCGCGTTCTCCTCGCTCTACTACCTGCTGCGCAAGCTGGAGACCGACGGCCTCATCACGCCGGTCGGCCCGGGCGACCAGCGACGCCGCGTCTACACGCCGACCAGCACCGGCCGGCAGCTCACCGCCGAGGCCACCCGCAGCGCGCTGGCGACCCTGTCCCCGCCGCACCCACCGGTGCTGATCGGCCTGGCGAACGCCCCGATGCTCGAACCGGCGGCCACCGTCGCGGCCCTGCACGCCCGCAGCCGCGCGATCACCGCCGAGCTCGACCGGCTGACCGCCCACCGCGACCAGCAGGCCGCCGGCGCCCCACCGGCGGTCGCCGCCCTGTTCGACTACGCCCTGGCCATGCTGGACGCCGAGCACGGCTGGGTCCGGCGCACCGTCGAGTCCCTGGAGGCCCCGGATGTCCAAAACTGACCTCAAGCGCGACCAGCACGCCCTCTACGCCTCGCCGACCGGCAGGTACGCCGAGGTCGAGGTCCCCGCCATGCGCTACCTCGCCGTCGACGGCAGCGGTCGCCCAGGCTCCCCGAGCTACCAGCAGGCCGTCGAGGCGTTGTTCACCGCGTCCTACGCCGCCAAGTTCCTGAGCAAGAACGACCTGGACCGCGACTACGTCGTCATGCCGCTCGAAGGTCTGTGGTGGGCCGACGACATGAGCACCTTCCGGACCCGCGAGAAGGACCGCTGGTCGTGGCGGATGCTGATCCGCCAGCCGGACTGGCTCGACGAACGCATCCTGGCCACGGCCATCGAGCAGGCCCACGCCAAGGGCCGAGATCCCGAGGGGCTGCTGCGGCCCGTCGAGCTCGACGAGGGTCGCTGCCTGCAGACCCTGCACCTCGGCTCGTACGACGACGAGGGCCCGATCCTGGCCTACCTGCACGACGAGTACCTGCCCGCCCAGGGTCTGCGCCCGGTCGGCCGGCACCACGAGATCTACCTCAGCGACGCCCGCCGGGTGGCCCCGGGGAAGCTCCGCACGATCCTGCGCCAGCCCGTGGCACCCGCCGAAAACTAGGCGCAGTCGCCGGTCTTGACGCCGCGGGTGCGTTCGACGCCGAGCCGCGCGGTGCCCGAGGCCTCCGCCGCCGTCAGGGCGAAGCCCACCGTCTGGTCGTCGGCCGCCGCCGCGAAGATCACGCCGAGCACGTCGCCGTTCGGGGCCACGAGCGGGCCGCCGGAGTTGCCGCTGCGGACCTTCGCGTAGATCGTGTAGATCTCCCGGGTCACGTCGCCCGAGTCGTAGATGTCCGGGCCGGTGATGTTGCTGACCTCGCGGACCCGGGCCGACTGCGCGTCGTACGGGCCGTCCAGCGGATAGCCCAGCACGACCGCGTTGGCACCCGTCCCGGCCGGCTTCTTCACGAACGGCATCACCGGTGCCCGCAGGCCCGGCACGTAGATGACCGCCAGGTCGCGTTCCGGGTCGTAGACCACGACTTTGCCGTCCAGCCGGTCGTTCGTCGTCTCCACCTGCACATTGCGGGTGCCCGCCACCACGTGCGCGTTGGTCATGACGCGCTCGTCGGCGTACACGAAGCCCGAGCCCTCGATGCGGCGCGAGCAGCTCGGCGCGGTGCCCAGCACCTTGATCACCGACTTGCGCGAGTTGACCACCACCGGGGCCTTGGCCAGCGCCGGGTCCGGGGCGGCGACCTCGCGCGCGTTGGTCCGGGCCAGGCCGCCGAAGACGTCCGGGAAGCCGTTGGTGTTCAGCGATTCACGCAGCCCGGCCGAGAGGGCCTGGGCCTGCTCCGGCATCAGCGAGTTGATGCCGTTGAGCACGGCGCTGCTGCGCACCTGCTTGTTGATCCCGGGGAACGGCGTCGACCCCAGCGGTACGGCGATCAGCCAGGCCACCAGCAGCACGGCGACGAGCGAGACCACCGCGCCGCCGGCGTCGTCCAGCCGCTGCAGCGGCGGGCTGCTGATCGAGCGGCGCAGCCGGGTGCCCAACCAGCCCGCCAGGGTCTGCCCGAGCACGGCCAGCGCGAAGATCGACACCAGCGAGACGACCAGTCGCACCGTGCCGTCCGCGAACTGGTTGGCGATCAGCGGACCCACCTGCAGGCCGATCAGCACACCGCTGAAGAAGCCGCCGAAGGACAACGCACCGATGACGAAACCCTGCCGGTAACCGCTGATCGCGAAGACCAGCATGAGCAGGATCAGGATTCCATCGACCACAAGCACTCGCTCAGAGTAGAAGTGACGGTCACGAGACCACCTCGTCGGAGGCGGCCGGCACGGCGACCGGGGTGTCGGGCAGTTCCATGAGCCGGCCGGGCTGCCACGGCCGGGTCCAGCCGGCCATGTCCAGCAGGGCCGAGACGACCCCCGCGGTGAAGCCCCAGACGAGCATGCCGCGCACCTGGAACGCCGGGCCCACCCAGCCGCTCGGGTGGCGTACCCGGATCCGGTTCGCGGGGTCGACCAGCTCGGCGACCGGCAGCCGGGCCACGTGCGCGACCTCGGCGGGCTGCCGCACGTGGACCGGGTGCGGGGCGTGCCACCAGGCCAGCACCGGGGTGACCACGAAGCGGCTGACCGGGATGTAGAGCTCCGGCAGGGTGGCCAGCACGGTCGCGCTGGCCGGGTGGAGCCCGACCTCCTCGTTCGCCTCACGCAGGGCGGTGGCGGCCGGGTCGGCGTCGGTGGGGTCGGCCGCACCGCCGGGGAAGGCGGCCTGCCCGGCGTGGTTGCGCATGGTGGCGGCCCGCTGCAGCACCAGCAGGTCGGGCTCGCCCGGCTGCTGCTCGCCGAGCAGCACCAGGACCGCGCTGGCCCGGCCGCCGCTCGCCGGCAGGCGCATGGTGGTGAAATCCTCGGTACGCGCGGACCGCACCCGGGTCAGCAGCGGCTCCCACCAGCCGGGGAGGCCGTTCCGGGGCCCGCTCACCCGGTCACCGTCACGCCGGTGTGGGTCCGCACCAGGGCGCCGAGGGCGGGCTTGTCGAGGGCCTCGCCGGTGTAGAGCTCGCGGCTGCCGTCGGCGGCGACGAACACGGTGACCGGCAGGGCGACCTTGCCCAGCGCGGTGAGCAGCTGCTGGTCGGGGTCGAACAGAGTCGGGAACGAGACGCCCCGGCTCGCGGCGAACGACGCACCGGCGTCCCGGGAGTCCCGGGTGTCGACGCCGATCACCTGTAGCCGGCCGGCGGTGGCATCGGCCAGCGCCTGCATGACGGGCAGCTCCTCCCGGCACGGCCCGCACCACGAGCCCCACAGGTTGATCACTGCCGGCCCGCGCAGAGCGGTGAGCCGGACCGGGCTGCCGCCGGTGAAACACGGCAGCGAGACATCCGGTAGATCAGCAGCGGCTCCGGCCACCGCCGGACCCGCGGAGCCCGACGGCCCCACGGACGGCAGAGCCGCGGAAGGCAGGGCCGCGGAAGGCAGGGCCGCGGAAGGCAGGGCCGCGGAAGGCAGGGCCGCGGAAGGCAGGGCCGCGGAAGACGCCGAGGCCGCGGACTTCGGCGTCCCCGCGGAGGAAGCCGAGGTCGCGGAAGACGGGGGTGCCGAGGAAAACAGCGGCGCGGTGAGGGCAGCGCAGTCGGTGAAAGGTGACGCGGCGTCCTCGGCGGCTGTCGGTGGCGGCGCCTCGGTGGCCGTGCACGCGGCGAGCAGCAGCGCCAGGGGCGGCGTCAGCCACCGCGCCGGCATCCGCCCGCCCCGCACTCGGCTCACGGGGCCTCCGGCGTCATGACGGCCGCGTCCGGCACCAGGTCCGGGTCGAGACCGGCCTGGACCGCCAGCTCCTTCGCGCGCGGGCCCTTCAGCAGCTTCGCCGCCGGGGCCGCCTCGGTCGGGCCGGTGCCGTACGACGGGCACATCGTCGCCAGGGTGCAGGCGCCGCACGCGGGCTTGCGGGCGTGGCAGACCCGGCGCCCGTGGAAGATGATCCGGTGCGACAGCATCGTCCAGTCGCGCTTCTCGATGAGGTCCGCGACCAGGAACTCGATCTTGACCGGGTCCTCCTCGTCGACCCAGCCGAAGCGGTTCACCAGCCGGCGGAAGTGCGTGTCGACGGTGATGCCGGGGACGTCGAAGGCGTTGCCCAGGATCACGTTCGCCGTCTTGCGGCCGATCCCCGGCAGCGCGACCAGCTGCTCCAGCCGGCCGGGCAGCTCACCGTCGTGCCGCTCCAGCAGCGCCTGACCGAGCTTGATCAGCGAGTCGGTCTTGGCCCGGAAGAAGCCGGTCGGCCGCAGGATCACCTCGAGCTCGGCGCGGTCCGCGGCGGCATAGTCGGTGGCCGAGCGGTACTTGGCGAAGACCGTCGGGGTGACCTCGTTGACCTTCTTGTCGGTGCACTGCGCCGACAGGATGGTGGCGACCGCCAGCTCCAGCGGGGTGCTGAAGTCGAGCTCGCAGTGCGCGTCGGGGTGGGTCTCGGCCAACAGCCGGGCCATCTTGCGGGCCCGGCGTTTCCGCCCGATCGGGGTCTCCCCGGCGAAGCGTTTGACCGACCGGGCGAGCACGGCCGCACCTGCGGTGGCGGCGACGACGGGACGACTCACGCGAGCAAGAGTACGTCGCACCCACGACCGCCCTGGGTCACCTACCCGTCACCGGGGCTCCGTGATGGATCCGTCCTCACCGATGGTCGCGGCGGAGTCACCGAAGTCGTCCGCCGAGAGCTCCCGGACCCGGTCCCGGCCGCGCTCCTTCGCACTGTCCCGGACGGGCTTGCCGGTGCTGTCCAGGTACGTCGACAGGAACTTGCCGCCGGCGAACCCACCGTCGCGGGTCAGCGACACGTGCAGGATGCCGCCGTACTTGAGGACCCCGTCGCTGCTGAGCGTCTTCCCGCCACCGGCGAAGTTGCCCAGGCTGTACGCGATCAGCTTGCCCTTGTAGAACTGCATGCCGCGCAGCACGTGCGGCCCGTGCCCGACCACTGCGTCCGCGCCCGCGTCGATGACCGTCTTGGAGAACTTGATCGGGTCGCCCCGGTTCTCGCCGAAGAAGGACTCGTTGCCCGGCCGTACGTGGACCTTGTCGGAGCCCTCGGCGCCCATGTGCACCTGCACCACCACGACGTCGCTCTGTCCGGCGGCCTCCTCGATCACGGTCCGGGCGGCGTCGAGGTCGTTGAGGTTGTTCGCGCCCGCGTACGAGGAGAAGCCGACCACCGCGACCTTGATCCCCTTGACCTCCACGACGGTGATCTGTCCCTCGGCCCCGGTGTGCTCGAGCCCGGCCTTCTCCAGGGCCCGGACCGTGTTCTTGTAGCCCTGCGCGCCGAAGTCCTTGGAGTGGTTGTTGGCCGTGTTCAGCAGCTGGAACCCGGCGTCGACCAGGTGCTGGGCGTACGCCGGCGGCGAGCGGAAGGCGAAGCAGTTGGCCCGGGGCGGGCTGCCGCACTTCGACGAGCCGGTGTCGCCGGTGAGCGGCTGTTCGAGGTTGCCCATCACCAGGTCCGACTGCAGGCCCGCACGGACCGAGTCGAAGAAGCCCTTGCCGCCGTTCGCCGGGAGCTTATTGGGCGCGCTGCCCATGATGATGTCGCCGGTGGCCGAGAACGTGAACGAGTCCCCGGCCGGGGCCGATTCCGGCTCGGGCTGCCCGGCCGAGGCCGAGGTCTGTGCCCGGGCGGCAGCGGAGGCGGGAGGTGCCTGCCAGGTCGGGGCGGGAGTGTCGGATCCCCGATCGGCCAGAGCCATGCCACCGAGGCCGGCGCCCGCGAGCACGGCGACAGCGAGGGTGACGGTCAGGGCGGGGCGGCCGAACAGGCCGGGGCGGCGCGGCGGGGGGTGGGAATTCATCGACGAGGACGATACCGTCGGCCGACAGGCGGGGGCGACCGACGAACGGCCCGTCCTTGCTCACCGAGAGCGACGATTCTTTCGACGTCCGGGGCACGACCGGTTACGCTGCGAGATCTGGATCGAGGGGTGCCGCCCGTTTACGGCCCGCGTGCGCCTAGACTGATCGAGCGCGGCGAAGCGCGTATTCGGAGGTACAGCGATGGATGAGGTACTGGCTCGCAGCGGGATCTTCCAGGGCGTTGACCCGGAGGCTGCCGAGGCACTCGCCAAGGAGATGGAGACGATCGAGGTCCGTAAGGGCGACGTCGTCTTCAATGAGGGCGAGGCGGGTGACAGCCTTTACATCGTTCTCTCCGGCAAGATCAAGCTTGGTCGCCGGGCCGCGGACGGCCGGCAGAACCTCGTCTCGATCATGGGTCCGTCGGACATGCTCGGTGAGCTGTCCCTGTTCGACCCCGGTCCGCGGACGGCCACGGCCACCGCGGTGACCGACACGCGCCTGGCCCGGCTGAAGAAGTCGTCGCTGCGCCCGTGGCTGAACAACCGGCCGGAGATCGCCGAGCAGCTGCTGCGGGTGCTCGCCCGCAGGCTGCGCCGGACGAACGACGCACTGGCCGATCTGATCTTCACCGACGTGCCCGGCCGGGTGGCGAAGAACCTGCTGCAGATGGCGGGCCGCTTCGGCACCCGCGACGGTGGCGTGCTGCGCGTGACGCACGACCTCACCCAGGAGGAGCTGGCGCAGCTCGTCGGCGCCTCCCGGGAGACGGTCAACAAGGCGCTGGCGGATTTCGCGTCCCGCGCCTGGCTGCGGCTGGACGGCAAGAGCGTCATCATCCTGGATCCGGAGAGGCTCGCCCGCCGCGCGCGGGTCTGACCGGCACAGCGACGAAAGCACGACGAGGGGCCGTCCTGATGGGCGGCCCCTCAACGGCGTGTCCACCCACCTGATCAGGGGACAAAGCCGCCCTCTCATGATCCGTGTCGCACCCGGTCGGCCGCTCGTTACGGAGGTGGTCGAGAGGCACTACACGGGCGAGAGGCGCGGGGTTTTGAAGATGGTGGCGGGCGTGCAGCGCAGGGCAGGGCAGAGGTGATCCCGTGACCGTGCTCGAGACCGCGATCGACCCGCGCAACCCGGCCTACCTGCAGAGCCGTAGCGCGATGCTGGAGCGGCTGGCGGAGCTCGAGGCGGCGCTGGAGGCGGCCCGCGCGGGCGGCGGCGAGAAGTGGGTGACCCGGCACCACGCGCGCGGCAAGCTGCTGCCCCGCGAGCGCGTCGAGATGCTGCTCGACCAGGACAGCCCGTTCCTGGAGTTGTCCCCGGTCGCGGCCTGGGGCTCGGAGTTCCCGATCGGCGCCAGCGTGGTCACCGGCATCGGCGTGGTCGAGGGCGTCGAGTGCGTGGTCATCGCCAATGACCCCACGGTGGACGGAGGCGCGGTCAACCCGTACACGGTGGAGAAGATCCGGCGGGCCGCCCGGATCGCCTCGGTCAACCGCCTGCCGCTGGTCAACCTCGTGGAGTCCACGGGCGCGGCCGCCCCGGCGGGCCCGCCGCCGGGCGGGGCCATCGCCCGCGACCTGAGCCAGCTCACCGCCGACCGGGTCCCGACGGTCTGCGTGGTCTTCGGCGCGACGACCGGCGACGCCGCCTACCTGCCCGCCCTCTCCGACTACACGATCATGGTGCGCGGGCACGCCAAGATGCTCACCATCCACCCGCAGCCGGTGCGCGCGGCCGGCGCCAACGGCCGGCCCGCGCCCGAGGTGCGCAGCGCGCCCACGGTCCCGGCCGGGGTCACCGGACCGGCGGACCAGCTGGCCGAGGACGAGCGCGACGGGCTGCGCCTGGCCCGCCAGTGCGTCCGGCGGTTCAACTGGCGCAAGCGCGGCCCGGCGCCGCGCTGCTTCCCGCCCAACCCGCCCAAGTACGACGCCGAGGACCTGCTGAGCATGGCCGGGGCCGACCCGGCGACGGTGTTCGAGCCGCGCGAGGTGCTGGCCCGGATCCTCGACGGCAGCGACTTCGACGAGTTCAAGCCGACCCAGGGCACCGCGCTGGTCACCGGCTGGGGCGAGCTGCACGGCTACCCGATCGGCGTGCTGGCCAACCTGGGCGGGGCCTTCTCACCGGCCGAGACCCAGAAGGCCGTGCACTTCATCCAGCTCGCCAACGCGACGGCCACGTCCCTGCTGTTCGTGCAGTACACCGGCGCGCCGGCCGCCGAGGCCCACGAGGCCGCGGACGTGCGCCACGGTGCCCCGCTGGTGCACGCCGTCGCCAAGTCGACCGTGCCGCACCTGACCCTGATGATCGGGGCCCGGCCCGCCGAGGAGTCGGGCGGCATCTACGGCCGCGCGTACGAGCCGCGGTTCCTGTTCAGCTGGCCGGTGGAACGGCCCGCGGACGGTTCACCCCCGCTCGGGAAGCTGCCCGACGACGGCGTCATCGATCCGCGCGACACCCGTACGGTGCTCGGTCTCTGCCTGTCCGCCGTGCACAGCGCGGCTGTCGAGGGCGCCGAGCACGTCGGCGTCTTCCGACCCTGAAGTCCCTGAAAGGTAGACCAGTGATCCGACGTCTTCTGGTGGCCAACCGCGGTGAGATCGCCCGCCGGGTCTTCGCCACCTGCCGCCTGGTCGGTATCGAGACGGTCGCCGTCTACTCCGATGCCGACGCCGACGCGCCGCATGTCACCGAGGCCGACTACGCCGTCCATCTGTCCGGCAACACCGCGGAGTCGACGTACCTGCGGGGTGACCTGATCATCGCGGCGGCCAAGCGGGCCGGCGTGAACGCCATCCATCCGGGTGACGGCGGGCTGGCCGAGGACCCCGGGTTCGCCGCCGAGGTCGCCGACGCCGGGATGATCTGGGTCGGCCCGCCGGCCAAGACGCTGGGCACGGTGCAGGACAAGATCGAGACCAAGGCCATGGTGGCGGAGGCCGGGGTGCCGGTGCTGCCGACGCTGACCGACCCGGCCGAGATCACCGACTTCCCGGTGCTGATCAAGCCGGCGACCGGCCAGGGCGGGCAGGGCATGCGGGTGGTCCGCGACCCGGTGACGCTGGCCGAGGCGATCTCCTCGACCCGCCAGGAGACCGGCGACACGGTGTTCTGCGAGCCGTACGTGGAGAACGTGCGGCACATCGAGGTGCCGATCATCGCGGACGCGCACGGGGCTGTGGTGCCGTTCGGCGAGCGCGAGTGCTCGGTGCAACGTCGCTACCAGAAGATCATCGAGGAGACGCCGTCCCCGGCGGTCGATCCCGCGCTGCGCGAGGAGCTGTGCCGGGCCGCGATCATCGCGGTACGGGCCATCGGCTTCGTCGGCGCCGGCGCGGTGGAGTTCCTGCTCGACGAGCACGGCGACTTCTGGTTCCTGGAGCTGACCCCCACCCTGCAGGTCGAGCACGCGGTCACCGAGTGTGTGTCCGGCTACGACCTGGTCCGCCTGCAACTGCTGGTGGCCGAGGGCGGCAGCCTGCCGATGCCCGGTCCGCCGCCGATCCGCGGGCACGCCATCGAGGTACGCATCTGCGCCGAGGACCCCGCGTACGCCTGGCTGCCCGCCTCCGGCACGCTGCACCGCTTCGCCGTCCCGGACGTGGCCGGCTCGTTCCGCCCGCTGCCCCAGCCCGGCCTGCGCCTGGACGCCGGCGTGATGGACGGCACCGTGGTCGGCGTGTTCCACGACTCCACCCTGGCCAAGCTGGTCGCCTGGGCCCCGACCCGGCAGGAGGCGGCGCGGATGCTCGCGTCGGCGCTGACCCGGACCCAGCTGCACGGCGTGGTCTCCAACCGGGACCTGCTGGTGCGGGTGCTGCGGCACCAGGCGTTCCGGATCGGCGACGTGGACACCGGGTTCCTGGACCGGCATCCGGAGGTCTTCGCCCCGCTGCTGTCCTCGGTGGACGCGGTGCGCATCTCCTGCCTGGCCGCCGCACTGGCGGGTGCCGCGGCCCGGCGGGCGACCGCCCCGGTGCTGCAGTCCCTGCCGTCGGGCTGGCGCAACGTCCCCTCCGGCTCGCAGACCGCCGTGTACGACGGCCCGGCCGGCCCGGTCGAGGTCGGCTACCGGATGAACCGGCACGGCGAGCTGGCCGGCTGGTGGGTCCGCGCGGTGGACCCCGAGGAGCTGGACCTGGCGGGCCTGGGTCAGGCCCCGACGCTCGACGACCACCCGCCCACGGTGGTGGTGCACGCCGACGGCGGCCGCGTCGACCTGGACGTCAACGGCATCCGGCTGAGCCTCAAGGTGCACCGGGTGGGTGACATCTCCTACGTGGACAGCCCGGAGGGCTCGGTGACGCTGCGTGAGCTGTCCCGTTTCCCGCTGCCGGCCCCGGAGACCACCGAGGGCTCGCTGATCGCCCCGCTGCCCGGTGCGGTGCGCCGGGTCCTGGTGGTGCCGGGTCAGCGGGTGCGCGCCGGTGAGCTGCTGCTGACGCTGGAGGCGATGAAACTGGAGCACCCGGTGCACGCGCCATCGGCCGGCGTGGTGGCCTCGCTGCCGGTGCAGCCGGGCGCCGAGGTCGACACCGGCGAGCTGCTGGCAGTGCTCGACCCTGAGTGAGGAGCTTCAGCCGCGGGCCAGCACCGGCCCGCGGAGCTGGTCCAGGCCCTGACCGGCCAGGCAGCGGAAGGTGCGGTCGGTGCTGGTCGGCGGCAGCACCGACAACGCCCACTCGGTGCTGTCTGTGCGGGTCGTGGTCCGGCGGAAGGTCGCCGTGCTGCACACCTTGCGCACGATCGGGTCGGTGGTGACCGCGTCCCGGTCGTGGGGCTCCACACCGGACGGCAGCCGCCCGATCGCGAAGACCTCCCAGCTGTGCGGCCGGGTGCACGAGACCTTGCGGGCGGTTCGGCCGCCGTCGGCCCGCCGGGTGTAGCACTCCACCTGCTCGGGACAGTGGGCGGTGGCAGCGGCACAGCCGGGGAGCCGGGACAGCGCCGCGGGCACGGTGGAGGTCGCCGGGGCGGCCAGCCGGGTGGCGAACGACCGCACCTTCGGGCCGTGCGCGGACGCCAGCCAGGCGCCGCCCAGCGAGGTCGCGATCAGCAGGAACACACCGAAGCCGCCGAAGAGCCACTTGCGCTTGGCCCGCTTGCGGCCCTCGGTGTGCACGGTCGGCGTCTCGTCGGCCGCGTGCACCTCCCGGGTCGGCGACACCGGGGGCACCGGCCGCGGGTTGCGGGGCATCGGCCGCGGCTCCGGCGGCTGGAACGTCGACGCGCGGTAGACCGTCGGCGGGACCTGGTGGCTGCCGGGACTCAGGTGCAGGCCGCCGAGCATCTCCCGCAACTGCTCCGCGGTGGGCCGGGCCCGGGGGTCGTTGGCCATGCCGTACCGCAGGATCTCGGTGAGCGCCCGGGGCACGCCCGGCAGCTCCGGGATGGGCTGGTCGAACAGGTCCATCAGGGTGATCAGGCTGGGACTGCGGTCGGACTCCCAGCGCGGCGGCCGGCCGCGCATCACGGCGTAGAGGGTGGCGCACAGCGCGTACACGTCGACCGCGCCGGACGGCTCGGCGTGCGAGAACATCTCGGGCGGGGCGTACGCCGGGGTGAGCACCTCGAGGGTGACCGACGAGTCGCGCATCTCGCCGAGCACGGCCAGCCCGAAGTCGGCGAGCACGGCCGGGTTGAAATGCGAGTACAGGATGTTGGCCGGCTTGACGTCGCGGTGCAGCACCCCGTTGGCGTGCGAGTGCACCAGCGCGTCCGCGATCTTCACGCCCAGGTCGCGGGCCTCGGCCGCGGTCAGCGGGGACACCCGCATCCGGTCCAGGTACGACCCGTCGCAGAGTTCCATGATCAGGTACGGGTGCTGGTCGACGGTCACCCCGACGTCGAAGAGGTCCACGACGTGCGGGTGTGAGGACATCCGCCCGGCCGCCTTGGCCTCGCGCAGGAAGCGGGCCTGGTCCCGGGCGTTGTCCAGCGTTCTGTTCTCGACCTTGATGGCGACGTCACGACCGACGGAATCCTGGGTCGCGCGGTAGACGGTGGCGTACCCACCGCGTGCCATAACCGTCAAGCCGGACATGCCAGGCACGTACGGCGCGGGGAGGCGGCCAGGCGGGTTGTCGGTCACGGGTTAGAAAATACGCGACCGGGCGCCGGGTTCATCCCGGCACGTCAGACGCGTACGCGACAGATTCCGGCGGTTCCACGATGGAATGTGCCAATGCATCCCTCAGTTCCTCCGCCGCCACCCGTTCACTGACCTGTTCCGAGGAGTACGCCAGCAGCACCGCTTCGTCCGCCGCCGCCCGCGCGAGCTCCAGCGAGCCGGCCGCCGCGTTCACCCGGGCGAGGACCATCGCCGCGACCACTCCGCTGCGCACGTCCTCCGCCGGCACCTCCCGGGCGCGCCGGATCCAGGTCGCCGCCGCCTCGACGTGACCGTCGGCGAGCAGGGCGGACGCGTACGACGCGAGCGCGTGCCGGCGGGAGAAGAGCAGGGAGCCACCGGTGTCACTGGCGATCGGCGCGAGCAGCCCGACCGCGGTGGCGGCGTCGCCGGCCCGCAGTCGCGCCTCGGCGAGCAGCACCCGCGGCCCGACCTGGGCCGGCGCGAGCGGATTGTGCGGCTCCACCGCGGTCATCACCCGGCGGGCGTCCGCCTCGGCCGCCTCCACGTCGCCGCGCTGCAGCGCCACGAAGCCGCGCAGGGTGCCGGCCATGCCGAGCAGCAACGGGTGGCCGGTCTTGTCGGCGTACGCGAGCGCGTCCGTGAGCAGGTCCTCGGCGTGCTCGGGCTCGTTGAGGCCGCGGGCGATGGCCCCGCGCACGACCAGGGCCAGCCCGCGCCCCCAGTCGTCGGAGACAGCGGCGAACTCCCGGTACGCCCGGCGGGCCTCACCGTCCGCCTCGGCCAGGTCACCGAGCTCGGCTGCCGCGTACGCCTCGACCGCGCGCAGCGTGCCGACCGCCCAGCCCTCGCCGACCCGGTCGCCGAAGGGCAGGAAGATCCGGGCCAGCCGGCGCGACTCGTGCAGGCGCCCGGCCAGCAACCGGGCGAACGCCGTGGTGCCGCGCAGCCAGGAGCGGCCCACCGGGTCACCCAGCTCGGCGAAAAGGCGGGCGGCCCGGCCGAGCACCGCGTCCGTACCCGCGAAGTCACCCCGGGTGGTGGTCACCCAGGCCAGATTCTGCAGCGCCCAGGCCTGCCCGTGCCGGTCCCCGGCGGTCAGCGTGACCTGGTACGCGGCCGCGAACCGGCTGCTCGCCTGGCTCAGCTTGCCGGCCAGGAAGTCGGCCATGCCCAGCCGGCGCATCGCGTTGGCGCGTTCCGGGGCCAGCTCGGCCTCGGTCGCCACCTCCAGCGCCTGCTGCCAGGCCGCGACGGCCCGGGAGGTGTCGCCCAGCGCCTCCTGCGCCCGGCCGACGACCAGCAGCGCCTCGGCCCGGCACACCGGCTCCTCGTCGGCGCTCCCGGCGATCTTCTCGCCGTAGGTCAGCGCCTCGTTGGCCCGGCCCAGGCGCAGCAGCGCGCGGGCGTGCACCAGCTGGTCGGAGAGCGGCAGGCCGTCCTTGGCGATGGCGGCGGCCCGTTCCGCGTACGCGATCGAGGCGGCCGGTTCGATGTTGGCCAGCGCGCGGCGGGCCATCCGGCCCAGGGCGGCGACGCCCAGCGGGGCCACCTCCCGGGCCGTCGCGTCGGGGCGCAGCCGGACCGCGTCGGCCAGCTCGACCGCACACTCGGCGTGGGTGGCGACGAAGGCGTCGCGCTCGTTCTCCCCCAGACTGAGGCGGCCGGCGCCGTCGTAGCCGAGCGCCGTCACGGTCTCGGGCGCAGCCCATCGCGCCAGGTACGCGTGCCGGTCGGCCAGGTCGGCCTTGCCCAGCCCGGCGTACGCGGCCTCGCGCATCAGCGGGGTGCTGAACGCGTACCCGCCGCGGACGCGGTGCAGCATGCGCCGTTGCAGCAGCTCGTCGATGGCTCGTTCCAGCTCGACGGCGGCCACCGCACCCGGCCGGGCGTCGGCCGGTGCACGCCGCTCCCGCAGGGCCTCGATGACGCCGGTGGGCACGGTGTCACCGACGACGGCGGCGTCACGCAGGACCGAGCGCGGCTCGGTCGGCAGCGCGTCGATGCGGGCGGCGAGGACCGCCGCGAGGTCGCGGGAGAGCAGCTGGCTGCCCATCGACCCGTCGGCCAGCTGCCACTTGCCGGCGGCGTTCGCGCCCACCGCGGGCATCAGCGCGCCGCGCTCCATCAGCAGCGTGACCAGCTCGGCCAGGTAGAACGGGTTGCCCTGGGCGGTGGCGAGCAGCCGGTCGGCGTCGGCCGGCGCCAGCTTGCCGCCGTTGAGATAGGAGGTGAGCAGCCGGGACGCGTCGGCCCCGCGCAGCGGCGGCAGGGTGTGGATCTCCGCGTCGGCCAGCCGGGTCAGCGCGCCCGCGGTGCGGACCAGCTCCGGGCGGCCGAGCAGCAGCAGCACGACCGGCCCCTCGAGCCGCGACAGCACCGCGCCGAGCGCGTCGATGGTCTCGGCGGTCGCGTCGTGCAGATCGTCGACGATCACGACCAGCGGCGCCTCCCGGGCCAGGGCGCTGAGCAGGCCGGCGACCGCGACCGGGATGGTCTCGGTCTCCGGGCGGGCGCCTCCGGTGGGCTGGTACTCCGCGACCGCGGCCGGGCCCACCGGGTTGGCCACGGCCTCGCCGTAGCCGAGCAGGGCCAGCAGGCGGTCGATGTCCAGGTCGAGAGTCCCACCGTCGCGGCTGAGCCGGGCGACGAGCTTGCGCAGCCGCTCCTCGACCACCGTGCGGTTCATCGTCGCGGCCACGTCCTTGGGCAGGCCGACGGACTTGCGCACGAGGTCGGCCAGCGGCGCGAACCGGCGGCGCTCACCGAACGCGCGGCACCGCGCCCGCAGCACCCGGGCCCCGGTGTGGGTGGCGAAACGGCCCGCGCCGACGTCGTAACCGGCTGCCAGCCGCTTGACCTCGCCCGCGAACCGGGTCTTGCCGATACCGGCCTCGGCCGTCATCACCATCACCCGGGGCGTGCCCGAGTCGATGACCTCGGCCAGCCGGCCGGAGACCCGGCCCAGCTCGGTCTCGCGGCCCACGAACGGTGCCTCGTCGCCGAGACCCGAGCGGGTGCCGGGCGCGTCGTGCAGACCGAGCAGCTCGTACGCCGGCACCGGCTCGCGCTTGCCCTTCAGCCGCAGCGCCCGCAACTGCCGCCAGGAGGCGACGTGCCGGGTGCCGGCCGAGGTGCGCGACCCCGCGTAGACCGCACCGACCGCCGCGGCGTCGGCCAGCCGGGCGGCAGTGTTCACCGTGTCGCCGATGACCGTGTACTCGATCGAGGCCTGGATGCCGGCGACCACCTCGCCGGTGTTGAGCCCGACGCGCAGGCCCAGCGGCGCGCCGCCGCCCCGCTCGTCGTCCAGCACGCGGCGGACCGCGCGCTGCATGCTCAGGGCGGCCCGGACCGCGCGCTCGGCGTCGTCCTCGTGGGCGACCGGCGCGCCGAAGACGGCCATGATCCCGTCGCCGGTGAGCTTGTCGACGTGCCCGCCGAAGGTCTTGACCGCACCGGCCAGCGCGGCGAGCACCCGGTCGGTGACCGCGCCGACGCGTTCCGGGTCCAGGTCCTCCGACCAGGACGTGAAGTCGGAGAGGTCGCCGAAGAGCACGGTGACGATCCGCCGCTCGGCCGCGGGCAGTGTCGCCGCGGCGGGCAGGGCGGCACCACAGTTGTGGCAGAAACGGGCACCGGGAACGGCGACGGTTCCACACACAGGACAGGTCACAGCGGGTCCAACTGTTCCGGGGCGGGCTGTGATTCCCGCCTCAGGTATTCGAGTTGCGCGCGCGCCGACCAGATCGCCGCGAAACGGACTCTTGGTGCGATGTCCGGGTAGACGACGTCGACGATCGCCTCGGCCGAATCGGCCCCGGCCGCGATCGCGGCGCGGACCTGGCCGAGCCGCTCCTGCCGGTGGGTCAGATAGGCCCGGGCCACCGCGGCGCAGTCCGGCCGCGCCGGCCCGTGCCCGGGAAGCATTCGCACACCCTCGTACGCCGCCAGCCGCTCCAGACTCGTCAGGTACGCCGCCAGGTCGCCGTCCGGCCACGCCACCACGGTCGTGCCGCGTCCCAGGATGGTGTCACCGGTGAAGACGACCCGCTCGCCACCGCACTCCACCAGGAAGCAGATCGAGTCACGGGTGTGGCCGGGGGTGTCCAGCACCTGGATCTCCAGCCCGTCGCCACCGAGCAGCTCGTCGCGGCCCACCGGCCCGGCGAGCACGCCGTGCTTCGGATCCGCCGCCAGAACGGGTGTGCCGCCCAGCAGCCCGGAGAGGCGCGCGGCACCCTCCACATGGTCTTGATGACCGTGCGTGACGAGAATGAACAGGAACGGTCCGTGTTCGGCGATCCGGGCGAGATGTCCCTCGCGCAGCGGTCCGGGATCGATGACGACCCCGTGCTCGGCCCCGGGGGCACGCAACACCCAGGTGTTGGTGCCGTCCAGCGTCATCGGCCCGGCGTTGGGCGCACGCAGCAGCGTCGCCCACCCCGGCAACTCCACGACCTCGGCGGCCCCCATGCACCGCATCGTACGTCGCGCCGCGCTGACCGTCCGGGGACCGGATGTGCGATCCGGTCACCGGCGGTCACGACGCGGCGGCAAAACCACACGCAGTGGGGTGGGTCAGGCGATCTCGGCGATGACCTCGACCTCGACCGGCGCGCCCAGCGGGAGCTCGGAGACGCCGACGGCACTGCGGGCGTGCCGGCCCATCTCACCCAGCACGTCACCGAAGAGGTTCGAGGCACCGTTGACCACGGCAGGCTGGCCGGTGAAGCCCTCCGCCGACGCCACGAAGCCGGTCAGCTTGACGATCTTCACGAGCCGGCCCAGGCCGACCAGCGCGTCGATCGCCGCGAGGGCGTTCAGCGCGCAGTAGCGGGCGAGCTCGGTGCCCTGCTCCACGGTCACGTCCGCGCCGACCTTGCCGACGTACGGCAGCTTGCCCTCCACCATCGGCAGCTGGCCGGAGACGTAGACGTAGTTGCCGGACTGCACGGCCGGCACGTACGACGCGAGCGGCGGCACGACCGACGGCAGGGTCAGCCCCAGCTCGGCGAGGCGGGCGTACGCGTCGGCGCCGCCCTCACCGGTCACCGGCGTGGTCACGACTTGGCCCGCTTCATGTACGCGATGAGCTGCTCGGAGTTGGGCCCGGGCACGACCTGCACCAGCTCCCAGCCGTCGTCACCCCAGTTGTCGAGGATCTGCTTGGTCGCGTGGACCAGCAGCGGCACGGTCACGTACTCCCACTTCTGCATTGCTCGTCCAGCTCCCTGTCACTCGTACGGGCCGCTCCGGGCGGCTGCCCGGCGACGGCGACAGCCTAGCCAGGCGGCCGGAGCTGCCTCGCGGCTGTCCGGATTTCGTTACGCTGAGCACCGGGGCGGCGCGGCCCCGACTCCGCCGGCCGAGGGGGCACGATGACGCAACCGCAGCAGGGCGAGACGACGCGGGTCTCGTCGATCGCCGCCGCGGAGGCGCCGGAGTCCGACTTCATCGACGCCCCGCCGGCCGCCGAACTGCCCGAGTGGCCGCCGGTCGGCGCCTACCCCGGCGAGCCCGGCCACCCGGATCCGGCCGAGCCCGCCACCGGTTTCGATCCGTCCGGCGACACGCAGGTCTTCGCGGTGCAGCCCCCCGAGCCCGAGGTGCTGATCGGTGAGCCGGTGTGGCATCAGCCGCCGCCGACCGAGCCCTTCCACGCCCGCCACGAGAAGCCCGGCGAGTGGCGCACCGAGCCGCCGCCCCACCTGGCGCTGGAGCATTCCCCGCCGGCCGAGGTGCAGCCCGGCGTGCAGCACGACCAGCCCACCGAGGCCATCCCGCTGAGCATGTTGCCGCACCCGTGGGAGGTGCCGTTCGACCCGCACGCCACCGAGACGGTCATGCTCGACCCGCCGCCGAAGCACAAGCGCCCGTTCTGGGTGGCGGTGGCCCTGGTCCTCACCCTGCTCATCTTCGGCGGCGGCACCGTCTCGGCGTACCTGCTGCTCCGCAATGCCGAGAGCGGCAAGGGCGCGCCCGACCCGGCGACTGCCGTCAACAGGTTCATGACGGCGATCTACACCCAGCAGGACCCGCGGACCGCGGGGGACGTCGTCTGCCGCGAGGCGCGCGACGAGAAGAAGCTCGAGGCCCGGGTCGAGCAGATCAAGGGGTACGCGAACGAGTACGACGCCCCCTCCTTCCGGTGGAACGACCCGGCCGTCTCGGGGCAGACCGACGAGCGGGCCACGGTCGGCGTGCAGCTCACCATGAGCACCGACGACGAGAAGACGGCCCAGCAGCAGCTGACCTTCACCGTGGTGCGCAAGACCGGCTGGCTCGTCTGCGACGTGACCGGCTGAACTGACCCGCGGCCGGAAAACCCGGGCAAGTTCGTAAGGGTCGACCCCGTACGCTCGAAGCGTGGCTAGCAACGAGTGGCCGGCGCGCCTGCACGTCGTGACCGGCAAGGGTGGCACCGGCAAGACGACCGTGGCAGCGGCGCTCGCCCTCGGGCTGGCCGCGGGCGGGCACCGCACCCTGCTCGTCGAGGTCGAGGGGCGGCAGGGCATCGCCCAGTTGTTCGGCACCGATCCGCTGCCGTACGCCGAACGCCGGATCGCCATCCCGGCCCGGGGTGACGGCGAGGTCCGGGCGCTGGCCGTGGACCCCGAGGAAGCCCTGCTCGAGTACCTCGAGATGTTCTACCGGCTCGGCGCGGCCGGCCGGGCGCTGCGCAAGATCGGCGCCATCGACTTCGCCACCACCATCGCCCCCGGCCTGCGCGACGTCCTGCTCACCGGCAAGGTCAAAGAGGCGACGACCCGCTCGTCGGACGGCCGGCGGGTGTACGACGCGGTCGTGCTGGACGCGCCACCGACCGGCCGGATCGGACGGTTCCTCAACGTGACCGCCGAGACCGCCAAGCTGGCCAAGATGGGCCCGATCAAGACCCAGAGCGAGGGCGTGTCCTCGCTGCTGCGCTCGCCGATGACCTCCGTGCACGTCGTCACGCTGCTGGAGGAGATGCCGGTGCAGGAGAGCCTCGACGCCATCGGCGAGCTGTCCGGGCTGGGCATCCCGGTCGGCCGGATCATCGTCAACGGCGGCCGGCCCCCGCTGCTGGCCGCCGGCAAAGTCACCAAGACCGAGCTCAAGCGCGGTCTGGCCGCCGCCGGCCTGCCCACCGACGCCGCGACCGTCAACGGCCTGCACGCCGAGGCCAGGGCCCACCTGACCCGCCGGGAGCTGGAGGAGTCGCTGCGCTCGGAGCTGGCCGAGCTGGGCCGCCCGATGGTGGCGCTGCCGCTGCTGGCCGGCGGCGTGGATCTCGAGGGACTGCACGAGCTGGCCGGCCTGCTGCTCAGCGCCTGACCGGGCCGGCCCCGCGGCGCCGGGCGAGTGTCTGACCCGCCACACACCGCAGTGCTCCACACCGCGCCGGGGGCTACGAGTCAGTACGCTCGGAGCGTGGCCGCTGATCAGACCGCCCCTCGCCTGGACGTCGACGCTCTGCTGGCCGACCGGGCCACGAGAATCGTGGTCTGCTGCGGCGCCGGCGGCGTGGGCAAGACCACCACGGCGGCGGCGCTGGGCCTGCGCGCGGCGGAGCAGCACGGCCGGCGCACAGTGGTGCTCACCATCGACCCGGCCCGCCGGCTCGCCCAGTCCATGGGCCTGACCGAGCTGGACAACACGCCCCGGCAGGTCAAGGGCATCGACACCGAGGCCACCGGCGGCGAGCTGCACGCCATGATGCTCGACATGAAGCGCACGTTCGACGAGGTCGTGCAGGCGCACACCTCGCCGCAGCGGGCCGCGGAGATCTTCGGCAACCCGTTCTACCAGGCCATGAGCTCGACGTTCTCCGGCACGCAGGAGTACATGGCGATGGAGAAGCTGGGCCAGCTGCGCGCCGGCGACGAGTGGGACCTGATCGTGGTGGACACCCCGCCGTCCCGCTCGGCCCTGGACTTCCTGGACGCCCCGGCCCGGCTGTCCCGCTTCCTCGACGGCCGGATGCTGCGCCTGCTGATGGCCCCGGCACGCGGTGGCCGCAGCATGTTCAGCCTGGTCACGGCCTCGTTCGGGATCTTCTCCCGGGCGGTGCAGAAGATTCTGGGCGCGCAGCTGCTGACCGACCTGTCGGGTTTCGTGGCCGCGCTGGACTCGATGTTCGGCGGCTTCCGGCAGCGCGCCGACGAGACGTACCGGATCCTGCAGGACCCGCAGACCGCGTTCCTGCTGGTCGCGGTCCCGGAACGGGACGCGGTCCGGGAGGCCGCGTATTTCGCGGAGCGGCTGGTCGCCGAGCGGATGCCGCTCGCCGGCCTGGTGCTCAACCGCACCCACGAGACGGCGTTGCCGTCGGTGACCCCGGCCCAGGCCGACGCGGCCGCGGCCGCGCTCGACGCGGCGGGCGATCAGCAGACGACCGCGGACGCTCTGCGCATCCACGCGGCCCTGCTGCGGCAGATCGACCGGGAGGTACGGGTGGCGGCCACGTTCACCGAGGCCTTCCCGGACGTCCCGGCGGTCGCGGTGACAGCGCAACCCGCCGACGTGCACGACGTCGACGGGCTGCGGACAATCGGTGCTGCCCTGGCCTGAATCAGCGGGTGGAGACGAGCACCTTGTCGGCGCCCTTCTCCCGCAGCGCGGCTTCGAACATCTTCCGCCAGCTCGCCACGTGCGGGTGCCGGCGCAGCAGTGCGCGCCGCTCCCGCTCGGTCATGCCTCCCCAGACGCCGAACTCGATCCGGTTGTCCAGAGCGTCGGCCAGGCACTCGTAGCGGACCGGGCAGCTGCGGCAGATCCTCTTCGCCACGTTCTGCTCGGCGCCCTGCACGAACAGCGCGTCAGGGTCGCCACTCTGACATGCCGCCATGCTGGGCCAGTCGCTGATCATCCCCATCTGTTCACGTCCCCCCTTGCTTCCCCTGACGTCCGCGGACTCATGTCCCCTCAAGTCACACAGACGTCGTGCGATAGCTCGCCGGATCATCATGCTCTGTAGTCGGGCGATTACGCAACGTTGTCCCTCAAAAACGTATACCTCGGTAGTTCCGGGCATCTCGGGCTGACCGAACGACGGGAAGTTCGCGAAAACTCTGGAAAAACGCCACGCCCGGCCGAGGGAGGAGGCAGAATCATTCTGGGCAAACCGTAACCTTCGCGACGGGCGGTCACGGGTATCTTTCGCGTACCCTGCTCAGGTGACCTCCTGGATGCGCAGACGCGATCACAACATCTTCGCCAACGCGACCTCGCTGCTGATCTGCGGCCTGCTCGCGGGCGTGGTGGTGGCCGCCGCGGCGTTCCCCGCCGTGGCCATGTCCGGTCTCGCGGCCAAGGCCGGCGGAGAGACGTTCGCCAGCCTTCCGAGCGAGCTCAAGCAGGCGAGCGCCCCGCAGATCAGCCGGGTCTTCGCCTCGGACAACAAGACGCTGATCTCGGCCTTCTACGACGAGTTCCGCAGCGAGGTCCGACTCAAGGACATCTCGGTCAACATGCAGAACGCGATCATCGCCGCCGAGGACCACGAGTTCTACAAGCACAACGGCGTCGACATCAAGGGTGTCGCCCGGGCGTTCGTCAACAACAAGAGCGGCAAGTCCCAGCAGGGCGCCTCGACGCTGACGATGCAGTTCGTCCGGATGTCGCTGGCCTACTCGGCGACCAGCCCGCAAGAGGTCGTCGACGCCACCAAGGACACCCCGAAGCGCAAGATCAACGAGATGAAGTACGCGCTCCAGATCGAGAAGGAACTCACCAAGCAGAAGATCCTCGAGGGCTACCTGAACAAGGCGCCCTTCGGCAACGGCTCGTACGGCATCTTCGCGGCCAGCCAGGTGTACTTCAGCAAGAAGCCCAAGGACCTCACGGTCGCCGAGTCCGCCCTGCTGGCCAGCATGGTGAAGGCCCCGACCGCGTTCAACCCCACCACCGCCAGCGGTTACCCGCAGGCGCTGGACCGCCGCAACTACGTCATCAAGCAGATGCTCGACCTCGGCTTCGTCACGGCCGCGGACGCGAAGAAGGCCACGGCGACCAAGATCAGCCGTACGGTCAAGCGGCCCGGCAACGGCTGCGTCTCCGTGGCGAAGAACCACTGGGGCTTCTTCTGCGACTACTTCTACCGCTGGTGGCTGAGCCAGGACGCCTTCGGCGCGACCACGTACGACCGGGAGCGGCGCCTCAAGAGCGGCGGCTACCGGATCCAGACGTCGATGGACATCAAGGCGCAGCAGGCCGCCCGGGACAACATCAGCGAACGGATCTCGCAGAACAACAAGAACGCCCTGCTGCTCGCGGCCATCCAGCCCGGCACCGGCAAGGTCCGCGCGCTGGCGGCCAACCGCCGGTTCAAGCTGGACGATCCCTCGGACCCGAAGAACAAGATCTCCTCGGACCCGGCCAAGGCCCGCAAGAAGATCCGCGGCACGTACCCGAACACCACCAACCCGCTGCTCACCGGCGGCGGCGACATCACCGGCTACCAGGCCGGCTCGGTGTTCAAGATGTTCACCCTGGTGGCGGCCCTGGAGAACGGCTACCCGCTGGCCTACTCGATCAACGCCCCGGCCAAGTACGTCTCCAAGTACCGCATCGCGCCCGGCCGGTCGACGTGCAACGGCATCTACTACTGCCCGAGCAACTCCGGCGGCAAGGCCGGCGGCGTCACGAACATGTGGACGGGCTTCAGCCGGTCGATCAACACGTTCTTCGTGCCGCTGCAGGAGCGGGTCGGCGCCGAGAAGGTGGTCGACGTGGCCCAGCGCTTCGGCGTGAAGTTCCGCACCAAGACGGACATCGACCTCGGGTCCACCAAGGACGCCGCTCACCAGTGGGGCGCCTTCACCCTGGGGGTCTCGTCCTCGACCCCGCTGGAGATGGCCAACGCGTACGCGACCCTCGCCGGCGACGGGATGCACTGCGAACCGACCCCGGTGCAGCAGATCGTCTCGCAGAACAACGAGAAGATAGACATCGGCAAACCGCACTGCACCCGGGCCACCTCCCCGGACGTGGCCCGCGCGGCGCTCGACGCGGCCCGCTGCCCGGTGGGCGACAACGCCCAGCTCGGCAGCTGCGGCGGCAGCCGCACCGCGGGCCGGGCGCGCGGGATCATCGGGCACCCGATCTTCGGCAAGTCCGGCACCACCGACGCCGACAAGACGGCCTCGCTGATCATCGGCAGCAGCTCGCTGACGGTGGCCGGCTACCTGGTCAACCCGGACTACCAGAACCACAAGGACCGGATGTCGCACGATATCGTCAACCCCGCGGTGTGGGACACCTTGGACGACTACCTGCGCGGCAAACCCAAGGTCCAGTTCAAGAAGCCGGGCAGCTCCAAGATCTCGATCGGTGAGCAACGCTCAATCCCGGGCGTGACCTGCGCGACGATCGCCGGGGCCATCTCCCGGGTGGAGAGCGCCGGCTTCACCGCCTCGGTCGGCCAGGAGGTCGAGTCGGACTGCCCGAAGGGCACCGCGGCGGGCACCAACCCCGACGGCCGGACCATCAAGAACGGCTACGTCAGCATCGAGGTCAGCAAGGGCAAGGGCGACGACAAACCGGCCCCCGGCGAGAAACCGAAGCCACCAGGACGGCGCTGAGCGACGACGGCGGGCGGGTCACCTTCGGGTGGCCCGCCCGCCGCGTTTCCGGCTGCTTCGCCAACCCTCGGGTGGCCCGGCCGCCGCGTTCCCGGACGGCGGGCCGGCTTCGGGTGGCCCGCCCCGCCGCGTTCCCGGACTGCTTCGTCAGCCGAGCTGCTTGCGTACCGCTGCTGCCACCCGGCCGCCCTCGGCCCGGCCGGCCACCGCCGCCTGGGCCGCCTTCATGGCCGGGCCCATCTGGGCCTTGCCGGTGAAGCCGCCGGCCCGCAGCGCCCCGGCGACCAGCTCCGCGATCTCGTCGTCGCTGAGCTGCGCGGGCAGGTAGCGGTCCAGGATCTCGCCCTCGGCGTTCTCCTTGGCGGCCTGATCGGTGCGGCCGGCCCCGGCGAAGGCCGTGGCCGCCTCCCGGCGCTTCTTGGCCTCCTTGGTCAGCACGGCGAGCACCTCGTCGTCACTGAGCACCTTGGCGGCGTCCCCGGCCGTCTCGGCGTTGCGCACAGCGGTCAGCGCCATCCGCAGCGTCGAGGTCGTCAGCTCGTCCCGGCTCTTCATGGCGGAGTGCAGGTCATCGTTCAGGCGGTCTTTCAGCGTTCCCATGGACGGTCAAACTACTCTGGCCCTCATGCGCCGACCCCTTATTTCCCTCGCCGCTGGTGTCATCGCCGCCGGCAGCGCGGCCCTCGCCTACGCCTCGCTGATCGAACGCAACCTGTTCACGCTCCGCCGCTTCGACATCCCGGCGCTGGAGCCGGACGCCGAACCCCTGCGCATCCTGCACATCTCGGACCTGCACATGATGCCGGACCAGCACCGCAAGCAGGCCTGGGTGGCGGCCCTGATCGGCACGGACCCGGACCTGGTGGTGGTCACCGGCGACAACATGGCGTCCCCGCTGGCGATCCCCGGGGTCCTGCGCGCCCTGGACCCACTGCTGCACCGGCCCGGCGCCTTCGTCTTCGGCTCGAACGACTACCGCGGCCCGCTCTGGAAGAACCCGCTGCAGTACCTGCTCCCGGAACGCGAATACCAGCAGGGCGTCGAACTGCCGGCCGAAGACCTGCGAGCGGCATTCACGGACGCGGGCTGGGCCGACCTGAACAACGCCCGGACGATCCTGAAAGCCGGCGGCCGCTCGGTGGAACTGGTCGGCGTCGACGACCCCCACGTGGACCGCGACGACTACCCGTCGGTGGCCGGCCCGGCCTCGACAGGCGCGGACCTGCACATCGGCGTGACCCACACCCCGGCCTCCCACGTCCTGGACGCCATGGCCGCAGACGGCTTCGGCCTGCTCCTGGCCGGCCACACCCACGGCGGTCAGGTCTGCGTCCCCGGCTACGGCGCCCTGACCACGAACTGCGACCTCCCCACCGCGATGGCCAAGGGCCTGCACCGCTGGCCGAGCTCAGAAGCATGGCTCCACGTGTCGGCGGGCCTGGGCACCCACCCGACGGCCCCGATCCGCTTCGCCTGCCGCCCGGAGGCCACGATCCTGACCCTGATCCCACGCTGACCTGCGGTTTCACGGACCAGGGATACCGATTTCGCGACGGCCGAAGCGTCGGCTAGTATTGCTGAGCACGCTCGGGGTGTGGCGCAGCTTGGTAGCGCGCTTCGTTCGGGACGAAGAGGCCGTCGGTTCAAATCCGGCCACCCCGACCCTCGAAACACCAGCTCAGGGCTGGTTCTCCGCGAGGAGGACCAGCCCTGAACTGCTTCCCGGCCCACTTGTCGAGGTCCGGTTCGGAACCTTCATTACGGGCTCTTTGTCATCTCGGCTCTTCCGGCGCACAGCATCAGGTTCCGGAGCCGATCAGGCGAGGGCTTCCGGGCTGCGCCGCCCCCACCAAGCAGTGAAAAGCGCGATCGTCTGCGCCTTGATCCCGTCGGAGACCAGCCCCAGCGCCTCGCCCATCAAAGGTCTGGCCGTGTACTTGTAGACCTCTGGATGCTGCTCCACCGACGGGCACGAGCCGCCCAAGGCCGACCAGACCCGGTCGATCACGATGTCGACAACCACTTCGGCCAGGTTCTTCGGTGAGGTCCAGGCGCGCCAGATCAACACAGACCTGCCGGTTCCGCGCGTTCAGGCTCAGCGCGCCGGTACGCCGATTCCGTTCGATCCTCTCCTCGAGCCGGCGCCGCCGATCGTCGCGCGTCGGCTGCGGGTCCCACGCGAGCTGAGTCCATCCTTGCCAGCCATGGAGCGCTCCGCCGCAGCCCGAGCAGACGCACCCGGGTTCTGAGCGTTGGAGCAGTTCGACCTGTCGCCGGTTTCACCGTCCGGCGTAGAGCTGTCAGCTTTCCGGTTGCACGGAACGGTCTCCCGCACGAGGAAACCGGTGGCCGGGCAGACGCGTCGTACTGCTCGGGACGGCCGCCGTGCCGTGGCGAACTACCGACTGGGGAGCGCGCACATGAGAAGACCGATCGCGACAACTGTGAACCTCGTACTACTGGCGATCACGACCGGATGCGGGCATGCCTCGGCGGCACTACCAAGCGTGTCACCGACCTTCGCCGACGTGGTGGACGTCGACTGTTCCCCCTCCGGCACCCGGGCCTCTGCCACCCAATTGACAGTCCAGCGCGACGGCGTCCACATCCGCGTCCAGAACACGTCCGGCTCATCCGGTGTCTACCTCAACTACCGCTACGGCGAAGGCATGGGGGAGGGCGGAGGCCAGCCGGTCGGCTCGGGAACCCTGCTGGTGCTGCCCCTCGCTCCCGGGCCGGTCCAGCTGCACTGCTCGTACGACCAGAGCACCCGGGAGGACCGCCCGGTGTCGATCGACCTGCTGGACCCCGACCGGAGCTGGCGGACCGGCGCACTCGCAGCGCTCGGCTGTCCCCCGCCGGAGAAATCCCTCGTCGATTGGATATACCGGCCCGGCAGCGGGTCAACCGCTGACGCCGCCCTGGCCGCTCTCACCGCCCAGCTCGACGAACCGTCGCCCTGGCGCCACGTCCGGGAAGGCTACGAAGCCGCCGCGAGGCAGACCTACGTGCTGATGCGTGCCGGCCAGCCGTGGGCCACCGTATCGGTTACCCGTTCTGCCGCGGACAGCTATCAGGCCAGTCTCGGATCACTGTGCTCGGCGGGCAGAGTGACAGCCAGATAGCCCGGTCTCCCACAAGGGAGACCGGGCCCCGGCCGGACAGCTCACTTGCAGGCGAGGTCTCCGGCCGGGAGCTTGCCCGCCATCAGGTACGACTCCAGCGCCCCGATCGCACAAGCATTCGGCTTCGGGTGAACCAGCACCCCGTGCCCGCCGGCATCAACAGTCACCAGCACCGCGTCCGACCCCATCGCCCGCCGCATCCCCTGAGCCGTCCGCAGCGGCGTAGAAGGATCCCGCTCGTTCTGCAGAATCAGCACGTTCCGCTTTCCGGTCTCCGTCACCTCGGGCTCCGGCGCAGTCGGCCGCACAGCCCAGGCCGAGCACGGCGCGATATTCGCGGGAGCACCAGCCATCAACGGGTACGCAGCCCGATCAGCCGCCACGTTCCGGGCGTACGTCCGGACGCCCCGCGGCCAGGCCTTGTCACCACAGCTGTACGCCCACCCGGCCGAGAACAGGTTGTCCTGCGGAACCCCGGACAGCGTGCCCTGAGCAACGAGCCCGTTGGCCAGCCCGGCCAGGAACGTACGGTCGGCGTCGGTGGCCCGTCCGGCGGCAACGTTGCCGGCCGCCCGCCACAGCTGTGCCATCGGCGCCGCCTCGGCCCCCGTCAGGCTGGCGTCGCTGTACGACAGCTGCCACGTGAACATCCGGACGAAGTTGCCGTTGATCGGCGCCTTGGTCTCCGCCAGCGTCACCGGCTTACGGTCGAGGGCGGCCGTCAGCGCCAGGTAGTTCTTCCGGACCTCCCGCGGGGTGGTGCCCAGCCGCACGGTGTCAGCCTGCGCAACGCCGAACGCGGCCAGATCAGGCCACCGGTCCTCCATCGCCCCGCTGAAGGCCTGGAAGTCGGCGTATCCACGTTCGTTCGGGTCCACCGAGCTGTCGATGACCATCCGGTCGATCGTCCGCGGGAACAGCGCGCGGTACATCGAGCCGACGTACGTGCCCCAGGAGATGCCGTAGTAGGAGACCGTGCGCTCGCCCAGGGCCCGGCGGATCTGGTCCATGTCGCGGGCGACGTTGGCGGTGGTCAGGTGGGGCAGCATCGGGCCGGAGTTCGCGGCGCACTGCTCGGCCATGCGCTTGGCGTACGACACGTTGGCGGCGATCGAGCCGTCGGCGGCCGGGAAGGACAGGATGCCGTACTGCAGGTCCCGGACCAGTTCGTCGGCGCCGCGGCCGCAGCTGATCGGGGTGCTGTGGCCGATGCCGCGCGGGTCGAAGGCCACCAGGTCGTAGCTGGCGCGGACCTCGGCCGGCAGCAGTCCGCCCAGCGCGGTGGGCACGTCGAGGCTGGCGCTGGGGCCGCCGCCGTTGGTCATGAGGACGCCCTTGCGCTTCGCCGGGTCGGCCGCCGGGATCCGCGAGATCTCGATCGCGATGGTGCGGCCGTGCGGGTGGCGGTAGTCGAGCGGCACCCGCAGCGTCGCGCACTGCTGGGGAGCCGGCGCGCCGGTCGGGCAGGAGCCCCACTTGAGCCCGGACGCGGCCGGGCGCGCGGTGGGCGCCGCGGCTCCGGCCGGCGCGAACGAGGTGACCGCGACTGCTGCCGCGGCGGCGACCAACGCCAGGCGGCGGAGCGAAGAGGTGTGTGAACTCATGGTCGAAACCCTAGGCAGGACAAGGACGGGCTTCGATCCATCTGGCTGCCCACCGCAGGTACAGCCAGCTGGATGGCGTCACATTCCGCCGGGCCGGCTCGTCCTGTTCGTATCGAGCCCAGGAGGGACGTTCATGTTCGCTGCTTACGTCACGGTCACCATCATCGGCGCTGTCTTCACCGGCGCCGCCGCCGTCTTCTATCTGATCGGCCACGACTTTCCCAAGACTCAGGCCGACATGAAGCGGGTTCCGCGGTCGTGGGTGCCCCGGCTGGGCTGGTGCCTGGCGGCTGGTTCACTCGGGCTGCTCGCCGGCTTCGCCGTACCGCTGCTCGGCGCCCTCGCCGCCGCCGGTCTCATCCTCTACTTCGTCGGTGCGTTCATCGCGCATCTGCGGGTGGGCTCCCGTCAGCTCGTGGGCCCCGCCGTCTTCCTCACCACCTCGATAGCCGCCTTCGTGCTGAACCTCAGCTATCACGCGTGAGCTGCCAGACGTTCGCCGGCCCGTTGCGGTTCGCGCAGGCCAGGTAGGCGGCAACGGCCAGGCAGCGTTCCAGGGACATGCCGTCGAGGCGGCCGATCGTCCGTACCTCGTCGGCCGGTCCGACCTCCTGGATCCAGGTGCGCCCGGGCTCCGCCGTGTCCAGCCGCAGCAGCAGAGCACCCACCTGCTCACTGAGGCCCAGCATCGACCGCACCCGGCCGGTTGCCGGATCGAGCAGGGCGCGCCGCGGGATTCTCCCGACGCCGATGACCAGCAGCCGGGGCGGCCCGGGGATCCCCAGCGCGACGGAATCGCGGCCCGACCGCCAGCCTGTGCTGATCCATCGTGGTTCGCCGGTGCCGGCGTCCAGCACCGTCATGCCCGAAACCGTCGATACACACAAGGACGCGCCACACTCCGTCGGCTGGCCGAATATCTTCGCCGGGCTGCGCCACAACGGCCGGAGGTCGGTGAGCCGGTACGCCGTCACGGATCCGACGCCGCGCTCCCGGCGGGTCACGTACAGCCGGTCCCCGTACGTCTCGAAGCGCACGGTGCCGCCGTCCCCGACGTACCGTTGCGGATCCCAGGCGAAGCCGAGGTCCGCGGTCGCCCGCACCGCACCGTCGGCGGCGTCCAGCACGGCGGCGCGGCCCTGCTGGTCCACAGTGAGGATGCCGCCGGCGTCGTCGACGTCGAGGTAGCCGAAGGCGTCGAGGCGGCGGGACCACAGCGGTTGCCCGGTCCGCAGGCTGGTTCGCTCCAGGACGGCATGTTCGGATCTGGCGTGGGTCGAGGTCATCAGGACGCTGTCGCCGATCACCCTCAGCACCGTGGTGGCGCCCGAGGTCCGCCGCCACAGCAGGGTGCCCGTGTCGCTGTCGAGGAACGAGACCTGGGTGTACTCGGGCGAGACGACTGTCAGGACGCCGGCGTCGGTGAGTTCGAGGTCGCCCACGGACTGCGGCAGGGCGGTGGTCCACTGGACCGACCGGTCGGCCAGCGAATACCGGCGTACCTGGGCCTGCCGGCCGACGAAGCTCGACGTGAACAGGGCTGAGGGCGCGAGCGTGAAGGCGCCCGCCAGGTCGTCGGTGACCAGGATCGAACGCAGCCGGGGTGGCTCGGCCGGCGCCGATCCGGCCAGCGCCAGCACGGCGAGCACGGCCAGACCCAGGGCCGTCGGCCGCCGGCGGGTGGTGCCGGGAGATGGTGGTGTCTCCGGTACGGCGGAAGCGTCGCCGAGATCGATCACCACCCGTCGAGCATGGCACCGCGGCGGCACTGTGGACAGCGGCCGGTGCGCCGAACGGCAGAATCCTCACCATGAGCGACGAACAGATCTGTGAGGTTGTGGTCACCGCTGCCGACGGCGAGTGGCTGGCCGGATTCACCCGCCGCCTCGTCGAGGACCGGCTGGCCGCCTGCGGGCATCAGACCACCGCGATCCGGTCCGTCTACCGCTGGGAGGGTGCGGTGCACGACGAGCCGGAGGCCCGCGTCGCCTTGCACACGCGGGCCTCACTGGTGGAGCGGATCGTCGCGCGGGCCGATGCCGAGCACCCGTACGACGTACCGTGCGTGCTCGCCCTGCCCGTAGCGGGCGGTAATCCCGCCTACCTGGAGTGGGTGCTCGCTATGACAGATCAGCCCGGGTGAGCAGCGCCCGCAGCTTGATGCCCTCCTGGGCCAGCGCCTCGGCGCCGCCCTCCTGGCGGTCGATCACGCACAGCGCATGGTCGACGTGCGCGCCCAGCTTGCGCAGCTCGCCCGTGGAGATCACCACCTGGCCGCCGGAGGTGACGACGTCCTCGACCACCAGCACCCGGCGGCCGGCTACCTCGGCGCCCTCGGCGAGGCGCGCGGTGCCGTACTTCTTGGCCTCCTTGCGGACGAACGCGCAGGGCAGCTTGGCGTGCCGGCCCAGGGCCGTCACCACCGCGATACCGCCCATCTCGAGCCCGGCCAGCACCTCGGTGCCCTCGGGGATCAGCACCGCCATCTGCTCGGCGAGCCGGTCCAGCAGCACCGGGTCGGCCTCGAACTGATACTTGTCGAAGTACTCCGTGGCGGTGCGGCCGGAGCGGAGCACGAACTCGCCGGTCAGCCGGCTCACGTCGCGGACCTGCCGCGCAAGGTCAGAGTCAGTCACAAGAGAACAGCCTGTCAGGCCCGGTGCGGGCGACACCGCCGGGGGCCGGGGACCGCCGCAAACAAAAGTCACCCGTACGCGTAGTTGATCTGCGGGCGCGCATGAAGCCTGTCCCATTTCGGCTATTTTGCGGGCTATAGGCCATTAATTTCGCTGAAAGGCTTGTCGTGACACCCTTCGCGCTGCTCTTCCTCCTGGCCCTCGCCGGCTCCACCTGCTTCGCCCTCGGCCGCGCCCTCGGACGCGGCGAACGCTACGAGAAGGGCTACCGCGAGGGCTTCCGCGACGGCGAGACCGGCTCACTGGCCCGGGCCGCGCGACTCATCCAGATCAACGAGCGCCGATCGATCGCGCCCGCGCTCGAGTCGATGCTCGTGCCCAGCACCGTACCCCAGCAGTTGCCCGCCCGGTCGGTGAGCCCGGCCGTCGTCGGGGTCCCGGCCCGGCCGCAGCTCGCGCTCTGAGCAGGACAAACGGCAGAGGGGGTACGGCCGCAGCGACCGTACCCCCTCCCGCCCCTGAGTGACGATCAGCAGGACAGGTTGCCGCCCGGGCTCACGCCGAGGATGCCGGCGAACCTGTTGTAGGCGTCGATCCGGCTCTGCACCTGGGCGGGGTTGCCGCCGTTGCACTCCAGCGAGCCGTTGATGCTGCGGATCGTCTCACCGAATCCGCGGCCGTTGACCATGGCGTCGTGCGGGGTCATCGTGCCCGGCCCGCGCTGGGTCATCCAGTACCAGACGGCGGTCTGGTACGCGATCGACGCCTCGTTCTTGACCCGGTCCGGGTTGTTCAGCAGGTCGATGCCGAGCGCGTCGCCGGCCGCCTTGTAGTTGAAGTTCCAGCTCAGCTGGATCGGGCCGCGACCGTGGTACGCGCTCTGCCCGGCCGGGCACCCGTACGACTGAGACCGGTCGCAGTACAGCGGCCAGTTCGCCTGGTTGATCTCCTCGACGTAGACCAGGCCGCCGGACTCGTGGTTGATGTTGGCCAGGAAGGCCGCGGCCTCCTGCTTCTTGACCGTGTCACTGCCGGTCTTGGTGAACGCCGGGTACTTCTTGACCGCGTCGATCAGGCCCGCGTACGAGTAGAACGGGATCCGGCTCGGGAACATCTGGTTGAACTGCGCCTCGCTGACCGGGAAGCCCCCGGACCCGACGGGCGGCGGGGTGGTCGTGCCGCCGCCGGAGCAGGTGTACGGCTCCCAGTACCAGGTGCTGATGACCGGGTCGTAGCCCGGGTTCTCGTTCTTGGCCCGGTAGTAGCCGCCGTTGGTGTACCGCACGATCGAGCCGGCCGGGTAGAACTGGCCGGCCACCCAGTTCGGGTGGTTGCAGGTCGTGTTGCCGGGCGGGGGCGTGGTGCCGCCGCCACAGGCACCGTTGTCGGCCCAGACACCCGTGCCGCCGGTGCTCGGCGCCTCACCCTGGGTCCACCACTTGGCGGTCCAGTTGCGGCCGTTGTACGAGGCCCGCTGAGTGCCGGTGTAGACCGCCGAACTGTTGTAGGCGGCGACGCAGGCCTCGGCCGCGTTCGATGCCGTCATGGGCAGTACAGCCGCGGCGGCGCCGGCCAGGGCGACGCTGAGCGTGGCCACGATCGATAGGAGCCGTTTTTTGGACATGGCTCACCTTCCGTGCGTCGGGGGACGCGCACTGGTGCGAGAAGAGCGGGGAGTTACATCGACTCAACTAGATCCGAAGGTATTTGTAAAGAAACTTCAAGGATTAATTCGGGCAGCAACCGGGGGGCTACGGCCGGACACCGGGGACGGCACATCCTGATCCCGGACCCCGCCATGTGAAAGGTGCAGCGATGACCCTGCTCAGCCGTCTCGTTCCCGACGTCACCCTGTCGGAACAGGCTTTCGCCGCCCGGCACCGCGTGCTACGGCTGCTGCTGTGGACACACGTGCCGGTGATCCTCACGCTGGGCTTCTTCACCGGCGAGCTCGGCCCGGGACACCACGCCACCCTGCTGCTGGGCGTCCTCGGCGCGGTGCTGGTCTGCGGGGTCATCTCCGGCACGGCCGCGACCCAGCGCGGCCGGGCCATCGCCACCAGCGTCGGTTTCCTGCTGGCCACGGACGCCCTCGTGCACGCCGGCGGCGGAATGATCGACCTGCACTTCCACTTCTTCGTGGTGATCGCCCTCATCGGCCTCTACCAGGAGTGGATCGCCTTCGCGCTGGCCGTGTTCCTGGTCGCCGCGCACCACTTCGGCGTCGGCCTGATCGCTCCCGAGCTGGTCTTCGCCCACACCGACCACAGCGCCGAGGGCGTGCTGGGCCGCGCGTTGCTGCACACCTTCTTCGTGCTGGCGATGGCCGCCGCCCAGGTCACGTACTGGCACTTCGACGCCGAAGCCCGCCGCGAGAACGAGCGCCGGCAGGCCGCCCAGGCCGAGGAGAACGCCGGCCTGCTCCGCGCCGCCGCCGACGAGGCCGCCCGCCGCGAGGAGGCAGCCCGCGCCGAGGCCGCATCCCAGCTGGACCGGGCCGAGCAGATGGCCGTCCGCCTGGAGGACGTCCTGCAGCACACCAGCGAGACCGGCGCCCGCCTCCGCACCGACGCCGACGAGGCCCTGAGCGGCTTCGAATCGGCCCTGTCGGACGTGGCCCGCATGGTCGAGCACGCCAGCGACCAGGTCGGCACGACCCTGTCGGACGCCGACGTGGCGCTGAAGTCGCTCGAGGAGTTGCGGACCTCGGTGGCCGACATCGCCACGATCGCCGGCCTGATCCAGGCGGTCGCGGACCAGACCAACCTGCTCGCCCTGAACGCGACGATCGAAGCGGCCCGGGCCGGCGAGGTCGGCAAGGGCTTCGCGGTGGTGGCCAGCGAGGTCAAGCAGCTCGCCGGCCAGACCGCGGAGGCCACAGCCCGGATCGAGTCCACAGTCAACGAGGTCACCACGGGCGCGGCCGCGGTCGGTGCGGCAGTGTCGGGGATGACGAGCCGGCTCAGCTCGGTGGCCGACGCCCAGCGCCTGGCCTCCTCGGTCATGGGCGAACAGGTGACCCTGGCCGGCCAGACCCGCGGCCTGGTCATCAGCGCGGCGGACGAGGTGGCCCGCTCGGCATCGGCCGTCAGCGTCCGCTGACCCTGTCCATCGGAACGCCGCAGACGCGGGACGGACCGGCTGCCGCGACCGAGGTGGCCGGTCAGCCCTTGGCGATCTCCGCGGCCAGCAGCTCCGCGATCTGCACAGTGTTCAGCGCCGCGCCCTTGCGCATGTTGTCGCCCGTGATGAACAGGTCCAGCGCTCGCGGGTCGTCCATGGCGCGGCGGATGCGGCCGACCCAGGACGGGTCCGTGCCGACCGCGTCGATCGGCATCGGGTATTCGCCCGCTTCCGGGTCGTCGACCAGGATCACGCCCGGGGCGTTGCGCAGGACCTGGCGGGCGCCCTCGGCGTCCAGTTCCGAGCCGAAGACCGCGTGCACCGCGATCGAGTGGCCGGTCACCACCGGGACCCGGACGCAGGTTGCGGAGACCTTCAGGGCCGGCAGGTTGAGGATCTTGCGGGATTCGTTGCGGAGCTTGAGCTCCTCCGAGGACCAGCCGTCCGTGGCCAGGTCGCCCGACCACGGGACCACGTTCAGGGCCATCGGGGCGGTGAACGGGCCCAGGTCGTCGCCGACCGCCTGGCGGACGTTGCCCGGGCGGGAGCCCAGTGTCCGGTCGCCGGCCACCTTCATCAGCTGGTCGTGCAGGGTGTCCACGCCGACCTGGCCGGCCCCGGACACCGCCTGGTAGCTCGCCAGCACCAGCTCGCGCAGGCCGTACTCGCGGTGCAGCGGGGCGATCGCCATGATCATGGCCATCGTGGTGCAGTTGGCGTTGGCGACGATGCCGCGCGGGCGGCGCCGCAGCTCCTCCTGGTTGACCTCGGGCACGACCAGCGGGACGTCGGTCTCCATCCGGAACGCCGAGGAGTTGTCGACGACCGTGACACCGCGTTCCACCGCGATCGGCGCCCACTGGATCGACACCTCGTCGGGCACGTCGAACATCGCCACGTCGACGCCGTCGAAGACCTCGGGGGTCAGCTCCCGGACGACCAGCTGCTCGCCGCGGCAGGACAGCTCCTTGCCGGCCGAGCGGGCGGACGCGATCAACCGGATCTCGCCCCAGACGTTGCGGCGCGAGGTCAGCAGCTCACGCATGACCGTGCCGACGGAGCCGGTGGCTCCGACGACAGCCAGCGTGGGCTGCTGCTGCGGCATCCGGTGCTTACCGGCCGGTCCCGGCGTAGACCACCGCGGTCTCGTTGCCCCCGAGCTCGAACGTGTCGTGCACCGCGCGTACCGCCGTGTCGAGGTCGCTGTCGCGGCAGACGACCGAGACCCGGATCTCCGAGGTCGAGATCATCTCGATGTTGACCCCGGCCTCGCCGATGCAGGCGAAGAACGACGCGGCGACACCCGGGTGTGAGCGCATGCCGGCGCCGATCAGCGACACCTTGCCCACGTGGTCGTCGAAGAGCAGCGACTTGAAGCGGGTCTGCTCCTTGATCTTGTCCAGGGCGGCCATCGCGGTCGGGCCGTCGGCCTTGGGCAGCGTGAACGAGATGTCGGTGCGGCCGGTGCCCTCGGTCGACACGTTCTGCACGATCATGTCGATGTTGATCTCGGCCTGGGCCACGGTCTCGAAGATGCGGCCGGCCGCGCCCGGCTCGTCGGGCACACCGACGATCGTGATCTTCGCCTCGCTGCGGTCGTGGGCGACCCCGGTGATCAGCGCTTGTTCCACTCCCGCGTCCTCCATCGATCCGGTGACCAGCGTGCCCTGCTTGTTCGAGTACGAAGAGCGTACGTGGATCGGCACCTTGAACCGGCGCGCGTACTCCACGCATCGCAACATCAGCACCTTCGCCCCGCCCGCGGCGAGCTCGAGCATCTCCTCGTAGGTGATCTGCTTGATGTGCCGGGCGTTCGGGACGATCCGCGGGTCGGCGGTGAAGACGCCGTCGACGTCGGTGTAGATCTCGCAGACGTCGGCGTGCAGCGCCGCGGCCAGCGCGACAGCGGTCGTGTCGGACCCGCCGCGGCCCAGCGTGGTGATGTCCTTGGTGTCCTGCGAGACGCCCTGGAAGCCGGCCACGATGGCGATCGCGCCCTCGTCCAGCGCGGTGCGCAGCCGGCCGGGGGTCACGTCGATGATCCGGGCCTTGCCGTGCACCGAGGTGGTCAGCACGCCGGCCTGCGAGCCGGTGTAGGACCGGGCCTCGTACCCCAGGTTGTGGATGGCCATCGCCAGCAGCGCCATCGAGATGCGCTCGCCCGCGGTGAGCAGCATGTCCAGCTCACGGCCGGGCGGCAGCGGGCTGACCTGGTTGGCCAGGTCCAGCAGGTTGTCGGTGGTGTCGCCCATCGCGGACACCACGACGACCACGTCGTCACCGGCCTTGCGAGCGGCCACGATGCGCTCCGCCACGCGCTTGATGCGCTCGGCATCAGCGACGGACGAACCGCCGTACTTCTGCACCACGAGGGCCACGGCAGCCGGCTCCTTTCCACCCCACACGTGCCGACGCCGCCTGGCCAGGAGATCAGCGGCCCGGCGGCGCCAGTCGGTCAATCGCCACCAGACTAGCCGCGGGCGTCGCGATCGCTGACACGCGATCCCAGATTCCGGCCGCTGCGACGTACGACACGCCGGGAAAAGGTTCCGGTGCCCGCAACGACCGGTCCGGGCGACGAGAGGCGAGAATGTCTCGATGCGCTCCCGCCCCGCCAAGCGTGTGTTGCCCGCGCTGGCCGCCGCCCTGCTCACCCTCGGCGTCTCCGCCTGCGGTGACTCGGCGCCCGCGCAGGAGCCGACCCCGTCGCCCCCGCCGTCCGCCCCGGCCCCGGACCAGGACGCCCGGGTCGCGCTGGCCGCGCGGGCCGCGCTGGCCGAGGACCACCGCTTCTCCGCGATGTACACGCTCGAGACGCCGGGCTTCGCCCCGCGCTCGGTCCTGGCGACGGTCGCGGTCGACGGATCCTGGCGGGTGGACATCCCGTCCGGCGCCCTCGGCGGTACGGCTGACGTGTCGATCGCGCAGCTCCCGGCCGGGGTGTTTCAGTGCGCCATCCCCTCGGCGACCAACCCGGTCAGCCCGTCCTGCGTCCGGGTGGCCGACGCCGGCAAGAAGGTCCCCCGCGAGTACGACCCGAAGGTGCAGCGGGTCTTCCGGCAGTGGCTGCCGGTCTTCACCGACCGCCAGTCGGCCCTGTCGGTGACCGCCGCCCAGCCGCTCCAGGGCTCCACCGGGCGGTGCTTCTCCATCGACACGATCTCCGCCTCGCTGTCCGCGCCGGTCGACGTCGGCATCTACTGCTACGCCGACAACGGCCTGCTCACCGCGGCCCGGGTCAAGTTCGGCACGCTGCGGATCGCGGGTGCGCCGGCCGCGGCGCCGGCGTCGATCGACCTGCCCGGCCCGGTGACCGGCGGCGAGCCCCTGGGCCAGGACGCCCCGCCGCCCCCGCCGGTGATCGAACAGCCGGTGGTGCCGTCCGAGCCGGTACCGTCCGCGTGAAGCCGTACGCCTGAGCTCCCGCTTCCCACCATCCGGGCGTAGGGTTGGGCAGGTCCAAAATGATCACGTAGGGTGACGTTCGACATGTGGCAGGCGCTTCTCCTTCGCTGCCGCGACGAGGCCCCATCCCAGGCCGGCACCTCGTCGCGGAGTTGACGCGCGCCGGTCGTTCCTCGGAACTGACCACTTTTCAGGAGCCCTCACCATGTCTTCCTCCACGGATGTAACCGGCGACCCCATCGCGCGTCAGCGCCCCAGCCGGATGCCGTTCCAGCGTTACCAGCCCTACCAGCAGCAGTTCGCCGTCGACCTGCCGGACCGGCAGTGGCCGGCCCGCCGGATCGAGGCCGCGCCCCGCTGGTGCGCGGTCGACCTGCGCGACGGCAACCAGGCCCTGATCGACCCGATGTCCCCCGAGCGCAAGCGGCGCATGTTCAACCTGCTGGTCGCGATGGGCTACAAGGAGATCGAGGTCGGCTTCCCGGCCGCCAGCCAGACCGACTTCGACTTCGTCCGCCAGCTCATCGAGCAGGACCTGATCCCGGACGACGTCACCATCCAGGTGCTGGTGCAGTGCCGGGAGCACCTGATCGACCGCACCTTCGAGTCGATCCGCGGGGCCAAGCGCGCCATCGTGCACTTCTACAACTCGACCTCGACGTTGCAGCGCCGGGTCGTGTTCGGCCTGGACAAGGCCGGGATCACCGACATCGCGACGACCGGGGCGCGGCTCTGCCAGAAGTACGCGGAGATCCACACCCCGGACACCGAGATCTTCTACGAGTACTCCCCCGAGTCCTACACCGGCACCGAGCTGGAGTACGCGCTGGAGATCTGCTCGGCGGTCATCGACGTCATCGACCCGACCCCGGACCGCCCGCTGATCATCAACCTGCCGGCCACGGTCGAGATGGCCACCCCCAACGTGTACGCCGACTCGATCGAGTGGATGCACCGGAACCTGCCGCGGCGCGAGAGCATCATCCTCAGCCTGCACCCGCACAACGACCGGGGCACCGCCGTGGCCGCCGCCGAGCTGGGCGTGCTGGCCGGCGCCGACCGCGTCGAGGGGTGCCTGTTCGGCAACGGCGAGCGCACCGGCAACGTGGACCTGGTCACGCTGGGGCTGAACATCTTCTCCCAGGGCATCGACCCGATGATCGACTTCTCGGACATCGACGAGATCAAGCGCGCGGTGGAGTACTGCAACCAGCTGCCCGTGCACGAGCGTCACCCGTACGCCGGGGACCTGGTCTACACGGCGTTCTCCGGCTCGCACCAGGACGCGATCAAGAAGGGCCTGGGCGCGCTGCAGGAGGAGGCGACCGGGGCCGGCGTGGACGTGGACGCCTTCACCTGGGGCGTGCCGTACCTGCCGATCGACCCGAAGGACGTGGGCCGCAGCTACGAGGCGGTCATCCGGGTCAACTCGCAGTCCGGCAAGGGCGGGGTGGCGTACATCATGAAGGAGGAGCACAAGCTCGACCTGCCGCGACGGCTGCAGATCGAGTTCTCCGGCGTGGTGCAGCACTTCACCGACGCCGAGGGCGGCGAGGTCGGCCCGCAGCAGATGTGGGACATCTTCGCGGGCGAGTACCTGGTCGACCACCAGCAGTTCGGCGTGATCGAGCTGGAGCGCTACAGCACGGCCACGGTGGACGGCAAGGTCGAGATCGACGCGGAGATCCGGCACCGCAACACCCGGCGCCCGCTGGCCGGGGTCGGCAACGGGCCGATCGACGCGTACGTGCAGGCCTTGCAGCCGCTGTCCATCCAGGTACGGGTCCTCGACTACGCCGAGCACGCCCTGTCCTCCGGGCACGACGCCCAGGCCGCCGCGTACGTGGAGTGCGAGGTCAACGGTCAGACCGTCTGGGGCGTGGGGCTCGACGCCAACATCGTCACCGCCTCCGTCAAGGCCGTGACCAGCGCGGTCAACCGCGTCCGCTGAGCATTTGTTCCGCGCGCCGCCCAGGTTCACCCGGGCGGCGCGCGGAACGAACCCGGCACGGATGACGAGTTGCGCCAAGCGGGCGTAGGCCGCATACGCTTACTTCGTGCCCCCTCGTATCACTCCTTTGTGGACCCTGCGTGTCGCTGCCGCCCTGCTGACCGTGACCGTCGCCGCCGGTTGCGAAATACCCGCCGAGAACGGTTCGGGCTCCGGCTCGGACTCGACCGGTGGCACCGCCACGACTTCCGATCCCGCCGAGGCTCGCCGGAAGCTCGACGCCCTCAAGGTCGTCACGAAGACCGGCTCGATGCGCGGGTACAGCCGGGCCAAGTTCCCGCACTGGAACAGCACCGGCAGCAACTGCGACATCCGCGACACGGTCCTCAAGCGCGACGGCACCAAGGTCAAGGTCTCCGGCTGCAACGTGGTCGCGGGCACCTGGGTCAGCGTCTACGACGGCGACAAGATCACCGACCCGAGCAAGGTGGACATCGACCACGTGGTGCCACTGGCCAACGCCTGGCGCTCGGGCGCGGCCGCCTGGACCACGGACCAGCGCGAGGAGTTCGCCAACGATCTGGACGATCCCCAGCTGGTTGCGGTTTCGGCGGCGTCGAACAGGTCAAAGGGTGACCAGGACCCGTCGACCTGGAAACCCGAGCAGACCGGCTCGTGGTGCCAATACGCTCAGGACTGGATCGTGGTGAAGAGCCGGTGGAAGCTCACGGTCACCACCGAGGAGAAGGCCGAGCTGAAGAAAATGCTGGAGAAGTGCCGATGACCGAGTCCAAGCCCGCCACCGAGACCACCACCGAGCCCGCCGCTCCGGCCGCGGCTCAGCCCACCGCGCCCGCGGCCGGGACGGAGGCCGCCCCCGAGCCCGGCCCCGCAGCTGAGGCCGCTGCACCTGAGGCCGCCACCGCCCCCGCGGCTCCCGCCTCCACGGCGACGAGCCGAACGACCGACATCGTCGCCGGTCAGGGCGGAGTGATGACGGACGAGGTCGGTGTCATCACGGGCGAGGTGACCCTCCTGACCGAGCTGGCCGGTGACCAGGTCACCATCCGCGCGCAGTACAAGGACGCGGACGAGTGGTACACCGTGACCGGCGCGAAGACCACCGTCAAGGACCCGGCCGACCTCGACGCCGTCCATGCGATCGCGGTCGGGCTGCTGAACCGGCCCGAGGGCTGATCAACTGCACGGAACCTTTACAGATAGACGAGCCCGAATGTAGCGTCGGGCTCGTGGCCAGACCTGTCGTGACCCGCATGCTCATCGTCGTAGCTCTCGGGCTGCCCGCCGCCGTACCCATCGCTGCACTGCCCACCGCCGCCTCGGCCGCTCCGGCGGCCGGCGCGGTCCCGGCACTCGGCAGTGTCATCCCCGCGCCCGTCGAGGTGCGGCCCGTCGCCGGTGCGGACTTCCGGCTCGGGCCGCTCACCGTGATCCGCACCCAGCCCGGTTCGGCCGCCGCCCGCGCCGTCGGCGATCAGCTCGCCCGCGCGCTGCGTCCCGCCACGGGCTACCCGTTGCCGGTCCTGCCCGCCGCCCCGCGCGTGCTGCCCACGATTTCGCTGCTGCTGGGCGCCGGGGAAGCGCAGCTCGGGGACGAGGGCTACCGGCTCAGCGTGGACCGCCGCAGCATCACCATCCGGGCCAACAAGCCGGCCGGGCTCTTCGCCGGCACGCAGACCCTGCGCCAGCTGCTGCCGCAGGAGATCGAGTCCCGGACCCCGGTACGCCGGTCGTGGAGCGTGGCCGGTGGCAGCATCGTGGACCATCCGCGGTTCGCGTACCGCGGGTCGATGCTGGACGTGGCGCGGCACTTCCACACCCCGGACGAGATCAGGGCGTACATCGACGAGATCAGCCGGTTCAAGATCAATCACCTGCACCTGCATCTCTCGGACGACCAGGGCTGGCGGATCCAGATCGACAGCTGGCCGCGGCTGACCACGGTCGGCGGCGGACCCGGCACCGGCGTCGACGGCACCGGGCCCGGCTACCTGACCAAGGCCGACTACCGGGACCTGGTCCGGTACGCGGCCGCCCGGCACATCACGATCGTGCCCGAGATCGACATGCCCGGTCACGTCAACGCCGCCCAGGTCGCCTACCCCGAGCTGACCTGTGACGGGGTGGCGCCGCCGCCGCGTACGGACACCGCGGTCGGCTACAGCTCGCTGTGCATCGGCTCCGAGACGACGTACCGCTTCGTGGAGGACGTCATCCGCGAGCTGGCCGCGCTGACCCCGGGGCCGTACCTGCACATCGGCGGCGACGAGGCCCACGCCACCACGGACGCCGACTACCTGACGTTCCAGCAGCGGGTGCTGCCGCTGGTCGCCAAGTACGGCAAGACCGCGTACGGCTGGAACGAGATCACCCAGTCACCGGCCTCCGCCAACGCCGTGGCGCAGTTCTGGGACACCGCGACCACCAACCCGACCGTGGTGGCCGCCGCCGCCCGGGGCACCAAGGTGGTCATGTCCCCGGCGAACAAGGCGTACCTCGACCAGAAGTACGACCGGAACACCCCGCTCGGACTGTCCTGGGCGGGCTACATCGAGGTCCGCACCGCGTACGACTGGGACCCGGCGACCCACCTCACCGGCCTGCCCGCGTCCGCGGTGCTCGGCGTGGAGGCACCGCTCTGGTCGGAGACGCTGCGGAGCCTGGACGACATCGAGTTCATGGCGTTCCCCCGGCTGCCGGCGATCGCCGAGCTCGGCTGGTCACCGGCGAGCACCCACGACTGGGAGTCGTTCCGCGCGCGGCTCGCCGCGTACGGCCCACGGTGGACCGCACGCGGCGTCGACTTCTATCCCTCGCCGCAGATCGACTGGAGCTAGGGCGCCGGCAGGTCCGTCCGGGTCTGGATCAGCTCGGCGCCCACATCGGGTGCGGTGTCCGAGTCCGGGCGGACGATCTCCGCGCGTACCTCATGCATCTTGAGCTCGCCGCTGAGGATCTCCTCGGCGTAGTGGCAGGCCACCCGCTGCCCGGAGTCGTCGAACACCCGCAGCTGCGGCCGCTCGTCGGCGCAGCGGGTGGGCTGCGCCCACGGGCAGCGGGTGTGGAACCGGCAGCCGGTCGGCGGATTGGCCGGCGACGGCAGGTCGCCGGCCAGCAGGATCCGCTCCCGCCGGTCCTCCACCTGCGGGTCCGGGACCGGCACGGCCGACATCAGAGCCCGGGTGTACGGGTGCAGCGGCCGCTCGTACAGCTGGTCGCCGTCCGCCTCCTCGACCAGGGAGCCCAGGTACATCACGCCGATGGTGTCGGAGATGTGCCGGACCACGGCCAGGTCGTGCGCGATCACCAGGTAGGTCAGTCCCAGCGACTCCTGGAGGTCACCGAGCAGGTTGACCACCTGGGCCTGGATCGACACGTCCAGCGCGGACACCGGCTCGTCGGCCACGATCAGCTCGGGGCCCAGCACCAGGGCCCGGGCGATGCCGATCCGCTGCCGCTGCCCGCCGGAGAACTCGTGCGGGTACTTGTTCAGCGCCGAAGCCGGCAGGCCGACCGAGTCCAAGGTGGACTTCAACCGCTTCTGCACGTCGGCCTTGTCCTTGTGCAGGCCGTGCGCCTTGAGCCCTTCGACCAGCAGGGACTCCACCGACTGCCGGGGGTCCAGACTGGACAGCGGGTCCTGGAACACCATCTGGATGCGGCGCCGGAAGAGCCGCATCTCCTCGCCCTTGAGCGAGCGCACGTCCGTACCGTCGAAGGTGATCCCGCCGCTGGTCGGCTCGACCAGCCGGAGCAGGCCGCGGCCCAGCGTCGACTTGCCACAGCCGGACTCGCCGACCAGGCCGTAGGTCTCACCGCGCTTGACCTTCAGCGAGACGCCGTCGACGGCGTAGACGTAGCCGACCGTACGGTCGAAGAGCAGTCCGCTCTTGATCGGGAAATGGACCTTGAGGTCGTCGATCTCGACAAGTGCTTCGCTCACGCCGGCACCTCCTGCGGTACGGGGTTCGTGCACCGCAGCGCGCCGCCGCGGAAGGTGGGCTCGAGAGGCACCGTCTCGCCGATGCAGGCGTCGTTCACCCGGTCACAGCGCGGCGCGAAGGCGCAGCCCTCCGGCCAGGGGATGTTGTCGCTGACCGAGCCGCGGATCTGGTGCAGCCGCCCACCGCGGTCGACGTCCAGCCGCGGCACGGACTGCAGCAGCCCATGGGTGTACGGGTGCCGCGGCTCGGCGAACAGGTCGTGGCGCTCGGCCCGCTCGACCACCTTGCCGGCGTACAGGACGTTGACCGTGTCGCAGAGACCGGCCACCACCCCGAGATCGTGGGTGATCATCACCAGCGCCGTGCCGGACTCCTCGACCAGCTGCTTGAGCAGGGTGAGGATCTGCGCCTGGATGGTCACGTCCAGCGCCGTCGTCGGCTCGTCGGCGATCAGCAGGCGCGGCTTGCAGGCCAGGGCGATGGCGATCAGCGCCCGCTGCCGCATGCCGCCGGAGAGCTGGTGCGGGAACTCCTTGAGCCGCCGCGTCGGGTCCGGGATGCCGACCGCGTCGAGCAGGTTCCGGGCCTCCCGCAGCGCCGCCTGCCGGGTCCGGCCCTGGTGGCGTTCCAGCACCTCGGCCACCTGCAGGCCGAGCGGCAGCACCGGGTTCAGCGAGGACAGCGGGTCCTGGAAGATCATGCCGATGTCCCGGCCGCGCCGGTCCCGCAGCTCCTGCGGGCGCAGCTTGAGCAGGTCGGTGTCCTCGAAACGGACCTCACCGGAGACCTTGTTGCCGCGGCGCGGCAGCAGACCCATGATCGCCAGGCTGGTCACCGACTTGCCGCAGCCGGACTCGCCGACCAGCCCGACCGTCTGGCCGGGTTCCACGGTGAAGTTGACGCCGTCCACCGCGGTGAAGGGCTTGGCGCCCTTGCGCTGGAAGACGACCGACAGATCACGAACGTCGAGTAGAGGCATGACTGGTCACCGCCGGTTCTTCGGGTCGAGCGCCTCGCGCATGCTCTCGCCGAGCAAGGTGAAGCCGAGGGCCACAAAAATGATCGCCAGGGCGGGGAGATAGGCCAGCTCCGGGCGGACCTCGAAATACCGTACGCCGTCCACGCCGAGCATCAGGCCCCACTCGGCCCGGTTGATGTCCGGGTCGCCGAGGCCCAGGAACGACAGCGCGGCCGCGTCCAGGATCGCCACCGCGAAGGTCAGGGTGGCCTGCACGATGACGGCGGTGAGCGAGTTGGGCAGCATGTGCCGCAGCACGATGTCGCGGCGGCGCACGCCCAGCGCGCGGGCGGCGAGCACATGGTCGCTCTCCCGTTGCGCCAGCATCGACCCGCGCAGCAGCCGGGCGAAGATGGGCACGTTGACCACCGCCACGGCGATGATCACCGTCCATTGCGTGGACCGGCTGGCCAGGGCGACCAGCGTGATCGCCAGCAGCAGGCTGGGCAGGGCCAGCATGACGTCGGTGAGCCGCATGATCAGCACGTCGAGCCAACCGCCGACGGCGCCGGCGATCGCGCCGAGCACCACGCCGAACAACAGGCCGATGAACGTGGCCAGGACGCCGACGAACAGCGTCTGCCGGGCGCCGTAGATCATCCGGGACGCGAAGTCGCGGCCCAGCGGGTCACTGCCCAGCGGATGCCCGGCAGTGGCGCCCGGGATGGAGTCGACGGTCAGGTCCTTGGTCAGCTCCGGGAATCGCTGCACGGGGTCGTGCGGGGCCACCAGCGGCGCGAAGATCGCGATGATCAGGAACAGCAGGATGATGATCGCGCCCACCATGGCGGTGGGGTTGCGCAGCAGCCGGCGGCCGGCGTCGCGGATCAGGCTGACCCCGCCGGCCTCGGACGTCCGGGCGGTCAGCTCCTCGATCCGGCGGCGCTTGTGGTCGGCGAGCGTCGAGATCCCTCCGATTCCGCTCACTGCACACGCACCCTCGGGTCGATGACGGCGTACGAGAGGTCGACCAGCAGGTTGACCACGATGAAGACGACTGCGGCGAGCAGGATCAACGCCTGGAGCACCGGGTAGTCACGGCCGCCACTGATCGAGTCGGTGATCAGCGTGCCCAGCCCGCCCCAGTTGTAGACCTTCTCGGTCAGCACCGCGCCGGCCAGCAGCGCACCGGTCTGCAGGCCGATGGTGGTGACCACCGGCAGCAGGGCGTTGCGCAGCACGTGCCGCTTGCGGATGGTGGTGTTGCGCAGGCCCTTGGCGTCGGCGGTACGGATGTAGTCCTCGTCGAGGACGTCCAGCACGCTCGCCCGGGTGATCCGGATGATGATCGCCAGCGGGATCGTGGCCAGGGTGATGGCCGGCAGCACCAGGTGCCAGAGCGCGTCGGCGGTGGCGTCGAACTCCCGGGTCAGCAGCCCGTCCAGCACGAAGAAGCCGGTCACGTCCGTGTTGTCCATGCCGGTGGTGATCCGGCCGGACGGCGGGAAGATGTGGATGTTCTGCGTCAGCAGGTCCTTGAGCAGGTAGCCCAGGAAGAAGATCGGGATCGAGATGCCGATCAGCGTGACGATGATGGTGGCGTTGTCCAGCATCCGCCCGCGGTAGCGCGCCGCGATGTATCCGAGCGGGATGCCCAGCCCGATCGCGATGATGATCGCCGCGACGGCCAGCTCGATCGTCGCCGGGAAGGACCGGCTGATCACGTCCATCACCGGCTCGCCGGTGCGGATGGAGTTCCCGAAGTTGCCGGTCACCACGTTTTTGACGAAGCGGCCGTACTGCGTCCAGATCGGCTGGTCATAGCCGAGGGCCCGGGTCAGCAACTCACGGGTCTGCGGGGTCGCGCGTTCGCCCAGCAACGCGTCGACAGGCCCGCCCGGAAGGCTGCGCAGCCAGAAGAAAACCAGCGTGGTCAGGGCGATGAGCGTGACGACCAGCTGGATCAGGCGGCGCAAGATGACTCTCACCATAAGGAATGACGCATCCTGTCAGAATCGCGCCGGACGGCCCGGCCCGGGAGATCATCCCGGGCCGGGCCGCGGCGGTGCCTGGTGCTACGGACTACTTGGTCAGCGTGACGGTGTTGAATTCCTCGTTGGTGAGAGGACTCGGCACCAGACCCTCGACGTTCTTCGTCGTGACCAGCGCCGGCGGGGCGTGCCAGAGCGGGACGGCCGGCAGCCACTTGGCGGCGAGGTCGCGGTTGACCTGCTCCCACGCGGTCTTCTTGGCCGCCTGGTCGACGGTCGCGTCGGCCTTGCCGATGGCGGTGAACATCTCGGTCATCGCCTGGTCGCCGAACTCGGCCTTCTCGCGGCCGAAGAACGTACCGACGAAGTTGCCCGGGTCGTTGTAGTCGCCGGTCCAGCCGAGGATGTGCAGGTCCTGCTTGCCGAACTGCTGCACGTCGTCCTTGAAGCCGCCGTTCCACGGCCGCGGGACGCCATTGACCTTGATGCCGGCGGCCTGCAGGTCGTTGGCCAGGACGGTGAAGATCTCCTGCGGGTTCGGCATGTACGGCCGGGAGACCTCGGTCGGGTAGTAGAAGTTCAGCGTCAGGCCGGTCGCGCCGGCCTCGGACAGCAGCTGCTTCGCCTTCTCGAGGTTGTAGTCGTACTTCTGCACGTCCGGGGCGTAACCGAGCACCGTGTTCGGCATGAACTGGTCGGCCACCGTGGCGCCACCCGGGCCCTTGGTCTGCACCAGCTGCGCGCGGTTGATCGCGTACGCGATCGCCTGGCGGACCCGCAGGTCCTTCAGCTTCGGGTTCTTCTGGTTGAGGCCCAGGTAGAGGATGTTGAAGGCGGGCCGGTCGAGCACCTTGTAGCCCTCGCCCGCCAGCGCCTTGCGGTCGGCCGGGGCCGGGAAGTCGATCGCCTGCACCGTACCGGCGCGCAGCTCCTGCTTCCGGGTGTTCTCGTCCTTGATGACCTTGATGATCAGCTTGTCGACCTTGGCCTTCTCGCCGAAGTAGTCGGGGTTCTTGTTCAGCGTGATCTCGCCGGTCGCCTTGTTCCAGCCACCGTACGTGAACGCGCCGGTGCCGGTCGGGTGCTCGGTCGCGAACGCGCTGTACGCGAACGAGTCGCCGTTCTGGGTGACCTTGTCGGCGTCGTACTGCTTCATGGCGGTCGGGCTCGCGATGGAGAACGCGGTGAGCGCGAACGCGCCCGGGAAGGCGCCCTTGTACTTCTTCATCGTCACGACCGCAGTGGCGGGATCCTGCGCCTTGCAGTTGTCGTAGACGGCGTCGGGGCTGCCGGCGAAGCCGCCGAACACGTCGGCGTAGTAGATCATCTGGGACTGGGCGGCGTCGCCCTTCATGTTGTACCAGCGGTCGAAGTTCGCGCAGACCGCAGCGGCGTCGAGCGCGCTGCCGTCGTGGAACTTGACGCCCTGGCGCAGCTTGAACGTCCAGATCTTGCCGGTCGGGTCGTTGGACCAGCTCTCGGCCAGACCGCCCTGCAGCTCAGCGGTGCCGGGCTTATGTTCGATCAGGGTGTCGTACATCTGCCGGATCGGCCGGAACGACTCACCATCATCGTTGAAGATCGGGTCGAAGTTCTTCGGGTCGCCGGCGCCCGCGAAGATGAAGGTACCGCCGGTAGCGGCCTTGCCTTCGTCGCCTCCGCTGTCGCGGTCACTGTCCGCGCAGCCGGCAGCGCCGATCGTCAGAGCCGCAATGACACCGGCGGTGATGACCGTCCGGAGCCTCTTCGCCTGCATCCTCGATGCACGCATCGTGTTCACCTCGTCCTGTGGGTACGGACAAACGCGGTGACCATTGGTCACCGATGGCGCGACCCTAACCGCTCATAGCGAACACATCGTCGGTTGGTATCGGATCGTGTCTTTCCCAGTCTGCGGAACGGGCGCACGATGCGCGTTCAGACAGCGCGACGTCCCTCGAAGGCACGACCCAGGGTGATCTCGTCGGCGTACTCCAGGTCGCCGCCGACCGGCAGGCCACTGGCCAGCCGGGTGACGGCGATGCCCATCGGCTTCACCATGATGGCGAGGTAGGTGGCCGTGGCCTCGCCCTCGGTGTTCGGATCGGTGGCCAGGATCAGCTCCTTGACCTCACCGGTGCCGAGCCGGATCAGCAGCTCGCGGATCCGCAGGTTGTCCGGCCCGATGCCCTCGAGCGGATTGATGGCGCCACCCAGGACGTGATACCGGCCGCGGAACTCACCGGTCCGCTCGATCGCGACGACGTCCTTGGGCTCCTCCACGACGCAGATGACCTCGCTGCTGCGACGGGTGTCACGGCAGACCCGGCACTGCTCCGACTCGGCGACGTTGAAACAGGTCGTGCAGAAGCGGACCAGCTCCTTGACCTTGCGCAGGGAGCTGGCCAGCCGGTTCACGTCGGCGGGATCGGCGGAGAGGACGTGGAAGGCGATCCGCTGGGCGCTCTTGGGGCCCACACCCGGCAGGCGGCCCAGCTCGTCGATCAGGTCCTGGATGGCGCCCTCGTACACAGGCTCAGAATCCCGGGAGGGACAGGCCGCCCAGGCCGCCGGTGGCCGGACCCATCTTCTGCTCGGTCAGCTCCCGCACCGCCTCGGACCCGTTGTGGATGGCGGCGAGCACCAGATCCTCCAGCGTCTCGACGTCCTCCGGGTCGACCGCCTTCGGATCGATCTTGATGGACTTGAACTCGCCGAGCCCGGTGACGACCACGGTGACCAGGCCACCGCCGGCCGTACCGGTGACCTCGGCCTCGGCCAGCTCGGCTTGCGCCTGCGCGACCTGCTGCTGCATCTTCTGCGCCTGCTTCATGATCTGCTGCATGTTCGGCTGTCCACCGGGGCGCATCGCATAGCTCCTTAAGAACGGGGGTAGTCCCGACCATTGTCCCGCGCCCCGCACAGGGGGCCCGGAACCGGGTCAGGACTCGCTGATCTTCTCCGCCCCGAGGGCGTCCCGGAGCAGCTGAACGGCCTGCTGCTCACTGCTCTGCCGGGCGGTCTTCTCGTCGATCACGTCATCGAGCGGCTCGTCGCCGGGGTCGAAGCCCTCGAACGCCTGGCCGCTGCCTTTCGCCTCGGCCTTCGCCCGACCGCTGCCGGGGTCGGTGTCGGGACGGGGTGGGCCGTCGTACTCGGGGTCGTAGGGCGCTTCCTCGGTCGGTGAGCCGTCGGACCAGGCGGCGGGCTTGGCCGGTGCGGCGGCGTTGGTGCCGCGACCGGCTCCGGCTGCGGCGGCTCGGGCTGCGGCCAGACCGCTGGACGGGGGTCGTCCGCTGCCCGCGGGGCCGGCGGCGGCTACGGGGGCGCTGTTGCGGGATCTTTCCGCTGCGGCGCTGGGCTGCTCGGATGCTCCGGGGCGGGTGTCTGCGGCGTTCGGGGCGGGGCCAGCCGAGCCGGCCCCTTTGATGCCGCCGGTTGAGCCGGCACCTGCGACGCCGCCGCCTGTCACACCGCTGCCCAAGCCGCTGCCTGCGACGCCGCCGCCCACGACGCCGTTGCCTGCCACCCCGCTGCCTGCGGCGCCGCTGCTTGAGGCATCGCTGCCCGGGACAGTGTCACCCGAACCGCCGAAGCCTTGGCCCCCGCCGGGGCCGTCGAAGTCGTCGACGAGCGGGCTGGTCTGACCGACACTCGGATCCGCGAAGCCCGGCCCACCGGCCCGGCTGCCGACCGCGACGCCACCAGGCTGCGCCGTCTCAGGCCACTCCTCGTCTTCCACGACGGGTGCCGCGACCTGCGTGGCCACCGCGGTAGCGAGTCCACCCGGGCGTGCCGGCTCAGGCCACGCGTCGCCGGGGTCACTCGTGGCGGTCGCCGAGGCGCGAGGCGCGGGGTCCCGCTGCCGCGCGGGAGCTGCACCCGTGGTCGGGGCGGCGCGAACCGTCTCCTGGCGAGGCGGGCCGTCCTGAGCCTGCGGGGAACGCTGGGCGGGACCGCTCGGACCACCACGCGGGCCCAACGGGGCGGAACCACCCGAACCCGGCGACGGCCCGCTCTCACCGGCGACGTCGCAGCGGATCTGCCAGCGGCCACCGAGCGCCTCGTAGAGCGCGTCGGAGATCAGCGTCGGTTCCGCGGCGACCATCTTGGCGTGCGCGGGGAAGCGGAAGGTCAGGACGACGGTCTGGCCCTCGAGGTCCCGCACGGTCGCGCCCTGGGCGAGGGCGGCGATCTTCTTGCTCTTGCGGCTGACCGCCGTCATGATCTCGGGCCAGACCTCCCGGATCGCCGCTGCCGACAGCTGCCCGGGGGCCTCGGCCTGGGGAGCGAAGCCGGGCTCTTCGGGCGCGTCGGGCATCAGACCGGCGGGCTCCGGCCGGCGACCGGCCGGACCACCCGAGACAGGGCCGACGGCCGGACCACCCGAGACGGGCCTGGAAGCCGGACCACCCGAAACGGGGGTCGCGGGGGCAGGACCACCCGAGATGGGTGCGGCGAGACCGGCACCCGGCGGCACAGGCCCGCTCGATACCGGGTTTGCGGACACCGGCGTCCCGGAAGTGGGGGCGGCGGAAACCGGCGCGGCCGGAGAAGGAAGCCCCGAACTCAGCGCCGACGAAGCCGACCCCGGCTCCGTGGCTGATGGCGGCCCGGGATCCGGTTCGGTATCCCAGGGCGGCCCCGGATCCGGTTCGGGCTCCGTCTCCCACGACGGATCGAGATCAGGCTCACCGGCGACCGGGGAGGCCGTTCCAGCGGCGGAGTGCCCGCCGGGAACCGGCCCAGCAGCGGCCGCCCGAGCGGAAGCCGGCCCGCCAGAGGCCGGCTCAGCGGAAACCGGCCCAACAGAGGTCGACCCACCGGGGGCCACCCCAGCGGCAGCCGGACCCGCCGCAGCAGGGCCAGCAGCGGAAACCGGCGCGGCCACGCCGGGCACCGCCGAGACGGGAGCAGCAGAGCTGAGCCCCGCAGACGACACCGGCGCGGCAGCCCCAGCAGCAGACGACCCGCCCCCGGAGGCCACACTCTGAGCGGAACCGGACTGAGCTCCCGCAGGCGCCCGTCGACCCGCCGCAGCAGCAGCGGCCCGAGCAGCAGAAATCCCCCCGCCCCCGGCCACCGGCGCCACGGACGGCTGGGCGGACGGGGAAGGCTGGGCGGTGCCGGGCTCCGGGCGTACCTCATCGGTGGTCAGCGTGAGGCGCCGCTCCATCCGCTCCAGGCGCTGGAGCAGCGCGTTGTTCGCGTCGTCGGCGCCCGGCAGCAGCATGCGGGCCGTGATCAGCTCGAGGAGCAGCCGCGGCGCGGTCGTGCCGCGCATTTCCACCAGGCCGTTGTGCACGATGTCGGCGCAGCGGGACAGTGTCGCCGGGCCGAGCCGGGTCGCCTGCGCGCCCATCTGCTCCAGTTGGTCGGCCGGGCCGTCGATCAGGCCCTTGGTGACTGCGTCCGGCACCTGCTGCAGCACGATCAGGTCGCGGAAGCGTTCGAGCAGATCCGAGGCGAAGCGCCGGGGGTCGTGGCCGGCCTCGGCCACGCGGTCGATGGTCTGGTACGCCGCCGCGCCGTCACCAGCCGCAAGCGCATCGCACATCTCGTCGATGAGCGCCACGTCCGTCACGCCCAGCAGCGAGACCGCGCGCGGGTAGCTGACGCCTTCCGGGCCCGCGCCGGAGATGAGCTGGTCGAGCACCGACAGGGTGTCCCGGGCGCTGCCGCCGCCGGCCCGCACGACCAGCGGGAGCACCGCCGGGTCGACGTGCACGCCCTCGGCCTCGGTGAGCTGCTGCAGGTACGGCCGGAGCACCGCCGGCGGGATCAGCCGGAACGGGTAGTGGTGGGTGCGGGAGCGGATCGTGCCGAGGACTTTCTCCGGCTCCGTGGTCGCGAAGATGAACTTCACGTAGTCGGGCGGCTCCTCGACGAGCTTGAGCAGCGCGTTGAAGCCGGCCGACGAGACCATGTGCGCCTCGTCGATGACGTAGATCTTGTAGCGGCTGCTGGCCGGCGCGAAGAACGCCTTCTCCCGCAGGTCACGGGCGTCGTCGACACCGCCGTGGCTGGCCGCGTCGATCTCGATGACGTCGATGGAGCCGCCGCCGTCGTTGGCCAGCGACTTGCACGAGGCGCAGACTCCGCAGGGTTCCGGGGTCGGGCCCTGCTCGCAGTTGAGCGAGCGGGCCAGGATGCGCGCGCTGGAGGTCTTGCCGCAGCCGCGCGGCCCGGAGAACAGATAGGCGTGGTGCAACCGTCCGCTGCGCAGGGCCTGCGACAACGGCTCGGTGACGTGCTCCTGCCCGATGACCTCGGCGAAGGTCCGGGGCCGATACTTGCGGTAGAGGGCGAGAGCCACTCCTGCCACCTCCTCCGACGACCGCGCCATTCTCCGTCGAGGGTGTGACAACAACAAACCCCGGGGAACGAAAGGACCCCCCGTGCACCCGCCAGAGCTCGCTTATCCTTGCTGCCTTCCGGCCCTGGGGAGGTTCACAAGATGACGCCGCACGAGGGGCTGCGAACAGAGTACCTGGCCCGTGGGAGGCGTCGCGCGGCCCTCCCGCGCAACCCGGCCCGGCGGGCCTGTATTCTGTCCGACGGAGGATTCGCCTAGTGGCCTAGGGCGCACGCTTGGAAAGCGTGTTGGGATAAAACCCTCACGAGTTCGAATCTCGTATCCTCCGCCAGCCTCAGCAGGCAGACGTCGAAGGCCGGTCCCGTCGGGACCGGCCTTCCGCCTTGAGTGGGTCCCTTTGTCACCCAAAAGTTGATCTCGGCTGTCACGATGCTCGTACTGCCGGACATGGGACCCACGTGAGCTCCGAAATCGACGACGACCCGGCCCGGTTCCGGCGCCTCTACGCGGACAACTTTCCGCTGCTGCTGGCGTACGCGGTGCGGCGGGTCGCGCAGCCGGAGGACGCCGCTGACGTGGTCGCCGAGACCTTCCTGATCGCCTGGCGGCGGCACCGTGAGCTGCCGCGCGGCGACGAGGCCCGGCTGTGGCTGTACGGCGTGGCGCGCCGCGTGCTGGCCAACCACCACCGTGCCGGTGTCCGCCGGGAGCGGCTCGGTGCGCAGTTGCGGCAGCGCCTGACCACGGTGTTCGCCGCTGATCCGGGCGCCGAGGTGCCCGAGCGGCTCGCCGTACGGGCCGCTCTGGCCCGGCTGGGTGAGCTGGACCGGGAGGTGCTGATGCTCACCGGATGGGAGGGGCTGGAGCCGCGGGAGGCGGCCGTGGTTCTCGGGGTGAGTGCGGCCGCTGTGCGTACCCGGCTGTCGCGGGCCCGGGCCCGGTTCCGGGAGCTGGCCGGTGACGATCTCGGGCCGCCCGGACATGTGCTCGACGTCCTGACCGCGCCCGTCCCGAAGGAGGCCCGATGACCGACGAGCGGCTCGATCAGGAGCTCCGCGCTGCCGACCCCTTCCGTCCGGAGATCACCGCCCGCCTCCAGGGGGCGGAGCAGCATCTCCTGGAGGAGATCATGTCCGTGCCGAGCCTGACGGTCGTCAAGACGTCGCCGGCGAGGAAGCGTCTGCTGGTGCCGCTGGCCGCGGCCGCGGCTTTCCTCGGCGTTCTCGCTCTGCTCCTCTCCTTCCGCCCGCAACCCGAGCCCTCGCGGGCTCCGGCAGAGCGGACCCCGGTGGCGTGGCAGAGGTTCGCCGAGGAGAGCCCGCGCCTGCTGATCGCCCAGGACGGCTGGAAGGTCGTCAACGTCGACGGCTTCGGCGTCCGCGACCGGCAGGGCTCCCTGGGGTTCGCCAAGGGCGGCGTGAGCCTGAACATGGCCTGGTTCGACGCGAAGTACTACCCGGAGTACCGCGACGACCGGGCGGGGCAGAGCCCGCCCGAGCCGGTGACGGTCGCCGGTTGGCCGGGCTTCACCATCCGGTACGCCGACACCGACTTCGCGACCATGCTGGAGCCGCGGGACGGTGTGTTCGCCGAGTTGCGCGTCCAGGGGGCGGTGGACAAGGCGCAGTACGACGAGCTCCTGCTGCACGTGAGGCGGGTCGACGTGCCGACCTGGCTGGCCGCGATGCCGCCGGAGATCATCACGCCGGACGAGGTGCAGGAGGCGGCGGCCAGGGCGCTCGCTGACGTGCCGCTGCCGCCCGGCTTCGACGTCCGGTCGTTGAACGGCCTCGGCACGAACGACGCGTACCAGTTCAACGCCCGGGTGATCGGCGCGGTCGGCTGCGGCTGGATCGAGGAGTGGAAGCGGGCCAGAAAGACCGGCGACGATGCGGCCGTGACGAAGGCCCAGGAGGCCCTGAAGGGCAGCCACCACTGGGCAGCACTGAAGGAGATGAACCCCGAGGGCTATCCCCGGATGTTCTGGTTCTACACCGATCCGGTGGCCGCCGGTCGGGAGCCGGGAACCTACGAGCGGGCGCTGTCTTGCTGAAGGTGCGCTGGTCGCCGTCGCTGTCTCTGATCCTGCTGCTGATCGTCGCGGCCGCCGTCCGTATCGGTCTGCTGGTCCGGGAGTGGCCGGCCAGCAACAGCGACGAGGGCACGATGGGGCTGATGGCGATGCACATCGCCGAGGGCCGCCATTTCCCGAGCTTCATGTACGGCCAGTCGTACATGGGCACAGCGGAGGCCTATCTCTCCGCCGCGGTGTTCCGGGTGTTCGGCCCGTCGCTGGCCGGGCTGCGCATCCCGATGCTGCTGCTGTTCCTGCTCTTCCTCATCGCGATGTACGTGCTGGCCCGGCGCCTGTACGGCACCGCAGTGGCGTTGGTGTCGGTCGGGCTGCTGGCGCTGGGATCACGGGAGCTGTACGGCCACGAGGTGGTGGCCCAGGGCGCGATCCCCGAGACACTGCTCGCCGGCACGCTGCTGCTTCTCTTCGGCCACCGGCTGTTGGCCACGCCGGACGATCCGAGCCACGCGGCTGCGCAGCGGTGGCGGCTGGCGGGCTGGGGCGCCGCCGCCACGCTCGGGCTGTGGAGCACCGTGCTGACAGCCCCGTTCGTGCTCACCTCGGCCGTGCTGGTCTGGATGACCCTCCGGCGGCGATCGGCGGCACTGCCGGGCGGGCTGTGGGCGCTCGGCGGCGGCCTGCTCACGGGCGCCGTCCCGTGGCTTCTGCACGACTTCACCCATCCCTGGCGGGACAGCGGGGTGGTCGGCGTGGTGAACATCTACCTGATGGGTGGCACCGGGCTGAACGGCGGAGAGTCGCCCGGGCTCGTCAGCCAGGTGACCAATACGGTGACGACCAGCCTCGCCTACGTCAGCGGAGGCTCGGCGATCGCCCACCCGTACTCCCGGCCGGCCTGGCCCTTCGGTTTCACCGGAAGCTGGCGTCCACCGACGGACGACGCGGTAGCCACGCTGTGGGGAGTCGCCCTGATCGTGCTGTGGGCCGGGGCGGTAGCTGCCGGCGTTCGCGCAGTGCGTCACCGGCGCCGCGCGCAGGAGGAGCCAGATGCGCAGGTGTACAGCCGGTTGGCGATGCTCACCGCAGCTGGTCTGACTGTCGCGGCCTTCGCGGCCGGCTCCACACCAGGCGTCGCCCCGGCCAACAACTTCCGCTACATCATCGGTGTCCTCATCGCCACCCCAGCCGTCCTAGCCTCCCTGGGGAGCCTGCGCTCGGTGGCGCCGAGAGCCGGTGGGCCGCTGAGAGCTGTCGTGCTCGGGTTCGTCGCGATCACGCTGGCTCTCGGCACTGTGCAGGCTTACCGGGACACGGCCCGCGGGCCCGGTGAGGCGGCCGGTCGGCAGCTGATCGATGCTCTGCGCCGGGCGGTATATCCCACATCTACAGCGGTTACCTGGACTGCAACCGGCTGACTTTCATCAGCCGGGAGCAGATCGTCTGCGCCGTCCTGTTCGGCGATGCCGCCGGTGGCCTCCGTCCGGGGTTCGACCGCTACCTGCCCTACCGGGCCGAAGTGCGGGCCGACCCCCGTGCGGCGTACGTATTCCGCTCCGGCGACTCCCGTAACACCGCCCTGGCCCGCTCGCCCTGTCCCTGGCGGAAACGGTGGCACCTGGCCGGTTACGAGATCTGGGAACCGGCAGCCGACTGCCCCACGGCAGTGAGCGTCGGGTGAATTCGGTGGTCGGATCCGGGTGGGCGGGCGAGCATGGTCGCCATGGCGAGGGACCGGGTGTGGTTACCGCTGCAGGGCGGCCTGCCGCCGGTCGGCGCGGTGTCCGGCCCCGTCGTGGAGATCGCCTGTGACGAGTCCGGCTTCTCCGGGAGCAATCTGCTCGACCCGACCACCCCGGTGATCACGCATGCGAGCGTCGACCTGAGCGTCGGTGAGGCGGTCGGGCTGATCGCGGCGTTGCGGTCGGGGTTCCGATATTCGCCGTACGAGTTCAAGTCGGGCCAGTTCCTGCGGAGCCCGCAGGCGGGCGAGGCACTGGAGTGGTTCCTCACCGAGTTGCGGGGCCGGGCGCACGTTCAGCTGGTGGACAAGGAGTTCTTCCTGGTCACCCGGATCGTCGACTTCTTCCTGGCCGAGCCCTCCTACGCGGCCGGCACCCGCCTCACCCAGGAGAATCGGCCGGCCGCTCTGCGGCTGTACCGGGCCGGGCGGTCGGCCGGGGACGCGTGGGGCGTCTTTCTCGCTGCGTTCGTCGAGCTGGTACGGCTCAAACGGCGGCACCGCCCCGATCCGGAGGCGTTCGCCCAGTTCTTCCGGGCGCGTGATGAGTTGGGGCCGGAGGGACTTGAAGGGCTCGACCGGGCACGTGTGCAGACGGTCCTGGCCCGGCTCTTCGACGACGACCGGTCGATCCCGCCGCCGCTGGAGCCGATGCTGCCCGCACTGACGGAGACCGTGCTGTTCTGGAGCGGCGGGCAGCGGCAGGTCCTGGTGATCCACGACGAGCAGAGTGCCCTCACGGCCGGACGGTTGCGGCGGCTGCAGCAGTTGCTGGCCGACGAGGCCGGGTTGCCGCCGGGCCGGGTGTCACCGCTGGCCGGGCTGGTCACAGTGGACTCCCGCGATGATCCTCGGGTCCAGGTGGCCGACCTTCTCGCCGGAGTGGCCCGGCGGTTGCCGGGGACCGCCGGGGACGGGCCTCTTCAGCCGTTCCTCTCACCCACATCGCTGCGCGACGCCGGGCCCTGAGTTGAAAGCGACGGATCGCCGAATGTCGGTGACCGATCGGCCCAACTCCGCTTCCGCTGCCTTTCGGTCCGTCACGCCTGCGAGCGGTCCCCGTTCCGGGGTCGTTGCCTGGATGCCGATCTCAATACGATCAACGGTAACGGCACGAAGGTTCAGCTCCGGGACTGCAACAACCAGACGCAGCAGCGGTGGCGCACGCTCTACCTGTGACGCACCGCGCTACGCCGCCGGCCGGACGTTCGCCAGTTCGGCCGGTGGCGCCAGCGAGTCCATCGTGCGTACCCCGGGCAGCGGTGACCGCAACAGCCACAGCGACCCGAGCATCCCGCCCACGGCGGCGATCAGCAGGGTCGGCCGCAGGCCGAGGCCGCTGCCCAGCAGGCCACCGACCACCGCGCCCAGCGGCCTGGCCCCGTAGTTGATCGTGCCGAACACGCCGGCCACCCGGCTGCGCATCCCGTCGGCCATCACCGCGGCCTGCACGGAGTTGAGGTTGATGTCCATCATCATCACGCCGAAGCCGGCGATCGCCTCCGCGACGGCCAGCAGCGTGGCCGCGAGCCAGACCGGGCCACCGGCCACAGCGATGACCGCGGTCGGCGCCGGGAAGAGGATCGCGCCGAGCACCATCATCCGGCCGACCCCGAAACGCCGGGAGAGCCGGGGCGCGAGTGCCGCCCCGGCCAGGCCGCCGAGGGCGCCGAGTCCCAGCGCCAGGCCGATCACGCCGACCGGCAGGCCGAGCGTACGGCTGGCGAACAGCACGACCAGCGCCTGCGCGACGAAGCCGAAGAAGTTGACCGTGGTGACACAGCCCAGCCCCGCGCGCAGGTACGGGTGCCCGAGCACGTACCGCAGGCCGTCGCGCGCATCCACGAGCAGGGAGTGGCGCGGCTCGACCGGCACCGGCTCCACCTTGATCCGGCCGATCAGCAGCGCCGAGAACAGGAACGACACCGCGTCGACCAGCATCGCCACCGGCGCGGTCAGCACCTGGATCAGCAGGCCGCCCAGGGCCGGACCGGCCACGAAGGACGCCGACCGGCTGATGCTGAGCTTGCTGTTCGCCTCGACGTAGCGGCTGCGGTCGACCAGGGCCACGAAGAACGAGGGGTACGCGGCGGAGAACAGCACCTGTCCGGCCCCGGCCAGCAGCGCGACGGCGAACAGCTGCGCGAGGGTGACGACGCCGAGCCAGTGCGCGACGGGAAGGCTGAGCAGGACCGCCGCGCGCAGGAGGTCGGCCGCCACCAGCAGGCGCTTGCGGTGGGTCCGGCGGTCCACCCAGGAGCCGACGAGCAGCGAGAGCAGGTTCGGTGTCCAGACGGCCGCCGTCAGCAGGCCGACCTGGGTGGGGGTGGCGGACAGCGTCAGGACGGCGATCAGCGGCAGGGCGAGCTCGCTGATCCGGTCGCCGAACTGGGAGATGGTCTGTCCGGCCCACAGCCGCTCGAAGCGCCTCACGACTCCTCCCCCGGGGTGGGCCGCAGATCGTCCGCTCCCGGCAGGTAGTGCCGCAGGATCCGTACGATGCGGGCGCCGTCGGGTGCGTCCGCTTCGGCGCGGTGCACGTACGGTGCGATCAGCTCGTCGATGCGGCGGCTGAGTTCTTCCAGCTCATCCGGGGTCAACGGGACGTTGGTGTTGGAGACTCCGACGACGCGCTGCCATCGGGCCGGCAGCCCCGGACCGACGTCGGTGATCCAGGTGGTGACCTGCTGTTGGGCGGCTGCGGCGAGCTGTTCCCCGAGCGCCCGGGCGGCCACCTGGGACTCCGGGTCCTCGCCCGCCGTCACCGAGAAGCCGCGCGCCTTGGCCTTCCACCAGCGCTGCCGGCGGTCGCCCGGCACTTCCTCCGGGTCGGCGTCGGTGACCAGCCCGAATCCGGCCAGGTGGCGCAGGTGCCAGCTGGTGACCGACGGCGTCGCCCCCACGTGCGGCGACAGCACAGTCGCCGTGGCAGGCCCGTTGCGCTGCAGAAAAGACAGGATCGCCAGCCGTACGGGGTGAGCGAGCGCCCGCATCGCCTGGGGGTCGGTGACCTGCAGATCGCCGAACGGATTCGTGAGAGACATGTCTCGAGAGTAGCCTCTCACGTTTTCCGGCGCTACATCTGCGCCGCCGCGATCGCGTCCTCCACCTCCGGGAAGATGGCGAAGTACCGGCTCAGGCCCACGGTCGCCAGCAGCGAGGCCAGGAACCGGTTGGCCCCCGCGAAGCTCAGCCACCCCCCGCGTGCGGCGATCACCTGCTTGGCAGTGATGAACGCACTGAGCCCCACCGAGTCGCAGAACTTCAGGTCCGAAAGGTCCACGACGATGCGCGGCACCGGCCGTTCCAGCAGCTCGGCGAGCACCTTGTGCAGCTGGGTGGCGGTGTCGGCGTCGAGTTCGCCACTCAGGCGCAGCACAGCGACGTCGGAACGGGTGTCGGTCACGGTGGCCTGCATGGCATCACTTTCGTCCTGGTTGAGGGGCTTCACAGCGTAGATCCACCCGAACGGCCGATGGCGGACAGTTCGTCCGCTGTTTCACCTTCGCGGATCGGCGTTGCGCAGGCGGATCCCGCTGAACCGCAGCGAGCTCGCCGCCACCTCGTCCAGAAACGGCCAGAGGTCGGTGACGAGCCGCAACTGGATCTCCGCGGACCGGTGCAGGGCGAGCAGGTCACCGACGGGTTCGGCCGGCGCAAGCGGGGTCACGGCGGTGGTCGCGACCATCGCGTGCGGTTGCGGGGAGCCGAAAGGGCGGAACGGGGCGGCGTCGAAGCGGTACGCGTACAGGCGGATCGTCTGCAGGGCCGGCAGCCAGCCGTACTCGATGACATGCACCCGCCGGTCGAAGAGCAAGCGGCGGTCGGCCGCGGTGGTCTCCGGGCCCGGCCAGGCGAGGACCCGGGGGCAGTCCCGGGGGAACCAGTAAGCCGGGGCCTGCTCGGCGTCGACCGCCCACACGTACGGCTCAGGCTGCTGAGCGGTGGCCGCGACGTGCGGCTCGAAGCGCGTGATGGCGGGGTCTTCGGAGAAATGCAGTACCTGGCCGGCGGCGGGGCGCATCGGCCGTTTCTAACAGAATCAGGCCGGACCCCGCAGGGTCCGGCCTGATCGACAACTATCGGCTGGCCGAGAAGCTCAAGCGTGCGGCACAGCCCGGCTCCTGGCGCTCAGAGCTTGCGCCACTGCCAGCGTGGACCGCGCCACGCGTCGGCCAGGATCAGCGCGGACGCCTTTCCTGGACACTGCTGCACCTTGGACTTGCCCTGGGGGCCACCCATCTGGGCCTCGACCTCCCAGACTTCGCCGTCGGTGCGGACGTAGACATCCCGGCGCGCGAGCCGGTTGTCACCATTCCACCAGTGCTGCTCAACTCTCACCTGACCAACCTTAAGGCAGACATAGACACCTTTGCGCGAGGCCGTCGTGTGAAACTTTTTCGCCGCCAGGGTGGGACGGGTTGTCCGATCCGGTGGATTTCGGCCCCACGCCTTGCGCAGACACGACATATTAGGGCGGCGTATTAACTGTTACTCCCGGTAATCTTCCCAGGTAACAACGCCGGTTCGCCAGGGACGAAACGGTACCGACACGCATCCGTCACCTGATCAGCGAGTTTGATCATGGTGAGGCGGCGGCGGAAGGGTCCGGAGGGCCGGCGTCGACTCCGGCCAGACAAGTAATATTTGGCACGGTGCGTGATCGACGACGAAGCGGGCGTGGTGGCCGAGACTACGCGGCCCGAGCCGGCTGCGGTCCCCGTCGCGGGCCAGCACCAGAAGATCGACATCGGCGCAGGCGGCCACCACCTCGCGCTCCGGCCGGCCCTGCCGGGTCTGCCGGACGGCACCGCGGCCGAGCCGGGCAGCCGCCGCGTCCAGCAGCTCGATCGCGGCCTCGGCCAGCAGAAACTCCCCCTGATCGGCGGGGCCGGAGCGCCCGAGCAGACCCACCGGCCCACTCAGCGCGGCGGCCGTCGCGACATCCACGACATGCAGCAACGTCACGTCCCCGGGCAGGGCGCGGACCGCATCGACACAGGCCGGCCACGTGCCCTCGGTGACCCACACCAGGATCCTCACAACCCCGACACTCGCAGACTCACCCACAGTGACGCCACCCCGACGATCAGGCAGGCCGGCACAGTGAGTGCACCCAGCCGGAGAAATTCACCCGTCACGGGCGGGTGACCACTCTTGTGCAGGATCTGGCGCCACAAAAGAGTGGCGAGCGAGCCGACGTAGGTCAGGTTCGGCCCGATGTTGGCGCCCAGCAGCACGGCCAGCACCAGACCGGGACTGTGCGCGGTGAACGGCAGCAGCATCAGAGTCGCCGGCAGATTGTTGAGCACGTTGGCCAGCAGCGCCGCCAGGAAGGCCATGGCCAGCAGGCCGAGCAGGTCGGGGTGGTGCGGTGCCACCCGGTCGACCAGGGTGCCGAAGCCGCTCCGGCTGACGCCCAGCACGACCACGCCCAGCGCGAGGACGAAGACGCAGAACCCGGGATTCGCCTTCCGCACCAGGGTGGGCAGGCCCACCCGCAGCCGTACGGCGAGCACGAGAGCACCGGCCAGCGCCACCCACGCCGGGTGGGCGCCGAGCGGGGACGCCAGCGCGAAGCCGGCCAGCGTCACGCCGAGCACCGCCAGGGCGAAGCGCGGGGCCGGAACCGGCTCGACCGGCGGCCGGTGCGGCGGCGTCGCCAGATCATCGGCGAAGAAGCGGCGCAGGATCACGTACTCGACGGCGATGACGGCCAGCCAGGGCAGCGCCATCAGTCCGGCGAAACCGAGGAACGACAGGCCGGCCGCGGACATCGCCAGCAGGTTGGTGAGATTCGACACCGGCAGCAGCAACGAGGCGGAATTGGCCAGGTGGTTGCAGGCGTACACGTGCGGCTTGGGCCGGATGGCCAGGGCCGACGCCGTGGTGAACACGACCGGGGTCAGCAGCACGACGGTGGCATCGAGGCTGAGCGCGGCCGTGACGGCGGCGGCTATGACGAAGACGATGCCGAGCAGCCGCTGCGGCGAACCGCCGCTCCACCGCGCCGCGACCGCGCCGGCGAAGCGGAAGACCCCGCTGCGGTCGGCGAGGTACGCGAGCAGCAGCACCGCGGCGAGGAAGCCCACGGTGGGACCGAGGTCACCGAGCTCGTGCACGGCGTCACGCCACGGCACGAGCCCGGCCACGACCGTGAGCACGGCGGCCGGAACGGCACCGACAGCCTCGGGCAGGCCCCGTGGCCGTACGACCGCGAAGCCCAGCACCGCCAGGAGCAGCAGCAATGAGATCGCGGTGGGCACGAGAGCGCACCTTACGGCTAGTCGCGGCGCCTCGCCCCGCTGGCGTAGCGTCCCCATCATGCTTCGTCGATGGGGTCCGGCCGGTCTGCTCCTGGTGCTCGGCGCCCTGCTCTGGGCGGTCGGCCGGTCGGTGTTCGTCTTCCTCGCCTTCGCCCTGCTGGCGGCCTTCGTGTCGCCGCTGATCTTTCCGCGCTCGATACCGGCGGCCGAAGCGCAGCGCCGCAGCGCCGCCGACGGCCGGGCGATCGTCTACTGGCGCCCGGGCTGTCCGTTCTGCATGCGGCTGCGCACGGTGCTGGGTGTCACATCGCGGCGGGCCTACTGGGTCGACATCTGGAAGGACCCGGAGGGAGCGGCCGCGGTCCGCGCGGTGGCCGACGGCAACGAGACCGTCCCGACCGTCATCCTGGCGGGGACCCCACACGTGAACCCCGACCCGCTGTGGCTGCGGAAACGGCTGCGCGCCGGATGACGAGCAGGTGCAGCACGACGAGCGGCACGACGCCGACGGGATACCAGGCGACGTCCGCCCAGTCGAACCGCGCGCCCAGCACCAGCCGAGCCGCCAGGCTCCGCTCCGCCAGCGCCGCCGGAACGCCGGTGAGTTGGAACGCCTCCACGGCCCAGCAGAAGGCGACCGCGAGCACACCGGCCCGGACGGGTGGGCAGGCCGGCCGGAGCACGAACATCCCCGCGTAGATCATCGAGGCGTAGAGCGCGGTGCCGGAGTGTTGCTCGAGCCAGCCGTCACTCCACGCGCGGATCCCGAAGGCCAGCCCGAGAATCAGCGCCACCGCGGCGACCGCCGGCAATCGTCCGCGCACCATGGCGGTGATCGTAGAGTCTGCGCATGCCTGCTGAGGTCCTGCTGGATCAGGACGTGTTCGTCGCCTACGGACAGATCTACGTCGAGAGCTCAACCGCCCGGATGGACGGCGAGATGGACGAGTCGTTCCGCGGACAGAGCAACGGCCTGTGCGGGGCCGCGGTCCCCGGCATGTTGTTCCTGATGACCGCCACGCACACCGGCGATGTCAGCTTCCGGATCGAGCTGCACGACCGCGAGCCGGCCCTGGACGACCCGTGGGAGGAAGCCGTCGAGGTGTCGTTCGTCGCGGACGGCGGCGAGATCACGCTGTCGGAGTGGGGCGGCAGCGGCTGGCACCCGCTGCCCATCCCCGGCGGTGACTACCGCGTCCGTTACTGCGCCAGCGGCATGGACGAGGTGGAGGAGGGCAGCGACGAGCATTCCGTCGACCGCTATCTCCTGCAGATGTGGCCGGCACCCCGGGCGCCCGAGCACGTGGCGCGTCAGACGGCGGCAGCAGCGGAGTACTGGCACCAGTGGGCGCGATCGCTGTAAGAGCTGGTGCGCGGGCTCACGAGCTCAGGTAGCGCAGGACTCGGCGGTTGTCCGCCTCGTCCGGCGGCAGGCCAAGCTTGTCGAAGATGCTCGCGACATGCTTCTCCACGGTTCCGCCGCTCACCACGAGCCCTCGGCGATGCCCGCGTTCTCGCGCAGCGGCCCGCGCAGCTCGCGGTAGCGGCGGCCGCCGACCAACGCCCGGCCGGCGTCCGGGCCGGTCCAGCCCGAGGACCAGCCGCATGGTGGTGGACTTGCCCGACCCGTTGGGGCCGAGGAAGCCGGTGACACTGCCCGGCCGCACGTCGAAGCTGAGCGCTTCGACGGCGACCGTCCGGCCGTATCGCCTGGTGAGATTCCGGGCCTCGATCACCCGAGCCTTCAGCTGGGGGATTTCCCCCGGACGGACCGCTCAGGTGCCGCGGATACTGAACACCTTGGAGAGGCTGCCGACCGCGTAACTGTCGCCCGGCGCATAGACGCGATACGAGTACGTGGCCTTGCCCGGCGGGGAGGCCACGAGGGTGAAGCGGCCGCTGGTCCGGACCGTGGCGGAGTTCACCTTGCGCCAGGTCTTGTCCGCGTACAGCCGCTGGAGGTGCATGACCTTGCCCTTGTGCAGGGGAGTCGCGCTGCCGTTGACGTCGACGTTCTTACCGACCGGCGCCGACTTCGCGGCCGGTGTCGCACTGACCGAGTAACGCATGGTCCGCACCCCACCGCTGTCACGGGCGATGACGGTCGGCGGGTACGGCATCGTCGGCTGGTCGACCCCGGGCACCCAGGCACACTGGGCCCACTGCCACCGGGCGGCGCTGAGGGTCCGCTGATACGTACCGTCGGCCCGGGTCTTGACCGTCGTGATCTCACCCGGCTCTACGCAACCGTTGTCGATGCCGAGCACCACCGGCTGATTGGCCAGGGGCTTACCGGTGGCGGTGTCCCAGACGCGGATCTTCTGGGTGACCGGCTTGCCGGCGATGGCGGGTTCCGGCGAGAACGTCATGTCCAGCGCGGGCCGGTGCGAACTCTGCACCTGGAGCGTGGGCGTGTCGACGAGGGTCCGAGGATCGGCGCTCAGCACGTTGGCATCGGTCTGATCGGTGGCATGGATGCCGACCGGCTGGATCGCGCCGCTCCAGGCGGAGGTGACCGGGATGGTGCCGGTCCAGATCCCGTCCTGCTCGGTGCCCTCGGCCAGCCGGAGCAACACCCAGGAGTTCGGCGAAGCGCTCATCCTCAACGCCGGCGACGCCAGGTACTCGCTCGCCATGTACTCGATCGGCCTGACACCGGTCTCGTCGGTCAGCCGGACGGACACGCCGACCAGCTCGGTCCGGACGCCGGACACGGTGACCGAGGACCGCTCCAGGGTGATCGACTTGAGCTCGGGCGGCGCGGTGTCCGCGGCCGCACCGGCAAATGCCGGCACAGCAGGAATGAGGGACAGCACAAGAACGGCGGCTGCCGGCGCGACGAAAGACGTTCGCATGCTGCGCACTGTACGGACCACGTGCTGCCCTGTCCGGCCCGTCGTACAACGCGGTATCGTCCCGGGCCCGAGGGTGGGCCCAGCACGGCTCGGGACAGCTCGCGTACTCATCGACTGAAGGCGATGCCTGCACCGTCTACGATCTTGTGATGAGCAGGATGTTCACCGACGACCAGGACACCATCCACATCTTCGGGACGCTGTCGGCCGAAGACATGCGCCGGCTGCTCCCGCTGGTGAGCGGCGCATTCCAGTTACGCGACGAACCGCTCACCACGCTGACCCTGGCATTCGACGAGGCCGCGACCATCGCCGACGACGCCGCGGTCGTGGCCACCCGGGAAGCGCTGGGGGACGCGCTCGCCGTGTGCGCCGAGCAGAACGCGGCCCTGCGGATCGTCGCCCCGCCGGCGCTACGCCGCCTCTCCACCACGGGGTAGCTACACGCCAGGGCCCGAAAGCACTGCCGCAAGACGACGAAACGCCCGGCAGACTGCCGGGCGTTTCGCCTGTTGCTGGCGGTGGTGAAGGGATTTGAACCCTTGGAGGGCTTGCACCCTCACACGCTTTCGAGGCGTGCTCCTTAGGCCGCTCGGACACACCACCGCGCAGTAGATTACCGGATGGCTCACCGGGTTCGCCGCCGGGTTACCCTCCTGGGTAAAGCGCGAGGTCGTGGCACCTTCGCCCGGCCCGCCTGGCAGGATCTCGGCCATGAGTGTGCACATCGGCGCGCAGCCGGGCGACATCGCTGAGCGGGTCCTCCTACCGGGTGACCCCATGCGGGCGAAGTGGATCGCCGAGACCTTCCTGACCGATCCCGTCTGTTACACGCAGGTGCGGGGCATGCTGGGCTTCACCGGCACCTGGCAGGGCGTGCGGGTCTCCGTCCAGGGGTCCGGCATGGGGATGCCGTCGGCTTCCATCTACACCCACGAGCTGATCAACGAGTACGGCGCGAAGTCGCTGATCCGGATCGGTTCCTGCGGGGCCCTCGCCATGGATCTGAATCTCGGTGACGTCATCGCCGCGATCGGGTCCGCCACCGATTCGAACATGAACCGGGTGCGGTTCGACGGGCTGGTCGACTATGCGCCGGTCGCGGACTTCGCGCTGCTGCGTACCGCGGCCGATGTCGCCGACCGGCGCGGCGTCGCGCTGCGGGTCGGCCCGATCCTGGCCGCGGACGCCTTCTACACCGACCGGCCGGACCTGTACGACACCCTGGCCGACTACGGCGTGCTCGCCGTCGAGATGGAGTCGGCCGCCATCTACACGATCGCGGCCCGCTACGGCGCTCGGGCGCTGACCATCCTGACCGTCAGCGACCACATCAAGCGCGGCGACAAGATGGATGCCGCCCAGCGCGAGCAGGGCTTCTCCGACATGGTGCAGATCGGCCTGGACACCGCCATCGCGTAGGGCCGAGACAAGACCCTAGGACCGGAAGAAGTCCCGCAGCAGTGCGGCGCATTCGTCCTCCAGGATGCCCGCGTAGACCTCCGGCCGGTGGGTCAGCCGGCGGTCCCGGACCACGTCCCAGAGCGAGCCCACCGCGCCCGTCTTCGGCTCCCAGGCGCCGAAGACGAGCCGGGACACCCGGGCCAGCACCAGCGCCCCGGCGCACATCGTGCACGGCTCCAGGGTGACCACGAGGGTGCAGCCGGTCAGCCGCCAGCTGCCGGTCAGGACGGCGGCCCGCCGCAGCGCGATGATCTCCGCGTGCGCGGTCGGGTCGCCGGTCAGCTCGCGTTCGTTGCCGGCCGCGGCCAGCTCGACGCCGTCCGGACCGTAGATGACCGCACCCACCGGCACGTCCTCCGCGGAGGAGGACGCGACGGACAGCGCCCGCCGCATCCAGGACTCGTGCCGGGGGCGGAGCATCAGACCTCGCGCAGCTCTTCCAGCTCGTCGCCGCAGCCCAGCTTCTGGCAGATCTCCGCGGTCACGTCGGCCGGGAGCATGCCCTCGAGCCCGCACAGCGTCAGCAGCCGGTGTGAGCTGACCCCGAGGTCGGCGAGCAGCTCGACGTCACCGACCGGGTCGGCGTCGGGGTCGGCGGCCGGCCGGTCGTCCTCATCGTCGTCGTCGGCCACGCGCGGCGCGGCCAGCTCGTCCAGTTCCAGCGCCGGCGTCTCCACGTCGGCGAGCAGCAGGGCGCCGAGCCGCGACTCGTCGGCGAACGCCGAGTCGGAGCAGAACACCCGTACATCCTCACCCTCGTCCAGGCGCAGGATCACCAGGTACTGGTCGTCGGCCTCGACGAACAACAGCGACAGCTCGGCGTCCGGCTCGGCGTCGCGCAGCCGGTCCACCACTTCGTCCAGGTCGGCGGCGCCGGTGAGCTGAAGCTCGGATGCCGTCCAGCCGTTCTTGCCCCGGGCGACGGCGGCAGCGAAAGTCGACACGAATCCCCCCACGAAACTGCGGTCCTCAGCGCCTGACGGTAGCCGGTGGTGCGGCGCTGGTGCCGCGCCACGCCCCGAAGGGGGTAGCTCATGTAACGAACTTGCCTGAGTTTTCCGCCGCGGGTGGGCTCAGTTGGCGTGGCGGCGGCGATTCGCGATCAGCTCGCGGAGCCGGGCGCCGCGCAGACGCTGCGGCTGGCTGTGCTCGCGGGCGGACTTCGCATCGGCCAGTGCGGCCAGAAGCTCCAGGCGGCGACGGCGGCGATCGGGGTCGAGCCGTTGCGGTACGTGGGCCATGAGGCCGAGCGTGCCCAGCCGCGCGACGTTCGTCAAGGCCGAGTGCGCTGCGCCACCACGGGGGTACTGATCGTCAATGACAGAGGGGTGCAGAGCTGGACATTCACCACAACGGCCAGTCGTTCGTGGAGATCCAGCGGGCCGTCACGAAACCGGCGGCGACCGATAGACCGATGCCCGCCGCCAGGCCCACGCCGGTGGCGACGCCGCGATCACCCAGCAGGGCCAGCACTATGGCGACCGCCCAGGCGGAGACGGCCGCGGTGAGCGTCCACCACGCATAGCCGGCCAGGTCGCGGCCGAGGCTGCCGAACAGGGCGAACCAGACCACCGCCGCACCGACACCGGACAGCAGCGGGGCGACGCCGATGGGGTGCGGCTCGCGGTAGACCGGCCGCGGGGGCAGCCCGACGGGAGCGGCCGGGCGGTCGGGCAGCCAGCCGGCGGGTGGCTGCGCCGCTGCGGGCCAGGTCCCGTGCTGTTCGGCCATGTCGCCTCCATCCGGCGGGGTCGGACGATCCCCGGCCAGCCTATCCACCTCCGCTGGGTCAGCGGGAACTGTTGGCGTCTGCCAGGATGGCCCGGTGCTTTCCCTGCGTACCCTCTCGGTTCTGACCGTCGCGGCGTTCTCGCTCGCGGCCTGCGGCTCGCCGGGCGATGCGCCCACGACCACCAGCGCGCCGCAGTTCCTGGAGCCGTCGCGGTCGGCCTCGGCTGTTCCCACGCCGAGCCCCGCCGCCACCCCGGAGAAGGCGCCGGCGGGCGGCACCGTGACGTCCTCGGCCACCCCGAAGAAGACGCCCAGCAAGGCGCCCCGGACGGCGCCGGCCGGACTGAGGTACGCCTTCCCGGTCAAGGCGTCCAACGTGGCCTTCCACCCCACGCACGCGAAATATCCGGCGACGGACATCTTCGCCGACTGCGGTGAGACCGTGGTGGCCACCACCAGCGGCGTCGTGCTCGAGGTCAGCCGCAAGGACCAGTACGTCAAGGGCGCGCCGGACGGTCCGCTCAACGGTGGCCTGTCGGTGTCGATCCTCGGCGACGACGGCGTGCGCTACTACGGCTCGCACCTGAGCAAGGTGCAGACCGGCATCAAGGTCGGCGCCCGGGTCAAGACCGGTCAGCAGCTCGGCAAGGTGGGCCGCACCGGCAACGCCAACAACGTCTGCCACCTGCACTACGGCATCTCCCCGCCGTGCGCCGAGACCGGCGACTGGAAGGTCCGCCGCGGCGTGGTGTGGCCGGCGCCGTTCCTCAAGTCCTGGCGGGCCAAGGGCAACAAGAGCCCGGTCGCCACGGTCGCGAAGTGGAAGAAGGCGCACAACTGCAAGGCCTGACGCACAGCACAGGGCCGCATCCCTCGCCCAAGAGATGCGGCCCCGCCGTGCGGATAAAGCTTTCCGGAACCGGCTCAGCCGAACTGCGCGAAGCGTTTCTGTGACCGTCCGCCGATCGTGGTGAAGGCGCCGCCGACGGCGAGCGCACCGAGGCCGGGGTGCACGGCCATGGCCAGTACGCCGTCGACGCCGTTCGCATCGGCGGTCCAGTCGCGCAGGTGACCGTCGGTGGTGGCGAGGGCCGCGAGCTTGACCCGGTCGTCCGAGCCGTCCAGGCAGGTGCCCTGGCTTCCGGTCCGCGCGGTCCGGCACGCCCGGTCGAAGTGCCCGCCGACGTAGACGGTGTCGCCCAGTACGCCGATCGCCTGAGCGTTGCCGTCGAAGGTCGCTGTCCACCGCTTGGCCCCGGTGGTGCTGTAGCTGCTGGCCGCGCCGCCCCGCCCACCGTGCGCGGTGTAGACGCCGGTCGAGGTGACCGCGACGGCGAAGGTGATCACCGGCGGCTTCGGCTTGAAACCGGTGACGATCGCGGCCGACGCCGGGTCCAGGGCGACCAGCCGGTTGTACCCGCTCGTGCCGTTGACCTTGTGGAACTTGCCACCGGCGTAGACCCGGCCGCCGCCGGTGGCCAGCGATTCGACCTGGTCGTCCGCGGTGGGCTTCCACTTGGTGTCGAGGGCCCCGGTGCTCAGGCTGAAGGCGGCCAGCCGGGTGCGGCTCTGCCCGTTCACCTTGGTGATCGAGCCGCCGAGGTAGAGCCGGCCACCGGTGGCGGCCAGCGCGTACGGGCGGCCCTCGATGCTGTGCTTGAAGGTGCCGGCGACGGCGCCGCTGCGGCCGTCGAGCCGGGCCAGACTGTCGCGCCGCTGGCCGCTGACGGTGCCGAAGTCCCCGCCGACGTAGACGGCCGAGCCGCTGGTGGCAATGGCCTTGACCCGGCCGTCGGCGGTGGGCGCCCAGGGCAGCAGCTCACCGGTGGCGGCGTTGATCGCGGCGAGCCGGCTACGGGCGACCGCCTTGCCCTTGACGACGGCGGCGGTGAAGTCGCCCCCGACGTAGACGGTGCTGCCGGAGTACGCCACGGCCAGCACGGTCCCGTTGAAGCTCGGCACGGCGTCCGGTGACTCCGACGGCGCTGCCTGCGCCGGTGTGGCGAGCGCGGTGAGCAGTCCGCCGACGACGCCCAGTATGGCCAGTTTGTCCATGTACGTCACACAATCACCGTAAGGGTGACGATCCTCCCGGACCAGTGGCGAAACGGACCAAAACCGACAGGTCCGTACGGCTGATGCCGATCGTGTGCGAGAGTCTGCCGCGTGAACGTCGCAGTCATCGGCCTCGGTCTCATCGGCGGCTCTCTCCTGCGGGCCTTGGCCGCCCACGGGCACCGGGTGGCCGGTCACGACATGAGCCGGCAGACCCGGGAGGAAGCCCGGAGCCTGGCCCGGGCGGCCGAGCTGCCGCCCACCGCCGACCCCGGGACCCGGACCATCCCGATCAAGGGCGACTGGCGGGTGGCCGAGACCATCCCCGAGGCGGTGGCGGGCACGGAGCTCGTCGTGCTGGCCGTGCCGCTCCCGGCGATCCCCGGCGTGCTGGCCGAGCTGGCCGGCTATCCCGGCCTCATCACCGACGTCACCTCGGTCAAGGGGCCCGTGCGTGACCTGCTGCGCGGGCGCCGCTTCGTCGGCGGGCACCCGATGGCCGGCAAGGAGTCCTCCGGCTTCCTCGCCTCCGACCCGCACCTGTTCGACGGCTGCGCCTGGGTGCTGTGCCTGGAGGAGGACGGCACCGACCTGGCGGACTGGCTGGCGCTGGCCCGGTTGTACACCGCGCTGGGCACCCGCGTCGTGCCCGTCACCGCCGCCGCGCACGACCGGACGGTCGCCGAGATCAGCCACGTGCCACACCTGCTGGCCGCCGCCCTGAGCACGGTGCTGGCCGGCAATCCGCTGGCGGGCACGCTGGCCGCCGGCTCGTTCCGGGACGGCACCCGGGTGGCCGGCACCCGGCCCGAGCTCATCGCGGCCATGTGCGGCGGCAACGCCCCGGCCGTAGGCGACGTGCTGGCCGGGATCGTCGCCGAGTTGCAGAGCTACGGCCGGGAACTGGCGGCGCCGGACCCGGTCGCGGCCCTCACCGAGCGCCTGCGGACGCCCAGCGACCTGCGCCGGGCCTGGCCGGCGGCTCCCGGCGAGACAGCCGAGATGACAGCCGAGCCGGAGGCGCTGCTCGCGCTGGGCCGGGCCGGTGGCTGGGTGACGGCGGTACGGGACGACAAGGTCTCCACAATGCGGCCAGGAAGTGGCCGCAATGGTTCCTAGGCTGAGGCGGTAACCCCGGACAACAGGACAGGAGACAGGCCAATGCTGCTGCACCTGATCCAGGAGACGGCCCGGCACACGGGGCACGCCGACATCATCCGGGAGGCTGTGGACGGCGGGACCGCGTACCCGATCATGGCCGCCGCCGAGGGCTGGCCGGCGTCGCCCTGGCTCGAGCCCTGGCAGCCGGCCGCCTAAGGCCGCTCGCCGCGGTCGAGGCGGATCACCCGGCGGTCCGTCACGATCGCCGTCACCAGGTCGTGCGGGGTGACGTCGAAGGCCGGGTTGACCGCGGCCGCGTAGTCGGTGACCTCGGCCGCGCCCCGGTCCTCGATCTCCACCGCGGCGCCGTCCGGGGTGTCCAGGTCCACAGTCGACTCCGGGGCGACCACGACGAACGGCAGGCCGGCCCGGCGGGCCCCGAGCGCGTGCGCGTAGCTGCCGACCTTGTTGATCACGTCGCCGTTGGCGCAGATCCGGTCCGCGCCCAGGATCACCGCGTCGGCCTCGCCGCGGGCCAGCAGGAACGGCCCGGCCGAGTCCACCGCGACCCGGAAGTCGATGCCGGCCTCGCGCAGCTCCCACGCGGTCAGCCGGGCACCCTGCAACAGCGGCCGGGTCTCACTGGCGATCACCCCGGCCAGCGCGCCCCGGCGGTGCAGCTCGGTCACCACCCCCAGGGCCGTGCCGCCGGTCACCGCGGCCAGCCCGCCGGTGTTGCAGTGCGTCAGCAGCCGCGGCCGCGCACCGCACAGCTCGACCATCAGGTCGGCGCCGAGGGCGGCCATGGCGGCCGAGGCGGCGATCTCCTCGTCGCGCACCGCGCAGGCCTCGGCCAGCACGGCCGGCGGCCCGGCGGCGAGCAGCGCGGCTGCCCGCCGGGCGCCGCGGGCGAGGTTCACGGCAGTCGGCCGGGCATGCTCCACCAGCTGTACGGCGTCAGCCCGCGCCCGCTCGTCCCCGGCGAACTGCCGGGCGGCCAGCGCGACCCCGAAAGCCCCGGCCACCCCCAGCGCCGGCGCCCCGCGCACCGCCAGCGACCGGATCGCCGCGACCAGCTCGGCGACCGTGGTGAGCCGCAGCACGCGCACCTCACCCGGCAACGCCGTCTGGTCGATGATCTCGATGGCGTCGTCCACCCAGTCGATCGTCCGCATGGGCGGAGCCTAACCAACCGGGCTCAGACGACCGAGCGGTCCGCGATCCGGTCCAGCACGCTGAGCAGAGCCTCCCGGCTCTCGCCGAGCTGCTCCCCGGTCCAGCGCTCCTCGACGGTGACGGTCACGCCGGCGTGCGTGCGCAGCTCCGCCTTGACCGGGGTGCGCTTGCTGACGGTGGCCGCGACGATCTCCTCGTACGGCAGGAACCGGAACCGGGTGGCGAGCTCCTCGACCGGCCCGGACGACAGCAGAGAGTGCAACCGGTCCTTGCCCTTGTCGGTCGACTTGGGCGCGGGCACGAACACCAGGCCCCGGTCCAGCAGCACCAGGTCGGTGTGCAGGCCGTCGACCTTGAGGTTGGCCATCGCGCCGATCACGTCCGAGCCGCCGGCGGTGGCCCGGCGCTCGACGATCGCCGCGGCCTCGACCCGGATGCCGGCCTCGGCCAGCCGGGCCCGGGCCTCCTCCAGCGTGGCGGGCGAGACGGCCAGCTTGGCGATCTGCTCGTAGTCCAGCTCGGTGCCGTGCGCGTCGACCAGCGTGGCCGGCTCGGTCCACGAGTGCCGCCAGTACGCCGTGCCGGACCGGATCGCCGCCAGGGTGAACAGCATGTCCATGGCGCCGACGAACTTGACCGCGGCCTCCTTGCGGGTGGCGTCCGGGTAGAACTCCTCGGCCAGCTCGCCCAGCCGGCCCGCCGCCACCAGGTCGAAGAGCGTGCCGAGCCCGGGGTCCTCGGTGCCGGTGAGCCGGCCCAGCGAGCGGAACACCCGGTCCGCCTTGCGCTGCAGGCTCGCGGTCGCCGCGGCCGCGGTGAACTGCGGCCAGGGCAGCACCTGGCGGCTGCCGATGTCGACGACCTCGCGTTGCAGGGCGATGCCGACGGTGGTGATCGACGGCACCAGCATCGCGGCCGGCCGGCCGTCCACCGGGTGCGCCGCCCGGGGCGCGGTCCGCATGAGCGCGATGCGCTCGGTCTGCGACGGGTGCGTGTCCCAGCGCGACCGGTGCTGCTCGGGCTGGTCGTCGCGCAGCCTGGCGAGCTCCTCGTGGCGGGCCGCGACGAGCCGGCCGAAACCGCCGAAGAAGTCGTCCGGCGCGAAGCCGGCCTCCCAACCCTGGTTGAGGTACCGGTCGAAGTAGAAGTCCCAGGCCGCGTCGATCACCGGCAGCTCGCGCAGGGCGGAGATGGCCACGTCGGGGCCGGCGACCCGCACCGAGGCGCGGTCCGCGTCCAGCTCCTGACGGCGCGAGACGGCGTTGTCGACCAGCAGATAGAGGCGGGCGTAACCGCGGAAGGTCCAGCCCACCGGGTTCCACCGGCCGATCCGGCCGATGGTGTGCCCGATCGCGAGCCGCCCCCGGTACGCGACCGCGCCCAGCCGCGTGTGCGCGCCGGAGTAGTGGCCCAGCTCGTGCGCCACCACCGAGCGCAGCTGGTCGACGCTGAGCGCCTGCAGCAGCGGCATGCCCAGGTAGAGCCGGCGCCGGCCACCGATCAGGCCGAGCAGCTTGGTGTCCTCGCTGACCGCCGCGTTGACCTCGGGCACCAGCCGGATCTCGTCGGGCGTACGGGTGCCGACCTCGTTCGCCAGGTGGTGCACCAGGCCCCAGAGCTCGGGCGCGTCGTGCGGCGCGACGACCAGGCCGTGCAGCGGCTCCGGCTGCGTACGGATGGCCCGCCACAGTCCCACGCCGGTGGCACCCACCGCGAAGAGCAGGGGCAGGCCGAGTTTGATGCCGACGCCGGCGTTGCCGACCACCGAGATCCACACCACCAACGCCAGTACGGCGGCGAGCTGGAGCAGGGCGACGACATAGAAACCGAGCAGCATGAAGACGGACGCGGCAGCGCGCAGCATTGGTGTTTCCTCCCCGTGGCAACGCCCGGCTGCACCGGACGGCGCAGGGAAGATACCGACCTCGATCTTTGCCCGGCAACCCCTTCCGGCGGCTCCGATGCGCGTCTAGCATCCGTCCGGAGCCGAGGAGGACTCATCGCCATGTGGCCGTTCAAGCGCGCCGGCAGGTCGTCTGTCGTCATCGACCCCTGTCTCGGCGACGGGACCGCGCGGCGGCTGGACGAGGCGGCCGGGCGCGGCGACTGGTCCGCTGTCTCGGCGACACTCACCCCGGTCGTGGACCAGGACCTGCGCGCCTTCTACGTGGGGGTGCTGGCCGGCCGCAGTGGACCGCAGCCGTGGATCGGCAAGTGGCTCGCCGCTGAGCCGGAGTCCGCGCTGCCGCATCTGGTCAAGGGCGCGCACGCGGTCCAGTGGGCTTGGGAGGCCCGCGGCAGCGGCTCGGCGAGCACGGTGTCCGAGGAGCAGTCCGCTGCCTTCCTCCACCGTCTCGAGGTCGCCGAGGACAGTCTGGACGAGGCGGTGAGCCGCGATCCGGCGGATGCCACCGCCTGGGCCGAGCTGATCTCCACGGCCCTTGGCCGCCGGCTCGGTGCCGACGAGGCGGAACGGCGTTTCAAGGAGGTCGTCGCCCGGGACCGGTGGCACCGGGCCGCGCACGCCCGGATGCTCCAGCAGAAGTGCGCCAAGTGGGGCGGCAGCGACGACCTGGCGCTGGCGTTCGCCCGTGACACCGTCGACCTCATGCCGGCCGGTTGCTCGCTCGGCTCGATGGTGGCGGTGGCGCACTTCGAGGCGGCGTTGCAGGCCGACGGCAGCCCCGAGGACTACCTGGCCCGGCCGCAGGTGCGCGCGGAGGTGCACGCGGCCGCGGACAAGTCGGTCCGGCACCCGGATTTCCGCCGCATCCCCGGGCATCAGACCGCGGACGGCTGGTTCGCCCTGGTCTTCCACCTGGCGGGCGACCACGAGGCGGCGGCCGAACGCTTCGACGCCATCGGTGACCGGCCGACCGAGCTGCCGTGGGGCTACTACCGCGACGCCGGACGGGCATACCCGCGCTTCCGCGCCAAGGCTTACCGCGCAGCCGGCCGCTCCTGAGCCCTAGTCTGGCGCCATGGCATCTCGTGATCCAGTCGCTGACCTGCGGCGTATCGCCTTCCTGCTGGAACGGGCGAACGAGGCGACGTACCGGGTGAAGGCGTTCCGGTCCGCGGCCGCGACGGTCGCCGCCCTGCCCGCCGCGGAGCTGGCCGAGCGGGTGGCCGCCGGCACGCTGTCGAAGTTGTCCGGCGTCGGTGACGTCACCGCCCGATGTGTCGCTGAGTCGCTGAACGGCGAGGAGCCGGCCTATCTGCGGCGACTGGCGGCCACCGAGGGCACGGATCTGCAGGGCGCGGCGGCGGCGCTGCGCGAGGCGCTGCGCGGGGACTGCCACGCGCATTCCGACTGGTCCGACGGTGGTTCGCCGATCGAGGAGATGGCGCTGGCCGCGGTCGAGCTCGGCCACGAGTACCTGGTGCTCACCGACCACTCGCCGCGGCTGACCGTGGCGCGGGGGCTGACCGCGGCGCGGCTGCGGCGCCAGCTCGACCACGTGGCGAAGCTGAACGACGCACTGCCCGACGGTTTCCGGATCCTCACCGGCATCGAGGTGGACATCCTCGCCGACGGCTCGCTGGACCAGGAGGACGAGCTGCTGGCCCGACTCGATGTGGTGGTCGGTTCGGTGCACAGCAACCTGCGGGACGACTCGACGAAGATGACCCGCCGGATGCTGGCGGCGATCGAGAACCCGCACCTGGACATCCTGGGCCACCTGACCGGCCGCAAGGTGGCCGCGGCCGGCGCCGGCGACAAGGGACACCGGGCCGGGCGGACCCGCCCGCCGAGCGACTTCGACGTCAAGAAGGTGCTGGCCGCCTGCGTCGAGCACGGCAAGGCGGTGGAGATCAACTCGCGGCCGGACCGGCTGGACCCGCCCAAGCGCATGCTGACCGTGGCGGTGGAGGCGGGCTGCCTGTTCAGCATCGACACCGACGCCCACGCGCCCGGCCAGCTCGACTGGCAGCGGTACGGCTGCGAGCGTGCGGCGCTGTGCGGCGTACCGGTGGACCGGGTGGTGAATGCGTGGCCGGCCGACCGCCTGCTGGAGTGGACCGCCGGCCACTCGGGCGGTAATTAGGGGACGCACCGCGCCGGTGGCTCCCGTAGGGTCGGCCCGTGGGACAGATTGATGACCTCGCCAACAGCTACGTCGACGAGTGGGCTCCGCTCAACCCGACCGGCGCCACCTTCATCGGCGTTCCCGGCCACGACCGGGAGCTCGACGACCTGTCGCCGGAGGGCTTCGCGGCCCAGGCCGAGCTGACCCGGAGCACGCTGGCCCGGCTCGACCCGCTGGAGCCCGAGACCGAGGCCGAGCGCGTCGCCAAGGACGCGATGCAGGAGCGCCTGGGGCTGGAGCTCGCCCGCTACGACGCCGGTGACATCGCCAGCGACCTGAACGTCATCTCCAGCCCGCTGCACGGCCTGCGGATGGTCTTCGACCTGATGCCGACCCAGGGCGAGGAGGCGGTCGCGAACATCTCGGCCCGGCTCGCCGGTTTCCCCCGGGCCCTGGAGCAGTACAAGCGGACCCTGCTCGACGAGGCCGGGCGCGGCAACGTCAGCGCGCGGGTGCAGATGGTCGAGGTCGCCGAGCAGTGCGACGCGTGGACGGATCCGTCCCGCGACAACTTCTTCCACCGGCTGGCCGACGGGCTGGGCGCCGACGGCACGCTCGGCGCGGAGCTGCAGCGCAACGCCGCGGCGGCCACCGCCGCCACGGCCGGTTTCGGGGAGTTCCTGCGCAGCGAGCTGGCCCCGCACGGCCGGGACAAGGAGGCGGCCGGAGCTGAGCGGTACGCCCGCGCGTCGCAGTACTTCCTCGGCGCGCGCGTGGACCAGGAGGAGACGTACGCCTGGGGTTTCGAGGAGCTGGCCCGGCTGGAGCGCGAGATGCGCGTGGTCGCGGGCGAGATCGCCGGCCCGGGCGCGAGCGTCGACGAGGCGGTGGCGGTGCTGGACGCCGACCCGGCCCGGCGCATCCCCGGCAAGGAGGCCTTCCGCGACTGGATGCAGGCGCTGGCCGACAAGGCGGTGTCGGCGCTCGACGGCACCCACTTCGACATCCCGGAGCCGGTCCGGCGCATCGAGTGCTGCCTGGCCCCGACCAGCGACGGCGGCATCTACTACACCGGGCCGAGCGAGGACTTCAGCCGGCCGGGCCGGATGTGGTGGGCCGTGCCGGAGGGCATGACGGAGTTCTCCACCTGGCGTGAGGTGACCACCGTCTACCACGAGGGCGTGCCGGGCCATCACCTGCAGATCGGCCAGACGATCTACCGCGCCGAGCTGCTCAACCGCTGGCAGCGGCTGCTCTGCTTCTGCTCCGGGCACGCCGAGGGCTGGGCCCTGTACGCCGAGCGCCTGATGGACGACCTCGGCTACCTGGCCGACCCGGGCGACCGGCTCGGCATGCTCGACGGTCAGGCGCTGCGCGCGAGCCGGGTGATCGTGGACATCGGCATGCACCTGGAGCTGGAGATCCCGCGCGACAATCCGTTCGGCTTCCATCCCGGTGAGCGCTGGACGCCCGAGCTGGGCTGGGAGTTCCTGCGGGCGCACACCCGGATGAACGAAGAGGTGCTGCGCTTCGAGTGGAAGCGGTACCTCGGCTGGCCGGGCCAGGCGCCGTCGTACAAGGTCGGCGAGCGGATCTGGCTCCAGGCCCGCGACGACGCCAGGGCGCGCAAGGGCGCCGACTTCGACCTCAAGGTCTTCCACCGGCAGGCGCTGGATCTCGGCGCTCTGGGGCTCGATCCGCTCCGGAAGGCGCTCGCCCGCCTCTGACCGCTTGATCCGTACCAGCCAGAACAGCCCGCCCGGCCTTCCGCCGGGCGGGCTTTCTCACGAAATCGTCCGCATCGCGAGACGGACACCGTGTCCGTCTCACTACTCTGCGTGTTATTTTAGCGCTACGTAAGGTGTTCGTTACCGAACGGAGACACTCGGGGACGGCGCGGCCAGCTTCCATTGTGGAACGCTTTCCTGGCTACCCAGCAAGCGCCGGACGGCCCCCCGAAGTTCGTTCGCAGCGCTGCCGAAGGCAACCCCCGAGCATCTTTTTCCATTCGTTCCGGTGCTGGCAGAGGCCGGTTTCCGCACTGCGGTACAACTACCGCGCCCCCGAGGCGTATCCCCCGATCAGCCGAGCCAACTCTGACCCTTGGAAAGGGGTCGCATGATTATTTCTCGGATAGATTGACCCGGATCGGTGCGCCCGCTTGGCTACGGAGGGTAGCCGCCAAAACGGTCTATCGCGGATGCATGGCGGAGGAATTGGCAATGTCAGTCTCGGTGGACAACCGGCGAACCCGTACGCGCTCAGCGCTCGCGGCTGTTTTGACGGTCTTGATTCTTGTCCCGGCGGCGATCCTGTTCGCCAGCGTGTGGGGCACCATCTCCGACAAGCGCGACGACGCGCAGCGGGAGAAGCAGGGCGTGGAGTACATCTCCGCCCTCGCTCCCCTGGTGAGCGCGCTGGCCGAGGCACAGTCCTCGGCGCTGGCGGGCGTCGCAGCCGCGCCCGGCTCGCTGAACGCCGCGGTCAACGGCGTCGCGGCCGTGGACCAGCGCCTGGGCGACGAGCTGAACACCCGGGACCGCTGGACCGGCCTGAACCAGAAGATCGACGGTCTGGCCAAGGTCACCGGCAACCCGATCGCGGTGTTCCAGGCGCACGTGGAGGTCACCGACCTGGCCCTGGCGCTCTACGACACCGTGCGGGACAACTCCGAGCTGGTCCGCGACCCGGACAACGACATCTCGCACCTGCAGCAGGCCGTCGCCGTCGACCTGCCGGAATCGGTCGTGCAGGTGAGCCGGATGGGAGACCTCAGCCAGCTGGTCGCCCGCGCCGACGACAAGGTACGGGCGCAGCTCACCCCCCAGTTCGGTGCCGCCGTCGAGGCCGTGGACTCCTCGGTCAGCGAGCTCACCGACAACCTGCAGGCCGCGGTCGACGACACCACCAGCGTCTCGCTGAGCGGCAACCTGGTGAACGGCCTGGACTCGTTCCGCCGCGGGGTGGAGTCGCTGACCCGCGGCGCGAACCCGGGCGGCACGCCCAACGCGGCCACCATGGCGACCGCGCAGAGCCAGCTGCAGACCTCCCTGTCGAACCTGTCCGGCATCGTGACCCGGGAGATGACCTCCCTGCTCGACGACCGGCTGGACAGCCTGGACAACGAGATGATCGTGGCGCTGGCCGCGGCCGCCGCCGCTGTCCTGCTGGTCGCCGCGGCCATGATGGTGCCGCTGACCGGCAGCGGCCGGCGCATCCTCCCGGCGATCCCCGACGAGGGCACCCGCGACGTGAACGTGGGCCCGACCGGACCCGACCCCGGCCGCACCGACGCCGGGCACCGGGCCCCGGCCTACGGCGAGGCCAACCCCACACGGCGGGAGCGATCCGGTGCTCTTCGGTAAGCTCCGCATCCTCGGCAAGCTGACGCTGCTGGTCCTGGTCCCGCTCATCGGGGTCATCGTGCTCGCCCTGCCCATCGTGGCCAACCGCATCGACGAGGCCGGCAAGGCCCAGGACACCGCCGACACGGTCCTGCTCGCCACCCAGGTCGGCTCGGCCGTCCAGGAGCTCTCGGAGGAACGCCTGCTCGCGGTCGGCTTCCTCTTCGGCCTGGTCGACCAGCCACAGCTGGTGGTGCAGAGCGCCGAGGCGACCGACCGCATCCTGGCTCTCAAGCGTCTCGACCAGCCGCTCACGCCGCAGCTGGCCCGGGCCGTGGACGACGTCAAGAAGCTCGAGGGCACCCGGGCCAACATCCTCAACCGGACCATCCGCCCGGACCAGATCTCCGCCGAGTTCACCGCCGTGATCACGCCGATCCTCGAAGCGCTCGGCCTGCAGAAGGCCGCCGACCTGACCAGCGCCACGGGCCGCCAGGTCTTCGCGCTGGACCAGGCGCTGCGCAGTGACGACCTGATCAGTCAGGCGTCCAGCCAGCTGACCGCGGCCGTGGCGACCCAGAACGCCGGCCTGACCAACCTGTTCTCGGCCACGCTGCTGCAGCTGCAGTTCATCATCGGTGGCGCGCAGGCGTACTTCACGCCCGACCAGTACAAGCTCTACACGGGCGCCCAGCAGGCGTTCGCGGCCCGCGTGGGGGACCAGTTCTTCGCCCGGGCGGCCACCGACCCGGCCTCCGCGGTCAAGCTGCTCAAGCCGGACACGCTGTTCCCGTCCCTGGTCTCGGTCATCGTGCTCGGCGGCTTCGTGGAGAAGCGGATCGCCGCGGACGTGGACGCCGCCGTGGCCGACGACCGGGAGGACGCTCTGCGGACCGCCACCCTGGTCGGTGGCGGCGCGGTGCTCCTGCTGCTGATCGTGATCGCGCTGTCGCTGCTGATGGCGCGCGCGGTGGCCCGGCCGCTGCGCCGCCTGACCGGTTCGGCCGAGCGCATCGCCCGCGCCGCCGAGGCCGAACTCGAGCGGGTCGCCGACGACGACGCCGAGACGGCCCGGCCGATCCGCCTGGACGCCGTCGACGTGCAGGCCAAGGACGAGATCGGCGACCTGGCCCGGGCCTTCGACCGGGTGCAGAACACCGCCGCCCGGCTGGTGGCCCGGCAGGTCCAGGGCCGCCGCAACGTCGCCCAGATGTTCGGCCACGTCGGCCGCCGTACCCAGAACCTGGTCGGCCGCCAGCTCGCCCTGATCGACAACCTGGAGCGCCGGGAGACCGACAGCGACCGCCTGCGCGAGCTGTACCGGCTCGACCACATGTCCAGCCGTCTGCGCCGGAACGCGAGCAGCCTGGTCGTGCTCTCCGGTGCCGTCGGCGCGAACGACCACATGGCCCCGCTGGCCCTCTCCGACGTCGTGCGGCTCGCCCTCGGTGAGATCGAGGACTACACCCGCGTCGACGTCGAGGTGCCGGAGGAGATCGTGGTCGTGCCGGCCGTGCTGGCCGACCTGACGCTGCTGCTCGCCGAGCTGATGGAGAACGCGACGTCGTTCTCGCCGCCGCACACCCGGGTCAGCGTCACCGCGGCCGAACTGCGCGGCGGTGCCCGCCTGGCGATCGTCGACCACGGCCTGGGCCTCACGCCGGAACGCCTCGCCGAGGAGAACGCCCGGCTGACCCGCCGTGAGCGGCTCGACCTGGCCCCCAGTGAGGTGCTCGGCCTGTTCGTGGTCGGCCGCCTCGCGCGCCGCCACGGCATCGAGGTCACCCTCACCGACACCCCCGAGGGCGGCGTCACCGCCTGGGTCGACCTGAGCCCGGCCCACCTCGTGGCCCCCCGCGAGGCCATGCCGCCGATGCAGCCGATCCACGCGACCGTGCCGAGTCACCACACCGAGTTCGCGCCGCTGATCGCGGGCACGTCGAGCCGGTCGGTGCCGGGCAGCGCCCAGCCCTTCGACGCCAACGTGCTGCACCGCGCCACCAAGACCCTGGAGGCGGGCCGCTCCTGGAACGCCTTCGCCCCGGTCCGCGCGGGCGCCCCGGCGCTGGAGGCCGCCCCGAGCGGCTACGCCGAGCAGCAGGCCCACCAGTCGGCGTACGAGGCGCCGGCCAACTTCGGCGCCGGCACGCCGGTGGCCGGCCGCTTCCCGGCGACCGCCCCGGAGCTGCCCTCGGCCGGCCGGTACGCCGAGCCCGAGGTGGTGGAGGGACCGATCGTCATGTCGGCGCCGTCCGACGCGATCCAGCTCCCGCGCCAGCGCACCGAGGCGGACCCGTACCGCCGCCCCGAGCCCGCCCGGTTCGAGCAGCCGGCCCCGCCCCAGCCGCCGAACCAGTTCCAGCAGCCGGCCCAGCCCGTACCGCCGGTGCCGCAGCAGCGCACGAGCCCGGAGGCGCGCAACGGTGCCCCCGTCACCCCGCTGCGGCGCCGGGTGCCGGGCAACCAGCTGCCGGTGGAGAGCGGGCCCAAGCTTCCGGTCACGCCGCCCACCTCGGACGACGCCCTGGCGGCCCGGGAGGCGTTCGAAGCGTTCGAGGCCGGCGTGTCCCGCGCCCAGTGGGACGTCATCGAACAGGACATGTCCTCGCCGCCGGCGGCCGGCCACCCGCCGCTGACCCGCCGGGTACCGGGCGCGACGCTGCCGGTGGGTGACCCACCCATGAACCCGGTGCCGGCGGCCTCGCCGGCCCAGCCGCTCGACCCGGACGCTGCACGCGCGTCGATGGAACAGTTCGAGTTCGGTGTCGCCCGAGCACTGAACGAAACCCAGCCACAACCAGAGGGACAACCGCGATGACTTCCCCCTACTCCACCGAAACCGGCAACGGTCGCGACTACGCGCACTCCCAGCTCAGTGCCGAGGCGAAGACCTTCAACTGGCTGCTGGACTCGTTCACGTCCGGCACCGCGGGAGTCGTCGAAGCGATCGCCGTCTCGTCCGACGGTCTGCTGATGGCCATGTCCGCGATCAAGGACCGGCCCAACGCCGAGCGCCTGGCGGCGGTCGTGTCCGGCCTGACCAGCCTGGCCGGCGGCGCCGCGAGCTGGTACGCGCTGGGCAGCCTGAACCGGGTCATCATCGACATGGCCGACGGCTACCTGCTGGTCACCGCGATCAGCGCCGGCTCGGTGCTGGGCGTCATCGCGGACCGCACCGCCAACCTGGGCACCCTGGCGTACGAGATGACGCTGTTCGCCACCCGGGCCGGCGGCGCGCTCAGCCCGCGGCTCATCGCTGAATTGAAGAACGCCGTCCAGCAGTGAGGCACCCGGCCGACCCCGACGACCCGGAACACCCGGCGGCGCCAGGTGTCCGGCCGTACCTGCGCAACACGGGCCCCGGCGTGCGGTACCAACCGGAACCGCCGCCGGCCCCCTCTCCCGGGCCCCCACCCGGCTCTTCCGGGCCCCCACCCGGCGAGCAGACCACGTCGCTGCGGCCGTTCGTCCTCACGTCCGGACGCGTCGACGGGCTCGACCCCAACATCGGGCTGGAGACCCAGGTCAGCTCCCACCCGGGCGCATTGTCCGCGCGTCTGTCGCCCGAGCAGCGGGCGATCGTGCACCTCTGCGGCGAGCCGCTGTCGGTGGCGGAGATCTCCGCCCGGCTCCGGCTGCACCTCGGCGTCACCCGGATTCTCGTCGGCGATCTGAGGGCCGCCGGACACCTTGACGTTCACGTGTTGGAGAACGACTTCCCCGACCCCGAGACCATCATGCGAGTGATCCGTGGACTTCGATCCATATCCTGACAACCGCGTCGTCGGCACGGCCCGCGTGCCCAGCGGGCCCCAGCGGACCGCGCCCCCGGTGCCGGTCAAAATCATCGTGGCCGGCGGCTTCGGCGTGGGCAAGACGACCACCGTGGGCGCCATCTCCGAGATCTCGCCGCTGACCACCGAGGCGGAGATGACCATGGAGGGCGTCGGCGTGGACGACCCCGGCCAGGCGTCCAGCAAGACGACCACGACCATCGCCATGGACTTCGGCTGCGTGACCATCGACCACACGCTGAAGCTGTACCTGTTCGGCACGCCCGGCCAGACCCGCTTCGCCTTCATGTGGGACGACCTGGTCCGCGGCGCCCTCGGTGCACTCGTGGTGGTCGATACGACCCGGATCGATGACTGTTATCCCGCGGTGGACTATTTCGAGCGCGCCGGGCTGCCGTTCGTGGTGGGCGTCAACACCTTCAACGGCCAGCTCGGCTACAACCTGGACGAGGTCCGCTGGGCCCTCGCCGTCCGCGATGACGTGCCGATCGTCCAGTTCGACGCCCGCTTCCGGGGGTCGGTGCGGGATGCTCTGCTGGTGGTTCTGGACCAGGCTCTCGACAAGGCCATGAAGATGCGGTCGTAAGGTTGCGGGGCTCAGTGTGCGCCGGGTCGCTTCCCAGCCGGTTCCCAAACCGCCCCCGGAACGGGCACAGTATTACCGGCGACTGCATGTGACGGGAGGACGGTGACGTGCGAGGCGGACTGGACGATGCGCTTGACAAGCTGGCGCGCCGGGACGAGCTGCGCCGCCGTGCCGCGGCGGAGGCCAACGGCACCCCGCCGGCGGTGACGGAGCTGGTCGAGGCGATCGCCGCTGTCGTCGGCCGCAACCCCGAGCTCGGCGTGACCGTCGGCGTCGAGGGTGCGGGCGACCCCGTGCTGCTGCACTTCGCGGTCGAGGACGGCATCGTGCAGGTCAGCGCGGACAACACGGTCGCCGACCGGGTGGCCGAGGCCGCGCCCACCTCACCCCGGCACGCGGACTTCGACATCGACCTGGACGAGCCGGAGGCGTACACCCCGCCCCACGGCTACCGCTTCGAGCAGCCCGCGGAGAGTGGCCAGGAAACCCGTCGCCTGCACTATCAGGAGCCGGTTGACCACGAGCGGTACGCGGAGCCGGCCCCCCGCCGACCGGAACAGTTCCAGCCGCACCCGTTCGCCGCGACGCCCCCGCCGGAGGTGCCGCCGCAGACCACCCGGCGGATCCACGCCGAGCAGCACCGGGCCCCGGAGGAGCCGAGCGCGGCCCAGCGCACGGCCGACTACCAGGATCAGCAGCGCGGCATGCCGGCACCGCTGCCGGAGCCGATCCCGCTGCGGGTCGAGCCCGAGGAGACGGAGATCGCGGCGAAGCGCCTGGCTGCCCTGCTCCGCGACAACCCGACCCTGCTCCGCTCCCAGGACTGACGCCCCGCGGCTCAGCCGGGGTCGGCGAGCCGGCCGATGGCCTTCTCGATGCCGCCGACGCGGTCGGCCAGCAGGCCCACCGCGCCCACCGCGCGGCTCATCGGGTCGTCCCCGTCGCCGCCCAGCGCCTGCTCGCGCAGGAAGGCCGCCTTCACCTCGGCCCACCGCTGCTCCTGCTCCGCGGTCAGCCGTCCGCGCAGCTCGGCCAGCTTCAGCAGGTTCGCCTCCGCGCCGGTCGTCAGCGTCTGCGCCTCGCCGCGGTAGTGGTCGTCGATGACCAGCTCCAGCTCGGCCTCGTTCATCACCGGGACGATCCGCTCGGCCAGCTTGTTCATGTTGCGGTACGAGCCCTGCAGCTTGAACGGCGGTTCGGTGCGCGCCGCGTCGGACTGCCCGGCCGAGGCGATGTACGCCTGGTTGTTGCGCAGCACCACCCGCTGCACCCGGCGCATCTTGCGCAGCACCGAGAGCACCTGTTCCAGCTCGGTCGCCGAGTACGCGTAGCTGAGCCGGTCGGGCCGTACCGAGTCGTCGCCCTCGGCCAGCCGCACCAGCAGGGGCAGGTCGGCGCGGTCGCGGGCGGACAGCGGGGCCAGCACCTGGTTCGACGTCAGCGCGTTCTCCAGGTACGACATCTCGAAGACGTCGTCGCGCCCGGCCAGCACGTCGCCGAGGTTCCACACGTCGGCCCGGTTGGCCAGCATGTCCGGGATCCGGAAGCGCTGCCCGCTCTCGGTGTACGGGTTGCCGGCCATGCACACCGCGAACCGCTTGCCCCGCATGTCGTACGTGCGGGTCCGGCCCTCCCAGACGCCTTCCATCCGGCGCTGCGCGTCACAGAGCGAGATGAACTTCTGCAGCAGCTCCGGTGAGGTGTGCTGGATGTCATCCAGGTAGAGCAGGACGTTGTTGCCCATCTCCAGCGCGAAGGAGATCTTCTCGACCTCCTGGCGGGCCGTCGCGTTCGGCGCCTCGGCCGGGTCCAGCGAGGTGACGTCGTGGCCCAGGGCCGGGCCGTTGACCTTGACGAAGACCAGGCCGAGGCGGTTGGCGACGTATTCCATCAGGGTCGTCTTGCCGTAGCCGGGCGGGGAGATGAGCAGCAGCAGGCCGGACTGGTCGGTGCGCTTGGCGTCGCCGGCCGCGCCCAGCTGGCGGGCCAGGTTGTCGCCGATCAGCGGCAGGTAGACCTCGTCCAGCAGCCGGTTGCGCACGAAGGCGGTCATCACGCCCGGCTTGAACTCGTCCAGGCGCAGGCGTTCGCGTTCGGCGGCGGCCAGGGCGGTCCGCTGCTTCTGGTACGCCCGGTACGCCGGCACCGCGGTGGCCCGGAACTCGCGGGTACGGGTCAGCACCTCGTCCAGCCGCAAAGTGATCTTGCCGTCGGCGATCCGCGGGTGGTTGCCGAGCAGCCGGGAAACGGTCTCGGTCAGCGCCGCCGCGGAGTCGTACCGGGTCAGCGCGGTACCGGTCAGTTCCAGAGCCACCGCCTCGGCGAGGTCGTCGGCCGACCCGGCGTCCGGCTGCGCGGCCAGGAAAGCGGTCAGCCAGGTGGTGACGAGCTGCTGCCGCGCCGCGAGATCATCCGCGAGCGTCCGCAGGTCGTCCGCGTAGTCGCGGGATGCCGTCGCCGGACCGCTGCCCAGCGCCCGGTGGAAGCGTTCGACCAGGGTGCGTGCCCCGGCGCTGGTGACGAACCCGGCCGGGGTGCTCGCCAGCTCCTCCACCAGGTACTCGCCGACCAGGGGCTCCGGGCTGAGCTCGGCGTAGAGCTCGGGCAGGGCGGAACCGGCCGAGCCGAACATGTCCCGGGCGCGGACCAGCGAGGACGCCCGCCGCGCCCAGCTCGCCTTGTCGCCCTCGCCGAATGCCCAGAGAAGCTGAGCGGCTGCGCGCACCGGACCGGGGAAGCGCAGCAGGCCGGCGGCGGCGCGCAGGCGGATCAGCGCATCCAGGATCAGCGCCGCGTCGGCGTCGTGGACACCGCGCTCGTAACCCTCGTCGTAGCGGGCCTCGGCGGCCCGGCGCACGACGGTCAGCAGCGTGCCGTCCGCGGCGGCTGCCGCGACTCCGGCCGGATCGTCGGCGAGCAGAGCGGCCGCGAGGTGCTCGCCGCGGTAGACCGCGGCGGTCTCGGAGACGACGGTCTGGTCCCAGTACGCCCGGGTGGCCAAGAAAGAGGCGTCCCGGACCGGCGCCCGGTAGTCCGTGCCGGTGATCGCGAACGCCAGCTCGTCGCCGTGCGGCACCAGGGTCAGGTCGATGGCCTGGGTGTTCACCGCGAACGTGTGCCGGCCCAGCCGGATGGTGTTGCCGTCGGCGCCGTACAGGTCGAGGCGGTCGCGCAGGGCCCGGCCGGCCTCCTGCCGGGCGGCCTTGACCCGCCCGTCCAGCTCCTCGGCCCGGACCGTGTCGCCGAGGGTACGCAGCTCGCCCGCGACCGAGCGCAGCTTGCCGACCATCGGATCGGTGGCGAAGTAGGTGTTGACCTCGTCGAGGGTGCCCAGCGCGGCCACTCGGCGCTGCACGCTGGCCAGCGTGCGCTGGGCGGAGTCGACCAGCCGGTCGGCGCGCCGCGCCCGCTCGTCGAGCAGCGACTGCCGGCGGGCGGCGAACGCCTCGTAGACCTCCGAGCGCTTGGCGCTGAGCTGGTCCACGAAGTCGTCGAAGTCGCCGAACCGCGACTCCAGCGCCTCCACCTGCAGCATCAGCTTGGCGACCTGCTCATCGCTGCGTTCCGGGGTGTCCGCGGCGGCCAGCGCGGCCGTGACGGACTGACCCAGCAAGGTGAACTCCGCCGCGAACGCGGCCCGGCCCTCGACCGCGGCCAGCTCCCGCCGGCGCGCGTCCAGCGTGGCGCGGGCCCGGTTGACTCCGCCGAGCACCTCGCCGATGCGTTCCAGGATGGCCACCCGCACGGTGGCGTCGGCGATGTCCAGACCGCCGACCACCTCGGTGACCACCTGCAGGCCGTCGGCCTGCTCGGTGAGCCGCTCGCCGACCGGCCCGGCCTCGGCGACGGTGGCGATCCCGGCGGCGTCGGCCACCAGTTGCTCGACCGACTGCTGATAGCCGGCGAAGGCATCCGCGCGCTGGAGGAACTCGACCGCGCGGCGGGCGGTGGAATCCACCTCGGCGGCCAGGTCGTGCTCGAGGCTGTCGAGGCGGCCCAGGTCGACGTAGCGCAGCTCGCGCAGGGTGACGATCCGCCCCTGGGCCTGGCGCAGCGAGGCGAGCTGCCGGATCCAGGCGTCGGTCGTGGTGGGCACCTCGCCCCGGGCCCGGCGGATCAGCGAGGTGGTCGCGGTGGCGGCCTCGTCGACCGCGGTGGCGGCCTGGGTGGTCAGTTCCTGCACCGACTCGTACTCGTCCAGGACCTGCTCGGCGGTGGCGCGGACCTCCGACAGCGGGGTCCGCAGGTCGCCCAGCTCGCGCTCGCCGAGCCAGTGGTAGTGGTCGAAGAGCCGGCCGCACGCGGCGATGATGGCCTCGAAGACCGCGCCGGAGGGCGTCATCTCGTCGACCATCCGGGCCACCGACAGCGTGTCGGCGATGCCCCGTACCAGGTCGGCGTTGCCCACCCGGTCCAGCGGTCCGCTGCCGACCGGCTGCGCCGCGGCGTACGTGTCCGAGACGTACGGCGTCTGCCACACCTGCATCGGGTGCACCCGGGTCGGCTCGTCGGTGACGTGCCGGAAGGCGATCAGCGTGCCGTCGTCGAACAGCGAATACCCGTGGCAGGTGATCGGGGTGGCGACCTCCTTGCGGATCACGTTGTACGGCAGCAGCAGATACCGCCCCGAGGCCCGCGCGTGGAAGACGTAGAGCACGTCCTCGCCGTTGACCGACCGGACCACGCGCTCGAACTCGAGGTCGGTGACGTCCGCGTCGAACGTCTTGGCCACCCCGGTGGCGAGGTAGTAGCCGCCCGGGAAGATGACGCCCTGGTCCTCGGGCAGCCGCTGGCAGGCCTGGCCGATCCCGTCGAGGCGCCGCACGTCCCGGGTACGGGTGTTGAAGATCAGATACCGCTGGGTGGTCTCCTTGTACGGCAGCACCCGCAGCAGGATCAGCGGGCCGATCCGGGCGTACGCGATCTCCGCGTCGGCGAGGCTCTGCAGCGGCTCGTCGACCGGCTCGGAGAAGATGCCCTCGCCGTCCTCGGTGTTGTTCTCCACCTTGACGGTCAGGCTGCCGCCGACCGTCTCCACGAAGACCTCGTCCTCGATGGACACGTGCGGGTGCCGGCCGAGGACGTGCTGCTCCCGGGTGGTCGGCGTCCACTCGAAGTCGTGCGACGAGGGGAAGACGTGGTCGCGTTCGCCTCGGTTGTCCACGTACGCCACCGAGCCGTCGACGCCGACCTTCCAGCGCAGCACCTTCAGGTCGTCCGCCCGCGCCCCGGTCTGGAAGACCGCCAGCAGCAGGCCCTCCAGCCGGCGCAGCTGCAGCAGGTGGGTCTCGCGGTAGTACCTGTACAGCTCCGCGAAGTCGCGCTGGAAGACCGGATCGTCGAGCAGGCCGGGCAGCGCGGTGCCCGGGTCGAAGCGGAACGCCTCGCCGTCGCGGCCGAAGCCGTGCACCGAGAACACGTCGTCGATCGACGTCTCCGTCTTGAGCCCGATGAACACGTTGTAGCCGAACAGCATCGCGCCGCCGACCTGCACGACGTCGCGGGGCACGCAGTTGTTGACGGTGCGGATGCGCTCGGTGCCGAGCAGCCGCATCTGCTGCCCGCCGAAGGTCTCCACCCGGCGGGCGTTGAGCGCCTCGGCCCGCGCGGCCAGCTCCTTGGCCTGGCCACCGAGCCGGGCGCGCAGCACCTCGTAGGTGCCGGCATCCAGTGCCGCGGCCTCGGTGGCCGCGGCACCCACGGGCGCGGTCGTCACTGCTGGGCCACCACCGTGCCGTTGGCCGGGGTCGCGGTCAGGGCGGAGACCCTGGTGTCGGCGACGCCCAGCTTCTTCGCGGCGGCGAGCAGCTCGCGCAGCTTGCCCGAGTCCTCGCCACCGTTCTTGATCTGCTGGGTGAGGAAGGCCGCCAGCGTCAGGTTCGCCACGTCACCGGTGGAGACCGAGCCGAGCAGCCGGCTCAGGTCGTCGGTGATGCTGGCCGAACCGTCGAGGTAGCGCGAGCCGAGACCCTGCGCCACGGTGGAGTGCTCGACGAAGCCGTCCAGGCTCTTGCCCATGGTGATCGAGCCGAGCAGCTTGTCGAAGAAGACCGAGTCGCCGCCGACGATGTCGATGTTCGCCTTCTCCAGGCCGGCCGCCACGACCATCGCCTGGGACTCGGCGATCTCCTTGTGCACGGTGATGCCGGCGAGCCGGATCTCCTTCTCCGTCTCCAGCCGCAGCCGGTACTCCTCGTGCTCGCGGGTGGCGTCGTCCAGCGCGCCCATCGCCGCGGCCTTCTCGGTCAGGCCCTCGGCCTCGCCCTTCAGCTTCTCGCGGATCGCCTCGGCGGCGACCAGCGCCTTCTCCCGCTCCACGATGGCCTCGGCGCGGCCGGTCAGCTCGGTGACCTCGGCGTTGGCCCGGCCGGTCTTCTCGATGACCTCGGCGTTGCGCTCGCGCACCTGCACGTCGGCCAGGCCGGCGGCGGCCGCCTCGGCCTGCGTACCCTCGGCCAGCCGGATCTTGGCGCGGGCGTCGAGCTCCGCGGTCTGCTGGCGCGCCTCGGCCAGCAGCAGCTCCTCGCGGGCCTTGAACCGGGCCGCGGTCTCTGCCGCCTCGGCCGCCTTGATGTCCTTGACCAGCGCCTCCTGGGCCTCGGCCTCGGCGTTGATGATCACGGCCTGGCGGGTGCGCTCGGCTTCCTCGACGACGCGCAGGCGCTTGATGTTCTCCTCCTGCTCGGCGACCGTCTTCTCCACGGCGATGCGCTCGCGGATCACCTCGGCGATGGCCCGCTTCTCGCCCTCGACCTCCTTGTCCTTGGAGATCGTGGACAGCTCGGTCTCGCGTTCGCGGCCGATGACCTCGAGCATCCGGTCCTTCTCGATGCGCTCGGTCTCGATCGCGATGACCCGCTCGCGGTTCTTCTCGGCGACCGCGATCTCCCGGTCCTTGTTCTGCTTCTGCACGCCGAGCTGCTGCTCGGTACGCAGGTGGGCGCCCTCGGCGCGGAGCCGCTCCTCGGCCTGGGCGAGCTGGATCTCCGCCGTCTCGCGGGCCCGGATGGTCTCGATCTCGCGGTTCTGCTTGATCTCCGCGTCCGCCTGCCGGCGCTCCAGCTCGAGGATCGCCTCCCGGGCGTCCACGTTCTGCCGGGTGATCTCCTTCTCCTCGTTGCGCCGGAAGTCGTTGGTGCGGACCGCCTCGATCGCGGTCAGCTCGGTGATCTTCCGGATGCCCTGGGCGTCGAGGATGTTCTTCGGGTCCAGCGAGTGCATCGGGGTCTGCTCGAGGAAGTCGATCGCGGCGTCCTCGAGGCTGTAGCCGTTGAGGTCGGTGCCGATCACCTCGATGATCTGGTCCCGGAACTCGTTGCGCTTGGTGTAGAGGTCGACGAAGTCCAGCTGCTTGCCGACCGTCTTGAGCGCCTCGGAGAACTTGGCGCTGAACAACTCCTGCAGCGTCTGCTCGCTGCTGGCCCGCGTGGTGCCGATCGCCTGGGCGACCTTGATGACGTCCTCGGTGGTCTTGTTGACCCGGACGAAGAACGTGATCCGGATGTCCGCCCGGATGTTGTCCCGGCAGATCAGCCCCTCCCGGCCGGTCCGGGAGATCTCGATGGTCTTCACCGAGATGTCCATCGTCTCGGCCTTGTGCAGTACGGGCAGCACGACCGCGCCGGTGAAGGTGACGTCGACCCGGCGCACCTTCGACACGATGAGCGCCTTGCCCTGCTCCACCTTGCGGAACATGCGGCTGAGGAAGAAGACGACGCCGAGCACGATGAGCAGCACGACGGCGATGAGCACACCGAGTCCGGTGGAAATCACGTCCATCATTGATCCTTCTTGCCGAGGGGCTGACTAGAGAGCTACGTCTGCGGGGACGATCCAGAAGAACTCGCCGTCCGCGTCGAAGTCGTAGAGCACGGCGACCGTGCCGGCCCGGAGATCGTCGTTGCCGGCCTGGCGGACCTGCACCACCGCCGAGGACCCGTCGGGTGCGTGCACCTCCGCCTGGCCGAAGGTGGCGGTGACCCGCCCGGTGCGCACGACGCAGGTCAGTCCGACGAAGTCGGCCCGCGACGGCTCGGCGCCCGACGGCAGGAAACGCCGCAGCACCAGCACGGCCAGGCGCGCGATCACCCAGGCCACCACCAGGGCGCCGGCCAGCACCAGCCCGGCCGGCACCGCGCCGAGCAGCTCACCACCGGCCAGCGCGGCGAACCAGGCGACCGCGATGAGCAGCGAGAGCACGACCGAGGCGGGCACGCCGCCGAAGCCGAGGAAACCGAGGAAGCCGCCGTCGTCACCGCCGCCGTCGCCGTCGGGATCGGCCCCGCCGACGATGACCACGAGCCAGTAACCGATGACGACGACCAGGAGCGGGGTGAAGATGACGGCGGGGAAGCTGAGCGCAGCCTCGAAGAACCCACCCATGCGTCCGCCCCGTTTCCCCGTGTGCCGACCGCGATCGGCCGCCCGGAAGGTGGGCGGCCCGTGCTCCTGCGGTGATGTCGATGATCGCAGGAGCCGTCAACGTGTGTTGTCCCCGAACCGACCAGATCGTGCTGGCTCTTCAGTCGGAAGACCGACGGTTTCTCACCGACTGTAATCAGACGAAGCCGGTCGGCAATTCGCCGGGGCAAACGACTCGTCAATACGTTGAGTAACCGCAACTTCGCTCGCTCACCCCTCCCGTCCCGCTTTGTCAGTCGGCGTCCTCACGCGCGGTGACGCGGCTTTTCGGGCCATCTGCGGAGATTCGGCCCGCCTGGGATGTCTGACATAGGCCGAATGGCCAGTTCGCCGCAACGGTCCGGTCGCCGCTATTGTGTGACGCTCCGTAGCGTCTTAATGTCCTGATACGTCCAATAGCGCGGCCCTGAAACACCGGCCACCAACACGGACAGCGACGAAGGGAGGCGAGTGATGACGGCAGCCGACAGCTGGTACCTGGTGATCGTCGGATACGCGATCATGCTGGCCTGGCCGGTCTCGACGCTGGCCCTGGTGAGCTTCGCGGTGCGCTACGCCGCGTCGCACCGCACCGCGACCGTCAGCCGCTCCCTGGAGCACGGCGACGGCACCCCGCAGCACTTCTGGATCATCGTGCCGGCGCTGAACGAAGAGGTCGTCGTCGGCAACACCGTCAACGCCGCCCTCGGGCTCAGCGGACCCGGCGGCACGCTGGCCCGGGTGCTCGTGGTGGACGACGGCTCCGACGACCGCACCCCCGAGGTCCTCGCCGCCATCGACCACCCGCGGCTGCGGGTGCTGCGCCGGGAGCTGCCCGAGGCCCGCCAGGGCAAGGGCGAGGCCCTGAACGCCGCCTACCGCTACATCGCCGAGCGCACTGCCTCCGACGGCGTCGACCCCGACAAGGTCGTCATCGGCATCATCGACGGCGACGGTCAGGGCAGCCGCAACATCCTGCTCGAGGTCTCCCGGATGATGCGGGACACCACGATCGGCGCCGTTCAGGTGCAGGTCCGCATCCGTAACCGCGACAAGCTGCTGGGCGCGGTGCAGGACCTGGAGTTCGGCGCGATCGTCAACGCCTGCCAGAGCCTACGCGACACGATCGACACCGTCGGCCTGGGCGGCAACGGGCAGTTCACGCGGCTGTCCGCGCTGCTCGCCCTGGGCGACGCGCCCTGGTCCGCGTGCCTGGTCGAGGACCTCGAGCTGGGGCTCCGGATGCACCTCGACGGGGTGGGCATCCGCTACACCTCCCGCGCCTCGGTCACCCAGCAGGCCGTCGTCGACCTGCGCCGGCTGACCCGGCAGCGCACCCGCTGGGCGCAGGGCAACATCCAGTGCGTCCGGTACCTGCGCCGGCTGATGAGCTCGAAGCGGATCAGCACCACCTCGCTGCTCGAGGTCATGCACTACCTGATCTCCCCGTGGATCAACGCGGTGGTCACCGTCGTGCTGCTCGGCGGGGTCACCATCGCCACGGCCGGCCTGCTGATCGGCCACCCGGTGCCCTACCTGCAGAGCTGGACGGCGCTCGCCGCGAGCGGCGCGACGTGGTTCGCGGTCACGTTCTTTCCCGGCTTCGTCTGGGCGCTGGTGCACCGCTACCGGCTGCGCGACGAGACCCTGCGCCGGCTGCTGATCGCCGCGGCCGCGTACCCGGTCTTCCTGCTCCTCGGCCTGGTCGCCACCTACCGCGCGATCGGCCGCCAGGCCTCCGGCCGGCAGGCCTGGGCCAAGACCGAACGGCTCGCCGAGGAGCCGCTCCCGCACCACCTGCAAGTCGCACTGGCCGCCTGAAGGTTCCCCCCTCCCGGAAGAAGGCTCCCCCCACATGTCGCTCCCCGAAGTCCACCTGATCGGCGGCACCCGCCCCGAGGCCGTCAAGCTCGCTCCCGTCGCCCTGGCCATGCGGGACGCCGGCCTGCTCACCCCGGTCCTGGTCGCCAGCGGCCAGCACCCGGCGATGGTCAGCCAGGCGCTCGCCGCCTTCGACCTCACCCCGGACGTCACGCTGCGGGTCGAGCGCGGCACCGGCAGCCAGGCGGAGCTGCTCACCGAGATGATCCGGCAGCTCGACGCGCTCTGGGCGCAGCGGACCCCGGCCGCCGTGCTGGTGCAGGGCGACACGACCACCAGCCTGGCCGGCGCGCTGGCCGCGTTCTGGCGCCGCATCCCGGTCGTGCACCTGGAGGCCGGTCTGCGCTCCGGTGACCTCGACTCGCCGTTCCCCGAGGAGGCCAACCGCCGCCTGGTCGCCCAGGTCGCCGCGCTGCACCTGGCGCCGACCCCGCTGGCCGCCATGAACCTGCTCGACGAGAACATCGCCACCGCGGACGTGCTCATCACCGGCAACACCGTGGTGGACGCGACCCTGGCGGTCGCCGGGCGCCGCCTGCCGTTCGAGAACCCGCAGGTGGCCGCGGCCCGGACCGCCGCCGGCGGGCGCCGGCTGGTCGTCGTGACAGCCCACCGGCGCGAGTCGTGGGGCGCGCCGCTGGACCGCATCCTGGCCGCGGTCCGCCGGCTGGTCGAGCGGTACGCCGACATCGACGTGATCCTGCCCAGCCACCCCAACCCGGCCGTCCGCGCGCAGGTCGAGGCCGGGCTCGGCGGCATCGAGCGGGTCACCGTCACCGACCCGCTGCCCTACCCCGACCTGTCCCGGCTGCTCTCCGAGGCCTACCTGGTGCTCACCGACTCCGGTGGCATCCAGGAGGAGGCGCCGTCGTTCGGCGTACCGGCGCTGGTACTGCGCGAGGTCACCGAGCGGGTCGAGTCCCTGCACGCCGGCTGCGCCCTGCTGGTCGGGTCCGACACCGACCTGATCGTCAGCGAGGCGTCCGCCCTGCTCGACAGCAGGGTCCGCCGCGACGCGATGACCGCGGGCGGCAACCCGTACGGCGACGGGCTCGCCGCCGCCCGTACCGCCCAGGCCACCGCCGCTCTGCTCGGGCTCGCCCCGGCACCGTCCCCCATGCCCACCGGCATCTCCTCCGCCACGACCGCCACGTTCGGAGCGTCCTTCTGATGCGCAACTCCAGGCTCTCCCGCCGCGCCCTGCTCGGTGCCGGTGTCGCCGTCACGGCAACCGCCGCTCTCGGGCTCGGCGTGGTCAACGCCGACGCCGCCGTACGGACCGCCGCCACCACGGCGATCGCCGCGAAGTCCGGCAAGGCCGCTCCCGGCGGTGGCACCGCGAAGACGCTGGTCCTCTACGACACCACCGGCGACTACGGCTGGATGGGAGAGGTCTACGCGACCCAGACGGCCAACCTGAGCTCGCACTTCGGCTCCTGGACCGCCGCACCGGTGGCGAACTACCGGGCCGGTGACCTGTCCGCGTACACCGCGGTGATCTACCTCGGGTCGACCTACGACGAGCCGCTGCCGGCCGCCTTCCTGGACGACGTCACCGCCACCACCAAGCCGGTGACCTGGGTATTCGACAACATCTGGCAGCTGGCCGCGCGGGACACGAACTTCGCCGCGACCCGCGGCTTCACCAGTGGCGCGTTCGACTTCGCCGCGGTGGCCGAGGTTGGCTACAAGGGCCGCAAGCTGACCCGGGACACGACCGACAAGTCCGGGATCATGAACCTGACGATCACCGACGCCACCAAGGTCAAGACCCTGGCGACGGCGGTACGCCCGGACGGCACCACGTTCCCCTGGGCCGTGCAGTCCGGCAACCTCACCTACGTGGGGGAGATCCCGTTCGCGTACGTCACCCACGACGACCGCTACCTGGCCTTCGCCGACCTGCTCTTCGACTCCCTGGGCGACACCGGCCTGTCCCGGGAGCGGCACCGCGCGCTGGCCCGCATCGAGGACGTCGGCCCCGACTCCGACCCGGTCGAGCTGCGCGCGATCGCCGACTACCTGTACGCGCAGAAGGTGGCGTTCAGCGTCGCCGTCTACCCGCGCTACCGCGACCCGAGGGGCGTGCAGAACGGCGGCAAGGCCCAGGACTACACCCTGCTGCAGAAGCCCAAGGTGGTGGCGGCGCTGAAGTACATGCAGCAGCGCGGCGGCACCCTGCTCATGCACGGCTACACCCACCAGTTCGGCAGCGTGGCGAACCCGTACGACGGCGAGAGCGCCAACGACTTCGAGTTCTACTCGGCGCACGTGGACGCGAACAACAGCGTCATCTACGACGGTCCCGTACCCGGTGACTCCGCCGCGTGGGCCGCGAGCCGGATCTCCGCCTCGGGCCTGACCTTCGCCCTGGCCGGCCTCGGTGTGCCCACTGTCTTCGAGTTCCCGCACTACGCCGGCAGCGCCGTGGACTACCAGGCGGTCAACTCGGCCCTGGGCAAGCGCTACGACCGCGGCCTGTACTTCCCGGGCGTGCTGACCGGCAGGAAGTTCGACTACACCCGGCAGTTCGGCCAGTTCTTCCCGTACACCGTCCGCGACGTCTACGGCTCGGTGGTCATCCCGGAGAACATCGGCAACGTCGAGCCCGAGGCGTTCAACAACCACCCGGCCCGGCTGCCCGCCGACCTGCTCGCCTCGGCCGGTCGCAACCTGGTCGTCCGCGACGGTGTGGCCAGCTTCTTCTACCACCCGTACCTGGGCACGGACCACCTGAAGGACCTGGTCACCGGCATCAAGGCGCAGGGTTACACCTTCGTCAGCGGCCCCTCGATGCTGGCCGGCTGATGTCGGGCACGGCGGAGGTGGCCGCCTTCTACGCGCAGTCCTGGATCAACTGTGACCCCCGGGCGGCGCGCCGGGTGATCGCCGGGGACGCCGAGATCGAGTGGAACCTGGACGTGCCGGTCGACGACGAGGAACTCGTGCAGACCCTGGACCGGATCGCGGCGTTCGCCGACTCGGTCACCGTCGTGTCGACCACATGCGTCGGCGACCGTGCCGCCCTCGTCTACGACTGCGTGGCCCCGTTCGGGACCGTCCGCATCGCCGAGTTCGTCACGGTCGCCGACGGTGTGCTCAGCGGGATCCGGCAGGTGTACGACGTGGTGGCGCTGCGCCGTTACTTCCCGGGCCTGCTGGACGAGGACTGACCTACTTCTCCTTCATGGACTTCAGCGGGCTCGGGTCCACCGACGAGCCGGCCGGCATCAGGCAGTACGGCACCAGGTTCGGCGGCTGGGTGGAGATCTGCCCGGTGGCCTTGTAGGCCGGGGAGACGACGGCCGGCGTGATCCACTTGTGGTTCCAGTAGACGTCGCCGGTGAAGCTCTGCGGCCGACCTCCCGGGTGCTGACCAGCTGCTTGCTCTTCGGGCCGGCGCCACCTTTTCGGATAGATGAACGCGGCCTGCGTGGTCAGCGCCTGTGCCGACGGCGCCGTGGTCGGGACTCTCTTCGAACCCGCCTACGACCGGCGCCGCGATCAGTTGAGCAGAACCCGGCCGGTCAGCGCGCCGGGGTGGGCAGGGTGGCGTCGAGCAGCTCGAAGAGCTTCTCCCAGTGCCGCTTCTCGGCCTCGGCGGAGAAGGCGGCGGTGTCGGCCATGGTGAAGCCGTGCTCCGCGCCGGGATAGATCTCCGACCGGAAACGCACGTCCGCCGCGTCCAGGGCCGCCTCCAGCCGGTCGATATCCTCCTGCGGCATCGAGTGGTCGTGGTCGGCGTGCGCGAAGTACACCTCACCCTTGATCTTCGCGACCTGCCGGTGCGGGCTGTCCGGCTCGTCGGTGGCCAGCCGGGCGCCGTGGAAGCTGGCCAGCGCGACGATCCGGTCCGGGTACGCCGTGATCGCCTTGAGACCGTTCAGGCCACCCATGCAGTAGCCGACGACGGCGTCGGGACCGGCCGAGACACCGTCCTGGGCGGCGAGGAAGTCGAGGTAGGCCCCGGCGTCCCGGGTGATCGCCGCGGTGTCCAGCTGCTGCATCATCGGCATGAGCCGCCCGAAGACCTTCCCCCGCTCCTCCGGGTCGGCCAGGCTCGAGGTGTCGGCGACCGGCGTCCGCGCGCTGCGGTAGAAGAGGTTCGGCGCCAGGACGGCGTAGCCACGCTCCGCGATGCGCTCGGCCATCTCGTAGAGACGCGGCCGCAGACCGAAGACGTCCATGTAGAAGAGCACGCCCGGGAACGGCCCGTCACCGTCCGGCACCACCAGGTACGCGTCCGCGGTCCCGTCCCCGGTCGGCACGTCCACCATCGTCTTGCGCATGCCTGCCTCCTGAGCGCCATCGGTGATCAGTTCGACCGTACTGCGGCGTTCGTACCCTCCGGGCATCGGCACTCCACGGGGCAGTCGTGCTTGAGAGAGATTTAAGGAATTTCCCCTCTTCCTTTAATGCACGCGGAGTGAGGATCAACACGTCAGGCTGACGGCCCGTCCCCCAGGGTTTCCCCGGACCCACCACCCATCGCGCGGCGTCGAGAGCCCCCACTCTCGGCGCCGTGCCCCCGTTCCGGGGCACGCGCTCAGGCGAAGCCGCGGCCGGCCTCGGTCAGGGCCCGGTCCACCAGGTCCGGCAGGGACGTCTCGGCCGGGGCGTCCAGCCAGACGTGCACCGCCACCCGCAACGACGCCATGAACGTGGCTGCCGCCAGCCGGGCGCGTACCCCCGAGGGGTCAGGCTGGTCCGTACGGGCCGCGACCGCGGCGGCCAGCTCACGCTCCACCGCCGCGAAGGTGTTGAGCTGCTGCGCCAGCAGCGCGGGCCGGCTGCGCAGCATCCGGGTCTGAGCCACCCAGGCCGGGTCGCGCTCGCCGACCTGCCGGTAGAACTGCCGAGCCGCCTCGGTCAGCGCCTGCCACGGCCCCTCGCCGGCCGGCCGGGCCGCGACCATGCCGACCAGCACGGTGATCCGCTGGTGGTCGCCGTAGAGCAGCGCCTCCTCCTTGCTGGCGAAGTAGTTGGAGAACGTGCGGCGGGAGACCCCGGCCTCGTCGGCGACGGCCTCCACGGTGATCTTGTCCGCGCCGTGGGCGATCGCGAGGCGCACCGCGGCCTCGTGCAGGGCCTGGCGGGTCGCGGCCTTCTTGCGCTCCCGGAGGCCCACCTCGGCGGTCGTCGTGCTCATGGGCCGAGCCTAACCAGGATGTGATTCACTTCCCAATGAGCAAACTTGCGCAGTGGGCAACATCAGCCGATAGTTGTATGTGGCAATCAACTTGAGGAGGTGGCCATGGCCCACGACGCGGGTGCCACCTCAAGGACCTGGCCGTCCGGTGCGCCCTCGACCCCTCGACGAGCAGCCGCGCCTTCGCCGCCCTGGTCCGCTCCGGCCTGGCCGCCCGCACTGCCGACCCGAGGGACGGCCGCGCCAGCGTGCTGACTGTCACGCCCAACGGGCGGCACACCCTCGACGAGTTCCACCGCCTCGCCGACGCCCTCCGCGACTGGAGCCCCGAGGAGATCGCGGTCCTCTCGGCGCCGCTCCAGCGCTTCGCCTCCGACCTGCTGACCCGTACCGACCGAAACCTGGAGGTCGCGCGATGAGCGCACCCACCGTCACCCGCGCCGAACCCGGCGCGATGAGCCACCGGCAGATCATGGAGGCCCTCAGCGGCCTGCTGCTCGTGCTGTTCGTCGCGATGTCCAGCGCCACCATCGTCGCCACCGCGCTGCCGAAGATCATCGGCTCGCTCAACGGCAGCCAGACCCAGTACACCTGGGTCGTCACGGCGAGCCTGCTGACCGCGACCGCCACCACCCCGATCTGGGGCAAGCTCGCCGACCTCTACAGCAAGAAGCTGCTGGTCCAGCTGGCCATCGTGCTGTTCATCGCCGGCTCGATAGTGGCCGGCTTCTCGCAGACGGCGGGCCAGCTCATCGCCGCACGCGCCTTCCAGGGCATCGGCATGGGCGGCGTCCAGGCGCTGGTCCAGGTCGCGATCGCCGCGATGATCCCGCCCCGCGAGCGCGGCCGGTACAACGGCTACCTCGGCGGCGTGCTCGCCCTGGCGACCGTCGGCGGCCCGCTGCTCGGCGGCCTGATCGTGGACACCTCCTGGCTGGGCTGGCGCTGGTGCTTCTTCATCGGCGCGCCGATCGCCGTGATCGCCCTGGTCGTGCTGCAGCGCACCCTGCACCTGGCGACGATCCGCCGGGACAACGTGAAGATCGACTACGCGGGCGCCTCGCTCATCGCGGCCGGCGTCAGCGTCCTGCTGATCTGGGTGTCGTTCGTGGACAGCTCGTTCGGCTGGATCTCGTGGCAGACCGGCGCCCTGGTCGGCGCGGGCCTGGCACTGCTGGCCATCGCGGTCCGGATCGAGTCCCGGGCGGCCGAGCCGGTGGTACCGCTGGAGATCGTCAAGCAGCGCACCACCGCCCTGTCGATCCTGGCCAGCCTGGCGGTCGGCATGGCGATGTTCGGCGGCTCGGTCTTCCTGGGCCAGTACTTCCAGATCGGCCGCGGCTACAGCCCGACCGAAGCCGGCCTGCTCACCATCCCGCTGATGGCCGGCGTGCTGGTGTCCTCGACCATCTCCGGCCGCATGATCAGCAACTCCGGCAAGATCAAGCCCTACATCGTGGCGGGCACGCTGCTGCTGGTGGCCGGCTTCGCGGTCCTCTCGGTGATCGACCACCAGACCCCGCTCTGGTACGTCGGCGTGGGCATGGCCCTGGTCGGCATCGGCGTCGGCATGTCGATGCAGAACCTGGTGCTCGCGGTGCAGAACTCGGTGCAGCTCAAGGACATCGGCGCGGCCAGCTCGACGGTGGCGTTCTTCCGCTCGCTCGGCGGCACCATCGGCGTCTCGGTGCTCGGCGCGGTCCTGGCCCACCGGGTCACCGACTCGATCACCACGCAGCTCGCGGCAGCCGGCGTCCCGGCGGGCAGCTCCGGCGGCGACACCAGCAGCCTGAACCTGGCCGAGCTCCCGGCGGCGATGCAGCACATCGTCCGGGCCGCGTACGGCGACGCGACCGGCCACATCTTCCTGCTCTCGGCGGCCATCGCGGTGGTCGGCGTGATCGCGGCCCTGCTGTTCAGGCAGATCACGCTGCGCTCGACGATCGACCTCGCCGGCGCCGCCCCGGAGGCGAAGAGCGCCGAGGACGAGTCGGCCATCCCGGCCGGATCGATCAGCCGGTAAGCGATGTAATGAGCAGCGGCGCCCAGATCTCCCGGGCGCCGCTGCTCGTCCTGGCGGCCCCGGTCCTCCCAGGCGCCGCTGCTCGTCCTGGCGACCCGGCCCTCCCGGGCGCCGCTGTCGCCTTGCCGGCCCGAGCCGGGCCGAGGCGCCGCTCGCCTTGCCGGCCTGGATCAAGCCGCGGCGGTGGCCTCGGCCATCTGGTCGGCGGTCGGGCGCAGCCGGGGCGCTCCCAGCGCCATCACGATGTTCGCCGCCGCGAAGAGCGCCGCGATCATGAGACCCCGTTCGAAGCCGCCGACCAGCGCATCCTGCTGGCCCGTCCCGCCGGTCACCAGCGACTCGACGTGGGACGTGGCCAGCGTCGTGATCGCGGCCAGGCCCAGGGCCCCGCCGACCTGGTAGCCCGCGTTCACCACCCCGGACGCCGCACCGGCGTGGTCGTGCGAGACATCGGCCACGGCCGCGATCGAGGCCGGGGTGCCCACCGCGATGATGCCCACCCCGAACAGCACCAGGCCGGGCAGGATCGTCAGGGCGTACGAGCCGGTGGCGTCCGCGCCGGAGAGCAGCAGCAGGCCGACCACGCTGAGCGCCGCGCCGCCGAACTGGACCGGCTTGGTGCCGAAGCGGGTCACCAGCTGCGACGCGATCACCGCGCTGGCGATCGCCGCGACGCCCATCGGCAGGAACTGCAGGCCGGTCTCCAGCGCGGTCAGTCCGCGGACCTGCTGCAGGAAGATCGCGGTGAGGAAGAACATCGCCAGGAACGCCGCGCCGTTGAGGGCCAGCGCCACGACCGACGTGGTCAGGCCGCGCGAGCGGAACAGGCTCAGTGGCACCAGCGGAGCCGCCGACCGGGCCTCCACCCGGACGAAGGCGACCAGCAGCGCCAGGCCCCCGGCCAGCAGCGCGATCACCTGGAAGGACGACCAGCCCAGCGGCTCGGCCCGGATGACGCCGAGCACGATGGCCAGCAGGCCGGCCGTGCTGAGCAGGGCACCCGCCACGTCGAAGGTGCGCGTACCCGTCGTGGTGACCTTCGATTCACCGACGAAGAGCGGAACGATCGCGGCCAGCGCCACCGCGATGGGCACGTTCACCAGGAACACCCAGCGCCAGCTGAGCGAGTCGACCAGCAGCCCGCCGGCGATCACCCCGAGCGTGCCGCCGAGGCCGGCCAGCCCGCCCCAGACACCCATCGCGATGTTGCGCTCGCGGCCCTGCTTGAACGTCACCGTGAGGATGGCGAACGCGGCCGGCGACAGCAGCGCGCCGCTGAGGCCCTGGATCGCGCGCATCACCACGAGCTGCTCGGGGTTCTGCGCGAGACCTGCGATCAGCGAGGTCAACCCGAACAGCACCATCCCGACGATGAAGACCCGGCGGCGGCCGAGCAGGTCGGCCGCGCGGCCGCCGAGGAGCAGAAAACCCCCGAAGAGCAGGGTGTACGCGCTGACGACCCACTGCAGCCCGGAGGCCGAGAAGCCCAGATCCCGCTGGATGTCCGGCAGCGCCACGTTCACGATCGTCACGTCGAGCACGACCATGAACTGGGCGACCGCGATGACGGCCAGGGTCGACCACGGATTGCGTTGCACCGGTTCCACCTCCACCGAGCGCCGCCCTGTGCGGCGTACATGTACACCGTAGATGTACGGCGTATAGGCGCGTCAAGCGGAGGTTCGGGTGCTTCGGTGTGATGAACGACGCGCTGATCAGCCGCGCTGGAGGCCGCGTACGCCCTGCACGAGCAGGTCGAGGTTGAGGGCGAAGTAGGCGTCCTCATCGCGGCAGACCACCAGCGCGGGCGCGGCGGCGATGACGTTCGGATAACGCGCCGGTGACAGTGACTCGAGCCGGGCCCGCTTGTCCCGCAGGGCCTGCTCGCGCTCCTCACCGGCATGCGCCGGGCCGGGCGCCGGGTCCGCGCCGACCAGCGTGATGACCGAGCAGATCAGGAAGGTGCCGACCTCGGCCGCCTGGGTGGCCGCGAAACCGGCTTCACGGAGCAGCCCGAGGACCCGTTCGGCGATCCGCAGCCCGGACTCGGCGGCCAGGATGCGCCGCAGCGCCAGACCGGCGATCGCCGGATGCGGTCGGATCGCCACCAGGAACGCCTGCAGGATCTCGCGGAGCTGGGCGTGCCACGGTGCATCGCCCGGCTCGGGCAGCCGCACGGCCTCGATCAGATGCTCGGCGAGACCGTCGAGCAGGCTGTCCTTGTCACTGAAGTGCCAGTACATGGCCATCGGCGTGACGCCGTGCTCCTGCGCCAGCCGGCGGATGGTGACAGCCTCCAGGCCCTCGGCGTCGGCCAGAGCGACCGCGCTGAGGACGATCGCGTCGCGGCTCAGCCGTCCCCGGGTGGTGTCGTTCCGCTTGGCCATCCGGCAACTGTACGACGTACATGGCGGGGTGACCCGCGGTGGCGGCGAGGTGGATCACGTCTGGGACGCTGGGACCCGGTGTCACTCACGGCTAGCCTTTGGAGACAGAGCGCGATGTCCCGTACCCCTGAAAGGTTGGTCATTGTTCTTCAACCCGGGGCCGTGGTGTCGATGATTCGCGTGGAGGGGAAGGGGTGAGCTGGATGGACGTACGCAAGCAGGAAGCGACACGGCTGTCGGCTGCCCTGACCGAGATCGAGGACCAGTATCTCTGGGACGCCGATGCCACCCTCACGACCGCCGTCGCGATCGAGGAGCAGGCTCTCGCCCTCGGCGACGAGCGGCTCGTCTTCCGGGCCCGGCTCTGCCAGGCCAACATGGAAATGCGTAAGGGTGAAGTGGCCGCGGCGGCCCGGCGGATCTGGAAGATCCACCAGTGGGCCACCGACCACACCGACACCATCGTGCTGGCCCGCACCCACCTGGTCTGGGCCAACATCCACCGGCACCTGGGCGACGCCGCCCAGTGCCTGGAGCACTCGGTGCTCGCCGTCGAGCTGCTCGACGAGCAGGCCACCCCGCACATGCAGGTCTGGCACCGGGCCAAGCTGGCCGACGCGCTCGGCCTGGCCGGCTCGATGGACGCGGCCCGGCAGCGGTACCAGCAGACCGAGGAGCTGGCGGTCGATCTCGGCCTGCCCCGGCTGCTCATGGGCATGCTCAACAACTACGCGTACACCGAGCACGCGGCCGGCGAGAACGGCCGGGCCCAGGAGGTCGCGCGCCGGCTGCAGCAGGTGGCCGAGCGGCACGGGTTCACCCTCGACCCCGCGGTGCTCGACACCATCGGCGTCATCGAGATCGAGAACGGCAACTACCTGGCGGCCGAGCGAACCCTGCGCGAGGCGGTCCGGCGCCACCACGACGGCAACTACGAGGACGCGGACGCGCTGGCCGAGTACATGCTGACGCTGGCCCGCGCCCAGCGTTTCCTGCGGGCCACCGACCGCGCGCAGGTCAACCTGGACATGTCCCGCACCCTCTGTGTCGAGCGCGGTCTCGGCGACGTGCTGGTCCGGGTGCACCAGGAGCAGGCCGAGCTGCACGCCGCGCGGGGTGAGTTCGCGGAGGCGTTCGCCGTACACAAGATCTTCTTCTCTGCCCACAACGCGTTGCACTCCTCGCAGCGGGAGGCCCAGGCCCGCACCCGGCAGGCCATGTTCGAGACGACCGAGGCGCGGCAGGAGGCCGAGCGGTTCCGTGAGCAGGCCCGCCGCGACCCGCTGACCGGGCTGCGCAACCGGCGTTACCTGGACGAGGAACTGCCCGGCCTGATCGAGGCCGGCGGACCGCTCACCGTGGCGATCGTCGACCTGGACCACTTCAAGCGGATCAACGACCAGTTGTCGCATGACGTCGGCGACCAGGTCCTGGTCCTGGTGGCCAAGCTGCTGGAGACGGAACTGGCCGCGGTGTCGCCGGACGGCTTTGTGGCCCGGATGGGCGGCGAGGAGTTCCTGATGGTGCTGCCCGGCACCGACGTGCCCGAGGCCACCAACCGGCTGGACGGTGTCCGCGAGGCGGTCAGCTACTACGACTGGGCCGAGCTGACCCGCGGCCTGCCCGTGACGGTGAGCATCGGCGTGGCCGGCCTCCGGGACGCGCCGGCCGCCACCCAGGCGAGCCTGCTGTCCATGGCGGACAGGAACCTGTACGTGGCCAAGCACGCCGGCCGCGACCGCGTCATCTCCACAGGCCCGCGCGACGCCCGCCACCGCTCCTACCGCGACAGCGCGTCCGCGGCCTGAAGCCGTGGTTCGTCCGGAGCGACAGCGGGGTTGGTGAGCGCAGCGAGCGAGCTCAGCCGTGCAATCAGCCGGCAGGGAGCGCAGCGACCGGTGTCGGCGGGAGCGACGTCCAGCACCACCCACTCAGGCACGACATCCAGCTCTTGACCTTGCATCTGTGCTGGGTTTCAGGTGTGTTCCAGAAGCAAAAGGGCCCGGCCGAGCGATCCGGCACGGGGGAACCGGACCGCCCGGCCGGAGTCGGGCTGCGCGCCCTGCGGCGCGCTCCGAGCGACACCTGCCGGTGTCGCTCGCAAGTATGAAATTCTCAGGCCCGCAGGCGGGTCCTCTTCCGCGGTGGCGGGTGCGGCAGCCGGCCGGCCCGGACCAGCACCTGACGGCGTGAACCCTCCTGGCCGGCCCGGTCGATCACCGTGCCCTCGACCTCGAGCCAGGTGTCGCCCTCGTACGGGATCGGCTTGCCCCACTCGACCCGGTCGACCCGCAGCGTGAGCGGGCCGATGCCGTAGCAGTAGTCGGTCTCCGCGAAGACGTGCACCGGCCAGCGCGGGACGCTCAGCTGGATGCGTCCACTGCGGATGATCGGGGCGGCCAGGGCCCAGACCTTGCGGCCGGGTGCCGTCCCCGTGCGCCGCCGGCGCGCGCAGTGGACGTGCTCAGTGACTCGCGTCGGAATCACCGCCGTCGCTCGGGTCCTGCTCGGCCGGGGGGAACCTGTCGGGGCGGGTCAGGGGGTGGCGGACGCCGCCGAAGCGGTGCGACAACGCGGTGGCCCGGGTCGACGCCGCTTCCATGCCTCCGGTGAGCGGCTCGTCCCGGTAGACCAGCGCCGGATTGCCGCGCCGGTTGTCCGTGCCGTCGGCGTCGGCCGGCTCCGGCTGCTGCGGGCCGGCGTTCGGGACCGTCATGCTCGTTTCCTCCCGCTCGGACGCCCCCGCCAGGGAGCCTCGCGTCGCGCGGTGCCGGAGCCGCGGAGGTCTCTCCGCGACCGACCCGTCACTCAAAGATGTCACCCTCCGTGACCCACCTTCTGTGGGGCTCGTGCGTTATCATGCTCACAATCATGTGAGAACGCAAGGCCAAATGCACGTGCATTTGCACAGCAGGTAGCCGGCGTGACACACAGAGCCGGTCCCCGGACCGGTCAAACCGTTAGGGAGCAAGTAATGACGCGCATTGTGAACGGCATGCCCGCCGGGCAGCTGGAGGGTGTGACCTGGCAGAAGAGCGGCCGGAGCAACCCCAGCGGCAACTGCGTCGAGTGCGCCGCACTCCCGGACGGCAGCGTCGCCATGCGGAACTCACGCGACCCGGAGGGTGCGGCCCTGATCTACACCCCGGCGGAGATCGAGGCGTTCCTGGGCGGCGTCCGCGACGGGGACTTCGACAACCTGCTCCAGTGAGTCACCCCAGGGGGCGATTGACCCACAGTGATCACGCCGACCCTGCGGGTCAGCTGATCCGGCCCACCTCGTGCAGCAACTTGCCGAGGATCTCCTGGGTGTGACTCGGCGGCTCGGCATCGATGCAGACGCGTTCCATCGCGATCGCGTAGTGGTCGACGTCGTCACGCTTTTCCAGATAGATGGCGCTCGTGAGCTGCTCGACGTAGACCACGTCGGGCAGCTCCGGCTCCGGGAAGCGCAGGATGGCGAACGGGCCACCGGCGGCGGCGTGCCCACCGGCGTGGAACGGGATGATCTGCAGCCGGATGTTGGGCTTCTTGGCCGCCTCGATCAACGCCTCGATCTGGGCCCGCATGACCTCGGGGCCACCGATGGGCCGGCGCAGCACGGCCTCGTCGATCACGGCCCACAGCTGGGGCGGTGTGGTCCGGTGCAGGATCTGCTGGCGCTGGCGGCGGAGCTCGACGCGGCGGTCGATCTCGTCGGCGTTCGCGCCGGCGTGGCCGAGCAGGATGACGGCCCGGGCGTACTCCGGCGTCTGCAGCAGGCCGGGGACGAACTGGATCTCGTACGTGCGGATCAGCGACGCCGCGGCCTCGAGCCCCAGGTACGACTGGAACCAGGGCGGCAGGATGTCGCCGTAGTGGTGCCACCAGCCCGGAGTGTTGGCCTGGCGGGCCAGATTGAGCAGAGCCTCCCGCTCGGCGTCGTTCTTGACGCCGTACATGCTGAGCAGGTCGGCGACGTCACGCTCCTTGAAGCTGACGCGGCCGAGCTCCATCCGGCTGATCTTGGATCCCGAGGCACGGATCTCGTAACCCGCGTCCTCCCGGCTGATGCCCTTGCCCTCGCGCAGCCGCCTCAGCTGGGCACCGAGCAGGATGCGCAGCACGGTAGGGCCGCTGGTCGGCGACTCCTCCTGCGTACCCGCGCTCACCTGACTCCTATCGATCGGTCCCGGATGCAAGTTGCACCTCTTAGACCCTGGTAAATAAGG
>NZ_BOQL01000016.1 GCF_018332655.1 Actinoplanes auranticolor | reverse complement strand
CCTGATGTGGACCGGCTCGACCTGATGTGGACCGGCTCGACCTGGCGTGGACCGGCCCGGCCTGGCGTGGACCGGCCCGGCCTGGCGTGGACCGGCCCGGCCTGGCGTGGACCGGCCCGGCCTGGCGTGAACCGGCCCGGCAGGATGTGGACCGGCTCGGCCTGGCGTGGACCGGCCCGGCCTGGCGTAAAGCGGCTGCCTGACGTGAACCCGGCCCGACGCGGGCAAACGCAAATCTGCCCGACCGGCCGCACGGGCGGCTACCCGGCGAGGACCTGGCCCGCGCGGCCCGACCTCATCCGCCCGACCGGCCGAACACGCGGCCGCCTGCCGTGGATCGGCTCGGCTCGACGTGGATCTCGGCCCGGCCCGACCCGGACCCGAGCGCGCCAACGGGAACCAGACCGACCCCACGGGCCGCCCACTTGACCCGCGACGGGCCCAAGGCCCGCCAGGCTGCGCCTCCATCGTCGTAGATGGATCTTCCGGGGCGTCAGTCATCGCCTCGGACTGGTAATCTGCTGCGTCGTGACAGACGACTCCCACCCCGCTCGGCGCGGTGGCGGCCCGCTTCGCGAGGACGCTGACGCGACGGCTCAGGTCGTCCAGCACGCCGGTGCTTCCGACTCCGCCAACGCCGCCGTCCCGGTGCCGCCAGCCGGTAACGAAATCCCTGGTCAGCGCACCGAACCGGTGCCTCACCACGGCCCGCCGCACGCTTTCCAGCCCGCCACGCCGCCGGCCTATCCGCATGGGGCGGCTCCGGGCGGAGGGGCAGCAGCGGCTGTTCCGACCGGGACTCCAGACCCCCTCAGCGAAGGACCGGCTGCAAATGGGGTCACAAGTGGCACACCGACCATCCACGACAGTGCGGCCGGTGGCTATGGCCCATTTCACCGCGGTGTCGGCCAGGTGAGTGCGCCGACGGCCGGAGCCGGTCCCGTCTACGGAGATCCGGCTGCTGCCAGTGGCAGCTCAGCCTTCGCCGCGCCTCCCACCCACGGCAACGCGCCGACGCCAGGAGTAGTACCGCCCGGCGGCACCCACCCGGCCTCAACGCCAGGTCACCCCTACGCAGGGCCGCCGGCCTCCGATGGGTACCACACCGCGGCGCCGGGTTCGGCATACGGCGAGACACCCGCTTCCGGCGCAACACCGCTCTCCAACCCAGGCCCCACCCCGCGCCCCGGAACGACCTACGGCGCCACCTCAACCTCGGGCGCAGATCCAACCTCCGGCGCCGCCTTCGGCGCCAACCCGGCATTCGGCGCCACCCCAACGTCAGGGGCGGATCCGACCTCCGGCGCCGCCTTCGGCACCATCCCAACCTCAGGCGCAGGCCCAACCTCCGGCGCCGCCTTCGGCACCACCCCAACCTCCGGAGCCGGCCCCACCTCCAGCCCTCCGAGCTGGTCAGCCACCGACCCCATCTCCGGCAGCACCCCCGACCCCTACGGCTTCTCGGTAGCCCCGTCCTTCAACGCCGGCCCCCGCATCGAGCCCACCCCCAAACAACCCAAAAGCCGCTTCCTCATCCCCGCCCTGGCCGGCCTGGTCGCCGGACTCGTGATCTTCGGCACCGGAGGCTGGTTCCTCGGCCGCTCCACCGCCGACAACCCTTCCGCGGCCCCGGCCGTCACCCCGTCCGCCCCGGCCCCGTCCGACCCCGCGGCCTTCCCGCCGTACGAGCAGAACCAGGTGGCGATCAACCAGCCGAAGTTCACCGGCCCGCTCGCCCCGGTCGCTCAGGGCTGGCTTCCCCATCTCTCCGGCTGCCAGCGCAACGGTGAGAAGGACGGCCCGGTCCTCAACAAGGGTGAGAAGAGCCGGGTCCGCTGCGAGATGGACGCCATGAGTGCGATCTTCGTGGAGTACGCCACCATCGCCGACCGGGACAAGGCGCGGGTGCGGACGCTCGGGCAGAACGTTGATGCCCGGACCCTCACGCCGGGCGCTGCCGGGGCCGCCGTGGAGCGGGCCACTCCTTCCGGCCGGACCAACGGCAACTACGTAGAGTACGCGTACCAGGCTTCCGGCAAGACCGTCAGTGGCATCTGGTGGGATGACTCCGCCACTCCGGTGGCCGCCTACCTGCTTGCTTACTGGAAGGAAGGGACCGGGCAGAAGTGGGAGCCGATGCGCGACGTCTGGGCCCGCTACGCCTGAAATGCCCAACAACGTACGTGAGCAGGGCGTGAGCGGGTCTGTGCCGTACGTCCCATCCGCTGCCGAATCATGAGTCCTTGACCGAAGCGGCACTTGCGACCTAGCCTCGCGTTACACAAGGTTTGCTCGACCATCGCAGGCTAAGCGCACAACATAGATCGCATTACATTACGGCATCACTTGAGGCGCAGGGCGCCGTCGATGCCTCCGCCGCCCGCAGACCGCGCGGGCGGCGGCCAGTCATACCCGCGGTCGGTCCTCGACGCCAACGCGTGGCGCCGTCGGCTGACCACGCCCGCGGTCAGTCGCCTTGGTCGGGCATTCCCTCAGGCAGCCGACGCAGTGATGCGGCGCGGCGAAGGGAGACTCGGCGAGATGACCGCCCTGGAGTGGGTACTCGTAGTGGCGATCGTCGTTCTTGCCGCCTTCGTGGTGGTCGGCCTGGTCCTCGGCGCGCGTGCGCTGCGTCAGCTGCAGGAGAGCAAGACCGCCGACCGGGAGAGCCGCGAGCAGACCCTCGACGCCGCCAAAGCCAAGGTCGACGACGCGAACGCCAAGGCTGCGTCCGTACGAGCGGAAGCCGCCGCCGCCAAGGCCGAAGCCACCTCCGCGCGGGCCGAGGCCCGCCGGGTCCTCGAGGCCGCCCACGAGGAGGCCGACACGATCCTCGAGCACGCGCACCGCCAGGCCGAGTCCGACGCGGAGCAGGTCCGCACGGCCGCCCGGCGCAGCGGCGAGCGCGAGGTCGCCCTGCTCAACGCGACCGCCAAGGAACACGCCGCGGAGGTCGAGCGCCGCGCGGCCCGTATCGACGAGCGTGAGCGGCTGCACGCCGACGAGGTGGAACGGCTGGTCGAGCGGGAGCGCCGGCTCGTCGCGATGGACGCCGACCTGGCCGCCCGCGAGGCCGCCCTGTCCGCCCGCGAGACCGAGCTGACCGTCGCCGAGGAGAGCCGCCGCAAGGAGCTCGAGCGGATCGCGGGCCTGACCGCCGACGCCGCCCGGGCCGAGTTGATCGACACGCTCGAGAGCCAGGCCAAGCGCGAGGCCGCGATCCTGATCCGGGACATCGAGAGCGAGGCCAAGCACACCGCCGACACCCGGGCCCGGCACATCGTGGTCGACGCCATCCAGCGGATCGCCAGCGAGCAGACCGCGGAGAGCGTGGTCAGCGTCCTGCACCTGCCCAGCGACGAGATGAAGGGCCGGATCATCGGCCGTGAGGGCCGCAACATCCGGGCCTTCGAGTCGACGACCGGCGTCAACCTGATCATCGACGACACCCCGGAGGCGGTGCTGCTCTCCTGCTTCGACCCGGTGCGCCGCGAGGTGGGCCGGCTCACCCTGGAGAAGCTGGTGCTCGACGGGCGGATCCACCCGCACCGCATCGAGGAGGTCTTCGACAGCGCCAAGAACGAGGTCGACCGGCTCTGCGAGCGCGCGGCCGAGGAGGCCCTGGTCGACGTCGGCATCACCGACATCCACCCCGAGCTCGCGACGCTGCTCGGCCGGCTGCGCTACCGCACCAGCTACGGCCAGAACGTGCTCAAGCACCTGGTCGAGACGGCCCACATCGCCGGCATCATGGCCGCCGAGCTGGGCCTGGACGTCCCCACGATCAAGCGGTCGGCGTTCCTGCACGACATCGGCAAGGCGCTGACCCACGAGGTGGAGGGCAGTCACGCGCTGATCGGCGCCGACCTGGCCCGCAAGTACGGCGAGTCCGAGGACGTCGTGCACGCCATCGAGGCGCACCACAACGAGGTCCAGCCGCAGACCATCGAGGCCGTGCTGACCCAGGCCGCGGACGCCTGCTCCGGCGGCCGGCCGGGTGCGCGCCGGGAGAGCCTCGAGGCCTACGTGAAGCGGCTCGAGCGGATCGAGGAGATCGCGGCCGGCAAGGTCGGCGTGGACAAGGTCTTCGCGATGCAGGCGGGCCGCGAGATCCGCGTCATGGTCCGGCCGGAGGACGTGGACGACATCGGGGCGGCGGTCCTGGCCCGCGACGTCGCCAAGCAGATCGAGGAAGAGCTCACCTACCCCGGCCAGATCCGGGTGACGGTCGTCCGAGAGTCGCGCGTGACCGAGTTGGCCCGGTAAGAAGCAAGGTCAAGGGCCAGATCAAGGGCAGGCTCAAGGGCTCAACGGCTGCGTGCCGATGACTGCGAGTAGTTGCAGCTGGTTCACGGCTGGGCTGCCCGGTGGGGCCGTGAAGAACTGGACGCGTTGGCGGCCGTCCTCGCTGAACAGGTTCTGGCAGTTGATGTCCAGCACGCCGAGCTCAGCGTGGTTGATGCGTTTGCGCTCGCCGCGCCGTACCGCCACATCGCCGGTCTCCCAGAGCGCGGCGAACTCACGCCCGGTCCGGTGCAGGCGGGTGACCAGGTCCCGGGCCTCCGGGTCGGTTCCGCGCCGGGCGACCGCCGCGCGCAGGTCGCTGACCAGCACCTTCGAGTGGTGCGGGTGGTCCGCTTCGGGATAGCCGGCCCTGATCGCGGGCTCCGCGAACCAGCGGTACAGGTAGTCGCGCACCGGCGGGCCCAGCAGCGCCTCGGCCGGCCTGTTCTGCACCACCGTCTCGTGCAGGTCGGTCATGATCCGGGCCGGGGTGCTGCCGAGCTGGTCCAGCAGGAGGAGCATCGCCGGTGGCACGTGCGCCGCCGTGCCCTGGGCCGCCGGCACCCCGCGCCCGGCCAGCAGGAACAGGTGGTCGCGTTCGTCGGCGTCCAGGCGCAGTGCCCGGGCCAGGGCCGCCAGCATCTGCGTCGACGGCTGGGCGCCGCGGCCGCGTTCCAGCTCGGTGTAGTACTCGACCGAGGCGCCGGCCAGCTGGGCGACCTCGTCACGGCGCAGGCCCGGCACCCGGCGGCGCGGCCCGGACGGCAGGCCGGCCTCCGTGGGGGTGATCCGGGCTCGCCGGGATCGCAGGAAGATGCCCAGCTCAGAGAGGTTCACCCGGCCAGTGTCGCCGGTGCCGGCCGCCGTATCCAGGGGCCGGCGTCCCCTGGATGACCGCCGGACCGGGCGCCACGCTTATGCCGGGTCAGCGGACGCCGGCCCGATGCCCACCACGATGCGGAGACGACATGCCGTTCGCGAATCTGAAGGTGCCCGCCGGGCTGCTCTCCAGCGAGCAGAAGGAGGTCCTCGTGCACCGGGTCACCGACCTGTACGCCGAGACGTTCGGCGACGCCGTACGGGACAACACCATGGTGCTCGTCGACGAGGTCGCCGACGGCGGCTGGGGCATCCGGGGTGAGGTTCTCACCCTGGCCAAGCTGCAGCAGCCCGGAGGCTGAGCGAACCGGCGCCCGGGCGTCCCGGGCGCCGGATCACCGCACTCAGGCGCCGCCCGCGCCGCCGGCCGGCACCGCCGCGACCGGCGCCGGGCCGCCGGACACCTTCGGTGCCTTGCCCTGGCGCCGGGTCCGGCGTTCCAGCCAGCCCGCGAAGGTGGTCAGGGACGCGTTCACCGTGATGTAGATGATCGCCGCGACGATGGCCGCCGCCACGATGTTGCCGAAGTTCGCCGCCAGCGTGTTCACGCCGTCCTGCAGCAGCTCCGAGTAGCCGATGATGTAGCCCAGCGCCGTGTCCTTGACCAGCACCACGAGCTGGCTGACGATCACCGGGAGCATCGCCCGGGCCGCCTGCGGCACCAGGATCTCGCGCATCACCTGGCTCTTGCGCATGCCGATCGCGTAGCCGGCCTCGCTCTGCCCGCGGGGCACCGACTTGATGCCGGCGCGGAACGCCTCCGCCAGCACCGAGCCGTTGTAGAGCGTCAGGCCGATGACCACGGCCCAGAACGGGTCCATCGGCGCCTCGGTGATGAACGGGACGCCGTAGAAGATGAAGAACATCAGCAGCAGCAACGGTACGGCGCGGAAGAACTCCACGATCACACCGGACGGCACGCTGAGCCACCAGTGGTCGGACAGCCGCCCCACCGAGAAGACGATGCCGAAGATCAGCGAGAGCACCATCGCGACCGCCGCCGCGCTCAGCGTCGCCCACAGGCCCGGCAGGATGTAGTCCGTCCAGGTGGACGACTCGGTGAACGGCCTCCACAGCGCCGCCGCCCACTGGCCCTTCTCGTCGAACTTGCGGTAGATCCAGTAGACCAGCCCCAGCGCGGCGACGCCGAAGACGGCGGTCAGTACCGCGTTGCGGATCTTCGCCTTGGGACCCGGGTGGTCGTAGAGCACAGCGTCGGCACTCATGCCATCGCCTCCGCTAGCGCTCCGGCGATGACATTCGTCGGACGCAGTGTTGATGATTCGCTCGCAAGCTCGCTCATCGCTTCACCGCCAGCCGGTTGGCCAGCCAGCCGAAGGCGTAGCCGGTGGGGATCAGGACGATGGCGAAGGTGCCGGCGAACACGAGGAAGATCGGGATGACCGCGTCACCGTTGGCGTTGATGAGTTCCTTCATCGCGTTCGAGGACTCCGCCAGGCCGATCGTGCCGACGATGGTGGCGTTCTTGGCCAGGGCGATGAAGATGCTGCCCAGCGGTGCGACCACCGCCCGCCCGGCCTGCGGCAGGATCACCATCGTGAGGGTCTGGAAGAACGACATGCCGATCGCGCGGGCGGCCTCGGCCTGTCCGGCCGGCACCGTGTTGATGCCCGAGCGGATGGCCTCGCAGACGAACGCGGCCGTGTAGACGGCCAGGCCGATCACGCCGAGCCAGTAGTTGTTGAGGTCGATGTCGTCGGCCAGGGACAGGCCCAGGGTCGAGAACAGACCGAAGTAGCAGAAGAACACGATCAGCGTGAGCGGCGTGTTCCGGAACGTGTTGACCCACAGCGTGCCGAAGCCGCGCAGCACGGGCACCGGTGAGACCCGCATGGCGGCGAGCACCACGCCGATCACCAGTGCGCCCACGGCGCCGGCCGCGGTCAGTTTCAGGATCCACAGGAATCCCGTCACGTACACGTCGATGTTCGTGGGATCGGAGAAGACGTCCATCGCCCTCACTTCCTCGCGCCGCGGCAGGGAACAACCGGGCGGGGCCGGCGCTGCCGGCCCCGCCCGTTCTCGAAAAGATCAGCTGCAGTTGGTCAGCTTGGCGACGTCCAGGGTCGGCGCCGCCTGCCCGCTCTTGCCGAGCGTGGTGTCCCACGCCGCCTTGTACGAGCCGTCCGCCGCGGCCGCCTTCAGGATCTCGTTGATCTTGTTGCAGCCCTCGACGTCGTCCTTCTTCAGGCCGACGCCGTACGGCTCCTCGCTGAACTTCTTGCCGACGACCTTGAACTTGCCGGCGTACTGGTCCTGCGCGGCGTAGCCGGCCAGGATGATGTCGTCGGTGGTGACCGCGTCCACCTGACCGCCGGCCAGCGCCGTCACGCACTTGGAGTACGCGTCGAACTGCTGCAGCGAGGCGTCCTTGTACTCGGTCTGGATCCGCTTGGCCGGCGTGGAGCCGGAGACGGAGCAGACCTTCTTGCCGGCCAGCGCCTCGGGACCGGTGATCGTCGAGGCGGCCGGCACCAGCAGGTCCTGGCCGGCGATGTAGTACGGGCCGCCGAAGTTGACGACCTTCTTGCGCTCGTCGTTGATCGTGTACGTCGCCACCACGATGTCGACCTGGCCCTGCTGGATGAACGGCTCACGGTTCGACGACACGGTCGTCTTGTACTCGATGCCGGACTCCGGGACCCCGAGACCCTTGGCGATGATCTTCGCGATCTCGACGTCGAAGCCGGTGTACGTGCCGCCGGTCTGCAGGCCGAGACCCGGCTGGTCGGCCTTGGTGCCGACCACGAGCTTCTTGTTGCTGGCCGTCTTGCCGACGATGCCGCTGGCGGTGGAGCCGGAGCCCGACCCGCTGTCGTCGCCGCCACATGCCGCGGCCGCCATCGCCAGGGCGAACGCCCCGACCACTGCCGTCATTCGGGTGATGCGCATCGTCCTGCTCCTCTGAGGTGAAACTGCGAACTGCGGGAAACTGCAAACATTGTGAACCTGCACGGACAACGCAGAGGGGGGAATCCGCTGTGGACGTTCAGTGGGTGAGGATCTTGGAGAGGAAGTCCCGGGCGCGCTCACTCTTGGGGTTCTCGAAGAACTCGGCCGGGGGCGCCGACTCGACGAGCTGGCCGTCGGCCATGAAAACCACCCGGTTGGCGGCGTGTCGGGCGAAACCCATCTCGTGGGTGACGACGACCATCGTCATGCCCTCGCGGGCGAGCGAGGTCATCACGTCGAGGACCTCGCCGACCATCTCCGGGTCGAGCGCGCTGGTGGGCTCGTCGAAGAGCAGGGCCTTGGGCTGCATGGCCAGCGCCCGCGCGATGGCGACGCGCTGCTGCTGACCGCCGGAGAGCTGGGCCGGGTACTTCTCCGCCTGGCTGGCGATGCCGACCCGGTCGAGCAGGGCCATCGCGCGCTCGCGGACCGCCGCGGGCTTCTCGCCGCGGACCTTGACCGGCCCCAGCATGACGTTCTGCAGGATGGTCTTGTGCGCGAAGAGGTTGAACGACTGGAAGACCATGCCGACCTCGCTGCGCAGCCGGGCCAGCGCCTTGCCCTCGGCGGGCAGCGTCTGCCCGTCGAAGGTGATCGTGCCGGAGTTGATCGGCTCGAGCCGGTTGATCGCCCGGCACAGCGTCGACTTACCGGACCCGGACGGTCCGATCACGACGACCACCTCGCCGCGCGCGACCGACAGGCTGACATCCTGCAGGACGTGCAAGGGGCCGAAGTACTTGTTGACGCCGTCGAGAACGATGAGAGGCTCGCTTGTCGGCACCGTCGGACCACCGTCCCGTCGTTGGGTTCACTCGGATGGGGTCACTCTATGGGCGCGGTTGTATCGGTTCACGCCGAGATTGGTCACGGAGCGGTAACTGTGCAGGTGTACAGCCGAAGGGATGTCCACGATGAGCGGTATGGCTGACGCCGATCCGAGTGACGGGCTTTGGAGCTGGTGTGTCGCCGGACGCCTGGATGCGGCTTTGGTCCGCGACGCTCTGTCGGGTGCTCTGCAACGGCCGGTGACGACCCTGGACGTTCCGGTCGCCGACGCGGTGCTGTGCGACGTCTGGCACGTCGGCGGCGACTTCCCGACGGCGGTCGAGTGCTTCCTGGCCCCCGGCGAGCTGACCGAGGCGACCATCGCCAGCGCCGTCGCGGTCCGGCTCGGCGCCGACCTGCTGCTGCCCGACGACACCCTCAACCCCACCCGGTACGTGCTGGCCGAGCCGGACGGGACGCTGCGGGCCGTGCACGTCGACGAGGTGGAGACCGACGACGGTATGGAGCGCCGGCACGTCCGCCCCTGCACGGGCTCGGACCCGGCCTGCGCCCGCGGCCCCGGTTGCAGCCGTTCGCGCTACAAGCCCGCCCCGACGCCGGAGCGACCCGCGGCGGCTTAGGGACTACCCTGGTCAATTGCCATGACTACCGAGACTTCTCCCGCCGCCGCCCGCACCTACGACGTGCGCACCTACGGCTGCCAGATGAACGTGCACGACAGCGAGCGCATCTCCGGTCTGCTGGAGGGCGCCGGCTACGTGCGGGCCGCCGACGCCGACGCGGCGGACGTGGTCGTCTTCAACACCTGTGCGGTACGGGAGAACGCCGACAACCGCCTCTACGGCAACCTCGGCCACCTGCGCCCGACCAAGCTGAAGAACCCGGACATGCAGATCGCGGTCGGCGGCTGCCTGGCCCAGAAGGACCGCGGCGACATCGTCAAGCGCGCGCCCTGGGTGGACGTGGTCTTCGGCACCCACAACATCGGCTCGCTGCCGGTGCTGCTGGAACGCGCCCGGCACAACCAGGACGCCGAGGTCGAGATCCTCGAGTCGCTCGAGGTCTTCCCGTCGACGCTGCCCACCCGCCGCGAGTCGACCTACGCCGGCTGGGTGTCGATCTCGGTGGGCTGCAACAACACCTGCACCTTCTGCATCGTGCCGTCGCTGCGCGGCAAGGAGAAGGACCGCCGCCCCGGCGACGTGCTGGCCGAGGTCGAGGCGCTGGTCGCCGAGGGCGTGCTCGAGGTCACCCTGCTGGGGCAGAACGTGAACTCCTACGGCGTGGAGTTCGGCGACCGGCTCGCGTTCGGCAAGCTGCTGCGCGCCTGCGGCGGGGTCGAGGGCCTGGAGCGGGTCCGCTTCACCAGCCCGCACCCGAAGGACTTCACCGACGACGTGATCGCCGCGATGGCCGAGACGCCGAACGTCTGCCATTCGCTGCACATGCCGCTGCAATCCGGCTCCGACGACGTGCTCAAGGCGATGCGCCGCAGCTACCGCTCGGAGAAGTACCTCGGCATCATCGACAAGGTCCGCGCCGCGATGCCGGACGCCGCGATCACCACCGACATCATCGTCGGCTTCCCCGGCGAGACCGAGGACGACTTCGAGCGCACCCTCGACGTGGTGCGCCAGGCCCGGTTCTCCAGCGCCTTCACCTTCCAGTACTCCAAGCGCCCCGGCACCCCGGCCGCGACGATGGCCGACCAGCTGCCCAAGCAGGTCGTCCAGCAGCGCTACGAGCGGCTGATCGCCACGCTCGAGGACATCACCTGGGCGGAGAACAAGAAGCAGGTCGGCCGCGAGGTCGAGGTCCTGGTCGCGACCGGCGAGGGCCGCAAGGACGAGCGCACCGGCCGGATGAGCGGCCGCGCCCGCGACGGCCGGCTGGTGCACTTCGCGACCGGCGAGCTGACCGGCATCCGCCCCGGCGACATCGTGACCACCGAGATCACGTACGCGGCCCCGCACCACCTGAACGCCGACGGCGCACCGCTGAGCCACCGCCGCACCCGCGCCGGCGACGCGCACGAGGCCGGCCGGGCCCCGCGCACCGCCGGGGTGACGCTGGGCCTGCCGACCGTGGGCATCCCGGCGCCGCTGCCCGCCACCACCGGCGGCTGCGCGCTGTAGCGGCGCCGCTCACCAGGGCACGGGACCGTCGTCGTTGAAGAAGCCGCCGGTCGGTCCGTCCGGTCCCAGCGTGGCCAGCCGGACCGCGATCGCCGCTCCCTGGGCCGGCGTCCGGTAGCCGGTGAAGCCGTTGAGGTCCGTGGCGACGTAACCCGGGTCGGTCATGTTCACCAGCACCGACCTGGCCGGGGAGATCCTGCCCCGCTGGCCCAGCATGCCGGAGGGCGCCGCGACCGGCCCACTGGTGCACGAGGCCGCCCAGCTGCTGCAGCTCATCGCCCTCGGGCAGACGATCGCCGTGCTGCCCGAGTCAGCCGGTGACGAGCTGCGCAGCGAGCTGGTCTGCGTGCCCGTCACCGACGCCGCCCCGATCGTGACGCTGCTGGCCTGGCCCGAGCGGAGCACGTCCCGCTCGCTGGCCGCGTTCGTGCGGGTGGCGGCCGACATCGCCGCCAAGCACCGTCAGAGCGACTCCACCTCAGCACCGGTACGCCCGGCCCGGGCGACACCCCAGTCGTAGAGCGCCTGCAGCACCGGCGCGAGGGTACGGCCCTCGTCGGTCAGGTCGTACTCGACGTGCGGCGCCGCGGTGCCCAGGTCGCGCCGGGAGATCAGGCCGTCGGCCTCCAGCTCGCGCAGCCGCTGGCTGAGCATCTTCTCGCTGATCCCCGGGGTCAGGCGGCGCAGCTCGCCGTAGCGGTGCACACCCTCCTCGAGGTGGGACAGCAGCACCGTGCGCCAGCGGCCGCCGATCACGTCGACGGTCAGCTCGACCGGGCAGGAGTATCGCTTGGGCACGCACCATTATGTGCGTTCTTGTGGCCGGCCCCCGATCCGTGGTGCGGTGGGGGACATGGGTGACACACCGACGCTCTACGAGTGGGCCGGCGGTACCGACGCGTTCTTCCGCCTGACCACGGTCTTCTATGCCAAGGTCACCGACGACGAGCTGCTCGGGCCGCTCTTCGCCCGGATGGACCCGGAGCATTTCCGGTACGTGGCCCTGTGGCTGGCCGAGGTCTTCGGGGGGCCGCCGGCCTACACCGAGGAGCACGGCGGCTACCCGCAGATGGTGACCAAGCACCTCGGCATGGCGATCACCGAGCCGCAGCGGCGCCGCTGGATCGACCTGATCCAGGACGCCGCCGACGAGGCCGGGCTGCCCGACGACCCGGAGTTCCGGGCGGCGTTCCTGGGCTACCTGGAGTGGGGCACCCGGCTGGCCAAGCAGAATTCCCAGCCCGGGGCCGACGTCGTCCGGCAGGCGCCGGTGCCGCACTGGGGCTGGGGAGTGGCACCGCCGTACCTGCCGGGTCAGGGCCTGTCCTAGCGATATCCGGTTGCCGCTGCCGCGATGATGGTCGAATGTTCAGCTTTGCCGATGTCACCCGTGCCCGCACCGTGGTCCACCAGCACCTGCCGCCGACGCCCGTGCGCTCCTATCCGGCGCTCGACGCGGCGGCCGGGGCGACCGTCCTCGTCAAGCACGAGGACCGGCAGCCGGTCGGGGCGTTCAAGGTACGCGGTGGCCTGACGCTGCTCGCCGCCATGTCCGAAGAGGACCGGTCCCGCGGCACGGTCAGCTACTCCACCGGCAACCACGCGCGGTCCCTGGCGTACGCCAGCCGGATCTACGACGCGCCCTGCACGGTGGTGATGCCGGCCGCGGCAGCTCCCGCCAAGGCGAAGGCGATCGAGGCGCTGGGCGCGCAGGTGGTCCTGCACGGCGACGACCTGGAGGCGGCACAGCGCCACGCCGAGAAGCTGGCCGGGCAGTCGGGCGCGCGGCTGGTCAGCCCGGGCGACACGCCGGAGCTGCTGGCCGGGGTGGGCACGCTCTACCTGGAGATCTTCGAGGCCCGTCCGGACCTGGACGCGATCCTGGTCCCGGTCGGCAGCGGTACGGGCGCGAGCGCCGCCACCGTGGTCGCCCGCGAACTGGCCCCGGACTGCCGGGTCATCGGCGTGCAGTCATCCGAGTCCCGCGCCGCCCACGACTCGTGGCAGTCCGGCGAGCTGGTGCAGCGCCCGAACCGTACCCGGGTCGCCGGCCTGGCCACCGGCCGCGGCTACGCCCTCCCGCAGAGCGTCATGCGCGCCGGCCTGGCCGACTTCCTGCTGGTCACCGACGACGAGATCGCCGCGGCCCAGCGCCTGCTGGCCACCACGGCGGACACCGTGGCGGAGGGCGCGGGCGCGGCTGCCCTGGCGGGCCTGCTGAGCCGCCCGGATCTGTTCGCGGGGACCCGCGTGGCGGTCGTCTGCACCGGCGGCAACGCCGACGAGTCGGAGCTCGCGATGCTGGGCTGACCGGAACAGGCGCACACAGCAAGAGTCCCGCCGGTCAGCCCGGATCCCAGTGATCTGCTGGCGGCGGGACTCTGTGCGCGTACCGGAAAGGTTTTATCCGGCTTGTTCGGCGAGGGAGAGGAACTGGCGCTTGGAGGCCAGCGCCTGTTCGGCCTCCTTGATCCGCTTCGCGTCGCCCGCGGCCTGGGCCCGGGCCAGCCGCTGCTCGGCCTCGGCGACCTGCTCGCGCATCTGCTGCAGCAGCGGGTTGTCCTGCGGCGTGGTCTTGCGCCACGCCGAGTCCATCGCGATCCGGATGCGTTCCTCGGCGGCCCGCCAGCGGCGGTCCAGCGACGCGGTCGACTCGCGGGGCACCCGGCCGGCGTCATGCCAGGCCGCCTGGGCGTCCCGGAGCTTGTTCTGGGCGCCGCGCGGGTCCGCGTCGACGTCCAGCGCCTCGATCTCGGCCAGGATGGCCTGCTTCTTCTCCAGGTTGCCCTTGTACTCGGCGTCACGGGCCGAGAAGACCTCGCTGCGCCGGGTGAAGAACGCGTCCTGAGCCGCCCGGAAGCGTTCCCAGAGGCGCTGCTCGGCCTCCTTGGCGGCGCGGGGAGCGGCCTTCCACTCGTTCATCAGGTCCTTGAGCCGGTTGGCCGTGGTGGACCACTCGGTCGAGTCGGCCAGCGTCTCGGCCTCCTTGACCAGCTCCTCCTTGGCCGTCTGGGCCTGCTTGCGCTGCCCGTCCAGGGTGGCGAAGTGCGCACCCCGGCGGCGGGTGAAGCCGTCGCGGGCCGCCGCGAAGCGCTTCCACAGCTCGCCGTCGGTCTTCTTGTCGACGCCGCGGATGGTCTTCCACTCGTCGAGGATCTCCTTGAGCCGGTCGCCCGCGCTCTTCCACCCGGTCGACTCGGCGGCGATCGTCTCCGCCTCCTCGACCAGGGCGGTCTTGCGCGCCAGGGCCTCGCCCCGGGCCACCTCGCGGGCGGCCTTGGCCTCGCCGGCCTTCTCCTCGGCGACCGCGGTCAGCCGGTCGAGGCGGGCGGCGAGCCCGTCGATGTCGCCGACGACGTGTGCCTCGCCGAGGCCGGCGCGGATCCGCTTCACGCTGGTCAGCGAGTGTGTGGCGTCCGCGGCACCGGACTTGAGCCGGGCCTCGATGAGGTCGACCTCGGTCACCAGGTCCGCGAACCGCCGGGCGAAGTGGGCCAGGCCCTCCTCGGGTGTGCCCGCCTGCCACGAGCCGACCACGCGGTCGCCCTCGGCCGTCTTCACATACACGGTGCCGTCGGCATCCACGCGGCCGAAGGCCGTCCAGTCGTTCATGAGCCCACCCTCGTTCTCCCGGCTGCGCGAGCCTCGCTGCCCGCGACCGCCGCCATAGCGCAGTCGAATGCCATCATCCCATCGGCATTCTTTCTCGCGCATTGTCACAGGTCCAACCCGGTTCCGGGGAAGCGCCCGCGAACGACCGTGACCAGCCCGTTACGGTGGCTCCGTGCCATTGCTCCCAGGTTCGCCGGTGATCGCGGTGGTCGGGCCCACCGCGGCCGGGAAATCCGCCCTCAGCATCGCGCTCGCCCACGCCCTCGGTGGCGAGGTGGTCAACGCCGACTCCATGCAGCTCTACCGGGGGATGGACATCGGCACCGCCAAACTGACCGCTGACGAGCGGGAAGACGTCCCGCACCACGTGCTGGACGTCTGGGACGTGCGCGAGCCGGCGAGCGTGGCGGCCTATCAGGAGCTGGCCCGCGCGGCCGTCGACGACATCCTCGCCCGGGGCCGGGTGCCGCTGCTCGTGGGCGGCTCGGGGCTGTACGTCCGGGCCGTTCTGGAGGAGTTCGAATTTCCCGGCACGGATCCCGCCATTCGGGAGCGGCTGGAGCGGGAGCTCGCTGCCGTGGGACCGGCACCGCTGCACGAGCGGCTGCGGACGCTCGACGAGCCGGCCGCCACCAAGATCCTTCCGTCCAACGGCCGGCGCATCGTCCGGGCCCTCGAGGTGATCGAGCTGACCGGCGCGCCCTTCACCGCGTCACTGCCCTCGCCGACGCCGTACTACCCGTCGGTGCAGCTCGGTGTCGACCGCGAGGCCGGGGCCCTGGACCAGCGGATCGCCGATCGGGTCGACCTGATGTGGGCGGCCGGGCTGCTCGACGAGGTACGCGGCCTCGACGGGCTGCGCGAGGGCCGCACGGCGAGCCGGGCCCTGGGGTACCAGCAGGCGCTCGCCCAGCTCGACGGCGAGTTCACCCGGGAGCAGGCCGTCGAGGACACCGTGCGGGCCACCCGGCGCTTCGTGCGCCGGCAGCGCTCGTGGTTCCGCCGCGACCCGCGGATCACCTGGCTCGACGGCGCGTCACCGACCCTGACGGAGGACGCGTTGGCGGCCTGCGCGGCGGCTGCGCGATGATGGACCGCGTGTTGTTCACCAAGGGCCATGGCACCGGCAACGACTTCGTCATCCTGGGCGACCCGGACGGGGCGCTGCAGCTGACGCCTGCGCTGGTCGCGGCGCTCTGCGACCGGCACCGCGGCATCGGCGCCGACGGCGTGCTGCGCGTCGTGCGCAGCGCCAAGCACCCGGAGGGCGCGGGCTCCGCCGCCGACGCCGAGTGGTTCATGGACTACTGGAACGCCGACGGATCCCTGGCCGAGATGTGCGGCAACGGCGTCCGCGTCTTCTCCCGCTATCTGATCGCCAACGGCCTGGCCACGCCCGGCCCCGAGGGCCTGCCGGTGGCCACGCGGGCCGGCGTCGTGCGCGCGGCGGTCGAGGCGGACATCATCTCCGTCCACATGGGCGCCCCCGAGGTGTACGCGGCCAGCACGGCGACCGTCGGCCCGCTGACCTTCCCCGGTATCGCCGTGAACTGCGGAAACCCGCATCTGGTGTGCGGCCTGCACGACAGCCTGCCGCTCTCCTCGCTGGACCTGCACGTGCCGCCCGGCTTCGACCCCGCGCTGTTCCCGTCCGGCGTGAACGTCGAGTTCACCACCCCGGGCGCCCCGGTGGAAGGTGCGGACCTGCACGTGCACATGCGGGTCTACGAACGCGGCTCGGCCGAGACGCTGTCCTGCGGATCCGGAGCCCTCGCGGTCGGCGCGGTGGCTCTGCGTGACGCCGGGCTGGCCGAAGGTGTGGTGGCGGTGGACCTGCCGGGCGGCCGGCTGACCGTCACCCGCAGAGGTGACTCCTGGTGGCTGGCGGGTCCGGCCGTGCTGGTCGCCACGGGCGAGGTCGACCCGGCGGCCCTCGGCTGATGGCCGGGCTGCACCGGGTGGCGCACCGGGGCTATTCCGCCGTCGCGCCCGAGAACACCCTGCCGGCCCTGGCGGCCGGGGTCCTGGCCGGCGCCACGCTCATCGAGTTCGACGTGCGGACCACGGCCGACGGGGTGCCGGTGGTGATCCACGACCGCACGGTGGACCGCACCACGGGCGGCACCGGCCACATCTGGGAGCTGACCCTGGACGAGATCTCCGCGCTGGAAGCCGGCTCCTGGTTCTCACCGGCGTACGCGGGGACCCGGATTCCGCTGCTGCGCGAGGTCATCGACCTGCTGCGCCCGCATGCCGTCCTGGCACCCTCGGCCGAGGAGGCGGGCGTCACGCCTGACACCGCGCCCCGGATCGAGCTGTTGCTGGAGATCAAGCCGCCGACCACCCCGGAACAGGTCAAGGTCATCCTGGGCCAGGTCACGGAGGCCGGCCTGCGGGACCGCACGGTGGTGCAGAGCTTCGACCCGGAGATCGTCCAGCTCGTCGGCGAGGTCGCCCCGGACGTGCGCCTGGGCCTGCTGCGGCACGGCTTCGACGACGAGCAGGCCCGGGTCGCGAAGGAGCTGCGGCTCAGCTATGTGAATCCGAACCTGCGGGCAGTGCTGGCCGACCCGCCGGCGGTGGCCGCGCTGGCCGACGCGGGGGTCGGGGTCATGCCCTGGACGCCCAACGACACGGCGCTCTGGCCGGCGCTGGTCGAGGCCGGGGTCGCCGGCCTGATCAACGACCGTACCGGTGAGCTGACCGGCTGGATGATCGCCCGCGGGCTGGCCTGACCCGTCCGCGCGGCCCGGCTCGTCCTCCGGGCCGCGCGTGTCCGCTGCTCTCAGAAGGTCCCTTCGGGCGCCTGCTCCAGCTCGGCCTCGGGCACTGCCGCCGGGTTGACCGGGGCGGGGGAGCCCTTGACCACGGCGCGGATCGCCGCCGCCACCGCCGGGGTGACCCGCGCGTCGAAGACGCTCGGCACGATCACCGTCGGGTTGAGCTTGTCCTCGCCGACCACGTTGGCGATCGCCATCGCGGCGGCCAGCGCCATCTCCTCGGTGAACTCCTCGGCGCTGACGTCGAGCATGCCGCGGAACACGCCGGGGAAGGCGAGCACGTTGTTGATCTGGTTGGGCTGGTCCGAGCGGCCGGTCGCGACCACCGCGGCGTGCTGCCGGGCCTCGCGCGGGTCCACCTCGGGGTCCGGGTTGGCCAGCGCGAAGACGATCGACTTCTCCGCCATCTTGGCGATGTCGTCACCGGTGAGCAGGTTCGGCGCGCTGACCCCGATGAAGACGTCCGCGCCGACGATCGCGCCCTTCAGGTCCCCGCTGTAGTTGTCCTTGTTGGTGTGCTCGGTCAGCCACTGCCAGGTCGGGTTGAGGTCGTCCATGCCGCGGTGCAGGGCGCCCCGGCGGTCGTACGCGATGATGTCGCCCACGCCCTGGCGCAGCAGCAGCTTCATGATCGCCGTGCCCGCGGCCCCGGCCCCGGAGACCACGACCTTGACGTCGGCGAGGTCCTTGCCGACCACCCGCAGCGCGTTGGTGAGCGCGGCCAGCACGCAGATCGCGGTGCCGTGCTGGTCGTCGTGGAAGACCGGGATGTCCAGCAGCTCACGCAGCCGCATCTCGATCTCGAAGCAGCGCGGGGCGGCGATGTCCTCCAGGTTGATCCCGCCGTACGCCGGGGCGATCGCCTTGACGATGGCCACGATCTCGTCGGTGTCCTGGGTGTCGAGCACGACCGGCCACGCGTCCACGCCGCCGAACCGCTTGAACAGCGCGGCCTTGCCCTCCATCACCGGCATCGCGGCGGCCGGGCCGATGTTGCCCAGGCCCAGCACGGCCGAGCCGTCGCTGACCACGGCGACCGTGTTGCGCTTGATGGTGAGCCGGCGCGCGTCGGCCGGGTTCTCCGCGATGGCCATGCAGACCCGCGCCACACCCGGCGTGTACGCCCGGGACAGCTCGTCACGGTTGCGCAGGGCGACCTTGGAGTTGACCTCGATCTTGCCGCCCAGGTGCAGCAGGAAGGTGCGGTCGGAGACCTTGCGGACGTCGACGCCGTCCTGCGCCTCGAGCTGCTTGACGACCTGGTCGGCGTGGCTGGAGTCGGCGGTGTCGCAGGTGAGGTCGACGAGCACCCGGGTGGGGTCGGAGTCCACCACGTCGAGGGCCGTCACGATCGCACCGGCCTCGCCGACGCAGGTGGTGAGCCGGCCGATGGACGAGGCGTCGGCGGTCACGGCGATACGGATCGTGATCGAGAATCCTGCACTGGGCAGGCGGGTGGTCACCACGGTGTTCCCTCCGTCGTTGGCGGGTGCGTACCCGCATTCTTGCGCTTCGGGAATACCGGCCACCAATCCGGTGGTTGAATGAGAGTCAGACACTCCTGCGACAACGCCCCGCCGGGTTAAGTGGATGCGCCGACGAGTCCGGCGTGCCACCATCGGCGGAGGAGGTCACCTTTTGCGTACTGAGGTATTCGAACCCGACGTCACCACCGGTGAGCTGGAGCTCGAGGAGCGCCGTTCGCTGCGCCGGGTCGCCGGTCTCTCCACCGAACTCACCGACATCACCGAGGTCGAGTACCGCCAGCTGCGACTCGAACGGGTCGTCCTGGTCGGCGTCTGGACCGGCGGCAGCAGCGACGACGCGGAGAACTCGCTCATCGAGCTCGCCGCGCTGGCCGAGACGGCCGGTTCCGAGGTGCTCGAGGGGCTCATCCAGCGCCGCAGCCAGCCCGACGCGGCCACCTTCATCGGCCGGGGCAAGGTCGACGAGCTGCGCGACGTGGTCATCGCCACCGGCGCGGACACGGTCATCTGCGACGGCGAGCTCTCGCCCTCGCAGCTGCGCAAGCTCGAGGAGCAGGTCAAGGTCAAGGTCGTCGACCGCACCATGCTGATCCTGGACATCTTCGCCCAGCACGCGAAGAGCAAGGAAGGTAAGGCGCAGGTCGAGCTGGCCCAGCTGCAGTATCTGCTGCCCCGGCTGCGTGGCTGGGGTGACTCGCTGTCCCGTCAGGGCGGTGGCGCAGGCGGCGGTTCCGGCGGCGGCGTGGGCACGCGTGGTCCCGGTGAAACCAAGATCGAGACGGACCGGCGGCGGATCAACACCCGCATCTCGAAGCTCAAGCGCGAGATCAAGGCCCTGCGGACGGTACGCCAGACCAAGCGGGCCAAGCGCACCAACAGCGGCGTGCCCGCGGTGGCGATCGCCGGCTACACCAACGCCGGCAAGTCCAGCCTGCTCAACCGCCTCACCTCGGCGGGCGTGCTGGTCGAGGACGCGCTGTTCGCAACCCTGGACCCGACCACCCGCCGGACCGCCGCCGAGGACGGGCGCGTGTTCACGCTCTCCGACACGGTCGGCTTCGTCCGGCACCTGCCGCACCACATCGTCGAGGCGTTCCGCTCGACGCTGGAGGAGGTGGCCTACTCGGACCTGATCGTGCACGTCGTGGACGGCGCGCACCCGGATCCCGAGGGTCAGGTGTCGGCGGTCCGCGAGGTCCTCGGCGAGGTGGGTGCGGACCGCATCCCCGAGCTGCTGGTCGTCAACAAGATGGACGCGGCCGACGAGGAGACGATCCTGCGGCTCAAGCGGGCCTGGCCGGACGCCGTGTTCGTGTCGGCGCACTCGGGGCTGGGCATCGACGACCTGCACGCGGCGATCGCCCGGCAGCTGCCGCGGCCGGCCGTGGACATGCGGGTGCTGCTGCCGTACGACCGGGGTGACCTGGTCGCCCGGATCCACCGCGGCGGGCAGGTACTGGACACCCGGCACACCGAGCAGGGCACGGAACTCAAGGTCCGGGTGGGCGAGCAGCTCGCCGCCGAGCTGGAGAACTTCGTCGCTCCTTAGCTTCCGCTTACGTGTGTTTTAAGTGGCACCCTCGCTGAACAGGGTTGATCCACGCGTAACACCGGTACGAGACGCCGCATGCGACACTGATCGGATGCGGCGTCTCGTGTTCCCGGCCATCCTCGCCTGCGGGCTGGTGATGGTGGGGGCCGTGCCCGCCTCCGCCGAGCCCGCTCCGACGGTGACCTCGGCCAAGGCAGCGGCCGGCAAGAAGATCTGTAAGGTCACCGATCCGGCGCTGTCGGAGCTGTCCGGGATCGTGGCCACCAAGAACGGCTTCGTGGTGGTCAACGACGGCGTCGACGAGGCCGCCAAGCGCAAGATCTTCTTCCTCGACGACGACTGCGACATCACCAAGAAGGTCGACTTCCCGTCGCGCCCGCTCGACCCCGAGGACCTGGTCCTCTCCCCGGACGGCGACACGCTGTGGATCGCGGACACCGGCGACAACAACGCCCGGGACAAGAGCGGCGAGACCCGCCGGACGATCGGCCTCTGGTCGATGCCGGCCGGCGGCGGTAAGGACCCGAAGATCCACCGCGTGACGTACCCGAACGGCGACAAGCACGACGCCGAGGCCCTGCTGTTCAACGGTGACGGCACGCCGATCATCGTGACCAAGGAAGTCTCCGGCAAGACGCTGCTCTACACGCCGACGGCCAAACTGAAGGCGAACGACGAAGAGGGCGTACCGCTGAAGAAGGCGGGCGAGATCGAGCTGCCGAGCAGCGACACCCCCGGCATCCCGATCGCCCGGCTGGCTCAGACGACCGTGACCGGCGGTGCGGTGGCGCCGGGCGGTGGCAAGGTCACCCTGCGGACGTACCTGGACGCGTACGAGTGGGACGTCGCCGACGGTGACGTGCTCGGCTCCCTGAAGAACAAGCCCCGCAAGACGCCCCTGCCGAACGAGCCGTTCGGCGAGGCCATCACGTACAGCGCGGACGGCAAGCAGTTCTACACGGTGTCGGACATGGGCTCGGGCGCCGACCCGGAAGCCGACAACTACATCCTGCGCTACACCCCGGCAACGAAGATCGTCGAAGCGAAGACGAACGCGGCGCAGGACGACAAGTCCGACGGCACCTCCTGGTACGCGGACCTGAGCCTGACCGACATCACCTACCTGATCGGCGGCGTCGGCATCCTCGGCGCTCTGCTGGTCGGCGCGGGCGTGATCGGCATCATGCAGGCCCGCAAGAAGCGCAAACTCGAACCGGCAACGAAGGACCCGGACCCGAACCCCGACCCGGACCCACTGGACGCCAAGACCGAACTCCTGTCGGTCGGCGGCGCGGCCCAGCGCCCGGGCGTCTACGGCGGCAACCGCCCACCGGCCGGAGCCGCCTCAGGCCCCGGCGTGTACGGCGCAAAGCCCTCGGCCCCGGCCAAGGGCAACGGCGTCTACGGCGCCGGCGGTCGCCCGCCGCAGGGTGGTCAGCCCGCTGGTCGTCCGGGTCAGGGTGGTCAGCCTGCCGGTCGTCCCGCCGGCGGTCGTCCCGGTGTGCCGCCGGCCGGCCCGAACCAGCCCGGCCGCCCGAACCAGCCCGCCGGCCGTCCGGCTGCCCCTCCCGCCGGCCGTCCGGCTACCCCACCCGGTGGTCGTCCCGCTGCTCAGCCCGGTGGCCGTCCGGCTCAGCCCGGCGGTCGTCCTGCTTCGCCGCCCGGTGGTCGTCCCGCCGTCCCGCCGGGTGGTCGTCCTGCTGCTCAGCCCGGTGGTCGTCCGGCTCAGCCCGGCGGTCGTCCTGCTTCCCCGCCCGGTGGTCGCCCCGCTGCGCAGCCCGGCGGTCGTCCGGGCCAGGGTGGTCAGCCGGCGGTGCGTCCCGGCCAGCCGCCCGCCCGCCCGTCCCAGCCCAGCGGACGCCCGGGCCAGGGTGGCGGTGGCGGCCGGCCCGGCGGTGGCGTCTACGGCGCGCCGCCTCCACCCCCACCTCCTCCGCCGCCCTCGACCGGCCGGCCGCAGCGCGGGGGACCGCAGCGGCCCTCCGGCCACACGGGTCAGGGCGGACAACAGGGCGGCAACCCCCAGGGAGGCCGACGCCCGGGCCGACCGGACGACGGCCGCCAGGCCAACGGCATGAACAACTACGCGAACCTGAACGGCTCCCCGCGGCGCCCGGAAGGCCGCTTCGACAACCCGGGCTACGGCCGCACCCCACGCGGCTACTGAACCGTCACGGCCGGGCCGCGGTAGGCCCGGCTGAGCCAGCCCAACCAGGCCGGTGTCGCCACCTCGGGTGGTAGCACCGGCCTGTCGGCTTCCCAGCCCTGAACAACACCGCATCGGTGCTCGCTCCGTTCTGGTCCTGGCTTTCAGGGGTCGGCTCAGGGGTGTGGCCGGGCCGGGCACAACCAGCGGAGGGCCATTCCGCCCGGCTTGTCCTGCCCGGCTTGTCCTGCCCGGTCCCGTCTCTGGCTATTTGGATACCGCCCGGACTTTGGCTTTGTGTCCTTCCAGCCCAGCGCTCCGGGCTCTCCCAACTCGGCCAGTCCCAGCGCCGGTCTCGCCTGCCGCCGGGCCTCGCCTGCTTCGGCTCTGGCCGAGCCGGTCCACCGACCCGGTCCACCGACCCGGTCCACCGACCCGGTCCACCGACCCGCTTGGGCTGGCGTGCCGCTTGGGCTGGCGTGTGCGGCCTTCGTTTGACCGATCGGAGTTGCGAGCTGCGCGAAGTGCAGCCCCGGCCCCGCGGGGCTCAGCCGCGCATTCCCGCCGGCCGCCACCAAGGACCCCGACCGGCACCCCGGCCCGCCCAGAACCCATTACGGCCCGACTAGCCCAACCACCCCGGCCACGGCCCGGAGACGAGTCAGACGCGACGGAGGACCGCGACCACGCGACCCATCACCGTGGCGTCATCGCCCGGGATCGGGTCGAAGGCCGGGTTGGCCGGCATCAGCCACACATGCCCGTCCCGCTGCCGGTAGCTCTTCACCGTCGCCTCGCCGTCGATCATCGCGGCCACGATGTCGCCCACGTTCGCCGTCGGCTGCTGGCGGACCACCACCCAGTCGCCGTTGCAGATGGCTGCGTCGATCATCGAGTCGCCCTTGACCTCGAGCATGAAGACGTCGCCCTCGCCGACCAGCTCGCGCGGCAGCGGGAAGAACTCCTCCACCGCCTGCTCGGCCAGGATCGGCCCACCGGCGGCGATCCGGCCCAGCAGCGGCACGTACGCCGGGGTCGGCCGGGCCGACCGCAGCGCCTCGTCGTCGACCATCTCGCTGGGCGCCCGCACGTCCACCGCGCGGGGCCTGTTCGGGTCGCGGCGCAGGAAGCCCTTCTTCTCCAGCTCCTTGAGCTGGTAAGCCACGCTCGACGGTGACACCAGGCCGACCGCCTCGCCGATCTCGCGGACGCTCGGCGGGTAGCCGTAGCGTTCCACCCAGTCGCGGATGAACTCGAGGATCCGGCGCTGGCGGGCGGTCAGGTCCGCGGTGACCAGATCGGGGAACTGGCTGACCACCGGCGTCACGCTGCGCAGTTGCGGCGCGTCACCGCTGCGGGCCCGGGTCGGCGTGCGCCGGCGCATCGCCGCCTTGGTATTGGCGGCCTCTGGCTTCGGGTCATTCTGGTGTTGCCGGCTCGTCCGGTCGTCGGTCGACACGTTGGCCCTCCCTGTCGGCCAGTGCCTCATCGGCACGTGGTGCGCTCGCGGAGCCGGACATTCGCCCGTGGGGATGGACTTGTGCCCGGCTGACCCCTCTTGACCGAGAACCGTAACTGCGGGGTACGACATATTCAAACATCTGTACGACTTTCTCGCGGCGTGTCGCCCGGAAGTGCTCGACTTCCGTACGCCTGTTCTGATAGACCGTCGTACGGGCGTTCGATCGAACGCTTGTCCGAGGGACGTATGCGGAGAAAGGAATATGCCGTGGTGGCCACTGGTATGCGGCGGGTCGATGAGCCGGCCCCGTTGCGGTTGACCCGGCGGGGTCGCGTCGTCGTGCTGACTTTCTTCGTTCTTCTCGCCTCGCTGGCGAGTGCCGTGTTGTGGACCACTGCTTCCCGGGCCGGGAATCCCCCTGCCGGTCCGGCGCCCACGGTCGTGGTGCAGTCCGACGACACGCTCTGGGGCATCGCCGCGCGCACCGATCCGGGTCGCAGCCCACACGCCGTCGTGGCCGAGATCCGCCGGCTCAACGGTCTCAGCTCCGACGACATCGCCATCCATGTCGGTGACACCCTCGTGGTTCCCCGGGTGGGATGATCCACTGAGTGGATCATGTTGTCCCGGTGCTGGCCGTGACCGCTGTGGCACCCCCCGTGTTGAGGTAGAAAAAGCGGCGCGCCGACGCGCCGGTGAACTTGCATCGACGTCCGCAGCGGCATAACGTCAACCCCAACATCTAGTAGTTACAAGGGTGTAAGTCATCCACAGGTTGGGGTCGGGCAACCCCGTCGTCCACAGGTTCGTCCACAGCCACGAGGCGGATTCCACCGCTTCGGAGGCTGTCATTCGGCGTGCCTTGGCGACGGTTCTGCGTCGGTCCCGCGGGGTGGGTGGCAGCGCCCGGCGACAGGGGGATTTCGGTGCGGTGTCCGTATTGCCGGCACGCCGACTCACGCGTGGTCGACTCGCGTGAGGCCGACGACGGTCAGCTGATCCGTCGTCGCCGGTCGTGCCCGGAGTGCGGCAAGCGCTTCACCACGGTCGAGGAGGCCGTGCTCGCGATCGTCAAGCGCAACGGCGTCACCGAGCCCTTCAGCCGGACCAAGATCATGAGCGGCGTCCGCAAGGCCTGCCAGGGCCGGCCCGTCGACGAGGACTCGATCGCTCTGCTCGCGCAGAAGGTCGAGGAGACCGTCCGGGCCAAGGGCGCGGCCGAGGTGCCCAGCCACGACGTGGGTCTTGCCATCCTGTCGCCGCTGCGGGAGCTCGACCAGGTCGCCTATCTGCGCTTCGCGAGCGTCTACAAATCCTTCGACTCGCTCGAGGATTTCGAACGCGAGCTCGCCGATCTGCGCGAGGCGGCGGCCGGAGCCCGGCACACGGTGCCCGCCCGGCCGAGCGGTGGGCGCTCGGCCAAGTGGTCGGAAACCCGTACCAAATAAGCCTTTTGTCCATGGCATGGCGACAGCCGTGCCCGAATGTCGGCAAGCGGATCGCGGTGGGGAAGCTGCGATCTATCGAGGGGGAGCACGAAATGGCCGGTGACGGTATGACAGCAGGCAGGCAGCGCAGTCGCGCGAGCAACGGGGGCGCCGCGGTCGGGGGGCTGCGGATCGAGCGCGTCTGGACGACCGAGGGTGTCCACCCGTACGACGAGGTGGAGTGGGAGCGCCGCGACGTCGTCATGACGAACTGGCGGGACGGCTCGATCAACTTCGAGCAGCGCGGGGTCGAGTACCCCACCTCCTGGAGCGTCAACGCGGCCAACATCGTCACCACCAAGTACTTCCGGGGTGCGGTTGGCACGGACACCCGCGAGTGGTCGCTCAAGCAGCTGATCGACCGGGTCGTGAAGACGTACCGCAAGGCGGGCGAGGACCACGGCTACTTCGCCGACCCGGCTGACGCCGAGGTCTTCGAGCACGAGCTGACCTGGATGCTGCTGCACCAGGTGTTCAGCTTCAACTCGCCGGTCTGGTTCAACGTCGGCACCGCCTCGCCGCAGCAGGTCAGCGCCTGTTTCATCCTGTCCGTGGACGACTCGATGGACTCGATCCTGGACTGGTACAAGGAGGAGGGGCTGATCTTCAAGGGCGGCTCCGGCTCCGGTGTCAACCTCTCCCGCATCCGCTCCTCCAAGGAGCTGCTCTCCTCCGGCGGTACGGCCAGCGGCCCGGTCAGCTTCATGCGCGGCGCGGACGCCAGCGCCGGCACGATCAAGTCGGGCGGCGCCACCCGCCGCGCGGCCAAGATGGTGATCCTGGACGTCGACCACCCCGACATCGAGGAGTTCGTCACCACCAAGGCCCGCGAGGAGGACAAGATCCGGGCCCTGCGCGACGCCGGGTTCGACATGGACCTCGGCGGCAGCGACATCGTCTCGGTGCAGTACCAGAACGCCAACAACTCGGTCCGGGTCAGCGACGAGTTCATGCGCGCGGTCGAGGAGGGCACGACCTTCGACCTGCGCGGCCGGCTGCACGGCGAGGTCATCGAGACCATCGACGCCAAGAAGCTGTTCACCGAGATCGCCAAGGCCGCCTGGGAGTGCGCCGACCCCGGCCTGCAGTACGACGACACGATCAACGACTGGCACACCAACCCGGAGACCGGCCGCATCACCGCGTCCAACCCGTGTTCGGAGTACATGTCGCTGGACGACTCGTCCTGCAACCTGGCCTCGCTCAACCTGATGAAGTTCCTCAAGGCCGACGGTGGCTTCGAGATCGAGAAGTTCGTCAAGAGCGTCGAGTTCGTCATCACCGCGATGGACATCTCGATCTGCTTCGCCGACTTCCCGACCCCGAAGATCGGCGAGACCACGCGGGCCTACCGCCAGCTCGGTATCGGGTACGCGAACCTGGGCGCCCTGCTGATGGCGACCGGCCACCCGTACGACTCGGAGTCGGGCCGCAGTGTCGCCGCCGCCATCACTTCGCTGATGACCGGCACGGCGTACCGTCGCTCGGCCGAGATCGCCGGCGTGGTCGGCGCGTACGACGGGTACGCCCGTAACGCCGACGCCCACAAGCGCGTCATGCGCAAGCACGCCGCGGCCAACGACGAGATCCGCCCCTCGGGCACCGTCGCCACCGCGATCGTCCGGGAGGCCACCAAGCAGTGGCAGAACGGCAACAAGATCGGTGACAAGAACGGCTGGCGCAACGCCCAGGCCTCCGTGCTCGCGCCGACCGGCACCATCGGCCTGATGATGGACTGCGACACCACCGGCGTCGAGCCCGACCTGGCCCTGGTCAAGTTCAAGAAGCTCGTCGGCGGCGGCTCGATGCAGATCGTCAACCAGACGGTCCCGCGCGCGCTGCGCAGCCTCGGCTACCCCGAGGAGCAGGTCGAGGCGATCGTCGAGCACATCGCCGACCACGGCATCGTGGTCGACGCCCCCGGCCTCAAGCCGGAGCACTACGCGGTCTTCGACTGCGCTATGGGCGAGCGGTCCATCGCCCCGATGGGCCACGTGCGGATGATGGCCGCGGTGCAGCCGTTCATCTCCGGCGCGATCTCCAAGACGATCAACATGCCGGAGTCGGCCACCGTCGAGGACATCGAGAACGTTCACTACCAGGGCTGGAAGCTCGGCCTCAAGGCGCTGGCGATCTACCGCGACAACTGCAAGGTCGGCCAGCCGCTGTCCGCCGCGAAGCCGAAGAGCGCCGTGGCCGAGGTGGCCGAGGTGGCCGCCGCCGCCGAGCCGGTCGTCGAGAAGGTCATCGAGTACCGCCCGGTCCGCAAGCGCCTGCCGAAGAAGCGCCCGTCGGAGACGGTCTCCTTCTCGGTCGGTGGCGCCGAGGGTTACCTCACCGCGTCGTCCTACCCGGACGACGGCCTCGGCGAGGTCTTCCTGAAGATGTCGAAGCAGGGCTCGACCCTGGCCGGCGTCATGGACGCCTTCTCGGTGGCGATCTCGATAGGGCTGCAGTACGGCGTCCCACTCGAGACGTTCGTCAGCAAGTTCACGAACATGCGCTTCGAGCCGGCCGGTATGACCGACGACCCGGACGTCCGCATGGCCGCCTCGGTGATGGACTACATCTTCCGTCGCCTGGCCCTGGACTTCCTGTCCTACGACGCCCGCGCCGAGCTGGGCATCTTCACCGCCAAGGAGCGCGCGGCCCAGATCCAGGCCGAAGCCGCCGCCGAGGCCTCGGGTGTCGACCTGGCGGGCATGGCGGCCTCCGCGCCGGTCTCCGCCCCGGTCGGTGCGGCCTCGTCCCCGACGGCGACGGTCCCCGCGGCCGACGCCGAGAAGAGCGCGCCGTCCCCGGTGGGCTCCTCGACGGAACTGCTCGAAGTGGTCCTGGGCACGTCGGCCGACGCACCGCTGTGCTTCACCTGCGGCACGAAGATGCGCCCGGCCGGCAGCTGCTACGTCTGCGAGGGCTGCGGCTCGACCTCGGGCTGCAGCTGAGTCTGACCACGCTGACAGCTGAGGGTCATCGGCGAGTCTGACCAAGGATGGTCCCCCGGGCGCTACTGCCCGGGGGACTTTTCGTTGCCCAGGCCGCGCTCCGTGCCGACCCGATGATCGGGAACGCGACCCCTACCGAGCCTCGGCAATCACGTTCTCCGCGAGGCGGTAGATCTCGGCCGCGCCGATCCGTGTCGCCCCGGCCAAGCTCACGGTGTCGCAGGGACCGGTGTCGAGGCCGATGACAGTCGGCTCGCTGTCGTAGCGCAGGACCAGGAGATCGGTCGGCGTGCCCAGGCACTCCGGCCGAGGGGGAGCGGCCGGCAGCGCATTGATGCGTTCGACGAGGACGGCCCGGTCATCTCGGCTCAGGGCCACCGACTCGGCCCACTGCGCGGGCGTCGCGCCGGCGGGGCACAGCTGCAGCCAGCGATAGCCCGCGTCCGCGAGCAGCGGCCCGTTTCCGCCCGTTCCCGACGCGGAAGGCGCCGGGAACGGGACGGGACACCGCTGAGAGACGTGCGTGACTTCCATGGACGGGCTGCGCATTGCCCTGCTCAGGACGAACCAGGTCCCGACGGCGAGTAACACCGCGACAACTGTCACCGTCATGACCACCAGGCGCCTGCCGCGTCGCCGCGGGTGGGTAGCCGGCCGGACCGCTTCGCTCACGCGCGCCATCTCTTCTGCTCCGCAGGGTCAGGCGCAGTGCCGCCGAATGCCGAGAGAACTGTGTACGAGGAATCGTATTTACCATATGGCGATCCCCGCGCCTTCATTGACACGCTTGCGGTGCGGAGTTCCCATAGAACGTTGACGTACGAGTTTGGGACGCCCGACCCCGGCCGGTGACACGCGCGCTCGGCGGAGCCGGATCTCGTGGTGGTTCGGCTACTGCTTCGGCGTCCAGTGCGGGTCGCGGCCGGTCAGCCCCAGCATCCGGTCCAGCGCCGGCGCCGTGCGGGGCACCGGGACCTCCGCCCCGTACGCCTGCATCTCCCGGCCCAGCTCCGCCGTCTTGGCCACCTCGTCGTACAGGAAGTCCAGCAGCGTCGCGTCCCAGCTGACCTGCCGGCCGGTGGCCCGGGCCAGGTCCCAGCCGTGCACGACCACCTCGCCGATCGCCATCGCGCCGATCATCCGGGCCGGCATCTCGTGCGGCCCGCCCATCGTGGTCATGCCCTGCCAGGCGGCCGGCACCGACCAGCCCGCGACGACCAGCTCGATCTGCCGCTCCAGCGGGTCGCCGCCGGGCCGCGGCACGCCGTCGGAGTGCCGGCTGGCGCGGGCCAGGCTCGGTCCCCAGTGCACCATGTGGTCGATCAGCCCCTGGACGTCGTACTCCGTGCACGGCGTCGGGGCGGTGAGCTGGTCGGGCCGGATGGCCCGCGCGACGGCCAGGGTCGGCGGAGCCGCCAGGGCGATGAGTTCGTGTTCCCGCATGACCGCCGACGATAGGCGGCGCGCGCGCCGCCGTCTTGAAAAAACGCGACGCTAGGCTGCGGTCATGGTCCGGGACGCGCGCGAGCTCCGCGGGGCCTGGACCACCTTCCAACGCCACTGGTACGGCGTCCCGGCCGCGGATCTGGCCCCCTACGTGTCCGGGTACTGGGCCGCCGAGTGGGATCTGCGCGGGCAGGAGCCGTACCGGCAGAAGATCGTGCCGTACCCGACCGTGCAGTTGACCTTCCGCGACGGTGACGCGGTCGTCCGGGGTCCGGAGCGCGGGCATGTGGTCCGGGTGCTCGAAGGCCGCGGCCGCGTCTTCGGGGTGACGTTCCGCCCCGGCTGCTTCCGCCCGTTCCTCGGCACCAGCGTCTCCACCATCACCGGCCGCGCGCTTCCCGCCTCGGCCGTTTTCGGCCCCGGCCTGCCGCCGGGCGACCAGCAGGAGGTGGAGGAGTTCCTCCGGGCCCGGCTGCCGGCCCCGGATCCGCTGGCCGGGCGGGCCGCGGACATCGTGGCCCTCGTGCAGGCCGAGCCGCAGCTCACCCGGGTCGACGAGCTCGCGGCGCGGGCCGGGATGGGCATCCGCCGGCTGCAGCGGCTGTTCGCCGAGTACGTCGGCCTCGGCCCGAAATGGGTGATCCGTCGATACCGGCTGCACGAGGTGGGGGAGCGGCTCGCGTCCGGGGTGGACATCGACTGGGTACGCCTCGCCGGTGAGCTGGGCTACGCCGATCAGGCGCACTTCATCCGCGACTTCACCGCGATCGTCGGCGAGTCGCCCACCCGTTATGCCGAGCGCTACCCGGGGCGCTGAAGCCGGTCAACGGGATCGGCGTCACTGCCAACTGTCTTACGAATCACCACTTTAACGGTTAAGTTCGAGGGCGTGACGACTGCCGCCCCCGACCGTGCCCGCCTGGAGTCCGTGAAGGTTGCCGTCGGCGTCACCTTCGGCACGAACGGCCTGGCCTTCGCCGGCTGGCTGGCCCGTACCCCCGCGGTCCGGGAGGATCTCGGCCTCAGCTCGGCCGGCCTCGGCCTGCTGCTGCTCTGCCTCTCCGGGGCGGCCATCGCCGCGATCCCGCTGGCGGGCCCGCTGGTGCAGCGCTTCGGACCGGCCCGCGCGGTGCTGTTCGGCAGCATGTCGGTGACGCTCGGCCTGCTCGGCATGGCCGCGGGCACCGCGCTCGGCTCGGTGCCGCTGGCCGGCGTCGGTCTCGTCCTGCTCGGCATGGGCAACAGCACCTGGGACGTCGCCATGAACGTCGAGGGCGCGGACGTCGAACGCCGCCTTGGCCGCACCCTGATGCCCCGCTTCCACGCCGGCTTCAGCCTCGGCACCGTGGGCGGCGCCGGACTCAGCGCGGCCGCGGCGGCAGCCGGCGTCAGCGTCACCACCCAGCTGCTCTGCACCGCGCTGCTGAGCGCGGCCGTGATGATCGTGACCGTCCGCCGGTTCCTGCCGCACGTGCCGACGACGGCGGAGCAACGCTCGACCGGCCGGGTCCGCGATGCCTGGCGCGAGCCCCGCACCCTGATGATCGGCCTGATCATGCTGGGCTTCGGCTTCACCGAGGGCGTGGCCAACGACTGGCTGGCGATCAGCCTGGTGGACGGCTACCACGCCTCGGAGGCGGTCGGGGCCATCGGCTTCGGCTTCTTCGTCTCGGCGATGACCCTGGCCCGCCTCTTCGGCGGCAACGCGATCGAGCGCTGGGGCCGGGTCCGCGTCCTGCGCGGTACGGCCCTGTCGGCCCTGATCGGTCTGTTACTGGTGGTCTCCGGCGTCGGCGTGCCCCTGGTCCTGCTGGGCGCCCTGCTGTGGGGCGCGGGGGCGTCCCTGGGCTTCCCGATCGGCATGAGCGCGGCGGCGGACGACCCCCTGCGCGCGGCGATCCGGGTGTCGGTGGCGGGTTCGATCGGCTACGGCTCGTTCCTGGCCGGACCGCCGCTGATCGGCTTCCTGGCCGAACGCTTCGGGGTGCTGAACGCCCTGCTGGTGGTCGTGGTGGCCATCGGCCTGGGCCTGGCGGCCTCGGGCGCGGCCCGCCCGGTCAAGCCGGCCGAAACCCCGGCCGAAACCGCCCCCAACCCCTGATCCACCCGGCCCGAGCGGAGGCCGCCAGGGCCAGGCCGCACGAGCCGGGCCGGTCGCGTCCGACCCGCCGCGAGCGGCCTCAGTGGCCCCCGCTGAGGAAGTCACCGATCAGCGAGGCCAGCACCTCCGGCTGCTCGATCACCATCGCGTGCGAGGAGTCCTCCAGCTGCAGATACCGCATCCGCGGATTGGCCCGGGCCCCCGCCGCGGCCTGCTCCACGAGGTACCGCCGGTGGGCCGCGTACAGGTCGGCGAAGGGCTCCTGATCCGGCAGGTCCCGGGTGGCCAGCACGGCCAGCGTCGGTGCCGGCGTGGTGGCGTACACCGGGCCGAGGTCCAGGCCGTTCATCAGCTCCCGCAGCTCGCCGGCCGTCGCGGCGGACGGCCGCATGGTCGTCTCGCCGTCCTTGTGCACCAGGTTGCGCCGGAAGCCCTCGATCCACACCTTCTCGTTGGCGCCCATGTCCCGGGCCGCCATCTGCTGCCGCTCCACCAGGTCCGGCAGATTCTCCGAGGGGATCGTCCGCCCCGTCCCGGCGTGCGTCATGTCGAAGATGGTGGTGAGCCGGGCCAGTTCGGCCGCGGCCTTCTCCGGGTCGAGCCCGGGCAGCTGATCGGGCCGGGTGGGCGGCGGGTTGCCGTCCAGGCTCACCACACCGGGTGTCTCCGGGTGTCGCTGGCCCCACAGCACCGCGAGCATGCCGCCGAGCGAGTGCCCGACCACCGCGGGCCGGTTCAGCTCCAGCTGGACGGTCACCGCGGCGATGTCACCCAGCGCCGCGTCCCAGGTCCACGGGCCGTCCCCGGACCGCCCGTGCCCGCGCAGATCCAGCGTGATGACCCGGTGCCGGGGCCGCAGCGCCCGGGCCAGAGTGGTCAGCATGGCCAGGTTGCCGCCGGCGCCGTGCAGGAGCAGCAACGGCGGCTGGTCCCCGCCGAAGTCCCGGACGGCGACGGGCAGGTCGCCGGCGTCGACCAGTCGATCGTTGATCACAACATCTCTCCCCAGCACTCGGTATGTCTCAAGTCTCGCCCCGCAGCCGGTCCCGTACGGCCGCGGACGGCACCCCGCCGTCGGGATGGCGCGGCAATTTTCCCCGTCGGACCAGGTCGTGCACCCCTTGGCGGGTGATGCCCAGCATGGCTCCGGCCGTGGCGTAGGACACCGACTCCGCGGCCGGATGTCCGACCCGCCGGGCGACCACCCCGCCGAGCGGCGTGCGCCACCACTCGACCGGAGGGTCGAAGGCCCGGTCGTCCGGATACAACGTGGCGATGAGCCGCACCGCCGCGCGCACCGCCGTGGCGTCGTCGCCGTCCAGCATCTGGGTCGCCCATCGTCCCGCGCGGAGCTGGACCAGGAGGCGCAGCGCTTGTACCGCGTCGTCGCCTTCGAGCAGGACCTCCAGCGGGTCCAGCAGCCGGATGTCGAGCAGCCGGACGATCTGCTCGGTCAGCGCGTTCTTCGCCAGCATGCCGACATGCAATCGCTCCTTGACGCCCGGTGTCAAGGGACTCGCGGCTGGCTAGGGTTGGGCTGTGGAAAAGGAGGCACGGATCGAGGCCGCGCACGCCGCCGCGGTCGCCGCCGGCCAGGCCGGCTACCTCGACCCGGACACCGGGCTCTTCGTACTCACCGCGGCATTCCTCGCCAAGCGCGGCACCTGCTGCACCCGGGGCTGCCGTCACTGTCCGTACACCGACGGTGTCTGAGCTGGGGCTTTCGTCCCTACCCCCGCGCACAGTACGGTGTGCCCCGAAGTCGGGAGGACACTCGTGCGTTCGCGTCTCATCGCCGTCGGCGCCACCGCCGCGCTGCTCCTGCTGACGGGTTGCACGGACAAGAAGGACGAGACCGCCGCGCCGCCTCCCGTGCAGGTCGTGCAGCAGCCCGCCGCCTCGGCCGGTGGCGCCTGCATCCTCTGGGACTACGCGTTCATCGAGCAGAAGATCGGCGTCGCGTTCAGCATCGCCGCCTCCGACCAGATCGACGACACGTCCACCTGCGTCGTGCAGACCGACAGCGCGGACTGGCCGGATCTGGCGCTGTCCGTGGTGGAGAGCACCAAGGCGGACGCCGAGCTGTTCACCGAAGAGCTGATGCCCAAGAAGGCCACCAAGCTCAAGGGCCTCGGCAAGGCCGGCTACCGGTTGGTGACCAAGGCCTCCGGCGGGCACGGGCCCACCGTGGAGATCGGCTGGCTCAGCGAGGCCGAGCAGCTGCAGACCCTGCGCTTCACCTTCCCCGCGGACGCGCCGAGCGAGGCCGTCGACGACCTCGCTCCCAAGCTGCTCGACCTGGCCAAGGCGATGGACACCACTGACGGCTGACCGAGCCGGGGCAGCTCAGTGGGCGTCGACGAACACCCGCGACGCCACCTCGCGCGGCAGCCGGATCTTGTCACCGGAGCGGTCGATGGTCACACCGTCACGCTCCTGCGCCACCGTCACGGTCGCACCCGGGTCGATGCCGGCCGCGTGCAGCTGACGCAGCACACCGGCGTTGGTCTGCACGCTCTCGCAGATCCGGCGCACCACGACACTGCCGGTCAGCCCCGGGAACGCCAGGTTGCGCTCGCCCGCATTGATCACGGTCGCGCTGCTCTCCAGCGGCTCCTCGGCCGGCAGGCCGAGCACCTCGAGGCCGGGGATCGGGTTGCCGTACGGCGACCGGGTCGGCTTGTTGAGCAGCTCGTAGACCTTGCGCTCGACGGAGTCGCTCATCACGTGCTCCCACCGGCAGGCCTCCTCGTGGGCCTCCTCGTAGGGCATGCCGATGACGTTGACCAGGAGCAGCTCGGCGAGGCGGTGCTTGCGCATGACCGCCACGGCGGCCACCCGGCCCTCCTCGGTCAGCAGCAGGTGCCGGTCGTTCTCGACGGTCAGCAGCCCGTCGCGTTCCATCCGGGCGACGGTCTGGCTGACGGTGGGCCCGCTCTGGTGCAGGCGCTCGGCGATACGGGCCCGCAGCGGCGGTACGCCCTCCTCCTCCAGTTCGAGGATGGTGCGCAGGTACATCTCCGTGGTGTCGACGAGGTCTACGTGAGGTACCTTCGTGTCGGACTTCTTGGTTGACGTGTTGTGAGTCCGCGCCATCGGTACTGACCTCCCGGAGTAAGCGTGCCTGTCAAGGGTAGTCGAGCTGGGATCTCCTGCCGAATCTCGCGGACCGCACGGGCCCGGAGAGTGGCGCCGGCACCCAGCGGGCCGGCTGCCTGACGCCGGCGACCGGCCGGGCATCGAGGTCGGGCAGATGGTCGGCAACGACATCAGTGCCCGCACTCTATCCAACCGGGCCGCCGACGAACCGGCGCCATGCATGCAGCGCCGGTGCACCCTCCGATTGTTCCCGCCGGCGTGGCAGCATGAGGCCCATGGCGGAGTCGACGGCGGTGGTCTGGGACGAGGCGCTGCTCGCGTACGACATGGGGCACCACCCGATGAACCCGGTGCGGGTGGAGCTCACCATGGCGCTCGCCCGGGAGCTGGGCGTGCTCGACCGCCCGGGGGTAAGCCTGATCGTGCCGGAGCCGGCCGACGACGCGGCGCTGATCAGGGTGCACCGCCCGGAGTATCTGGAGGCGGTCCGGCTCGCCCCGCACGATCCCTTCTTCCGCGGCTGGGGCCTCAACACCCCGGACAATCCGGTCTTCGAGGGGATGCACGAGGCGAGCGCGCGCATCTGCGGCGCCACTCTGGCCGCGGCCGAGGCCGTGTGGAGCGGAGCGGTCACCCGCGCGGTCAACGTCTCCGGTGGGCTGCACCACGCCATGGCGGCCCGGGCGGCCGGCTTCTGCGTCTACAACGACCCGGCGGTGGCCATCGCGCGGCTGCTCGACCTGGGTGCGGAGCGCATCGCGTACGTGGATGTCGACGTGCACCACGGCGACGGGGTGCAGGCGGCCTTCTACGACGACCCCCGGGTGCTCACCGTGAGCCTGCACGAGACGCCGCTCACGCTGTTCCCGTTCACCACCGGATATCCGGAGGAGTCGGGCGGCCCGGGCGCCGAGGGCATGTCGGTGAACCTGGCCCTGCCTCCCGGCACCGGGGACGCGGGCTGGTTGCGCGCTTTCCACGCGGTCGTGCCTTCGGTGCTGCGGGCGTTCGCGCCGCAGATCCTCGTCACCCAGTGCGGCGCCGACGCGCACCGGCTCGACCCGCTGGCCGACCTGCGGTTGTCGGTCGACGGCCAGCGTGCCGCCTACATCGCGTTGCGCGCCCTGGCCGACGAGCTCTGCGACGGCCGCTGGGTGGCGACCGGCGGCGGCGGGTACGCCCTGGTCGAGGTCGTGCCCCGGGCCTGGACCCATCTGCTGGCGGTGGCCACCGGCGCGGCGCTGGATCCGGGCACGGCCATCCCGCCGGGCTGGCGCAAGCTCGCCGCCGACCGCCGTCCCGGTGAGGAGGTGCCGGTCACGCTGACCGACGGCACCGCCCCGCCGGTCGAGCGCTGGGAGCCGGGCACCACGCCGGACCCGGTCGACAAGGCCATCATGGCGACCCGGCGGGCGGTCTTCCCGCTGCACGGGCTGGACCCGCACGACATCCGGGACTGAGAGGGGAAATGCGGTGACCAGAGAGGCGGACGTCCTGCTCTCCGACGGCAGCGCCGTCCATCTGCGCCCGATCCGCCCCGACGACGCACCGGCCATCGTGGAGCTCCACTCCCGGATGAGCGACCGCACCCGCTACCTGCGCTACTTCTCTCCCTATCCGCGTATTCCGGAACGCGACCTGGCCCGTTTCGTCAACGTCGACCACCACGACCGCGAGGCGTTCGTCATCGTCAGCGGCTCGCGGATCATGGCGGTCGGCCGCTACGAGCGGCTCGGCCCGGAGTCGCCCGAGGCCGAGGTGGCCTTCGTCGTCGAGGACGCGCACCAGGGCCGGGGGATCGGCTCGGTGCTGCTGGAGCACCTCGCCGACGCGGCCCGGGAGAACGGCATCACCCGTTTCGTCGCCGAGGTCCTCCCGCAGAACGGCGGCATGCTGCGGGTCTTCAGCGACTTCGGCTACCAGGTCCAGCGCAAGTACGCCGACGGCGTGGTGCACCTGGGCTTCCCGATCGCCCCGACGGAGAAGTCCCGCGAGGTGCAGGAGAGCCGCGAGCAGCGCACCGAGTCGCGGTCGATCGCGCGGCTGCTGCATCCGCGCGCCGTTGCGGTGTACGGCGCCAGCGCAAGCGGCCAGGGCATCGGCGCGGCGATCCTCGGTCACATCCGCGACGGCGGTTACACCGGCACGATCGTGCCCGTGCACCGCAGCGCGGACCGGGTGGCCGGGCTGCCCGCGTACAGGTCGGCGGTGGAAGCCCGCGCCGAGGTCGACCTGGCGCTGATCGCCGTACCGCCGGATGGGGTCGCGGACGCCGTGGCCGACGCGGCCGCAGCCGGCGCGGGTGGTCTCGTGGTCGTCTCGGCCGGCTTCGCCGAGTCGGGAGTGGAGGGTGCGCTCGCGCAGCGGGCGCTGATCGACGCGGCCCACGCGGCGGGCCTGCGCGTGGTCGGCCCGAACTGCCTGGGGATCGCCAACACCGACCCCGCGGTACGCCTCAACGCCACGCTCGCGCCGCGACTGCCGGCCGCGGGGCGGGTCGGCTTCTTCAGCCAGTCCGGCGCGCTCGGGGTGGCGCTGCTGGCCGAGGCGGAACGGCGGGGGCTCGGATTGTCGAGCTTCGTGTCGGCCGGCAACCGCGCGGACGTCTCGGGCAACGACCTGCTGCAGTACTGGCAGGACGATCCCGGCACCGACGCCGTCCTGCTCTATCTGGAGACGTTCGGCAATCCGCGCAAGTTCGCCCGGCTGGCCCGCCGGATGAGCCGGGTCAAGCCGGTCGTCGCGGTCGCGTCGGCGACCCGGCCGGCCGGGCTGGCCGGGGATCTGCCCGGCCCGGACACCCGTGCGGTCACCGCCCTGTTCGCCCGTTCCGGCGTGATCCGGGTGGACACCGTGGCGGAGCTGTTCGACGTCGGCCTGCTGATCGCCCACCAGCCGCTGCCGGCCGGGCGCCGGGTCGCGATCGTGGGCAACTCCTCGGCGCTGTCCAGCCTGGCCGTGGCCGCCTGCCGGGCCAACGGCCTGACCGTCGCCGAGGGCTATCCCTGCGACATCAGCCCCCAGGCCGGCGCCCACGAGTTCGCCGACGCGCTGGCCGACGCGGCCGTCGACGAGCGGGTGGACGCCCTCGTGGTGGTCTTCGCGCCGCCGCTGCCCGGTCAGCTCCCGGACGAGGACGCGGACTTCACCGCGGCGCTCGGCAGCGTGGCCATGGCCGGGGAGAAGCCGACCGTGGCGACGTTCCTGCTGGGCACGATGCCCGACCGGGTCCCGGCGTACCCGTCGGTGGAGGAGGCCGTCCGCGCTCTGGGCCGCGTCGCCGGGTACGCCGACTGGCTCCGCCTGCCCCCGGGCGTGCTGCCCGCACTGTCCGGCGTGGACCCGTCGGCCGCCGAGGTCGAGGGCCCACCGTCGGAGCTGCTCGCCGCGTACGGCATCAAGGTCGAACCGTCCACCTCCGCCACCTCGGTCGACGAGGCTCTGGCCGCCGCGGACACGCTCGGTTACCCGGTCGCGCTGAAAGCGGCCGGTGGCGCCCTGCGGCACCGCATCGACCTGGGCGCGGTCCGGCTGGCCCTGGCCGACGAGGACGACGTCCGCGCCGCCTACCGCGAGCTGGAGTCGGCGTTCGGCCCGCACGTGCTGGTGCAGTCCATGGTCCCGCCCGGAGTGGCGTGCACGATCGAGGTGGTCGAGGATCCCGCGTTCGGGCCGGTGGTCGGCTTCGGTCTCGGCGGGGTGGCGAGTGAGCTGCTGGGCGACCTGGCCTGGCGGGCGGCACCGCTGACCGACCGGGCCGCCGCCGCCCTGGTCGACGAGCCGCGCGCGGCGCCGCTGCTGCACGGCTACCGCGGCTCGGCGCCGGTCGACCGGGAGGCGCTGATCGACCTGCTGCTGCGGGTGGGCCGGCTGGCGGACGACCATCCCCGGGTCCGTGCCCTGTCGCTGAACCCGGTGCTGGCCCGCCCGGACGGCATCACGGTGCTGCACGCGTCGATGGAGATCGGCGAGGCCGGCACCCGCCCGGACACCGGCCCCCGCCGCCTGCACAGCGCCTGACCTGCCTCAGCGCGTGATCCGGGGGTCCGGGTGCTCCTCGGTGCGGCCGCCGGTGGTGACGTGCAGCAGGTGCAGGGCGAGGCGGTTCGCGGCGGCGAGGACGGCCAGCGCCACAGCGAGGATCGGGTGGCCGGTCACGGCCAGAGCGACGGTCGCGCCGCCGAAGACGAGCCATTCCGGTACGAGCCGCAGCGGGTCCGGAATCGGCCGGCGCGCCTTCGGGGCCACCCACTGTCCCCAGACGACGGCTGCGAGCAGCGGCAACGCGATCGCGGCGAGCAGCCGCACCCAGAAGCCGGCCGACGTCTGCCAGCCCGCGTAGGCCAGGGCCGCCAGCGCGCACAGCTCCAGCACGAATCGCAGCACCAGCTGCAAGCCTCGCACCCGGCCCACCTCCCCGACGACGATCTTTGCGGCGCCCGTTGATTGTCGCCGAGAACGCCCGCCGAGTCAGCCGGGAATTCGCCCGGTCCGCTCCCGGACACGGCGGAGGCCGGTCGCGCATCGCGACCGGCCTCGTGATTCTGGTGCGGCGTCAGCTGGCGTACGCCTCCAGGCGCGACGCCCGCTGCGGGTCCCGCAGCTTCGACATCGTGACCTTCTCGATCTGGCGGATCCGCTCGCGGCTCAGGCCGAACTCGCGGCCGACCTCGTCGAGGGTGCGCTGGCGGCCGTCGTCGAGGCCGAAGCGCAGCCGGATGACCGCGGACTCCCGCTCGGACAGCGTGGAGAGCACGATCTCGACCTCGCCGCGCAGTTCGCTGCGGCCGACGCTGTCCCCGGGCTCGCCGCGCGGGTCGACCGCCGCGACGAAGTCGCCGAGTGCGCTCTCGCCGTCCTCACCGACGGCCTGGTCCAGGCTGACCGGCTCCCGGTCGTACGAGATGAGCTCGATGACCTGGAACTCCGGCACGCCCATGGCCTTGGCGATCTCGGCCACGACGGGCTCGCGGCCCAGCGTCGTGGCGAGGTCGCGGCGGGCCCGGACCATGCGGTTGACCTGCTCGACCATGTGCACCGGGATGCGGATGGTGCGGGCCTGGTCGGCCATGGCGCGGGTGATGGCCTGGCGGATCCACCAGGTGGCGTACGTGGAGAACTTGTAGCCCTTGGTGTAGTCGAACTTCTCGACCGCGCGGATCAGGCCCAGGTTGCCTTCCTGGATGAGGTCCAGGAACGCCATGCCGCGGCCGGTGTAGCGCTTCGCGATGCTCACCACCAGCCGCAGGTTGGCCTCGAGCAGGTGGTTCTTGGCGGCACGGCCCTCGGCGATGATGATCTGCAGCAGGGGGGCCAGGTCGTTGCCCGCCGCGGGGAGCTTCTCCTCCGCGTAGAGGCCGGCCTCGATCCGCTTGGAGAGCGTCACCTCCTCGACCGCGGTCAGCAGACGAGTGCGGCCGATGCCGTTCAGGTACGCCCGGACGAGGTCGGCGGAGACGCCGCGCTCGTCGATCGCGTCCAAGTCCGCCAAGGGCTCGACACCGTCAGTCATGATGTTCTCGGCAGCAACCGCCGCCGTGGACTCCGTCGCCTTCATCTGCAGGACCACCTTTCAGTCCCCTCCCCGCGTTCACCGAGTCGTGCATTCCCAGCCGCATTCGTGCCGGTGATCACTAGCTTGGCGGCAGGCGCGTTAAGCGGAGGTGAGGCAAGCGTCCAGGTGGCATGAATCGGGGAGAACCCTGAGGTCGCTAACCCGACAGGGTGCCCGTCTTGGTGGGACATGTACGGACAGTGAGGCAATTCCGTCGGGTGCGGGGGCGCCCCATAATCGGCGGCAGGCTCGTAACAAGGAGGATTCGTGGTCTTCAAGCGCATGATGCAGGCGATGGGTGTCGGGGGCCCGTCAGTGGAAACGGTGCTCGCCAACCCCAACTGCCGCCCCGGGGGCTTCCTCGAGGGGCAGGTGCACGTCATGGGCGGCGACCACGCCGTCGACATCGAGTACGTCGCGGTCGGGCTGATGACCCGGGTCGAGGTGGAGAGTGGCGACAGCGAGTACAACACCGACCAGGAGTTCCACCGGCAGCGGCTGACCGGCTCGTTCAAGCTGGACGCGGGCGCCCGGCACGACATCCCGTTCCGCTTCGACGTGCCGTGGGAGACCCCGATCACCGAGGTGTACGGCCAGCACCTGCACGGGATGACGATGGGGCTGCGGACCGAGCTCGAGGTGGCCCGGGCGGTCGACAAGGGTGACCTGGACGCGGTGGCTGTACACCCGCTGCCGGCCCAGGAGCGGATCCTCGACGCCTTCCTGCGGCTGGGCTTCCGCTTCAGCCGCGCCGACGTCGAGCGCGGCCGCGTGTACGGCGTGCAGCAGACCCTGCCGTTCTACCAGGAGATCGAGTTCTACCCGCCGTCGCAGTACGCCGGCCGCATCACCCAGCTCGAGGTCACGTTCGTCCCGACCCCGCACAACCTGCAGGTGGTGCTGGAGATCGACAAGCGCGGCGGCCTGTTCACCGAGGGGCACGACGCGTTCGGCCGCTTCGACGTCGACTACCGCTCCGTCGACCAGGTCGACTGGACCGCGCAGCTCAACGGCTGGCTGCAGCAGTCCGCCCAGCGCCGCGGTTTCTTCTAGAGCTCCAGCCAGACGGTTCTCGGGCCCACGTTCACGCTCTCCACGAGCATGCGGGCCCGGAACCGCCCGGTCTGTACCGGCGCGCCCCGCACGCGCAGCGCCTCGACGAAGGCGGTGACCAGCGGCTCGGCCACCTCGGCGGGCGCGGCGGCGGACCAGGTGGGCCGGCGGCCCTTGCGGGCGTCGCCGTAGAGGGTGAACTGGCTGACCACCAGCAGCGGGGCGCCGGTGTCCGCGGCCGAGGCGTCGCCGTCGAGGATGCGCAGCTCGTGCACCTTGCGGGCCAGGGTGGCGGCGATCGCGGCGGTGTCGTCGTGGGTGACCCCGAGCAGCACCAGCAGCCCGTCCTCGATCTTGCCGACGACCTCGTCGTCCACGGTGACACTGGCCCGGCTGACGGTCTGGATCAGCGCGCGCATGCCCGTACCTTCTCAGCAGCGGTGTCGATCAGGCCGATCTCGGCCGGCGTCAGTGTGTCGAGCTGCCACCGGCGGAAGCGCACCACCTCGTCGAGCAGCCGGACCGGATCGCCCGGGGCCACCCGCAGGAACGCCACCAGCAGCTCCTCGGCAGCCGCGGACCACTCGTGCCCGCGCTCGACAGCGACCTGGGCCAGGATCAGCGCGGTCAGGCCGGTGTCCAGGTCGGGCTCGCCGGGCCGGGCGTTGCACCAGTCGATCACCACCGGGCCGCGGGCGGTCATCAGCACGTTCAGCGGGTGCAGGTCCAGGTGGACGATGCGGGAGCCGGCCGGGGCGCCGGGCCACGGCGGGACGTCGTGCAGCCGGCGCAGCAGGTCGGCGAGGTGCGCGGCGGCTTCGGCCAGACCCAGTGCGGTGCTGGTCACGGCCTCGGCCATCGTGGGGCCGTCGAGGCGTTCCAGCACCATGTCGCGCCCGGCGGCCTCGTACACGGCCGGGACGGGATAGCCGAGACCGGCGAGGTGACGCATGGCGTCGGCCTCGCCGGTGACGTCGGCGTCCCGCCGGTAGCGGCGCAGCACGCGCCGTTCGTCCAGCGCGTACACGTCAGCCTCCCGGCCGGCGGCGAGCAGCGGTCCCGTCACCCGCCGACGATATCGGGTCAGTCGACCGCGTTGCTGGACGCGTCGCTGGTGTAGCTGTCGACCGGGGTCGTCATCGCGCCGGTGGTGGCGTCACCGGTGGTGGTCGGGGCGACCCCGGGGCCGGAACGCGGGGGAGTCTTGAAGCTGTTCGGCCCCGCATTGCCGCCGGTGGTGGTCATGATGCCGCCACCCGCGGGCGGCGGACCACCGTTGACCAGCTGCTCGGTGTCGGTGCCGGCCGCGATGGTGCTCGACAGGCCCGGGTCGTCCTCACCTTTGTCGGGGCGGTAGGTGCTGGGCACCTCGACCGCCTCGGGAGCGTAGTCGCCGTTGCCGATCTCGCTGTTGTCACTCATGGTCAGGGTTTTGCCCGAACCGCACCGCAGCAAACCGGGCTCAGTAGGAACCAGCGGGCGCCGGGCTCGCCAGGGGAGCCGGCTCCCCGCGGTGGCGGGCGGCCAGGTCGTCCAGGATCACCTCGGTCGCCGTGGCGGCGAACCGGGTCGCGCCGGCCGCCGCCAGCTCGAGCAGGGTGTCCAGCGTGCGTACGCCACCGGCGGCCTTGACCGCGATCGCCGGGGACACCGCCGCGCGCATCAGCCGGATGTCGGCCAGGGTCGCGCCGCCCGGGGCGAAGCCGGTGCTCGTCTTCACGAACTGCGCTCCAGCCCGCTCGGTGAGCCGGCAGCCGGTCACTTTCTGCTCGTCGCTGAGGTACGCGTTCTCCAGGATGACCTTCACGGGCCATCTCGCAGCCCCGCCGCACCTCGGCGGTGGTGAGCTCGGGTCGCAGCAGCGAGTGGTCGATCATCGAGGCGACCTGCTCGACGGAGGGCATCACGGCGTTTCTCCTTCTCGGGGTGGCTGCACGCTTTTCGGGGGCGGCTGCACGTTCTCTGGGGGCGGCTGCACGTCGAGGGTGACGCGCAGCGAGTAGCGAGAGCCGACGTACCGGCTGACGCTGTATTCCAGGGGGTGCGGCGTGCTGGTCGACGATCACGCGGCTCTCCACCAGCAGCGGCTCGGCCTCGCTGACCTGTAACCGGGGGCCGTCCGGGCCGGCGGGCTGGGCGGTCAGGGTCGAGGAACCGAGGGTGGGACGCAGGCCGCGCTCGTGCAGGGCGCGGTGCAGCGAGCCGGTTTCGAGGTCGGCTTCGAGCAGGGTGTCGAGGTGGGGCGGGAAGCAGGCGTACTCGATGGCCAGCGGGAGGTCGTCGGCCAGGCGTACCCGGACGATCGAGACCAGGGTGGGAGCCCCGGCCGTGAGCTGCAGCGCGGTGTTGACCGTGTTGACGAGCGCCTCGGCGTCGGCGGTCATGAGGTTGCCCGTGCCGGGCTCAATCATGTTCCTCACCTCCGCTCGTACCCGTAGTCCCAGGCTGGTCTGACAAAATTCGCTGCTCAAGCGCATGATCCTGGAGAAGTGCACCGACTGAGACGCGCGCTCGTCGCTGTGCACCGCGACCCACCTGATGGCGCTCAACGGCAACTCGCCGTAGATCAGGAACTCGGCCGCCGGCGTAGCGGTTCGGAATGCTGTCGCGACGATCGCAGGCGATCCGGTACATCATCGGTGAGCGAGGCGCGAAGTAGAACGGGACATACTCCCCGACGCGGCCACCGGGCTCGATGGGAATGGTGCGCCGCCTCCTCGACTCTTTGATGTCCGCAGCCCCGACCTCAGTCCTCGTCATCCCCTCCCGAGCGACGGCATCGCACCGCAGAATGCCGGCCGTCCGGATCGCTTCGAGGTTGTCGATGTGGGTGAAGTGGTAGATCCACCGATCGTCGACGGCTGGAACAACGGACTGAGTCATGCTGTAGTTGTCTCCGTCCCTCGGCGGCTCGGCTCCGTCGCGGAACGCGGATGTCACCCATCGGCGACAGTGAGAAGCCGACGCGTCCGGTGATCGTCGCCGGGAAGGACAGGATCCAGCATGGCTATGTCGCTGCCCATCGACGCCGAGGCCAACGAGCTGCTGTCGGCGGATCCGCTGGCGTTGCTCATCGGCATGGTGCTGGACCAGCAGATTCCGCTGGAGAAGGCGTTCAGCTCGCCGTACGTGCTCGCGCAGCGGCTCGGTCATGCCCCCACCGCCGCCGAGCTCGCCGAGTTCGATCCGGAGCAGCTCGTCACGATCTTCGCCACGCCGCCCGCCCTGCACCGGTTCCCCAAGGCCATGGCCGCCCGCGTGCAGGAGGTCTGCCGGGCCCTGGTCGGCACCTACGACGGGGACGCCGCCGATCTCTGGCGCGACGCCGCCGACGGCAAGGAGCTGGTCAAGCGGATCGCCGCCCTGCCCGGCTTCGGCAAGCAGAAGTCGCAGATCTTCGCCGCGCTGCTGGGCAAGCAGTACGGCGTCCAGCCGCCCGGCTGGCGCGAGGCCGCCGGCGCCTACGGCGAGGAGGGCTCGTACCGTTCGGTGGCCGACATCGTCGACGCCGAGTCGCTGGACCGGGTGCGCGCCTTCAAGAAGGAGATGAAGGCTGCCGCGAAGGGCTGATCAGCAGCTCGAAGAGGTCGGCCGGAGGCAGCGGCCGGGCGAAGAGGTAGCCCTGCCCGATGCCGCAGCCGAGCAGCTGGAGTTCCGCCGCCTGCTCCGCGTTCTCGATGCCCTCGGCCACGGTCTTGAGGTGCAGCACCTGGCTCAGCCGCAGGATCGCCTCGGTGATGCCCGAGCCTTCCGGGGTGCCGTCGAGCTGGGCCACGAAGCTGCGGTCGATCTTGAGGATGTCGACCGGCAGCCGGGTCAGGTAGTGCAGCGACGAGTAGCCGGTGCCGAAGTCGTCGATCGCCACGTGGATGCCGTGGTCGCGCAGCGCCCGCAGCTTGGCGATGCCGGCGCTCTCGTCCACGAGCGCCGATTCGGTGATCTCCAGGCACAGCCGGTCCGGCGCCAGCCCGGTACGCGCCAGCACCCCCAGCACGTCGGCCACCAGTGACTCCTCCGGCAGCTGCCGCGGGGACAGGTTGACGCTGACGTAGAGGTCGCCCCACTCCACGACCTGGCGGCAGGCCGTCTCCAGCACCCACAGGCCGATGTCGGCGATCGTGCCGCTGCGCTCGGCGATCGGGATGAACCGGGTCGGTGAGACCACGCCCAGCCGCGGGTGGTGCCAGCGGACCAGCGCCTCGACCCCGACCGGGCGGGCGTCCGCCAGGTCGACCAGCGGCTGGTAGAGCACGTGCAGCTCGCCGCGTTCCGAGGCGCCGGCCAGGTCCTCGCCGAGCTGGGCGTCGGCGGCGCGGCGGTCGCTCATCGACGGGTCGTGCAGCTGGATGCCGTGGGTGCCCAGGTGCTTGGCCTGGTACATGGCGATGTCGGCGCGGCGCAGCAGTTCCTTCGGGGTGTCGTCGGGGCGGCTGGTCGCCACGCCGACGCTGGCGCGTACCGGAAGCAGGTCGTCACCCAGGTGGACCGGGGCCGCAGCTGCCATGGCCAGGATCCGCTGGGCCGCCGCGACCGCCTGGTCCGGGCTGGTCACGCCGGTGACCAGCACCACGAACTCGTCGCCGCCGATCCGGGCGGCCACGTCGCCGGCCCGTACGCCGGCCAGCAGGATCTGGGCGAACTCGGTCAGCATCGCGTCACCGGCGGCGTGCCCGTGCACGTCGTTGACCAGCTTGAAGTCGTCGAGGTCGATCAGCAGCAGGGCGATGTCGGTACGCCGGCCCACGGCCTCGGTCAGCCGGGCGTCCAGGCCGGCCCGGTTGGCCAGCCCGGTCAGCGGGTCGTGCAGGGCCATCTGTTCGAGTTCGAGTTCGCGTTCGCGCAGCCGGTTCTCGACCTGTTGCCGGCGTTCGATGTCGCCGCGTAGTGCCGCCGTGGCCGCGTCGACCTTGCCCATCGCCCGGTTGCGGGCCCCGGTGAGCAGGGCGACGAGCATGGTGAGCAGCATCGCGATGGTCATGGACACGGCGAAGGTGGTCTTCACGATGCCGCGGTCGGTCTCCCGCAGCAGCTGCTCGGTGGGGTGCACCGCGAGCTTCCAGGTGCGCAACCCGGCGGAGACGGTGGCGACGCGGTCGAGCGCGCGGGCGTAGCCGGCCGCGGGGATCCCGGAGCTGGCGATGGCCCGTTCGACCGCGTCGGTGGGATCGTCCAGGTCGGCGGCCACCGCGCCGTGGGCCTGGGTCCGCAGCGTCTCGGTGAGCAGGTCGCGCCCGTGCACCCCCATGGTCAGCCAGCCGCGGAAGGCGCCGCCGATGCGCGAGACCGGCACGGCGAACAGGAACGAGAGCTGCTGCTCGGCCGCCGGTAGCCCCTGGTCCTTGAGCAGCACGTACGCCCGGCTGACAGCGAAACCGCCGACCGTGTACGCGTCCTGCAGGGCCTTGGCGGCCGCCGGGGACGCGGACAGGTCCGTGCCGGGCCGCGCGGGCACGCCGTCGAAGGAGCGGGTGAACACCTCGAACGCGTGCTCCCCGGCGGTCACGGCCGGACGCAGGGTCAGGCCGGTGGCGCCCCGGCCACGCCAGTACGACTGCGTCGCGGCGACACCGGTGGCCGGGGTGGAGACCACGAAGCCGAGCGAGGTGGCGCCGGGTAGGCGACGGTTACTGACCTTGTTGGTGATCCAGGTGAAGTCGCCGGCGGTCAGGTCGGTCTGGGAGCCGAGCGCGATGGAGACGTCGGCGAGCGTGTCGCCGTACCGCTGGATCTGGGTGGTGATCGCCCGGGTGAGGTCGCTGGTGTAGCGGTCCATGAGCTGCGCGGCGTAGCGCAGCTCGGCAGTGCGCGCGGTCCGCGCGGCGATCCACGACATCCCGCAGCCCAGCAGCGCGACCACCACGACGAGGGCGACGCCGGACCAGCGTCGCCGGTTCAGCCCGCAGGGCAGCCACCGCACATCTGCATGTTCGGTAGCTCAGCCGTTATCTGAAACATTCGGCACCACGGACCCGTTACCGGCCCGGATGGGCCGGTGCGGGCGGCGAGCATCTGCGTCGATTCTGGGCACCTGCCCGGTGACGGTGCGAGGATGGGTTGTCGATCGGAGATCCAAGGTGAAGAAGCAGCCGGTGTTGATCACCAACGCCGCTCGCAGCCCGAGCGAACAGTTCCGCAGCCGCCAGATCCGTTACGTGACCATGATGGGTGGCCGCGCCGCCTGCCTGATCATCGGCGCTGTCCTGGTCAGCGTCCGTCCGCCGTTGCTCCCGCTCTGGCTGGTCCTCTGCGCCATCGGCATGGTCTTCCTGCCGTGGGCGGCGGTGCTGATCGCCAACGACCGCCCGCCGAAGAGCCGGGCCAACCCAGCGGCGAGCCCGGCGGTCAACCAGCAGCGCATCCTCGAGCCGGAGGCGGCCGAGGTCATCAAGCAGCGCACCATCGACGTCGAGCCCTAGGACACCGGCCGCGCGCCGGCCGTCTGCACGGCCGCAGCGCCGAGAGCGGCGCCGGCCGTGAGCGCGGCCGCCGGATCCGCACCCGAACACCACGCGGTGAGCAGGCCGGCCGCGAAGGCGTCACCCGCCCCGGTCGGATCAAGCGGGGGTACGCGCACACCCGCGACCGACCGCAACACCCCGTCCCGGGACGCCCAGACGGCACCGTCGCCCCCACGTTTGACCACCACGTTGACCGCCACCGCGGTCAGCGCGGCTGCCTGTTCCTCGGCCGGACCTGTCCCGCCCAGCACGGCCGCCTCGTCGGCATTGCACAGCAGGAGGTCGATGCCGCACAGCAGATCGAGGAACGCCCGGGCGCCGAGCTGCCGGAGCGGCTCGGCCGACGCCGCGTCCACGCTGGTGGTCAGCCCGCGCTCCCGGGCCGCCGCGAGCGCGGCCAGCCCACCCGGCCGTGACCCGGCGTGCAGCAGCGGATAGCCGGAGAGGTGCAGGTGGGTGACGCCCTGCGCGGCCCTGACGGCAGCCGTGACGTCCGCCGGGTCGAGCAGCAGCGCGGCCCCCCGGTCGGTGATCATCGTGCGCTCGTCGGCCGAGCTGAGCACCACCACACTCCCGGTCGGTACGCCCGGATGCGCTCGCACCGCGCACCGCACCCCGGCGGCGACCAGTTCGGCGATCCGTTCCCGGCCGGCGTGGTCGTCACCGACCGCGGCGATCAGGGTGGCCCCCGCCCCGGCATGGGCGAGCCAGGCGGCCGTGTTGGCCGCCTGCCCGCCCCCGCCGACCGAGATCCGCGCCTCGGTGTCCGAGCCGACGGCGAGCGGCCCGGCGTGCGCGACCAGCACGTCGGTCACGAGATCGCCGACGACCAGCACGCTCACCCGGCGCTCACGTCCGGTGTCCGCGGCGCGGTGCGATCGGTCGTGCCGGGAGGGCTTCCCGGCGTGGCGCGGTCGGTCATGCCGGGAGGGCGAAACCGAGCGTCGCCGGCGCCGGAGTGGCGGCGGCGGCGATCTGCGCGGCCAGGGCCGCGTTGCGCAGGATGATCCGCACGTTGACGGCCAGGCTCCGGCCCTCGGTGCTGCTGTGGAAGTGGGCCAGCAGGAACGGGGTCACCGCCTTGCCGGTGACACCGTCGCGGGCCAGCAGCTCCAGCCCCTCGGCCAGGGTGCGGTCGTGCAGCGCCGGGTCGAGCTGCTCGTCGGCCGGCAGCGGGTTGCCCAGCACCAGGGCGCCCGCGCCGACGCCCTGGTCCGCCCGGGCGGCGATGACGTCGGCGACCTGCTTCGGGGAGTCCAGCCGCCAGTCGACGTCGAAGCCGCCGTCGGTGACGAAGAAGCCCGGGAAGCGGTGGGTGCCGTACCCGGCGACGGAGACGCCCAGGGTCTCCAGGCGCTCCAGGGTGGCCCCGACGTCGAGGATCGACTTGACCCCGGCGCAGACCACTACGATCGGCGTCCGGGCCAGCGTGGTCAGGTCGTTGGACTCGTCGAAGGTGCTGTTCGCCTCGCGGTGCACGCCGCCGAGCCCGCCAGTGGCGAAGACGCCGATCCCCGCCGCCGCGGCGATCGCGCTGGTGGCGGCGACCGTGGTGGCCCCGTCGGCGCCGGTGGCGGCGGCGACGGCGAGATCGCGGACGGAGAGCTTGGCCACGCCGTCGGCGCCGGCCAGGTGTTCGATCTGGTGGTCCTCGAGCCCGACGACGAGCTCACCGCCGATCATCCCGATGGTGGCCGGGACGGCACCGTTGTCGCGGACGGTCTGCTCGATCTCCCGGGCCACCCGCAGGTTGTCGGGCCGGGGCAGGCCGTGGGAGACGATCGTGCTCTCCAGCGCCACCACCGGGCGCCCGTCGCGGCGCGCCCGGGACACGTGGTCGCCGTAACGGATGGCAAAGCGGCCCATCTGCCGCGTGGAATCGGTCACGATGGCCACGGTACGGGGCTCCGGAGCTCCGTTGTCGTTGGACCGACCAGGCGTGAGGTGTCAGACTTGTGGGTTGGAGCTTCTTCCGCGGTGACCGGGGGGCACGCGGGGCCGGCAACAGTGCCCATTCAGCGGCACTGTGCCATCGAGCACACAGTCATGAGACTCATGAAGGGCAGATGCCGTGAGCACGCAGATCCTGGAGCGTCCGGAGACCAAGGACGCCGACACCGGTCCCGAGATGTTCCACTACGTGCGCAAAGAGAAGATCGCCGAGAGTGCCGTGATGGGCACCTTCGTGATCGCTCTCTGCGGGGAGAAGTTCCCGGTGACCAAGTCGCCGAAGCCGGGCTCGCCGGTGTGCCCGCAGTGCAAGGAGATCTACGAGTCGATGAAGCACTGACCCCCGGCCCGCTCTCGTGACAGGCGGCTACAGCCTGCTGGTCGCGGACCTGATCGGCGTGGCCGTCTTCGCGGCCTCCGGCGCCGGCGCCGCGGTTGCGAAGCGACTCGACCTGTTCGGCGTGGGCTTCGTCGGCTTCGTGGCGGCGCTCGGCGGCGGCCTCCTGCGCGATCTCGTGATCGACGCGGTGCCGCCGCTGGCCTTCGGCGACTGGCGGTACGCCGTCACGGCCGTCTGCGCCTCCGTGGCGGTCTTCTACCTGCACCCGCAGCTCAACCGGCTGCGGCGCACCGTGCTGCTGCTCGACGCGGCCGGGCTGGGCCTGTTCACCGTCACCGGCACGCTCAAGGCCCTGGAGGCCGGCGTACCGGCCGTCGGCGCCTGCCTGATCGGCATGCTCACCGGCATCGGCGGCGGCGTGGCCCGCGACCTGCTCACCGGGGAGATCCCGGTGGTGCTCCAGCGCGACATCTACGCGGTGGTCGCGCTCGGCGGCGCGGCGGCGGTGACCCTGCTGAGCCGGCTCGAGCTGGCCGGCCCGCTCCCGCTGGCGCTGTCCGCGGCGGCGATGACGGGGGTACGGCTGCTCGCGCTCTACCGGCGCTGGTCGGCGCCCGTCGCTGTGCCGTGACCACGGCGGCGCCCGCCCGCCGCTATGCTGGGTTTCGCCTCTGCGGCCGTCGCGCGGGGGCATTTTGCTGTGACCCGCCGGGTTGCCGTGGCCCGTCCGCAACAGCACGTGGTGAGAGTCGAGAGGATCGTCGAGCTTGAGTCCGCCCCTGCCGAATCTGGAGACCTTCCCGCCGCTGCGGGCCTGGCAGCGCAAGGCCCTGGTGGAGTATCTGCGAAGGCGCAGCCCCGACTTCATGGCCGTCGCGACCCCGGGCGCGGGCAAGACCACCTTCGCCCTGCGGATCGCCGCCGAGCTGCTGGCCGACGGCACGGTCGAGGCGGTCACGGTGGTGTGCCCGACCGAGCACCTGAAGACCCAGTGGGCGAACGCGGCGGCCCGGGTCGGCATCCAGCTCGACCCGTCGTTCCGCAACGCCGACGTGCACTCCTCGCGGGACTTCCACGGGGCCGTGCTGACGTACGCGCAGGTGGGCATGGCGCCGGCGGTGCACCGGCGGCGCACGATGACCCGCCCGACGATGGTCATCCTGGACGAGATCCACCACGCCGGCGACTCCCGTACCTGGGGCGACGGGGTGAAGTCGGCCTTCGAGGAGGCCGAGCGCCGGCTCATGCTGACCGGGACGCCGTTCCGCTCGGACGACAACCCGATCCCGTTCGTCGTCTACGAGCGGGGCGACAACGGCCTGCAGCGGTCCCGCTCCGACTCGGTCTACGGCTACTCGGACGCGCTGCGCGACGGCGTCGTCCGGCCGGTGCTGTTCATGGCGTACTCCGGCGAGACGCGGTGGCGGACCAACGCCGGAGACGAGCTGGCGGCCCGCCTCGGCGAGCCGATGACCAAGGACCTGGTGGCCCAGGCCTGGCGCACCGCCCTGGACCACCGCGGCGACTGGATGCCCCAGGTGCTGCGGGCGGCCGACGCGCGGCTGTCCCGGCTGCGCGAGCACGGCATGACCGACGCCGGCGGCCTGGTCATCGCCAGCGACCAGCAGACCGCCCGGGCGTACGCGAAACTGCTCGGCGAGATCACCGGCCAGCCGGCGGTGGTCGTCCTCTCCGACGACCAGGGCGCCTCGGCCCGGATCGCCTCGTTCGCCCTCTCCGACGAACGCTGGATGGTCGCGGTCCGCATGGTGTCGGAAGGCGTCGACATCCCCCGCCTGGCCGTCGGCGTGTACGCGACCAGCGCCTCGACCCCGCTCTACTTCGCCCAGGCGATCGGCCGCTTCGTCCGCGCCCGCCGCACCGGCGAGACGGCCACGGTCTTCCTGCCCAGCGTCCCGCACCTGCTGGGCCTGGCCAGCGAGATGGAAGCCGAACGCGACCACATCCTGGGCGCCCCGAAGGACCCGGACGGCCTGGACGACGCCCTGCTGGAACGAGCACAGCGGGCGGAAGACGCCGAGGGCGACCTGGAGAAGAGGTTCGAAGCCCTGTCGGCGACGGCCGAGCTGGACCAGGTGATCTACGACGGCGCCTCGTTCGGCACGGGGGCCCGTACGGGCACGCCCGAGGAGGAGGAATACCTGGGGCTGCCGGGCCTCCTGACGCCGGACCAGGTGAGCGTGCTGCTGGAACGGCGGCAGAGCGAGCAACTGGCGGCGCAGAAGCGGCAGAAGGCGGCTGAGCCGGTCCCGGCCCAGCGCGAGCCGGTGGTGACCCTGAGCGCGGGCGAACGCCGCAACAGTCTCCGCCGCCAGCTGAACACTCTGGTGGCGGCCCACCACCACCGCACGAACCTGCCCCACGGCAAGATCCACGCCGAACTCCGCCGGCTGTGCGGAGGCCCACCGAGCGCCCAGGCAACAATCGAACAACTCGAAGAACGCATCGCCACAATCCAAACGATGTAACAGAACCGCCTATCCCGACATAAGCACCCCAGCCGAGCAATACGCCCACGACGCGTGCCCCGCTGAGTCCCGCTCGCTCGTGCGGGCGGGACGTCCGGCAGCCCGCACGAGGGTCGGTTGAGCCGGGACCTGGTGTCGGGTCGGGCTGGCTGACTGCGCGGCGCGGTGGCTGGACCACCGAAATACCTGACGGCCCCATCGGCACGAGGCAGCTACCTGCCGGGCGGCGTGGCCTGAATGCGCGGCATGGCCGGCGGCCAAGCCCACCAGTGCAACCACCCGAAAAAACACTGAGGGGCGCCCACACCGGGCGCCCCTCAGATCGTCTATCGGGGGTTAGTTGGAGTTAGACATCATGTCTGCGCCACGCCAGGAGAACTCCGGGTCCGCCTTGTACTGGACCGTGATCTTCACCAGGTCCTCGGCGTACCTGTTGGCGTGGTGTCCGCAGAACACCAGCTCGCTGCCACCAGCCAGGGTCAAACGGAGCTTTCCGGCTGCATTGCAGCGGTCGCACCGTTCATCGGCTGCTGGTCCGGCCACCGTTCCCGCCGGCGGCGTGAGAGTCGGGGTCATCGCCTTCCTCCTCTGGTCGTCACCGATGAACATGTTCCTCGGCTACTGCTCACCCATGGTGCAACACCCTTGGCCCTAACAGCCTTCCCACTGTGCCCCGGGGGGACCCAAGTCACACGTGGTCGGGCTAGTGTGCCGTGCTCCAAGGGTGCCACGTCAACGATCACTTCTGCACAACGGTCTGATCACCACCGAATGATGTACGGGTGGTGACCAAACAGGCACGGATCGTTGACTGAACGGGGGTAATCCCGTATTGATCAAGGTGTCCGTGCCTGCCGTGGTCAGACTCAGTCCAGGTAGTCGCGCAGGACCTGCGAGCGCGACGGGTGTCGCAACTTCGACATCGTCTTCGACTCGATCTGCCGGATGCGCTCCCGGGTGACCCCGTAGACCTGGCCGATCTCGTCCAGCGTGCGCGGCTGGCCGTCGGTCAGGCCGAACCGCAGCCGCACCACGCCCGCCTCGCGCTCGGACAACGTCTGCAGGACCTGCTGCAACTGGTCCTGCAGCAGCGAGAACGACACCGCGTCGACCGCGACGACCGCCTCGGAGTCCTCGATGAAGTCGCCGAGCTGGCTGTCGCCCTCGTCGCCGATGGTCTGGTCGAGCGAGATGGGCTCCCGGGCGTACTGCTGAATCTCCAGCACCTTCTCCGGGGTGATGTCCATCTCCTTGGCCAGTTCCTCCGGGGTGGGCTCGCGGCCCAGGTCCTGGAGCAGCTCACGCTGTATGCGGCCGAGCTTGTTGATGACCTCCACCATGTGCACCGGGATGCGGATGGTGCGGGCCTGGTCGGCCATGGCGCGGGTGATGGCCTGGCGGATCCACCAGGTGGCGTACGTGGAGAACTTGTAGCCCTTGGTGTAGTCGAACTTCTCGACCGCGCGGATCAGGCCCAGGTTGCCTTCCTGGATGAGGTCCAGGAACGCCATGCCCCGGCCGGTGTAGCGCTTGGCCAGCGAGACCACGAGCCGCAGGTTGGCCTCGAGCAGGTGGTTCTTGGCCCGCTCACCGTCGCGGCCGATCCAGCGCAGGTCGCGCTCGAAGTTGCGCTCGAGCTTCTCCTCGCCCTCGTCGCAGGCGCGCAGCCGCTCGGCGGCGTACAGGCCCGCCTCGATGCGCTTGGCCAGCTCGACCTCCTGCTCCGCGTTCAGCAGGGGGACCTTGCCGATCTGCTTGAGGTACGCACGGACCGAGTCGGCGGAAGCGGTCAGCTCGGCGTCGCGGCGCGCCTGCTTGAGCGCCTCGGACTCCTCGTCGTCCCACTCGAAGTCGCCGTCGGTCGCCGTCGCGGCCGCGTCGGTGGCGGCGGCCTGGACCAGGGCGGCCGGCTCCTCCACGACGACGTCCTCGATCTCGGCGGCGAGCTCCTCGGGATCGATCTCCTCGCCCTCGGCCGGGGTCTCGCCCGGCTTGGCGGCCTTGGCCGGGGCCGCCTTGGCGCCCGGGGCGGCCTTGCGCGGCGCGCCCGCGGCCTTCTTGGCGGGCGCCGCCTTCTTGGCGACGGTGGCGGGGGACGGCGCGGCTGCGTCGTCCTCGGTGCCGGCCTGCTTCTGCTCGGGTGCGGCCTTCTTCGCCGGGGCGCGGGTCGCCTTGGCGGTGGTGGCCTTGGAGGCGGGAGTGGCGGCGCGGGCGGCGGCGACCCGGCGGCGGGTGCTCGCCGATCCGTCGACGACGACCGTGACTCCCGCGTCCACGAGGGCGCGGAGGATCTTCTTGGCCTGGGCCGGCGTGACTTCGGCCGACTCGACCGTCTGCACGACCTCGGCTGACGTGATCTGCCCGCCCGCACCCTGAGCATGGGCGATCAGGGCCTCGGTGAGAGAGCGAACGTCGGCACCGGTCTGGTGGGCTTCTGTCACGAATGACCTTCCGGAGGGCGATGTAACACGGCCATGAACCCAGCGCAGCGCGCGGCGGAACGAGGCTGGCCGGTGTGGTGTGGGAGCCCTCGGGACGCGGACGGGCCCGCTGGCGGCTGTCCGTGAAGCGTGGGCAGGGGTGAATTGTAGCGCCGTCCGGCTAGATCCTCCCGCCGCAGCACGCCACCGGCACGCCGTGGGGGGTCTCGAGGGGGGTACCGGGCCCTCGGGAGGCGCTTGCCGGGACAATGACGACGGCTGAAAGGACGGTCACCAGTGGCTGTGGAACCGGGAACATCGACGCCGGACATCTTACTCGAGATCGCCGTACGGATCGCCCGGGAGGCCGCGGCGACCGCCCGGCGGACCCGGGCCGAGGCGATCACCGACGTGCAGACCAAGAGCACCGACACCGACGTGGTGACGGCGGCCGACCGGGCCGTCGAGCGCCAGGTGGTCGCCGCGCTGGCCGCTGAGCGGCCCGGAGACGGCGTACTGGGCGAGGAGTACGGGGATTCCGCGGAAACGGCTGCCGGAGCCGTACGGTGGATCCTGGACCCCATCGACGGCACCGTGAACTATCTCTACGGCCTCCCGCAGTACGCGGTCTCGCTGGCCGCCGAGGTGGACGGCGTCGTGGTCGCCGGCGTGGTGCTCAACCCGGTCACCGGCGACGAGTGGACGGCGACGCTCGGCGGGGGCGCCTGGCGCGGCGGGCGTCGGCTGACCGGCTCGGTCCGGACCACCCTGGAGCAGACCCTGCTCGCCACCGGCTTCGGCTACGACCGGGCCCGGCGGGCGCACCAGGGCGCGGTCGTGGCGCAGCTGCTGACCCGGGTGCGCGACATCCGGCGTTTCGGTGCCGCCTCGATCGATCTCTGCCTGGCCGCCGAGGGCAGCGTCGACGCCTACTTCGAGAAGGGGCTCAACCCCTGGGACCACGCCGCCGGTGGCCTGGTCGCCACGGAGGCGGGCCTGCTGGTGTCCGGACTCGACGGAGCGCCGGCCGGGCCGGACATGGTCGTCGCGGCCCCGCCGGCCATCTTCGGCGCGCTGCACGACGTCCTCGTGGAGCTGGACGCCGCCGGCGGTCCCTGAGTCAGGAGTCCTTCTTGGGGGCCACGCAGGCACCCGGCGGCAGTTCGGGCTCGCCCAGCTCCACCAGCGACTGGTTGACCTCGGTGGTGGTGGCGAGCTGCTGGAAGCCCTTGCCGACGACCACGTCCACCACCGCGCCCTTGCGCTTGTCGTCGTACTGCGGCTCGGCCTGGTTCAGGAAGTACGCCCGCAGCAGCCACGCCGAGCCGACCGCTTCGGGGCCGTACCGCATGACCGCGACGCCGTCGAACTTCTTCTTGTTCTCCGCCGGCTTCTGGGTCTTGAACCGCCGGTTCTTGAACTCGTTGGTGACGCTGTCGGCGAGTCCCGGGGTCTTGGTGCCGTTGAACACCCGCACCGTCACCTGCTCGGGGTCGTCGGGCAGGGTCAGGTTAGCCATCACCGAGCCGTCGGCGCAGCCGCCACCGGCGACCGCGTCACCCTGCGTGTCGCGGACCAACGCCACGACGACGAAGACCACCGCGGCCACGGCGAGCACGCCGACCACGACCAGCGCTCGGACGCGGGCAAAGCTCATGGAACTGGCTCCCGGGGTCAGCTCGATCGACCGCCGTCCGGTGCCGGACGGGGTATGCGGTGAGGTTAGCGTCTGCACGCCAAGCCTGCGGAAAGAGGGAATGTTCCCGGCGCGGCGACGATGATCCACGGGCTGCGACCCCTACCTTGATGTCGCCTCGGTCACATCGGGAACAATTGGCCGCCCGCGCGCGTACAAGCCACGCGCGAGGGCGGTAAGGTGCCGCGTTTGCCGGGGCAGTTTCACGAGGGGGTGGGGGCGCCCCGGCGGACGGGCGATCCCTGGTTCAGATCGGGGAAAAAAGTCCGTCGCACCCGGGAACCGAAACGCCGTCGCTGGCGTTACTAACGCCAAGTGACACATCGATACAGGAGAGTGAAAACCGATGGCCACCGACTACGACGCCCCGCGTCGCGACGAGGTCGACCTCGGCGAGGACAGCCTCGAGGAGCTCAAGGCCCGCCGCGCCGACTCGCAGTCGGGCGCAGTGGACGTCGACGAGGTCGAGGTGGCGGAGAGCTTCGAGCTCCCCGGTGCTGACCTGGCCGACGAGGAACTCACCGTCAAGGTGCTGCCGATGCAGACCGACGAGTTCCGCTGCGCCCGTTGTTTCCTCGTGCACCACCGCAGCCAGCTCGCGGTGGAGCGGAACGGGGAACTGATCTGCCGCGAGTGCGCCTGACCGGCGCGCTTGTGAGCAGGACCCCGGTCGTCGTCCGGCGATCGGGTCACGTACCGACCCCTGACGCACCGGTCGCCGGTTTGCCCCGGCTGCTCCACCGGGTATCAGGCCGACCGTATCGAAGCCAACGGCAGACACGGGGAGGTCGACGATGAGCCGCCCAGAAGACAGTTCGGCACAGTCCGAAGATCCGGGGCGTGAGCTCATCAAGGTCGGCCCCGCCGAGCCTGCCGATCCCGGCAACGCCGGAATCGGCGCCACCGTGGCCGCACTGACTGCCGACGACCTGGAGCCGGCCGGTCGCCGGCGCCTGCTCGGCCGGCTCGTCGGCGATGTCCGCCGGCGGGGTCTCGGCCAGCTCTTCCGGCCGCAGGCCGCAATGCGCTGGATGGCCGACGTGGTCGCCGACGTGGCACCGCACGTGCCGGTCCGCGACCGGGCCACTTTGCGCCGGCACTACGACGGGCTGGACGGCGACGAGCTCGCCGAACGACTCATCCGCAACGCCGCCCGGGCCACCGCCGGGGTGGGTGCCGCCGGTGGCGGTGTGGCCTCGCTGGAATGGGCCGCCACGCCGACCCTGCTCTCGGCCCCCGTCCTGCTGGCCGCCGAGACGGTCGCGGTCGTAGCCATCGAGCTCAAGCTGCTCGGCGAGCTGCACGAGGTGTACGGCCGCCCGGTGACCGGCAACGCCCTCGAGCGCGCCACCGCCCTGCTCCAGGCCTGGTCGGGCCAGCGCGGCGTCAACCCCATGGTCCCCGGCGTCGGGGTCGCCACCGTGCTCGGCACCGCGGCCCGCAAGGAGTTGCAAGGCACCCTGCTGCGCCGCTTCGGGCGCAATCTGACCACGCTCGGCCCGCTGCTCACCGGCGCCGCCGTGGCGAGCTACCTGAACCGGCGGGCGACCCGCTCACTCGGCGACAAGCTGGTCAAGGACCTGCGCCGGCAGGGCCCCGCGGTCATCGAGGGGGAACGCCGGGAGCTCAGCTCCTAGCGCGCAGCAGTGCGGTGGCCAGCTCGACCGGGCGCCGCGAGCTCACCACCCAGAACGGTGTCGGGTCGGCCGGATCGTCCAGCAGCACCTGTACCGCGCCCTTGATCCACGGCCGCTGCACCACGAAGGCCAGCGGGTGCGAGCCCACGCCGAGCACTTCACGCTTGCCGGCCGCGTCCAGCGGGATCACGTCGGCGATCACGCTCAGCGGCAGCCGGGCGTCGTCGACCTGGAGCTCCGTCGCGGTGACCGCGACCCGGATCCGGTCGGCCCGCCACAGCAGGAAGACGGTCAGCGGCAGCAGCACGGCGAACGGCACCCAGGCGCGCAGCCCGGTGCTGCCCATCCAGATCTCGGCGGCGAGCAGGGCCGCCACCAGCAGCCAGCCCGGCCAGGCGAGCCACGGGATGTGCAGGCGCTCGGCGTACGCCGGACGCGGCGCCGCCGTGCGTGCGGAGGCCTCGGATGTCACCCTGGTGAGGGTACGGCGCGCCTCCGTCCGCGGCGACGGCAGGATGGCAGGGTGGGTGCCGCTCGCCCGCCCGCAGGACCGACGCCGATCGTGAGGACCGCTACCGTGACCGAACCCGTGGACATCCAGGTCCGCCGGCTCGACCCCGACCTGCCGTTGCCGGCCTACGCCCACCCGGGCGACGCGGGCGCCGACCTGTACGCCGCCGAGGACGTGGAGCTCACGCCCGGCGCGCGCCGGCTGGTGCGGACCGGGCTGGCGATCGCGCTTCCGGAGGGCTACGTCGGACTGGTGCATCCCCGCTCCGGGCTCGCGGTCCGCCTCGGCGTGACGGTGCTCAACGCGCCCGGTACGGTCGACGCCGGTTACCGGGGCGAGATTCTGGTGAACCTGGTCAACCACGACCCGGCCGCGACCGCGAAGATCGCCCGTGGCGACCGGATCGCCCAGTTGGTCGTGCAGCGGGTCGAACGGGCAGTGTTCCACGTGGCCGACGAGCTCGCCGACACCTCCCGGGGTGCGGGCGGGCACGGCTCGACCGGCGGGCACGTGGCTCTGCCGACCGGTCCGGACCAGCGATGAAGCCGGCGCAGCAGCAGCTCTAGAACGAAGAAGGTGGCAACGCAGATGTTCTCCCGCAAGCGCGGCGGTCCGAAGCACGTGCGCCCGGACGACGCTCCCCAGTCGGCGGCGCTCGCCAAGAGCATGGGCGATGCTCCGGCGCCCGAGTTCGGCCCTTACGACAGCAGGCAGGCTCCCGACGGAGTGCAGCGCCTGGACCTCGGCAGCCTGCTGATCCCGGCGATCGAGGGCGTCGAGGTGCGGGTGCAGGCCAACCCGGACGGCGCCGTCGAGCAGATCGTGCTCGTGCACGGCAACAGTGCCTTGCAGCTGGGCGTGTTCGCCGCGCCGCGCAGCGAGGGCATCTGGGACGAGGTGCGCGCCGAGATCGCCGCGGCGATGAAGTCCGACGGCGCCGCACCGCAGGAGTTCGACGGGCCGTACGGCGTCGAGCTGGCCGCCCGGGTCAACACGCCCGAGGGGCCGGCGGATGTCCGGTTCGTCGGGGTGGACGGCCCGCGCTGGATGGTCCGCGCGCTGTTCCAGGGTCTCGCCGCCGCCGAGCCGGGCCAGGAGGGCGTACTCGGCGAGTGCCTGCGCGGCCTGGTCGTGGTCCGCGACGACGAGGCGCGGCCGGTGCGTGAGGCGCTGCCGCTGCGGCTGCCGCGCGAGATGGCGGAGCACGCCGAGCAGCACGCCGAGGGCGAGGATCCGACTCCGCCCGACGTCGCCGTCAACGAGCAGTTCCCGGGCCACAACGGGCGCCACGCGCATTGATCGAAACGGCTCCCGGTGAGGTACGTCACCGGGGCCGCTTCCGGCGTACCGTGGGCTTGCGGCACTTGCCCACACTGTGTGCCGTCCGCCGGTACCCCCGTCGGCGCGTTTCCACGGTTCGCCGAGGAGAGGGTGGCACCGAGGTCATGTCGACCGATGAGCGCACCACCGGCCTGCGCCGGTTTTTCGAACGGCTGACCGCCTCCGAGGCGGAACTGGACGCGCAGGAGTTGCAGCGCGACAGTGCCAAGTGCGGTGCCATGCCGGCCGGTCAGTGTCACCGGGGCCAGGTCGTCTCGGTGTCCGGGCGACTGCGCACCGTGGCGTACACTCCCCGCACCAACCTGCCGACGCTCGAGGCCGACCTCTACGACGGCAGCGACGTGGTCACGCTCGTCTTCCTGGGCCGCCGTTCCATCGTCGGCATCGAACCGGGTCGTCAGCTCACCGCTCGCGGCCGGATCGCCCTGCGCGACGACCGCAAGGTCATCTACAACCCGTACTACGAGCTGGAGGCGCCCCGGTGACACCCGGCAGCGAACCCCGTCACGCCGCGCACGAGTCAGTGGAGGATCGGGTCGTCGAGGAGGTCGTCGAGGAGCTCGTCGGAGAATTCGTCGACGAGCTCAATCCGCCTCCCGTGAAGCCGTCGGCGGGCCGGCCGGAGGAGGTCGAGGAGCCCCTCCCGTCGATGAGCGAGCAGATCTCCGAGCAGCTCGGCGGGGTCCGCGGGCTCGTCGAGTCCAGCGTGCCGGTGCTCGCGTTCGTGGTGCTCAACGTGCTGCTGGGCGAGGTCGGGCTGGATCTGGCCAAGAAGACCGCGCTGTACTGGGCGATCGCCGGCAGCGTCGGCTCGGCCCTGGCCATCGGGATCTACCGGCTGACCCGCAAGCAGCCGATCCGGCATGCGGTCAACGGGCTGTTCGGCATCGCGATCGGCGCGTTCCTGGCCTGGCGCACCGGTGACGCCAAGAACTTCTACCTGCCCGGCATCCTGCTGACCCTGGGCCAGGTGGTCGTGCTGATCGGCTCGGTGGCGGTCCGCCGGCCGATCATCGGCTACGTCTGGGGGGTGCTGGCCAACGGCGGCAAGCACGACTGGTTCGACAACCCCCGCCTGTTCCGTACCTTCCAGTGGCTGACCCTGGTCTGGGCGGCGTCGCTGTTCATCCGCGCGGGCGTGCAGGGCTGGCTCTACCTGGCCGACCAGGCGAACGCGATCGGGGTGGTCCGGATCCTGATCAGCTGGCCGATCTACGCCGCCACCTTCGCCTTCACCGCCTGGGCGGTGCATCGGGTGACCTCAGCGCAGGCGGCCGAGGCCGAGGCGGCGAAAGCTTCCTAGCCCAGCTCGCGGGTGTTGCCGAGCATCACCGTGCGGACCGCGTCCTCGACCTCCGAGGTGCAGACGAAGATCAGCTCGTCGCCGGCCTCCAGCGGATCGTCCGGCGTGGGCACCAGCACGCGCTTGCCGCGCAGGATGGCCACCAGGGCGGAGTCGCGCGGCATCGGCACCGCGCGCACCGGCTGACCGACGTACGGGGCGGTGGGCGGCAGGGTGATCTCCACCAGGTTGGCCTCGCCCTGCCGGAACGTCATGAGCCGGACCAGGTCGCCGACCGTGACCGCCTCCTCGACCAGGGCCGCCATCAGCCGGGGCTTGCTGACCGCGACGTCGACGCCCCACTGCTCGGTGAACAGCCACTCGTTCTCGGCCCGGTTGACCCGGGCGACCACCCGGTTGACCGCGAACTCGGTCTTGGCCAGCAGCGAGCACACCAGGTTGGCCTTGTCGTCGCCGGTGGCGGCCACGACCACGTCGCAGTTCGCCACGTCGGCCTCCTCCAGGCTGCTGACCTCGCACGCGTCGGCCAGCACCCACTCGGCCTCGGGGACCCGTTCGGGGCGCAGCTGGCGGGGCTGGCGCTCGATGAGCATCACCTGGTGGCCGTTGCCGATCAGTTCCTGGGCGATCGAGCGGCCCACGTTGCCCGCGCCCGCGATGGCGATCCGCATGGTCAGTGACCCCCCAGCCCGGCGCCCGCGGCGCTCGCCAGCACGTCGGCGACGATGTCGTCGGTGACCAGCATGAAGACCTGGTCACCGTCCTGCAGCACGGTGGAGGGCGTGGCCAGCGAGCCGATCCCGAACCGCATCAGGTACGCGACCCGGGCGCCGGTGGCCTCCTCCAGCGAGGAGAGCGACTGCCCGACCCAGTCCCGGTGCAGCGGCGCCTCGACGATCGACACCGAGCTCGTCGGGTCGCGGAACACCTCGACGGTGCCCTCCGGGACCAGGTGGCGCACCATCCGGTCGGCGGCCCAGCGGATCGTCGCCACGGTCGGGATGCCCAGCCGCTCGTAGACCTGCGCCCGCTTGGCGTCGTAGATGCGGGCGACGACCCGCGACACGCCGAAGGTCTCGCGGGCCAGCCGGGCCGAGATGATGTTGGAGTTGTCGCCGCTGGACACCGCCGCGAAGGCGTCGGCCCGCTCGATGCCGGCCGAGCGCAGCACCTCGCGGTCGAAGCCGATCCCGGTCACCGTGATGCCACCGAACTCGGCCCCCAGCCGGCGGAAGGCGTCGGCGTTCTGGTCGATCACCGCGACCGAGTGGTCGCGGGCGTCGAGCTTGTTCGCCAGGGTGGAGCCGAGCCGGCCACAGCCCATGATCACCACGTGCAAGGTTTCGCGCCTTCCCGCTGGATGCGTACCTAGGCAGAGCGTGCCATGCGGCGGCGACAGCCGTTGGCCGGGGCGGCCGACGGCGTGGCGTGCACAGCCGTACCCTTGGCGCTTGTGGCAAGTTCGACGTCCCTGGCGAAGCGGCTTCTGCTCGGCCGGCCCTTCCGCTCCGACCGGCTGCAGCACACGCTGCTGCCGAAGCGCATCGCACTGCCCGTCTTCGCCTCGGACGCGCTGTCCAGCGTCGCGTACGCGCCCGACGAGATCCTGCTGACGCTGTCCATCGCGGGGGCCGGGGCGTTCCTCTACTCGCCCTGGATCACCCTGGCGGTCGCCATCGTGATGGTCACGGTCGTGGCCAGCTACCGGCAGAACGTGCACGCGTACCCGTCCGGCGGCGGCGACTACGAGGTCGCGACGGTCAATCTCGGCCCGCGCTTCGGGGTCGCGGTGGCCAGCGCGCTGCTGGTCGACTACATCCTGACCGTGGCGGTGTCGGTGAGCGCCGGGGTGTCGAACCTGGGCTCGGTGGTGCCGTTCGTGGCCGAGCACAAGGTGGGCATCGCGGTCGCGGCGATCGCCCTGCTCACCGCGCTCAACCTGCGCGGCCTGCGCGAGTCCGGCACCGCGTTCGCCATCCCGACGTACACGTTCATCGTGGTCATGCTCGGCATGATCATCATCGGCCTGGTCCGGGTCTACATCCTCGGCCAGGATCTGCGTGCGCCCAGCGCGGACGTCATCATCGACGCCGAGGACCACCATCTGACCAGCTTCGCCTTCGTCTTCCTGCTGCTGCGGACGTTCTCCTCCGGCTGTGCCGCGCTGACCGGGGTCGAGGCCATCTCCAACGGCGTGCCGGCGTTCAAACCGCCGAAGAGCAGGAACGCCGCCTCCACGCTGCTGATGCTGGGCGGCCTCGCCATCACCATGCTGGTCGGCATCATCATGCTGGCCCGGGCCACCCACCTGCAGTTCGTCGAGGATCCGCTGGTGCAGATCATCGGCGGACCGGAGAACTACGTGCAGAAGACGGTCACCACCCAGCTGGGCGAGACGGTCTTCGGCAGCGGTTCGATCATGCTGTACGTGGTCGGCGCGGTCACCGCGCTGATCCTCTTCCTGGCCGCGAACACCGCCTTCAACGGCTTCCCGGTGCTCGGCTCGATCCTGGCCCAGGACCGCTACCTGCCCCGGCAGCTGCACACCCGCGGTGACCGGTTGGCCTTCAGCAACGGCATCATCTTCCTGGCGGTCGCCGCGATGGTGCTCATCGTCGCGTTCCAGGCCGAGGTCACCCGGCTGATCCAGCTCTACATCGTCGGCGTCTTCGTGTCCTTCACGCTGTCGCAGGCGGGCATGATCAAGCACTGGAACCGGCTGCTGCGCACCCAGCGGGATCCCACCGCCCGGCGCCGGATGGTCCGCTCCCGTGCGATCAACACCTTCGGCATGGCGCTGACCGGCGCGGTGCTGGTCGTCGTGCTGATCACCAAGTTCCTGCTCGGCGCCTGGATCGCGATCGTCGCCATGCTCGTCATCTACGTCGGCATGCTCGGCATCCGCAAGCACTACGACCGGGTCGCACGGGAACTCGAACCCGACGAGGAGCGCCCGGTGCTGCCGTCGCGCAACCACGCGGTGGTGCTGGTCAGCAAGGTGCACAAGCCGACCCTGCGGGCGGTGGCGTACGCCCAGGCGACCCGGCCGGACACGCTGACCGCGGTCACGGTCAACGTGGACGACAAGGACACCCGCACGATCCAGGCCGAGTGGGAACGCCGGCAGATCCCGGTGCCGCTGACCGTGGTCGACTCGCCGTACCGGGAGATCACCCGGCCGATCATCGAGTTCGTCAAGAGCGTGCGCCGCGGCTCACCCCGCGACGTGGTCACCGTCTTCATCCCCGAGTACGTGGTCGGCCGCTGGTGGGAGAATCTGCTGCACAACCAGAGCGCGCTGCGGATCAAGACCCGGCTGCTGTTCGAGCCCGGGGTGATGGTGACCAGCGTCCCGTGGCAGCTGCAGTCGAGCCAGGACCGTGATCTCGACCGGCTGGACCGGGACCTGAGCCGCGCGCCGGCCCGTGGTCCGCGTACCCGTCCCAGCGGTGTGCCGGCCGGAGTGCCCGGCACGCCTCCCGCCGACCCCCCGGAAGAGCCGAAGTGAGCGACGAACTGTTCGAGGGTGACCGCGTCGAGGTCACCGTCGGTGCGCCCGCGCACGGCGGGCACTGCGTGGCCCGGATCGGCGGCCCGCACGGCCGGGTGGTCTTCGTGCGGCACGCACTGCCGGGGGAGCGGGTCACGGTCGAGCTGACCGAGCTGCACAAGGGCTACCTGCGCGGGGACGCGGTGGAGATCCTCGAGGCCGCGGCGGAGCGGGTGACGCCGCCGTGCGCGTTCGCGCATCCCGGCGGCTGCGGCGGCTGCGACCTGCAGCACGTGGCGCCGGCCGCGCAGCTGGAGTGGAAGACCGCGGTGGTGAAGGAGCTGCTGGGCCGGATGGGCGGCCTGAGCGGCGAACGCATCGCCGAGCTCGACGTCCGGGTCCGGCCGCTGCCGGGCGGCCCGCTGGGCTGGCGGTCGCGGGTACGGTACGCGGTCGACGCCGCCGGCCGGCCCGGGCTGCTACAGCACCGGTCGCACCAGGTCGTACCCGTCGATCGTTGCCTGATCGCCCACCCCGGCCTGCAGAAGCTCGACGTGACCGGCCGGCTGTGGCCGGAAGCGGCCGCCGTCGAGGTGGTCGCGTCGACCGGCGGCGACGTCAGCGTGCTGGCCCGCCCGGCCACCGCCCCGCTGCTCGAGGCGGCCGGGGCCGTCCAGCCCGGCGCCCGCACGCCGGGCGGCAACGGCACGGTGGCCGCGCCGGCGCCCGTCCCGGTGGGTGACTCGCTGCTCGACGAGCATCCCGGCGGCACCCCGGTGCTGATCGAGGGCCCGGCCGAGGTGCGCGAGCTGGCCGCCGGCCGGGAGTGGCGGGTGCCGCCGGAGGGCTTCTGGCAGGTGCATCCCGCGGCCGCGGACACCCTGGTGGGCGCGGTGCTGGAGATGCTGCAGCCGGCCGAGGGCGAGATCTCCTGGGACCTGTACGGCGGCGCCGGCCTGTTCGCCGCCGCCCTGGCCGAGCGTACCCGGGCCCGCACCACGGTCGTCGAGTCGGCCGCGGTGGGAGTGGCGGCGGCGCGCACCAACCTGGCCGACCTCACCGGGGTCGAGGTGGTGTCGGCCAAGGTGGACGTGGCTCTCGCCCGGCGCCGGGTCACCGGTCCGGTCGACCTGGTGGTGCTGGACCCGCCGCGGACCGGCGCGGGCGCGAAGGTGGTCAAGGCGATCACCGCGGCCGGCCCCCGGGCGGTGGCCTACGTGGCGTGTGACCCGGCCGCCCTCTCCCGCGACGTGCAGACCTTCGCGGCGGCCGGGTACCGGCTGGCGGAGCTGCGAGCGTACGACTGCTTCCCGATGACCCAGCACATCGAATGCGTCGCCCTGCTGGTGCCCGCGGCGGCTTAGGGCCGCTCGGCGGCCGGCCCAGGGCCATCGCGACCAGCGCGGAGATGGAGAGAATGCATCGACGTTCATGACTCCTTTCCATCCTGCCTGGTGAGCTGAGTCACCTGGAGGCGCTTGTGCAGGTTTTGTGGAGGTCGTCTCTGCGGGCGTCCGCGACGGATGCGCTCGCAGATTCCGCCGATAGACTGACTTCTCATGAGCGAGCGCAGTGATCAGACGACGGCCGGCATCCTCCCGGGCATCAAGACCCCCGGCGATCTCAAGCGCCTCGATCCCGATCAGCTGACCCTGCTCGCCGCGGAGATCCGCGACTTCCTGGTCGTCAAGGTCTCGCGCACCGGCGGCCACCTCGGCCCCAATCTCGGCGTCGTGGAGACCACCCTCGCCCTGCACCGGGTCTTCGACTCGCCGCGCGACCGCGTGCTGTTCGACACCGGCCACCAGGCGTACGTGCACAAGATGGTGACCGGCCGCCAGGACGGCTTCGACCGGCTGAAGCAGCGCGGTGGCCTCTCCGGCTACCCGAGCCGGGCCGAGAGCGAGCACGACATGATCGAGAACTCGCACGCCTCCACCGCCCTGTCGTACGCGGACGGCCTCTCCAAGGCCTTCACGCTGCGCGGCGAGGACCGGCACGTGGTGGCCGTGGTGGGCGACGGCGCGCTCACCGGTGGCATGTGCTGGGAGGCGCTCAACAACATCGCCTCGGCCAAGAACCGCCTGGTCATCATCGTGAACGACAACGGCCGCTCGTACGCCCCGACCATCGGCGGCCTCGCCGACCACCTCTCCACGCTGCGCCTCAACCCCGGCTACGAGCGGGTGCTCGACCTGGTCAAGGACGCCCTGGGCTCGACGCCGGTGGTCGGTAAGCCGGTCTACGAGGTGCTGCACGCGGTCAAGAAGGGCATCAAGGACGCGGTCAGCCCGCAGCCGATGTTCGAGGACCTCGGCATCAAGTACATCGGGCCGGTCGACGGGCACGATGTGCAGGCGATGGAGTCGGCGCTGCGCCGGGCCAAGGGCTTCAACGCCCCGGTCATCGTGCACGCGGTGACCCGCAAGGGCTACGGCTACCGCCCGGCCGAGGACGACGAGGCCGACTGCCTGCACGGCCCGGGCGCGTTCGACCCGCAGACCGGGGCGCTCACCGCGAAGCCGTCGGTGAAGTGGACGAACGTCTTCGCCGACGAACTGGTCTCGATCGCCGACGAGCGCCCCGACATCGTGGGCATCACCGCCGCGATGGCCGAGCCGACCGGCATCGCCGCCCTGCAGAAGAAGTATCCCGAGCGCACCTACGACGTGGGCATCGCCGAGCAGCACGCGGTCACCTCGGCAGCCGGCCTCGCCATGGGTGGCCTGCACCCGGTGGTCGCCGTCTACGCGACCTTCCTCAACCGCGCGTTCGACCAGGTCTTGCTGGACGTGGCGATGCACGGGCTGCCGGTGACGATGGTGCTGGACCGCGCCGGCATCACCGGCCCCGACGGTCCGAGCCACTACGGCATCTGGGACATGAGCGTCTTCGGCGCCGTGCCGGGCCTGCGGATCGCCGCCCCGCGCGACGCCATCACCCTGCGCGAAGAGCTGCGCGAGGCGGTCGCCGTCGACGACGGCCCGACGATCGTGCGCTTCCCGACCGGCTCGGTCCCGGCCGACCTGCCGGCGTTGCGCCGGGTCGGTCCGGTCGACGTGCTGCGCGAGGACGAGCGCAAGGACATCCTGCTGGTCGCGGTGGGCGCGTTCGGCAAGCTGGGCATGGAGGTCGCCGAGCGGGTCGCCGAGCAGGGGTACGGCGTCACGGTCGTCGACCCGCGCTGGGTCCGCCCGGTCCCGATCGAGCTTGCCGCGCTGAGCCGCGGGCACCGCCTCGTGGTGACCCTGGAGGACGGCATCCGGGCCGGCGGCGTGGGTGAGGCCGTCGCGAGCGCCCTGCGCGACGCCGGTGTCGACGTGCCGCTGCGTGACCTGGGCGTGCCGGCCGAATTCCACCCGCACGGCAGCCGCGCCGAGATCCTGGCCGCGCTGGGGCTCACGGCGCAGGACATCGCCCGCGACGTGACCGAGTGGGTCTCGCACCTGGAGGATCCGGCCACCGAGCACCAGCCGCAGCGCTGACGTCCAAAGGGCTGAAGGTCAACGAGCCATTTCGTTATCTGCCCGTTACCTTTGGGGCATGGCGGCGGAGACCTTCGGCGGCAACACGGTAATCATCGATCTCGGCCTGGCCCGGGGCGAGCCGGACGAGTACGCCCGGCCGACTCGCCCCACCACGCCGGACTGGTTCGCCCCGGTGCTGCTGGCGGTCGTCGTGCTGCTGTCGTCGGCGGCCTCCGCGGCACCGCCACCACCGGCGTTGACGGCGGTGCTGACCCTGCCGTTCGGCCCGGCCGACCCGTACACGCTGACCGACGGCGGGGACCTGCTCGCGCAGACCTACGGGACGCTCAGCTCGTACGACCTGGCTGACGGGCGGCTGAACTGGCAGGCCGGCTCGGCCTCGCCGACGTACCGGCTGCGTACCGGGGGCGACCTGGTGCTGATGCGGCCGTGGTCGGGCAACCGGAGTGAACCGGGCACCACGGCCGTCTCGCTGGCCACGGGTGCGGCCCAGTGGCGGCGGGCCGGGAACGTCGTCACCATCCCCGGCTCCAGCGCTCTGCTCGCCGTCTCCGGCGTGCGCAGCTCCGGTTCCGGCCGCCGGGTCCAGGGTTCGGTCGACGCGGTCGGCCCGGACAGCGGCACCACCCGCTGGCAGGTGCCGGTGCCCTCGACGGCCGTGCTGATGGGCGTGCCGGGCCCGGACGACAGCGGGCCGCGGATGCTGCTCATGCACGACAACCGCACCGCCGCCGTGCACGACCTCGACACCGGCCGCCTGCTCACCAGCGCCGAACTGCCGCCCGCCGACTACGGCCCGGACAACCCGAGCGTCGCCGGGGGGCTGCTGATGCTGCGGCATCCCACCCCCACCGGCCGGGTGGTCACCGCGTTCGACCCGGTGACGTTGCAGCAGCGCTGGAGCCGGCCCGCCGGGTACGCGTTCGGGGTCAGCGCCTGCGGACCGCTCATCTGCCTCACCGGGCCGGACGGGGTCCGCGCCGTCGAGCCGGACGGTGGACTGCAGCGCTGGTTCCAGGCCGGTTGGCGCAGCATCGAACAGAAGGGCTCGGCCGTCGTCGCGTACGGGACCCCGGCGGGGGAGACGGACCCGGTCGGCATGATCGACCCGGCGACCGGGCGCGTGCTCGTCGACCTGCACGGCTGGCGCCTGGTCTCCGGCGCCGGGGGCGGGGACCACCTGCTGGTGACCAGGCTGGTCGACTCGGGAAGCCGTACCATGGTCGCCGTCGCCGCCCCCGGTGGCGCGCGACCGGAGCTGCTGGCCGATCTGCCGGCCAGCACCGGCGACTGCCAGGCCGCGCCGAGCCGGCTCGTCTGCCGCGAGTCGACCGGCGAACTGGTGGTGTGGGCCTACCGGCGAGAGGAGTGAGCGTGGCGCTGATCGAGCTGAGCCCCGAGACACCGGCTCCGCCCGCTCCGGCCACGCCACCGCCCGCGTACTTCTACCGCCGGGCCGGTCTGGCCCTGGCTGCCGTGCTCCTGCTCGCGCTCGGCGGGGCAGCTCCGCCGGCCGCCACGCTCTGGCAGCACGTCGGCGCGGTGCCGGTCCCGGCCAGCGGCGACTTCCAGCTGATCGGCGGCACCCTGTACGCGATGGATCTGGACGCCCGGCCGCGGGTGCTCACCGCCTGGCAGGCCCAGCCGCTGCGCCGGCTCTGGAGCTACCGGAGCGGTGCCGGCGAGGATCCGTTCTTCGTGGCCGAGGCGACGCCCGAGGTCACCGTGGTGCGCGCCGGGCGCAGTGTCACGGTGCTGGACGCCCGCACCGGCGCCGTCCGGTGGAAGTCGCCGGTCGCCGTGCAGCCGGTCAGCGACACGGTCGCGTACGTGGAGGAGGAGATCTTCCGGCCCGGCACCGAGTACGACCCGGCGTCCGGCGACCCCGGCCAGCTCTACGGCACCAACAGCGCGGCCCTGCACACCGAGCCGGCGCTGCGGACGGAGCTGCGCGGCCTCGATCTCACCACCGGGGCACCGCTGTGGTCGCTCGCGTTCCCCGGCTCGGTCTTCACCGCCTGGACGGACGCCCCGGCCAACGCCGTGGTGGTGCTCTCCTCCGACAAGCTGAGCCTGATCTCCCCGACGACCGGCGCGGTGCTGCGGCAGCGGGCTGTGCCCCTGCTCGACGGCGCGCGGGCCGAGGAGGGTGAGGTCGTCGGCAGCACGGTGCTGGTGCACTACGGCTCCTTCGGTACGGGCGGGCCGGTGGTCGCGTACGCGCTGGACACCCTCGACGAGCTCTGGCGGCAGGACCGGCCGGACCCGGCCGGCAACTCCAGCGTCTGCTCCGGGCTGACCTGTGTCAGCCACCGCGACGAGCTCGTGGTGCTGGACCCGCGTACCGGTGCCGAGCGCTGGCGGATCGCCGACACCGACCTGATCGGGTTCGGACCCGGCGCGGTGCTGGAGCTGCAGGGGATGACCACGCCGGTGCGGACCGCCGACGCCGGGACCGGCCGCCCCCGCCTCGACCTGTCACCGTGGCGGTACCACTTCCCGGTCCAGGGCGGTCAGTCCTTCCTGCTCAGCCACCTGGAGAAGGACCGCACCACGGTCTTCGGTCTGCTCGAGCCGGACGCCACCGAGGTGCAGCTGCTCGGCCGCCTGCCCGACATGACGGTGCAGTGCCAAGCGGTCCCCGAGCTGGTCGCCTGCCGGGTCGGCGAGCGCGTCGAGGTGTGGGCCTTCCACGCCTGACCCACGCGAATCCCGGTCCCCGGGCGCACAATGACGGCGTGGGCGACGTCCTGATCGACCTCGGTGAGCAGCACGGCACGCTGCCGAGCGACCCCGTGACGTCCCGCGGCCGGCCGCACCGCTTCCGGGCCACGCTGGCGGCCCTGTCCGCCGCCCTGCTGGTCGTCCTGGGCGGCGCGGCGGCCCGCGCGGCACCGGCCGGGCCGGTCATCGTGCCCGCCCGCCTCGGCGACAACATGTTCGTCGAGCAGGACCGCCTCTACGTGGTCAGCACCGGGCCCGGGACGAACGACTCCGCGATCCAGCAGAAGATCATCAGCATGTACGCGCTGCCGGCCGGTGAGCTCCTGTCGCGCACCACGGTCGCCGTCACCGGGGCGATCTTCCAGGTCACCTCGGTGGGCCCGACGGTGCTGGTGTCGTACCAGGTCGACACCGTCGGCGCCGAGGCGACGGTGGCCCTCGCGGCCGGCACCGACCGGGCCCTCTGGCGGGCCCCGGCCCGGCTGCTCAGCGTCTCCCCGCCGGACGGCCTGGTGCTGCTGCGGGAGAACAGCCCGCAGTTCGGCGACCTGAACTGGTTCGGCCTCGACCTGACCACCGGGCGCACCCGCTGGACCTACGAGCAGCCGGTCCAGGGATACACCACCCCGGCGGCCGTCACCGACGACTTCCCGCACCGGCTCATCACGGCGACCACGGACGGGCACATCGAGGTCCGCGACACCGTCACCGGGACCCTGGTCACCGAGGGCGACGCCACCGCGCCGTCCGGCTGGTCCCGGCGGGGCATCACCGTGTGGCCCACCGGCGACCTGGTGCTGGTCGGCGGGCTGGGCGGGATCACCGCGTACACCCTGGCCGGGCTGGTGCCGCGCTGGCACAGCACCGTCGAGCTGTCCGGGCGGTGGGTGCAGGACTGTCTCGACGCCATCTGCGTCTTCGGCTACCGCGGCGGGGTCCAGGCGCTCGACCCCGGCACCGGCCGGCTGCGCTGGGCCGAGAAACGCTGGACGACGGCCGTCGAAGCCGGGCGGTACCTGATGGTCAACGGCAGTGAAGGGCTGGAGGGCAGCTACCCGCTCGCGGTGGTGGAGCCGGGCACCGGCGCTGTGCACGGCGACTTCGGCGCCTGGCGGGCCGCCGGGCCACCCCGCGCCGACGGGACCGTGGTCGGACTGCGCCAGCGCATCGGCGACGACGTGGTCTTCTACGCGCTGCTCGACCCGGCGCGGCTCACCGTACGGGTGCTCGGCACGGCCACGACGGTCTCCGGCGACTGCCAGGCGACGACCGACGTGCTCGTCTGCCGCCGGATCGACGCCGCCGTCGCGATCTGGCCCCTGACCGAGTAGTAACTGCCCGGTAGCCTGCACTCACGGCCTCTTTACGGGCCGGCGGCGAGGCTGTGCGGTGGATCCACATTTTTTCGAACGCGGAGGGCCCCGGGTGCGCGTGCTGGTGGTGGAAGACGAGCGGAACCTCTGTGACGCGATCGCCCGGGGGCTGCGGCGCAAAGGGATGGCGGTCGACGTCGCGTACGACGGGCTGACCGGGCACGAGATGGCGTACGTGACGCGCTACGACGTCGTCGTGCTGGACCGGGACCTGCCCGGTATGCACGGCGACGAGATCTGCGCGGCCCTGGTCGCCTCCGGGGCGCTGACCCGGGTGCTGATGCTCACGGCCAGCGTCACCGTGGCCGACCGGGTCGAGGGCCTGCAGCTCGGCGCCGACGACTACCTGCCCAAGCCGTTCGCGTTCGAGGAGCTCGTGGCGCGCGTCCAGGCCCTCGGCCGCCGGGCCACCCCGGCCGCGCCGCCGGTGCTGACCGTCGGCGACCTGGTGCTCGACCAGGCCCGCCGGGTGGTCACCCGCGGTGGCGCCCCGATCGACCTGACCAACTCGACGCGCTCACCTGGCAGACCCAGCTGGTCGACCGGGCCTCCCAGGAACTGCTGATCAAGGGCCTGATCGCGCTCTTCGCCATCGGCATCATCGGCATCGCGGGCGCGTACGCGGTGGCCGGCCGCGCGCTGCGCCCGCTGCACTTCGTGACGGCGACCGCGCAACGCCTCGGCGAGGAGACGCTGGACCAGCGCATCCGCTACTCCGGCGCGGACGACGAGGTGGCCGAGCTGGCCCGCACCTTCGACGCGATGCTGGACCGGCTGGCCGGGGCGTTCGAGTCGCAGAAACGGTTCGTGGCCAACGCCTCCCACGAGCTGCGCACCCCGCTGGCGGTCATGCGCACCGAGATCGACGTGACACTCAGCGACGACGAGGCCGACGTGGCCGAGTACCGCCGGATGGCCAAGGTGGTCCGCAACGCCTCCGAACGCGCGAACGGCCTGGTGGACGCGCTGCTGGTGCTGGCCCGCAGCGAGGCCCAGTCCGGGCGGCGGCTGGTCCGCAAGGTGCCGGCCGACCTGGCCACGAGCGTCTACAACGCGCTGTCGGCGGTGAAGGCCGAGGCCGAACGGATGAAGCTCGACGTGACCACGGATCTGCAGGCGGCGCCGGTGGTCGGTGACCCCAGCCTGCTGGACCGGCTGGCCGGCAATCTGATCGAGAACGCGATCCGCTACAACCACCTGATGGGCAAGCTCTGGCTGCGTACCGAGAACGCGGACGGGCACGCGCGGCTGGTGGTGGGGAACACCGGCTATGAGGTGGATCCTGGGGATGTGCCGGGGTTGTTCGAGCCGTTCCGCCGGGGTGGGTGGGAGCGGACCGGGTCCCGGGGTTCCGGTCTGGGGTTGTCGATCGTCCGGGCGGTTTGTGACGCTCACGGCGGGACTGTTTCGGCGGTGGCTCAGGCCGGTGGGGGGTTGGAGGTCACCGTGCGGTTGCCGGCGGCTGATACCACTCCCGTTGTTGCCGCTTCCGCTACCGTGCCGCGGGCCAAGGGGCTGGGCATCGCGCCTGGGTGAGCTTCCCCGCCCCCAGAACCTGTGGTGGTCGCGCTGGGGGATTCCGTCAGGCGGCGAGGTGGAGGTCTGCCTGGTCTGCTTGGCGGCGGATCGTGCGCCAGCGGGAGGCGCTGATGCCCAGTTGCGCCGCCAGGTCGGCCTCGGTGATGTCTGGATTCGCGGCTTTGATCTTCGCGGCTGCGTCCAGGGTCTGAGCTGGGGATCGGCGGGTTTTGGCCGAGGGTTTCGCGGCGTTGGTGGCCTTGGGCGCCGAGGTTGATGCTGTGACTCTGTTCTGGCGGGGGGCCAAGGCGGAGACTTCGGCGTTGCGGGTTTTTGGCGGGCTCTTGCGGGGCAGGGATGCCGCTACTTCGGCCAGGGCTGCTGTTGTTGTGGGGCCGCGGCCGGTGTTGCCGGTTGCGGGCACGGGGATCAGGCCGGGCACGCTGCGGGTTTCGTTCGCGGTGTCGGGCCGGGTGTTCGGCTGCCGGGCTTCGGTTTCCAGGGTGGTGATGCGGCCGGCCAGTTCGACCAGGCAGATGCTGGCCACCACGATCAGGCCGTCGACCGACAGCGGGAGCAGGTAGGGGGAGGCGCCGGTCTCGCCGTAGCGGGCCGCCACGCCGGCCATGTGCCAGTAGGAGACCCAGGCGGCGATGCCGGCGATCGTCGCCGTGGCGACCAGGCGGGCGAAGGCCAGCCAGCGGTGGTGGACCGGGACCCGCGAGATCAGCTCGACCGTCAGCAGCAGGGCGAGCGGCGGCCAGGCGGCGATGGCCTGGCTGATCGGGTTGTCCTGGGCGTGCAGGATGTTCGCGACCACGGAGGCCGCGACGCCCAGGATCAGGGTCGCTCGCACGGCCCAGCGGACACGGCGAAGTTGCGGGAGTACCACCGGACGCTCCTTGCCAGCTCGAAACGAAAGACCGGGGCCCGTGCGGGACCCGGCCGATCATCCTGTCGCGTCGATGTTTCGGTACGGCATCGATGAGCGCAACCCGATAGACCGCGTCGCGTTCGTGTCAGGAGCGATGCGAACGTGTGACGCGGACTCCGGGCGTGTCAGTTTGACTTCTTCTCGACCTGGCCCCGGAGCTTGATGAACTCCCTCTTGGCGTCGCTCAGCGAGGTGAAGTACCAGAACACCAGGCCGGAGCTGCCCTCGTCGGCCCAGCCGCACATCGACAGGGGTGCCCCGCCGGCGTTGCCCTTGGCGCACTTCGCCACGCCACCGAGTGGTCCGGCCGGGATACTCGCCACACCGGTCAGATTCAGCTCGGAAACCCCCGGCCCGGTGAAGGCGCTGTCCAGCTCCCGCTTCGGGTTGGGCACCCGGGTCTTGGCCGCCACCACCACGACGATGTCCTGCTTCGCCGGCGTGCCGTAGAGCGCCCCGACGGTCTGCGTGGCCCCGGGCACCAGCGCGAGATTGCTCTCGAGCTGCTCGACGCGGTCGGCGAACTGCGGGTCGGTCACCTTGGGCCGGCCACCGAGCGTCTTCGGCTCGACGATGCTGATGGTGGCCGTGGGGACCGCCTCGGTCGGCCGGGTCGGCAGGGTGGGCCGGGTGGGCTGGGTCGGTGCGGCCGAGGTGATGGCCTCGGCGAGACCCTCGGCGGTGTTGCGGCCGGCCAGGTAGACGGCGGTGCCGCCACCGACGCAGAGGACCAGGACCAGCCCGACCGACACCAGCGTGATCGGCAGCGCCCGCGACTTCCTCTTCGGCGGGTAGCCCGGCATCGGCCCGGGCGGCGGGTAGCCGGGCGGGGGATATCCCGGCTGCGGGTAGCCGGACTGGGCGTACTCCGGCTGGGAGTAGTCGACCTGGGTGTAATCCGGCTGGGGGTACGACGGCGGCCCGTAACCCGGCTGCGGGGGCACCGAGGCGGGCACGTCGGGGTTGGGCTGGCCCGGGTAGCCGGGATATCCCGGCTGACCCGCATACGGCTGGCCGGATCCGGGCGGACCCGGGTACGGCTGCCCGGGTTGCGGCTGGCCCGGGTACGGCTGCCCGGCCGGGGGCTGGCCCGGCTGGGCCTGTCCTGGCTGGGGCTGGCCCGAGTACGGCTGCCCGGGCTGGGGCTGGCCGGGCTGGGGCTGACCGGGGTAGGGCTGGCCCGAGTAGGGCTGGTTCGGCGGCTGCGACATCAACGCTCCATCGATCGGGCTACAGCACGAGGGAGCCTAGTCGTCGCCCGCGACCCGTGGTCATCGGCATACCGGCTGGTTGCGGGCCCCGGTAGGGCAGGCCGGTACGGAAGACGTCCCCGTGCCAGGGACAGGCACGGGGACGTCGGTCCTGTCGGAACGGGGCGTCAGGCGGGCACGCTCGCCACACCCGGCGGCAGGAACCGCTTGCCGGTCACCCGCTCGGAGGTGCCGCTGCGGTCCAGGTACGGCGTCACGCCCCCCAGGTGGAACGGCCAGCCGGCCCCCAGCAGCATGCACAGGTCGATGTCCTGCGCCTCGGCGACGACCCCCTCGTCCAGCATCAGCCGGATCTCCTGGGCCAGCGCGTCCAGCGCCTGCCGGCGTACCTCGTCGCCGGTCAGCGGGGTGGAACCGCCCTCGACCAGCTCGACCACCTCGGGGTTGATCTCGTCGTCGACCATCAGCGGCAGGCCGGCGTCGACGATCTTGCGCAGGTTGGCGCTGTCGCCGAAGCGGTCCGGGAACGCCCGGTGCAGAGTCTCGCCCACGTGCAGGCCGACCGCCGGGCCGACGAGCTGCAGCAGCGCGATCGGCCGCATCGGCAGGCCGAGCGGGTCCAGCGCCGTGTCGACCACGTCCAGCGGCGTGCCGGCGTCGATGGCGCGGAAGATCTCGCTGGTGAAGCGGGTCAGCAGCCGGTTGACCACGAACGCCGGGGCGTCCTTGACCAGCACCGACGACTTGCGCAGCTCCTTGCCGACCGCGAACGCCGTGGCCAGTGTCGCGTCGTCGGTCCGCTCGCCCTTGATGATCTCCAGTAGCGGCAGCACCGCGACCGGGTTGAAGAAGTGGAAGCCGACGACCCGCTCCGGGTGCTCGAGGTCGGCGGCCATCTCGGTCACCGACAGCGAGGACGTGTTGGTCGCCAGGATCGCCTCGGGCGTGACGATCTTCTCCAGCTCGGCCCAGATCTGCTTCTTGAGGTCGAGGTTCTCGAAGACGGCTTCGATCACGAAGTCGGCGTCGGCGAAGACCGACTTGTCGACCGAGCCGCTGACCAGGCCGCGCAGCTTGGCCGCGGTGCCCTCGTCCATCCGGCCCTTACCGACCATCTTGTCGATCTGGCCGCCGACGTAGTCGACGCCCTTGTCCACCCGGCTCTGGTCCAGGTCGGTCATGACCACCGGCACCTGCAGGCGGCGGGCGAACAGCAGGGCCAGCTGCGAGGCCATCAGGCCGGCGCCGACGATGCCGACCTTGGTGACCTTGCGGGCCAGCGACTTGTCGGGCACGCCGACCGGGCGCTTCGCACGGCGCTGCACCAGGTCGAACGCGTACAGGCTGGCGCGGGACTCGTCACCCATGATCAGGTCGGCGAGCGCCTGGGTCTCCGCGGCAGTGCCATCCTCGAACGAGGCGTCCTTGGCCAGCGCGAGCAGCTCGAGGGCCTTGTTGGCCGATGGGACCGCGCCGTGCAGCCGCTCGTCGAGCTGCTGCTTGGCGAAGAAGAGCACGCCCTCCCACATGTCCTTGTCGACCTCGGGGCGCTCGACGGTGACCTCGCCCTTGACGACGCCGGCGGCCCACTCCAGCGAGCGCTCGAGGAAGTCGGCGGCCTCGAAGATCTCGTCGGCCACGCCCAGCTCACGGGCCTGCTTGGGCTTGAGCACCTTCTGGGTCAGCGGGTTCTGCAGGATCACCTGCGCCGCGCCCGGCACGCCGATCAGGTGGGGCAGGAGCTGGCTGCCGCCCCAGCCGGGGATCAGGCCGATGGCCACCTCGGGCAGGCCCAGCGCCGCGGCACCGGTGGAAACCGTGCGGTAGTGGCAGTGCAGGGAGACCTCGAGGCCGCCGCCGAGCGCCGCGCCGTTGATGAACGCGAAGGTCGGGATGCTGCTGTTCTTGAGCCGGGCGAACACGGCGTGGCCCAGCTCGCCGAGGGCGACAGCCTGGTCCCGCTGGGTGATGAACGGCATGCCGGTGATGTCGGCACCGACGCAGAAGATGTACGGCTTGCCGGTCAGCGCGATGAACGCCGGCTCGGCCTCGGCGGCCCGGGTGATCGCCTCGTCGAGCGAGCGCAGCCCGGCCGGGCCGAAGCTGTTGGGCTTCTTGTAGTCGAGGCCGTTGTCGAGGGTGATGAGCGCGGCGGGCTTGTCCAGCCCCGGCACCTTGACGAGACGCAGCAGCGCCTTGGTCACGACCTCGTTCGGGTAGTCAGGCAGAGCCGTGGTCACTTGTCCGCACCTTCCCAGTGGGGGTTCTCCCAGATCACAGTGCCGCCCATGCCGATGCCGATGCACATGGCGTTGATGCCGTACCGCACCTCGGGGTGCTCGGCGAAGTGCCGGGCCAGCTGGGTCATCAGCCGCACGCCGGAGCTGGCCAGCGGGTGGCCGATGGCGATCGCGCCGCCCCACGGGTTGACCCGCGGGTCGTCGTCGGCGATGCCGAAGTGGTCGAGGAACGCCAGCACCTGCACGGCGAAGGCCTCGTTCAGCTCGAACAGGCCGATGTCGTCGATGGTCAGCCCGGCCAGGCGCAGGGCCTTCTCCGTCGACGGGATCGGGCCGTACCCCATGACCTCGGGCTCGACGCCCACGAAGCCGTAGCTGACCAGCCGCATGGCGACCGGCAGGCCCAGCTCGCGGGCCGTGTCCTCGCTGGCCAGCAGGGCGGCAGTGGCGCCGTCGTTGAGGCCGGCCGCGTTGCCCGCGGTGACCTTGCCGTGCGGGCGGAACGGGGTCTTGAGGGTGGCGAGCTTGGCCATCGAGGTCTCCCGGGGCGCCTCGTCGGCGGTGGCCAGGCCCCAGCCCTGCTCGGCGTCGCGCACGGCGACCGGCACCATGTCGGGCTGCAGCTTGCCGTTCGCGTACGCCTTCGCCGTCTTCTCCTGCGAGGCGAGCCCGAAGGCGTCGGCGCGCTCCTTGGTGATGCCCGGCAGCCGGTCGTGCAGGTTCTCCGCCGTGGCCCCCATGACCAGAGCCGACGGGTCGACCAGCTTCTCGGCCAGGATCCGCGGGTTGGGGTCGACGCCCTCGCCCATCGGGTGCCGGCCCATGTGCTCGACCCCGCCGGCGATGGCGACGTCGTAGGCGCCCATGGCGATGCCGCCGGCGACGTTGGTCACCGCGGTCATGGCGCCGGCGCACATCCGGTCGATGGCGTAGCCGGGCACGGTCTTGGGCAGCCCGGACAGCAGGGCGGCGGTGCGGCCGATGGTCAGGCCCTGGTCGCCGATCTGCGTGGTGGCGGCGATGGCCACCTCGTCCACCCGCTCGGGCGGCAGCTGCGGATTGCGCCGCATCAGCTCGCGGATGCAGCGGATCACCAGATCGTCGGCGCGGGTCTCGGCATACATGCCGCCCGCTTTGCCGAACGGGGTGCGGACGCCGTCGACGAAGACGACCTCGCGGCTTACTCGGGGCACAACAAGCCTCCTTGCAGGCGGGGATTCCATGCTACTCGCCGGTAACATTGTTGCCTACCCGGCTCCTGGTTCGAAGCTAGGTGAGAAACACATCAATTTCACGCGGTCGCCCGGTGCTGACCGTCGCTACCGCCGATCGCCGGCTGGTTGCATGGCTAAAAGCCTGCCGCGACCGGCGAGCGGTCGCGGCAGGCGATGTGCGGATCAGTCGGTCGGCGGCGGTGGGGCGACCGGGGGCGGCTCCGGGAGGACCTTCGCGATGCCGTCGGCGATCAGGCCCACCTGCCAGTTGCGGGCGCCGAAGCCGCGCAGCGTGTCCGCCACCGTCTGCGGGGTCACGTCCTCCGGCGGCGACCACGCCAGCCGGCGGATGAAGTCCGGGCTGATCAGGTTCTCCGGGGGCAGGGTGTGGGCCTCGGCCGTGGTGATCACGACCTGCCGGCAGCGCTGCAGCCGGGCCGCCGCGACCGGGTCCCGCTCGGCCCAGCGGTGCGGCGGGGGCGGCCCCTCGACCGGCACGTTCACCGGCAGCTCGTCGTCCGGCAGCGCGCGGGCCGCGTCCAGCGCGTCCAGCCACACCCGGGCCAGCCGGCGCACCGACCGGCCGCCGAAGCCGGGCAGGCCGAGCAGAGTGCGTTCGTCCTTGGGATCCAGCTCGGCCGCGGCGATGATCGCCGAGTCGGGCAGCACCCGGCCCGGGGCCGAGTCGCGGCGGGCTGCCACGCCGTCGCGGGCGTACCAGAGGGCACGGACCCGGGACTGGGCGCGGGCGCCGCGGACCCGGTGGATGCCGGAGGTGCGCCGCCACGGGTCCGGCCGGCTGCGCGGCGGGCGGTCGGCGCTGGCCACCAGGGCCGCGAACTCCTCGGCGGCCCAGGCCGACTTGCCCTGGCGGTCCAGCTCGGCGGCGAGCAGATCCCGCAGGTCGGTGAGCATCTCGACGTCCAGGGCCGCGTACGTCAGCCAGGACTCCGGCAGCGGCCGGGTCGACCAGTCGGCCGCCGAATGGTGCTTCTCCAGCGAGTAGCCGAGCAGCTGCTCGGTGAGCGCGGCCAGCCCGACCCGCTCGAAACCGGCCAGCCGGGCGGCCAGCTCCGTGTCGAACAGCCGGCGCGGCCGCATCCCGATCTCGGCCAGGCAGGCCAGGTCCTGGCTGGCCGCGTGCAGCACCCACTCGGTCTCGGCCAGCGCCTCGTCCAGGGTGCGCAGGTCGTCCAGCGGCATCGGATCGATCAGCACCGTGCCGGCGCCGGCCCGGCGCAACTGCACCAGATAGGCCTTCTGCGTGTAGCGGTAGCCGGACGCGCGCTCGGCGTCGACGGCCACCGGGCCGGAGCCCGCGGCCATCCGCGCGACCACTTCGGCCAGCTCGTCGGCCGTCTCGACCGGTCGTGGCGTGCCGTCGCGGGGTGCGGTGAGGGGAACGGAGGTGCGGGCAGGTTCGCTCTCGGGACCGCCAGACATCGGGTCGGGCGGCACGGCGTGCGGTCCGTCCCCTGCTTGGTCCGGCGCGTCCCGACGGCGCAGGGGTGCTTCGTCGGTCACTCCGTAACCGTACGGGGGTACCGCCCCCTGGGTGCGCAGCCGGGTCCCGGCGCGTCGGGCCTCGATCCACTCCGGTCCGGCCGGCCTGTTTCAAGAAAGCCCGCGTGCGCCCGTCCGCTGACCCCTCTCCGTCCGTACTAGAGACCGGAGCGTCGATACCCGGGAGGCCCGCGCCGCATGACGACCGCCTACGACCCCTTCGGGGTGCCGGGCCCGCGCCGGCCACCACAGGACCCGCTGCTCAGCCTGCCCGACCACCCGTCCGGCGAATGGGCCACCGCGCACCGGCCGGAACCCCGGTTCGGTCATCCGCGCCCGGCGAGCCGGTTCGGGGCGCCGTACCTGCCGTCGCCGACCGGCGCTGCCACGTACCCCGTGGTGGCCGATCCGGCGGCGGAGCCCGCCGTGCTCAACGGCCGCGGCCGCAACCGGCTGATGACGATGCTCCTCGTCCTGGTCCTGCTCCTGGTGGCCGGCTGGCAGGCCTGGCGGCTCGACCGGGTGGACAGCCGGCTCGGCGCCAGCGCGGACCAGCTGGCCGGCGCGCTGCAGCGCCAGGACCAGCTCGCCCAGCGGGCCGACCGGCTCGAGCAGAAACTCGCCGCGGTCTTCGACCCCGAGGCGATCTCGTCGTCGGTGCTGCCCAGCGTCTTCCGGGTCCGCGCCGGCAACTTCACCGGTACGGCGTTCTCGGTCGGCGACAAGGCGGCCGAGGGTCAGGCCAACCTGCTGACCAACTTCCACGTGGTCGAGTCGGTCTGGAACTCCGGCGACCGCAAGGTCTTCCTGGAACGCGGCAAGGACGAGGTGTCCGCGACCATCGTCAAGGTCAACAAGAGCAACGACCTGGCCCTGCTGCGCGCCAACCGCAAGATCGCCGGCCTGGACACCGCGCCGGCCACGGTCAAGCCGGGTCAGCAGGTGGTGGTGGTCGGGGCGCCGCTGGGCCTGGAGGACACGGTGACGACCGGGGTGGTGAGCGCGTACCGGCCGGACGACTCGCAGGGCGCGACGATCCAGTTCGACGCCCCGATCAACCCGGGCAACTCCGGGGGACCGGTGGTCAACAGCGCGGACGAGGTGATCGGGCTGGCCACGGCCAAGGCCCGCGACGCCGAAGGCATCGGCCTGGCCGTCCCGATCAAGACAGCCTGCGACGCCTTCAAAGTCTGTTAGTTCGCGCCGGCTCGCTGGCGGTTGCCGAGGGCGGTTACGCCGGGTGGGGGCAGGCCGGCGGTGGAGGCGAGCATGGTGCACCAGCCTTGCAGGTGGGCGCCCAGGTCTTCCGAGGTCGGGGTCCAGGAGGCGCGGATCTCCAGGTCGGCCGTCGGGGCCGGGCCGGCCAGCTCGCCGAAGCGGGTCGAGGTCGTCTGGGTGATCGTGCCGCCGATCGCCGTGTACGCCGCCGCGTGCTGCTCCAGGCCGTCGGTGAGCCAGGTCCAGGCCACCGCCGGCAGCAGCGGGTCGCCGGCCATGTCCGACTCCAGCTCGGCCGTGATCAGCGTGACCAGCCGCAGGTTGCCCTGCCAGGCGTCGTGACCGGCCGGGTCGTGCAGCAGGATCAGCCGGCCGCTGGCCACCTCGTCCCCGTCGCGCAGGACGGTGGCGCTCAGTGCGAAGCCGTACGGGGCCAGCCGCTGCGGGGCCGCGATCTCCTCGAGCAGGATCTCCTCGCGCGGCGCGGCAGCCCGCAGCCCGGTGACGGCGCGGGTGAACGCCTCGGGTGCGGCGGACGTGGGACCCATGCCTCGAAGCCTATGCCGATCACCACGGAACCGGCCCGCGCGGCGCGCCGCACGACGCCGTTCACTCACGTGGCACGATGTCGCGGGTGACCACGATCCTCGAAGATTCGGCGTTCGTCCGGGCCTGCCGCCGCCGGCCGGTGCCGCACACGCCCGTCTGGTTCATGCGGCAGGCGGGCCGCTCCCTGCCCGAATACCGCAAGATCCGCGCGGGTGTCGGGATGCTGGAGTCGTGCCGCCGGCCCGACCTGGTCACCGAGATCACCCTGCAACCGGTCCGCCGGCACGGCGTCGACGCCGCGATCCTGTTCAGCGACATCGTGGTGCCGCTGGCCGCGGCCGGCGTCGACCTGGACATCGTGGCCGGCACCGGACCGGTGGTGGCCGAGCCGATCCGTACGGCCGCGGACGTGGCCCGGCTGCGCCCGCTGGCGGCCGGCGACGTGGGCTACGTCGACGAGGCCGTGCGCCTGCTGGTGCCCGAGCTCGGGCCGATTCCGCTCATCGGGTTCGCCGGGGCGCCGTTCACCCTGGCCAGCTACCTGATCGAGGGCGGCCCGTCGCGGACCTACCTCAAGACCAAGGCGATGATGTACGGCGAGCCGGAACTCTGGCACGCCCTGCTGGCCAAGCTGGCCGACATCACGCTGGCGTTCCTGCGGGTCCAGGTCGGCGCCGGGGTCAGCGCGGTCCAGCTCTTCGACTCGTGGGCCGGCGCGCTCTCCGAGGCCGACTACCGCCGGTACGTGCTGCCGCACTCGGCGAAGGTGCTGGGTGGGCTGGCCGGGGCCGGGGTGCCGCGGATCCACTTCGGGGTGGGCACGGCGGTGCTGCTGCGGGCGATGGGCGAGGCCGGCGCCGACGTGGTCGGGGTGGACTGGCGGACCCCGCTGGACGAGGCGACGACGCTGATCGGGGCGGAGAAGGCGGTCCAGGGCAACCTGGACCCGGCGATTCTGTTCGCGCCGTGGGAGGTCGTCGAGCGTGAGGCCCGCCGGGTGCTGGCCGAGGGCAAGGCCGCCCCGGGTCACGTCTTCAACCTGGGCCACGGCGTGATGCCGGAAACCGACCCGGACGTCCTGACCCGCCTGGTCGATCTGGTCCGCTCTGCTTGATGGCTGTGTTGGATGGCCTCGCTGCGCTCGGCGGGCACTGCGCCCCGCGAGGTCGGTGCCGAGGCCACCGAAAATGACCACGGCAAAGGGCGCCTAGTCATTTTCGGCTCTGCTTGATGGCCTCGCTCCGCTCGGCGGGCACTGCGCCCCGCGAGGTCGGTGCCGAGGCCACCGAAAATGACCACGGCAAAGGGCGCCTAGTCATTTTCGGCGTCCTCGACACCGACGGGCGCAGTGCGACTTTGGGTGCGGTCGAACCGCGGGCGTGCCGTGCCTGTCACATTGATGGACCCGGGTGGGCGGCGGGGTTCGGGGCCTGAGACTGTTGTCTCGTGCGGAAGCGGGTTGCGGTCGTGGGCGGCGGGATCGCCGGGCTGGCTGCTGCCGTGCGGATCCGGGACCGGGCGCCTGCCGACACCGAGATCATCATTTACGAGCAGTCCGGGCGGCTCGGTGGCAAGTTGCGCACCGGGGAGCTGGCGGGCTGCACCGTCGAGCGGGGTGCCGAGTCGTTCCTGGTCGGTGGGCCGGACGGTGGCGAGTCCGCGGCCGTGCGGTTCGTGCGGCGGCTCGGGCTGGGTGACCGCATCGTGCACCCGTCCGCGATTCCGGCCGCCCTGGCGATCGGTGGGGTGTTGCAGCCGGTGCCCAAGGGGACGCTGGTCGGCGTACCCGGGGATCTGAGCTTGCTCGGCGCGGTCGCGCGGCCGGCCGCCGGCCTGGACCGCGACGAGGGCCGGCCGCTGCTCGCCGCCGGCGCCGACGTCGCCGTCGGCACGCTGGTCCGGAGCCGCTTCGGCGACGAGGTCGCCGACCGGCTGGTCGATCCCATGCTGGGCGGCGTGTACGCCGGCCGCGCCGACCGCCTCTCCCTGGCCACCACCATGCCCGCGCTGGCCCGCACCGCCCGCACCGAGCACACCCTGACCGCCGCTGTGCGCGCCGCCCAGGCCGCCGCCGCCCGCGTCCCCGGCCGGCCGATCTTCGGCGCCGTCGACGGCGGGATGACCCAGCTGGTCGCCGCCGCGGCGGCCGCCACCGGCGCGCGGATCAGTCTCGGCCTGCCGGTCCGGGAGATCGCCCGCACCCCGCACGGCTGGCGGCTGCTGCTGGGCCCGGTGCCGGCGCCGCAGACCGACGACGTCGATGCCGTTGTGCTCGCGGTGCCCGCCCGGCCCGCTGCCCGCATGCTCGCCGGGGTGAACCTGTCCGCCGCCGCTGAGGTCGAGGCGCTCGACTACGCCAGCGTCGCCCTGATCGCTCTGGCCCTGCCGCCCGGCACCCCGCTGCCCGAGCTGTCCGGCTTCCTGGTGCCGCCGACCGAGGGCACCCTGGTCAAGGCGGCCACGTTCTTCACCCACAAGTGGTCGCACCTGCGCCGCGAGGGCGGGCCGGTGATCATCCGGGCCTCGCTGGGCCGGGCCGGTGAGGAGCAGCGGCTGCAGCCGCCCGATCCCGTGCTGGTCGCGACCGCGCACGCCGAGCTGGGCCGGTTGCTCGGCGGCGAGCTGCCGCCGCCGGTGGAGTCCTGGGTGCAACGCTGGGGTGGCGGCCTGCCGCAGTACGCCCCGGGGCATCTCGACCGGGTGGCCCTGGCCCGGGCAGCGCTCAGCGACCGGCCCGGCCTGGTGCTGGCCGGCGCGGCGTACGACGGGGTGGGCATTCCGGCCTGTGTGGCCAGCGGCGAGACAGCCGCCGACGACGTCCTGAAACACCTGGAGGAGCGATGACCGATCAGCCGCAGACCAATGCCGCGCGGGTCAAGGAACTGAACGCGACGATCCGCTACACCATGTGGTCGGTGTTCAAGGTCGCGTCGCCGCTGCCGGCCCTGCGCGAGGACCTGGCCAACGAGGTCGACGCGCTGTTCGAGCAGCTGGTCGGCAAGGACGTGGTGGTGCGCGGCACGTACGACGTGGCCGGCCTGCGCGCCGACGCCGACGTCATGGTGTGGTGGCACTCGGAGTCGCCGGACGCGCTGCAGGAGGCGTACGGGCTCTTCCGCCGGACGGCGCTGGGCCGCCACCTGGCACCGGTCTGGTCCCAGATGGCGCTGCACCGTCCGGCCGAGTTCAACAAGAGCCACCTGCCGGCGTTCCTGGCCGGCGAGGAGGCCCGCCCGTACATCTGCGTGTACCCGTTCGTCCGGTCCTACGAGTGGTATCTGCTGCCCGACGAGGAGCGGCGTTTCATGCTGGCCGAGCACGGCAAGATGGCCCGCGGCTACCCGGACGTGCGGGCCAACACGGTCGCCTCGTTCGCCCTCGGTGACTACGAGTGGATGCTGGCGTTCGAGGCCGACGAGCTGCACCGCATCGTCGACCTGATGCGGGACCTGCGTGCGTCGACCGCCCGCCGGCACGTCCGCGAGGAAGTGCCGTTCTACACCGGTCGCCGCCGTTCGGTCACCGAGCTCGTCGCCGCCCTGCCCTAGGACCTTTTCATGGGTACGTGGGGGATGCCGTCCTCCAGGTACTCGGGTCCGGTCGGCACGTAGCCGAAGCGGCCGTAGAAGCCGGTCAGGTGCGCCTGGGCCTCCAGCGTGCTCGGCCGGTTGCCGACCACCTCCAGCGCGTGGGTCATCAGCCGGCTCGCGTAGCCGCCCTTGCGTGCGTTCGCCGCGGTGACCACGCGGCCGATCCGCTCGGTGCCGGCGTCGTCGAGGATGCGCAGGTAGGCGAGGATCTCGTCGCCCCGGGCCAGCCACACGTGGCGGGTGCCGGGCTCGTCGTCGCGCCCGTCCAGCTCCGGGTACGGGCATTTCTGCTCCACGACGAACACGTCGACGCGCAGCTTGAGGATCGCGTACAGGGTGGTGGCGTCGAGGTCGCGGAACGACGCCACCCGGATCTCGTCTCGGGGCTCCGGATGCATGAGTCGGATTTTAAGCGTCACCGGAACGCACCCTCGGGCGTTGGTGCAGGAGGAGCCGTGCACTCTGGAGGCGAGAATGATCAAGCGAAGCAAGCTCTTCGGCGACAAGACCCGGGTGACGTTCTGCCTGCCCAAGGACGCCCCGGCCGGACCGGTGAGCGTGGTGGGCACGTTCAACGACTGGGAGCCGGGGTTGCACGAGCTCAAGGACCGGCGGGACGGCACCCGGACGGTCACCGTGCGGCTGGAGCCGGGCCACTACCGCTTCCGCTATCTCGCGAGTGACGGCGTCTGGCTGGACGACGAGCACGCCGACGCGGTCGGGCCGCAGGGCAGCGAACTCGTGCTCTGACGTTTCGTCCGTCGGAGCCTGGGCAGCATTCTCAGATGGCTAACGTGAAGCTCGCAGTCGTGTACTACTCCTCGACCGGCACCATCCACGGCATGGCGGAGCGGATCGCCCAGGCTGCGGAGAAGGCGGGCGCCGAGGTGCGCCTGCGGCAGGTGCCGGAGCTCGCGCCGCAGGAGGCGATCGCCTCGAACGCGGCGTGGAGCCAGCACTTCGACCGCACCAAGGACGAGCCCAAGGCCACCGCCGACGACATCGTCTGGGCGGACGCGGTGCTGTTCGGCACGCCCACGCGGTACGGCAACGTGGCGAGCCAGCTCAAGCAGTTCCTGGACACGCTGGGCCCGCAGTGGCAGCAGGGCCTGCTTGCCGACAAGGCGTACGCCGGCTTCACCGCCTCGATGACCGCGCACGGTGGCCAGGAGTCGACGCTGCTCGCGCTGTACAACACGATCTACCACTTCGGCGGCGTGGTCGTCGCGCCCGGTTACACCGACCCGCTGAAGTTCGCCGACGGCAACCCGTACGGCGTCTCGCACGTCACCGGTGGCAACAACGACAACCCCCTGGGTGACCCGGAGAACGCGGCGTTGGACCACCTGGCCCAGCGCATCGTCAAGGTCGCCGGCAAGCTCAGGGACTGACCGACACCCGTACCGGTTACAGCCCTTACGTCCGCGGCCGTGACTTGGCACACTGTGCGGCGTGAAAAAGTTCGAGGCTGACCTGACCAACGCCGTGTGGCGCCGCAGCGGCGGTTCCGCGCAGCCCGGCGCCGCCGCTGTCGAGGTCGCACTGCTCGACGGCGGCGTCGCCGTCCGCGACTCCCGCAAGCCCGACGGTGACGTCCTCTTCTTCACGCCGGACGAATGGGACGCTTTCGTCGGCGGCGCCAAGGACGGCGAGTTCGACCTGTAGCGTGGCGTAGGCGGACATACCTCGGTATCCGGATATCAACCTGAATAAGGTTCATTTCTGGGTAGCCTGCCGGTATGACCATTCACGAGAGTTCTGACCTGCTCAAAAAGGTGGAGCGGTACGAGGCCGCCGTGCATGAGCTCGAGGCAGCCCACGAGGACGTCAAGGACGTGCTCATGGAGTCCATCCTGTTCGCCCGGTGGCAGCAGCTCGGCACTCAGCTCGGTTTCTCGGCGGTGGACCCCGCGAAGCAGCGCGAGGAACCGAACCGTGACCTCCAGCAGCTCAACCAGCAGATCTCGGCCATGAGTGAGTCCTGGGCTCATTGACTCATGTTTTTGACCCTGGGTTTTGATCGTGACATCTGGCAACCTGTGTGACCTCCGCCGCCCGGGTCCCTCTCGGCTCCGGGGCGGCGGAGGCGCTAGCGTGGCGCCATGGTCGACACCCAGTACGAAGAGCTGCTGCGCCGGGTTCTCGAGACCGGCATCCCGAAGGCGGACCGCACCGGCACCGGGACGGTCAGTCTCTTCGGCGAGCGACTGCGCTACGACCTCTCGCAGGGCTTCCCGCTGATCACCACCAAGCGGGTGCACTTCAAGTCGCTCGCGGTCGAGCTCCTCTGGTTCCTGCGCGGCGACAGCAACACCCGCTGGCTGCGCGAGCGCGGCGTGACCATCTGGGACGAGTGGGCCGACGAGAACGGCGAGCTGGGCCCGGTCTACGGCAAGCAGTGGCGGTCCTGGCCCACCCCGGACGGCGGCCACGTCGACCAGATCACCGACCTGCTGGCCACGCTGCGCCGCGATCCCGACTCGCGCCGCATGATCGTCTCGGCCTGGAACGTCTCCGAGCTGCCCGAGATGGCGCTCGCGCCGTGCCACGCGCTGTTCCAGTTCTACGTCGCGGACGGCCGGCTCTCCTGCCAGCTCTACCAGCGCAGCGCAGACATGTTCCTCGGCGTGCCGTTCAACATCGCCAGCTACGCGCTGCTGACGCAGATGATCGCGGCGCAGACCGGGCTGGTCCCCGGCGACTTCATCTGGGTCGGTGGCGACTGCCACATCTACGCCAACCACGTCGAGCAGGTGCGCGAGCAGCTCAGCCGGCCCGCGTACCCGTTCCCGAAGCTGGAGATCGCCCCGGCGGAGTCGCTCTTCGACTACACCTACGAGCACTTCTCCGTGGTCGACTACCAGCACCACCCGGCCCTGCGGGCGCCGGTCGCGGTATGACGATCCACATGATCTGGGCCGAGGCGCGGGGCGGCGTCATCGGTGCCAGGGGAGGCATTCCCTGGCATGTGCCCGGCGAGCAGAAGATCTTCCGGGAGCGCACGATGGGCGCGACCGTGGTGATGGGCCGGGCCACCTGGGATTCCCTGCCGGAGCGCGTCCGGCCGCTGCCCGGCCGGCGCAACGTGGTGCTGACCCGGCAACCGGGCTGGGCCGCCGCCGGGGCCGAGGTCTTCGGCTCGGTCGGCGAGCTGCTGCGGGTCCACGACGATTTCTGGGTGATGGGCGGGGCGGCGGTCTACACCGCGCTGCTGCCGTACGCCGGGCACATCGTGCGGACCCGCATCGACCTGGCCGTCGAGGGTGACACCTTCGCCCCCCGGCTCGGGCCGGAATGGCAGGTCACCGCCGGTGCCGACACGCTGACGTCGGACACCGGCGTGCGTTACACCGTGGAAGAGCTGATCTCACCCGCGGCGGAAAACCCGGGAAACGTCACATAGGTTTCGGGTCGAGCTTGATCGACAAGCTGTTCACGCAGTGCCGCGTGTTCTTCGCCGTCATCATCTCGCCGCGGAAGACGTGGCCCAGGTGGCTGCCGCAGCGGGCGCACTGGATCTCGGTGCGGACCATGCCGAGGCTGCGGTCCTCGATCTCCTTGATCGCGCCCGGGATGGCGTCGTCGAAGGACGGCCAGCCGCAGTGCGAGTCGAACTTGGTGTCGCTCGGGTAGAGCGCGGCGCCGCAGGCCCGGCACTCGTACGTGCCCTCGGTCTTGGTGTCGACGTACTCGCCGCGCCAGGCCGGCTCGGTGGCGCCCTGGCGCAGCACCCGGAACTCGTCGGGGCTCAGGCGGACCCGCCACTCTTCTTCGGTGGTGGGCAGGGTGGTCTTGTCAGTTGCCATGCTCCAACGGTACGTCGGTACGTCAGCGGCGCACCGCCAGTGCGCCGCCGGGCCGGCATCGCAGCCGTTGAACAGTCATGGATGCGACGCGTTTCAGCCCCACCTGGCAGCAGGCCCTCGCCCGTGGCATGTACCTCGGCGTGCTGGGCGCGGTGGTGGCGATGTCGGCCGGTCTGCTCGCCACCATGGTGGCCCTGTTCTGGACGGCGGCGGCCGCGCCGCCGGCGTGGGTGTGGCCGGTGCTGGCGTTCGGCCCGCCGCTGCTCGGTGCGCTGGCCGGTGTGCTGTTGCGGCCGCGGCTGGGCACCGAGATCGACGCGGGCGGCATCCGGACCGTGACCCCGTTCGGTGCGGGTGTGCAGCCGTGGAGCCGCGTCGTGGACCTGCGCGCCGAGCGCCGCGGGGCCCGCACGGTGGTCTCCGTCTACCTGGAGTCCGGCGCGAGTGTGCAGTTGCAGGCGCCGTACAGCGGTGAGCTGTTCGCCGCCGATCCGCAGTTCGAGCTCAAGGTCTTCGCGCTGTCCCATCTGTGGCGCAGTCACCGCTTCGGCGGCCTGCCGAGCTGAGCCCGTTCACCTATTCGATGGGGACTCGCCGGAGTAATGCCACCAAACCCGGCATTAGCCGCTAAGCTCCCACCGGACCAAGACGGACTTACCGCAACAGAACGGAATCCCTTCATGAGTTTGACGCGCCGGTTGGCCGCTGGACTTCCCGCGGCCGGCGTCACCGTCCTCGCCGCTCTGGCCCTCTCCGGGGCCCCGGCCGCCGCGACGGGCGACGAGTCCGCCGCTCGCGCCAAGCAGCCCGCCGTGATGACCACGCCGTGTTCCGAGGCGCAGCGCGGCGACAAGTGCGACTACGGCTCCACCGACAACGAGAAGCCGGGCGACAACGGCACGCCGGACGACAACGGCGCGACGCCGGACGACAACGGCACCGGACCCACCCGCGGCAGCGGTGGCTACGGTGGCGAGAGCCCGACGCCGTCGCCGAGCCCGTCGACGCCGACCGCCAGCGTCGACACCGTCCCGCCGGGCGGCGAGAGCCCGGCGACCTCCCCGGCGCCGAGCAAGAGCACCCCGGGCGGCGGCGTCAGCGCGGGTGGCACGCTGCCGCTCACCGGTGCGCCGATGGGCCTCACCGTCGCGCTCGGTGGCCTGATGGTCGCGGGCGGCGCGGCTGCCGTGTACGTCTCCCGGCGTCGTCGCAGCGCCTGAGCAGCGAACCGCCTCGAAAGGCCGTCCCCGGGAACTTCCGGGGGCGGCCTTCGCCGTCGCGGGCTTAAGGTCTCTGCATGGCATCGTCGAAGTCACCCGCCGTCGAGGTCGAGGTCGCCGGCCGGCCGGTACGGCTGAGCAGTCCCGACAAGGTCGTCTTCCCGCAGCGGGGCTACACCAAGCGGGACGTCTTCGAGTACTACCTGGCCGTCGGCGACGGCATCATGCGCGCGCTCGACCACCGGCCGACGACGCTGCAACGCTTCCCCGACGGCATCGAGGGGGAGATGTTCTTCCAGAAGCGGATCTCCACCCGGGGCGTGCCGGCCTGGGTCGAGAGCGCCACGATCACGTTCCCGAGCGGGCGTACCGCCGACGAGCTCTGCCCGGCCGACCTCGCGCACGTCGCCTGGGCCGCGCAGATGGGCACCATCGTCTTCCACCCCTGGCCGGTGCGGGCCGCGTCCCCCGACCAGCCGGACGAACTGCGCATCGACCTCGACCCGCAGCCGGGCACCGACTTCCGCGACGTGATCACCACGGCCGGAGTGGTGCACGAGGTCCTGGACGAACTGGGCTGGACCGGCTATCCGAAGACCTCCGGCGGCCGCGGCGTGCACGTGTACGTGCGGATCGCCCCCACCCACTCCTTCGTGGACGTGCGCCGGGCGGCGATCGCGCTGGCCCGCGAGGTGGAACGCCGCAGCCCGGACCGGATCACCACGGCGTGGTGGAAGGAGGAGCGCGGCGAGCGGGTCTTCCTGGACTACAACCAGACGGCCCGGGACCGGACGATCGCGTGTGCGTACTCGCTGCGGGCCAACGCCCGGGCCACCGTCTCGACGCCGGTGACCTGGGCCGAGCTGCCCGACGTGGAGCCGGACGACTTCGACCTGCGGACCGTGCCCGAGCGCTTCGCCAAGGCCGGTGACCCGCACGCCGGGATCGACGACGTCGCCCACGACATCGCCCCGCTGCTGGAGTGGTCGGCGCGCGACGAGCAGGCCGGGCTGGGCGACCTGCCGTACCCGCCGGACCACCCGAAGATGCCCGGCGAGCCGCCGCGGGTGCAGCCCAGCCGCAAGAACGAGGCGAACTGGTGACCACTACAGCGCGAGTTTGAAACCCTCGTGCGAGGCCACGAAACCCAGCGACGCGTAGAAGCGGTGGGCCTCGGTGCGGCGCTTGTCCGTGGTCAGCTGGGCCAGGCCGCAGCCGCGGTCCCGGGCCCGCTGCAGCGACCAGGCCATCATCGCCCGGCCGATCCCGCGCCCGCGCAGGTCACCGCGGACCCGGACGGCCTCGATGGTCATCCGTTCCGCCCCGCGCCGGCTGAGCGACGGGGTGAAGGTGAGCTGGCACGTGCCGACGATCGTGCCGTCCTCGTCCGCCACGATCAGCTCGTTGCGCGGGTCGGCGTCGATCGCCTCGAAGGCCGCCCAGCAGGCCGCGTCCACGGCCTCGGGGGTGGTCGCCGGCTGCCGGGAGCGGGCGATCTCGTCGTCGATGAGCAGCTCGAGGATCGCCGGGACGTCGGCGCGGGTCGCGCTGCGGAAGATCACGTGGGCCACGCGGCCATCCTGACACGCCCGACGGGCTGAGCCGCCGACTGGCCACGGCCGGGCACGATGACCGCATGCGACTGCTGTTGATCCCGGTGCGGGGGATCTATCGCGGGCTGGTCTGGCTCGCCAACTCGCCGCCCACGCTGATCCTGTCCTATTCGCTGCTCATCGCGATGTGCAGCGTGATCTACCACTTCGTCGAGGACGTGGCCTACGGCGACGCCCTGTGGTGGGCCGTGGTCACCGCCTCGACGGTCGGCTACGGCGATCTCTCGCCCAAGACGGGCGTGGGCCGGGTGATGGCCGGCCTGCTCATCTCGGTCATGGTGCTGATCGTCGTCCCGCTGATCACGGCCCAGTTCGCCAGCAAGCTCATCGTGGATCACGACGCGTTCCAGCACGACGAGCAGGAGGAGCTGAAGAACAACCTGCGGCAGGTGCGTCAGCTGCTGGAAGAGCTGGCCGCCCGGGAGGGGATCACCGTGCCGGACAGCGCAGCCCCTCCTTCGGCACCTGCAGATCGATGAGATAGCCGTCGACTGCGTCGACGATGCACTTGGTGCTGGGATACGCCGTGTGCCCCTCGCCCTCCCAGGTGAGGACCTGCCCGGTGCCGAGCATCTTGGCCAGCTCGGCGGTGTTCTCGTACGGCGTCGCGGGGTCACCGGTCGTGCCGACCACCACGATCGGCGGCGCGCCGGTGGCCGGACCGGCCGGGTACGGGTCCCGGGTGCCCGGCCAGAAGGTGCACGGCAGCATGCCCATCGCCAGCGCCGCCCCGAACAGCGGGTACTTCCGGCGCCACTCGCCCTGCAGCTGGCGGATCTTCTCCACCGTGGGCGCGCCGGCGGTGTCCGCGCAGTTCACGGCGAGGTTGGCGTCGAACAGGTTGGAGTAGCTGCCGTCCGGCTTGCGGTCGGCGTACTGGTCGGCGAGGTCGAAGATGTCGCTCGCGTCGCCGGTCTGCAGGGCGTCGACCGCCTTGGCCAGCTGCTGCCAGCCGGACTCCGTGTACAGCGACGAGATCACCGCCACGAAGATCCACCCGGGGGTGGCCTCGCGGCCGTCGGGGCCCTCGACCGGGGACGCCTCGGCCTTGGCCAGGGCGTCGGTGACCGCGCCGCGGGCGTCGGGCGCGATCGGGCACTGGGCCGCGGTGGCCTTGCACCAGGTGGTGAAGTTGGTGAAGGCCCGCTCGAAGCCCTTGGCCTGCGACTCCGAGCCGGCGATGAAGTCCTGCTTCGGGTTGATAGCGCCGTCGAGCACCAGCGCCCGCACCTTGTCCGGGAAGAGCTGGGCGTACGTGGCGCCGAGCAGGGTGCCGTAGGAGAAGCCCAGGTAGGTTGTCTTCTCGTCGCCGACAGCCGTGCGGATCGCGTCCATGTCACGGGCCGCCTGCTCGGTGGAGAAGAGCGGGAGCTGGGCGCCGTACTTCTGGCCGCAGCCCTCGGCCACGCGCTTGTTGAGCGCGACGACCTCCTGGAACTCGGCCTCGCTCTGCGGATCCGGCGCGGCCGCGAAGGTGGCGTCCTGGTCCTTGCTGCTGATGCACTTGATCGGGCTCGAGCGGCCGACACCGCGCGGGTCGAAGCCGACGATGTCGAAGCGGTTGGTCACCTCGGTGGGCAGCCCGCCCAGCGCCTGGCCGAAGGACAGATAGACCGACGTGTCGATGCCGGAGCCGCCGGGGCCGCCGGGGTTGATCAGCAGCGAGCCGATCCTGTTCTGCTGCGTGGCCGAGCGGATCCGGATCATCGCGACGTCGTAGGTCTCGCCGGACTGCGGAGCGGCCCAGTTGCGCGGCACGGCCACCTTGGCGCAGTCGTAGGTCATGCCGGACGCGGCCCGGCCGACCAGCTGCTGCGGCACCTCCGGGCAGGGCGCCCACTGCGCCTGGGTGCCGGGCACCGCGGGCGGCGCCTGGCTGCCGGTGGTGACCGGCGCGGCGCCGTCGGGGTCGTCGGGGGCGAAGACCGGCAGCGTGCAACCGGCGGTCGCGATGACCGCGGCGACCAGTGCGGCCAGGACCAGGCGGGGGGTACGCGGCACAGTGCGCGGCCTTTCTCGATCGGCTCTTGCTCGCACGAGGCTAGCCGAGAAGCCTGACAACCTGGCTCAGCGGCTCGTCAGCACATCGGCGAGCTGGAACCGCACCGGACGCTCCAGCTGCTGATAGGTGCACGAGCGCGGTTCGCGGTCCGGGCGCCAGCGCTCGAACTGGGCGGTGTGCCGGAACCGCAGGCCCTCCATGTAGTCGTAGCGGACCTCGACCACCCGTTCGGGGCGCAGCGGCACGAACGACAGGTCCTTGCCGTTGTTCCAGCGGCTGACCTCGTTCTTGCGCGGGGTGCGCTCGCCCTGCTCGTGGGCGGCCCAGTTCCACGGGTGGCCCTCGAACGTGGTGACCAGGTGCTGCAGCTCGGTGAAGAGCTCCTCGCGGACCGCCATCGGGAACGAGCCGATGACCCCGACCGAGACCAGTACGTCGCGCTCGTCGTAGAGGCCGAGCAGCAGCGAGCCGATCCGGTTCTCGCCGGACTTGTGCACGCGGTAACCGGCCACGACGCAGTCCGCCGTACGCTTGTGCTTGATCTTGGTCATGACCCGCTTGTCCGGCTCGTAGCCCAGGTCCTTGCCCTTGGCGATCAGCCCGTCGAGCCCGGCGCCCTCGAACTCGCCGAACCACCGCCGGGCGGTCTCCAGGTCGTCGGTCGCCGGCGTGACGTACACCGGGGGCTTCGCGTCGGCCAGGCACTGCTCCAGCCGGGCCCGGCGCTCGGCAAACGGCAGCGTCGTCAGGTCCTCGTCGCCCAGTGCCAGCAGGTCGAAGGCGACGAAGCCGGCCGGGGTCTGCTCGGAGAGCAGCTTGACCCGGCTCGCCGCGGGGTGGATGCGCTGCTGCAGCGCCTCGAAGTCGAGGGTGTTGCGCTCGGTGTCGGCGACGATGATCTCGCCGTCGATCACCGCCCGGGCCGGGAAGTTGGCCAGCACGGCCTGGACGACGTCGGGGAAGTAGCGGGTCATCGGCTTCTCGTTGCGGCTGCCGATCTCCACCTCGGCGCCGTCGCGGAAGATGATCGACCGGAAGCCGTCCCACTTGGGCTCGTAGAGCTGGCCGGCGGGGATGTCCGCGACCGGCTTGGCCAGCATGGGCTTCACGGGCGGGTTGATCGGCAGGTCCATCGGCCCAGTCTCCCCGTTCGCGCCGGGAAAGGAAGCCCGGACGCACCGGTCCATCGAGTTCGCCGGGCCGATCGCCGGGTATGGGTGGGCGATGACCTCACGTGTGGTGGTGCTGACCGGTGCGTCCAGCGGGATCGGCAAGGCCGCGGCCCTGGCCTTCGCCGCGCGAGGGGACCGGCTGGTGCTCGCCGCCCGGGGCCTGGCCGATCTGGAGAAGGTGGCCGCCAGCTGCGGCGGGAGCCCGCTGGTGGTGCCGACCGACATCAGCGTCCGGGCGGAGGTGGAGGAGCTCGCGGAGGCCGCCGTCGACCGGTTCGGCCGCATCGACGTCTGGGCGGACACCGCGGCGGTGATGGCCTACGGCAAGTTCGAGGAGGTGCCGGCCGACGTCTTCGACCACGTGGTCACCACCGACCTGCTCGGCTCGGCGAACGTCGCCCGCGCGGCGCTGGCGGTGTTCCGGCGCCAGGGCGCGGGAACGCTGATCCTGTGCGGGTCGCTGCTCGGGCACATCACCGCGCCGTACATGTCGGCCTACGTGACCTCCAAGTGGGGGCTGCGCGGCCTGGCCCGGACCCTGCGGCAGGAGACCCGCGACGCGCCCGGCATCAACGTCTGCCAGCTCGTGCCGGGCAGCGTGGACACGCCGATCTACACGAGCGCGGCCAACTACGCGGGCTTCGTGGGCCGCCCGCCGCCGCCGGTGGATTCCGCCGAGCGGATGGGTGCGGGAATCCTGCGGCTCGCCGACCGTCCCCGCCGGGAACTGTCGGTCGGCGCGGCGAACAGATTCGCCGAGCTCGGTTTCAAGACCATGCCACCGGTCTATGACGCGCTGGTCGGGCCGATGATGGGCCGGCTGGGCCTGAGCCGCCGCCGGGCCGTGCCGGACGCGGGCAACGTCTTCCGGCCCGCCGGCCGGGTCGAGGGTGGACCGGCCCGCTGGGGCCGGCTGCCGGTCGCGGCGCTGGCCGCCACCGCGACGGTGCTGGCCTCGACCACGGTGGCCGTCGGCGTACGCCGGCTGCGCCGCGGGTCTTGAGTCTTCCCCAGGGGCGGGGTGCACACTCGTCCCCATGACCGTGCGGGAGCTGCGGGGGCTGACGATCGGCGAGTTCGGCCGCCGGTCCGGCCTGTCCGTCAAGGCGTTGCGTCTCTACGACCTGTCCGGCCTGCTGCCGCCGGCCGAGGTGGATCCGGCCAGCGGCTACCGCCGGTACGCCGTGAGCCAGCTCGACCGGGCCCGCCGGATCAGCCTGCTGCGCCGCCTCGACATGCCGCTCGCCGTGGTCGCCGAGGTGCTGGCCGGCAACGACGAGGAGGCCGTGGAGCGCCTCGACCGCTGGTGGGCGGCCCAGGAGCAGGCCACGGCGGCCAAGCGGGGCAGCATCGGCTGGCTCCGCGTCCAGCTCGCCGCGGCCACCCAGCCGGCCCTGGCGTACGAGGTGCACCGGCGGGACGTGCCGGCCACCAAGGTCGCGTCCATCCGGCGGGCCACCGACCAGCAGGGACTCGCCGGGACCATCCACGAGCTGCAGTGGCAGGTACGCGACCAGCTGGCCGGCGCCACCACCACCGCGGCACACTGGGTGATCTACCACGGTTTCGTGACGCCGGACAGCGAGGCCACGGTCGAGGTCTGCGTGCCGTTCACCGGGGCGGCCGAGCCGGCGGGCACGATGGTGATCCGGCTCGAGCCCGCGCACACCGAGCTCTACACCACGGTCGTCCGCGACGACTGCTTCTACCCGCGGATCATGCAGGCCTACGAGACCCTGGCCCGGCACGTCGACGCCGAGGGCCTGGTGCTGAGCGCGCCCGTCCGTGAGGTCTACCTGGCCCACTGGCCCACGATCGCCGGCTCCGACCCGTTTGTGCACGTCGCCCAGCCCGTGGGTCCCTGACCGCGGCGCCCTACCGGACGAGGAGCTCGACCAGCCGGTCCAGCTCGGCCGACGGGTCCGCCGCCAGGCCCATGTGCACCGGACCGGCCTGCAGGATCGTGCTGCGCGGGGCGACCATCCAGCGGAAACGCTCGCCCTGCTTCATCTCGCGGGCCGCGCCGCCGTCCGCGCCGCCGGCACAGGTGATCTCCCAGGACTGCAGCGACGCCCGGATGCCGTCCAGGTCGGCGTTCGGGTCCAGGGCGAGCAGCCGGGGCTCGTGCAGGTGGGTGCGGGCGGCCAGGAAGTCGAGGCGCTGGGAGTAGAGGACCACGCCGACGTTGATGAACTCGCCGCGTTCCACCCGGGGGACCGCGCGGACGATCGCGTACTCGTAGGGGACTCTCATGCCGGAACCCCCGGCAGCCAGGCGGCCGGCTCGGCGGCGCGGGCCACCAGGTGGTCGAGGTAGGCGCGGCGGGCCTCGGCGGGCGCGGCGAAGTCGAACTCGGCCAGCCACTCGTCCGGGACCAGGTCGATGACCTCCGTCAGCAGCGCGGGCGTGAGCTGGGCGGCCAGCTCCGGCCCGGCGGTCGCCAGCGCGGTCGCGTACGGCTTCAGCACATGGTCGTCCCACTTGTACGCCCGGTGCACCACGTTCGCCGCGCGCGGCCAGTTGTGGTGGAAGTACAGCGTCGCGCCGTGGTCGATGAGCCAGAGCCCGCCGTGCCAGATCAGCAGGTTGGGGTTGCGCCAGCTGCGGTCGACGTTCTCCACGAACGCGTCGAAGGCCAGCGTGCGCGAGGCCAGCTCGGCGTCGACCGGGTGCGCCACCGGGTCGTAGCCCAGCGCCCCGGGCAGGTAGTCCATCCCCAGGTTGGCGCCGGCGCTGGCCTTGATCAGCTCCTGCACCTCCTCGTCGGGCTCGGCCCGCGCGACGACGGGGTCGAGCTGGGTGACGACGAGCTCGGGCACGGGCAGACCCAGCCGGCGGGCCAGTTCACCGGAGACGACCTCGGCGACCAGCGCCTTGGGGCCCTGGCCGGCGCCGCGGAACTTGACCACGTACGTGCCGAGGTTGTCGGCCTCGACGATGCCGGGCAGCGAGCCGCCCTCCCGCAGCGGAGTGACGTAACGGGTGGCGATGACCTCGGACAGCACGCCGCTCACCCTAGTGCGTGCAGATGGCGGGCCACCCAGTCGCTGCCGCAACAGGGCGGCGATCTCCGGGTCGCTGTCGGCGGCGCCGTGCACGACCGCATAGATCGGGTACGACCGCTCGGCCACCTCTCTGATCGGCCAGGAGCCCGTGGTGGTGAAGGGCGCGGACGACCACGAGGTCTACCTCCTCCGCCCCGGGATCCCGGCCGACTGGCTCGCCGCCCGGCGGGTGTGACTCAGGCGGCGTCCGGGCCGCGGCGGCGCAGGTCCTCGACCTTGGTCATGGCGTCGCGCAGCTCGGTCAGCCACTCCTCGGTGTGCTCACCGACCAGCTTGACGCACCAGGCCAGCGCCTCGGAGCGGCTGCGGGCCACCCCGGCGTCGACCAGCGTGTCGAGCACCTGCCGCTCGGGCTGGCGCAGCCGGGTCATCACCGGTGCGGAGAGATGGGTGAACAGCTCCTCGCTGTCGCCGCAGCGCACACCCCAGCTGACCTTGCGCTGGTAGCGGTGCTCGACCTGCAGGGCGACCCTGATCCGGTCGTCGCGGGTGTCCTCGCGGAACTGATGGATCCGCCCGGCCTGGGCAGCGGAACGGTCGGCGTCGGTGGCGTCGGCGCCTAGGTCGGGCGTGGGCACCCGGCCCCAGATGATGATCTCGTCGCGGTCGACGACGACCTGGGGTGGTTCGGTGAACCAGCCGTCGGGCGAGGCCCCGGTGATCCAGGCGGCAGCGTCATCGGCGGCGGGCGGCTCGGTGCGGGCCCCGGAGGGTGGACGGAAACGCATGGGAACCTCCAAGCGAAGCGATGATTACATGCTTACACCGTTGCACCGCTTGCACCAGGAATCACGTTCAGCTGTCAGAGGACAAAGGCATCGGTCCAGAGCTGGCGGGAGCGCCCGGACAGCGCGTCCATCAGGGCCACCGCCTGGCTGTCGGTCAGGGCGGCCACGAAGTCGATCACCGCGCGGCCGCGGGCCCGGTAGATCAGGTCCGGGGTGCCCTCCGGCAGTTCCGCCTCGGCCAGTTCCACCAGGTCCCGGATGCGGCGGGGTAGGCGCTCGGTCTCGTCCGGGTCGGCCAGCCAGGCCAGTAGCGCCTCGACCAGCGAGCCCAGCAGCCGGGCCTGACCCCGCTGGTGCAGCGCCAGGTCCGGGCGGGCCAGCACGAACCTGTTCTGCACGAACTTGAGCACCTGCACCTCGTGCCACTGGGCCGGGGCCAGCAGGACGTGCCCCGAGCGCACCGCCGGCGCGTCGGTCACCTCGATGGACTCGACCAGGCGCCGGGTCCAGTTCGCCGAGAACGCCGCCACCTGGGCCTCGGCGTCCAGCGAGCCGTCGAATGCCTCAGCCAGCAGCCCGTCCACCAGCTCCGCGCGGACGTGCTCGACCGCGGCGGCGAACGCCTCGTCGTCGCTGATCCAGCTGTCCTTGCGGTGCAGCTGGCGGCGCAGCGCCTCGATCGAGCTGCCCGGCCGGCGCTGGGCGTGGTTCAGATCCTCGTCCGGGACCTCTCGGAACGACGAGCGCTGCCAGGCCATCAGCTCCGCCGCCACCGAACCCTGCTGCAGTACCCCGACCCGGTGCACATCCTCCAGGTCGTGGATCGCGTACGCGATGTCGTCGGCCGTGTCCATCACCGAGGCCTCGGCGGTCTGCTGCCAGTCGGCGACCCGCCCGGCGAACGGCAGCCGGGCCTGCACCATGTCCTCGGCCTCGGTGGTGTACGCGCCGAACTTCAGCGAGCCGCCGTCCGGGTCGTCCGGCGGCGCGGCCGCACCGCGCGGGGGAGGGTCCATGAGCCGGGGATGTGGCGCCGGGTGGGTGTGGCGGGTCCACGGGTACTTGAGGATGGCCGCGCGGGTGGCGGCCGTGAGATTCAGCCCGATGGTGGCCTGACCGCGGATCTCGGTGCTGGTCACGATCCGGTACGACTGGGCGTTGCCCTCGAAGCCGTCGCGCAGCCCCAGCCGGTGGCGGGCGAGCTGGTCCAGGACCCGCTCGCCCAGGTGGCCGAACGGCGGGTGCCCGAGGTCGTGCGCGAGCGCCGCGGCCTCGACCACGTCCGGATCGCAGCCACCGAGCTTGTCCAGCACGTCGGCGTAGCGGGGGTCGGCGGACAGGCGTTCGGCGATCGCCCGGCCCACCTGGGCCACCTTGAGGCTGTGGGTGAGCCGGTTGTGCACCAGCAGGCCGGCGCCGCCGGGACTGATCACCTGGGTCACGCCGCCGAGGCGGGCGAAGAACGGCGAGCTGACGATCCGGTCCCGGTCGACGCGAAAGGGGCTGGTGGCGAGGTCGCCGGGGGCGACGAGACTGTCGCCGAAGAGGCGCCGGGCGCGCGGATCGTCCATGCGCCCGACGCTAACGCACCGGACTACCGGGACTGGAGCGCGTCCAGGGCTACCGACATCGCGGCGACCAGCCGGCGGTCCAGCTGCGGGTCGTGGATCGTCACGACGTACTTGTCGCGCAGGCCCCACTTCTTGACCACCGAGAACGCCGGGCGGCCGTTGAGCACGAAGTCGAAGTGGTACGGCAGCCAGGACAGCGCTTCGACGAAGCGGCGCAGGATCGCGACGGGCAGGTTGGTCTCCCGGCCGATCATCTCGCCGTAGCCCGGCTGCTCGAGGTGCCACGTCGAGCGCAGCAGGGATTCCTTGAAGTTCTTGCGGAACAGGCCGATAGGACTACCGGCGGCATCCGTGACGTCGTAGGTGGCGCCGAGATCGAGGACCTGGCGGGCCTGGAAACCGAGGACGGGAGTCGTCTTGGTGTCGTCGGTGTAGAGCGTCACCTGCTCCTTGAACGCCATCCGCTTCTGCTGGGCGAACGCGAGCACGCCGGCCTCGGACCCGTCCGGAGCGACGGCGTGGACCTCGTACTGGTTGACCATCAAGCGGACGCGCTGACGCACGATGAGCTGCTGCTGGGTCTGAAGGGTGTCGACAGTCACGGCGGCAGTGTGACATACCGGTGCCTACCTGAGGAGATCCACAGCACGACGGTGGCGCCGGGCGCCCGTGGGCGGTCAGACTTGCAGCCGGACAGAACTGACACGGAGGATCACGCATGGCGAAACAGGCAGACGGCCGTCGGGGGCGCACCGGGGCATGGGTGGCTCTGGCACTGGGGGCCGCTGCGGCCTGGGCCGCTCGTGACATCCCCGCGCAGATCGGCGGGCGCAAGATCGGTGCCCGCGCGGACGGCGAGCGCGGCGCGCGGTACAGCCGTTCCCCGCAGTTCGCCGACGGCAAGTTCCGCAACACGGTGCCGGCGACCATGATGACGGCCGGCTCGATGCCCCGGATCCTGGCCGCGACGCTGCGCGACCGCGACCGCCGGCACCCGGGCCAGCCGATCCCGGTGCTGCGGCCGGAGTTCGGTGGCGAGACGAGCGGGCTGCACGTCACGTGGTTCGGCCACTCGTCGGCGCTGATCGAGATCGAGGGCCGCCGGGTCCTGCTGGACCCGGTGTGGAGCGAGCGCTGCTCCCCGTCGCGGCTGGGCGGCCCGAAGCGCCTGCACGAGCCGCCGATGGCCCTGCGCGAACTGCCGCCGATCGACGCGGTGCTGATCTCCCACGACCACTACGACCACCTCGACATGGACTCCATCCGTAACCTGGTGGACCTGCAGGCGGCGCCGTTCCTGGTGCCGCTGGGCGTCGGCGCGCACCTGGAGCGCTGGGGCGTGCCGGCGACCCGGATCATCGAGCTGGACTGGGACGAGCGGGCGACCGTGGCGGGCATCGAGTTCATCGCGACCGCGGCCCGGCACTTCTCCGGCCGCGGCTTCAGCCGCGACGAGACGCTGTGGGCGTCCTGGGTGATCGCGGGACCCAACCGCAAGGCGTTCTACTCCGGCGACACCGGCTACTTCCCGGGCTTCGCGCAGATCGGCGAGGAGCACGGCCCGTTCGACGTGACGCTGGTGCAGATCGGCGCCTACAACGAGGACTGGCCGGACATCCACATGTTCCCCGAGGACGGCGTGGCCACCCACGTCGACGTGCGCGGCGGCCTGATGATCCCGGTGCACTGGTGCACGTTCAACCTGGCGCTGCACGACTGGCCCGAGCCGGCCGACCGGACCTGGCGCGAGGCCAAGGCGCGCGACGTGCGGCTGGCCATCCCGCGGCCGGGCGAGCGGGTGGACGTCGACAACCCGCCGGCCGTCGACGGCTGGTGGCAAGCGCTCTAGAGTCAAGATCAAGAAGCTCATGTCGCAGGCCCGTGCGTGGTGCTGACCGTCGCTTCCGCCGATTGCCGGCTGATTGCATGGTGAAACCCGTCGTCCCCCGGGGCGGCGGGTTTCTGCTGCGCGTTGCGTCAGTCGACGTACCAGGAACCCGCGGCGGCACGGATGGTCCAGTCGCCGCCGGGCAGGGGGAGGGCCATCGTCACGTCGTCGGCGGTGACGTCCAGCGTCGGTGCGCCGGTGAGAGCCAGGCCGTCCGGGGTGACGGTGAGGGGCGCGCAGCCGAGCGGTTCGCTGAGCACGATCACGACGATCGTGTCGCGGTCGCCGCGTCGGGCGTCCAGGTGGATGACGGTCTCGCCCGGCCCGGCCCGGCCGGCGGCGGTGTCCACGAAGCGCAGCCGGCCGCCGGTGAAGTCGAGCTCGGCCGGCAGGCGCGCGGCGGTGCCGACCGTGATCCTGCTCGGGACCGGTGGGGCGGCGGCGCCGGGCAGCTCGGGCACCTCGAGCGGCAGGTGCCGGCCGACGATCCGGAGCAGGTCCCGGGCCTGGCTGTCCTCGGTCTCCAGCAACGAGCGGACCCGGTGCGCGGCCCAGCGGGACCGCAGCGCCGTGGGGGTCATGCGGAAGAGCTGGGCGTTCAGGCCGCCACAGAGCGCGCCCGCCGCGGCCAGCTCCCAGCGCCGCAGCAGGCCGGCGTAGCGCATCCGGCGCAGCTGCCACATGATCGTGAGTTGCAGGATGCCCAGCACGTCGGCGCCCCGCGCGGCGAGCTCGGGCAGCTCGGGGGCGTCCTCGCGGACGCCTTCGTCCGAGGCTCGGGCCGCCGCCGACCCGGACCAGTCCACGTCGTCCGGATACCAGCGGAGATCCCGGCCCGCCAGCCGCAGTGCTGTGCCGCCGGCGGGAACGTCGAGACCGACCTCGTCCGGCGCCGGCACGACGGTCAGCTCTCCACCCAGCCGCACCGAGCCGCGCTCAGCGTGCGGGAACACCCCGGACGTCAGCTCGCCGACGTGGAAGTGCAGCGCGGGCGGGACGGGGCTGTCCGCGGGATGTCGCCGGCAACCCGGGGCGAGCTTCAGCGACCCACTGATTTGCTGTGGATCGCTGCCGTGCACGTCGATCCGGGCGCCGGCGAGGGTGCCGCCGGTCAGCTCGTAGTCCGCGCAGATCAGCTCCGCGGCCTCGGCGGTCAACGGCTGCGGCACCGGGATGAGCCGGCCGTCCCCGCTCCGGGACGGCCGGCTGCTCCGCTCGGGACCGAGCAGGGCCGCCGGGTCGTGCCCGAGACCGTCGAGGTGGCCGGCCATCCAGCGCCGGTGCTCGTCCCCGGCCGCGAGACCGAGCCGGCGCCACACCGCCCGCGCCGCGGACCGCCGGGTCCACGGAGGAGCGGTCCCGGCGGCCACGGCGGGCAGTAGATGGTTGTCCCACAGATCGAACTGACCGATGAGGAACTCCCGGTCGAGCGACCGGGGCCGCGCGGCCGCCGCGGCCACCTCGGCGTACGTGCGATCCAGCAGCAAGCCGAGAGCGCCCGCCTCGTCAGCCCGCCCGGTCCACATCATGCAGGCACTCTGCCAGGTCCGGCAGCACCGGGCCACAGCCCGGCCGGCCCGGCCTGCCCCGGGTTTCACCGAGCACGGACCTGGCAGGGTGAGGGTGGCCGCTCATGAGCCGACAGGCGAATGGCCACCCTCGCCCGGTCTCGGCGGGAGCGACGGTCGGTGCCATGCAACCAGGCACGACATCGCCTTGATCTTCGCTCTGGCTCTTCGTTCTGGCTCTTTGCTTCGGCTTTTTGCTCGGCCTCTTCGCTCCGGATTCGGCCGCTGTCTGCCGCGCGGCGTCAACGGTGGCCTCGATGGCGGCGTCAATGGCCGGCGTCGTAGGCCGCGGCGGCGAGCGTCAGGATCACGAAGACCGCGCCCAGGACCAGGGGCCCGGTGTGTCCCCAGGCGATCTTGCGCTTGGCCGGCAGGTCGCGCTTGACGGCGCGGACGTCGCGCCAGGCGGCGTGGGCCCGGCCGATGCGGTAGCCGATGACGATGACGGTGGCGGCGGTCATGACTGCTGCGACGCTCACTGCGGAACTCTGGTGGTAAGGCATTGCCGACCCCCTGGAGATGCGTAGCGGTGCCCGACGCCATCAGTGTGGGGTCGCGGCACCGCTACGGACCAGAGGATTAATCAGGCTTAAGAACCATGAATCAGATTTAGCGGGACGTAGGCCGACATACGTTTTCTGTCGCTTATCCGATCGGCTGATGCGGGACGCAGACCTTGACGGCGGCCGGCGCGACCTCCACGCGGATCTTCTTGACCGCTTCCCGGGCGCCACCGTCCAGCTCGTACATGAGCGGCTTCTTCAGCTTGACGTCGATGCGCCGGGCCCGGGTCATGTGCACGAACGGCGAGTCCTCCGAGCGGCCCACGGCCATCCGGCCCATCGTGCGGGCCCACTGGGTCACCCCGCGAGCCGTCGCCACACCGACGTCCAGCCAGCCGTCGTCCGGCTTGGCGTCGTCGAAGGCCTTGATGCCGCCGGTCACCGTGCTGACGTTGCCGACCAGCACGCAGCTCGCGTCGTCGGAGAACCAGGGCGTGCCGTCCACCTTGATCGTCGCCTTCGGTGCCTCGCCGTTGAGGTGGCGCATGCCCGTGTAGACGTACGAGAGCTTGCCCAGCCGGTCCTTCAGCTTGCCGTCCGCGTCCTGGATCATCGCGCCGTCGAAGCCGATGCCGGCCATGACCGCGAAGTGCTCGCCGTTGAGCACCCCCAGGTCCAGCTTGTGCCGCTCGCCGTGGAACGCGATCCGCACCGCCTCGGCGAGGTCGTGCGGCACGCCCAGATTGGTGGCCAGCAGGTTCGCCGTGCCGGCCGGGATGATGCCGACCGGGACCTTGGCGCCGCCCTTGGTGCGGGCGACGGTGTCCAGGCTGCGCTGCACCATGCCGTCGCCACCCCATACGAGCAGCAGGTCCGGTTCCTTCGCGAGGGCCCGTCGCACCTGTTTGGGCGCCTTACGGCTCTTGGGCACCTCGTGCCAGTCGAGCTCGTCGACGCCCTCGTCGGTGATGAGCCGGCGCAGCTCGTCGAGCCCGCCGCCGAGGGTCTTGCGCCGGTGGGCGACCACGGCGATCTTCCGGGGAGTCCGCATGGCACCGGCGTTTACCCGATGCCACACATTCCTACGCCCACGGTGGCCGTCCCCGCTCCCGCACCGCGGACTCTCAGTGCACGCTCTCGCGCATCCGCTGCTCGGCGGCCGCGCTGCGGATCACCATCAGCCGCAGCTCCAGCTCGTCCGACACCATGGACGCCAGGTGCTCCAGGGCGGTCAGCTGGCGCTCCGTCACCTCACGGGGGCGGTTGTCGATCACGTTGACCGTGCCCAGCCGGTAGCCGTCGTGGGTGCGGATCGGGGCGGCGGCGTAGAACCGCAGGCCCAGCTCGCCGCGGACCAGCGGGTGCTCCAGGGTGCGCGGGTCGACCGCGGCGTTGTTGATCACGTAGACGTCGTCCTGCGCGATGACCGAGGCGCACAGCCCCGGCTCCTTGCCGACCTCGCGGACGCCGGTCAGGCCCTGGCAGGCGGCGAGCCAGACCCGGTCCTGCTCCACCAGCGACACCGTCGCGATGGGAGCGTCGAAGATGGCGCCGGCCACGAAGGCGATCCGGTCGTACGCGTCCTCGACCGGCTGGTCCACCAGCCGGTAGCGGCGCACGGCCTCCAGCCGGCGCTGCTCCTCGGGGCCGGCACTGTCCAGGTATTCATAGGCATTGCCCGATACGGGGCTGCTGTTCGTCATGGGGGAACCACCTCACGCAATGATCGCTCGCGGTCACTGAGAGCCTAGTGAGAACGGCCAGGTCGTCCGCAATGGGCGCGCGCGCCAAAATGGCCACGATCATCGCGGCGAACGCGAATGTCGCACAAATTGTCAGACCCGCGGGGCCCTATTCCTCGTCGTCCTCTTCGGTACGGGGGATCGCGCGCAACCGGACCCGGGTGATCGCCCGGCCGGTCACCTCGACGACCTCGGCGGTGAACTGCGGCAGCGTCACCACCTCACCCGGCTCGGTGGGGATGTGCCCGAGCACCGCGAGCACCATGCCGGCGACGGTCGTGTAGTCGCCCTCGTCGTTGCCCGAGTTGTCGAAGCCGATGTCGGGCAGGTCGTGGATCGGGAACGAACCCGGCATCAGCAGGGCGCCGTCCGCCTCCTTGACCACCGACTGCACGTCGCGGTCGGTCTCGTCGTAGATCTCCCCGACGATCTCCTCGACCAGGTCCTCCATGGTGATGATGCCGTCGATGGCGCCGCGCTCGTCGACCACGAGGGCGATCTGCTGCCGCTCGGAGCGCATCTGCCGCAGCGCGTCGGAGACCCGCAGCGTCTCCGGCAGGAACAGCCCCGGCCGGGCCACCGCGTCGACCGGCCCCTGCGCGCCCACCAGGTCCCGCAGGTGCACGACGCCGAAGACGTCGTCCAGCCCGGCCGGCCCCACCACGGGCGCACGCGAGTGCCCACCGGCGATCAGCTGGCTCAGGGCCTCCGGCGCGGCCAGCCCGGTCGCCAGGGTCAGCACGTCGCGGCGCGGCACCAGGATCTCCCGCAGGATCCGGTCCGCGATCTCGAACGCCCCGCTGATGATGGTGCGCTGCTCGATCGAGAAGTCCTGCTGGGCCGCGACCATGTCCCGGATCTCCTCGGTGCTGACCTCCTCGCGCTGCGCCGACGGGTCACCCCCGGCCAGCCGGACGATCAGGTTGGTGGCCACGCTGAGCAGCCAGACGGCGGGCCGGGAGATCGTGGACAGGATGTCCAGCGGGCGCGCCACCAGCAGCGCCCAGCCCTCGGTGCGCTGCATGGCGATCCGCTTCGGCGCCAGCTCCCCGATCACCAGCGTCACGAACGTCAGCACGATGGTGACGACGACGATGGCGGCCGGCTCGGCGGCCGAGCCGAGAAAGCCCAGCGGCTCGACCAGCGGCCGGGACAGCGAGACCGCGGCGGCGGCCGAGGCCAGGAAGCCGGCCAGCGTGATACCGATCTGAATGGTGGCCAGGAACCTGTTCGGGTCCCGGGTGAGCCGGCCCAGCACCCGGCCGCGCCGGGAGGACCGTTCCAGCTTGTGCACCTGGCTGTCACGCAACGACACCAGTGCCATCTCGCTACCGGAGAAGGCCGCGTTGACCAGCACCAGCACCAGCACGAGCAAGACCTGCCCGCCTATGCCATCCACGACAGTTTCAGCCCCTCAGGCGTTCGGATCACGAGCCCCACAGGCTATAGACACTCGGTTACCGCCGCGCGGCGGCAGGCAGGAAAAACAGTTCAAACCCGCTTTTGCAGGTACGTGATGCCGACCGGAGCGGCGCCCGGCCCCCAGCCGGACTCGACGTACCCGAGCCCGCGGTAGAGCCGCAGGTTGGCCTCGCTGGTGGCACCGGTGAACAGCTCGAAGCGGTCGACCCGGCCGGCCAGCGCCTCCTCGACAGCGGTGGTCAGCCGCCGCACCGTGAGCACCTCGCCGGCGTCCGCGGGACCGGCCACCGCGATGGTGATCTCCATCAGCTGACCTCGTCGGCCCAGACCCGCCAGTCGTCGAGCACGCCGAACAGCGCGGGGGTCAACCAGCCGGGGGCGGACCGCTGGAAGACTCCCGGCTCCATCCCGCCGGCACCGTCGGGCAGCGCGCCGACCAGGTGCGGGACCAGCTCGGTGAGGTTGGCCCAGTGCACCAGCTCCGGCTCGGCCGGCCAGGCGCCCAGCACCACCTTGGCCGGCACACCCCGGCGGTCCAGCGCCTCCAGCGTCAGAGCGGTGTGGTTGAGCGTGCCCAGGCCGGCGCGGGACACCACGATGGTGCGGCCACCGAGCGTGGTGGCGAGGTCGGCCACCGTCCAGGCTTCACCCGAAGGACGGACGCCCATCGGCACCAGCAGGCCACCCGCGCCCTCGACGAGGACCAGGTCGTGCTTCTCCGCCTCGGCCCGGATCGCGTCCACGACCTCGTACAGCTCCAGCGGCGCCATCCCGGCGACCTTCGCGGCTGCGAGCGGAGCCAGCGGCTCGGGATACGACGCCAGGGTGCGCGCGGTGTGCGGGTGCGCGAGGCGGGTGATCAGGTCGATGTCGGTGGGGCCGCCGCCGGCGGTGCCGGTCTGGCCCGGCTTGACCACGGCCACCCGCAGCCCGGCGGCCTGGGCGGCGGCCGCGATGGCCGAGGTGACGATGGTCTTGCCGACGTCGGTGTCGGTGCCGGTGACCAGGACGATGCCGCGCCACTCGCCGGCCTCGGCCGGGCGGGCCGCGGCGCGGGTGGCCGGCTCGGGCTCCGGCTCGACGGTGGCCTGGATCGTCTCCGGGGAGAGATCGGCGTCCTCGGGCGAGGCGGGGCCCACGCCGGGGGAGACGGGGATCGGGGTCGCGGGGGAGATCGGAGCCGGGATCGCCGGGGAGACCGGGCGGGGGTCTTCCTCCGGGGAGCGGGTCGGGGCGGTCTGGTCCCACGTCACGGTGCGCACTCCACGATCACGTCGAGGGCCCGCGCGAAGTCCGCCGCCGCGACGCCCGCGTTCAGGGTCAGGCGCAGCCGGGACGAGCCGTCCGGCGTCGAGGGCGGGCGGAAGCAGCCCACCGCGATGTCCCGGTCCGCGCAGTCCGCCGCCCAGGTCACCGCCGCCTCCGGGCCCGGCGCCGGGACCGACAGCACCCCGGCCGCCGGCCGCGACACCTCGAACCCGGCCGCGCCGAGCCGCCGCGCGGTCAGCGCACCCCGCGCGGCCAGCACGGCCCGGCGGTCATCCGCGGCCCGGGCCAGCCGCAGCGCCGCGTGCACGCCTGCCACCACGGCCGGGGGCGGGGCGGTGTCGTAGATGAAGGTGCGGCCCGTGTCGACGAGGTGCCGGATGAGCGCGGCCGGCCCGGCCACCACACCACCCGCGCCGCCCAGGGACTTCGACAGGGTCGCCGTCACGATGACGTCCGGTTTGCCCGCCAGACCCGCCGCCGCGACGCCACCTGCGCCCTCGGTGCCGAGGACACCCACGGCGTGGGCGTCGTCCACCAGCAGCAGCGCGTCGCGGGACGAGGTCACCGCGTGCAGCTCGGCCAGCGGCGCGAGGTCGCCGTCCACGGAGAAGACCGACTCGGTGACGAACACGGCGGGCCGGCCGGGGTGGGCGTCGAGGATCGCCGCGAGCGCGGCCGGGTCGGCGTGCGGGGCGACGACCACCTCGGCGCCGGAGCTCTTGCAGCCGTCGATCAGCGAGGCGTGGTTGTAGCGGTCCGAGACGAGCAGGGTCTGCGGGCCGGCCAGGGCGCGGACCGCACCGAGATTGGCCAGATAACCCGACGAGTAGACCAGCGCCTGCTCCGCACCCAGCCAGCCGGCCAGCTCGGTCTCCAGCGCCTCGTGGGCCCGGGTCGAGCCGCGGACCAGACGCGAACCGGTGGCGCCCAGCCCGTACTCCTGCAGGGCCCGGACCGATGCCGCGATCACCCCGGGGTGCACCGCCAGGCCGAGGTAGTCGTTGCCGGCCAGGTCGACCACCGTGTCGCCGGCCGGCCGCGGCCGTAAGATCCTGGTCAGCCCGGCCTTGGCCCGCGTGCGGGCCTGGCGCTCGAGCGCCTCCTGCCAGCCCGCCAAAGCACCCTCGCCCTCTCATCGCCGAACCCCGTCCGCCGGGCAAACTACCACCCGGCTCCGACATCCCCGCCGCGCGGAACGCCTTGTAGGGTACGGGCATGCCAGAGATCCTCGACCGGGCCCGGGCCCGGGTTCTTGCCGACGGTGCCGGGCTCGACGAGGCGGGGATTCTCGAGGTGCTGCGGCTGCCCGACGAGGATCTGCCGGAGCTGCTCCAGCTGGCGCACGACGTCCGGATGAAGTGGTGCGGCCCGGAGGTCGAGGTCGAGGGCATCGTCTCGCTCAAGACCGGCGGCTGCCCCGAGGACTGCCACTTCTGCTCGCAGTCCGGCCTGTTCACCTCGCCCGTGCGCGCCGTCTGGCTGGACATCCCCTCGCTGGTCGAGGCGGCCAAGCAGACCGCGGCGACCGGCGCGACGGAGTTCTGCATCGTGGCGGCCGTGCGGGGGCCCGACGAGCGGCTCATGGCGCAGATGCGCGAGGGCGTCAAGGCGATCAAGGAGGCCGTCGACATCCAGGTCGCGGCCAGCCTGGGCATGCTCACCCAGGAGCAGGTCGACGAGCTCGTCGCGATGGGCGTGCACCGCTACAACCACAATCTCGAGACCTGCCGGTCCTACTTCGCCAACGTGGTGACCACCCACTCGTGGGAGGAGCGCTGGGGCACGCTCAAGATGGTGCGCGACTCCGGCATGGAGGTCTGCTGCGGCGGCATCCTCGGCCTGGGCGAGTCCGTCGAGCAGCGCGCCGAGTTCGCCGCGCAGCTGGCCGAGCTGGACCCGCACGAGGTCCCGCTCAACTTCCTCAACCCGCGCCCGGGCACCCCGCTGGGCGACCGCCCGGTGGTGGAGGGCAAGGACGCGCTGCGCGCCATCGCCGCCTTCCGGCTGGCGATGCCCCGGACCATCCTGCGGTACGCGGGTGGCCGCGAGATCACCCTGGGCGACCTGGGTACGCGCGACGGCCTGCTCGGCGGCATCAACGCGGTGATCGTCGGCAACTACCTGACGACGCTGGGCCGCCCGGCCACCTCCGACCTGGAGCTCCTCCAGGAGCTGAAGATGCCGGTCAAGGCGCTCTCGGCGACGCTGTGACGGTGCTGATGTACTGCGACCGGTGCGGTCAGGCGGCCACCGAGGGCGACCACTCGGCCTGCGCGGCGGCCCGTGAGCTGGAGCCACCACGCTTCTGCCCGGACTGCCGGCGCCGGATGAAGGTGCAGGTCGTGCCGACCGGCTGGACGGCGACCTGCGTCGAGCACGGAGTGCGGCACTCCTAGGGCCAGTCCTGGACGAACCCATCGGCGACGGCGGACCTCGTTTCAGGCCCGCCGTCGCCGCTCTCACCCGTCACCCGGAGGTGGCAGGAGTCTCGTCGCTCGCCGACCGGTGGCCCGCCACCGGCAGGGTCAGGGTCAGCAGAGCCCCGTCGCGGTCGCCGCCCTCCGCGACGCCGAACCGGCGCAGCGTGCGCAGCATCGCGACGTTGTCGGCACCGGTGTGCGCCACCAGGGCCGAGAAGTTCATCCGGGCCGCCCAGGCGGTCAGCCGGCGCAGCAGCACCGTGCCGATGCCCCGGCGCTGCCAGGCGTCCTGCACCAGTACGGCCACCTCACCGAGGTCGCCCTCGGTGAGCAGGTTGGCCATCGCGACGACCCGTTCCTCGCCGCTCGCCGGATCGACGTGCAGGGCGAGCAGCGTCAGGCCGTTCACCGGCTCCAGCATGCGGCGCAGGCGGGCCTCCGACGGCATCTGCGCGCCACCGAGGTAGCGGCGCCGGCGCGACAGCATGGAGCTGTGGGCGTGCAGCCGGCGGACGCCCTCGACGTCGTCGCCGGTCGCGGGGCGGATCAGCAGCTCGGCGCCGTCCGGCAGCAGCAGGGTGGTCTGGTCGGTGGTGCGGCGCACCAGGGCTCCGCTCACCTCGACCAGCGCCTGCGCGCGGGCGTACTCGGCCGGGGTGAAGGCCGGTGCCGGTCGCAGCACCTCGTAGCTGCCGCCGGCCGGGTCGATGAGCGTCATCCGCTCCTCGTCGAAGCCGTGCAGCACCACCGTGCCCTCGGGCCGCCAGCGCACCTCGGCCGCATCGAGCAGGGTGACCAGCGCCTCGCCCAGCGAATCGGGATCGTGCACCAGCCGGCCGGCCAGCGCGAGGGCCCGGGTCGGCTGGTCGGCCAGGCCCTGGGCCTCGGCCCGCGTGACGAAGGCGTCCCGGCCGCGGCCGCGGGCGATCGCGGCCTGCAGCTCCTGCTCCGACATGGTGTCCGGCGCGTCGACCAGGAAGTCGTCGACCGCGCCGCCCTCGGTGGTGTGCACCTGGACGGCGAGGATGTTGACCGAGCGCAGCGCGAGGCTCGCGGTGAGCACGGAGAGGTAGCCCGGTTTGTCCTCGACGGTTGCCCTGATGCGCCACAGCGCCATGCTCGGCACTCCCTCTCCCGGATCGATCCGCTCAACCGAACTTAAGCGTCTCTCGCCGGTGTTACCTGCGCATTGCTTGAGCTGGGACGACTATGAGGGGTCGATCACAGCGGTGGCGACCGGCGGCACACCGGTGCGGTCGAGGCGGTCGCCGAGGATCACGGCGGCCGCGCGGACCAGCTGGGCGATCCGGTCCACCTCGGTGATGTGGAAGGCGGCGGCGGGCAGCTCGTCGTCGTCGCTGCGGGCGATGACCAGGACCAGACCGGCGCGGCCGAACGGGGCCACCGCGTACCGGGTGCCGTCGGAGCCGGTCATCGGGCGGGCGCGCAGCGGGGTCACCTCGGGCAGGCGCAGCGGGGACGGGGCGCGCCAGCTCGCGTACGTCACCGTGGGCTCATTGCCGGTCGGCAGGCGCAGGGACGGCTCGTCGGCCGGGACCGGGCGCGGTGGTGCGGCGGTGCGCGCGGCCCAGTCGGCCGGCACGATCGCGGCCGCGGCCCAGTCGGCGGCCAGCAGCCCGGGAACGGCGTCGACCAGCGTGGCCAGCCCGTCCACCGGGTTGGCCGCGACCTGGGCCAGCAGCTCGGCGTCGTGACCGCCGGAGACCGGTGCGCCGATCGCCCGCCAGACGCCGTCCACCTGCACGCCCGGGATGGCGGCGAGGCCGGCGAGGAGCCGTTCGACGCGGGAGGCGCCCGGCCAGACGACGGTGAAGTCGTCCACGGCCCGCCCGCCGAGCCGCTCCAGCACGACGACCTGGACGATGTCGGCCCCGGCGACGCCCAGCGTGCGCGCGACCTGACCGAGGGCTCCAGGGCGGTCCGGCAGGGTGACCCGTACCCGCAGCAACATGCAACTCCTCCCGTCTGGCGAACGGCACGGCGGTGCCGTCCCGAGGTCACAGATTGCCGAAGCGGCGTTTCGCCCCGGTTGCGGCGCCGTGTCCCGGTGGTCAAGGCACAGAGATATGCCCGGAATCACACTCGAGAGTAGGACCGCTCAGGCGGAGGCGCGACGGACCAGATGGGTGTCGAGCAGAACGTGGGAATTCTCGACCGGCTCCCGGCGGATCCGGCACACCAGCAGCTCGGCCATGCGCCGGCCCATCTCCTCGACGGGCTGGTGCACCGTGGTCAGCGGGGGCTCGCACTGGCGGGCCACCGGCGCGTCCTCGAAGCCGATGACCGCCACGTCCTGCGGCACGCGCAGGCCCGCGTCGCGCAGGGCCCGCAACGCCCCGCTGGCCATCAGGTCGGAGGCGACGAAGACGGCGTCGAGGTCGGGCTCGCGGTTGAGCAGGGCCCGCATCGCCTTGACCCCGCCGGCCTCGCTGAAGTCGCCGTACGCGACCAGCTCCGGCCCGCCCACCGCCGCGCGATAGCCGGCCAGCCGGGCCCGGCCGACCTCCATGTCCTGCGGTCCGGCGATGGTGGCCACCCGCCGGGCGCCGTTGCCGAGCAGGTATTCGACCGCCTTGCGGGCGCCGGCGGAGTTGTCGACGTCGACCGAGAAGTCGCTCTCCGCGGCCCGGGCGGACCGGCCGCCGAAGACGAACGGCATGCCGCGCTCGCGCAGCACGGCCGGCAGCGGGTCGTCGTCGTGCAGGGAGAGCAGCAGGACGCCGTCGACGTGCTGGCCGGTCAGGTGGTGCTCGACCCGCTCGCGCTGCTCCGGGGAGGCGGCCATGGCCAGCCACAGCTGCAGCGGCGTCTCCAGCAGGGCGGCGTTGATGCCACGCAGCACGCCGGCGAAGAACGGTTCGCCGAACACCCGCTCCTGGGACTCCGACACGACCAGCGCGACCGAGTCCGTCCGCTGGGTCACCAGGGAGCGGGCCGCCCGGTTGGGGACGTAGCCCAGCTCCTGGATCGCGGCCTCGACGGCGGCCTTGGCCTGCGCGCTGACCTGCGTCGACCCGTTCAGGACGCGCGATGCGGTGCCGCGGCCGACGCCGGCGCGCGCCGCGACGGCGTCGAGCGTCGGTCGCCCCGGTGCACGGACGGGTTGCCTGGTCATCCGGGCATTATCGCCCTCAGGACCGCCGATGTCTCGCCCGTACGCGGTCGGGTTTGACCTTGACCGGTTCATCGGCTGCCGTACGGGCTCCGGCCGCCTAGGGTTCAGGGATGATCTGTCATGCCTGCCGGGAGCGCCGTCACGAGGACTGCCGGGGCGGGTCGTGGTGCGACTGCCAGCACCGTCCCGTCGAGCCGACCCCGCCGGTCACCGGCCCGGCGGCACCGTGATCGACGTCCGCGACGCCGATCTGGCCGCCTGCTATCCGCGCCGGCCGGAGCCCACCCTGCGGGTCAATTTCGTGGCCAGCATCGACGGTGCCGTCACGGTGGACGGCAAGTCAGCCGGCCTGGGTGGCCCGGGCGACAAAATGATCTTCGACACACTGCGGACGGTCTGCGACGCGCTGGTGGTCGCGGCGGGCACGGTCCGCACCGAGAACTACGACGCGTTACGACTCACCGAGCCGGCCCGGCAGTGGCGCCGGGACCACGGCCTGCCCGCGTTCCCGCTCATGGTGGTCGTCTCCGGCTCCCTCGATCTGGATCCTGGGCAGCTCGTCTTCTCGGACGCGCCGGTCCGGCCGCTGATCGTCACCCACGCCGGGGCGCCGGCCGACCGCCGGGCGGCCCTGGCCGAGGTGGCCGAGATCGTCACCTTCGGTGAGGAGTCGGTCGACCTGGCCGCGGCGGTCGGTGAGCTGCACGCACGCGGCGCGACCCAGCTGCTCTGCGAGGGCGGTCCGCGTCTGCTCGGCGCGATGATCGCCGCCGATCTCATCGACGAGCTGTGCCTGACGGTCTCTCCCCGGCTGGTCGGCGGGGCGGCCGGCCGGATCGCGGCCGGGCCGGACGGCCCGCCGCGGGAGATGTCGCTGGCCGGCATCCTGGCCGACGGCGACATGCTTTTCCTCCGGTACGCCCGCAGCCGCTAGAACTTGTGGACAACCCTGTGGATGACCCCTAGAACTTGTGGACAACGCGTGCCAACCGACGTGCCGTCCGTCGGATGTCATACGTCTGGTGCAACATGATCGGCGTGTCTGACGAAGTGGTCGAAGTAAGCGAACCGGTCGGGCGTGTCCTCGGCACCGCCGACGCCACCCCGTTGCAGTTCTGGACGGCGGTCACGCCGGGCAGCTATCTGCAGCTCGACGACGTCGTGGTGACCAAGCGGGAGCTGCCCGGCCGCGAGCCGGTGACGATCGCCGGCGTGGTCACCCAGGTCCGCGCCCGGCACGAGGGCGCGCAGTTCGACTCCGACGTCTTCGCCATCGCCGAGGGCACCCTGCCGGCTCTGGTGCAGGAGGCGGCCGAGATCACCACCACCCGGGTCGACCCCGAGCTCTACGTGCCACCCGCACCCGGCGCCGTCGTGCACCGCGCCTCCGGCGCCGCGCGCGACGCGGCCCTGCACTTCGACCGGATGGAGCGGCGGGTCCCGATGGGCACCGGCCGCGACGGCGTGCCGGTCTTCCTCAACGCCGACTTCCTCGACGGCACCCGCGGCGCGCACGTGTCCATCTCCGGCATCTCGGGCGTGGCCACCAAGACCAGCTTCGCCACCTTCCTGCTCTACTCGGTGTTCCGCTCCGGGCAGCTCGGCGGCGACGCGGTCAACGCCCGCGCCCTGATCTTCAACGTCAAGGGTGAGGACCTGCTCTTCCTCGACCACCCCAACACCAAGCTCGACGAGGCCACCGAGGCGGCGTACGCCCGGCTCGGCCTGCCCGCGACGCCGTTCCCGGACGTGCGGGTCTACGCGCCGCCACGGGCCGGTGACTCCTCCGGGGCGCCCGACGTGCAGAGCCGGCTCACCGGGGTCGACAGCTTCTACTGGACGCTCGAGGAGTTCTGCGAGAAGCGGCTGTTGCCGTACGTCTTCGCCGACGCCGACGACGAGCGCCAGCAGTACACGATGGTCGTCCACTCGGTCACCGCACACCTGGCCCGGCACGCGGTGCCCGCCGAGGGGGGCATCAGCATCGACGGGCGGCGGCTGTCGTCGTACGGCGACCTCGTCGACCACGTCGTCGACCAGCTCACCGACGACGAGACCCGTTCCACCTGGGCCGGCAGCGCGGTCAACATGGGCACCGTCAACGCGTTCGCCCGCCGGCTGATCGGCAGCAAGCGCGACCTGGCCCGGCTCATCCGCGGTGACCTCGCCGCCCGCCGCCCGCACCAGATCAAGACCGCCGAGAGCGCCCAGGTCACCGTCGTCGACCTGCACAACCTCCCCGACCGCGCGCAGCGCTTCGTGGTCGGCGTGACCCTCAAGACGGAGTTCGACGACAAGGAGAAGTCGGGCACCGGCCGCCCCCTGCTCTTCGTCGTGCTCGACGAGCTCAACAAGTACGCCCCCCGCGAGGGCTCGTCCCCGATCAAGGAGGTGCTGCTCGACATCGCCGAGCGCGGCCGCTCGCTGGGCGTGATCCTGATCGGCGCGCAGCAGACCGCCAGCGAGGTGGAGCGCCGGATCGTGACCAACTCCGCGATCCGGGTGGTCGGCCGCCTCGACCCGGCCGAGGCGTCCCGCCCGGAGTACGGCTTCCTGCCCCCGGCGATGCGTCAGCGGGCCCTGCTGGCCCGGCCCGGCACGATGTTCGTCAACCAGCCGGACATCCCCGTCCCACTCTGTGTCGAGTTCCCCTTCCCGGCCTGGGCCACCCGCAAGTCCGAGTCGGGACCGCCCCCGGCAGCCACGATGCGCTCGATCGTGCAGGGCGTCGACCCGTTCGCGGTGGTCGGTGGCCGCGGCGGTTCGTCCGACGACGACATCCCGTTCTAGCCTTCCAGGGCGTCTCCGGCGCACGTCAACACCAAACGGCGAAAGATGGAGCGATGCGCATCCTGCACACGTCCGACTGGCACGTCGGGAAGGTCCTGAAGGGCCGGACCCGGCACGAGGAACACATCCGCGTGCTCGGCCAGGTCGTGGAGATCGCCCGGGCCGAGCAGCCGGACCTCGTGATCATCGCCGGTGACCTCTACGACACGGCCGCGCCGTCGCCGGACGCCGTCCGGGTGGTGACCCGGGCGCTGTCGGCGCTGCGGCAGACCGGCGCCACGGTGATCGCGATCGGCGGCAACCACGACAACGGCCAGGCGCTGGACGCGCTGCGCCCGTGGGCCGAGGCGGCCGGGATCACGCTGCGCGGATCCGTGCGGGACAGGCCCGACGACCTGATCCTGACCGGTACGACCGCCGGCGGTGAGCGCTGGCGGCTGGCCGCGCTGCCCTTCCTCTCCCAGCGCTACGCCATCCGCGCCGTGGAGATGTACGAGCTGACCGCGGCCGAGGCGAGCCAGACGTACGCCGACCACATCGCCCGGCTGATCGCCCGGCTCGCCGAGGACTTCGGTGAGCCCGGCGTGGTCAACCTGCTCACCGCCCACCTGACCGTGGTGGGCGCCAGCGCCGGTGGCGGCGAGCGCGAGGCCCACACCGTCATGGGGTACGCGGTCCCGGCCACCGTCTTCCCGCCCGGCACGCACTACGTCGCCCTGGGCCACCTGCACCGTTCCCAGGCGGTCATCGGCCCCTGCCCGGTGCGCTACAGCGGTAGCCCGCTGGCCGTCGACTTCGGCGAGGAGGAGAACATCAGCTCCGTCGCGATCGTGGACGTGTCGGCCGAGAAGGCGGCGAAGGTCCGCGACGTGCCGGTGACCTCGGCCCGGACGCTGCGCACCGTGCGCGGCTCACTCGATCAGCTCGCCACGGTGAACCTTCCGGATGCCTGGTTGCGTGTATTCGTCCGTGAGACGCCACGGGTGGGGCTGCGCGAGGACGTCCAGGAGCTGCTGCCCAACGCGCTCGAGGTGCGCATCGATCCGGACATGGTGCCCGACCGGGCCGGGGAGCGGATGGCGCAGCGTGCCGGGCGCAGCCCGCGCCAGCTCTTCGGTGACTATCTGGACAGTCGCGGCACCGCCGAGGAAGGCGTCCGGGAACTCTTCGACGAGCTCTACGACGAGGTGAGCACCCACTCATGAGGCCGCTACGGCTCGACATGGCCGGTTTCACGGTCTTCCGCGACGAGACCACCGTCGACTTCACCGACGCGGACTATTTCGCGCTGGTCGGACCGACCGGTTCGGGCAAGTCCACGGTGCTCGACGGCATCTGCTTCGCCCTCTACGGCACTGTGCCCCGCTGGGGAGGCAGCCGCGGCATCGGTAACGCGCTGGCGCCCTCGGCCACCGAGGCCCGGGTGCGGCTCGTCTTCGAGTCCGCCGGTTCCCGCTACGTGGCGACCCGGGTGGTGCGCCGCGACGGCCGGGGCAACGTCAAGACGGCCGGTGCCGGCCTGCAGCTCATGCCGCCGGGCTTCGACGTCACCCGGCTCGACACCGGGATGAGCCTGGAGGACCTCGGTGACGTGCTCGCCGGCACCCCGGCCGAGATGGACAGCGCGATCGTCGAGGCCGTCGGGCTGCCGTACGAGCAGTTCACCAGCTGCGTGATCCTGCCGCAGGGCCAGTTCGCCGACTTCCTGCACGCCAAGCCGGCCACCCGCCAGCAGATCCTGGTCAACCTGCTCGGCCTGCACGTCTACGAGGAGGTCCAGGCCAAGGCCTCGACCCGCGCGACCAAGGCCGAGGCCCAGCTGGTCACCCTCGACCAGCTGCTGGCCGGGCTGACCGACGCCGACGACGAGGCCGTCGAGGCCGCCGAGACCCGGCTGACCGCGATGCGGGAGCTGACCCGGGCCGTCGAGCAGGCGGTGCCGCAGCTCAGCGTGGTCCGGGCCCGCGAGGCCGAGCTGGCCGCGGCCCGCGACGCGATCGCCGGCGAGCTGGCCGTGCTCGCCCGGGTGAAGATGCCGGCCGGCAGCGCCAAGGTCGCCGAGGCCGCGGCCGCGGCGCGGGCCGGCGCCGAGGAGGCGGCGGCGGGCGTGCGCGCGGCCGAGGAGCGCGAGGAGAAGGTACGCGGGGAACTGGCTGCCGCCGGTGACGCGGGTTCGCTCGGGCTGCTGCTGGACCGCCACCTCGAGCTGGACCGGCTGACCGGCCAGGCCGAGTGGTTCGCGGGCGAGGTCTCCGTCGCAGAGGTGGAATACAAGGACGCCGTGGCGGCGGCCGACCTCGCACGGGCCGCGCACACCGGCGCCGAACAGTTGCTGGAGCAGGCACGCGCGGAATACGCCGAGGCCCAGACCCTGGACCGGGCGGCCGCTCTGCGGGCGCACCTGACGACGGGCCACGACTGCCCGGTGTGTGCCCAGCCGGTGACCGAGGTCCCGCCGATGCCCGAGGGCTCGGCGGTCCAGGCGGCCGAGCGCACGGGCAAGGCGGCCCGGGCGGCTGCGGACGTGGCGTCGACGGCGTTCAAGCAGCGCGACGCCGTGGCGCGGGAGCTCGAGCGCGGGCTCGACCGCAAGCGGGCCCAGCTGGAGCAGCACCGGTCCCGGCTCACCGAGGTGCGCGCCGCGCTGGCCGACTCGCCCGGCGTCGAGGCCCTGCGCCGGCAGCTGGACGAGCTCACCAAGCTGCAGAAGAAGCTCGACCACGCCGGTGCGGCGGTCCGCGAGGCCCGCGACACCCAGCGGCGGGCCCACGCGGCGGTCGCGGCGGCCGACGAGCAGCAGCGCACGGCCTGGCGTTCGTTCGACACGGTCCGCGACGCGGTGGCCCGGTTCTCGCCCCCGCCCGCCGACCGTGACGACCTCGCCGCGGCCTGGTCCGCGCTGGTCGAGTGGGCGCGGACGTCCGCCCGGCAGCGGGAGAAAGCCCGGGCCGAGGCCGCGTCGGCGGTCGAGGCCGCTCACGCGGACACCCAGCAGGCCCGCGCGGCCGTGCTGGCCCTGTTCACCGACGCGGGGCTCAATGCCCCCTCCGGCGGCGCCGACGCCGACCTGATCCGGGCCGCCGCGGTGGCCGCCGAACGGGCCGAGGCGGCATGGCAGCGGCTGGCCGACCGCCGGGAGCAGGCCCGGGAGCTGGCCGAGCAGCGCGCCACGCTGCTGCGCGACGGCCGGGTGGCCAAGGCGCTGGCCGGGCACCTGCGGGCCAACAACTTCGAGCGCTGGCTGCTCGAGGAGGCGTTGGATCTGCTCGTCGACGGCGCGTCGCGGATTCTGCGCGAGCTGACCGGGGGACAGTACGACCTGATGCACGACAAGGGTGAGTTCTTCGTCATCGACCACCACGACGCGGGCCTGCGGCGCGGAGTGCGCACGCTGTCCGGCGGGGAGACCTTCCAGGCGTCGCTCGCGCTGGCCCTGGCCCTCTCCGAGCAGCTGGCCGGCATGTCGACGACAGCGGCCAGCCTGGAGTCGATCGTGCTGGACGAGGGCTTCGGCACCCTCGACGCGGCGACGCTGGACGTGGTGGCGGCGACGCTGGAGAACCTGGCCGCCCGCGGCGACCGGATGGTCGGGGTGGTCACCCACGTCAACGCCCTGGCGGAACGCGTACCGGTCCGCTTCGAGGTGCACAAGGACGCCCGTACGGCACATGTGGAGAGGGTTGGTCTGTGACGCGGATGTTCGTCGACGCCTGGGATCCGTCGTACGGGGCGTCGTTCGAGGGCGACTCGTCGGACGGGCCGGCGTCGCCCAGCAGCGCCCAGGTCGACACGGACGTCGAGGTGCCCGCCGACCGGTGGGCACCGATCGACGTCTCGTCCCGGGTCCGCTGCCCCGACGTGGTGTTCCTGGTCGACGGCGTCCGGCGCAACGACGCGGGTCTCTGGACGGCCGAGGAGGACGGCATGTCGTACGCCGGGCTGGCCGCCTCGTACGCGGCCGGCGTGGTGCGCTGCGACCTGCGTAACGGTGTCGCTGAGCTGGCCGGGGCCCGGGTGGCCCGGGGCTTGTTCACGGCCTCGCCGAGCGCGGAGGACCTCCAGGCCGGCTCGGTGCGCTACGAGGTGCACCGGGTCAGCGGCACCGGCGAGGCGAGCAAGCTCCCGGCCGCCGTCCAGGCGCCCCTGACCGCGCTGGAGATCGACATCTCGGGCGCGGCCCGCGACGGCGGCACGGACGGCGCCGACCTGCTGGTGGTGGACGGCCCGTTGCGTAACCGCCGGCAGCTGCCCCGCACGATCGGCTACGTGAAGACGCAGCAGAAGCAGTATCTGCCCGCGGCGCTGACGACCGTGGTGACCTCGTTGCGGCCCACCCAGCGCACGCCGGTCTTCCAGATGGGCACGGTCTGGGGCGGCTGGTCCTGGTATCTCCGGCTGCCGGGGGCCTCGGGCGCGCCGTGGTCGGGCATCGTCCGGATCGAATGCTCGCCGGACCTGACCCCGGCCGAGGCGATCGAGCTGGCCGACCTGTCCTCTGCGACCCTGCCGCGGTTCGCCTCGTCGTCGTACAAGGATCCCCGCGCACCGCAGAATCTCGTGCCGATCGCGGGCCTGGAGCGGCGCCTGCGCGGGATGCTGGGCGACGCCCGGGTGCTGCACCGCGCCCTCACCCTGGCCACCGCCAGAAGCCGCTGACCGCGCCACCGGCGTATCTTGTCGCCCGTGGGACTCCGGTTCGAGACGCGCCGGTCCGACTCGCCGTGGGTCGACGCCGTGTGGACCTGCGCGAGCGAGCAGGTCACGGCGATGACATCGGTCGCCGGGGTGCGCTGTGGCCTGGTGTTCTGGCAGCAGGCCGGCCGGGCGTACGCGGGCATCACCGGTCCCGAGACCCGGACCGGCACGGCGCCGGTGCCGGAGGGCGCGAGCTTCACGGGCATCGAGCTGGCGGTGGGCACCTCGTTGCGGGCCGTGCCCACGCCGGCGCTGGTCGACGGCGGCATCGGGCTCCCCGACACCACGCGCCGGACGTTCCGGCTGGACGGTACGCGGTGGGAGACGCCCGGCCCCGACGACGCCGAGGCCCTGGTCGTACGGCTGGTCCGGGCCGGGACCCTGGTCCGTGACCCGCTGGTCGCCGACGTGCTGCGGGGTCACCACCCGGCCGTCTCGCAGCGCTCGGTCGAACGCCGGTTCCGGGCCGCGACCGGGCTGACCCGGGGCGCGGTCCGGCAGATCGAGCGCGCCCGTACCGCGGCGGAGCTGCTGGCTGCCGGCGACCCGGCCGCCGACGTCGTCGCCAAGCTCGACTACTTCGACGAGCCGCACCTGGCCCGGGCACTGCGTTGCTACGTCGGCCGTACCGCCGGGCAACTGCGCGAGGGCGAGGGCGGCGCGATCGCCCTCGCCCTGGATCAGCGCTCGACGTCGTAGACCAGCTTCAGGATCCCGTTCGCGTAACTCTGCGACTCCCGCAGCGTGAGCATGTGCTTGTCCCGGTCGGCCCGCCCGAACAGGCTCTTCCCGGCGCCGAGCAGCACGGGGAAGACGAGCAGGTGGTACCGGTCGATCAGGCCCGCGTCCGACAGCCGCCGGGCCAGCTCCGCGCTCCCGTGGATGAAGATCGCGCCGCCCTCGCCCTTCTTGAGCGCGGTGACGTCCTCGGTCGAGCGCAGGATCGTCGTCGGACCCCAGCCGTCGACCAGGGCGTCGTCGGTCAGCGTGCTCGACACCACGTACTTGGGCAGGTCCTTGTAACCGGCGTGGTCCTCGGAGCCGGGCCAGACCGGCGCGAACGCCTGATAGCTGCGGCGGCCGAACATCAGCGCCGTCGTGTCGGTGAGCTCCTCACCCTTCAGCGACCAGGCCTCCGGGACGAACTCGAGGTCCTTGAAGACCCAGCCGCCGCTGCGATGCTCCTCGCCCGGGCCGCCGCCGGGCGAGTCCACGACGCCGTCCAGCGACATGAAACCGGTGTAGACCAGGTCGCGCATCGTGGTGTCTCCTCACCCTCGGGCAGTACGTGCAGTCCACGCTAGATCGCGGCCGAGGCGGCCGTCTTGGACAGAAACGACAGCGATGCGGTACGGCTGGAGGGGCGGGCCGGCGGCGCCGGGCCGGGGCGGGCCGGCGAGGGCTTCAGTGGGCGATTCGGAATCTTTGTGAGTTTTCCGGGACGGATGGACCGCTGGCCGTTCGCGGGCCGGCGGCACCGGGTCGGCCGGTTTACGCTGGCCAGGCGGCCCAGCGCGAGTCAGGACCGGTGCCGCCCCGGGCCGCTCTCCCGGCTGAATGCCAACAATCCGTGAGGACGGCCGCACCTGCTGCGACCGACCTCACCTTCCGGGGCCCCGATGGCGGACTCCGCGTCTGTCGTCCCCGTCGGCTTGCTGAGTATTATTCGCGTGCCCCCGAGTACATATCGGTGTCTATGCATGAAAGTCGCGCCCCCTCGCGGCTCGGACCCGGAGGAACCTCTTGCAACTGCGCCTCGCTGCCGGTCGGCCCGTCGGGCTTCCGGAAATTTTCCCGTTCGCTTTGATCCCGGCCGGTGCCCCGGGCCGTATGACAGGCGACGGGGAAAGCACCGGCTGGAGGATTCGATGCATGCGTTGGTCATGGAGCGGCTCACGCCGGACAGGGTGTGCGCGATGACGCAGCAGCGGTCCGGTGGTAGGTGGCAGGCTCTCGACGGAGGCCGTGGTGCGGACAATGATGATGCCGTGATCCCACGACAGGCCCGGCACGGGGCTGCGTCGGAAACGGCGAGCCACGAGGACACCCTCGTCCGCATGCTCTACGAGGAGCATGCGGGTCCCCTGCTGATGTTCGTGCTGCGGCTCACCGGCGGCGACCGGCAGCGGGCCGAGGACATCGTGCAGGAGACGCTCCTGCGGGCCTGGCGCAACGCGCACCGGCTCGGTGCCCAGGGCCAGCAGTCGCTGCGTCCCTGGCTGGTCACCGTCGCCCGGCGCATTGCCATCGACGACCACCGCAGCGTCAGCGCCCGGCCACCGGAGACGTACGACCGTGAGCTGGAGAGTTTCCCCAGCACGGCCGACGACACCGACCGCGTGCTGCAGCTCATGACCGTGACCGACGCGCTCCGTACGCTCAGCCAGTCGCACCGTGAGATCCTGGTCGAGACGTACTTCCGCGGCAAGACCGTTCCGGAGGCGGCCGAGGTTCTCGGCCTGCCGCTGGGCACTGCCAAGTCTCGTGTGTACTACGCCCTGCGGGCCCTGCGTACGGCCTTGCAGCAGCGGGGGGTGACGGAATGACCCAGGAACAACACTTCGACGTCGCGTCGTACGCGCTGGGCGTGCTCGACGAGCGTGACGCCTCCCGCTTCGAGGACCACCTGATCGACTGCCCGGCCTGCGCCATCGAGCTCGAGTCGCTGCTGCCGGTCGTGGACATCCTCTCGGACGTGGACGCGGACGCCCTGGTGGCGACCGAACAGTCACGCCGCGACGGCCTGATGCTCAAGACGATGATCGGCGAGGTGAAGCGCGAGCGTCGCCGGGCCAACAGCCGGCGGCTGTACTCGCTGGCCGCGGCGGTCGTGGTCTTCGCGATGCTCTCGATCGGCGCGCTCTTCGCCGGCGGTCAGTGGCTGGGCAACAACAACGACCCGCAGAACCCGAACCAGCAGCAGCGGTCGAGCAAGCAGCTCGATCCGTTGCCGGCGGCCGAGGGCGGCACCGGGATCGGCGGCCCCGACCTGGTGGGCGAGCGGCTCGGCGGCACCGACCCGCGCAGCGGCGTCAGCGCCGACGTGGGCCTGGAGGCCAAGGACTGGGGCACCCAGGTGTCCTTCGCGGTCTCGAACATCAAGGGCCCGCTGACCTGCCGCCTCGTGGTGGTCCGCCGGGACGGCGCCGCCGAGGTCCTGTCGTCCTGGAAGGTCGGCGACAAGGGCTGGGGCACGGCGGCGCAGCCGGAACCGCTGCTGCTGCAGGCCGTGACGGCGCTGCCGCGGGCGGACATCGCCTTCCTGCAGATCCAGTCGGTGGATGACAAGGGCGCCACCGAGACGCTGGTCCGCGTGCCCTGACCTGCACTGACTTCAGCACTGCGAAGCCCGGCCGCGTCAGCGCGGCCGGGCTTCGCCGTTCCCGCCCGTCGGTCCCTGGCCGGGCCGGCGAGGGCGATGGGCGGGGGTGACCGGTCCGTGGCGGGTCTCGCCGCTCGATCCGGGTCAGGTCCGGCGGGTGACCGGTTGCGCCGGGGCGACCGGCCCCGGGCCGTTTCCGCCTATCGGCCTCCGGCCGGGTGCGGTGGGGGCGATGGGCGGGGTTCGGTGCGGTGACCAGCCCGCGGCCGTTGTCGGCCCTGGCCGGGTATGGCGGGAGTGCGGCCACGTTGGGGCGACCGCCCCCGGTCTGTCGGTCTCCGCTGGCTCGGCGGGGGTGACCCGCCGCGCTGGGGCGACCCGGCGTGCGGCCATTTCCGCCCTCGGCCCGGCCGGGTCCGGGGAAATGACCGGCCGAGTTCGGCGCTGCGACCGGCCAGGCCGGGCTCGGCCGCGCAGCCGGCCGGGCTCCGCACGAGCGACCAGGCGGGCCGGGCCACCGGCCGACGCGGAACCCCGGTCGCCGGCAAATGAATGTCCGTCGCTTATGGACCCCACCGGCCCGTCCATGCAATTACTGATTGCTCATCGCCTCGGCACGCTGTGCGACAAAACCGCAGGTGGGCCACCTAATCACGTACCGCGCCGGCGTTCGGTTCAATCGAAATTCGAAGAAATTGATTGGGCCGATTCTTCAACCGCCGGCCGCGCCGGCGCGTACTACAGCCCGAACACGGAGATCGACGATCCCAGTTGGAGGGCACCAGTGGTACCGGAGAAGCGGAAGTTGAAGGTCGTCGGCGCCTCTATCGCGGCGGCGTTCGTGCTGACCGGTTGCGCCCCGGCGGGACTGGACAATGCCAGTGACTACGGCGCGGAGCCGGCGGCGAACGCTGTCGACGCGACCGCCACCCCGACTCCCGGTGCCGAGCCGGAGGGTGACGCACCCGAGGGTGACGAGGCCGAGGCTCCCGAGCTCAGCGAGGACGAGACGACCTCGGAGCTCAACGCCGCGAAGGTCAAGCGGATGGGCGAGACGGTCCAGAACGAGGACGGCTTCGTGCTGTACCGCTTCGACGACGACAAGGTGAAGCCGAAGGTCGTCTCCGAGTGCAACGGCGACTGCGCCAAGGTCTGGCCGCCCTCGGTCATCAACAAGGGTGAGAAGCCCAAGCTGAAGGGCGTCGACGCGGACAAGGTCGGCACCGTCGTCCGCGAGGACGGCACGCTGCAGCTGACCATCGACAAGTGGCCGGTCTACACCTACGTCGGTGACAAGAAGCCCGGTCAGTGGAAGGGCCAGAACGTCGGTAAGAAGTGGTTCGTCATCACTCCCGACGGCAAGAAGAACCTGACCTGTCTTCCGGCTCCGTCCAAGGCTGTCGCGCCGCCGTCGGACGAAGAGGAAGAGGGCGGCAGCGACTCGGCCGGTGACGCCGGCAGCGCCGACTCGGGTTCCGACTACAGCTACTGATCGACCTGCACGGGTGGCGGCCGGTCGACGCCCACGGCGTCGGCCGGCCACCGCCACGAATGCTCGGAAGTCTATAAGTCTTCGTTAAATCGGGCCTAAATACATCGCATTCCCGGGCCCGACCGGAAACGCTCGTCGTAGCGTTTCGCTCGACCGGCCACAGGCCACCGGAATTGTTTACCCGAATCGTTGTCGGAGGTGTAAAAGATGATTGCCGCCCGCTCTTCGCGCCGGTATCACCGCTGGCTGGTGGGCGTCCTGGCAATGGTCCTGACGGTCCTGCTGGCGCCGGCTGGAATGGCCCGCGCCGCAGAACCCCTCCCCGTCCCGATCCCGCCGGAGAACGCCGCTTCCGGCAAGGGCAGCAGTGCCAGCGCCGCCGACCGTGACTTCGTCATCAAGGTCCGCCTGGCGGGTCTCTGGGAGATTCCGGCCGGCAACATGGCCGTGGAGAAGTCCGAGAACCCGGAGATCGTGAAGATCGGCCGCACCATCTCCCAGCAGCACGTCGTGCTGGACAAGCTCGACATCGCGGTCGCCAAGAAGCTGGGCATCGCGCTGCCGAACCAGCCGAACAGCGATCAGCAGGGCTGGCTCAACGAGATGAAGAACGCGCCGTCGCCCGAGGTCTTCGATCAGATCTACATCGACCGGCTGCGGGCCGCGCACGGCAAGATCTTCCCCGCCATCGCGACCATCCGGGCCAGCACCCGGAACGACGCGGTCCGCAAGCTGGCCCAGCAGACCAACCAGTTCGTGATGACCCACATGACCCTGCTGGAGGGCAGCGGCATCGTCGACTACGGCGCACTGCCGACCGCCGCGGCTCCGGCCGAGAACGGTCCGGTGCCGGTCGACGCGGCCATGCTCGCCGCGGCGGGCTCCGGTGGTGTACCGGGCGTGAACACCTCGGTCATCCTCCTCGTTCTCGCCGGTGCCCTCGTGGCCGGTGTGATCACCACCATGCGCATCTTCCGGACGCGATAGCGGACGGTCCGACCTGGCCAGCCGACCAGGCCGTACGGCATCACCCCCAGGCGGCTGCTCCACCGCCCGCCACGTGTGCGACAGAGAAAGGTGTCACCATGCGAAGGTCGCAGTACCGGCGCGAATCCTCGAAGTCAAAGTGGTTCACCGGTCGGCGCCGGATCATCGCCGCGGTAGCCACCCTGGTTGCCTTCGGCGGCATCGTCACCGTCACGCAGGTTTCGGACGCGAGCACCAAGCGTTCCACCCAGCGCGCTCTGGCCGCCTGTAACAACCTCCAGGCCCCGAAGTCGGCGAAGCTGTCGACCAAGACCAAGAAGGGCACCTACACCACCAACGGTGGCAAGGTGACCCAGCACGCGGACGACGGCGCCGGCGACGTGCCGACGACTGCGCAGATGCGCGCCCGCTGCCGGCAGTGGGTCATGCAGAACGCCGGCAACAACAGCGGCGGCGGCAAGGGCAACGGCGGCAACAACGGCGGTGCCGCGTCCCCGGCCCCCTCGACCAGCAACGGCACCAACGCCGGCGAGGGCGGCAACACCGGTGGCAACACCGGCGGCGGCAACACCGGCGGCAACAACAACGGTGGCAACAACAACGGTGGCAACAACAACGGTGGCAACAACGGCGGCGGCGCCGCGACCCCGCCTCCGGGCGCCGGTCTGGGCATCCTGGCCAACAGCTGTGAGAACAGCCAGCTGGACGCGCACGACGGTTTCCAGAACGGCAACCGTTGCGTCTCCACCGAGTTCGGTGAGGTCGGCGCGCAGGAGAACAACCCCTCGCTGCTGATCACCGAGGCGCCCACCGAGGTCGCCCCGAACACGCCGTTCACCCTCAAGGTGAGCACCCGCAACCTGATCCGTGACCGCTTCCTCGCGGCCGGCCAGGGTGGGTACTACGTGGAGAGCTCGATCCTGCAGGGCGGCATCGTCCGGGGTCACTTCCACACCGCCTGCCGCATGCTGGCGAGCACCAACGAGGCTCCCGACCCGGCTCCGGTCCCCGCGTTCTTCGTGGCGACCGAGGACCGGCAGGGTGGCCGCGCCCCCGACACCGTGACCATCCAGGTCGCCGGGCTGCCCGCCGAGGGCGATGCACAGTGCGCCTCGTGGGCCGGTGACGGTTCGCACCGCATCCCGATGATGCAGCGCGCCAACCAGACCCCCGCCTTCGACGCGGTGCGCATCCGGGTCGGCGGCGGCGGTAACCAGGACCAGGGTGACGAGAACCAGGGTGACCAGGGCCAGGGCGACCAGAACCAGGGCGACCAGGGCCAGGGCGACCAGAACCAGGGTGGCGACCAGAACCAGGGTGGCGACCAGAACCAGGGTGGCCAGCAGGGCGGCAACAACAACGACCAGAACCAGAACGACCAGAACCAGAACAACTGAGTACGGAGCCCTGCCGCACCGGGACCGAACCCCGCGGGGCGCGCCACCTGAGGTGACGCCGCCCCGCGAGGGACCCCCCGTCGGGACCGGCCGCCGTCCACCCCCCTGAGGACGGCAAGACCTGCGGCAGGCGGTTCGAGTAAGGAATCGGCTGACGAAAGGAGGCGCGGGACCGCTCGGGCCGAGCTACGCAGCTCCGCCACTACCGGGTGACGCGGACCGACTCGGGTGTCCGCCAACCCGCACCGATGGCCCTGACCAGGAGCGCGGTCAGGGCCATCGGCATGTCCGCACCCCGGGACGGTCGGCCGGGCGGCGGGAGATGACCCGGCGCACGGAAGGTGGCCCGGGCGCCAGGATGGTGGCACAGTGTCCCGGGTGACGACGACGCGCCGGCTGCAGCTGCCGGACGGCTACCACTTCGCCCGGACTGTGCGCTCCCTGCTCGTCGTCCGCTACGACCCCTGCGGCACGTTCGACGACCGTGACTTCTGGCTCTCCGCCCGTACCCCCGAGGGTCCTGGCTCTCTGCACCTCGCCCGCGCCGGCGCGGAGGTCACCGCGACCGGCCACGGGCCCGGCGCGGAATGGCTGGTCGATCGCGCGGACGCGATCGCCGGCCTGCGCGACGACCTCGGTGACTTCCCCGCCCGGGCGGCGGCCCATCCGCTGATCGCCCGGCTGGCCCGGACCTTCTCGGGGGTACGCTTCCCCGCCACCGGCCAGATCTTCCACCGGCTGCTGCGGGCGATCCTGGAGCAGAAGGTGACCGGCATCGAGGCGCACCGGGCGTACCGGGCGATCGTCAAGCACTTCGGCGAGCCGGCGCCGGGCCCGGCCGGGCTGCTGCTGCCGCCCGACCCGCAGGCCGTCGCCGCGACGCCGTACTGGGTCTTCCATCCGTTCGGCGTCGAGCAGCGCCGCACCCAGGCCCTGCAGCGGGCCGCCGTGGCCGCCGCCCGGCTGGAGCAGTGCGCCGACAGCGCCGAGGCGACCCGCCGGCTCACCGCGATCGCGGGCATCGGCCCGTGGACGGCGGCCGAGGTGGTCCGCACCACGTACGGCGACGCGGACGCGGTCAGCGTCGGCGACTTCCACATCCCCAACACGGTGGCCTGGGCGCTGGCCGGCGAGGCCCGTGGCACCGACGCCCGGATGCTGGAGCTGCTGGAGCCGTTCGCCGGCCACCGGGGCCGGGTGTGTGAGCTGCTCGCGGCCGGCGGGATCAGCGCGCCCAAGTTCGGCCCGCGGATGCCGATCCGATCGTTCGCGAGGTTCTGACTGTCATCCGCCGGACGCACGTTGCACACTGGGGCGTGGCTTTCACGTTGACGATCGACTGCGGCGGCGGTGGCATCAAGGGGTCGGTGCTCGACGAGGCCGGCACGATGCGAGCCCAGCCGCTGCGCGTCCCGACGCCGTATCCGCTGCCCCCGGATCTGTTCGTCAAGACGCTGGTCGAGCTGGGCGAGCGGCTGCCGACCGCGGACCGGGTGACCGTCGGCATGCCGGGCATGCTGCGCCACGGGGTGGTGGTCGCGACGCCGCACTACGTGACCCGCAGCGGTCCCCGCACGAAAGTGGACCCGGAGCTGGTCGACGCCTGGCACGGCTTCGACGCGCGGACCGCGCTGGCCGAGGCGTTCGGGCTGCCCACGCTGGTGCTCAACGACGCCGAGGTACACGGCGCCGGAGTGGTCGCGGGTACCGGCTGCGAGCTGATCCTGACCCTGGGCACCGGCCTGGGCTGCGCGCTGTTCGACGGCGGGCAGCTCGCCCCGCACCTGGAGATGTCGCAGGCGCCGGTGCGGTGGGGGATGAGCTACGACACGTACATCGGCGAGCACGAGCGGCGCCGGCTCGGTGACGCGCTCTGGTCGCGGCGGGTCCGCAACGTGGTGGAGGGGCTGCGCCCGGTCTTCCTCTGGGACCGGATCTATCTCGGCGGCGGGAACTCGCGGCTGATCACTCCCACCCAGCTGGCCCGGATGGGCGACGACGTGGTGGTGGTGCCCAACACCGCCGGCATCGTCGGCGGGGTCCGTGCCTGGACGCTGCGGGCCGGCGGCGGGCGATAGGCCCGGCTCGATAGGTTGGAGGCATGCTGAGCGTTCCGGCCGCCCTGCTCCTCGACTTCGGCGGGGTGCTCGCCGACGCCCCGCCGCAGGATCCCGCGCCGCCCGAGCTGGTGCTCCGGATCTACAACCTGACCGACGGACTGCTCACGCCGGGCGAGATCAACCGGTCGCTGACCGCCGGGGACCGGGCGTACGCGGGGTGGCGGGACGAGGACCATCCCGACGAGCTCGGCCACGCCGAGGTCTGGCAGCGCTTCGTCACCGCCGACTGGCCGCGGCGGGCGCAGGACGCCGTACGCCTGCACGCCGCGAAGCTCAGCTACGACTGGGCCTGGCGTTCGACGTGGGCCCTGCGCCCCGGGATCCCGGAGGCGTTACGGGCCGCCCGCGCCGCGCAGCTGCCGATGGCCGTCGTCAGCAACACCCTGTGCGGCGCCGCGCACCGCGACTTCCTGACCAAGGCCGGCGTGGGCGGGCTCTTCACCGCGCAGATCTACAGCGACGAGGCCGGGGTCCGCAAGCCGAACCCGGAGATGATCTGGCGCGCCGCCCGTGAGCTGGGCGTACGCGCGGAGAAGTGCTGGTTCGTCGGGGACAGCCGCCAGCGCGACGTCGTGTGTGCCCGCCGCGCCGACGCCGCCGCGGTCATCCTGATGCGGTCGTCGCGCACCGACCGTGAGGACCCGGCCGCCTTCCCCGAGCCGGACGCCGTGGTGGAGGACGGTTTCGGCCTGCGTGACCTGCTGCCGGCGCGCTGAGCCGGGTCAGGGCAGGTGGCCCAGCACGACGCGTTCGGAGGTCAGCAGGTAGTCGCGCAGCATCTGCGCCGCCTCGCGGGCCCGGCCGGCCTCGTATCTCGTGGCGATCTCGTCGTTCATCGCCACGAACGGGCTGTGCAGCGCCTCGATGTTCGGGGCCGCCGCGAAGGCGAGCCGTAGCTCGGCCGTCAGCTGACGCATCCAGCCGTCCAGCCGCGGGCTGCCGGCCAGGGCCACGATCTGCTCGTGGAAGTGCATGTTCGCCGTACCCACGGCACGCCAGTCACCGGCCGCGGCCCCGCGCCGCGCCTCGTCGACTGCGGCCCGCATCCCCTCGGCGCGCGGCGGATCGGTCGGGGCCTGCTCCAGCGCCGAGCACTCCAGCAGGACGCGCACCCGGTAGATGTCCGCGATCTGGGCCGGAGTGAGGCTGGCCACGAAGACGCCCCGGTTGGGCCGGCGGACCAGCAGCCCCTCCTCGATCAGCGTCGAGAACGCCTCCCGCAGGGTGTTGCGGGAGACGCCGAGCGGACCGGTCAGGGAGGACTCGGAGAGCCGGGTGCCCGGCGCCAGCTCACCGTTGATCATCGAACTGCGTAGCTGCTCCACCGCCCTGGCCGCGGAGCCGGGCTTCTCGACCGTCGTCACCCGGTCAGTCAATCAGCCGCCGGGCCCGGCCCGTCACTCGGGCGCGACCACGAACCGCAGCCGGGCGCCCGGCCGGGCCTGCGCGGCGCGATCGGCGGCGGCCGGGGTGAGCACGGCGATCACCGGGTAGCCGCCGGTCACCGGGTGGTCGGCCTGGAAGACGATCGGGTGCCCGTCCGGCGGCACCTGCACCGAGCCGCGGACCACGCCCTCGCTGGGCAGCTCCTCGGTGCGGGCGCGGGCCAGCACGGGCCCGTCCAGCCGCAGGCCGACGGAGTCGCTGCTGGGTGAGACGGTGAACTCGGCGCTGAGCAGGGTCTCGATCGCCGCGGCGGTGAACCAGCCGGCGCGCGGCCCGAGGTCGACCTCGAGCGGCGCGTCCGGATCGGCCGGCCCGTCGACACCCTCGGCGGAGGGCGAGCCGGCGGACGACGCGGCCGGGGAAGCCGAGGGGGCGGACGACGCGGTGAGGGACGGCGAGGCGGGAGACGGGGCGGCCGGGGACGGGCCGATCGGCAGGGTGTCGCCGGCGGCCGGCTTGGGCGGGCCGATCCCGGCGAGCCGGTCGGTGGAGCGTGAGCCCAGCACCGGCGGCACGGCGAGACCGCCGCGCACGGCGAGATAGCTGCGCAGACCCCGGCGCGGCATGGTCACCGCCACCTCGGCGCCGGCCGGGACGCTGACGACCTCCTCGACCGCGGTCCGCGTACCGTCCACAGTGAGGACTGCGTCGGTGCCGGTCAGCACGACCGTCGCCGGTTCGTCGAAACGGACCCGCAGGCCGCCGAGCGTGCACTCCAGCGCGGCGGCCCCGCGCGGGTTGCCGACCAGCGCGTTCGCCCGGGCGTAGGCACCGCGGTCCACCGCCCCGGACGGCGCCACCCCCTGCCCGGCGTGCCCGGGCCGGCCCTCGTCCTTGATCACCGTCAGCGGTCCGGTCCGCAGGATCGTCATGGTCATCGGTCCACCGCCTTGAAGATCACCTCGACGCCGGGGACCAGCAGGGCCGGCTCCGGCCGGTCCAGGTCCCACATGCGTTGCGTGGTGCTGCCGATCAGTTGCCAGCCACCCGGGCTGTCGCTCGGGTAGACGCCCGAGAACCGGCCGGCCAGAGCGACCGAGCCGGCCGGGATCCGGGTACGGGGCGAGTCCCGCCGCGGCACGTCGAGCCGGGGGTCACCGCCGGTGAGGTAGCCGAAGCCGGGAACGAACCCGGCGAAGGCCACCGTCCACCGTGCACCCGTGTGCAGCGCGACCACCTGGTCCGGGCTCAGCCCGGTGCGTTCGGCCACCTCGACCAGGTCGGGCCCGTCGTAGCGCACGGGAATCTCCACCGTGCCGCCGGTGGCCCGGTGCCGGGTGTCCACGGGGAGAACGGCTACCGCCTCGCGGACGGCCGCCGGCGAGGTGACCGCCGGGTCGATCTTGATCAGCACGGTCCGGGCGGCGGGCACCAGGTCGACCACCCCGGGCAGGGCCGCCGACCGCAGCGCGGCATAGAGGGCCAGGGCCGCGTCGAGGTCGTCGACCTCGGCCAGCAGCGCCTCGCGGCCGCAGCGGAGAAAACTCGTCATCGCTCATATTCCGTGTCGGGGACGTCGGTCACGAACATGTGGCCGGGCGCGTGGGTGATCGCGTACGGCACCTGTGATGCCATCACGGCCGCCTGCGGGGTGACCCCGCAGGCCCAGAACACGGGGACCTCGCCCGGGCGGATCTCCACCGGGTCGCCGAAGTCGGGCCGGTCCAGGTCGGTGAGGCCGAGACCGGCCGGGTCGCCGATGTGCACCGGGGCGCCGTGCACGGCCGGGAAGCGCGCGCTGATGGTGACGGCCTCGGCCACCCGCTCCGCGGGGACGGGCCGCATCGAGACGACGAGCTCACCGCGCATCCGCCCGGCCGGACGGCAGTTCCGGGAGGTACGGAACATCGGCACGTTGCGGCCCGTGGAGATGTGCCGGACGTCGATGCCCGCGTCGATCAGTGACGCCTCGAAGCTGAAGCTGCACCCGATCAGGAACGCGACCAGGTCGTCGCGCCAGGCGGCGGTGGCGTCCGGCACCTCCTCGACGAGCCGGCCGTCGCGCCAGATCCGGTACAGCGGCAGGTCGGTGCGCAGGTCCGCGCCATCGGCCAGCACGGTCGCCGGCGAGCCCGGGTCGCTGACGTCCAGCACCGGGCACGGCTTGGGGTTGCGCTGGGCGTACAGCAGCATGTCCCAGGCCCAGTCGCGGGGCACGGCGATCAGGTTGGCCTGGGCCACGCCGGGGGCCAGCCCGGCGGTCGGGCGGACCAGCCCGGCCCGGAAGCTCGCCCGCAGGTCGGCGGCCGCCTTCACGAGCCGGCCCCGGCGAACGCGGTGATCGGGACTCCCGCACCGGAGAGGGCGTCGTGCACGGCGCGGGCCATCGCGACCGCACCCGGCGAGTCGCCGTGCACGCAGATCGAGTCGGCCTCCACCTTGATCGCCGAGCCGTCCACCGCGACCAGGGTCCGGTCCGTGACCAGCCGCAGCATCCGCTCGGCCACCTCGGCCGGGTCGTGCAGCAGGGCGCCCGGCTCGCGCCGCGAGACCAGCGTTCCGTCCGGGCGGTAACCCCGGTCGGCGAAGGCCTCGCGCACGGTGGTCAGCCCGGCCTCCTCGGCCAGGTGCAGGAAGACCGAGCCGGGCAGGCCCAGCACGGGCAGGTCCGGGTCGTACCGGCGGACGGCCTCGACCACGGCGGCGGCCTGCTGCTCGTGGTGCACGATCGTGTTGTAGAGCGCGCCGTGCGGCTTGACGTAGAGCACCCGGTCGCCGGCCGCGCGGGCCAGCCCGTCCAGCGCACCGAGTTGGTAGATCACGTCCGCGGTCAGGTCGGCGCTGTCGTAGTCGATGAAGCGCCGGCCGAAGCCGGCCAGATCGCGGTAGCCGACCTGGGCGCCGATGACGACGCCCTTGGTGACGGCCCGTTCGCAGGTGGCCAGCAGGGTCCGCGGGTCGCCGGCGTGGAAGCCGCAGGCGATGTTGGCGCTGCTCACCACGTCGAGCATGGCGTTGTCGTCGCCGAGCTGCCAGGTGCCGAAGCCCTCGCCGAGGTCACTGTTGAGATCCATCGTTTCCTCCTGGTGCCGGTCGTTGCCTGGGTTTTCCGCCGCGGGGAAGCTCAGCCGGCGAGGTATTCGAAGATCGAGCGGGCCGAGATGATGCCCATGTACCAGGTCAGAGCCGCGACCACCGCGCCGAGGACGAGCAGCCACACCGGGTACGCGTACCCCCGCAGCAGTTCGCGACGCCGCCACGCGGCGTACAGCAGGATGGTGAAGCCGATCGGCAGGATGAGCCCGTTGAACCCGCCGGCGAAGACCAGCAGGGCCGACGGCGCGGTACCGATCAGCAGAAAGATCGTCGTGGTGACGCCGATGAACGCGACCGTCGCCCAGGACCGGGGACGCGGCTCGCTGAAGCGCTTGGAGAACGCGTCGAAGAACGACACCGAGGTGAACGCGGCACCGACCACGGAGGTGATGGCCGCCGCCCAGAGGATCACGCCGAACGCCCGCAGCCCGAACTCACCGGCGGCCGACTCGAAGGCCTGCGCGGTCGCGTTGCCCTTGGTGTTGAGCACGACGCCGCCGCTCACCACGCCGAGGATCGCCAGGAAGAGCACGAAGCGCATGATGCCGGTGACGGCGATGCCGGTCAGTGCGCCGCGGGTGACCTCACGGATGTGTTCCGGGCCGGTGGTGCCGCTGTCCAGCAGCCGGTGCGCGCCGGAGTAGGTGATGTAGCCGCCGACCGTACCGCCGATGATGGTGGTGATCGCGGCGAAGTCGATCTCGTCGGGCAGGACGGTCTGGCGCAGCGCCGCGCCGACCGGTGGGTCCGAGACGATCGCGACGTACACGGTCAGCAGGATCATCAGCACGCCGAGCCCGATGAGCAGCCGGTCCATCGCCATCCCGGCCCGCTTGACCACGAAGATGGAGATCGCGATCAGTGCGCTGATCAGGCCGCCGAGCTTGGGGTCCAGGCCCAGGGCGGCGTTGAGGCCCAGCCCCGAGCCGGCCACGTTGCCGATGTTGAAGACCAGGCCACCGAGGATGACCAGCGCCGCCAGCACGTAACCGGCGCCGGGTACGACGGCGTTGGCGAGCTCGTGCGCCCGTTTGCCGCTGACCGAGATGATCCGCCAGATGTTCATCTGGACGACGAAGTCCACGAGGATCGACATCAGGATGCCGAACGCGAACGCGGCACCCAGGGCCGCCGTGAAGGTGGTGGTCTGGGTGATGAATCCGGGCCCGATCGCGCTGGTCGCCATCAGGAAGATGGCGCCGATCAGGGCGGTCCGGCGGGTACGGGCGGGGGTGGGCGTCTGCGTGGTCATGGGCACTCCTCGGATCGTGGTAGTTCGATGGAGGCACCCCTGACCGTAGGGATTGTTCAACGATCACACAAGAGTTGTTGAACAATCCGCCATTACCGGCTCGCGAAATCCACCTGCCACACGCTGGTCCGCCGTACCGGCACCGACTCCAGTGCCTCGAGCACCGGCACCTCGTACGTCGCCCGCCGGATCATCCCGTCGACCGGCAGGTACGCCCGCCCCGGATCCCCGACCAGCACCAACGCGCCGCGCCCGGCCGCGCGCCGCAGGAACGGCAGCACCCGCCCGGCCATCTCCCGGCTGTAGAACACGTCCCCGGCCAGGATCACGTCGGCCTCCGGATACCCGCTCGTGAGCAGATCTCCCTCCACCAACCGGATCGGCACCCCGTTGGCGTCGGCGTTGGCCTCGGCGGCGGCCAGCGAGAGCGGATCGATGTCGTTGGCCGTGACGGTGCGGGCCCCGGCCCGCGCCGCCGCCACCGCGACCAGGCCCGAGCCGGTCGCCAGGTCCAGCACCGCCCGCCCGCTGACCAGCTCCGGCTCGTCGAGCACGTGCCGCGCCAGGGCCTGGCCGCCGGCCCAGGCGAAGGCCCAGAAGGGTGGCGGCTGCTCGGTGCCGGCCGCCTCTGTCCGCTCCCAGAGCTCGATCGGCTCCTCGGCCTGGTAAAGCACCAGTTCGGGGAGGAAGGGCACGGGCGCGAGCCGTGTGTTGGCGCGGACGAAGTCGGTGGACACGTACCGATTCTGCTCAGTTGCTCCGGTGCGGGACCGATCAGGGCAGCGTCCGGCTTTCACCCACGCGCGGAGAGGAGCAACATGCCGACCCGAGCGACGGCTGCCCTCTTCGGCGTCTGGATGGTGGTGCTCGGCGCCGTCTTCGCGCTGGAGCCGGGCTGGCAGTTGCCCGTACACCTGGTCGCGGGGGTCTCCGCCGTGCTGGCTGTGGTCTCCGGCATGCGCCGGCACGACCCGGTCCGGCGCGCGCCGTGGCACCTGCTGGCCGTCTCCGTCGTGCTCTCGGTGCTCGGCACCGGCGCCTACAGCGCCGGACCGGGGGCGCTGCGGGTGGTCCCGAGCCTGCACATGATCGGTACGGGCATGCTGCTCGCCGCCTACCCGGCGCTGGCGCTGGTGCTGTACTGGTTCGTCCGGCTGCGCACGGGCGGCCGCCGCGACCGTGGCGGGCTGCTCGACGCCCTCACGCTGACCTCCGGCGTGGCCCTGCTGGCCTGGACCTTCGTGATCGGTCCACACCTGCGCGACACCGAGCTGTCGGCGGCCGGGCAGTGGATCGCGGTCGCGTTCCCGGTCGGCGACCTGCTCTGCCTGGCCCTGCTGACCCGGCTGCTGACCGTCTCCGGCCGGCGGTTGCCGGCCGGAGGCTGGCTCGCCGCGGGCGTCCTGGCCCTGCTGCTCGCGGATGTCGGCGGCAATCTCGTGACGCTGCGCGACGACATCGCCTTCCTGGCCGCCTTCGGCCGGGTCCCGCTCTACGCCGCCGTCGGCCTGGCCGCGCTGAGCCCCTCGATGGCCGCGCTCACTCAGCCGGTCGCCACTCCGCCGGCCGAGCTGGGCCGGGTCCGCCTCGCCCTGCTCGCGCTCGCCTCGCTGGTCGCCCCGGCCGTGCTGGTCTTCCACGTGAGCGCCGACGGCGAGGTGCCCGACCTGGACGTGGTCGCCGCCCTCAGCGCCTGCACGTTCCTGCTGGTCCTGGCCCGGATGGCGGGCATCATGGCGAGCCACCGGCTGGCCCTGGCCCGCGAGCGCGGTCTGCGCGAGGCTTCGGCGGCGCTGGTCTCCGCGGCCGACGCCGACGAGGTCGGCAATGCGGTCCGCACGGCCGTGGCCCAGCTGCTGCCGGCCGACGTGCCGCACCGGGTGGTGCTGGCCATGGCCATCACCGAGCCGGAGGAGCCCGTCTCGCCCGAGGCGGCGGCCCAGTCCGACCACGACCGCGGCACCGGTACGGCCGCCCGTCTCGTCGCCACCCGCGACGTCGACTGGGCCGTCGCGGTCCGGCTCACCCAGTTCAACATGGTGCTGCGCTGCCCATTGGTGCTGCAGGACCGCCCGACCGGCGACCCGCTCGTCGGCGTGCTGCACGTCGGCGGTCCCACCTGGGCCCTGCTCGGCCTGCAGCGGGCGCTGGAGGTGCTGGCCACCCAGGTCGCCCTGGCGCTGGAGCGGATCGCGCTGAGCCGCGAGGTGACCCGGCGCAACAGCGAGGCCTACTTCCGCACGCTGGTGCAGAACACCTCGGACGTCATCCTGATCATCGACGAGGAGGACCGCGTCCGGTACGCGAGCCCGTCCGCGGGACACGTGCTGGGCGCCGACCCGGTGGGCGTGTCCCTGCCCGACCTGATCCACCCGGGCGACCGGTTGCGACTGGCCGACGTGCTGGCCGCTGTCCGTGGTGGCGAGGGGACGCAGGAGGGCCTGGACTTCCGGGCTGTCGGGCGGCGCCGTACCGAGGTGATGCTCGAGATGCACTGCCGGGACCTGCGAGCGGACCAGACCGTCGCCGGCCTGGTGGTCACGCTGCGCGACGTGACCGAGCGCCGCCAGCTCGAACGCGAGCTCACCCACCAGGCGTTCCACGATTCCCTGACCGGTCTGGCCAACCGGGTGCTGTTCGCCGACCGGTTGCAGCACGCGCTCGCCCGCGGCGCCCGCGACGGTTCGGTGGTCGGCGTGCTCTTCATCGACCTGGACGACTTCAAGATCGTCAACGACACCCTCGGCCACGCGACCGGGGACCAGCTGCTGATCGCGGTGGCCGGCCGGATCGCCGGCGCGCTGCGGGCCGACGACACGGCCGCCCGGCTCGGCGGCGACGAGTTCGCCGCGCTGGTGGAGAACGTGCAGGACCCCGGGGCGGTCGAGGAGACGGCGGCCCGGATCCTGGCGGCCCTGTCCGAGCCGATCATCGTCGACGGGGGGCCGCTGCAGGCTGTGGCCAGCATCGGCATCACCACCACGCCGGAAGCGGACACCGCCGACGCCCTGCTGCGCCAGGCCGACCTGGCCCTGTACGTCGCGAAGGGCGCCGGAAAGAACCAGTGGCGGCGCTACCAGTCGCACCTGCACAGCGCGATGGTGGAGCGGCTGGAACTGCGCTCGGCGCTGGACCACGCGGTCAACGAGGGACACTTCCTGCTGCAGTTCCAGCCCATCGTCGACCTCGCCACCGACGAGGCGGTCGGCTTCGAGGCCCTGGTGCGCTGGCACCATCCGCAGCGCGGGGTCATCGCGCCGGACGAGTTCATCGAGGTGGCCGAGGAGAGCGGGCTGATCGTCCCGATGGGCCGCTGGGTCCTCGACCAGGCGCTGCACACGGTCGCCCAGTGGCGGCGCATCCTGCCGCGCGCCCGCCAGCCGTACGTCTCGGTCAACGTCTCGGTCCGGCAGTTCCGCCAGTCCGGTTTCGTCGAGCAGGTCAAGACGTCGCTGGAGTACGCCGGGGTGCCGGCGCGGGCGCTGATGCTGGAGATCACCGAGACCCTGCTGATGGGCGACGACGAGCAGATCTGGGCGGACCTGGCCGTGTTGCAGGAGCTCGGGGTGCGGATCGCGATCGACGACTTCGGCACCGGCTACTCGTCGCTGGGCTACCTGCGGCAGCGCCCGATCGACGTCCTGAAGATCGACAAGACCTTCATCGACGACATGGTCGGTAGCGAGCAGCAGCTGGCGCTGGTGGCCGGGATCGTGAGCCTGGCCCGGACGCTGAACCTGACCGTGGTCGCCGAGGGCATCGAGGACGCGACCCACCGGCTCATCCTGGCCCAGCTGGGCTGTCCGCTGGGGCAGGGCTACTACTACTCGGCGCCGCTGGACGCAACGGAGGCGCTGGCCTGGCTGCGTAATCCGCTGCCGCTCGCCGTGGCCTGACTTTTCCGCTGCATTTGATTTTATTGCGGAAGCCCCCTCGGGCCCGGGGCGAACGCGAAAGACTTTCGGGTGTTCACCCATCAACCCTGAAAGGACAAATCATGCGACGTCCGGGCCTGCTCCTCGCCGCTGTGCTGCTGGCGACCGGCTCCAGTCTCGCTGTCTCGGCCCCCGCCTCGGCCTCCGACTCGGTGCCCGATCACCGGCGCCACTGCTGGTATCAGTCGAACGGCCATTGGTTCCCCTGGCACCACAACAGGCACAACTGGGACGACTGGGACGACGGCGACCGCTGGAGCGCCGGCACGCCGAGCCGCGACGACCGCCGCCGGCACTGCTACCGCTACCGCGGAGGTGGCGGTGGCGTGGTCATCATCAGCACCGGAGGTGGCCGACGCTGATTCGTCATACGGTGTTCCAGCAGGCCCGGACGCTTCGGCAGCCGGGCCTGCCGCTGCGGGTCAGTACGGGTTGCCCGAGCCCGGCAGCCGGCCGCGCAGGACCCCGCCCAGGCGGCCCGGCAGCGCGGGATCACCGGACAGCGGCGGGCTGTCCGTGTGGGCCCGGTCGGCCAGCCCGGCCACCAGTTCCTTGAGGGTGTGCACCGCGTCCACCAGCGGGCGCCAGCCGAGCTCCGCCTTGATCCGGTCGCACGACATCAGCGGCGCCTTGAGCCCCAGCCGGACCCACCCCACGTCGACCGGCTGCAACCGCAACCGCCAGCTCAGATCGGCCGCGCCGCGCAGGACGAAACCCGGCACCGGCACCTGACGCCCGTGGAACGCGGCGGCCGCGACCGAGGGATCCAGCACCGGCCCGGCGGCCACATTGAAGGCGCCCCGCACATCGGCGAGCAGAGCCCGGGCGTACGCGTCGGCCACGTCGTCGGCGTGCACCGCCTGCACCCGCAGCCCCGGGTGCGAAGGAATCACCGGGATCCGCCCGGAACGCAACAGCCGCGCGGGCAGCAGCGGCCCGGCGAAGTACCGGCCGATCTCCGTGCCGATGTCCCGCTGGAAGATCAGCCCCGGCCGCAGCCGCACGACGCGCAGCGTCGGATGATCCGACTCGACCCGGTCCAGCAGGCCCTCCACCAGCGCCTTGTGCCGGCTGTAGGAGGAACCGAGAATACCCGTACGGGGCCAGGCCTCGGTGACGAACGCATGCTTCGGGCCGGGGGCGTAGGCGCCGACCGAGGAGGCGTACGCCAGCGTCGGCACCCCGGCGCGCAGCACGGCCTCGACCACCGTCCGGCTGCCCAGCACGTTGGTGCGGAACAGCAAACGCTGGTCGTGGCTCGGCTGGATCTGCCAGGCGAGATGCACGACCGCGTCGGCGCCCCGGAAGATCTCGGTGAGCTGCTGCGCGGCGCCGGGAGCGCCGATGTCGCAGGAATGCCAGTCCATCCCGTCGTACGGCTCGACGCTGGGCGGCAGCCGGCGCACCACCCCGGCGAGGTCGATCCCGGGCTCGTTCCGCAGCCTGCGCAGAAGGGCCGTGCCTGAGTTCCCGGTCGCTCCGACGATCACCACTCGCATCGTGTGCTGGTACCCGGCGGGCCGAGGTTGAACCACGGCGCTTCTGGACAAGCTGTTGCCGCACCGGGAGCCGAGAACGCCTTAACCACCCTTAAGCAGAAATCGGCGCCGCCCACCGGGCGGCGCCGATTTCCTGGTGGCCGTGCCTATCGCTTGCTGTGGTACGCCTCGACGATCGAGCTCGGGATGCGGCCCCGCTCGGAAACCTCGTAGCCGTTCTTGGTGGCCCACTCGCGAATGGCCTGATTCTGGTCGCGGCTGGCCCGGCCGGTGCTCGCCGGGGCGGCCCCGCGCCGGGCGGAACGCGACTCGACGCCGGAGCGGCCGACCCGCGTCGCCACCGCGAGGTACGGGTCCAACGCCTTACGCAGCTTGCCGGCGTTCTTCTCCGACAGGTCGATCGTGTAGTTCACACCGTCGAGTCCGAACTCGACGGTGCGGTCGGCCTCGCCGCCGTCGAGGTCATCGGTCAGAAGGGTAATTACCTGCTTGGCCATGATGTGGTTGCTCCCGGGACGGTGCCATTGTCTATGAGAATTCCTGCGTATTCATTCTGTCCGTCCGTGCCGACGTGTGCAAATTGTCCGCCCTGCATGTCGCGCAGATCATCCGACGCATTCGTGTGACCCGGCCCGGGGCCGCGGCCGGGGAAAGGGGCGCGGAGAGGGCCGGGCGGGCCGCCGCGGGGCGAGAACTTCACGAAACTTCCCGGCAACACTTCTCACGCCTGTCAATATGTTGTACGTTGCGTGGGAGCGCTCCCACGTCGCCCCTCCCCGGGGCATCCCCACCACCAGGAGCAGTCATGAGACGTGTCATCCGGGCCGTCACGGCCGCCGCTCTGCTCGCCGCGGGCGCGATCACGACAACCGTGATCGCCAGTCCCGCGAGTGCGGACACGCAGATCTGCGAGCAGTACGGCTCCACCACCATCGGCGGCCGTTACGTGGTGCAGAACAACCGCTGGGGCACCACCGCCCAGCAGTGCATCAATGTCACCGACAGCGGCTTCTCCATCACCTCCCAGCAGGGCGTCGGCAGCACCAGCGGCGCGCCGGTGTCCTACCCGTCGGTCTTCTACGGCTGCCATTACACGAACTGTTCGCCCGGCACGAATCTGCCGATCCAGGTCAGCTCGATCAGCAGCGCGACGAGCAGCATCAACTACAACTTCGTCTCCGGTGCGACCTACAACGCGTCGTACGACATCTGGCTGGACCCGACGCCCCGGCGTGACGGTGTCAACGCCATGGAGATCATGATCTGGTTCAACAAGCAGGGCTCGATCCAGCCGATCGGCTCGGCCGTGGGCAACACCACCATCGGTGGCCGCACCTGGCAGGTCTGGCAGGGCAGCAACGGCTCCAACAACGTCATCTCGTACGTCGCGCCGTCGGCGATCTCGAGCTGGAGCTTCAGCGTCCTGGACTTCATCAACGACGTGCGCAGCCGTGGCGCGATCACCAACTCGTGGTACCTGACCAGCATCCAGGCCGGCTTCGAGCCGTGGATCGGCGGCACCGGCCTGGCCGTGAACAGCTTCTCGGCGGCGGTCAACGGGGGCGGCGCCCCGCCCACCACCCCGCCGCCCGGCGGGCCCACCACCCCGCCGCCCGGCACCGCGGCCTGCCGCGTGACCTACGCGGCGGACTCGTGGGGCAGCGGCTTCGTGGCCAACGTGACCGTGGCCAACACCGGCAGCAGCGCGGTCAACGGCTGGACGCTCGGCTTCACCCTCCCGAGTGGTCAGACGGTGACCAACTCGTGGAACGCCGCCCTGTCCGGCACCAGCGGCGCGCTCACCGCCCGCAACACGACGCACAACGGCAGCCTGCCGGCCGGTGGTAGCGCCTCGTTCGGCTTCCAGGGCACCTACAGCGGCACCTTCGCCAGCCCGTCCGCGTTCACCCTCAACGGTTCGGCCTGCACCAGGGCCTGATCCGTCCCCAGCATCACAGCAGCCCCGCCCCGTCGCCGATCAACCCGGCGGCGGGGCGGCCGGCGTTATCCGCAGGGCTGCCGGGGCGTGCGCCGGGACCGCGGGGGATCGAGGTGGCACCGGCTCGACGCGTTCGTAGGGTGCGCCCAGCGCGGGCCGCGGATCCGTATCGCCTTTGTGGGGCCACAGCGCCAGGGCCCGCTCGGCCAGCGCGGTGATGGTCAGCGACGGGTTCACCCCGAGGTTGGCCGGGATCACCGAACCGTCCACCACGTGCAGGCCGGGGTAGCCGTACACGCGCTGGTAGGGGTCGACCACGCCGGTCACGGGGGAGTCGCCGATGGTCACGCCACCGAGGATGTGCGCGGTCATCGGGATGTCGAAGACGTCACCCACCGAGCCGCCGGGATGGCCACCGATCTTGGCGGCCATCCGGCGTACCGCCTCGTGACCGACCGGGATCCAGGTCGGGTTGACCGGGCCGTGGCCGGGCCCGGTGGTGAGCCGGCCGCGCTTGGTGCGCCGTACCGTCAAGGAGTTGTCCACGGTCTGCATGACCAGCGCGATGATGGTCCGGTCGCTCCAGCGCCGCTTCGACAGTGACCGCAGCAGCGTGCGCGGATGGCGCAGCGCCTGGCCGAGGAAGCGGACCGGCCGCGGCACGCGGCCGCCGCCGTCCACCAGCAGGGTGGTGAGCAGGCCCATCGCGTTGCTGCCGGGTCCGTAGCGGACCGGCTCGATGTGGGTCTCGGCGTCCGGGTGGAAACTCGAGGTGATCGCCACCCCGCGGGAGAACGGCTTCTCCGGTACGGACACAGCCTGCGCGCCGAGCAGCGCCTCGGAGTTCGTCCGGGTCAGCGCGCCGAGCCGGTCGGAGACTCCGGGCAGCACACCGGTGTCCCGCATGGCGTGCAGGAGCCGCTGGGTGCCGAGCGCCCCGGCTGACAGCACCACCTCCCGCGCGGTGAACGTGCCCTGCGAGGTGGTCAGCTCCCAGCCGTCGTCGACAGGCCGCAACACTGAGACGGTGGTGTCCGGGTGCACGACCGCACCGGCCCGCTCGGCGAGATAGAGGTAGTTCAGGTCGAGCCGGTTCTTCGCCCCGAACCGGCAACCGATCATGCAGTCGCCGCACTCGATGCACCCGGTCCGGGCGGGCCCGGCCCCGCCGAAATAGGGATCCGGCACGGTCCGGCCCGGCTCACCGAAGAACACCCCGACCGGGGTACGCCGGAACGTGCCGCCGACCCCCATGTCCTGCGCGACGGACCGGATGACCTCGTCGGAGGGGGTCATCGAGGGCTGCACGGTGACGCCGAGCATCCGGGAGGCCTGCGCGTAGTGCGGCTCCAGCTCCCGGGCCCAGTCGGTGATCCCGGCCCAGCGGGGATCGGCGAAGAACGCGGCCGGCGGCTGGTAGAGCGTGTTCGCGTACACCAGGGAACCGCCGCCGACGCCCGCCGCGGAGAGCACGATGATGTCCTTGAGCAGGGTGATCCGCTGCATGCCACGCAGACCCAGCGCGGGCGCCCAGAGGAAGGCCCGCAGATCCCAGGACGTCCTGGGCAGCGTCTCGGGGGTGAAGCGCCGGCCGGCCTCGAGCACACCGACCCGGTAACCCTTCTCGGTCAACCGCAACGCGGTGACGCTCCCGCCGAACCCGCTGCCCACGACGACGATGTCGTAGTCCGTCATGCCGCTCAGCTCATCACGTCGAAGCCCGTCGAACCAGACCTGACGAGCACCTTGATGTGCTCGCCGCTCTCCGCATCGGCGAAGGCCGCAGCGGCCCCGGCCAACGGATGTACCGCCGTCACGAAATCGGCGGCCGTGACCACCTGCTCGCGCAGCAGCGTCATCGCGTCCGCGTAGTCCTCCGGCAGGTACGTCGCACTGCCCTGGATCCGCAACTGGCTGTCCTGCAGCAACGCGAGGGGAATCGTCACCTCGCCGGCGGGCACGCCCACCACCACGACCGTGCCGCCCTTGTCGGCGACGGCCAGCGCCTGCGTCGTCGTCGACTGCTCGGCCACGCAGTCGAAGACCACGTCGGCGCTCTCGCCCAGCGCTGCGCGTACCTGATCGGCTGCGTCCCCGGCGGTCGCGTCCACGGCCGCGTCCGCGCCGAAAGCCAGCGCCCGCTTGCGGCTGCGGGCCGACCGGGCCGTCACGACGATCCGCCGGGCGCCCTGCGCCCGCGCCACCTTCAGCGTCAGCAGGCCGATCGTCCCCACCCCGAGGATCGCCACCGCCCGGTCCCGGACGCCGCCGGCCAGCCGGATCGCGTGCACCGGCGTCGACAGCGGCTCGATCAGCGCCGCCGTCGCGTCGTCGAATTCCTCGGGCACGACATGCAGGCGCCGCGCGTCGATGGTGAACACCTCGGCCATGCCGCCCTGCTCGGAGCCGCAGCCGAAGAAGCCGAGCCGCTCGCAGAGATTCTGCCGGCCGGCCCGGCACTGCTTGCACTCCCAGCACGGCAGATCCGGCTCGACGGTGGCCCGCTGCCCGGCCCGCACCGAGGTCACGCCCGCCGCCACCGCGGTGACCACACCGACCACCTCATGACCCGGCGCGTACGGCGGATGAACGTTGGGATGCCGGCCCCGCAGGGCGTGCGTGTCAGAGCCGCAGACGCCGGCCACCACCATCCGCAGCTGAGCCTCCCCGGGTCCCGGCTCCGGCGCCGCCGCCTCGACCACCCGTACCTCGTCCGGCAGCACCACGACACGCATCATGGCTGGAGCATAGGACCTGGGTTTACGCTAAGCCGTGCGTGCAGCGACGATGGCCGACATCGCCCGGCGTGCCGGCGTGTCCCGGATCGCCGTCTCGTACGCCCTCAACGGCCGTCCCGGCGTCTCCGCCGACCTGCGGCAACGCATCCTGGGCATCGCCCGGGAGCTGGGCTACCGGGCGAACGGCCCGGCGCTGGCCCTGCACGGCGCCGCGGCCCACGCGATCGGGCTGGTGCTGCTGCGCTCGTCGGCCGCGCTGACCGTGGAGGTCTTCCGCCGTCAGCTGATCGCCGGCATCCAGGCGGAGCTGGCCGGGCGCGGCTTCGGGCTGGCGCTGCAGCTGGTGGCGGATCTGGAGGAGGAGGCGCAGGTGCACCGCCGCTGGAGCGCCGAGCGCCGGGTGGACGGGGTGCTGATCTGCGACCCCCGGGAGGACGACCCCCGGCTGGCCGCGGTCCGCCGGCTGGGCCTGCCGGCGGCGCTGATCGCGAGCACGCCGGACGACGGCATGCCGGGCGCGTGGTGCGACGACCGGGGCTGGACGCTGGAGCTGGTGGAGCACCTGGCCGGGCTGGGCCACGTCCGGGTCGCCCGGGTCAGCGGCCCGGCCGGGATGGTGCACACCAGGATCCGGGACGACACCATGGCCCGGGCCTGCGCGGAGCGGGGGATGACGCTCACCATCGTGCGGGCCGACTACACGGGCCGCGAGGGCGCGGAGCGGACCCGCGAGCTGCTGCGCGACCGGCAGCGACCGACGGCGATCGTGTACGACAACGACGTGATGGCGGTGGCCGGGCTGGGGGTGGCGGGGGAGCTGGGATTGGCGGTGCCGGCGGACCTGTCGGTGGTGGCCTGTGAGGATTCGCCGCTGTGTCAGGTGGTGGGGCCGCCGTTGACGGTGATCCGGCGGGATATCGCGGCTTATGGGGGGTTGGCGGCGGCGCAGTTGTTCGCGGCGCTGGACGGGGAGGTGCGGGCGCCGGTGCAGGCCGAGAGCGGCCGTCTCGAGGTGCGGCGGAGCACGGGGCCGGCCTGAGGGGCGTTCGCTGCGGGCGTTTGTTGCGCCTGTCCGGCTTCAATGCCGCCGGATGGCGCGGCCCTGCTGTTGACGCCGGTCGTACTGCTCTGGTCTTTGTTTCCCGTGGCCGGCTCTAGTCTTTGTTTTCCGTGGTCGGCTCTTGGTTCTCCGCGGTCGGTGGCGGCGCTGTGCTGGCGCGGGCGACCAGGTGGGCGGGCTCGTCGAGCCGGCTGGTCACCTCGTCCCCGGCGATGACCGCGAGCAGCAGCCGGGCGGCGTTCTCGCCGTAGGCGACGATGTCGCGGGTCAGCGCGGTCAGCGGCGGATGCACGAGCCCACAGACCGGCGAGTCGTCCCAGGCGACGATGGACAGCTCGGCCGGCACGGCGAACCCCAGCTCCTGCGCGGTGGCCAGCCCGGCGATGGCCATGATGTCGTTGTCGTACACGATCGCCGTCGGCCGCGGCCGGGTGTGCAGCAGGTCGCGGGTGGCGCGGGCGCCGGCCTCCCCGGTGTAGTCGGTCCAGACCGTGGTCGCCCCGGTGATCCCCAGCCGTTCGCAGGTCTCGGCGAAGGCCCGGCTGCGCGCGCCGGTGTGGGCCAGCTCGGGGATCCCCGCGACCCGGGCGATCCGGCGATGACCGAGCCCGGCCAGGTGTTCGACCGCCTCGGTCACCGACACCGCGTCGTCGGACCAGAGGCTGGGCAGCAGCTCACCCTCGGTGGGCGGCCCCACGACCACGGCGGGGAGGCCGATCTCGGCCACGGCCGGCACCCGCGGGTCGTCGGCGCGGACGTCACAGAGCAGCACCCCGTCGACCCGGCCTTCGATCCACCACTGCCGGTAGACCTCGATCTCCGCCGCCGGGTCGTCATCGGGGACCATCTGCAGCAGCAACGCGTACGAGCGGATGGACAGTTCGGCCTCGAGCCCGCTGACGAGCTCCATGAAGAACGGCTCCACGCCGAGCGTGCTGGCGGGCCGCCGCAACGCGAGCCCGACGACCTTGGCGGGCGCACCGGCCAGCGCCCGGGCGGCGGCACTGGCCCGGAACCCCAGCCGGTCGGCGATCGCCAGGATGCGCGCACGGGTGACCTCGGAAACGCCCGGCCGGTCGTTCAACGCGTACGAGACGGCACCTTTGGAGACCCCGGCCTCGCGGGCGATATCGGCGATCGTCGGTCTCTTCACCTTCGTGACCCTAAGCCTCGCCTGCCAGAAGCCGGCGGCCCTAGGGCAGGAAGCCGAGCCGCCGCGCGGTCACGACCGTCTCCATCCGGCCGTGCGTGCCGAGCTTGCGCATCGCGTTGCGCAGGTAGCTCTTGACCGTCTCCGGCAGCAGGCCGAGCCGCCGCGCAGCCTCGGCATTGCCGCACCCCACCGCGACCATCGCCAGGACATCCAGCTCCCGCGGCGACAACGGATTGTGCGGCCGCGCCGAGCTGCCGGACTGGGCGAGCAGCGCACACACCTCCTGCAGCCGGGACCGCAGCGCCGGGTCGTCGACCTGCTGCGCGATCGTGCGCAGGTCAGCGTGCGCCTGCCGGACGTCCTCCCACTCCGGGGCGGCCGGCGCCGCACGGGTCAGGGCCGCGGTCGTCTCCAGCTCGGCGATCCGGCGCTGCACTTCCCGGCGTACGGTCAGCTCGGTGCCGACCCGCACCGCCACCTGGCTCATCGCGTCGAGCGCGCGGATCCCCACCGACAGTGGCTCGCGCGTGCCGGCATAGAGCACCGCCAGAACGGAACCGCCCACCATGACCGGCATCGCGGCGATCGCGCGCAGCCCTTCGGCGGTGACCGGCTTGTCGTACTCGTGGCTGATCCGCGGGTCGGCGGCGTAGTCCTCGACCCGGCCCGGGCGGGCCGTGCTGACGACGCGCCCACCGAGACCCTGCCCGGCGCTGACCACCAGCCCGTGCAGCGCGCCGGTCACGGTGCCGGCGAAGTCGGTCAGCCGCATGGCCCGTCCGTCGGCCGCCACCGCTCCGCCGAACGCGACCGGCAGCCCGGTCACCCGCCGGACCCGGCCCAGCGCGGCGGACAGATCGGCTGTTTCGAGCACGTCACCAGCATGTCGCGGACCGGGTGCGCGGTCCACCCCTGAACGGGGGTGGTGCCACCCGGCGAACCGGCTCATGCTGCAGAGATGCTCTCGTATGCCTCCGGGACTTCGGACGTGCCGCTGCTCGGCGAGACGATCGGCGCGAACCTCGAACGCACGGTCGCCACGCACGGCGACCGCGAGGCGCTGGTGGACGTGGCCGCCGGACGCCGCTGGACGTACGCGGAGTTCAACGTCGCGGTGAACGAGATCGCCCGTGGCCTGCTGGCCCGCGGTACCGACAAGGGCGACCGGGTAGGCATCTGGGCACCGAACTGCGCGGAATGGGTGATCACGCAGTACGCCACCGCCAAGATCGGCGCGATCCTGGTGAACGTGAACCCCGCGTACCGCACCCACGAACTCGCCTATGTGGTCCGCCAGTCGGGCGTACGCCTGCTGATCAGCGCGGTCAGGTTCAAGACCAGCGACTACCGCGGCATGATCGCCGAGATCGGCTTCACCGACACGATTTTCATCGGCACGCCGGACTGGAACGACCTGATCGCCGCCGGCCGGGGCCTCTCGCTGGAGGAACGCGCCGCGTCGCTGGCCTTCGACGACCCGATCAACATCCAGTACACGTCCGGCACGACGGGTTTCCCGAAAGGCGCGACGCTGTCGCACCACAACATCCTCAACAACGGCTTCTTCGTCGGCGAACTGGTCGGCTACACCGAGCAGGACCGGATCTGCATCCCGGTGCCGCTGTACCACTGCTTCGGCATGGTGATGGGCAACCTCGCGGCGACCTCTCACGGTGCGTGCATGGTCCTGCCGGCCCAGGGCTTCGACCCGGCGGCCTCGCTGCGGGCGGTCACCCAGGAGAGCTGCACTTCCCTGTACGGCGTCCCGACCATGTTCATCGCCGAGCTGGGCCTGCCCGACTTCACGACGTACGACCTGTCCTCGCTGCGTACCGGAATCATGGCGGGCTCGCCGTGCCCGGTGGAGGTGATGAAACGGGTCGTGGCGGAGATGCACATGACCGAAGTGGCGATCTGCTACGGCATGACCGAAACTTCGCCGGTCTCGACGATGACCCGCCGCGACGACGGTCTGGACCGGCGAACGGAAACGGTGGGCCGCGTGATGCCGCACCTGGAGTCGAAGGTCGTCGACCCGGCGACGGGCCGGCCGCTGCCGCACGGCGAGGCCGGGGAGCTGTGCACTCGCGGCTACTCGGTGATGCTGGGCTACTGGAACCAGGCGGAGGCGACCGCGGAAGCGATCGACGAAGCGCGCTGGATGCACACGGGCGACCTGGCCACAATGGACGAACACGGCTACGTGAACATCGTCGGCCGCATCAAGGACCTGGTGATCCGAGGCGGCGAGAACGTATACCCGAGAGAGGTGGAGGAATTCCTGTACTCCCACCCGGACGTATCGGACGTCCAGGTGATCGGCGTCCCCGACCAGAAGTACGGCGAAGAACTGATGGCATGGGTGGTGCTGCGCCCGGGAGCGACGCCGCTGACCACGGAGGCGGTACGGGAGTTCTGCAAGGGGAAGCTGGCCCATTACAAGGTGCCGCGGTATGTGCATGTGGTGGAGGACTTCCCGATGACGGTGACCGGGAAGGTGCGAAAGGTGGAGATGCGCGAGCGGGCGGTGGAGATCCTGGACCTCCACGCCGCCGCTGACATTCGCAACGCTTAACACCATTCGTTCCCCGCAGTACGTACCTCGACGCTTGCCGCGTGCCCGCCACGTTCGTCTTGCCGTGCCGGCCGCTTTCGCCTTGTCGCGCGCCGTCCAACTCTCGCTACGCCGGCCGACCTCGCCACGCCTGCCTGCCGGTCGGCCGGCTCACCGTGTCGGTCGGCCTCGCCTTGCGCGCCACCCGGCCGTCTCGCCTTGCCGCGCCACCCGGCCGTCTCGCCTTGCGGTGCCGCCAGCCGTGCCGTGCCGGCCAGC
>NZ_BOQL01000015.1 GCF_018332655.1 Actinoplanes auranticolor | reverse complement strand
CGCCGGGGACACCCTCGGCCTCGGCAAGATGTGGGCCCGCCTGCCGCTGGTGCAGCGCCTGCCCTGGCTCAAGTAACCCCTCCACAACCCCCACCACGGCGGCACCCACCACGGGTGCCGCCTTTCCTGTTGTCCTCGATCACTACGCTGCCGCGGATGGAAACCGGATGGTTCGAGGATCCCGGGGCCCCGCCCCACCTTCTGCTGCACGGTCCGATCGACCGGACCTGGGACGCGACGGTGGTGACGGTGGCGGGACGCCCGGTGCTGGCGGTGCCGGCAACGAGCGACGGCGAATCGGGCCTCGTCCGGGCGATCGACCTGGCCTCCGGCGCGGTGCTGCCGGATCACTCGGAACTGCGTCGCGAGGCCCACGGAGCCCTGGCGCTCGGCGCGGGCGGCCTGCTGGCCACGCTGGGCCAGCCGATGAGAACCGTCGTCCTCCGGGATGCGGTGACGGGTTCGCCGGTCGGCGTGCGGCTGCCGGTGAATCCCCGGGGGATGGCCCTGGCCACGCTCGGCGGGCGACCCGTGGTGATCGCGGCCGGATCCGGCCTGGCGGTCTACGATGGACGGACCGGCGCGCTGATCGTCCGGCACGAACGCCGTAACGGCTGGTGTCTCACGGAATACCGGGGCCGCCACTTCCTCGTGGCGGAGGAGTCGTCCCGATCGCTGCGGCTGTACGACGTGCTGACCGGAGAGCCGTACGGGCAGCCGTTCAGCTGTGACTTCTCCTTGTCGGTCTTCCGGATGGCGGCGGTGGAACACGACGGCCGGTTGCTGGTCGCCTTCCTCGATCACCACGCCCCCTGCAAGGTCTCGCTGCGGGACGTGACCGCCGGCGCTGCGCTGCCGCCGGCGCCACCGTTCGACGACATCCGGGAGATTGATGTCGCCACGGTGGGCGGCCGTCCGCTGCTGCTCGTCGCCCGTTCCGGCCAGGCGACCTCGCCGCTGACGCTGTGGGATCTGGCCACCGGGCGGCAGGCCCCGGACTGCTTCGCCGGGTACCACGGGGAGTGCGCGCGGGTGGCGCTGGGGAGCCTCGACGACGGCTACTTCGCGGTCACGGTCGATCGGGACGGCTCGGCCACGCTGTGGGTCTGCACCTCGCAGGGGACCCGGCGCACGGTGCTGGCGGACGGCGGCATGCTGCGGACAGCCCTGGGCGCGATCGACGGGCAGCCCACGGTCGCCCTCGGCGGTGGCGGGGGAGCACTGCGCGTGTTCGACGTGCGGACCGGACGGGAGTTCGACAGTCCGTACTACGGCGGACCGTACGACGAGAGCATCGCCGGCGCCACGGGTGGCGGCGGCCGGGCCGTCGTCCTGCTGCGCGGGCGGCCCATGCGCCTGTGGGACGTCGAAGCCGGCGTTCCGGTGGCCCGGCTGGACCGGCCGGCCGACCGGATCGCCGCCGGCGTGGTGGGCGGCCGGCGGGTGTTCGCGCTGGTCACCGGGGGTCGGGGCAGCGGTGTCGGACTCAGCGTCTGGGATCCCGATGCCGACACGTCGGTCGCCGAGGTTCCGCTGGCCGGGACCACGGCCGACGACCGTCCGGAGGATGTGGTGTTCACCGAGATCGACGGCCGCCCGGCGGTGGCGGTGGCGATCGGCCGCACGGTCCACTCGTGGGACACCGTGACCGGTGAGCTGCTGAGCCGGCCGTATCCAGCGCTCCGCAGCTCCGTGTCTACAGTGGCTGCCGGCCGGATCGGCGGCCGTGCGGTGCTCGCCGCCGGGGGCAGGGACGCGGCGGTGCACGTGTTCGACCCGGCCACCGGCACGGCCGTCGTGGCGCCCATGGCCGGGCACTCCGAGGGCGTGACAGCGCTGGCCTTCGGCACTGTGGACGGCCGTACCGTGGTGGCCTCGGGAAGCTGGGACAAGACCGTGCGGGTCTGGGACGCCGCGACCGGCGCCTGCGTCGGCGGGCCGTGGAGCGGCCACGACGATCGCATCGTCGCGGTCCACGTGGCCGAGCGGAACGGCGAACCGGTGGTGGTGTCGCACGCGGTGACCGGCCCGCCACGGCTGTGGTTCCTGCGGGTGCCGGCCGCGACCAGCGGACACACCGGTGCCGTCCACACCGTCGCCGCCGGCCGGTGGCGGGGCCGGCCGGTGTTCGCCTCCGGTGGCGCCGACCGGACTGTGCTCCTGTGGGATGCGGCCACCGGGCGGGCGCTCGGCCCGGCTCCCACCGGGCATGCCGCGGAGGTCACGCACGTCGCCTTCGCCGGCCCGGACCGCGACATCCTCCTGACCGGCGACGGGAGCGGCGTGGTGTTGCGCTGGCAGTCGGGCGCCCACGTGCCGCTGGCTCGCCTGGAGCAGTGGATCACCGGGATCACACCGGCCGAAGTGGACGGACGTGCGGTGGTGGGGATCGGGACCGCGGACGGCGCTCTCCGGATCTGGGATGCCGTGACCGGTGAACGGTGTGCCGAGTTGCGCACCGGTGCTGACCTGCGGGTGAGCCACACGGACCTGGGCGTGCTGGGCGGGCGTCTCGTCGCCCTGACGATCGGATACGACAGCTCCCAGGACTGCGACAGCCCGATGCTGACCCTGTGGGACGTGTCCGCCGGCTCGCCGGTGTCCGAACCCGTGGCCGTACCGGAGGAGTGCGAGGTCGGGACGCTGGCCATGCTGGACGGACGGCTCGCGGTCATCCACGGGATCGACGCCTTCGGCGGGGGCCAGGAGTACCACGCTGAAGAAGCCGCCGACATCCAGGTGATCGACGTCGCTACCCGTACGGTGCTGGGAGTGCACCGCCCGGGCCGGGGATGGAGTTACCGGGCCACGGTCGCCCGCTCCGCCAAGGGCAGCGTCGTGCTGGTCACGGCGGAGGACTGGGTCGTCGGGGTGGACCCGTCCGGGAAGACCGAGGAATTCCGGTACACCGGCCATCGCGGGTTCGTGAATTGCGTGGCCACCGCGGAGGTCGGCGGGCGCACGATCGTGGCTTCCGGTGACCGCAGCAACGCCCTGCACTTCTGGGACCTCGACACCCGCGAACGCCTCGGCTGAACCCTCAGAGCTCGCCGGGCTCGCGGTGGATCAGGCAGAACTCGTTGCCCGCCGGGTCGCGCAGCACGATCAGCGAATCGTCGCCGGGGTCGTCGAGGTCCCCGGCGACGGAAGCGCCGAGCTCGACCGCACGCCGGCGCGCCGCGTCGAGGTCGTGCACGCCGATGTCGAGATGGAGGCGGACCTTACCCACCTTCGGCTCCGGTACGGGCTGGAAGACCAGCTCCGGTGTCCCCGTGGCGGGACGGGTCAGGGCGACGTACCTGCTCTCCCGGGGCCTGACCTCCAGCCCCAGCAGGTCGGCCCAGAACCGGGCCAGCCGCTGCGGATCGGCACAGTCGATGGTCACCGACGTCACCCAGGCTGCACCGGGCATGACCGTCCCTCCTCGCCCTCACCCGCGCGTCGGCTCAGGCGGCGTGGTGGCGTTTCTGCTGACCGGCGGGGCTCGTTCGCCGCGAGATGACCACAGCCGGGCGGTCAGCCAGGTCTCCCGGCGGCGGACCTTTCAGGCTCAGCGTGGCGAGGGAGGAGCTGAGTGTCCGGACCAGATGCCGGTGCCGCTGCGCCGGGTCGTCCGCGCGGGCGCTGAGCAAGGGACGCAGATCGGCGGGCAGCGACGCGGCGAGCTGGGCCGGGGTGGTTCCGCGACAGAAGGCGTTGAGCTGTTCCAGGGTCGTGCGGGTGTAGAACGCGGCGTCCGGCTCGCTGACGTGCAGCTCGTCCGCGACCTCCCGGATGAGCTGGAGGGCGGCTCGGTCCGGGCGGACGTCCCGGCGACCGGCCGGCGTGACGGCGACCTCAGTGGGCAGTTGCGAGACCAGGCCCAGATACGCCGGTTCCGGCAGGACGTTGCGCAGTGCGTGCATGACCGCTCGGACGACGCGGGCGGCGTGGTTACGGCCGTACAGGCGGGCGCGTATCCGAACCTCGGTCAACAGATCGTCCCGATGCATGATCACCGTCTTCTCAAGATCCGCGCTGGGATGAACGGGTTACCCGCGGCAACCGGCTTCAAACACGACCGCGCCGTTGTCACACTGTGCCGCCCCGCGTCGGCCCCCGCGTCGGCGCCCGCGTCGGTCCGGCCGGGCTTGGCCGCGTCAGCTCGACTGCGTCGGCTCGGCCGCGTGGGTGAAGCTGGTCGTGTCGTCCTGTTTGGCCGTGTCGGCCCGGTTGGCCGCGCCAGCTGGCCGCGCTGAACTCGAGCGGGTCAGCCCATCCGGTCGCCGAGGTCGGTAGGCGCCGCACCGTGTGAACCGAAGACGGCCACCGCCGTTCTGTTCAGGTGGGGATGATGATGCTCACGTCAGGTCGAAGCTCGAGACTCACGGGCGCCGCTCTGCTCGAAGAGCGGTGAAGGGACCGGCGACCGGCGGCAGCTGCTTCGCTTCGTCCGGCACTGCCTGGGCCTTGGCACCCGCCGCGGTGCGACGGGTGAAGGGCTGAGCCGGCGAATGGCAGACGGTGCCGGCCTCGGGCAGCGTGCCGCGCAGCAGGTAGCGGTCCACCCCGCCGGTGACGCAGGCGGACGTGCCATACGCGGTGTGGCCCCAGTTGTCGCTGGACAGCAGTCGGCTACCAGGCAGCAGCTTCGCCGCCGACACCGCCTGCCGGTAGCTCGTCGCCGGGTCCCAGTGGTTGCCGACGAACAGCACCGGCGCGCTGGTACGCCGGTTGAACGGACCCTTGTAGGCGTCCTCGTCGCGCACGGTCCACGTGTCGCCGGCGCACGTCACGGTTCCCCAGCCCCAGGCCCGCCCGAAGTACGGCGCCCGGGCGTCCTCGGCCGCGGTCAGCGCGGGCCACGTCGCCGCGTCGCGCGGGTGGTCGGCGTCGGTGCAGATGACGCCGCTGAACGCTTCGACCGAGTTGTCGTACGGGAAATCGCGGGCGGGGGTGCGCACCCGCGCGAGGTGGGCGCGCAGCGAGGCCCGCGCGGTGGCCCGCTGCTTCTTGGTCTTGCTGCTGGGCACGGCGAGCAACGTCTCGACCGTGGCGGCGACGGAGGTGACGAAGTCGCCGGCTTCGGCCGAGTGCAGGCCGGAGAGGGTGAGACCGACGAAGTCGGCGTAGGTCAGCCGCACCGCTTTGCCGTCCTCGTCCCGGCCCAACAGCAGCGGCTTGGCGCGCAGGGCTCGGGCGACGGCCGCGAAGCGGCGCTGCGGGTTGCCGCGGGCGAACACGCACCGCTTCACACCGGCGCGGTCACAGCGGATCAGCAGGGTGCGCAGCGCCCGGTAGGCCGCGTCCGCCGAGCGCAGCCGGTTGTCCTGCAGCGTGCCCGGCGCGGTGACGCCGGTCCAGGACCTCGGGTCGATGACACCGTCGAGCGCGAGCGCCCGGACCCGGTCGGGGAACATGTTGGCGTAGTACTGCCCGAGCAGGGTGCCGTAGCTGAACCCGAGGTAGGTCAGCTTCGGGTCACCGACTGCCCGGCGCAACACGTCCAGGTCGCGGGCCACCTCGGCGGTGGACATCGCACCGGCGAGCGCGGCGCCGGTGGTGGAGCAGGCGCGGCCGATCGTGCGGGCGGCCTTGACGTAGGCGGCTTCCTCCTTGGCGCCGTACGGGAAGAATTTGTTGAACTGGCTCTGCGCCAGGACCTGCTCGCGCGTGGACGAGAAGCACTTGAGGTTGTCGCTCATGCCGATGCCGCGGGGGTCGAAGCCGACCACGTCGAAGCGGTCCAGCACGCTCTCGCTGAGGTAGGCCGGGGCCAGCGCGGCCATGTCGGTGCCGGAGCCGCCCGGGCCGCCGGGGTTGACGAAGAGGCTGCCGATCCGCTGCGCCTGCTTGCGCGCCTTGACCCGCAGCAGGGCGATCTCCACCGACGCCCCGTCGGGTTCGTCGTAGTCCAGCGGCAGCCGGACGGTGGCGCACTGCGCGCGTCCGTAGCAGGCGTACCACTGCAGGACCGGCGTCGGCACCCGGTCGACCCGCTCGGCTTCCTGCTGACTGGTCACGTCCGCCGCGGTGGCCCCCATCGCGGGAGCCGCCGGTGCCACGGCGGACGCCGGCGCGACGGCTGCGCCGGCGAGCAGCGATCCGGCGAGCCCGGCGCCGAGCAGGCGCGCGAGGAACGACATGGGGCCTCCTGGGAGCGGGGACGACATTGATACAGCGAGTGACAGTCGCGCGGGCGACAGACCCGCGTTTCTCCGTCAATTACCGCATCCCGCCCGGTCGAGGACCACCCTTCAACTACACAGAGTAGCGATCGGAACGGTGACCGGCTGTGTATCAACAGCTACGGCCGATCCGCCGTTCGGCTGCCGCCAGGAGCACGATCGGGCTGCCGCCGCAGGGCCGGGGCCGCCGGGATCCAGCTGTCGCCGGGCGCGCACATGAACGCCTCCTTCGATGGCAGGAAGGTGCCACCGGGCATCGGGGACGAGCACGATATCGCTAGGGTGCAGTCACCGACTGTCGATGTCTGGCCGGCGGCCCAGGGAGGTGTTCGGCGATTCTCGAGGTGCGTGAGCTGGTGGTGGCGGTGCCCGGTGAGGTCCCGGCCGCGGTCTCGTTCTTCGCCGGGGAAGCCGACCCGGTGGTGGTGATCGCCGGGGCCGAGGTGGCGACGGCGCTGGCCCGGACGGTGGCGGGCCTGGCGCCGCCCGTGTCCGGACAGGTCCTGGTCGGCGATCGCGACGTCACCGCGCTGCCGCCGGGCGCCCGGCAGATCGGGTACGTGCCGCGCGGGGGAGCGCTCCTGCCGCACCTGACCGTCCGGCAGAACATCGAGTATCTGGTCTGGCGGCAGGAATCGGTGCACGAGATCGTCCGGGGCTGGGCGTCCACGTTGATCTACCAGCTCGAGCTCGGACCGGTGCTGGAGCAGCGTCCCCATGAGATCACCGCGCAGCAGCGGATGCGCGGTGCGCTGGCCCGGGCGGTGGTGTCCATGCCGGAGGCGCTGGTGCTCGAACGGCCCGACCCCGCCGTCTGCGGCCCGCTGGACGACCTGCTGGCCCGGATCGAGTTGCCCGTCTTCGCCGCACCCGCCACCGCGATCTTCGGTGATCGGCAGGCCGCGCCGGAGGGCGCGCGGACCGTGGCGGTGACGCCGTGACGAGCCGTCGTGCCGTCCTGGGTGGAGCTCTCGGCGCCGTCGTCGCCGGGGCCACCGGCTGTGGCCGTTCCCCGCGGCCGGTGCAGGTCGCCGTGGTCTGGAGCGGCGGCGAGCTGGTCCGGTTCCGCGAGGTGGTCCGGCAGTATCCGCACCCGGTCGACGTGGTCAGCACCCGCAACGACATCGACGCGTTCCTCAGTGCCCGCTACCGGGCCGGCAACCAGCCCGACGTCGCGATCGTGCCGCAGATCAGCCTGATCGCCGACTACGCCCGCCGGGGCTGGCTGCAGCCGGTGCCGGCCGAGGTCACCCGCCGCTTCGCCGACCAGTGGCAGGCCATGGTCACCGTCGACGGCCGGCAGTACGGCGCCTGGGTGAAGGCCGCGCACAAGTCGCTGGTCTGGTATCCCGCCGACCGGTTCCCCGAGCCGCCGGGCACCTGGGCCGAGTTCGTGGCGCTGGTCCGCGAGCGCGCGGCAGCCGGCGGGCCCGCACCGCTGGCGCTGGGCGCGGCGGACGGCTGGGTCCTCACCGACTGGCTGGAGAACCTGCTCATCGGCTTCGCCGCCCCGGGTGAGTACCAGGGCCTGGTGGACGGTACCGAGCCCTGGGACGGCCCGCTGGTGCGGACCGCGCTCACCGAGCTGGCCGCCGTCTGGGCAATCCCGGGCGCGTTCCCGGACGGGATCGGCCGGGCGCTGATCACCCAGAACGAGGAGTCGGTCATCCAGGTGGTCGAGGGCCGCGCCGCGATGGTGGTCGAGGGTGACTTCATCGCCGCCGTCGCGGACAGGTTCCGCCCGGCCGGGGCGGCTGCGCTGTCCGCGGCGCGTTTCCCCGCCGGGCCCCGGGCGCAACCGTTGCTCGTGGCCGGCGACGCCGCGATGGTGTTCGCCGGGTCCGGCGTGGGCGGTGAGCTGGTGGAGTGGCTGACGCGCCGGGAGTCGTTCCGGCCGTGGATCACCGCCGGGGGCTACCTGTCGCCGAACACCCTGATCAAGCCGGACGCGTACGGGCCGGCGGCGGCCCGGGCGGCCGAGCTCAGCGACCCGGCCGGCGCGCTGCAGTTCGACCTGTCCGACCAGCTGCGCGGCTCGCTCGGCGGGCCGGACGGGCTGGGCAGCTGGAAGATCCTGCAGGACTTCCTGGCCGAGGTGACCCGGCCCGGCGCCGTCGACCGGGCCTGCCGGCGACTGGTACGGGCGGCCGCGCAGGCCCGGCGGGAGACCGGCTCGTGACCCAGCCGGCCCGTACGCGCGCGGCGGCGTCCCGGCTGCTCGGGGAGACCGTGGTCATCGACGACGTCGGGCCGGGCCGGCGCAGCCGGGCCTACCCGAGCGGCGGGTTCGCGTCGCTGCTGCTGACCCCGATCGCCCTGCTGCTGGGCGGCATCCTGCTCTGGCCGGTCGCCCGTACGGTGCAGGCGAGCGTGACCGGACCGGACGGGCAGTGGGTGGGGCTGGAGAACTTCCGCACCGCCCTCGCCGCGGAGGGCACCTGGGAGGTACTGGGCCGTACGGTGCTGTGGGCCGCGGTGGTCCCCGTGGTCGTGATCACCCTGGGTTTCCTGCTGGCGGCGTCCCGCCGTTCCGGCACGCTGCTGCTGCTCGCGCCGATGGCGTTGCCGCTGGTGGTCACCGGCGTCATGTTCCGGTTGTTCTACGACCCCGACCCGGCCCGCGGCGCCGGCACCGCGGTCCTGACCGCGCTGGCCGGCCTGTTCGGGGTGCCGGCCGACGCGGCCCCGGCGTGGCTGGGCTCGGGCCTGATCACCGTCGCGCTGATGTCGGCGTTCGTGTGGGCCTGGATCGGCCTGCCCGTCGTGGTGTTCCGGGCGGCGCTGGACGCGCTGCCCGCCGACCTCACCGACGCGGTCCGGGCCAACGGCGGCGGGCGGCTGGACGTGTTCCGGGACGCGCTGTGGCGGCCGTTGCTGCGCCGTACCGCCGCCATCGTGTTCGCGCTGGTGGCGCTGGGTACCGCCCGGGCGTTCGACCTGATCCTGGTCATGGCCCCGGGCTCCAGTCTGGACGAGGCGGCCAACCTGGCCGTGCGGGTGTGGCAGACCTCGGGCAGCGCCACCACGGGTCCGGCCGCGGCGCTCAACACCCTGTGGCTGGTGGCGCTGGGCATCGGCGTGGTGGCCGCGGCGGTGGGTGGTCGTCAGGCCTGGCCGCCGCCCACCCTGGAGGCCGCGCCGGCCCGTACGGTGGCCGAGCGCACCCGGTGGCCGGTCCGCCGCGCCTTGCCGATCCTCATCGCCCTGCTCTGGGCGGTGCCGGTGCTCGCCCTGGTGGCCACCTCGCTGCATTCGCCGCGGGAAGCCGCCACCCGGGGCTGGACCGCCGCGTCGCTGCGGCTCAGCTCGTACGGCGAGATCCTCACCCAGCCGGAGGTGATCCGCTCGTTCGGGTTCACCGCCCTGCTCGCCGTGTCGGTGACGGTGCTGGTGATCATCGTGGCGCTCCCGGCCGGGTACGCCCTGGCCCGGTTGCGCCCACCCGGCACGTCCGCCGCCGGCGCTCTGCTGGTCGCCGCGTCCGCGGTGCCGGTGCAGGTGGTGGCCGGCCCGATCAACGAGGTGCTGGAACGGGCCGGGCTGGCCGGCACCGGCGTCGGACTGGGACTGGTGCACGTGGCACTCGGTGCGCCGTTCGCCGTCCTGGTGTTGCGCAATGCGCTCGCCGACGTGCCCGGCGCCCGGATCCGCGCGGCCCGGACCGCCGGCCGGCGCGAATGGGGCGTGCTGTGGCGCACGGTGCCCGCCGCCGTGCCGGCCATCATCGCCGTCGCCGTGCTCGAGTTCGTGCAGGTCTGGAACGACTTCGTGGTGGGTCTGCTGTTCGGCGGCTCGGGCACTCCGCTCGGGCTGATGGTGTTCGGCCAGACCCGGCAGTTCGTCTCCAACAGCGGCACTCTCGCCGCCTTCGCGCTGCTCGCCTCGATACCGCCGCTGGTGGTCATCGTGCTCGCCCGCCGTCAGGTGATCGCCGGCCTGGTGTCCGGAGCGGTGCGATGAGCCCGCGCGAGCAGACCCACCGGCCCGCCCGGCCCCAGCGGTGGCAGTGGGTGCTGACCGCGTCGATCGCGGTCGGCTCGGTGGTGGGTGGCATCGCGAGCAACATCCTGGCCGACATGATCGATCCCAAGCTGGGCCCCATCACCTGGATCATCGCCGCGGCCGGCGTCGTGCTCGTCGGCGTGCTCGCCACGCTGGAGGTGCGCAGCCGCCGCGCGCTGCAGGCCGGCCCGGCGGTCGAGCCCAAGCCTCCGGTCTCGGTCCAGGAAGCCGGGGTACCCGTCAACCTGCCCGACACCACCGGCTTCGTGGGCCGCCGCTCGGTGGTGGACTGGCTGGGCGATGCCGTCCGTACCGAGCACGCGGTGGCCCTGCTGGGACGGCGGGCGGTGGGCACGTCCGCCTGCGTCGTCCAGGCCGCCAACGCGGTGCGCAACCACTACCCGGACGGCCAGCTGTACCTGGACCTGCGCAAGACCGATCGGCGCGGCACGGCACGGTCGCTACGGCCCCGGGAGGTGGTCGACGCGCTGTGCCGGACGGCCGGCATCGACGAGGCCGCGCTGAGCCGGGCGACCGACCTGGACGCGGCGGCCACGCTGCTGCGTACCGCGCTCGGCGACCGCAAGATTCTGCTGGTCCTGGACAACGTCGACTCGCCGGATCAGGTACGTCCGCTGTTGCCGCCGGCCCGGCGGTGCCGGCTGCTGATCGCCGGCGGTCCCACGTTGCACGGTCTCAAGGGTGTTCGCACCCGGCACCTGGCCGAGCCGTCCGCCGAAGACGCGGTGGAGCTGTTCGCGGCGGCCGCGCGCGATGCCGGGTCCGTGCGCCGGGGACTGCAGAGCGAGCCGACGGTACGGCGCATCGTGGAGCTGGCCGGCCGGCAACCGCACGCGGTCCGGGTGCTCGGCTCGTGGCTGGCCGCCCAGGGCTGGTCGGCGCCGGACCTGGAGACCGCGTTGCGGCACGGCCTGGACAACGGCCGCGTCGATGCCACGCTGACCCTGCTCGCGCGCCGGGACCGGGCGTACGCCGGGCTGGCCGCCGACACCCGGCGCCTGGTCCGCCTGCTCGCGCTCGTGCCGCATCCGGTCAGCCGCAACGCCGTCGCCGCGCTGACGGGCACCAACCGCGGGCACACCGACCGGATGCTGGACCAGGCGGCCGAGAGCGCCTTCGTCACGGTGACCCCGGACGGCCGGTACAGGCTGCGGCCCCTGCTCGTGCACTACGCCCAGGTCCATCTTCTCTGTGACGAGCCGCCCCGGCGACGGGTGGCCGCCCAGGCCCGGCTGGTGCGGTATCTGGCCCGCCAGGCCGAGCGCTACGCCGAGACCGTCCTGCCCGACCAGCCGTCCGGCACCGAGCCCGGCGGCAGCTGGTTCGCCCGGCACGAGGCGCTGCTGGGCTCGCTCATCTGCGAACCGTGGGGCCGGCCGGGGGCACTGCCGGCCAACCCGCCGCGCCGGATGCGCCGCTGGTGGTTGCGGCTCGCGGTCGCGCTGTGCACCTGGTACGCCTCCACCGGCCGGCTCGACGACTGGGCCGCGGTGTGCCGCGCGGTGCTGAACAGCCCGGTGGCCCGCCAGTCGGCCGCGGTCGCGGGCTGGGCCCACAATGAGCTGGGGGCGGTGTACCGGTGGCAGGGCGACCCGCACCGGGCTGCCGTCGAGCTGACCGCGGCGGTGGCACTGCGGCACCGCCGGGGCGCGGCCCAGTCCCGGACCAACCTGGGCCTCGCGCTGCTCGACCAGGGTGACGTCGACGGCGCGCTCGACCAGCTGCAGCGGGCCCGCCAGCAGCGCTCACCGAGCGACCGGGCCGGGCAGGCGCTCACCGAACTGGGCCTGGGCGTGGCGTTCCTGGCCCGCGACGAGCCGCGGTTCGCCGGCCGCCACCTGATCCGCGCGGCCAACCAGTTCGAGGTCGTCGGCGACCGGCGCGGATACGCCGCCGCCCTGACCAACCTCGCGCTGGCCCAGTGGTCGCTCGGGGAACGGCTGGACGCGGCGCAGGCCTGGAGTGCCGCGCTGGAGTGTCACCCGGCCGTCCAGGACCGCCAGGGCCAGGCTGCGGCTCTCCTCAACGCGGGAGCCATCGTGGCCGCCGGGGCGGTCGCCGCCGGCGCGGGGCAGCAGGGCAGCCGGCGGCGTGCGGCCCAGGCGCGGGAGCTGCTGCAGCAGAGCCTGCGGATCCGCCAGGACGACGGCCGGCCGACCGGCCGCACGCTGCTCCACCTCGGCGACGTCGCGCGGATCCTCGACGGCCCGGACGACGCGCGGCAGCACTGGGAGGCGGCCGTCGAGGCGTGCGAGAAGGCCGGTGATGCGGACGGTGCCGCCGCCGCCCGGGCGCGCCTGTCGGATCAGGACGCCCCGGCCGAGAATTCTTGAAGGAATCCCGGCAGCGGTGTCGGATCGGGCCCGGGGTGTTCGTAGCAGGGGTGAGCGGCCGCCCACGACAGGCGCCCCGAACCACAGGAGATGATCGTCAGATGCAGTACCTGGTTTCCGTGATCGACGACCGGACCGACTCGGCCACCCCGGACGAGATGGCCGCCATCCGCGCCTTCAACGAACGCGTGCAGGCCGAGGGGCACTGGGTCTTCGCCGGTGGCCTCGGCGACCCGAGCACGGCCACCACCATCGACAACCGCGGGGCGGAACCGGTGTTCACCGACGGGCCCTTCCTCGAGTCGAAGGAGTACCTCGCCGGTTTCTGGGTCTTCCAGGCCGCCGACCTCGACCAGGCGCTCGAGCTCGCGGCCGAGGGGTCCAAGCACTGCAACCGCAGGGTCGAGGTACGGCCGTTCCTGTGACCCCGATCGACGTCGACGAGGCTGTCACGCGCGCCCACCGCGAGGAATGGGCGCGCGTGGTCGCCGCCCTCACCAGGCGGTTCGGTGATCTGGACATCGCCGAGGAGGCGGCGGCCGAGGCGTTCGCGACCGCCGTCGAGCGCTGGCCGGCCGACGGCGTGCCGCCCAGCCCCGGCGCCTGGCTGACCACCACCGCCAACCGCAAGGCCATCGACCGGATCCGGCGCGAGGACAAGCGCGAGGACAAGCACAAGGAGGCTCAGCTGGTGTCCCACGACGAACCACCTGAGCCGGTCGGGGCCATCGAGGACGAGCGGCTCCGGCTGATCTTCACCTGCTGCCACCCGGCGCTGGCGATGGAGACCCGGATGGCGCTGACGCTGCGGATGGTCGGCGGCCTGAGCATGCCCGAGATCGCCCGGGCCTTCCTGGTGCAGGAGGCGGCCATGGGGCAACGGATCACCCGGGCCAAGGCCAAGATCAAAACGGCGCGGATCCCGTACCGGGTGCCGTCCGCGGAGGATCTGCCGGCCCGCGTGTCCGGCGTGCTGGCCGTGCTCTTCCTGGTCTTCAACGAGGGCTACCTGGCGACCGGGCCCGGCACCGATCCGGTACGCCACGACCTCACCGCCGAGGCGATCCGGCTCACCCGCCTGATCCGGGCGCTGCTGCCCGGCGACGGCGAAGTGGCCGGCCTGCTGGCGCTGATGCTGCTCACCGAGGCCCGCCGCACCGCCCGGGTGTCGGCCAACGGTGAGCTGGTCACCCTCGCCGAGCAGGACCGCGGGGCCTGGGACGCGGCCCTGATCGCCGAAGGCCACCAGCTGGTGCGCGAGCGCCTGGCCGCCCGGGTGGCACCGGGCCGCTACCAGATCCTCGCGGCGATCAACGCCGTGCACACCTCGGCCCGCGACGTCCGCGACACCGACTGGTCGCAGATCGTCGCCCTCTACGACCAGCTGGTGCGCCTCGACTCCTCGCCGATCGTGGCGCTGAACCGGGCGATCGCGGTGGCGGAGCTCGACGGTCCCGAGGTGGCGCTAGCCGCCGTCGACCGTCTGGAGGACAAGCTGGCCGACTATCACGCCTTCCACGCGACGCGTGCCGACCTGCTGCGCCGGCTGGGCCGCAGTCAGCCGGCCCGCGCGGCGTACGGGAAAGCGATCGAGCTCGCGGGCAACACGGCCGAGATCGCGTACCTGACCCGCCGCCGCGACCAGCTGGGGTAGAACCGGGCGGGCTACCGCTGGTCGGCGAGCGTCGAGCGGGTCGCCGGGGACTGCTCGCCGCGGTCACGGCCGGTCAGCACGCGCGGGCCGGCCTCGGTGATGGCCACGGTGTGCTCGGAGTGCGCCGTACGGGATCCGTCGGCCGACCGGATCGTCCACCCGTCCTCGTCGGTCCTGATCTTGTCGGTGCCGCGGCAGAACCAGGGCTCGATCGCGAGGGTCAGCCCCGGCTCCAACCGCATGCCCCGGCGGGGGCGGCCGCTGTTGGCCACGTGCGGGGCCTCGTGCATGGTGCGCCCGATGCCGTGCCCACCGAACTCGCCGTTGACGCCGTAGCCGTAGCGCCCGGCGACCTCGCCGATCGCGGCCGAGATGTCACCGAGGTGCCCGCCGGCCTGTGCGGCGCCGATCCCGGCCACCAGCGCGACCTCGGTCGCCTCGATCAGCTTCTGATCGGCCGGGTCGGGGGTGCCGGCGATGACCGAGAGCGCCGAGTCGGCGGCCCAGCCGTCGATCGTGACCGCCATGTCGATGCTCAGCAGGTCACCGTCGCGCAGCACGTAGTCGTGCGGCAGGCCGTGCAGCACCGCGTCGTTGACCGACAGGCACAGCACGTGACGGAACGGGCCCCGGCCGAACGAGGGTGAGTAGTCCCAGTAGCACGACTCGGCGCCGCGTTCCTTGATCCGCCGGCGGGCCAGGTGCTCGAGGTCCATCAGGTTGACCCCGACGGCGGTGGCCGCGCCGAGCTCCGCCAGTAGCTCGCCGACGAACTGGCCGGTCACGGCCATCCGCTCCACCTCTGCGGGGGATTTGAGCTCGATCACGACAGCCTCCCTCTCCGAATGCGGTATTTTTATACCACGCTCGGCCGGGGCGGCTCCGGGGGCTATCCTGCTGGCATGGTTCGCCAACCGCTCACCGCCGAACAGATCGCCGCCGGCCGGCGACTCGGAGCCGCCCTGCGGGCCGCGCGGACCGGCCGCAGCCTCGTCGAGGTGGCCCTGGCCGCCGGCATCTCCCCGGAGACGCTGCGCAAGATCGAGGTGGGCCGCCTGCCCGCGCCGGCGTTCGGCACGGTGGTCTGTCTCAGCGAGGTGCTCGACATCCCGCTGAGCGAGCTGGCCGAGGTGTGGCTGGCCGACACCGCCGTCCGGCAGGCGTCCTAGCCCGGATGGGCACCCCGTCGGCGGACGTCGAACAGTACCTGAAGGAGCTGGAGCACCCGCTCAAGGAGGGCGTGCTGCAGCTCAGGGCCGCGATCCTGGCTTGCGATCCGGCGATCACCGAGCACGTGAAGTGGAACGCGCCGAGCTTCTGCCACGGCGGCCAGGACCGGGTCACGTTCCGCCTGCAGCCCCGCGGCAAGCTTCAGCTGATCTTCCACCGCGGCGCGAAGGTCCGCGCGGACACCGCCGGATTCACCTTCGAGGATCCCACCGGGCTGATGACCTGGCCGGCGCCGGACCGGGCCGTCGTCGACTTCCCCGACCTCGCCGCCGTCACCGCACGGCAGGCGCAGGTCGTCGCGCTGGTCAGACGCTGGGTGCTGACCTGACCGCAGGCGTTTCCCGGCTACTGCGGCGGCGTCCACTGGTAGTGCGTCGAGGTAGTGATCTCGTGGAAGCCGCACCGGCGCAGGATGGGCGCGCTGGCCGGGGACGCGTCGACGTGCAGCAGCCGGAAACCACGGGCGACGGCCTCCCGGGCCCGGGCGGCGATCATGGCGCGATAGAGCCCGCGTCCCTGCCAGGCCGGCAGGGTCGCGCCGCCGAGCAGCGCGACGAACTCGGTGCCCGGTAAGTACACCGCGACGGCGGTACAGACGACCCGGTCACCGGCCTCGGCGACCAGGACGGTGATCAGGCCGGGATCGGCCGACACCTGGGCGCCGAGGTCGGCCGCGACCCAGGAACAGTCCGTCCCGATGACCTCGGTCTGGTGGTCGGCGAAGCGGCGCAGATCCTCGGCCCGGCTGACCTGCCGCAGCGTGACACCGTCGGGCAGGACCGGATCCGCGGCCACCTCGTCGGCCCGGCCGAGCAGCACGGTCGACGGAGCCTCCGGTACGAAGCCGGCCGCGACCAGGCGCTCGGGCAGATCCGTGGGCAGGTCGTGGGCTCGCAGCTTCCATTCGACACCCTGGCCGCGGGCGTGGAAGTAGTCCCGCTGGCGGGCGATCAGGCGGTCGAGCTCGGCGCCGGTCACGCCGACGTCGCGCGGGGCCCGGATCCGTCCGACGTGGGCGCCGACGATCCGCAGGAGCGGGCCGTCGTACTCGTGGGTGTAGCCGGACGGGACGACGCCGGGAGCCATACGCATCTGGCCGTCGTAGGCGGCCAGGAGGGCGGCGGTATCGACCATGGTCATATGGTGCCCGAAAGGGTTCCTGCCGGGCTCGTCCTGAAGTTGGTCGCCCACGGGTATCGCCTGATGATGGCCGATCTCGAGCAGGCCGCCGGGAGCCCGACATCGACCGGCGCTTGATGCAGCCCGCGTCCGAGTACGTCCGGTTCGCGGGCGGGCATCCGCACCTCTATCAGGTCATGAACGGCAAGGAGCGCGCCCGGCGGCGCGCCCGGCAGACGCTGGGCGCGTTGCTCCGCGGCTGGCGGGCCGGCCTGCCGGAGAACGGGGCGCACCGACGATGTGGCCGCTGCACACCCCCTCGACCACCACCTCGTCACGCCCGCGGAAAGCCGCCGGTCACCTCGAACCCGAGATCGTCGATGAGCTGGTGCGAGCCGGTCTCCCCCGCGGCGGCCCGGCGCCGTCCGATCGCCGGCACCTGATCCTTCTGCCGGCTCCTCCGCACATGCCACTGCGGCCACCGCGGCAGCAAGACCGGAAACGAAGATCGGGCGCGGCCCCACGTGTGGCCGGGTGCCGGGACGGCTCAGCGGGCGTTGCAGAGGGCGTGGTCGACCAGGTCGGTGGAGATGTCCGCAGTGGGCAGCTGCACGCCGGGGTCGGGCTTGAGCGAGTCGGTGTTGATCGACACCGTGACGCTCCGGGAGCCGTCCGGGGTCACGCCGTTGCGGGTCATGAAACCGGGGATGTCGCCGCCGTGGGTCCAGTACCCGCCGCACGAGTTCGTCGCCCAGAGGATGCCCAGGCCGTACCGGGCGCCGGGCCACCTGTCCCGCAGCGCGTCGCTGGTCTCCACGGTCCGCAGCATCTCGGCGAGCTGGGCGCGCTTGAGCACCTTGCCGGTCATCAGCGCCCGCAGGAAGGTGTTGGCGTCGTCGGCCGTACTGATCATCTCGCCGGCGGCGTCGGCCATGGACGGGTTCAGCCGCGTGGCGTCGATCGGCTCGCCGTAGCGGGGATCCTCCGGCGTCGCACCCGGTCCGGCGAACCGCTGGTAGCCCACCGCGTGCGGGCGCGGGATCGTCGCGCTGATGCCCGGCAGGTACGTGTCCCGCAGGCCGAGCGGTCCGACGATCCGCTTGCGGACCTCGTGCTGCCAGGTGTGGCCGGTGATCTCGTTGATGATCATCCCGGCCACGACGTAGTTGGTGTTGGAGTAACCCCAGCCCGAGCCGGGCGCGAACTCGGACGGGAACTGCATCGACAGGCCGACGAGCTGGGTGTCGGTGTAGGTCCGGAACCGGGTCTTCAGGAAGCCCTCGGCGGTGTTGGAGTCGGTCACGCCGTTGAAGTATTCGGGCAGGCCGCTGGTGTGCTGCAGGAGCTGCCGGACGGTGATCCTCCGGCCGTCGTTGCCCTTGCTCCGGATCAGGCCGGGCAGGAACCGTTCGACCTTGTCGTCCAGGGACACCTTGCGCTCGCCGACGAGCTGCAGCACGGTCGCCGCCACGTACGTCTTGGTGTAGCTGCCGATCCGGAACTTCGCGTCCCACGGGACCGGGGTGCGCTCGGCGACGTTGCCGTACCCGCTGCGCACCCGCACATCGCCCCGCGGCGTCGCCAATTCGACCAGCACGCCCGGCGCGCCGTACTTCCGCAGGGTGTCCGCGTCGGCCTGCAGTATCGCGGTCAGGCCCGGCCGGAAGGAGACCGGCGGCCGGTCGGAGGTCCTCGCCTGAGCGACCCCGATGCCGGCCATGGCGGTTCCCACCACCGTCGCCGTCGCGACAACTGCCACAAGTGATTTCTTCATGCCGACGACGCTAGAGAGATCACCTCCGGAAAACGTCCCCACGGAGTGGACAGTCGGCTGTCCCCCGTGCGAGGGACCGGATGCCCCGCCACCGCCGGGAGCTCAGCCGGCCTGCCAGCCGGCCTGCCAGCCGGCCGGGTCGATACCGCCGGGCACTGCCTCCGCCGGATGGTAGGGCTGCCGGGTGAAGACGAAGGTGCCCAGATCCAGGTGGCTGACTGCGCCCGCGGCGTCGCGTTGCACCCGCAGCCGCTCGCCGGCGAAGTAGCCGTTGAGCCCCTGCCAGCTGTCGTCTCCGGTGGGACGCAGCCGGGTGCCACGCCCGCCACCCGGCAAGGGGGCCAGCTCCACGAAGCCATCGGCCAGCGGGCGCAACACGTACGGGGCCGGGCCCCAGTACCACGGGCCGGCGATCTCCAGGAGCTGCGGCGCGACCGAGGGCAGTGGACGCCACGGCGCCGGGATCCGCGGCTCCCGCTCGGCGACCGTCTGCACCAGGTCCGCGGCGAGAGATCCGACGGCCAGGCCGGTGGTCACGTTACCCATCACGACCGCGCCCAGAGCGTCGTCGGGGCTGACCCACACGGCGGCGACGAAGCCCGGCATCGAGCCGGTGTGCCCGGCCAGCAGCCGGCCTTCGCGGCGCAGCAGCTGCATGCCGAGCCCGTACCCGTGGTCCCAGTCCGTCGCCTCCGGGGGACTGGCGGGAGTGCGCATCTGCGCCAGAGTGTCCGCGTCGAGCACCCGGTCGTCGCCGTTGATGAGGAACGCGGCGAACGTGGCCAGGTCCGTCGCGGTCGACCACAACTGCCCGGCGGGTGCCATCAGACCGGTGTCCACGGCGGGCTCCGCCTGCAGCACATCAGCCCAGGGGTGCACCGCCCAGCCCGTGGCGTGCGGCGCGACCGGCAGCAGGCTGGTACGGGTCATCCCGAGCGGTTCCAGCACCTCGCGCCGCAGCACGTCGTCCCACGCCTGACCGCGAATCCGCTGCACCAGCGCGCCGAGCAGCGCAAAGCCGGGGTTGGAGTAGTGGTGGCGCTGTCCCGCCGGATGCACCTGCGGCTCCCTGCCCAGCACGTCGGCCAGCTCAGGTCGCAGGGCGCCCGGGGTCCGTTCCCACCACGGCCCGGGCGCCTCGGCGACCAGCCCGGCGGTATGCGCCAGCAAGGCACCGACCGTGGCCTCGCCCGCCACTGTGCCGGGCAGGTGCTCGGCCAGCGGGTCGGTCAGCGCGAGTCGCCCCTCGTCGCGCAGGCGCAGCACCAGCACCGCCACGAAGGTCTTGGTGATCGAGCCGATCCGGTACTGGATGTCACCATCCGGCACGCGGCCGTCCACCGTTCCCCAACCGTCCACCCACACCGGACGGCCGTCACGCACCACGGCAGCGACGACCGAAGGCGCCCGTCCCTTCACCTGACCAGTGGCCAGCCGGTGAACCAGCGCACGACGAGTATCCGGCAACAGTTCCGTCGGGATCGATGACATGCCGCAAACCTATCGGCGCCTGCGGCCGTTCAGCGCAGTCCGGCGAAGAATGCGCGGACGTCGCCGATGAACAGGTCCGGGGCTTCCATGGCCGCGAAGTGGCCGCCGCGGTCGAACTCGGTCCAGTGCACGACGTTGTGTTCCCTCTCGACGGTGCGCCGGATCGACACGTCGTGCGGGAACACCGCGACGCCGGTCGGCACCGGGGACCGCTCGCTCGCACCCCACGCGCCGGCGTGCGCGGTCTCGTAGTAGCTGTTGGCCGAGGATCCGGCAGTGCCGGTCAGCCAGTACAGCGTCACGTTGGTGAGCAGCAGGTCCCGGTCCACCGCGTCCTCGGGCAGGTCGGCGGCGGGATCGGTCCACTCCTTGAACTTCTCCACGATCCAGGCCAGCTGCCCGGCCGGGGAGTCGTGCAGGCCGTGCGCGAGGGTCTGGGGCCGGCTGATCTGGATCATGGCGTAACCGGACTGCTCGGCGTTCAGGTACTCCAGGCGCGCCAGCCGTGCCCGCTCGGCGTCGGTCAGCTCCGCCACCTCGTCCGGGTCGATCGGCGTGAACGCCGACAGCCCGTTAGCGTGTACGCCGACGACCTTGCCGGGGTTGAGCCGGCCGAGTCCCGGTGAGACGACCGCGCCGGTGTCGCCGCCCTGTGCGCCGTAGCGCTCGTAGCCGAGCCGGTCCATCAACTCGGCGAACGCCCTGGTCACCCGGTTGGTGTCCCAGCCGGCCGCGCGGGTCGGCCCGGAGAACCCGCTGCCCGGGATCGACGGGATCACCACATGGAACGCGTCCGCCGGGTTGCCGCCGTACGCGCGGGGATCGGTCAGCGGGCCGATGACGTTCAGGAACTCGACGATCGAGCCGGGCCAGCCGTGGGTCAGGATCAGCGGCAGCGCGTCCGGCTCGGGCGAGCGGACATGCAGGAAGTGGATGTTCTGACCGTCGATCTCGGTGGTGAACTGCGGGTAGCTGTTCAGCTCCCGCTCGTGCACGCGCCAGTCGTAGCCGTCGCGCCAGTATTCGGCGAGCCCCCGGAGGTAGCTGACCGGCACGCCGCGGCTCCAGCCGACACCGGGCAGGTCCGTCGTCCATCGGGTCCGGGCGAGCCGGTCCCGCAGGTCGTCCAGATCGGCCTGGGGGATCGCGATGGTGAAGGGCCGGATTGCGCTGTTGTCTGCCATGCCCACAACGCTATTGGCCGCCTAGGACAGCATCGGTCCTAGCCGGGTGACAGACTTTCGTTCATGTGGGAAACCCCGGCACGACTGCTGCGACTGCTCGCGCTCCTGCAGACCCGACGGGACTGGTCCGGGGCCGAACTGGCCGAGCGACTGAAGATCACCCCGCGTACCGTGCGCCGCGACATCGAGCGGCTGCGGGCGCTCGGTTACCCGGTGCTGGCCCGGGCGGGCACGGCGGGTTATCGGCTCAGCGCCGGCGCCGACGTACCGCCGCTGCTGCTGGACGACGACGAAGCCGTCGCGATCGCGATGGGCCTGCGCACCGCCGCCGGGGGCTCGATCACCGGCATCGAGGAAACCTCGGTGCGGGCGCTGGCCAAACTCGAACAGCTGCTGCCGTCCCGCCTGCGCCATCGGATCAACGCCCTGCAGACGGTGACGGTGCCGATGGCGCACACCGGTCCCGCCGCCGACCCGAACACCCTCACCGCCATCGCCGTCGCGTGCCGCGACTCACTCTGCCTGCGCTTCGACTACCGCACCCACGACGGCACCAGCGCCATCCGTACGACCGAGCCGCACCGGCTGGTACACGCCGGCCGGCGCTGGTACCTCCTCGGCTGGGACGTCGACCGCCAGGACTGGCGCACCTACCGGGTGGACCGCCTGCAACCGCGTACGCCGACCGGGCCCCGCTTCACCCCGCGCACCCCGCCGGAACCCGACCTCAGCGGCTACACCTCCCGGGCGATCTCCACCTCGGCCTACCGCTACCAGGCGCGGTTCACCCTGCACGTCGACGCCGAGACCGCGGCAGAACGGATCTCTCCGACCACGGGAGCTCTGGAGCCGATCGACGAACACAGCTGCACTCTGCGGACCGGATCGCACTCGCTCGACGAGCTGGCCATCTATGTGACGACCATGGGTTTCGACTTTCAGGTGCACGAGCCCGCCGAGCTGGTGGACCACATCCGGACCCTCGCGGCCCGCCTCGCCGCGGCAACGCCTTAGCCCGGATCCGTGGACAGCGGTCACGTGGGGCGATACATCGCGGGCTGCGGCAGAACGGCGCAACGCGGCCAGCGCCGGAGCAGCGCGAGCAGCAGGTTCCCCTAACTGTGCCGCGGCCCACGGTGACCACGACCATCAGCAGCGAGGACAGGCTCGTGATGTACGCACGCCCGGGTCCCTTGCCCTCCACACTCCAAGTGAGTAACCTATGGGTTACTTCAAGGGTTGCCCAGGTTACTTGGAGGGTACCAAGGGTTACTCGAAGGGCCATACAGGTTACTCAGCTTGAGGAGAAAGCCATGACCGCCACCGCCACCATGACCGCCCGGTCCCGCCAACGGCTCGGCCGCATGTTCGACATCGCCCTGTTCGCCTGGGGAGCTGCGTCGGCCACCGTCCTGGTCACCAACGGACTCAACGACGCCCGGCAGGCACCCGGATGGCCGCGCTGGCTGGAGCTGACCTACCTGATCGGGGCCCTGCTCGCCGTCCCGGCCCTGCTCATCGCCGGCTGGGCCAGATCCCGGCTCAAGAAACTCGGCGCCGTCCTCGACGACGAGCGCACCCAAGCCACCCACACCCGCGCGATGGCCACCGCTCTGGTCGGCGTCCTCGCCGTCCAACTGCCGTTCTTCTTCCACATCGAGACCACCTCCGTGGCACAGGGCAAATTCACCGTTGCCGCGGCGTTGCTGACCTACGGCGCGGCCCGGCTCTGGTTCAACCGGGACGCCTGATGGCCCAGACCGACAGCAGCCACCCGTTACGCAACCGCATCAAACTCGAACGCGCCCGCCACGACCTCACCCAGGAACGACTCGCCGACCTCGTCGGCGTCACCCGCAAAACCATCAACACCGTCGAGACCGCACGCTTCGTCCCCTCTACCGTCCTCGCCCTCAAACTCGCCAAAGCCCTGCACACCACCGTCGACGAACTCTTCTACCTCACCGACGAACAGTGACCCGTACCCACGGAGGAGCCTCCCGGTGACCACCCGCTTCCTGCGCCTCGCCCTCTGCGCCGCCACCGCCGTGACCACCCTGAGCACGGCCCTGCCCGCCACAGCCGCCCCCGCTCACTCCCACGACGCCCGGCTGAGCTGGGGACCCTGCCCGTCGCAGAACCAGTCGAGTCCGTCGCATGACCAGTCGACAGACCCGATGCAGTGCGCCACCTTGCGGGTTCCCATGGACTACGCCCGACCACGCGGCCCACACATCACGGTCGCCCTGTCGCGGATCCCCGCGACCAACCCGGCGCTGCGACGCGGCGTCCTGCTCACCAACCCGGGCGGGCCCGGGGTGTCCGGGCTGTTCGAGCCCAGACGCCACGCCCGGGATATGCCCCCGCCGGTGCTGGAGCACTACGACCTGATCGGCTTCGACCCCCGCGGCGTCGGCCGCAGCACCCCGGTCAGCTGCGAACTCACCACGCTGCCCGGCTGGGACCTGCTCTACCCCTACCCCGGTCCGGGCGGGTCAATCGCTCGCAACATCGCCTACGCCCGCGCCACCGCGGCGTCCTGCGCGGCCAACGGCGGCGCCGTCCTGCCGTACATCACCACCGCCAACACCGCCCGCGACATGGACCGCCTCCGCGCCGCGTTGGGAGAACGCACCATCTCCTACCTCGGCGGCTCGTACGGCACCTACCTCGGCGCCGTCTATCGCCGACTGTTCCCACGACACGTCGACCGGTTCATCCTCGACAGCCCCATCGACCCCAACCGGATCTGGTACCAGCAGTACCGCACGATGAGCCGGGCCGCCGACGAGCGACTCGACGACCTCACCCGGTGGGTCGCCGCCCGCCACAGCACCTACCACCTGGGCACCACCCCGGACGCGGTCCGGGCCAGCTATCTGGCATCCGCCGCGGCCCTCGACCGCACTCCGCTGCCGAAGCCCGGCGGCGCCCCGATCACCGGCGCAGGGCTACGCGCCGAAACCTTCCTGGCGCTCCACAACGACGGCGCTTTCCCCTCCATCGTCGCACTCTGGCGAGATGTCGCGACGGCCCTGAACAACCGACAGCCGACGGCGCGCACCCTCAGCTCCACCTCGTCGACCACCGAGATCCCGCGGGACAACTTCTTCGCCGCGCTCTACGGGGTCGTGTGCGGCGATGTCGCGTGGCCACGCGACATCGCCCGGTACCAGCGCGCGGTCCGTCAGGACCGGCTGCGGTGGCCAGCCACCGGCGGGATGCCCGCCAACATCTGGCCCTGCGCGTTCTGGCACCACAAGCCCATCGAGCCGACGATCCGCATCACTGCCGGTGGCCCACGCAACACCCTCATCCTGCAGAACCGGCGCGACCCTGCCACCCCCGCCACCGGTGCTATGCGCACCGCCCTCGGCGCCGGCGCGGTCCAGGTCACGGTCGACGCCGGCGGCCACGGAGTCCTGGGCGCCAACGCCTGCGCCGCCGAACACGCCGTCACCTTCCTGATCAACGGCGCCCTGCCCACCGCCGACCAGCACTGCGCACAATGGAAGGTGGCGGCTGGCCCGCGTGGACAGCGACAAACCCGCGGTCCGGGTACGTGGTTCGCTGGGTCCGGGGTGTGATTGGCCCGGGGTACAGCATGCTCGGCTGCTCGTCGGGTCGGTGGCGGGTGTGGTGTGTGATGCTCGTATCGGCTCAGAGGTACATGGCCGGACCATCTCAGGGGATGCCGGTGCGCCTAGCATGGGTGCCCGTGATACACCGTGAACCGGTTGTGCAGCGATACCTCTTCTGGGCGAGCTACTACGGCGGCGACCCACGTCCCACCGGGGGACGCGCCGTGCAGTACGACATCGCCGGATACGCGAACGGCTCTTACCTGCGGCGCCAGGGTGACCATCTGGGCACGCTGCTCCGCTACGACCGGGAGGCCTCCGGCCTCCGGGTCGGCGCATATCTCGACCGGCGGGCCGGTGTGTGGCGTACCGACGAGTCACCGGTCCGAGACGTTCATCGAGGGTCTGACTGCGGTTGTCCCATCACGATCGCTCAGGCGACAGAAATCATCGTTGAACTCGGCTACGGACCCGGCCTACTGACCGCGGACGTCGTGGACGTTTAATGCCCGTCCCGGCGTCACCGGGCAGATCGCCGCGAACCTCGCCGGCCAGATCGGCTTCCATGTACTGCCCCCCGAACGCCTCCCCGAAAACCACGCCGAGATCGTCCAGTGGTCACTGATCACCACCCTGAATCGGTTGCCGGGCAGGCACTGTGACGCACGGGGCTATCAGCCGGCCGGCCGGATCCAGGGCTCGATGATCACGTGCTCGAGGCCGATGGCGGCGAGCTTGTCGTAGTGCCGCTGAGTCAGGTGGAGCATGGTCATCCGCATCTTGCCGTCCTCCGGACCGGCCAGGTAGATGCCCAGATCCCGGTCGTTCATCAGCGCCTCGACCGCTTTGCCGGTGGCGGCCTCCAGCTTGTCGTCATCGGCGAGGCTGCGCTCACCCGGCGCGGCGACCACGCAGAGGTTCGCGGTGGAGACGGCGGTCAACGCCGCCCAGGCCCGGGCCACGTCTCCGTGCCCCACTGCGACCACCAGGATGCGGGCGTCCTATGCCTGCGCAGATGGTCCCGTACCGGTTCATCGGACCCCCGGCCCGAGCGCACCGGCGCTCGCCGGCGTGTACGGCAGTCGCCGGATGTCGGACAGCCCGTTCGGATGCCACCGGCCCCGCAGCGTCGCGCCCTCCGCCGGTTCGACGCCCGGCACCCGGATGCCGTGAGGGCAGGGACCGTTGACGGCCGGGACCGGAGCCGGCGAGCACATCGTGGAACCCTGCTCGACCGGGCCGCTCACCTCGACGAGATCGCCGTCCCGGACGATCAGCCCGGCCGCCATCCCTGGCGTCCCCCGAGTCAGCCGACCGCCCGTCCGAACGGGGAGCGTCCTGCCGGGGTGGGCTGACTCTTGTCATGGCTTGCTGCGCTTGACGGGAAGCCAGCTCGTGAGAGCCGGTACCAGCGCGGACACCAGCTGCTCGCCGAAGACGCAGAGTGTCCGCTCCCAGGGATGGCCGAAGGTGCCAGTGCTCATGTCCTCGGTGAGGAAGATGTAGTAGTCGCCGTTCGGGACGACCGTCGTGGGCCATCTCTGGTCCGGCTGGCAGGCGAACAGGTGCGGCCAGAACCGGTACGTCTGATGCTGCCAGTCGAGCACGACAACACTGGCGTCGGGCTCCAGCACCCGGGTCAGCGCGACCAGCGCGAGACTGTTGATGGCGGCCGTGCCGGCCATGAACTGCGGGTGGCTGCCGGCGAAGATCGGCCCGAGGTCGAAGGTGACCGACGGCCGGGGCTCATCGATCGCCGGCCAGGATGCCATGCCCGGCCGGAACGCGAAACGCTGGTAGAAGAGGTCCCAGTACCTGTCGTCAGCATCCATCGGGATCGGTTGCCAGGCGGGCTGAGCCGGCGGACCCGTCTCGACCAGGTGGGCATTGACCCCGTGGACGATGCCGGCCAGCTTCTCCTGGATGCCGCGCAGCACCGTGATGGTGTCACGATCGGTGAAGCCGGTGTCCGACGTCCAGTCGCGGGACCAACCCAGCGTCTCGCTCGCGAAGGCCAGCTCGGTGGCCAGCAGGACACGGCGGCAGTCACGACGCGACATGGGACGCGACGTATCGAGGAGACCGGCGAGCCGTTGCACGTCCGAGCGCAGTTCGCCGCGATCGGCGTACCCGAGGAGGTCGACGACCGCTGTCCTGTCGCCATCCGGGCGCTCCCACTCCGCTACGCCGAGCCGGAGCAGTTCCCTCTCGACCGGCGTGAGATCGCTGAGATCGACCTGCGCGTCCATGTCCACCGGCTGATCATGCAGCAGTCGGCATCGATTCGCGTACCCCTCTGCCGCCGTCTGGACGCCGGAGCGCAGCATCGGCGCGCGCCTGCTCATCGGTCACCTCCCGATGATCGCAACACGCCGCGGACCTCCCGCGGTCCACGGGGGAGGTAGTGCAGTCGGCGCGACGCCGAGGCGGAGGTTGGCGGGGAGGCTCAGAATGGGTCGGTGATCAGTTCCCGGGCCTACCGCCTCGCCGTCCCGCTGGCCCTCGTGGCGCTGCTCGTCGGCTGTGCTCGACCGGTGAGCTCCAGCTCGGAGGCGCCCGCGTTCCCCGGGGACCCGGTGCCCTCCGGGTCCGGTCGCGCGGTCCCGTCGGCGCCCGTCGTGACGTGCCCGCCCGACGGCATCCGGTTCCAGGTGGGCTCGGGGGACGCCGCGATGGGGATCCGGGTGCTCAGCATCACGCTGGTCAACTGCGGGCCACAAAGCTACCGGCTGAACGGGTACCCGGCCGTGCGGTCTCTCGACGACGACCGGACAGCGTTGAAGGTCCGGGTCCTGCACGGCGTCAAGGAGATCATCGGTACGGGCATGCCGTGGGACCAGCCGCCGAGGCCGGTCGTCCTGGAGCCGGGGCAGCAGGCCGGCACGGCCGTGGCCTGGCGCAACACGTACGACGACATCCGCGAGCCGCCGGTGACGGTGAAGTTCCTCGACATCGCCCCGCTGGTCGGCCGCCCGTCCCAGATCGTCGTACCCGACGGAGGTCTCGACCTCGGCAGCACCGGCCGGCTGGGCGTCAGCGCGTGGACCCTGATCCCCGACAGCTCCGCCACGGTGTCGCCGGACGGACGGGCTGTGCCCGATGCCTCCGCACCACCGCCACCGTCGGAAAGCGTCGGTCCGCTGCTGTAACGGTCCGGAGAGCTACCCTGCCTGCGGTGCCTCGATGCGTGTGACGGAGGAGTCGATGACGGCAGGGCGACCGTTGCCCACCCAGGACGACGTGCCCGGGTACTTCGACACGCTGTCGAACTGGGGACGATGGGGCGACGACGACGAGCTGGGCACGCTGAACCACGTCACCGACGACGTCCGGCTGGCGGCGGCCGCACTCCCTGGTCGACGCGGCAACGGGATCGGCGTGGGCGACCGTCACGGCGGCGGCGAACGGGATCGTCACGCGTGGTGTCCTGCTGGACGTTGCCAGAGCCCGCGACGTGCCGTGGCTGGAGCCGGTGGGACTTCCACCTCGCCGTCGCCCCGATCCGCTTCGCCGGTACGTCGGGCAGCCCGGTCAACCCGATCGCGACGTTCTGACCGAGAAACTCGTGCGCGATTCTCCCGCGCATACGCGATCAAGCTACGGCTCGTTACGATCGGGTTCGCCACCGCGCACCGGGATCGAGGTCGCCTCGAAGGAGACAGTCAAGGGCACCGCGGGAAGACGGATGGGGGCTGGGTGACCGAGGACCTGGAGCAGGCGGCGGCGGTTTTCGCGGGCGTACGGCCGCGCCTGTTCGGGATCGCGTACCGGATGCTCAGCAGCGCCACCGAGGCCGAGGATCTCGTGCAGGATGTCTGGCTGCGCTGGCAGACGACCGACCGTACGGTGATCGTCAATCCCGCCGCGTTCCTGGCGACGACCACCACCCGGCTGGCCATCAATGCCCTGCAGTCGGCGCGTCAGCGCCGCGAGACCTACGTCGGGCCGTGGCTGCCCGAGCCCGTCGACACCAGCGCGGACCCGTATCTGGGCGCCGAGCGGGGTGAGGCGTTGCAGCTGGCCACCCTGGTGCTGATGGAGAAGCTCACCCCCGGCGAACGTGCCGCCTATGTGCTGCGGGAGGCCTTCGATTACCCGTACGCGCAGATCGCCGGCATTCTGCAGTCGACCGAGCCCGCGGTGCGCCAGTTGGTGAGCCGGGCCCGCAAGCGTGTGACCAGCGAGCGGCGTACGCCGGTGAGCGCGGACGCGCAGAAGGAGTTGCTGAGCGCCCTCGTCACGGCAGCCCGTTCCGGGAACCTGAGCGAGCTGGAGAAGCTCTTCGCCGCGGACGTCACCAGCGTGTCCGACGGCAACGGCGCGTACCGCGTCGCCCGGCAGCCCGTGGTGGGTTCGGTGCGGGTGGCGAAGTTCCTCGCCGCGATCGCCCCGTGGTTCTGGGACGACGTCGACGTGCGGTGGGCGACCACGAACGGGCAGACCTCCGCCGTGTTCCGCCGTGGCGGTTCGGTCTACGGGCTGCTCACCATCAGCGCCTCGGCCGAGGGCATCGACCAACTGCTCTGGGTGGTCAACCCTGACAAGATCGCGGCGGTGTCCTGACGCGGCCGGACCCGCACGGGGTCACCATGCGGGTCCGGCCGGGATCAGCGGGAGAGCCACTCCCGGTACGACGTCTTGGCGATGACGGCGTCGTCCCCGGCGATCAGGGCGTCGCCCGGAGCGGCGGCGAACATGCCGGCGCTGTCGTCGGTGATCACGGTGCGCGGATCACCGTGCGCGGCCAGGGTGATCCGGCCGAGTTCGTCGAGAGGGAAGACCTCGGGACCGGCGACGTTGCGGGTTCCGAGCAGCGGCGCGCCGACGGCCACGTCCGACACCGCCTGGGCGACCTCGGCCGCGGCCATGGGCTGCACCGGCGTGGCCGGCAGCCGGACCGTGTGCTCGTCGGAGGTCCAGGACAGCACCGCGTCGATGAACTCGAAGAACTGCGTGGCCCGCACGATCGAGTACGGCACCGGTCCGGCCTTGAGGATGTCCTCCTGCAGCACCTTCGCCCGGTAGTAGGCCAGGTCCGGCACCCGCTCGGCCCCCACGATCGACAGGATGACGGTGTGGCCGACGCCCTCGCTCCGGGCCGCGGCGAGCAGGTTGTCCATGGTCGTCCGGAAGAACGCGGGGGAGGCGTCGTCGAAGGTCGGCGAGTTGGTCAGGTTGACCACGACGCCGGCGCCGCGCAGCGCCTCGGCCAGGCCCTGCCCGCTGAGCAGGTCGAGACCGGTGGACGGGGAGTGCGGCACCGCCTCGTGCCCGCCCGCGTTCAGCATCTTCACCACCTGGGAGCCGATGAGCCCGGTGCCACCGATAACGGCGATCTTCATGTGCGTGACCTTTCTGATTGCCGAGTCTGTTCGACTGCTGAGACCGGACAGCCCCCGCCGTTGTGACAGCCGGGCGAGATTAGTGCCGGTGAGGCCCGGGCATGGTGGGGTCATGACGACAAGATCTGCGGGGCCCGCCGCCGGTGGCGAACAGAGCCTGCTCGTGCTCGGCGCCAGTGGCGACCTCACTGCCCGGTTGCTGCTGCCGGGGCTCGGTGGGCTGCTGGCCGCCGTGCCGGACCAGGAGCTGTTGCTGCTGGGCAGCGGCATGGACGACTGGGACGAAGCGCGCTGGCGCAAGCGCGTCGAGGACTCCTTCTCGTCGGTGTCCGCCACCGGACCGCAGGTCACGGCCACCGTCGCGGGCACGCGTTACCTCCAGGCCGATGTGACCGAGGCCGAGGACCTGCGCCGGTTGATCGGCGCCTGCCGCGGTCAGATCGTGATCTTCTTCGCCCTGCCGCCGGCCGTCACGGCCAGGGCCTGCCAGGCCCTGACCGGCATCGAGCTGCCCGCGGGCACCCGGCTGGTGCTGGAGAAGCCCTTCGGCACCGACACCGCCGGCGCCGAGCGGCTCAACCAGCTGCTGGCCACGCTGGTGCCGGAGGAGCAGATCCATCGGATCGACCACTTCCTGGGCAAGTCCACGGTGCTCAACATCCTGGGTCTGCGGTTCGCGAACCGGCTGTTCGAGCCCATGCTGAACGCCGAGCACGTGGCCGGCGTCGACATCGTCTTCGACGAGAGCCTCGCCCTGGAGGGCCGGGCCGGCTACTACGACTCCGCGGGCGCTCTCATCGACATGGTGCAGAGCCACCTTCTGCAGGTGCTGGCCCTGCTCACCATGGACGCCCCGCCGACCATCGACGCCCGTGAGGTGCGCGACCGCAAGGCTCAGGTGCTGCGGGCCACGCGGCTGTGGGACGAAGACGCGCGGACCTGTACCCGTCGCGCCCGGTACACGGCCGGTGAGATCGCCGGGCGGCGGCTGCCCGCGTACGCCGACGAGGCCGGCGTCGATCCGGGCCGGGGCACCGAGACGCTGGCCGAGGTGGTGCTGGCGGTCGACACCTGGCGCTGGGCCGGGGTGCCGTTCCGGCTGCGGTCCGGCAAGGCGATGAGCGCGACCCGCAAGGAAGCGGTCATCACGTTCAAGCAGCCGGCCCGGGTGCCGGACGGGCTGACCGGATACGACCGGCCGGACCGGCTGCGGATCGGGTTCGGCCCGGACCGGCTCGCCGTCGATCTCAACATCAACGGCCCGGGCGACCCGTTCGTGATCGATCCGGTCACCCTCGATGCCGACTTCGGGCCGGGAGAGCTGCCCGCGTACGGGGAAGTGCTGCGCGGCGTCCTGGACGACGATCCGCTGCTGTCGGTGCGGGGCGACACCGCCGAGCACTGCTGGCGGATCGTGGCGCCGGTGCTGAGCGCCTGGCGGGACGGGACGGTTCCCCTGCTGGAGTATCCGGCGGGCAGCGCGGGCCCGGAAGGCTCCCTGCTGCCGCCGGACTAGTGTCGTGAGTCGTTGAATCAGGGCCGGCTGGGCACGAGGATGGATGCCGAATCCGAGTGCGGTGCCGATCGTGCTCACCGGCGACGAGCGGGAACAGTTGCAGGCGTGGTCGCGCAGGCCGTCGAGTGCCCAGGCGTTGGCGATGCGTTCGCGGGTCGTGCTGCCCCTGGTCAACCTGGCCCTGCGTGGCGGTCCGGCCCGGCCGTGACCAGCACGCCCGGGCGGCGTCGAGCAGCGGGACTCTGCCACGACCGCAGGTCGGCGGCAACACGCACTGCCGGTACGGCGCGAGCTGCCGATGCACCAGCGCCGGGACGCGCTACACACGCCTCCCAGGGGCTTGCGGACCGGATCGGGTCAGGGCGCAGGACGAAGGGCGCTTCGCTTCCCTCGTCCATCCGATGAGCCAGCGCGTTCACCGTTGGATCGACTTTCGCCATCTGAGACCGCGGCGCCTGCAGCTGTTCGCGCTCGTCGCCGGTGAGCACGATCGGCGCCGCGAGACGACTCACGACTAGCGGGGGCCGGCGCGTTCGGGGGCGTATCCCGGGGGCTGGTGGGGTGGCGGCAGCAGCGGTTTCAGCGCGGCGACGGGACGCTCGACCGAACCACCGGCGGTGAGCTCGATCGGCTCTCCGTAGAGCTTGATCGTCAGGCGTGCGTCGGTGCCGTCGCGCAGGCTCACCCGTACCGTCTCATGGTCGGCCTCCACCAGCATCCGCAGGCCGCTGTGCCGGAGCCGGAAGCGCAGCCCGGTGATGCCGGCTGGCAGCCGCGGCGACAGCGCGAGCACGTCGTCGTGCTCGCGCAGACCGCCGAAGCCCTCCACGATGGCCGACCAGGCCCCGGCCAGCGAGGCCAGGTGCAGCCCGTCGCGGGTGTTGGCGTGCAGGTCGCGCAGGTCGACCAGGGCGGCCTCGCCCGCGTAGTCGTGGGCCAGCTCCAGGTGGCCGACCTCGGCGCACATCACCGCCTGGGTGCACGCCGACAGCGACGAGTCGCGCACGGTGATGCGTTCGTAGTAGTCGACGTTGCGGGCCTTCTGCTCGGCGGTGAAGTCCTCCGGGCACCAGTGCATGGCCAGCACCAGGTCGGCCTGCTTGATGACCTGCCGGCGGTACAGCTGGAAGTACGGCGCGTGCATCATCAGCGGCTCGCCGGGGTGCTCGGCGGCGAAGTCCCACGGGGCGTAGCGGGTGAAGCCGGCGGACTGCTCGTGCACGCCGAGCCGTTCGTCGTAGGGGATGTGCACGGCCTCGGCGGCCGCCCGCCAGACCTGCGGCTCGTCCGGCCGGACGCCGAGCTTCTCGGCCGCCTCGGGCCGGCGGGCGCACGCGGCGACGGCGGCGCGCAGGTTGCGGGCGGCCATCAGGTTGGTGAAGACGTTGTCGTCGGCGACCGCGCTGTACTCGTCCGGGCCGGTGACGCCGTCGACGTGCCAGTGCCCGGCGGCGTCGTGGTGGCCGTGGGAGACCCACAGCCGGGCCGTCTCGACCAGGATCTCCAGGCCGCACTCGGCCTCCAGCGACTCGTCGCCGGTGACCTGGCGGTAGCGTTCGACGGCGCGGGCGATCACCGCGTTCAGGTGCAGTGCCGCGGTGCCGGCCGGCCAGTACGCCGAGCATTCCTCGCCGTGGATGGTGCGCCACGGGAACGCCGCACCCTTGAGGCCCAGCGTGCGGGCCCGGTGCCGGGCCTGGTCGAGGATGCTGTGCCGCCACCGCAGGGCGTCGGCCGTGGCGTGCGGAGCGATGTAGGTCAGCAACGGCAGGACGTAACCCTCGGTGTCCCAGAACGCGTGCCCGTCGTACCCGGGGCCGGTCAGTCCCTTGGCCCCGATGGCCCGCCGCTCGGCGCGGGCGCCGGCCTGCAGCACGTGGAACAGGCCGAAGCGGACCGCCTGCTGCAACACCGGGTCGCCCTCGATCTCGACGTCGGCGGCGTCCCAGAAGTCGTCGAGGTACGCGCGCTGCTCCGCGGCGAGGCCGTCCCAGCCGGCGTACTGCGCCCCGGTCAGCGCCGCGGCCACCTGGTCCCGTAACGCCTGCGGCGACCGGGAGCTGCTCCACGCGTACCCCAGGAATTTGGTGATCCGCAGGCGCTCGCCGGGCTGCAGCACGGTGACCACCGTCGTGCGCGCCCAGTCGTCGCGGACGTCGGTCTCCTCGTCGTAGGGGCCGGGCGCCTCGACGACGTGGTCCATGCCGGCGGCCATCAGCAGCCCGCTGGCGCGGGTGCGGTGCAGCAGCACCGCGCCGTGCTGCTCGACGTCCTGCGCCACCGCGGCCAGCGGGCGGTCCAGCGCGGCGGCGACGCGCGGGTCCTTGGACTTCTGCGGCTGCTCCTCGTTGGCCACCAGGCCGGACTGCAACGTGATCCGCACCTCGTGGTCGACCGCCTCGACCTCGTAGTCGATCGCGGCGACCGCGCGGTGGGTGAAGGACACGAGCCGGGAGCTGCGGATCCGCACCCGGCGCCCGGCCGGGGACTCCCAGTCGACGGCCCGGCGCAGCAGACCGGACCGCAGGTCCAGGACCCGTTCGTGGGAGTGCAACCGGCCGTGGGCCACGTGGAAGGGCTCGTCGTCGACCATCAGCCGGATGAGCTTGCCGTCGGTGACGTTGACGACGGTCTGGCCCTGCTCCGGATAGCCGTAGCCGCCCTCCGGGTACGGCAGCGGCCGCTGCTCGTAGTAGGAGTTCAGGTAGGTGCCGGCGATGACGTGCGGCTCGCCCTCGTCCAGGTTTCCGCGCAGCCCGATGTGCCCGTTGGCCAGGGCGAGCACCGACTCGGTCTGGGGCAGCCGGTCCAGGTCCAGGACGGGCTCCCGGACCTGCCACGCCTCCACCGGGAACAGTGCTTCGCCGATCATGTTGCCTCCGCTGCCTTTTCCGGTCGGGCCGGTCGGTTCTCGCCGAACGCGGCGCCGAGCCCGGTCAGGTCGATGGAGCGCCGGGCGTTCTCGGGGACCAGGTCGACCAGCGAGCTCATGGCCTCCAGGGCGGTGAGGACCTGATGGGCGACCTGGGCGACGGGGCGCATGGCGTCCACGGACACGAGGATGCCCCGGCTGCTGTACCACTCGACGATCGGATACGTCACCTCGTGGTAAAGGGCCAGTCGCCGCCGGATGACCTCTTCGGTGTCGTCCGAGCGGTGTTCGAGCGCCGCCCGGGCGAGGAGCCGGCGGATCAGCTCGTCGTCGTCGGCCTTCAGGTGCAGCGCGACGTTCGCCGTCATGTCGAGGCTCTTGCCGACCTGGTACAGCGCCCGGGCCTGGGCCATGTTGCGCGGCATGCCGTCCAGGACGTACCCGCCCTGCTCCTTGGCGTCCAGGAAGGCGGTGCGGACCATGTCGAGGACGATGTCGTCCGGGACCAGCTCGCCGCGGTCCAGGTGGGCCTGCACGGCGACACCGAGCGGGGTCTGCCGGGCGACGTGGTCGCGGAGCAGGTCCCCGGTGGCGATGTGGGGAACGTTGAAGTGGGTGGCGATCAGCGCGCCCTGGGTTCCTTTTCCCGCTCCGGGAGGGGCGACGAGCAGAACCCGCATGGTTGTCCTCTCCACGTTGCTGTCCCGACGATCGTAGACGCACGCGGAATCAGGATTATCGGCGCCGCTCGCAGCGGGTGCAGTGGGTGGCGTGGGGGATGGCGCGCAGCCGGCCGAGGGGGAGCGGGCGGTGACAGTCCGCGCACAGACCGTAGGTTCCCTCGGACATGCGCCTGAGGGCCTGCGCGGTCTCGGCGATTTGCTGGCGGACGGATGCGGTGAGCGCGTCGAGGGTCCGGGGGTCGTGACCGGCGTGCCGGGGCCGCCTGGCGTACACCGTCAGCTGCGTCAGCCGGGCCGTGTGCACGGCGAACTGCTCCTCGAGCATGCCGCGGAGCAGTTCCATGTGCTCCGCGGACGAACGGGCCGTGCCGTGCAGCGCGGCGGTCATGATGCCTCCAGCGGTAGGTCCGTGAGCTGGAACCGCCGGTCAGTCCCCGGCGGGGTGGAACGGTTCGGCACTGAACGGATGCGTCCGGCCGACCGTGGAACGGGCCAGCTCGGCGTCGTCGAAGTCGTGGACGATGCGGTCGGCCACGTCGGTGACCCCGGGCACGGCCGCAGCCAGCCGGGTGGCGATGTCGGCGGTGGAGCGCCGGTCCACCGTGCCGGTCAGCGTCGCCGCGCCCTCGCTGACGCTCACCACGATCTGTTCCGGACCGATCCACAGCCGGCGGCGCAACACGGCCTCGATCTCGCGGCGGATCGCCGCGTCCGGCCGCGCGTACGGGCGCAACAGGTCCCCGCGGGACACCACGCCGAGCAGGCGTCCCTGCGGCCCGGTCACGAGCAACCGGCGGACGTTGCGGGACTTCATGGTCTGCGCGGCCCGGGTCAGCGAGGCGTCGGCGTCGATGCACAACGCGGGCGCGGTCATCACGTCGGCGGCCCGGGCGGCTGTGGCGCCGGTCGGCCGCCTGCGCCGCCTTCGGCGCCGTTTGCCGCCGGCGACGCCGGCGAGCAGGTCGCCCTGCGAGACGACGCCCAGCACGCCGCCGGTCGCGGCGGTCACCGGTACGGCGCTGATGCCCTCGCGATCGAGCAGCCCGGCGATCTGTCCGACCGGGGTGTCGGCCCCCACGGTGATCACCTCACGCGTCATGACGTCGTCGACCTGCCACTGCATCTCGGCACCTCTCCGGACCGGGTGAGCCGCGGTCCTGCTCCGACGGTGAACATCGGCCGTCTCAAGCTTCACCGTGGTACCTCCCCCCGACCAGGGCCGGCGACGGCCACGAAGCTCGTCGCTTCTTGCCGGGCGTCGGCAACGGCACGCCGGCCGGTGCCTGGACTGCCCCGGGCCGGATCATCAGCGTCCGGCGCAGCACCTGCTGCACGACCTCGTCGCGGATGACGGCGTCCGGCCGGGCGTGCACCTCGAGCAGGTCCGACCGGGTGGTCATCACGTCCTGGACCCGCCAGGTCGTCATGATGCTCCCTTCCTGGTGCCGAGTGTCTCGCTGGAGCGTGCGGGCGGGCGCGGTCCGGCGTCGCGGCGGTACAGCGTCTCGGCGCGCGCGTGGCGGCGGAGCAGGTACAGACCGGTCATGACGGCGACGAGGGCGGTCAGCACCAGCGCCTCGGCGGTTCCGCGGTTCACGAGTACGGAGACGGCGACGGCCAGGACGGCCGTGACGGCGATCGCCGGCACGATGTGCCACTTTCGGACTTGCATGGGTGCTCTCCTTCCGGGTTGCCTCCATCGTCGTCCGGCGGGTGGGATCCCGGCAGGGGCGCGGTTCCCAGACATGACGGGTCTAGACTGCCGACTGTCGGCAACGAACGGCTGACGCAGCACGCTCCGCGGAGATGGGGTGGCGATGACCGGCAGCGCTCGGCGACGTGACCTGAAGCCGCGACCGGAGGACGCGTGGCTGGTCGATGTCGCCGACGGGGCCAGCCGCGACGCCGGCGGCGTACCGGTGGAACTGCTCGGCGACTACCTCCCGCTGCTCGCCGACGCGGCCACGCACGGCCGCCGGGCCAGGCGCCGCGAGCTGGACGCGGTCGGCCTGCTCGGCCGGCAGGCCGCGGAGCAGGGCATCTCCGCCGGACGCGTGGTGCAGCTGTACCTGTCCGCGGCCCGGCGGCTGTGGCAGGACCTGCCGGCGGTGGTGCGGTCCCGCGACCGGGAGGCGGTGCGCGCCGCGGCGACAGCCGTCCTGCAGGTCGTCGACGACGCGGTGGCGACCCTCGCCGAGGGCTATGCGGTGGCCCGCCGTGACCTGGTGCGCCGGGAGGAGTCGCTGCGCCGGGAACTGATCGACGACCTGCTGCGCGGCGATTCCGATCTCGGCACGCTGGTCGAGCGGGCCGAACCGTTCGGGCTGGACCTGGCCCGCGTGCACCAGGTGGCGCTGGCCGCGCCGAGCCGGCGGCTGCCCGACGCCGACGCGGCCATCAGCGCCCTCGAGGCGGTCGTCTTCGACCGGCTCGGTGACCGCGACGTGTTGGTGGCGACCAAGGACGGCCTGCTGGTCGTGCTGGCACCGGCCGACGTCGCCACGGCGGGCCGGCCGTCGCCGGAGCTGGACGCGAGCACCGAGCTCGGCGGGCTCATGCACCGCGAACTGAGCCGGCTGCCCCGTGGCGGTCCCTGGCGGGTCGCGGTCGGACGGGCCCATCCCGGCGTGTACGGCATCGCCCGCTCCTATGAGGAGGCCCGCGAAGCGCTCACCATGGCCGGCCGGCTGCACACCGACAGCCCGGTCATCAACGCCCACGACCTGCTCGTCTACCGGGTGCTGCTGCGCGACCAATCGGCCATCGTGGACCTGGTGCAGGCGGTGCTGAGCCCGCTCACGGCGGCCCGCGGCGGGGCCGGGCCGTTGCTCGAGACCCTGGACGCCTACTTCGCGACCGGGGCGGTGGCGACCGAGTCGGCCAAACGGCTGCACGTGTCGGTGCGGACCGTCACCTACCGGCTGGCCCGGGTCAGGTCGTTGACCGGCTACGACCCGGCCGATCCGGCCCACCGCTTCACCTTGCAGGCGGCAGTGCTCGGCGCGAAGGTCCTCGACTGGCCACGGGAGCCGCTGCCCGGTCCCCGCTGAGCAGCTGACCGCTCATACCACCGTTTCGCGGGCTTGTTCGCAGATCCGGGAAACGCTTCGCCGCCCGGTTCCGGCTCGTACGTTGTGGGTGACCCCCAAGCGTTCGGGAGAGGCACGGTCATGAAGCTCGGTGGAGCGTTCGACAACGGTTCACTGCGTACCAAGATCGGGGCCGTGGTCCTGACGGCGGCCCTCAGCGGCCTCATCGTCGGGGCCGTGGCGATCAACACGGTGCGCGATTCGAACAGCGACGCCGCCGACGCGCAGCGCCAGACCCTGGCGGTCCAGGCCGCCGCCGGGTCCTTCGGCAAGAACATCGAGGCGTTCAGCGGCAACACGTCCGCGCTGCAGCTCTATCCGAGCCTCAAGGACCGCATCAACCAGGCGCTGACCGCCAACAAGCAGGCCGTCACCGACGCGCTGAACGTGCTGAGCACCAACCTGTCCCAGGAGAACGGGGGCGCGCAGGCCGTCGCCAAGGCCAAGCAGGACTGGGAGGCCTATCTGGCGTTCAACGGTGGCGGCGCTGCCTCGTCGTCGACGCCGCCCGCGCCGTTGACTCCGGAGCAACTGGCCGAGGTCGTCAAGCAGTACGACGCCCTCTACAAGGCGCTGGGTGACGACCAGGTGGCGCTGGAGGACCGGGCGAAGGCCATGGCGGCGGCCAACATCGAGTACTCGGCGGCCGAGGCCCGCGAGGCGGTGACGGCGATCGCGGTCGTGCTCGCCGTCGGCCTCCTGCTGAGCATTCTGCTGGCGATCCGGGTGGCCAACCGGCTGCGCCGCGCCATGACGGGCGTGTCCCGGCTGGCCGACGGGCTGGCCGACGGCGATCTCACCCGCGAGTCGGGGGTCGTCGGCAACGACGAGGTCGGCCGGATGGCCGCTTCGCTGGACCGGGCGATCAGCCGGTTGCGGGCGGACGTCGTGCAGCTGGCCGGTAACGCCGGCACCCTGAACGAGGCGGCCCAGCAGCTGACCACCGTGTCCGGCACGGTCGACGCGGCCGCCGCGGACGCAGCCGCCCAGGCGGGCTCGGTCGCCTCGGCCGCCGATGTGGTCTCGAACAACCTGCAGGTGGTGTCCTCGGGCTCGCAGGAGATGGGTTCCTCGATCCGCGACATCAGCGTCTCGACCACGGAGGCGTCCGAGGTGGCGGCCCAGGCCGTCGAGGTCGCCACCGCGACGAACGCGATCGTGGCCCGGCTGGGGGAGTCCTCGGCCGAGATCGCCACCGTGATCAAGGTGATCACCTCGATCGCCGAGCAGACCAACCTGCTCGCGCTGAACGCCACCATCGAGGCCGCCCGGGCCGGCGAGCTGGGCAAGGGCTTCGCCGTGGTCGCCGGGGAGGTCAAGGACCTGGCCCAGGAGACCGCCAAGGCCACCGAGGACATCTCCCGGCGGGTCCGGACGATCCAGACCGACACCGACGGCGCGGTCACCGCGATCGGCGAGATCTCCGCGATCATCGAACGGATCAACGGCATCCAGCTCACCATCGCCTCCGCCGTCGAGGAGCAGACCGCGACCACGCAGGAGATGAACCGCACCCTGTCGGACGCGGCGAACGGGGCCAGCGACATCGCCGTCACGATCACCGGGATGTCCGACGCGACCCGGCGTACCACGGACACCGTCTCGGCCACCCGGCACGCCGCCGGGGAGCTCGCCACCACGGCCGGTCAGCTCCAGACCCTGGTGTCCCGCTTCCGCTACTGACCCTGCTCCGCGCAGGCCGGACGGCTGCTACGCCGCTGAGCCGCGGGTGCGCAGGCCGTCGAGCACCACGCCGAGCAGGTGCCGGGCCCGGGCGTCGAATTCCGCCGGGTCGAGGCGGGACAGGTAGCCGATCAGGATGATCACGTCGCGGGCGTCGACATCGGGCCGGATCTCGCCGGCCGCCCGGCCGGCCTCGAGCAGCAGCGTGACCGCGCCGCCGATCGGGCCCAGGCTGTGCGCCGAGAGGTCCTCCCCGGTCGCGACCTCCAGCGCCGCGAACACTCCGCGTTTGACCTGGGCGTACTCCGCGACCCGGTCGAACCAGGCCCGCAGGGCGGTGAGCGGGTCGTGCCGCTGCAGCAGGGTGGCCGCGGAGGCGACCAGGTCGTCGACGTCGGCGCGGTAGACCTCCGCGAGCAGGTCGGCCCGGGTCGGGAAGTGCCGGTAGAGGGTGCCCTGACCGACACCCGCCCGCTGGGCGACCGCGTTCAGCCGGATCTCGGCGTCGCCGGTGAGCTCGGCCCGGGCGGCTTCGATGATGCGGGCGCGGTTCTCGGTGGCGTCGGCCCGGCGACGTGCAGGTGTCACCGGTACGTCGTACCACACCCTGGTCAACCGGACACGTGTCCGCTACGGTGGACTGAAGCGGACACGTGTCCGGTTGAGTGAGGAGATCCCATGTCAGGCATCACCGGCAAGGTCGTGGCCATCACCGGGGCGAGCAGCGGCATCGGCGAGGCGACCGCCCGCCTGCTGGCGGAACGGGGTGCCGTCGTGGCCCTGGGCGCCCGGCGCACCGAGCGGCTGGACGCCATCGCCGGTGAGCTGCGTGACCGGGGCGCGGGGGTGATCACCTGCCGCACCGACGTCACGCGCCGCGCCGACCTGGACGAGCTGGTGGCGCGCACGGTCGCGGAGTTCGGCCGCATCGACGTCCTGGTCGGCAACGCCGGCATCAGCAAGATCGGCCTGATGGCCGAGGGGGACGTCGACGCCTGGTCGGCGATGATCGACGTCAACCTGCGCGGCGTGCTGCACGGCATCGCCGCGGCGATGCCCGCGTTCCGGCGCCAGGGCGCGGGGCACTTCGTCACGACGGTGTCGACGGCCGGGCTGAAGATCACCCCGACCATGGCCGTCTACGGTGGCCTCAAGAACGCCGTGCGGACGATCCTCGAGGGACTGCGCCAGGAATCGACCGACGGCGTCATCCGTACCACGGCGGTGTCGCCGGGGTACGTCCGCACGGAGCTGGCCGATTCCATCGACGACGCCGGCGTACGGGAGCAGATCCGCCGGAGCATGGCCGAGCTCGCCATCGCGCCGGAGGCCGTGGCCCGGACCATCGCCTTCGCCATCGAGCAGCCCGACGACGTGGAGATCGGCGAGATCGTCATCCGCCCGGCCCGGCAGGACTGAGCCTCAGGGCAGGTGGGCCGCGACGAGCGTACGGATGAACTCGTCGCTCACCCGGCGGCCCCGGGCCAGGCCGAGGTAGAGCAGCGGACCGATCAATGACGCGGCGACCTCGTCGGCCGGGCGGCCGGCCGGCCGGCCCGGCACAGCACAGCGGCGAGCCGGTCCTCCAGGACGCCGAAGAGGCGGTCCCGGCGCTGATGCAGTGCGCCGTCGTCGGCGGCGTCGCGTTGCACGAGCGAGGTCGTCATCCGGATGGCGGCCGGGGTGGTGAGCTCGTCGGCCAGGCGCCGTAGCTGACCGTGCAGCCATACCGCGGGGTGACCCTCACGCCCGGGCAGGTCACCCGGCAGCTCGACACCCCCGCCGGGTTGAGCCCGCACCGCCGGTACGCCCGGGCCAAGCTCGCCGGCCTGCTGCTGCATGCGGGTCTGCGCCGGCGCACGCCGGAACTGGTCATCACGGATGTCCATCCCGGACTCGTCGCTTCCGACTTCGGCCGGTACCTGGGCCGGACCGGTGCGGTCCTCAAGATTCTTGCCCGGCCTGTGCTCAGCTCACCCGGGGCCGCCGCTGAGCACCTGCTGCGCCCGGCGCTGCGGCCAGGCTTCGACGCCGCGCACTACCACCGTGGCCGGCGGCGCAAGCTGTCCCCGCTCGTCACCGACGGTCGCCTGCAACAAGAGGTCTGGGACGACGCCCACGCCAGGTTGCGGGACTACCTGGCGTGAGCGGGTGGTGGACGTCTCCGGCCCGTCGCCACCCGGAGCCGTCCACGGTGCGGGCGCGATCTCCGTACCCCGGATCTCTCAGGCTTGTTGCAGGGGTGCGTGGCAGGCCGGGCCGATCCGGTCGGCCAGCCGGTGCAGCGCACCGGCGGTCCGGACGCGGAACGCCCCTACCCGGGGTGGCTGGTCCGGGATCACCGGCGCGTCCGGCAGGGCCGAGTGCGCAGCCTCCCGCGCCTGCTGCACGCCGAGCCGCCCGACCGCGTAGTAGATGAGCATCGCTCCTCCTCCTGCTACCAGCTAAACTTGCTTTAGTGGAAGCATACCGAACGTGCTTCCGGTAAAGAAGGCTTTGGCGGTAGGTTTGATGTCATGAGCGTGGCTGATCTCGTCCGTAACGGCGGCACGCTGAGCCTGGACTTCATCAACACTGTGGAACCGCGGACCGGGCCGGTGTCCCGCGAGTGGTTGACCGGCTGTGCGGACCTGGTCGTCTGGGCGCGGTCCGGTGGCCTGCTCGACGAAGCGGCGGCGGATGCGCTGCTGCGGGCGGCCGCGGCTCGGCCGGCGGAGGCCCGGACGGCCTTCGGGAGGGCCATCGACCTGCGCGAGGGGCTGTTCCGGCTGTTCGCGGCGATCGTCGACGGCGCGACGCCGGCCGCGGCGGACCTCGAGGTGCTGCGGCGGGCCTTCGCAGACGCGGCCCGGCACGGCCGGCTGGTGGCGCGTGCCGGGGGTTTCGCGTGGGACTTCGGCGACGCGGACTCGCTCGACCGGCCGTGGTGGCCGGTCGCCGTCTCGGCGATGGAGCTGCTCACCCACGGGCCCCTCGACCGGATCAAGCAGTGCCCCACCGACGAGGGCTGCTCCTGGCTCTTCATCGATGCCACCAAGAACCGCAGCCGGCGGTGGTGCAGCATGGACGACTGCGGCAGCCGGATCAAGGCGCGCCGGCAGACCGACCGGCGTCGCGCCGCCGGCCGCACGAGCCCCGCATGAGCACGACCGACCGGCTGACGCTGCGGGTGCCCGGGCCGGAAGACCTGGAGCGGCTCTTCGGCCTGTACGCGGATCCGCTGGTGTGGGGACCGGATCCGCTGAGCCGGCACGAGGATCCGGCGCAGACCGAGCGGATGATCGCGAACTGGCGGGCCGCCTGGGGCCGCGACGGCCTGGGCATGTGGACCGCCTGGGACGGCGACACGTTCGTCGGGATCGGTGGCTGCTTCGTCCGCTACGGCGTCGCCTGGAACCTCGGCTTCCGGCTGAGCCCGCCGTGCTGGGGCCGGGGGTACGCCCAGGAGATCAGCGCCGCGGCGATCAGTGCCGCCCGCACGCGCCGCGCCGAGCTGCCGGTCACCGCCTACCTGCTCGAGGGCAACGAGAAGTCGCTGCGTGCGGTCGAACGGACCGGGCTGAGCTTCGTCTGGCGGGGGCCGGACGCGGGTAATCCCGACGCCGGCGCGATCCGGCTGCTCTACAGTGACCGGCCGTTGCCGCCGGACGTGGTGCGGGCACTGACCGGGAAGTGATCCCGGCCGCGCCGCGGGCTAGCGATCACCGCGCAGGTAGCGGGTGACCATGTCCACCAGTTCCTTCTCGAACGTCTCGACCGGGATGGCCCGCGGGTCGGCCATGAGCTTGTGCGTGTTCATCTCCACGGTGAACAGGATCAGCTCGGCCGCGGTGGCGACATCGCGTACCTGGACGTCCGGGTGCCGGGCCAGCAGGTCGCGCAGGTGAGCGGTACGGGTCCGGCCGTGCCGGTCGATCGCGTCGAGCAGGTCCCGTGACATCGGCGCCTCCTCGATCATGATCCGGAGCAGTTGCGGATCGTCGCTGTGGTTGTCGATCGCGTCGCGGACCAGGGCCCGTACCGTCGCGGGCAGGCTGCCGGGGGACAGGTCGAGCTGGTCCGCCGGCGTCCAGGTGCCGCGGTCGAGGTGCCGCACCAGCAGCTGGGCCAGGATGGCGTCCTTGTTCGGGAAGTACTGGTACAGCGAGCCGATGGAGATGCGGGCCCGTTCGGCGATGCGGTTGGTGGTGCCCGCGGCGTACCCGTGCTCGGCGAAAACGTGAGCAGCGGCGGTGAGGATCCGCTCGCGGGTGAGCTCGGCGCGTACCTGCCGAGGCGTGCGACGTGGCTGAAGGCGACGGTCGGCCGACGGCATCGGGGGTCCTCCTCGGGGCGCGGAATGCGAGTAGCCAAAGAGCTGAGCTATTGTTCACAATAGTGGCGTGAGCTGCGAAAACAAGTGTGCCGTACCGGATGGTGGTGACGGCCGGTGATCCCGAAGGTGTATCGGCCCGAGTCCCGTTCGATGATCACGCTGGAGGTCCGCCGCCGCGAGGTGCTCTCGCCCGGCTTCGCCAGTGTCACCCTCGGCGGCCCGGCCGTACAGGACCTCGTCGTCGCCGGGGCCGACCAGGCGGTGCGCCTGTTCTTCCCCCGCGAGGGTCAGACCGCGTTGCGGATGCCGACCGTGTCGAACGAGGCCTGGATCGCCCAGCTGCTGCTGGCCCCGAAGTCGGTCCGCCCGTGGGTGCGCAACCTGACGATCCGGCGGGTACGGCCCGCGGACGACGAGCTCGACATCGAGTTCGCCCTGCACGGCGACTCGCCCATGTCGTCCTGGGTGCGCCGGGCGGAGCCGGGTGACCCGGCCGGCATCTTCGACATCGGCACCACGTACCGGCTGCCGGAGCACGTGCGGGGACAGCTGCTGGTCGGTGACGAGACCGCGCTGCCGGCCATCCTGTCGATCCTGGAAGGCACACCACCCGGGCTGGCCACCCACGTCTACCTGGAAGTGGCGACGGCGGCCGACATCCGGGCCGTCCCGGCGCCCACCGGCGTCCGCATCCACTGGCTCAGCCGCGACGACGACGATCTGCGGCCCGGCACCCTGGCACTGGACGCCGTCCGCCACGCGTCCCTGCCGTCCGGTCCCTTCTATGCCTGGGTCGCGGGCGAATCGCGGCTGGCCACGTCGGTGCGGCGGCACCTGGTCGACGACCGCGGGGTGCCCAGGCGGGACATCTCGTTCATCGGCTACTGGCGTCTGGGCCGGTCCGCTCCCGGATGAGAGGAATCCCCGTGCAGCACGCAGGCCAGCTGAGCACCCCGCGCCGGTTGACCACAGTGGACGAGATCGGGACGGCCATCGGGCGCCCGGCGTCCATGATCATGCTCAAGCAGATCAGCGCCCTCGACGAGGGCTGCCGCACTGTCCTGGCCCGCTGTCCGATAGCGGCCTTCGGCTACCGCGACGCCGACGGCGCCAGCCGGACGACGTTCATCGGTGGCACACCGGGATTCACCCGCGTCCTGTCGCCCACGCGGATCTCGTTCCCCCTGCCCGAGGCCGGCGACCCGCACGGCCCGGTCTCGTTCTTCTTCCTGCTGCCGGGCGTGGGCGAGATCCTGCGCGTCAACGGTACGGTGGCCGCGCGCCAGGGCCCGGAGATCACCGTCGGCGTCACCGAGGCGTACGTGCACTGCGCTCAGGCCGTACTCCGGTCCGGCCTCTGGCAGCCGCCCGCCCAGCCGCAGCCGCCCGCCGGGATCACCGGCGACGGGCCGCTCTCCCGGCCCGGCGTCACCGAATTCCTCGCCGCCGCGCCGTTTCTGGCCCTGTCCACGTGGGACTCGTCCGGTGGCAGCGACACGAGCCCGCGCGGAGACCAGCAGGCCGTGGCGCGGATCCTGGACGGCCGCACGCTCGTCCTCCCGGACCGCCGGGGCAACAAGCGCGCCGACACGCTGCACAACCTGCTGCAGGACGACCGGCTGTCGTTCGCCGCGCTCGTCCCCGGGCGCAGCGGCGTGCTGCACGTCCGCGGCCGTGGCGCGATCACCGACGATCCCGCCCTGCTGGAGACGATGGCCCTGCGGGGAGTGCCCCCGCAGGCGGCGCTGCTCATCGACGTCGAGCACGCCGAGATCGCCGGCAACCACGCCCTGACCCGGTCCCGGGTGTGGAGTCCCGGCGCGCACGTCGACCGCGGCACGGTGCCGGACCTGATGGCGCTGGCGGGGGAGCACCTCGCCGCCAACGCGGCGTCCGCCGGTGGCGGCCTGTCCTCGTCGCTGCTGAAGGTCATCGCGGCGATCCCGGGGATGACCCGGTTGCTGCGGCTGGTGATGAACCGGGCCTACCTGCTCGGCCTGCGCAAGGAGGGCTACGAGCACCTCGTACCCGGCGCGGGCCGGCCGGGCCGGCGGCCGGCCGACGACGGCGGTCTCCTGCGGGAGGTACGGATCGCCGAGGTACGCCCGGAGACGCCGAGCGCCGTGACCCTGGTCCTGGAGGACGCCGGTGACAGCCGTCGTCCGTTCGACTTCCGGCCCGGCCAGTTCTTCACCCTCGTCGCCGACATCGACGGCCGCCCGGTGCGACGGGCGTACTCGGCGTCCTCGGTCCCCGGCTCGCCCCGGCTGGAAGTCACCGTCAAGCGTGTCGACCAGGGGCGCTTCTCCACCCACGTGCACGGCGGCCTCCGCGCCGGGGACCGGCTCGCGGTGCTCGGCCCGTCGGGGTCCTTCCACGCCGGATCGCCCGATCCGGCTCAGACCGTGCTCGTGGCGGCCGGCAGCGGCGTGACACCGATGATGAGCATGATCCGTACGCGGCTCGCCGCCGGGTCGGCCGGCGAGCGGATCGCGCTGCTCTACAGCAGCCGCGACCGGGACGACATCATCTTCGCCGGCGAGCTGGACCGGCTGGTCAAGGACCATCCCGACCGGCTCGCCGTCACCCACGTGCTGACCCGCCGGGACGGCCGGCTCGACGCGGAGGGCGTGCACCGGTGGATCACCGGTCTGTCCCCGGCCGGCGACGCTCACTACTTCGTGTGCGGCCCCGAACCGCTGATGGCTGTAGTGCAGGGCGTACTGGCGGGGCTCGGGTTCCGGACGCGCAAGTGCACCACGAGCGCTACGCCAGCGGAACGGACACCGGGGTCGCGACGACTGTGCCGCAGGAGATGACCGTCGAGGAGAACGGTCAGCGGGTCGCCACGGTGGTGGTCGAGCCGGGGCAGACGCTGCTCGACGCCGGCCTCGCCGCGGGGTTGCCGATGCCGTTCTCCTGCACGGTCGGCAACTGCGGCGAGTGCATGGTCCGGCTTCGCGGCGGCGAGGTCACGCAGAACGGGCCGAACTGCCTGACGCCGGGGCAGCAGGCGGACGGCTTCGTACTGGCCTGCATGTCCTGCCCGCTGTCGACGGTGACCCTCGACATCGCGCCCCCTCAGTGAGCCGTGAGGTGGCCGTCGTACGGGCCCACCTTGGTCACCGTGGCGCCATCACGGAACACGATCTGCAGACCGTGCTCCGGTTCCCAGTCGCACTCGCACTCGACCGACACGTACACATGCTGATCGCCGTGGGTGTCCCGGCGGACTGCCGGTTCGTCTCCGAGCCGGACATGGTCGAGGACATCGTGCGGACCTTCGATGTCGACGTACCACTCGTCGTCGGCCGGAACGCCGTCCATGACGTCCCGGTAGTAGGCCCAGATCGAGGGCACCGCGGCGTCCAACGCCGCCCGGTCGAGGGCGAGGAACGTGTGGATCGCGGTGTGGAAGTCTTCTCGCGCGGGGTCGTCGTCATAGCCGGCGAGCACGAATCGGCACGCTGTTCCACCCAGTACCGGTACCGCGGTCGGCGCGCTGCGATACCAGCCCAGGTCGGCTTCGTGGACGACCGGGCCGAGGCCAGGGATCTGCACGTCCGTCACCGTAGCCGGAGGAGGCGAACCCGGCCGCTTGACGGTCCTGCGTACCGTATCCGCCATGGCTTCCCGGAAAGGACGCGTCCGTACCGTCCTTAGCGTCTTCCCCGGTCGCCCGCGCCGCGGGCCCGCGATCATCCTCGTCGCTCTGGTGGCCCTGGTCGGGGCGTGGTACGGCGGTGCCGCGGGCCATCGCGTGGGCCTGGAGTCGGCTCCCGAGCTGCCGCGCGGTGCTGCCGCGGCGCAGATCACCGGGACGGTGCTGCCCGGGCTCAAGGTGTGGGGCGGTGGCGATCCCGATCCTGTCGTCTCGCAGCCGGACGGGGAGGGCATCGAGTACGGCTACGCGACCTACTGGGTGCGCCACAACGACGCGACTCGCGACGTCAGCGGTTACAGTGCCGCGGCGCGGGACCGGCTCGTCGCCGCCGGATGGGACGTGCACGACTTCACGCTGACCGGCCCCGAGGACTACATCGACGGCGGCCAGGGCACCGGGGTGACGTTCTGGGCGGCCCGGTCCGGCCTGGTGCTCGGGTACGACAACTCGCTGCTGACGGGCTTTCCGGCGTACGACTCCGACGGTGGTGTCCAGCTGACGCTGCGCCGCGGCAGTTCCTTCGAGGCGACGGCGGCCGGGTGGGCCGGCGCGGTGCTGGGCGCGCTTCTCGCCTGGTTCCTGGGAGCCTGGGTGGGCCGGACCCTCGCCGGGGTCGCGGGCGGCACGGCCATCACGGGCGTGCTGACGGTCGGCATGCTGGTCATGTCGCTGCCGGCCATGCTGATGAGTCCCCCGCCGGACCCGCCGGGCGCGGCGCCCTGGTGGGGCGGTCTCGCCTATCTCGGCCTCTTCACGACGGTGCTGGCCGCCCTCGCCGCCCTCCTGCTGCTGTTCCTCGCCGGGGCCGTGGCCGTGAGCCGGAGCGCGACCTGGCGCCGGGCGCGCGGGCTGGCCGCCGCCGCGGTGCGCCGCCGTCCCCGGGCCGTCTTCGCCGGCTTGGCCATGGTGGTCGCCGCCCTGGTCGCCGCGATCGCCCTGCCGTCGTCGCCGACCGCGTTGCCCGCGGTCAGGGCGGCCTGCCGGCCGGCGCCCGGCGTGCCGGCCGAGGCCCCGGCGGCGCAGACCCGGGACAGCCTGCTGGCCCACGTGTACGTGGATCCGGCCTCCACGCCGGACGAACGGAACCTGATCACCGCGGCGATCCGCCGGAGCTGGGCCGGCGGGACCCAGGGGATGGTCTGGGAACCGGGCGCCACCGAGTTCCGGGACACCTACTGCGACGGCGGCCCGGTGCACTCGGAGGCGGTCGCCGGACTGCCGTACTTCTTCCCGGTCGAACTGGGCGTGGCGAGCGACTTCCCCGCGCTGGTGCAGGAGGTCCAGGGCCTGCCGGGTGTCGTCGCCGTGCAGCACAAACCGGCCTGAGCTGCCGGTCAGTCGCGGGTCAGTGGCTGCACCGACGGGAAAGCGGCGCTGAGCATGCCGGCCCTGGTCTGGACGTGGTAGCGGCTGCGCCCGCGCTTGACGATCGTGCCGGCCAGCCCGGCGTACCGTCCCTCGCCGGTCAGCCGGACCCGGTCGCCCACCCTGAGCTCGACGGGCGCTGGCTCGGTCCGGGGTGCCCGCAGGCGGGCGAGCTCGGCCGTGTAGCGAGGATGCATCGGCGCCGGGTCGCCCCGGTAGGTCCAGGTGTAGAGCGCGGTCAGGTCGAAGGCCGCTGAGCAGACCGCACACGAGCGCACCCGGACCGGACGGCGATGAGCCGTCGTACGGTGACCCGCCGCGCAGACCCCCTCCCACGCGCCGTCCACCTTCGGCGCGTCGGCCGGCATGCACCGCTGCCCCGAACAACCGATCCGCCGCGCCACCGTCCGCCACACCCGGTCATGACCGTGCCGCGGGCCGACGAGGGCGTGCGCGATCTCGTGCAGCACGGTCTCGGTGACCTGTTCCGGGGAGTACAGGCTCATCAGATGGCGCGACAGGCCGATCACCTTACGGTCCGAGTGGCAGATCCCGGCCCGGGTCCTGGCGTGGTCGAGCTCCAGCCGCCAGTCGGTGAGTCCGTGCTGGTGCATCAGCCGGGCCGCGAGCTCCCGTGTCTGCGTGTGGTTCAACCGCGATGCTCCTCGTCGTGGGTCCGGGCCGCCCGTCGATGGTGCCACGAGCACACGGTGAGCGCGGACCCGCGTCGCGGTCACGATCGGTGACTCGACTGGACCGGATCGTGACCTTGTGCCATCGTCGACGGGTGTCATTGTTGATGCGCGCAGAGATGTTGGCCGATCACACCGTGGTTCTGGCGTTGAGCGGGGCGGTGGTCTATCAGAGTCCCGAGCAGATCCCGGGGGCGGTGCGGGCGGCGATCGTACGGTGGGCGCCCGAGGCGATCCTGCTGGACCTGGCCGACGTCACCGTGCTCGATGCCGCCGGGATCGCCGCGCTGCTGGACAGTCACCGCACGGCCGGGTGGGGCGGGATCTCCTTCGCGCTGATCAACGTCGGCTCGTTCGTGATGGCCCAGCTCCGCGAGGTCGGCGTCGCGTCCTTCATCCGGGCGCAACCGCCGGCCGGGGCGCATCAGGCCGTCGACGCCTGAGAGGGACTCCTGCAACGGCTCACCCGGATCCACCTCGTAGGGGACGTGAGGGCCCTCGAGCCGGTTCCACCCGGAAGGCACGCACGTCGGCTGGGGCGTGCCGGGGTGACCCTCGGCCTCCGCGTGCCGTCGCCGCCGGCGCTGGTCAGCGAAGTTCGTGAGCGCCGCGCCGGCGTAGGTCCGTCTGCCTCGCCGGATGCCGCACGCGGCGGGTCGCAGCCCGGCCCGGATCGTCCAGCCGGGCGCGGAGCCGGGCCACGGCGGCCAGGACGTCAGCGCGGTTACCGGCGGACTTGATCCACGCCGGCAACTTCTCGATCATCGACATCGAACAGCCCCCGTACGGGCCGCGCTCGCGCAGGTCCGCGGCGACGTACTCGCCCAGCAGGGTCAGATGTTCCCGGTTGTACGCCCACAGCCGGTGCCCTCGCACGGTCGTCGTGAGCCACAACGGCTGCTGGAAGAACGGGTCGACGGCTGCTCCCCACCACGATGACCGGCCCGGCGACGACCAGGTTGCGGTGTGACCGCACGGACGGCACACCAGCCGCCTCGGACGCGACGTCGGCAGCAGGTCGGTGGCCGGATCCGCGATCACCAGGGCGTGCGCGGCGCAGCGCGGGCACACCGCGTCGATCGGGTGCAGGGCGAGGTTGTACAGCGAGTAGTCCGAGGTCGGATCGCGGAAACGCGGCGCCCGTACTCTCATGCGGCGGACGATACCCCGTGGACCAGTCCGGCCACCGCCGCCTCCACCGCGGCCCGGCGGTCGCCCGGGGCGTCAGCGTGCAGTGCCTTCAGTGACCACGAGGCGGTGTCCCAGCTGGTCACCAGCGCGAGCACCATGGCGAGCAGCTCCACCGCCGGGATGTCGGAACGGATCCGGCCCGCCGTCCGCGCGGCCTCCAGAGCGTCGATCTTCGCCCGGTAGGCCGCGACCTCGGCATCGATGGGTTGCGGCCGCTCCAGCGCCGCCCACAAGGTCAGCCGCCGCACATGCGGACGCGACTCCAGCAGGGTGAACAACTCACCGGCGTAGCCCGGCAGGTCCGCGGCGTCGAACGCGACGGCCTCCGCCAGCTCCAGCAGGCTGCCGCCCACGACGAGGTCGAACAGCTCCTCCTTGGTGCCGAAGTGCATGTAGATCGACCGTTTGTTGGCCCGGGCGGTCTCGGCGATGCGGTCCACCCGGGCGCCGGCCAGGCCGTACCGGGCGAACTCGTCGACTGCCGCCTGCATGAGGCGGCGCTTGGTCTCGGTGGCGTCGGGCGGCATGTGATCCATCGTACGTAACCATCCGGTTGCTTACCCGGCCCGGGTGACGCAGGATGAATGTATCCAGTTAGTTACCTACGGAGGAAGTCATGCCCCGCACCTGGTTCATCACGGGCACGTCCTCGGGTTTCGGCCGCCGGCTCACCGAGCAGCTGCTCGACCGGGGAGACCGCGTCGCCGCCACCGCCCGTCGCCCGCAGACCCTCGACGACCTCGCGGCGCGCCACGGCGACCGGCTGTGGCGCGCCAGCCTGGACGTCACCGACACCACGGCGCTGCGCGAGGTGGTCGGTCGCGCGTTCGCCGAGCTCGGCCGCATCGACGTGGTCGTGTCCAACGCCGGCTACGGCCTCTTCGGCGCCCCCGAGGAGCTCAGTGACGAGCAGATCGACCGGCAGATCGCCACCAACCTCACGGCCTCGATCCAGCTGGCCCGCGCCGCCACCCCGCACCTGCGCCGTCAGGGCGGCGGGCGGTACATCCAGATCGCGAGCGTCGGCGGCCAGGTCGCCTTCCCGGCGATGAGCCTCTACCACGCGACCAAGTGGGGCATCGAGGGCTTCTGGGAGTCCTCCGCGGCCGAGCTCGCGCCGTTCGGCATCGGCGTCACGATCGTCGAGCCCGGCGTGTCGCGCACCAACTTCGCCGGCGGCGCGGTCCTGGGCGAGGCACTGCCCGAGTACGCCGACGGACCGTCCGGGCAGCTGCGGCGCATGCTCTCCGGCGACCTGCCGCCCCTGCCCGCCCCCGGCGACCCCGTCAAGATCGCCGCGGCCGTCATCGCCTCGGCCGACCTGCCCGAGGCGCCGCTGCGCCTGACGCTCGGCTCGGACGCGTACGAGGTGGCGACCGCGGCTCTGCGCCACCGCCTCGAGGCCCTCGAAGCGGCCCGGGACCTCGCCTACTCGACCGACGCCGGCACCACTGGGTAAACGTCAACTTCGTCGCCGGGCTCGCGGCGGCTCCCGGGCTGGTCGCCTACAGCAGCAGCAAGTGGGCACTGCGGGGCCTGATGCGCGCCGCCGCGAGCGAACCGGTCCGCGACGGCATCCGGGTCAACGCCGTGCACCCGGGCATCATCGAGACGCCGCCGGCCTACGGCCCCGGACGGCTACGAGCTCGTCCCGGTCGGTGCGCTGGCCGTTCCGCGCCGGGCGGCACCCGGGGGGATCGCCGACTTCATCCTGTTCGCCGCCTCGGATCTGACCCGCTTCGCCACGGCTCGGAGATCGTCGCGGACGGCGGTTTCGCCCTCGGCCCCGTCGCCTGACCGGCGGCGGGTGCGCCGCCTTCGGGCCATCACGCGGGGCGCGCCGGTGGCGCCGTTCAGGCAGTGGGTGCTGACGTCGACGGCGGTGGCCGGTCGTTGCTGTGGTGCCGCAGGACGTGGCTGCGGGCGTGCGCGATGGCGCTCGGGGTGTCGGGAAAGACGGACCCGTCGCGGCGCAGCTGCTCGGCGACGCCGAGCCTGCCCAGAATCTCCTCGTGGCCGGCGGCGATGCCGGAGAGCAGCACGGTGATGCCGCGCCGCTGCAGCCGGTCGATCGCATCACCGAGCACGTGCGCGCCCGTGGCGTCGACGGTCGACACCCGTGACATGCGCAGGATCACCACCCGGGCGTCGGTGATCTCGGACAGCTGCATCAGGAACGTGTGCGCCGCCCCGAAGAACAATGGTCCGTCGAGCCGGTAGGCGACGATGTGCTCAGCCAGCAGGGCGTGCTCCTCGGCGCTGTGATCGCCCTGCTCCAGCGGGATCTGCTCGATGCGTGCCGTCAGCGCCACGGCGCGCAGGGCCAGCACGATCGCGACAGCGATTCCGACCGCGACGGCGGTGACCAGGTCGAAGACGACAGTGACGGTGAAGGTGAGGATGAGCACCAGGGCGTCGCGGCGGGTGGAGCGGGCCAGCGCGAGCAGCGAGGCCGCCTCCACCATCCGCACGGTGGTGGCCAGCAGCACCCCGGCCAGAGCGGCCAGCGGGATGTGTTCGACCAGCGGGGCGGCCGCCAGCACGATGACGGCCAGGGCGACGGCGTGGGTCAGCGATGCGAGCTTCGAGCGGGCGCCGGCGCGGACGTTGACGGCCGTGCGGGCGATCGCGGCCGTCGCCGGGATACCGCCGAAAACGGGGGAGACGAGGTTGGCCAGCCCTTGACCGAAAAGCTCCCGGTCGGGGTCGTGGCGTTCGTTGACGGTCATGGCATCGGCGACCGTGGCCGACAGCAGGCTCTCGAGGGCGGCCAGCGCGGCCACCGCGACCGCGGCGGGCAGCAGTGCCGGCACGGCGCTGAGGTCGAGGAAGGCCAGCGATGGAGCGGGTACGCCGGCGGGCAGGTCACCGATGCTGGGCAGCGATAATGGGGTGGTCGCGGCCAGGACCGTGGCGGCGGCGACGCCCAGCAGGGAGAACGGCATGCCGGGCCGCCGGCGCGCGCCGAGCAGCATCAGTGTCGCGACGCCCAGGGCCACCGCGACGGAACTCGGGTGCGGGTGGCGGGCGAAGCGGGCGACCGCGTCGGCGGCCACCGCCCAGACCTTGTCGCCGTGCGCGTCGGCGATCCCGAGGGCAACCGGTAGCTGTTGCAGCGCGATGACCACAGCGATCCCCGCGGTGAAGCCTTCGATCACCGGAGTGGGCAGGTACCGCACGTAGCGGCCGAGGCGGGCCACCGCCAGCGCGACGAGGATGACCCCGGCCATCGCGCCGACCATCAGCACTCCGGCCGCGCCGACCTCGGCGACGACCGGGACCAGGACCACGGTCATCGCCCCGGTCGGCCCGGAGACCTGCAGATTCGAGCCGCCGAACACGGCCGCCACCGCGCCGGCGACGATCGCGGTGATCAGTCCCGCCTGCGCCCCCAGGCCGGAGGTGACCCCGAAGGCCAGCGCCAGTGGCAGGGCCACCACGGCCACGGTCAGCCCGGCGATCAGATCCCCGCGCGGTGAGCGCCGCACCGCGGCCCAGTCGGACCGCTGGGGAAGCAGGTCGCCGAAGCGCGCACTCAGGCCCACGGCACCCTCTTCCCACACCGGCGACTGCTCCGCCGCTCCACGACTTGCCAACTTTAGCAATTAAGCAAATGGCAGAGAGAGGAGGACTGGCGAGTGTGCCCGCCGGACCCGCAGTCGCCACCGTGGTCGCTGCCGTGGAAAGGTGGTGACGGTGAGCCGACCGCTGTACCAGTTGAAAGCCGAGTTCTTCAAGACCCTCGGCCATCCGGCGCGCATCCGGGTGCTGGAGCTGCTCAGCGAGCGCGAGCACTGCGTGGCCGAGATGCTGCCCGAGGTCGGCATCGAGCCCGCCCACCTCTCGCAACAGCTGGCCGTGCTGCGCCGGGCCGGCCTGGTCGTCACCCGGCGCGAAGGATCCACCGTCTACTACGCGCTGACCAGCCCGCACGTCGCCGAGCTGCTGTACGTGGCGCGCCAGATCCTGTCCGGGGTCCTCAGTGGTCAGGCCGAGCTGCTCCGGGATCTGCACGCCGACCCGACGTAGCCGCCCGCTCAGAGCTCGAGGGCCCGCTCGATCGACCGGAGCCGGTGCCGGGCCATGGCGAGGTTCGCGCGGTTCCGGTTCAGCGCCAGGTACATGAACAGGCCCTGGCCGGACGAACCGGTGACCGGCCGGATGAGGTGGTACTGCGAGCCGAGCGTGACCAGGATGTCGTCGATCGTCTCGCGCAGCCCCAGCAGGTCGATCGTGCGCAGCTTGGCCCGCAGCACCTCCGTGTTGGCCGCCGCGGCGACAGCGACGTCGAAACCCCGGTCACCGCCGGCCGTGCCGAGGGCCATGCCGCTGGTGTAGTCGACGATGGCCGCCGCGATCGCGCCGTCCAGTTGCAGGGCGTCCTTGAGCGCCACATCCATCTCCGCCATGCGTAACCCCTCCCACGTGGTGTGTTGTCCGGACCGAGGATCAGCGACCCGGACGCGGGCCGGTCGGACTCCGTGTCCGCCTCAGCGCCCACCGATCGGTGCGAGACTCGGGCATCACGGGATGCAGTTGCCGATTTTTGCAACTCGGCAGACCGGCAACTGCCGTGCCGGGCAAGTGGTGAGGGTTGCTGGTGTCGGTACCGCTCTATCAGGCCAAGGCGGAGATGTTCCGCGTCCTCGGCCATCCCGTACGGATCCGGGTGCTGGAGCTGCTGCAGGCCGGTCCGCTGGCGGTCCGCGACCTCCTGGGCGAGATCGACGTCGAGCCGTCCACCCTGTCGCAGCACCTGGCCGTCCTGCGCCGGGCCGGCGTGGTCGCCTCCGTCCGCGACGACGGCCCCGTCCGGTACGCCCTCAGCACGCCCGCCGTCGCGGACCTGCTGGCTGCCGGTCGCCGCATCCTGGGCGCGGTCCTGGCCGACCGGGACGGGCTGCTGGCCGAGCTGCGGGCGCACCGCGATTCCGATGAGCCCAGGGGCAACCTGACACGTTCCTGACTTGTGCTTGGAAGGCTCCTTGCGCCCGGGACCGCCCCGGGCGCGGGAGAGAGAGGCAACCCGATGCGGAGAAGTCACCCGCTGCTGGTGACAGTCGTGGCGCTGGCGGCATTGTCGGCCTGCGGATCGTCCGAGCCGGCCGCCGACAAGTCGTCCGAAGTGGCCACCCTGACCAGTCCCGCGGCGCAGGCGTCCACCGCGCCGAAACCGGAACGACCGCGGGAGCGGCTGGACGGCACGCCCGAGGAGTTCGAGGCCATGCTCGGGCCGTACAACAAGTGCCTCAAGGAGCACGGCGCGCTACCCAAGAGCGAGTGGTTCCCGGACGGCACCAGCAAGAAGCCGGACCCCGAGAAGATCGCCGCGCTGGCCGACAAGGCCGAGGCGGCCGACCGGATCTGCAACCCGCAGTACTACCCGTTGCCACCGTGGGAGAAGGACCCGGCCAACCCGGAGGCGCGCGACTTCGCCCGCGACGTGGTCAAGTGCCTGAAGGAAAAGGGCGTGAAGTACGTCGGCACGGACGTCAACGGCGTGGACATCGCCCTCGGCGGGGAGCAGAACCACATGCCTTCGGTGCGCAAGGGCCTGGATCTGATGCCCGAGTGCGAGCGTCAGGCCGCGGCCCAGCTGAAGAAGTAGCCGGGCGGGGCGGCGGTCGGAACCCCGGCCGCCGCCCCGGGTGCGTTCAGACGGTGGCGAGCGCTTGCGTCGGGGTCAGGCGGGCCGCCCGTACGCACGGATACACCCCCGCCAGCACCCCGACGACGATGGCCCCGCCGACGCCGAGCGCCGCTGAGCGGGCGGGCAGCACCAGGGGCCAGTCCTGCCAGGCCGCGTACCCCATGGTCGCGAGCAGGCCCAGCGCGGTGCCGGCCAGCCCGCCCACCGTGGCCAGCACCACCGACTCGGTGAGGAACTGCCCGCGGATCTGGCCGCGGGTCGCGCCCAGCGCGCGCCGCAGGCCGATCTCGGAGCGCCGTTCCAGCACCGACACGACCATCGTGTTGGCCACCCCGATGCCGCCGACCACCAGCGCCACCCCGGCCAGGGCCAGGAACAGCACCGAGAAGCTGCGTTCGGTCGCCCGCTTGGCGGCCAGCGCGTCGGACGGCCGGGTGATCATCACCGCGCCGGGCCGCTCCGGTGAGACGGTCTCGGGCAGCACGCCGCGCACCGCCTCGATCTGCGTCTCGTCGCTGCGCACGTAGAGCACGGTCGGGTGGCCGTCGAAGGCCAGCTCGGATTTCGCCGACGGCCAGCCGACCAGCACCGAGCGGTCGATGTCGGGGGTCAGCGGCGTGGTGGCCAGGATGCCGACCACGGTGAACTTGCGGTCGGCGATCACCACCTGCGGTGCCGGTACGCCGGCCGGCAGCCCCGTGACACCGAGCCGGTCGGCGGCGACCGAGCCGAGCACCACGGCGGGGAACTTCTCGGTGACCGGGGTGAGCCAGGTGCCCGCCCGGACCCGCGCGTTGATGATCGGCGGCAGGTCGATCCGGGCGGCCAGCACGGTCAGCCCGGAACCGTCCCGGGGGTCGGTGCGGTCGTTGCGGCGTACCACGGTGTGGGTGTTGGCGACCGCGCTGGCCCCGGTGACCGGGCCGATCCGGCGGACCATCTCCACCGCCGACTCCGGCAACGGGGCCGGCGGCACCAGGTCGGGCAGCGCCATCGCCTGCAGCGTGTTGGTGCCCAGGGCGCTGAGCTCGTCGACCAGCGCGGCCTGGCTGGACGCCGGGATGCCGGTCACCACGATCATCGTGGCGATGCCGATCGCGATGCCCAGCCCGGACAGGGCGGCGCGGGCCGGCCGGGTCCGCAGGCCGATCATCCCGAGCGCCAGCAGGTCCGCCGGGGCCAGCCGGGCCGGCCGGACCGCCGCCGCCCGGGTTGTGGCCGCTGCGGTCCGCGCCGCCCGGGTCCGGACCGTCCGGCTCATCGCGGCACCGCCGTGGCGTCGCTGACCAGGCGGCCGTCGCGGATCTCGACCTGCCGTGGCAGGGACGCCGCGATGTCCCGGTCGTGGGTGATCAGCGCGATGGTCGTGCCCTCCTCGTTGAGCCGGTGCAGCAGGCTGAGCACAGCGCGGCCGTTGGTGGTGTCCAGGGCGCCGGTCGGCTCGTCGGCCAGCACCAGCGACGGCTGGTTGACCAGCGCCCGGGCGATCGCCACCCGCTGCCGTTCGCCGCCGGACAGCTCGTGCGGGCGGTGCCCGGCCCGGTGGGCCAGACCGACCCGGGCCAGCGCGTGCCGGGCCCGGTCGCCACGGTGCCGGCGGGGCACCCCGGCGTAGAGCAGACCGGTGGCCACGTTCTCCGCCGCGCTGAGCCCGTCGGTGAGGTGGAACTGCTGGAAGACGAAGCCGATCTCGCGTGCTCGCAGGGCCGACAGGTGGCGGTCGCTGAGCGTGGCCACGTCCTGCCCGGAGATGCGGACCGAGCCCGTGGTGGGGCGGTCGAGCGTACCGATGATGTTGAGCAGGGTGGATTTGCCGGACCCGGAGGGGCCGACGATGGCCACCATCTCGCCCCGGGCGATGTCCAGGTTCACCCCGGCCAGCGCGGTCACTCCGCCGGGATAGCGCATGCCCGCGTCGCGGACGCGGAGAACGGGTTCCCCTGTCACGACGCGACCACCACGTCCGTGCCCGCGTCCAGGCCGGCCCCGCTGATCTCGACCCAGCCGTCGGCGAACATCCCGGTCTTCACCGCGACCAGCCCGCCCGGGCCCTGCACGGCGTAGCCGCCCTCGGTCAGCGCGATCAGGGCCTCGATCGGCGCGGCCAGCACGTCCTCGACGGTCGTGCCGGCCACGTTCACCCGGACGTCCGCCGAGTCCAGGTCGGCGATCGCCTTCGGGTCGTCGACGGTCACGGCCACGGTCATCGTGGGCTCGCCGTCGGCCACGGCACCCTCCGGCGCGGCGAGGGTCCGGCCCACCGAGGAGATCCGGGCCTTCACCGTACGGTCGTCGGGCAGCGTCACGGTGACGGCCTTGCCGCGTTCCAGGACGGCGGCGTCGCCCAGCTCGGCCGGCACGGTGATGACCTTGCGGGTGGAGGTGACCGACATCAGCGGGCCGTTCGCGGGGGAGCCGGGCTGGACGGCCAGCGCGTCGACCCGGATCGCGCCGGGGAGCACCTCGACGTCGCCGACCGCGATCCGCCCGGTGACCGGCAGGCCGCGGTCCTGCTGCCAGTCCTTGATCGCCGCGATCAGGCCGGTGGTGAGGACGCCGTCGCCCTTCCTGACCTTCACGGTCGTGGACTTGGCGGCGGCCGGGGGCGTTTCCGGGGCTTTCCCGGCGGCCGGTGCGGCGGATGCCACGGGGGCGGGTTCCGTCCGGGTCACTCGTTCGCCCACGGAGGGCTGGTTGCCGATGCCGTACCCCAGCGCCCGCAGATTGTCCGCGACGATCCGCACGTCCCGGCCGACCAGCTGGCGCCCGGCGATCGGCCGGTAGAGCGGCATCCTGCCGTAGAAGAGCGACACCGGCTTGTCGTCCGCGCGGAACAGCTGCTGGCCCCGCTTGATGGTGGCGCCGACGGCCGGTAGCCAGGTCACCGTGGCCTCGGTGTGCCCGGCCAGCGGGCGTGACGCCCCGAAGCCGATGCTGCCGTCCAGCTGCTTGGTGGTGGACAGGTCCCGGCGTTCCAGCTTGACCGTCTCGACCGCCGACGGCCCCGGCGCCGCGGGCTGCCCGGACGCCCGGTGCCGGGTCACCACGATCCCGGCCGCGACCGCGGCGATCACGACGACGATGCCTCCGGCCAGCCACTTCACCGTGCTGCGCCGCCGTGGTGGCGGGTCCGGGACGAGGGGGATCACCTCGGTCGGGGAGTCAACCTTCGGATGCATGCCGACGAGCGTCGCCGGAGATCGTTAGGAAGCTGTCAGGTATGCCGGAGAAGTCCGCCGCGCGAGCCCGGCCCGGCCTATCATCGCCGCCATGCGTGCTCGGGTCCTGGTTGCCGATGACGATCCCCGCCAGGCCGAGGTCGTGCGCCGGTACCTGACCGCGGCCGACCACGACGCGCACGTCGTGCACGACGGCCGGGCCGCCCTGGACGTGGCCCGGCGGTGGCGGCCCGACCTGCTGGTGCTCGACGTCATGATGCCCGGCCTGGACGGGCTGCAGGTGTGCCGCACCCTGCGCCAGGAGTCGGACGTGCTGGTGCTGATGCTCACCGCCCGTACCGCCGAGGACGACCTGCTGCTCGGCCTGGAGCTCGGTGCCGACGACTACCTGACCAAGCCGTACAGCCCGCGGGAGCTGATGGCCCGGGTGCGTACCCTCCTGCGCCGGGCGTCCCGCGGCGCGCCGGTGCCGGCCGGCCCGGGGCCGCGCCGCATCGGCCGGATCGGCGTCGACCCGGCCGTGCACCAGGTCACCGTCGGCAATGAGCCGGTCGAGTGCACCCGCGGCGAGTTCGCCATCCTGGCCGCCATGTCCGAGCAGCCGGAACGCGTCTTCACCCGGGCCCAGCTGCTGCACCACACCCGCGGGATCGACCGCAGCTCGACCGAGCGGACCATCGACGTGCACGTGATGAACCTGCGCCGCAAGATCGAGCTCGATCCGCAGCGGCCCACCCAGCTGATCACCGTCTACGGCGTCGGCTACCGGCTGTCGGCCGGATCGGCGGAGACCGCGTGAGCAACGGCCGGGTGCCGCTGCGGCACAGCCTGGTGACCCGCCTGCTCGTCACGTCCGTGCTGATCGCCGTGGCCGCCATCGCGGCGACCGCCTGGCTGGCCGCCAGCACCGCCACCCGCGCCATCCGGCAGGAGCAGGGCCGCTCGCTGACCGAGGACAAGGGCGTGTACGACATGCTCGTCGGCCACGCGGCCACCCACGCCGACTGGTCCGGCGCCCCGGCGCTGATCCGGGAGCGGGCCGCGAAGCTGGACCGCCGCATCACCCTGATGACCGCGGAACGGGTGGTGATCGCCGACTCCGGTCCGGGCCCGTCGCTGGCGGCCGCCCGCCCGTCGGCCACGGTCGACCCGCTGAACCTCGACCTGGCCCTGACCGGCGGCGCCGAGCGCATCGACGAGCGGGCGGTCGGCCCGTTCCGGGTCCCGTCGGACGAGCGCGGTCTGCTGCGCAAGATCGCCAATGACCAGCTGGCCTGCCTCCGCCGGATCGGCGCGGACGGCAAGATCGAGGAGCTGCCGAACGGGCGGCCGGCCGTCACGGTGACCGGCCCGGAGAAGGCCGGGCAGGCCTGCCTCGAGAAGCTGCCCGCGATCACCAGGGGCGAGGCCAAGCCGCTGGGGGAGCTGAGCCGGCTCGTCACCCGCTGCGTGGGCCCGCCGCGGGGGTACCGGTTCGGCGTGTGGCCCGACTTCTCGACGTCGGTGGAGAAGGTCGACCCGGCCGACGACCCGGCCGAGAATGTGGCGCCGGCCCTCACCATCCGGGAGCTGTTCGACGCCGGCGACACCCGGGCCGCCACCCGCGTCCGCGGCTGCGTCGAGAAGTCGCGGCGGGGCATGCTGCAGCCGTACGTCGCCCCTCCCGCCCTGCTGTTCGTGACCGACCCGGACACCGGCGCCGACCAGACCCGGTTCACCCTGTCCCGGGAGAACACGATCCGGATCGTGACGACCACCGGCGGCGTCCTGCTCGCCACCATCCTGATCACGGTGCTGGTCGGCCGCCGCCTGGTCCGCCCGCTGCGCGCCCTCACCGAAGCCGCGGACCGGCACACCCCGGCGCCGGTGTCCACCCAGGACGAGATCGGCCGGCTGGCCCGTGCCCTGAACGACTCCACCGAACGCCGCGACCAGGCGGAGGCCCAGCGCCGCGCGATGGTCAGCGACGTGGCGCACGAGCTGCGTACCCCGCTGACCAACATCCGCAGCTGGCTGGAGGCGGCCCAGGACGACCTGGCCCCGACGGACGGCCAGCTGGTCGAGCTGCTGCACGAGGAGGCGGTGCTGCTGCAGCACATCATCGACGATCTGAGCGACCTGGCCGCGGCGGACGCCGGCACGCTGCGCATCCACGCCGAACCGACCTACGTCCGCGACGTGCTGGCCCAGGTGGTGGACAGCCACCGCGCCCCCGCGCACGCGGCGGGGGTCCGGCTGGCGATGGAGGCGGACGGCGACCCGGTGGTGGCGGCCGACGCGGTACGCCTGCGCCAGATGATCGGCAACCTGGTGTCGAACGCGGTCCGCTTCACCCCGCGCGGCGGGTCGGTCACGGTGGGAGCGCAGGGATCGACGATCACCGTACGGGACACGGGGGTGGGTATCTCGGCGGAGAACCTGCCGCGGGTGTTCGACCGGTTCTGGCGGGCCGACGAGTCCCGGAGCCGGGCCACCGGCGGCAGCGGCCTGGGGCTGGCGATCGTCCGCAAGCTGGCGGAGGCACACGGCGGAACGATCGAGGTGGCCAGCACCCCGGGCAGCGGCACGACCTTCACCGTGAGGTTGCCGTAGGCCCCTTGGTGGCGAGCGATCGCTGCGGCGTGACCTGTCTTGGTCTTGCGCGTATCGTGCTTGTATGGCAGACCGTTCCGCCCTCGCCCCTGTGCGGCTGACCAGCCGACCGGGCCGTCTGGCGCTGGTTGCCCCGGATCTCGCCCTGCTGCAGGGGCCGACGAGCGGCGTCGTCGAGCTACCACACCGGCTGGTCTGGCTGCCGCCGCAGGATCGTCGCTTCGACCTCGAGGACGGCTTCGACCTCAAACGGGTCTATGAGATCGTGCTGCGCGAGGCGATCTGTATCGACGAGCTGGCCACCTGGCTGGATGCGGCGACGCTACGCCGGTTGTGGACGGAGCTGTATCTGCCCCGCGGCGTTCGCACAGCGTGGGAGCTGCGCCACCCGGACCTGGTCGGACACCGGGCCGCCGCTTGAGCGCACCGCCGATCGACCCGTTCCACGAAAAGGTGGTCCGCGTCGCACTGAGGGTTGCCCACCGGTACGGATTCGTGCTCGGGAGGGCCTCGCCCTGATCCTGCACGGCGCGCTACAACGCCCGACCGAGGACATCGACCTGTTCGGCCCGGAGGACATGGACTACTTCATGGCCGAGATGGTCGCCTTCCCGGGCGTCGGCGGCGAAGGGGCGGTCAGGGTGAGCCTCGGGCACCTCGATCGCACCCGGGCGCCGGTGGTGCTCGAGGTCGGTCCGGTCATGGCCATGGCAGACCTGATGGCGTGGAAGGTCGCCGCGCTGGTGTCCCGCGCTGAGGTGCGCGACTTCGTCGATGTCTCAGTGTTTCTGGCCGCCCACGCCCTCGAGGACGAGGACGTAGCGCGGGTCGGCTCACGCCTGGACGAGACGCCGGATCGAGTTTTCGCGCCGCACGGGCTCGGGCCGCCGGAGATCGCCGAACTGCGGAACCGGTTCCCGCCTTGGCCACGCCGGTCAACTTCATCACCCGGCGAGTCGTAGGTCGGGCCGTTGTCCTGGTCATTTCCGGCAAATTGGTGTATCTGGTGCGGCGCTACGCGACCAAGGTGAGGCGCCGGCCCGGCTGAGCCGCGCTGAGCCGCTTTTGGCTTTCCGTTGCCGTCCTCCTATGGTGGGGCCATGTCGCCGGTGACGTTCTGCTCGCCTGCCGTCACCGAGGTGCCGGCGGCCGCGGCGTGCGTGCTTCCGCCGGTGCCGGTGGCCTCCCGGGTGGTGGCCATCGCATCCACGCTCACGTCCGTGCTGCCGGCGCGCACCGGGCGAGGCCCTCCCGCGGACCGTTTGTATCCATCGAACGGCCGCCAGGGCGAAGCTTCCAGCTTCGGCCCTTTTTTGTTTTCCCCACTTTCCGAGAGGCAGATCATGAGTACCGAGCAACAGACTGTCGACCACGGCCGGCTGGCCGATCTGCGCGCGTCGCTGACGGATGATTTCGCCACGCAGACGGCCCGGCTGCGGGAACTCACCGAGCTCAACGCCGACACCGGCGACCCCGGCGAGGCTCACAACCGGGCCGGGCTGCTGGCCGCGACGCGGCGCAGTATCGAGCAGATCTCCGGTGCCCTGCGCCGGATCGCCGAAGGCGCCTACGGCGCCTGCGAGAAGTGCGACCGCGCCATTCCCGTGGAGCGTCTCGAGGTCCTTCCGCATGCCCGCTTCTGCGTGCCGTGCCAGGAGAAGCACGGCTGAACCGAGGTGGTTGCCGTGCCGTTGCGGCGGCACGGCAACCCCGCCGGGGCTTGCCGTGCGTACCGGGGCGGGCCAGATTGGAACCCATGACCAGCCTCGCCGGCACCTCCGTGCAGAACCACCGTCCCGCCGCGCGTCTCGGCGGAGCCGAGGGCGTGCTGACCGACGGCCAGGTGCGGGCGTTCGTCCGCGAGCAGCTGGCCGCCGTGGATCTCGACGGCCGCAGTGTCTGCATCCTGGTGCCGGACGGTACCCGCACCTGCCCGTTGCCGCTGCTGCTCGGTGCGGTCCACGAGGCGCTGTCCGGACGGGTGAGCCGGATGACGACGCTCATCGCGCTCGGCACGCATCAGCCGATGAGCGCGGCGGCGATCGCGCGGCACCTCGGGTTCACCGAGGGCGCGCTCGAAGCGACCTATCCCGGCATGACCGTGCTCAACCACGAGTGGTGGCTGCCCGAGTCGTTCGCCGACCTCGGGACCATCCCCGCGGCCCGGCTGACCGAGCTGTCCGAGGGGCGGCTCAGCATGGACGTCCCGGTGCTGCTGAACAAGGCCGTCGTCGAGCACGACGTGGCCCTGGTCGTCGGTCCCGTCCTGCCGCACGAGGTGGTCGGGATCTCCGGCGGCAACAAGTACTTCTTCCCGGGCGTCGCCGGACAGGAGATCATCGACGTCTCGCACTGGATCGGCGCGCTCATCACCTCGGCCGAGATCATCGGCACCACGGCGATCACCCCGGTCCGCGCGCTGATCAACGAGGGTGCGGCGCTCGTACCCGCGGAGAAGTTGTCGTTCTGCGTCGTCGGCGAAGCCGGCAGCCTCGACCTGCACTCGATCTCCTTCGGCGACACCGTCTCGGCCTGGGCCGACGCCGCCGAGGTCTGCGCGGCGACCCACGTGCACTACCTCGACGAGCCGGTGCACCGGGTCATCTCGCTGGTCCCGCAGATGTACGACGACATCTGGACCGGCGCCAAGGGCTTCTACAAGCTCGAGCCGGCCGTGGCCGACGGCGGCGAGGTCATCCTGTACGCGCCGCACATCACCACGATCTCCACGAGCCACCCGGAGATCAACGAGATCGGCTACCACTGCCGCGACTACTTCGTGAAGCAGTGGGACCGCTTCAAGCACATCCACTGGGGCACGCTGGCCCACTCCACCCACCTGCGCGGCGCGGGCACCTACGATCCGGAGACCGGCGAGGAACGGCTGCGCGTACGGGTGACCCTGGCGACCCGGATCCCGCCGGAGGTGTGCCACGCCGCCAACCTGGGTTATCTGGACCCGGACTCCCTCGACATCCCGGCCGAGATCGCCGCCGGCACCTTCGTGGTGCCCGACGCCGGCGAGGTCCTCTTCCGGCTGCGCTGAGGAGTCCTCCGTGAACGTGGAACGGGTCCGGGATGCGTACGCCTCCGTCGCCGATCTCTCCATCGACCTGTTCGGCGCCCGGGAGAAGGTGGCCGCCGCCGATCTCGCCTTCATCGGGCGGCACCTGACCCTGCGGTCCGGGACCGTGCTGGATGTGGGCTGTGGTCCCGGGCATCTGACCGGTTACCTTCGCGGGCTCGGTGTCGACGCGGTTGGGATCGACCTGGTCCCCGAGTTCATCGCCCACGCGCTGGCGACCCACCCCGACGGCACGTACCACCTCGGGTCGATGACCAGCCTCGACGTCGCTGACCGAGCCGTCGCGGGGATTCTGGCCTGGTACTCGCTGATCCATCTGGCGCCGCCGGAGCTCGACGGTGTGCTGACCGAGTTCCGGCGGGTGCTGGCGCCGGGCGGCACGCTGGTGGCCGGGTTCTTCGACGGCGAGGAGATCGAGCCCTTCGACCACAAGGTCACCACCGCCTACCGGTGGCCGGTCGGCGCGTTCTCCGAGCGCTTGGCGCGCGCGGGTTTCACCGAGGTTGAGCACGAGCGCCGGCCCGGCAACGACACCCAGCGCCCGCTCGCCGTGATCGCGGCGGTCGTGAGCGACGCCGGGAGCTGAGCGCAGGGCGGTCAGTCGACGCCGGACAGGTCCTGCATGAGCCAGCCGGGCGTGTCGAGCCGGACCGGGGCGTCGGCCAGGAGTCGGCGCAGCGAGTCCTCGAGCACCTTGATCGCGTCCGCGCCCACCTGCTGCTCCCACTGCTCCCGCAACTCGTCGAAGATGGCCTCGCCTTCGCGCAGCATCGCGAGACCGTGCTCGGTGACGCGCAGGCGCATCCGCCGCCGGTCGGCCGGGTCGGGCTCGCGGCTGACGAAGCCGCGCTCCTCCAGCCCGGCGATCGTCTTCGCCGCGGACTGCTTGGCGACCGACATCCGGCGGCCGAGCTCGGAGGCGGTGTCGGCGCCGGACAGGATCGCCTGCAGGGCGAAGTCGTGCACCGGCCGGACGTCGGCGTAGCCGCGCGCGGCGAGCTCGGCGGTCGCGCGGTCGGCCAGGGCGCGGAAACCACCGAGCAGCAGCAGAGCCAGGTCGGCTCCGGATCGGGACATGCGCCCAGCCTATAAGAACGATTGACAACGACAGCCTGGCTGTCTACTTTTAAACGACAGCCAAGCTGTCGATTTGAGGAGTTCGCATGCCCGCCATCACCCCTGCCGGTGCCACCATCCCCGGCGTCACCCACCACCTGGCCGAGGTCAACGGCACCCGGCTGCACTACGTCTCGGCCGGCACCACCGGCTCGACGATCCTGCTCGTGCACGGCTGGCCGGAGACCTGGTGGGCCTTCCGCAAGCTGATCCCGCTGCTGGCCGCGACCCACCGCGTCGTCGCCGTCGACCTGCGCGGCTTCGGCGACTCCGGCGCCGCCGACGGCGCCTACGACGACGCCACCTCGGCCGAGGACCTGCACCACCTGGTCACGCACCTCGGCGCGGGCCCGGTGCACCTGCTGTGCCAGGACATCAGCGGGGGACCGGGCTTCCGCTTCGCCGCCACCCATCCCGGCGACGTGCGCAGCCTCACCGCCGTCGAGACGACGCTGCCGGGGTACGGGCTGGAGAGCCTGGCCGACGTCAACCACGGCGGCTCGTGGCACGTCGGGTTCCTCGGCGCCCCGGGCATTCCCGAGATGCTCCTGCCCGGCCACGAGCGGCAGCTGCTCGCCGGGTGGGCGTACCCCATGATGACCGCGACGAAGGACGCGGTCACCGACGCCGACCTCGACGAGTTCGTCCGCTGCTATGCCCGCCCGCACGGCTGGCGCGGCACCGCGGGCCTCTACCAGGCGATCTTCGCCGACGCGGGCAGCACCAGGGCTCTGGCCGAGGCGCACCCGCTGACGATGCCGGTCCTGACCGTCGATGCGGTCAGCGCCCCGTTCACCGAGCAGACCTTCCGCCAGGTGACCGCGGGTGAGCTCACCGCCGTACGGCTGGCCGGGGTCGGCCACCTCGTGGCGCAGGAGGCTCCCGGAGCGCTCGCCGCCGCCATCCTGAAGTTCCTGGGCCCGCTCTGATCGATAGTGTGCCGCGATGGACGGGACACCGCTCACCGCGGAGCTGATCGTCGACGGCCGGGTGCCGCAAGCGGTGGCGTTGTCGCCGGACGGCCGGTGGGTCGCCTACGTGGTCGCTCCGGCCGGTCGGGCCGGTGACCATCCCGTGAGTGAAGTCTGGGTCGCCGCCACCGACGGAACCGAGCCGCCGCGACGGCTCACCTCGGGCGAGGCCCACGATGCGGCGCCACGCTGGGCCGCCGATTCGCGGCTGATCTACTTTCTCTCCGACCGGGCCGGGCGCGGCACGGCACAGGTCCATCGCATCGCCCTGGGCGACGGCGTCGTGGAGGCGCTGACGTCGTGGTCCGGCGGGGTGTCCGGGCATCTTCCGCTGGCCGCTCCCGATCTCGTCGCCGTGATCGCCGCCGACGAGCCGTCGGCCGAGGACGTGCGCCGGGCCACCGAGCGCGACGACGCCCGGGTGTGGGGAGAACGCGTACGTCCGGACCGGTTGCGGCTGCTCGACGTCGGCAGCGGGCAGATCCGGACACCGGACGGGTTCGGTGACCGCCACGTCGTCGAGGTGACCCAGCGTCCGGGCGACGGGATGCTGGCGGTGCTCAGCTGGTCCAGCCCCGAGGTGGACCCGGGCGCGATCGAGCCCGCTCTGCACCTGCTCGACCCGGCCGGCGGCCCGGCCCGCGACCTCGGCCCGGCCGCGGCGGACGCGTCGTCGCCGGTCTGGTGGTCCGCCGCCGACGGCTGGCACCTGGCGTACCTCGCCACCACCCCGCCGCTGCTGGCGGGCGGGCAGGCAGTGCTCGATGTCGCCGTACCGGTGAGCGGGCCGGCCGGCGAGCACCGCAACCTGACCGCCGGCGCGACCGTCTGCCCGGTCGCTCTGGTCCAGGCCGGCACCGGCCCGCCGCTGGTGCTGGTCGCCGACGGCCTCGACACCGCGATCCACCGGCTCGATCCGGCCGGGTCCCGTCCGGTCGAGGTGTCCCGGATCGACGGCCACGCGAAGTGGCTGACCACCAACCGGCACGGTGACGCTCTCGCGGCGGTCGTCAGCACCGCCTACGAGCCCCGCAACGTCCACGCCGGCCCCGCGCACGGGCCCCTGACCAGGCTGACCGACCTCCGGCCCGAGCTGCGGGGCATCCGGTGGGGCCGCCAGCACCGCCTGTCCTACCAGGCGCCCGACGGCCTGGCTCTCGACGGCCTGCTGATCCTGCCCGCCGGCCGCTCCCGCGACGACGGGCCGTTTCCGCTGGTGACCCTGGTCCACGGCGGCCCGTACGATCGGCACGCCGACCGGCTCATGCTCGACTGGGACCCGTCCGGACAGTGGCTGGCGACCGCCGGCTACGCCGTGTTCCTGCCGAACCCGCGCGGCAGCGCCGGCCGCGGCCACGACTTCGCGGTCCGTGTCGCCGGGGCGGTCGGCCTGCAGGAGTGGACCGACATCAGCGCCGGCATCGATCTGCTCGTCGCCGGCGGCGTCGCCGACCCGGACCGGCTGGGCATCGGCGGCTGGAGCCACGGCGGCTTCATGGCCGCGTGGGCGGTGGGGCAGACCGGCCGGTTCAAGGCGGCGGTGATGGGGGCCGGGATCAGCGACTGGGGGATGCTGGCCGCCACGGGGGAGCTGGGACGGTTCGAGTCCGCCCTCGGCGGCAGCAGTGGCTGGGAGGGACCGGGCCCGCACCACCACGACCGGCTCAGCCCGATCTCGTACGCCGCCGGGGTCCGCACGCCGGTGCTGATCCTGCACGGCGAGAACGACACCAACGTCCCGGTGTCCCAGGCGGAGTTCTACCACCGTGCGCTGCGCAGATTCGCCGTCGAGCACGAGTACGTCGTCTATCCCCGGGAACCTCACGCGTTGCGTGAACGCCACCACCAGCGCGACGTGTTGCGCCGTACCCGTGCCTGGTTCGACCGGTGGCTCGGGCCTGCACACGACCGCGCGTCGATATGACACACTCTCGGGACCATTCGAATCTTGAAAGACCCGCGAGCGGAGTTCTGATGCTGACGGTCAAGCGCGGTGAGACCGAACTGTTCTTCGACGACAGTGGGTTCGCCGAGCCGCCCTACGTCTACGGGCCGTTGCTCAAGGATCAGGTGTACGAGGAGCCGTTCCTCGAGCACATCCGATCGCTGAACCGCCGCGGCGACTACGTCGACATCGGTGCCCACCTCGGCACCCACACCGTCTGGTTCGCCCAGCTGTGCCCGTCGACCCACGTGCACGCCTTCGAGCCGGTCAACCGGTTCGCCGAGGTCGTCCGGCGTAACATCACCGCGAACGGCCTGACCGACCGCGTGACCCTGCACCAGGTCGGCCTGTCCGACCGCGCCGGGCAGGCCGTCAACCAGCTCTCCCCGGAGCACCAGAAGGGCTTCGTCCCGGATCCGGACTGGGCCAAGGAGCACTTCGAGATCGTCAAGCTCGATGAGGTGCTGCGCCGTCAGCCGGTCGCGGTGATCAAGCTCGACGTCGAGGGCATGGAGGCGGCGGCCCTGCGCGGCGCGCGGCGCGTGCTCTCCCGGTGGCGTCCGCTGATCTACGCCGAGGCGCACAGCCCGGAGCTGGTGGCCGAGATCGAGCAGGTGCTCCGGCCGTACGGCTACCGGGCCACCGGCAAGGTGTTCAACTCCAGCCCCACGTACGAGTTCGCCGCGCCCGCCCGCCGCGGCCGGGAACGCCTTCGGCCGCTGTGGCACCGGCTGCCGGCCGGTTGGCGCCGCAAGCTGGGCCGGACGCTGACCCGGGCGCTGCGGCCGAAGAAGACCTCAGCCTGAGTTCGGGCCGGCGGCTCGCGTGACCGCCGGTTCGAGCAGGGCCAGCGTCCGTTGCTGCGCGTCGAGGGCGACGCGGATGCCGACCGGCATCGGCAGGTTCGCTCCGGCGTGCCCGACCTCGACGTTGCCCAGCACCGGGATGTCCCGGTCGCCGAGCACGTCGAGGACGATCTCGGCCAGGCTCGGGGACGGGTCGGGACCCTCGAGCCCGGCGATCTCGCGGGGCACGCCCACGACCATGCCCGAGATCCGGTCGAGGATGCCGCGGTGCCGCAGCACGTGCAGGTAGCTCCACACGTACGAGGCCAGCCCGCCCATCTCCTCCCAGAACAGCACGGCACCGTCGAAGGCTTCGAGCGGGAGCGCGAAGGGCGTCGCCTGCGACAGCGCGATGCGGTTGATCACGCCGCCGAGGAGCCGGCCCTCGGCCCGCCCGGCCCGCCAGCACTCCCACGACGGGCTCGCGGGTAGCGCACCGATCGCCTCGGTGCTGGTCAGCAACCGGGAGTAGAGCTGCTCGAGCTCGGTCCGGCGGGTCACCGGCGCGGCCTGCCAGTGCCCGCCGAAGCCGGGGGTGGCCATGTCGGCGTGGAATCCGACCAGGCCCGTCTGCGCGTACAGCACCAGATGCAGCAGTGAGATGTCGCTGTAGCCGAGGATCGGCTTGGGGTCGGCCCGGATCGCCTCGACGTCGATCAGGTCGAGGTAGCCGAGCACCGTCTGGCCGCCGTCGTTGGCGACGATCGCGCGTACCTCGGGATCACGCAGCAGCCCGTTGAGCTCCGCGGCGATCTCGGCCGGCGTGGCCGCGCTCCACCAGTGGTGGTGTCCTGTGCGGAGCAGTGGGGCGCGACGTACGCGGAAGCCCATCCGTTCGAGCACGACCACCGTCTGCTCGACATGGGACTCGTAGGCGGCCGGCAGGGGCCCGGACAGCGCCGCGATGACGACGAGATCTCCGGGCCCGAGGGCGCGGGGCCGAAGCAGCTCTGGCAGCGCGGTACTGGTCACCGCCGCAGTGTTCTGGCCGGCGCTCCCACGCGCTACTCAATACTGCTCGACGGCCGGGACGGCCCGTGGGTACGGCGAGGACGAGGAGGTCGCCGGTGACCGGCTTGCCGGGCTCGCAGGTGGTGACCACCTCGACGGTGTTACCGCCCTGGGTGACCGGGCCGGCGATGGCCGGGGGAAGGCGGGGGACCGGTGCGGGTAGCGGCCGCCCGGGGCTACGGCCGGGGCGGTGGCCGGCCATCGGTGCCGGCCGAGCGGGTCAGCCAGATCGCGGCGCTCACGCCGGCCACACTCATCGCGATCAGGGCCAGGCCCGGGCTGCGTAGCAGAACCGCCAGGCCCATGACGAGCGCGGCCGCGACCAGCCACCCGCGTGCGGTCATGCCGGGCCGCTCGCGGGGGCCGCGCGGCGGCACGCGGCCGAGCCGCTCGGCGAACCCGGGGTCCTCGAACCGCAGCTCGTTCTCGATCTCCGTCAATCTGCGCCGTTCGGCGTCGCTGAGCATGTCTGCCTCCTCTCCGCGTCGCGGGCCGCGGGAACCACCATCACCGGGCACGCGGCGTGCTCGATCAGATTCCGGGACGTCGAGCCCATCACCAGCCCCCGGAAACCGCCCAGTCCTCGCGGGCCGACGACCAGCAGGCCGGCCGAGGTGCGGCGGGCGAAGACGATCAACGCGGACGCCGCGGAGTCACCCGGCACGACCTCGGTGCGGTACTTGACGTCCGGATACCGCGCACCGGCACCGAGCGCGCCCGCGTCGCCTGCCGCCGCCCAGAAGTCGGGATTGCCGGTCACCATGGCGCCCGCGGAGCTCTTTCCGGCCGGACCGTGGTGGGCCAGGATCAGCTCGACGTCGCGAAGTTGCGCCTCGGCGAACGCGACCTCAGCGGCCCGGTTGGCCGCCGGCGAACCATCGGTGCCGAGCACGACGGGCGCGCCCTCCGGCGGCGGGTCGCCGCGTACCACCACGACCGGGCCGCGAGCATGGGCGGCGACCTGGGCGGCCACCGAGCCGAGCAGGAGCCCGGCGAACCCGCCCAGGCCGCGATGGCCGAGGACGAGCAGCTGAGCTTCGCGCGCGGCCTCGATGAGCACCGCGCCGGGTGACCCGTCGATCAGGCGGGTGGTCACCGCCAGCTGAGGATGACCGGCCCGCAGCTGCTGCGCGGTCCGGGCCAGGAGATCCAGCATCGCCGCCCGGGGTCCCTGACCGTGCTCGTCGTACGGGGCATGGAACGGCGGCAGGATCACCGGCCGGCCGAAAGCATGCACCACGCGCAGACCGCACCCGCGCCGCAGCGCCTCCCGGGCCCCGTAGCCGACGGCCGACAGCGCATGCGCCGAACCGTCGAATCCGACAACCACCGGCGCGACGTCGCGCGCCGGTAGCGGTGTTGGCCGCTCTGCAGAGGGGTGCATGGTGATCCTTCCTGTATGGATCCTGCGGCCGGGCCGCCGCGCAGCCGCCTCTCCCCACTATCGGCGGGCTCGCGATCGGCTGACAGGGCCCGCGGCGGACAACTCGGCGGCCGGGGATTGCCGGTCGCGAGCAACGACGCGGCGCACCGGGCGGACGGTCACGAGCGGGCCAGGAAGACGATCGTGGTGCTGAAGGTGGTGCCGTCGGCCTGGATCGCGTAGCAGCCCGGGCCGCTGACCGTGGTCGTGCCCGGCAGGTCTCCCGGGTCGTTCTCGATGACGGCGTAGTGGCCGCCGTCGCGGTCCTCCCCGGTGTAGGAGAAGGCGCTCAGAGCTGTTCCCGGGCCGTCGATGCGCCCGGCCCGGATCAGGACGGGTCCCCGATATCCGGCGCTGGTCCAGCGGACCTTCACCTCGTAGGTGCCGTCGGGGTGGCGGTCGGCGGGCCGCAGCCGCAGGACCGTGCCCGGATGCCCGAAGTAGTAGGCCACCGGGTGCACCGGCCCGTCGCCGAGCACCGGCTCGCCGGGCGGGCTCGCGGGCGTCGGCGGGGTCACCGGGCACGGCGTCCCGGCGGCGATGGCCGGCAGCCGCAGGGGCGGCGGCGCCCAGGCAGCGGACACCGACGGCGCGGGCCGGGGAACCGTGGCGTCGCAGGCAGCCACGAGAGCCAGGAGTGCCACCGCCGGGATCCACCGTCTCATCAGCCCACTATCGGCCGTCCTGTCCAGCCCGGACCGGTTCGATCATGACGGGATGCTGCGGTGCTCAGACGGTGGTGGCCTGCCGGATGAGGTCGGTGACCTCGGCCGGGTGGGAGGCGAAGACCGCGTGGGAGGCGCCGTCGATGCTGACGGTGTGGCCCTTGGCGCGTTCGGCCATGAAGTGGTGCGCGGCGGCCGGGATGTTCTTGTCCGCCTCGGCGATCAGGAAGAAGCTGGGGATCGTCGTCCACCCCTGCTCGCCCTCGGCCGGCTCCTGCAGCGCCGCCAGGGTGATCGGTCGCTGGGTGGCGGCCATGATCCGGGTGGTCTCCGGCGGCACGTCGGCGGCGAACTGCTGCTGGTAGAGCTCCTGGGCGACGTACATGTCCTGGTTGCCGTCCGGCAGCGGGACCGGCCGCAGCGTCTCGGCCAGGGTGCTGCCCGGGTACTTGCCCGACAGGGAGGCGGCGCTGTCGCCGGCCTCGGGGGCGAACGCGGCGATGAAGACCAGCGCCTTGACGTTGCTCGCCCCGGCGGCGGCCTTGCTGATCACCAGGCCGCCGTAGGAGTGCCCGACCAGCACGACCGGCCCGTCCATCGTGTCGACCAGCGCCCGGACCTGCGCGGCGTCGTACGCGACCGAGCGCAGCGGGTTGGCCGCGGCGATCACCTGGTGTCCGTCGGCCTGCAGGCGCTGCACGACCGGACCCCAGCCGCCGGATTCCGCGAAAGCGCCGTGGACCAGGACGACGGTGAGCTTCTCTGACATGGCTTCCTCCTCATAGCTGCTGACGCGATCAGTGTGCGACGACCGGGCGGTCACTGGCGCCCGTCAGATCACGGGCGAACTCACTGGTCGCGCTCGGCGGGCGGTCGGACGGATGAACACGAAATCCTGCCCTCCGAGCCCACCACGCGGCAGCCGGGCCACGAGGGTCTACCTTGTCTCGCATGCGTGTGGCACCACCGATACCGCCGACGTCGCCCACCAGCATGCGGTTCTCGTCCGCGCTGCTGTTCGGGGTCGCGGTGCTGTCCCTGATGTCCGCGGCCACCGAGCTGGTGTTCGTCAACACGGACCTGAGCGTCTACCGCGATGCCTACACCGGCGAGACGGGGTCCGGCTCCCGCAGCATCGTCAGCGCCACGCTCGACATCCTCTTCGCCGGCGGAGCCGCCCTGCTGGCCGTGCTCAACGGCCACGGCCGCAAGAACGCCCGGGTGACCACGTACGTGCTCGGCGGGATCTTCCTGCTGTGCGGCGGGCTCGGCAACCTGTCGGACCCCTTGCACGCGCCGTCGGAGTCCGCCGGCGCGGGCACGGTCGCGCAGGTCATGCCGGCCGTGTACGGCCTCACCGCGGGCCTGCTCGACGCGCTGACGGCCCTGGCCGCGCTGACGGCCCTCGTCCTGCTCGCGGTGCCACCCTCCAACCGCTTCTTCGAGGCCTGCCACCGCAACCGGTACGTCCTGATCGTCTCCCCGCAACCGCACCCCGGCTACGACACGGGCGGCACGGGCACCCCGCACCCCGGCTATGACATGGGCACACCGCACCCGTTCGGCATTCCCGCCCAGCGTGAGCTGCCACCGCACACCGGCAGCATCCCGGCGATCGACCCCTGGGCCGAAGCGGACAGCCGGCCCCCCTCCGGTGACCGACCCGATCACCCCTGATCAGCGCTCGGAGCCGCCGACCGGCAACAGCGCGCAGCACCCGGACGCCTGCGGCGTTGCGCCCGGCGTAGTCGATGAGGGCGCTCTTGCCGACGTCCGGGGGAGTCGCCGCCGGTCCGGTCAGCCGTCGCCCAGGGTGATCCGGAAGATCCTCTCGTTGCTGTTGCGCGGGACGCTGTCCTTGTCGCCGCGGGTGCTGGTGGTCAGCCACAGGCCGCCGTCGATGGTGGGCTCGACCGTGCGGAGCCGGCCGTACGTGCCCGCGTAGTACTGCTGCATCCCGGTCAGCCGATCGCCGTCGATCGCCGCGCGGTACAGCCGGGTGCCGCGCAGGCAGGCGATGTACATGACGTCGCGGACGATGGCGATGCCGCTGCACGAGGCCGCCGCCACCGGATAGGTCTGCGCCGGGGCGATGAAGTCCTCGGTGGCGCAGGCGTCGCCGACCGTTCCCTCGCAGGCCGGCCAGCCGTAGTTGCCGCCCTTGACGATGAGGTTGGTCTCGTCCGCCACGTTGTTGCCGAACTCCTGCTCCCACAGCCGGCCCTGCGAGTCGAAGGCCAGGCCCTGCGGGTTGCGGTGACCGTAGCTCCACACGTAGCTGCCCGGGAACGGGTTGTCGTCCGGGACGGTGCCGTCCGGGTTGGTCCGCAGCACCTTGCCGCCGAGACTGGCGAGATCCTGGGCCTGGTCGGGATCCTGACCGTCGCCGGCGGCCGCGTAGAGCTTGCCGTCCGGGCCGAACCGCAGGCGGCCGCCGTTGTGGTACTTGTTGCGGGGGATCCCGGTCACCAGGATCTCCCGGGACTCGGTGCGCAGGGTGCCGTCGTACTGGAAGCGGACGATGCGGTTGTCCGTCGCCGTGGTGTGGTAGACGTACAGCCAGCGATCGGTGGCGAAGCTGGGGGAGACCGCCAGGCCGAGCACGCCGCCCTCGCCGTCGGTGCCGGCCGCGTCCGGGACCTTGCCGATGCTGCGCTTGCCCGTGCCGTCGGCAGCCATCGCCTGGATGGTGAACAGGTCGCGCTGGCCGTAGAGCACCGTGCCGTCCGGCAGTTGCACCAGGCCCCAGGGCAGGTCGCGTTCCGTGGTCACCTGGGTGATGCCGCACACGGCCGCGCAGGACGCCTCGGTGCGGACCCGGACCGGGTCGCTCGGCGGCGAGGTGTTGCCCTGCGCATCGCGCGCGATCACCGCGTACGCGTAGTCGGTGTCGGCGGTCAGGCCCACGTCGGTGAAGGTGGTGGCCGGGGGATTGGCGGCCGAGCCGGTGAGCCCGCCGACCTTGACGCCGTCACGCAGCACGTCGTAGCCGGTGACGGCGACATCGTCGGTCGCGGGCGACCACCGCAACGTCACCGCCGTGCCCACAGCGCTGCCGGTGAGCCCGGCCGGGGTGCTGGGGGCGGTGGTGTCCGGCGCACAGAAGGGCGGGGTGACCGACACCGTGTTGCTGGCCTGGGAGACGTTGCCGGCGGCGTCGCGGGCGTTGACGTAGAAGCCCCACCGGGCGCCGGGGACCACGCCGACGGTGACGGTCCGGACCTCCGCGGGGGTGGAGCTCATCGCCTGGCCGTCGTGGTAGAGGTCGTAGAACGCGACGCCGGTGTCGTCGGTGGACGCCGACCAGGTCAGCGTGACCGAGGAGCAGCTGAGGTCACTGGCCACCAGGCCGGTCGGGGCGGTCGGCGGCCGGGTGTCGGCCGCGGCGGCCCGGACCGGGGATCCGACGGCCACCGGTACGGCGATCAGGACAGCAACCAGGGCGGAAAGAGCGCGCGGTGCGGACATCGATGGACCCTTCGAACAACGGGGTGGTCAGTACGGGTAGCCGGGTACGCCGAGGTGCACGCTGTACAGGCCGGAGTCACCCGTCCGTCCGGAGGTGATGAACAGCGTCTGCCGGTCGGTGCCGCCGAAGGCCACGTTCGTCGTGCCCGCTCCGGAGGCGACGGTGCCGAGCTTGACGCCGGTGGGGCTGAAGACGTGGACGAGCCCGTCGGTGCCGGAGGCCCAGTAGACGTTGCCGGCGCAGTCGATGGTGCCGCCGTCGGGTCCCGCGATCGAGGCGAACAGCGTCCGGGGGCCGGTGCTGCCGTCCGCCCGTACGGGATAGCTGTAGATCTTGTTCTCGCCGTAGGCGCCGACGTAGAGCGTGCCGCCGTCGGGGGACAGCGCGATGCCGTTGGGCTGCCGCAGGCCGTCGTCGACCAGCGTGACCGTGCTGCCGGAGACGCGGAAGACGCTGGTCCGGCCGTTCATGGCGTCGGCTCGCCGGCCGCGCTGGAAATCGGGATCGGTGAAGTAGACGACGCCGTCGGAGCGCACCGTCACGTCGTTCGGCGAGTTGAACGCCGCTCCCTGGAAGGTGGCGGCCACCGTTTGCCGGGAGAGATCGGCGAGCTGATAGCGGGAGACGCTGCGCTGGTCGTGCGTGGCCGCGACGATCGACGTCCCGTCCGGGGACAGGGCCAGCCCGTTGCTGCCGGACTCGGCGACAACCGTCTCGACCGTCGCCGGACCCGGGGTGTACCGCAGCATGGTCGACGGTTGCACACGCTGCGGGCCGGTCGCCGCGCGCATGTCGGACATCAGCAGGTAGCCGGGATCGGCCACCCAGACCGGGCCCTCGAGGAACGTGCGGGCGCCGAAGAGTCGCGAAGCGGTGGTCGTCGGCGAGGCGAGCGGGGGACCGTGCTCCGTATCGACCGGGCAGACCCCGGGCGGGGCGCCGGGCGGAAGGTCAGCGGCGTGGGCCACCGTCGCTGCTGTCGTGCCGGCGACCAGTAGCAGGCCGGCCGTGCTCACGGCCACCAACGCACTCCGCGTCTTCATGCGCATCCTCGGGGTCAGACATCGACAACGATCGAACGATAGCCCACCGGTCAGAAATCCACCAAACGGCGACAATGACCCGAAAACTGGCACGAAAAAATGTTACGCGGAGGTGCCCGTCCGAGTCGGTGACCGCGCCGCGCGCACCCGATCCGACCGCGGTCGCGGGCGGCCGGGCATAGTGGTGCGATGCAGCCCCGCCCTCCGCGAATCTTCTCGGCCGACGACATCCTGGCCGGCCGGGTGTCGCTCGACGGTTACCCGTTCCGGTACATCTACGTGACACCGTCGGCGGCGTCGTTGTTCTCCGGCGGTGCGGGATTCCGGCTCAAGACCGGCAACAACGGCCCGCCCGACCAGATGCTGTCGGCGGTGGAGCTGCTGGAGACCCGCGGGTGGGAAGTGGTGACCGTGGACGTGGGCGCCCAGGCCACCTGCATGCGGCGGATCCGGACCTGACCTCAGCCGCGCCGGCGACGCCTGCGCATCGTCAGCACGAGCACGACCACGGCTGCCACCACGAAGCCGGCGGCCACCGCGGCCAGCGCCACGCCGTAGCGGGCGAGCAGGCCGTCGCTGTCCGGCGGTCCGGGATCGCCCAGCGGGTTCGCCGTGACCGCGGGACGATCGGTCGTCAGTGCGGCGTCGGCGTCGACCACGCCGGCCCCGTACGTCGAGTCCGGGCCCGGCGGGCCGGCATCGGTTGCCGTGCCCAGCAACCGGTCGATCACCGACGCGGCGTTGAGCTCGGGATGGCGCGCGCGGACGAGCGCGACGACGCCCGCGGTGATGGCGCACGCCTGGAGGTCGCCCTGCGCGGCGATCGGCCCGTACGGCCGCCCGCTCGAGCGTTCGCCGGTGAGCCCGACCAGTCCCAGTGTCGCGCCGGGCGCGGACAGGTCGATCCGGCTCCCGAACGAAGCTGTGCCGTCGCGCTCCGTCTCGTCGGTGACACCACCGACGACCAGCACGCCGGTGGTGGCCCCCTCGGGCAGGCGGTCGGCCCGGCGCGCGTCCACGATGACAACGACGTCCTTGGCCAGCGCATAGTTGATGCCGTCGATGCGTTCGGTGTCGTCGTCCACGGTGAATCCGCCGGACATGTCGATGACCTTCGCGCCCCGGTCGACGAGCCAGCGCAGCGCCTGCGACACCTTCTCCGCACCGACCGGTCCGTTGATCGGCTGGATCGCGGCTCCCGGGGCCACGCCGAGCGGACCGGTGCCGCCGCGGGCGACGACCAGTCCGGTCAGCCCGGTGCCGATCGCCCGCGCGGCGGCGGATTCGGCGCCGGCCGGGCGCGGCTTGATGTCGCCGCCGGAGCCGACGTACTGCGCGGGCCGGACCCGGCCGGCGAGGTCGGGGTCGCCGGTGTCCACCGCCGACTGGAACATCCCGACCAGCACGCCCTGGCCCGTGGTGAGGGCGTGGGCCTGCGGGATGCCGATGCGATCCAGATACCACTGCTGATCACGGGGCGGCGCGGCGGCGGCCGGACCGCCCAGGGTGAGAGCGGCGCCGGCCGCGAGCAGGGCCGCCGCGAACCGCTGGGACATCGCCATCAGCGGTTGACCGCCTGCGGCCATTTCCCGCCCGGGAAGACGTCGTTGTTGTTGACGATGATCTTTGCCTGGCTGAGCCCGCTGACGCTGTCGGCCATGTGCTTGGTGGCTTCCTTGAGGATCTCCAGCACCGCCCCGAGACAGTCGGCGACTGCCGCCGCGATCGTGTCGATGGCCTCCAGGACGCCGATCACCGACCACAGCTCGATGGCCGCCTCGACGATGGCCTCGATCAGATCGATGACCGGCTGGGTGAGGTCGACCAGGAACTTGGCGTTGAGTGCGGCGATGTCCACGAGCCACTGCCCGGTGTCCTTGACCACGTTGGTCGTTCCCTGCAGGCCTTTCTCCTGGCCCCAGCGCTTCTCCAGGTAGGCCCGCCCGGCTTCGCCGCCCCAGGCGTGCAGCGCGTTGGGCTTGATGTCGCGCGCGACGCTGACCGCGCCGCTGAGGTCGGGGAGCACGTTGTCGGTCCAGCCGAAGCCCCGGTCGATCAGGGAGAAGACCGGCACCGACGCGCTGAGGTACTTGCCGACCTCGTCGCCGACCCCCTTCAGGGCGCCGCCCAGCTCGGTGACCTTGCCCTGCACCTTGCGGCCGAACAGGTAGGCGCCGACCGGGGACACGAACGACGCGTCCCGCAGGCAGCTGTTGATCTTGTCGATCAACTTGTCGTACTCGGGGGAGATGCGGTCGATCTCGCCGGTCAGCTTGTCGATCGCCGCCTGCAGCGTCGCGTCGGCGGCGGCCTTGTCACCTGCTGGTGCCATCGGAGTCTCCTTCTGCCCGCTCGCGTCTATTCGCCGTAGATCTTGACGAAGGAGGAGGCGCTGGTGCGGTCGGTGCCGTCGTACAGGTCCCGGGCGATCAGCAGTGCGCCGGCGATCTGGTCGAACTCGGCCTCGGCATCGGTCAGCAGCGTGTTCACCAGATCGAAGATGCCGTCATAGGCGCCGGAGAGCGCGAGCGCGGTCCCCGGATTGCCGCAGAAGAACGCCGTCGGGTTCAACCCCAGCGCGCTGGACTTGTTGCGCAGCGCGAGCATGAGATCGGCCAGATCCGTCCACTTCCTGGCCTCCGCCTCGAACGCGCTGAGGACGACCCTGATCTCTTCGTTGTCTCCGGGCATGTCACCAGCCCTCCGTTTCCCGATCGTCGGCATTGCCGTCCGGCTCGCGCGGCGCCCGCAGCGCCAGCACGGTGTCCTGCTCGAGAGTGCTGATGCGGTCCCGGCTGACCGCGTTCACGACGGCGAGCTCGGCCACGCCGGCGCCCCGGTGCAGCACCGCCACGACGTGGTACGGCCCGTACACGAGCCGTTCCTCCGGGCGCTCGGTCCGCCGCCGGTCCCGCTGGTACTCCCGCTCGTACTGGCGGTTCTCGATGGTCCGCAGCGCGTCGCGCACGTCGTCGAAGGTGGGCATGTGCACGTCCTGCGGTCGCCCGGTGTCACCGGCCGGTGAGCGCAGGCCGCCGGCGGCGGCGTCGTACCGGCCGCGCTCCTCGTCCTCGGCGGCGTCCATCAACGCGACGGCGGCTTCCATGACCTTCGTCATCGTCGCCTGGTAAGCCTCGAACAGCGCCGGACCCAGCGAGGCGGAAGTGTGGCGGACGAACCAGTCGGGGTCGACGCGGACGGACTCCACCTGACCGGCGTTGTCCGCCACCATCGTCACCAGCCCACTGGCGTCGCTGCCGCGATGGCGGTCAGCTGTGCGGGTGGCGGATCGCACGACCCGTTGCAACGACCGGACCGACGAGGCGAGCCGTTCGAGCCTCTCCTCCGGACCATCGGCGTATTCATTGCCCGGCAAAGCGCCCTCCCCCCGTTCCGCGCGTCACGATGGACGCCGGCGACTGCCCCCGTGCAGCGCAGCGACATGGTAGCGGCTTGATCACCGATGGCGTCGCCCCGTGCGGGACCCCGGCGTCCGGGAGTCCGGGATCCGACGTCGGCGCGGCACGGGGCGGCGGGCCGCCCCGTGCCGGAGGTTACGGAAACGCGCTAGTGCCCGCCCACGACGTTGTGGGCGGGCACTAGCGGAATGCGACGGTCAGCGGCGGTTACGGCCGTAGAGGCCGGCCACGAGGCTGACGCCGATCGCGGCGACCACGACCTGGATGAGCAGCTCGATCCAGTCGATGCCGCCGGTGTCGTCGACGCCGAGGGCGGAGGCGATGAAAGTACCGATGATGGCGGCAACGACGCCGATGAGCAGGGTCAGCCAGATCGGGATGTTCTGCCTGCCCGGTACGACCAGGCGCCCGAGCGCGCCGATGATCAGGCCGATGATGATGGCGGTGATGATCCCGGTTACTTCCACGTCAGCTCCTCGATGCGGGGTGGGCAGGCACCAGGTTCCCGCAGGGAGGTGCTGATCAAACCTGGTGCAGGTTCGGATTCAGGATGCGGACGGGTCACGTCGATCAGGTTCGGCCGTAGTGCCGGTGCAGACGGGCGAAGTACTTGTCACCGTCGAACAGGTCGGGATCGTATGGGGGCGCTTCGGCCACCTGTGCGCGGGACCGGTTGACAGTGACCACGTCCCTGCTCACGTGCACGACCGCTTCAGCCGGAATGTACAACGGCATGGCGCCGATGCCGAACAGTCCGCCGTGCTCGACGCGGAGCAGCCGCACCTTCTTCGATTCCGTGTCGATCAGCAGCTCGTCGATCTTGCCGATCTCATGGCCGTCACAATCCACGACTCTGCGTCCGCGGATGTCGTGGTCCGGATCGGACAACAGCTGCTCGCTGTCGCGCAATCGCATCATGGTCGCGAACTGCATGTCCATGGTCGCTCCTTTCTCGGAGTCCCGTCGCCGTACACCAGCAACATTTCAATGCCCGTGTAACGGATTCCCCACGGCGGTATGACAGTTGCATCTCCCCGCATTCGTCACGAGACTGTCACGTTATTTCTGGTCGGCGGCGGTTATTCGAAGGGACACACATCTGGGGAGATCAATGATGACCGTTACCGGAATCATCACCGCACTGATCGTCGGCCTCATCGTCGGTGCACTCGGGCGCCTGGCCGTACCAGGCAGGCAGAACATTCCGATCTGGCTGACCATGCTCATCGGTGTCGTCGCTGCGCTGCTGGGCACCGTTCTCGCCCGGGCCGTCGGCGTCGACACCTCCGGGTTCAGCTTCCTCGAACTGCTGGCGCAGGTGGCGCTGGCCGCCCTGGGCGTGGCCGTGGTCGCCGGCACGGCCGGACGGCGCCATCGGGGCGTGCGCTGACCGCCGGCACCGGCAATCATCGCTCCTCGCCGCCATGGCCGGAGCACCAACCAAGGTGGGCAAGCCGTACCGCCCATCCGCTGTGATCAAGGAGCTGAACCATCTTGTCCATCGTCACGAACCGGCCCGCGCCGGTCCGGCAACCCGGACCGCACCTGTTCGACGCCGAAGGCCCTTTCGTCTCGGTGTATCTGACCACCCGGGGGGCATTGCCCGACGCCGCCGAGCAGGTGGCCCTGCGGTGGCGCAACCTGCGTCGACGACTGGCCGGGCAAGGGGCGCCGGAAACAGCGTTGGCCGCGGTGGATCCGCTGACGGACGGGGCACACCGCGACGGTGATTCTCTCACCGTCATCGCCCATGCCGGTGGTGTGCTCTACCGCGCTCACCTGCCCCGGCCGCCCCGGGAAGACATCGCTGTGCTCTCCGACCTGCCGCATCTGACGCCGTTGCTCGCCACGATGCAGCGCCTCGTCCCGCATGTCGTGGTGGTCACCGACCGGCTGGGCGCCGAGCTGATCGTGGTGCAACCCGACGACGCCGACCGGCGGGTGTCCGTGGAAGGCGAGGATCTGCACGTCACCCGGTCCGCGCCGGGTGGCTGGTCGCAAAGGCGTTTCCAGCAACGGGCGGAGAACCGCTGGGATGCCAACGCCCGTGAGGTCGCCGACGCACTGACGCGTCTGGTCGACGCCCATCAGCCGGGCCTGGTCGTCATCAGCGGTGACGTCCGGGCGGTCCAGTTCCTCCGCGACCAGCTGCCGGTCCGGGTGAGCGACCTGGTGTCCGAGGTGCAGGGCGACTACGGCGACCTCGAGGAGGCGCTGCGGCGCGCCCAAGACCTCGTCGCCGCCGAGGCCGACGCCGAGACCGGCGAAGCGCTGCGAGCCCTGGCCCGCGAACAGGGACAGGGCAACCTCGCCACCACCGGAGCCGACGTCACCCTGCAGGCGCTGGGCCGCGGGCAGGCCGACACCGTGCTGCTCGACCCCACGAGGACGGCTGGACGCCGGGCATTCTTCGACCCGGCAACGGCCGGCGCCGCTCTGCGGTCCGATCACCTGATCGCACGCGGCGTACCGGAACCACGGTCCGCGGCGCTGGAAGACGTCGTCGTCCGCGCCGCGCTGAGCACCGGCGCCGCGGTACGGATCGTGCCGGCGGACACGCCCGCCCTGGCCGTGGACGGCGTCGCCGCGTTGTTGCGCTACCGCTGAGCCCTCCCACCGCCGAGACGAGGCCGGAGTCACCAGCGCCCTGGCGACACGTGCGCTCCCGCCGGCCGGGGGCATGGCGAACCACGCGCAAGGAAAGAAATTTACGCCGGCCACATGTGCGTTGCTCCCCGGAATCATGACGATCTCATGACAGTGACGGTCAATGATGAGATTCAATACGGCCGGCGGAAACTCCGGTGGTTGAATCGGCGCGGCCGTGTCACGATCGAAGTATGGATGTGGTGTTGTGGGTTGTTGTCGCTGCGGTACTCGCCGTCGCGGAAATCTTCACGGCCACTCTCTTTCTCATCATGTTCTCGGCGGGTGCGCTGGCGGCCGCTGCCGCGGCCGCACTCGGTGCGCCTGTGCCCCTGCAGGCCGGTGTGTTCGTCGCGGTGTCGGCGCTGACCCTCGCGGCTGCTCGACCAGCCCTGCGTCGCCATCTGAGCAGGCCCGGCCCGGTCGGTCTGGGCATGGAGGCGATGCAGGGCGCCGCCGCGGTCGTCGTGGAGCAGGTGGACGCGGAGCACGGCATGGTGAAGATCGACGGCGAGCTGTGGCAGGCGCGTTCTCTGGAGAGTGCCGTCACGTACCCTCCCGGCGAGCGAGTCAGGATTGCCGAGATCAATGCAGGAACAGCGGTGGTCTGGCGGGACGACCTGTCTGACATGACCGATTTCCAGGCCTAGCCTGTGCTCCAACTGAGAAAAGGTGGTTCACGCACATGGATGCCGTCGCCGGTATCATCATTGCTGTTGTTCTCTTGTTTGCCGTCATCGTCCTCGTGAAGGCTGTCCGGATCGTTCCGCAGCAGCGGCATGATGTGGTGGAGCGGCTGGGT
>NZ_BOQL01000014.1 GCF_018332655.1 Actinoplanes auranticolor | reverse complement strand
CGGCCGAACCCGCTGCGGCCGTCAGCCAGGCGCGTCCCGCCAGCGAGTGCTCCCGGCCGCGGCGGGGGCCCTACATGCCGCCTGTGCCGGATCCGTCGCGCTGGAGATACAACGACAGCCGGGCAGCGAGCCGGGCCTCAGCTGACCAGCTTGATGCGGACGCGGCGGTTCTGACGGCCCTTGCTCTCCACCTTGGCCACCTGGATGCGCCCCACCTGCGCCGTAGAGGCCACGTGCGTACCGCCGTCGGCCTGCACGTCCAAGCCGACGATGTCCACCACCCGGATCTCCGGGTTCTCCAGCGGAGGCAGAGCATCCTGCGTGCGGACCAGGTCCGGGATCGCCAGCGCTTCCTCGCGGGGCAGCACCCGGGCGACGATCTTGCGGTCGGCGGCGATCTCCGCGTTCACCGCGTCCTCGAGGGCCTGCTTGAAGCCCGGCGGCACCTCGGGCAGGTTGAAGTCCATCCGGGCCTCGCCCGGCTGCATGTTCCCACCGGTCACCAGTGCACCGAAGTCGCGGAACACGGTGCCGCAGAGGATGTGCAAGCCGGAGTGGGTGCGCATCAGGGTGGTACGCCGGTCGTCGTCGACCGCGCCGCGCACGGTCGCCCCGGCGGGTGGGACCGGGTCGCCCGGGGCGGGGATCAGGTAGTGCTCGTCGCCTTTGCGGGTGTCGACGATCCGGGTCTGCACGCCCTGCCAGATCAGGACGCCGTGGTCCGGTGGCTGGCCGCCGCCGCCCGGGTAGAACGCGGACCGGTCGAGCACGATTCCGGCGTCGGGGTCGGCCGGGTCGGACCAGACAACGGTGCAGTCCCATTCGCGGATGGTCGGATCAACCCAGTCCAGTCGGTGGGTGTGCCCATGCTGCTCGAAAGCCATCATCCGAGCCTAAACCCCCGGTCCACCGCCAGCGCTCGTCCTCACCGTCGGCGCCCAGATCAGCGGCGAGGCGTTCGGCGGTGTCGAGCCCGCTGGGCGCGATGGCCCCCGCTCTGCACGGCGCGGCCGCGCCCGCGAGCAGCGGCAACTCGCCCGGGCCGGCAAACGCCGATCACCGCGGGGGTGAGGCCGCGCGTCGCTGGACCGACGTGGTCGATTCGCCGCGGAGCGGCTCTCCCACATCGCTGGTGCCACGCCGCCAGCCCTCGTCATCGCGGTGAAACCCGGTGGTCCGAACGGCCGAGCAACCGATGAACCCGAAGGAGGCCCGGAACGGCCGCAGCCGGCCGACCCCCATCAGGAGCGACCGGCCAACCCGTCCGAGCCGTCAAGCATCGGACCGCTTCAACCGCCAAGCCCCACCCGCCACCACCGCGGCAACATAGACCGCGAAGACCCCCAGCCCCACCCAAGGAGAAAGCGCATCCGCCCCCTGGCTGACCGACGTGAACGCACTGCCCGCATCAGAGGGCAGATACTGCACGACATTGTCCCGCCACGATTCCGGCAGCAGCAGCTGCGCGACCCCGCTCAGCAGGAACATCGCCCCGAACAGCGTGCTGATCGCCGCCGGGGTCGAGCGCAGCAGCGCTCCCAGCGCCAGGCCCAGGATGCCCGAGGCCGACAGGATGACCGCCGAGCCGATCACCGCCCGGGCCACGCCCGCGTCGGACCAGGATGCCGCGCCGTCGCCGATCAGGGCCTGTCCGCCGGTGAAGGCGATTGCCGATGCGGCGAGGCCGATCACGAAGACCACGGTCGCGAAGACGGTGATCTTGCCCCAGAGGACCGGCAGGCGGTGCGGTACGGCGGTCAGCGACGACCGGATCATCCCGGTGCTGTACTCGCTCGCCATGAACAGCACGCCCAGGGTGCCGAACGCCAGTTGGGCGAACGTGATGCCGGCCAGGCTCGCGTCGACCGGGCCCAACTCTCCCGCTTCCGGTCCGGTCGCCGCGCCCGAGTTGAGCATCGAGGAGGCGAGCAGTCCGATGCCGATCAACAGTGCGACCGCTGTGGCCAGCGTGATTGTCGTCGAGCGCAGGGACCAGAATTTGATCCATTCCGAGCGGATCACCCGGCCTTGCGTGACCCTCAGGCTGGACGGTGCCGCCGGGGCGACGCTCGGTGCGACGGGGGACAGGGTCGCGGTGCTCATGCGGCTGCTCCTACGGTCTGGTACTCGACGGCGTCCCTGGTCAGCTCCATGAACGCCTCCTCCAACGACGGCCGCTGCACCGTCAGTTCGTGCAGGGCGATACCGGCCGTGGCCGCGCGCTCGCCGATCGCGGCGGCGGACAGACCCGTCACCTCGAAGGCGCCGCGTTCGACGCTCAGCACCGTGACGCCCGGTCCGGACAGCAGGTCGTGCAGCTGCACCGCCTGCGGCGAGCGGACCAGGACCGAGTCGTGCGCGGCCTGCTCGATGAAGTCGGCCACCGACACGTCCGCGATCAGCCGGCCGCGACCCACGACCACCAGGTGCTCGGCGGTCAGCGCCATCTCGCTCATCAGATGAGAGGAGACGAAGACCGTACGGCCCTGAGCGGCCAGGCCCCGCATCAGGTGCCGGATCCAGAGGATGCCCTCCGGGTCGAGGCCGTTCACCGGCTCGTCCAGGATCAGCACCTCCGGGTCGGCGAGCAGCGCCGAGGCGATCCCCAGCCGCTGGCCCATGCCGAGCGAGAACGCGCCGGCCCGCTTACGGGCCACCTCGTGCAGACCGACGATGTTGATCACTTCGTCGACCCGGGTGCGAGGCACCCCGGTGGTCGCGGCCATGGCCAGCAGATGGTGGTACGCGGACCGCCCGGTGTGCACAGCCTTGGCGTCCAGCAGCGCGCCGACCTGTTTCAACGGCGCGGTGTGCTGCGCGTACGGGCGTCCGTTGATGGTGGCCGTGCCCGACGTCGGCCGGTCCAGCCCCAGGATCATCCGCATCGTGGTCGACTTCCCGGCGCCGTTGGGGCCCAGGAAGCCGGTGACGATGCCCGGTTTGACGGTGAAGGTCAGGTTGTCGACGGCGGTCTTGGCGCCGTACCGCTTGGTGAGTTCGTGAACCTCGATCATGTGACCCAGCCTGGTTCGCCGCGCTGGTGATCCGCGTCGTCCGGCGGTGGGCGAATCGGACTACTACCAGCGTGGTAGTCGAGGTCACCGAGTTACCGCACCGGGACGACGCTTCGCAGGCAGGTCCGCGCGTAACGTGATCGTCATGGAGCTGGGCGAGGTCCGTGAGACGCGGGTGTGGCAGGCCGTACGCCGCCATCCGCAGCTCTGCGACGCCGCCCTCGCCCTGGCCTTGGTGGTGCCGGCGCTCTTCGCCGTACGCCGCGGCGGGCACGGCGGGGAGCCCCGCATGCTGGACACCATCGACATGGTCGCCGCGGGTATCGGCTTCCTGACGATGACCTTCCGCCGCCGCTACACCCTGGTCATTCTCATCGTCACCACGCTCGCCGCCGTCGCGCTCACCATCGAGCAGCGGGACCGGCAGCCGATTCTGCTGATCGCCCTCGTTCTGCTCTTCTTCACGCATGCCGCGTGGGCCGACCGGCGCACCGCGTGGATCACCGCGGTCAGCCTCGGCGCAGTCGTGTGTCTGAGCGGCGTCCTCTGGGCGGGCGAGGGCTGGTGGGCACCCGAGACCCTGGGCGCGCTCGCCTGGATCGGCATGGCCACCGCGGTCGGCGACGCCACCCGCAGCCGGCGGGCGTACGTGGCGGAGGTCGTGGAGCGTGCCCGGCGCGCGGAGCAGAGCCGCGACGAGGAAGCCCGGCGGCAGGTCGTCGAGGAGCGCGTGCGGATCGCCCGCGAGCTGCACGACGTCGTGGCGCACCACATCGCGGTCATCAAGGTGCAGGCCACCGGGGCCAAGCACATCCTGCAGCACCGCCCGGAGCAGGTCGCCCCGGCGCTCGATCACATCAGCCGCTCCTCGGACGCGGTGCTGAAGGAGATCGCGTCGGTGGTCGGCCTGCTGCGCTCGGACGACCTGGACGCGAACGGGATGCCGGCCACCGAGCCGACCCGCGGCCTGGCCCGGCTGTCCGGTCTGCTGGACGACCTCGCGGCCGCCGGCCTGCGGGTCGATCACCGCCGGCTCGGCGAGGCCCGCGAGCTGCCGGCGCTGGTCGACCTGGCGGCGTTCCGGATCGCCCAGGAGGCATTGACCAACGCCCAGAAGTACGGCGACGGGACGGCCCGGCTCACCGTGGCCTACACCGCCGACGGGGTGACGCTGGACATCATCAACCAGGTCCGGCCGGACGTCCCGCCATCCGGCTCCGGTTACGGCATCATCGGCATGCGCGAACGCGCCGCCTCAACCGGCGGCGAGCTGACCGCGGGCCGGGAAGCCAACGGCCGCTTCGCAGTCCACGCCGACCTCCCCACCCAAGACAACACAGGCACCACCCGCCCCAGCGCGGAGCGGCCCAGCGCCGACCGCGCCGGCACCAATGGCCCCGGCACCAATGGCCCCAGCGCTGACCACGTCAGCGCCGTGCGGGCCAGCGCAGAGAGCTCCAGCCCGGAAATGTCCGGCGCAGGGCGGCCCACCGCGGAAAGCGCCACCGCGGCACTGGGCGCCACTGGCCGTGGGCGGCCGGGTGCGGAGACCGTCGACGGTGAGCAGGACAGCGCCGGACGTGGGCAGCGGGTCGTGTCATGACCATCCGAGTCCTGCTGGTCGATGACCAGCCGCTGATCCGGGCCGGCTTCCGGATGTTCGTCGAGCCCGACCCCGAGGTCGAGGTCGTCGGCGAGGCCGGGACCGGCCGGGAGGCCGTTGAGCTGGCCCGTTCCGCCCGCGCCGACGTGGTGCTCATGGACATCCGGATGCCGGACATGGACGGCATCGAGGCCACCCGCCTCATCGCCGCCGCCGACGATCTGGCCGGTGTGCGGGTGCTCGTCCTGACGACTTTCGAGAACGACGACAACGTCGTACTCGCGCTCCGGGCGGGGGCCAGTGGCTTTCTCGGCAAGCATGTCGATCCGGCGGATCTGCTGCACGCCATCCGCGTCGTCGCCGCCGGTGAGGCCTTGCTCTCGCCCGCGGCCACGCGTGGGCTGGTCAGCCGGTTCCTGAGCCAGCCGGTGCCGAACGCGCTGCCGGCCGCCCTGGAGCTCGGCGGGCTCACCGAACGCGAACGGGAGGTGCTGGCGCTGGTGGCGTACGGGCTGTCGAACGAGGAGATCGCCGAGCGGTTGTACCTGTCGCCGCTGACCGTCAAGACGCATATCAACCGGGCGATGAGCAAGCTCGGCGTCCGCGACCGTGCGCAACTGGTCGTCATCGCGTACCAGAGCGGTCTGGTCCGTCCCGGGGATCAGCCGTGAGCGCGCTCGTTCTCGCTGTCCTGCTCTGCGTCGCGTCGGCGGCGGGTTATGCCGCCGGGGCCGTGCTCCAGGAGCGGGTGGCGCAGCGGCCGCTCGTCGTGCTGCTCGGCATGCCGCTGTGGTGGACGGCCATCGCCCTCAACGGGGTCGGCGCGGGCCTGCACGTGGTCGCGCTGCGTTACGGCCCGCTGTCGCTGGTCCAGCCGTTCGGCGTGCTCACGCTGGTGCTGGCGGTGCCGCTCGCGGCGATGCTGGCCCGGCGGGCGGTCAGCCGGACCGAGGGCCGGGGCATCGGCCTGACGGTGACCGGGCTGGTCGGCATCCTGCTGCTGGCCGGTACGACCAACAGCATCGCGGTGCTGAGTACGGCCCAGCTCGTCGGCTTGTTGCTGGTCACCGCCGCTCTGCTGACCGCCCTGGGCGGGTGGGGCGCGGTACCCGGCGCCTCCGGCCTGTGGGCGGCGTCCGCTGCCGGAGTCTCGTTCGGCGTCTCGTCGGCGCTGACCCAGACCGTCGCGGTGCACGTTACGGACGACGGGTTCGGTGCTCTGCTCGACCCGACGGTCGCCGTCGCGGCCTTCGCCATCGCCGTGCTCTCCACTGCCGGGATGCTGTTCACGCAGCGCTCCTACCGTGACGGGCTCGGTGCGCCGCTGGCGGTGAGCACGCTCGCCAACCCGGTCGCGGCGGCGGCGATCGGCCTGGTGCTGCTGGGGGAGCAGATCACCGGTGGTGCCTGGGGTGCGGGGATCGCCCTGGCCAGCGCGGGGGTGGCGGCCGCTGGTGTCACTCTGCTGACCCGCGCTCAGGTGCGCAGGACGGTGCCGCTGCCCCGGATGGCGGTGGCTACCCGCAGGGCCGACCCGGTGGCCACGGTGGCGAGCGGAATGCCACACGCCTAGGGCGTGTCGACAACTGACGGCCTGAGCGGCATCGGCGACGCGAAACCAGCCTCGGAGTGAAGTCCCGGTCGGCGGGGGATGTCACACCCCGTGAGCCAGCCAGACCCGATCGCCGGCGACCAGCAGAATGTCGCCGTCCTGGCCGGCCACGGCGGACAGGGGACTCGCACCGCGTGGTGTCGTGACGGTCACCCAGGACCGGCCGCCATCACCGGAACGCCAGAGGCCGGCGGCAGCCGCGTACAGGCGCCCGTCCGAGACGGTCAGCGACCGTACGCCGGCGGCATCAGCCTGGCCGAACCGACCGACCGCAACCCAGTCCGGGCCCCGCCACGCGCCGAACGTCTCACCGCGCGGCCCGACCGCGATCAGCTCCGCACCCAGCCGCACCACGCGCTGCAGCTCGTCGTAGCCGTCCCCGTCCGGCACGTCGGCGGGCTGCCACGAACTCCCGTCGACCGAGCTCCACGCGGCCGGGGAGTCGCGGAGGCCACCGACGAGCACAAACTGTCCATCAAGGACAGCACCGTCCCGCGCGAAGGCCCGGGCCAGGCCGGGGGCGTTCTCGAACAGGCGGAAGCTCGTGCCGTCGCGGGACAGCCAGGCCGCCGCGCCGCTGGTCCGGTTGCCCGCGATCAGGAATCCCGCACTACCGCCCGAGATCCGCCCCACGTCGACCGCGGTGTCGCCGCCGTACGTCTCGAAGGGCGCCGCCGCCTCGGCGAGTGAGCCGTCCGGGCGCTGGTACCACGTGCTGGTCCGCGGATTGCCGTGCGCGCCGCCGCTGCGCGAGCCGATCGCCGCGATCCGGCCGTTCGCGCAGCCCGCCGCGTACAGGACGCTGCGCGGGCCGTAGTAGCTGCCGGGCAGCGGGGTCAGCGTGAGGCTGCGCCAGCTCCGGCCGTCCGTGCTGTCCCAGGCGGCCGGGCTGGTCTCGCCGTCGGGGCCGGCGTGGCCACCGACGACGTACCAGTGCTCCCCGCACGCGATCGCGTCCCGCAGCAGTCGCGTGTCCGGGCCGGGTAGCGACAGCTCGGTCCAGGCGTTGGCGGGCACCGACGCGCAGGCGCCGACGAGCGTGAGGGCGGCGAGTGCGTGCAGCCACCGGCCCGCGGCCATCAGGCCTTCCGGAGCCAGAAGGTGAGGCCCATCGCCTCCTCGCGGAACGGGACGGCCTCGGCCCAGGACGGCTCCCCGGGGGCGTAGTCCGTGGCCAGCACCTCGTCGGCGACCAGCTGAGCGTGCTCCTCCAGCGCGGCCGCCGTGTCGTCGTCGGTGGCCGCGTAGCGCAGCGCGATCCGGTCGGAGACCTCCAGGCCGCTGGTCTTGCGGGCCTCCTGGATCAGCCGGATCGCGTCGCGGGCCAGGCCGGCCCGGCGCAGCTCCGGCGTCAGGTGCAGATCCAGGGCGAGCGTCGCGCCGGCCTCGGCGGCGACCGCCCAGCCTTCGCGCGGCGTCTCGGTGATGATCACCTCGTCAGGGCTGAGGGTGACGGTCTCGTCGCCGACGATGACTGCGGCGGTGCCGGCTGAGCGCAGGGACTCCTTCAGCGCCGTCGCGTCGGCAGCGGCCACAGCTGCCGCCACCTGCTGCACGCCCTTGCCGAAGCGCTTGCCCAGCGGCCGGAAGTTGGCCTTGGCCGTGGTGTCCACCAGCGAGTCGCCGGCCGCACCGACCGCCAGCACCACGCCGACGTTCAGCTCGGCCGCGATCTCGGCGAGCAGCTCGGGGGAGAGGCCGGCGAACCCGTGCGCCGACGCCAGCGCCCGCGACAGCGGCTGCCGGGTCTTCAGGCCCGAGTCGGCCCGGGCCGCGCGGCCCAGCTCGACGAGCCGGCGGGCCAGCGCCATCTGGTCGATCAGCTGCGGGTCGATCAGGGACTCGTCGGCGACCGGGTACGCGGCCAGGTGCACCGAGGGCGCGGCGGTCGGCGTGACCGGCGCGACCATGTCCTGCCAGATCCGTTCGGTGATGAACGGCGTGATCGGCGCCATCAGCAGCGTCACGGTCGCCAGCGCCTCGTGCAGCGTGGCCAGCGCGGCCGGGTCCCCGCGCCAGAAGCGGCGGCGGCTGCGGCGCACGTACCAGTTGGACAGGTCGTCGATGAACGCGGCGAGCAGCTTGCCGGCCTCGTGGGTGTCGAAGGCGGCCAGCGCCGCGTCCACGTCGCGGACCAGCGTGTGCAGCTCGGACAGGACCCAGCGGTCCAGGACCGGGCGGTCGGCCGGCGCCGGGTCCGACTCCGACGGCGTCCACCCGGCGGTACGCCCGTACAGCGCCTGGAAAGCGGCCGTGTTCCAGTACGTCAGCAGGGTCTTGCGGACCACCTCCTGCAAGGTGGTGTGCCCGACCCGGCGGGAGGACCACGGTGAGCCGACCGCGGCCATGAACCACCGCACGGCGTCGGCTCCGTGCCGTTCCAACAGCGGCAACGGCTCGAGGATGTTGCCCAGGTGCTTGGACATCTTGCGGCCGTCCTCGGCCACGATGTGCCCCAGGCAGACCACGTTCTCGTACGAGGACCGGTCGAACACCAGCGTGCCGATCGCCATCAGCGTGTAGAACCAGCCGCGGGTCTGGTCGATCGCCTCGGAGATGAACTGCGCCGGATAGCTGCGCTCGAACAGCTCCTTGTTGCGGTACGGGTAGCCGAACTGGGCGAACGGCATCGCGCCGGAGTCGTACCAGGCGTCGATGACGTCGGGCACCCGGGTGGCGGTGGCGCCGCACTCGCAGGCGAAGGTGACCGCGTCGATGAACGGCCGGTGCGGGTCCAGCGCGGACAGGTCCTCGCCGGTGCGCTCGCTCAGCTCGTGCAGGGAGCCGATGCAGGTCAGGTGGCCTTCCGGGCAGCGCCAGATGGGCAGCGGGGTGCCCCAGTAACGCTGCCGGGACAGCGCCCAGTCGACGTTGTTGGTCAGCCAGTCGCCGTAGCGGCCGTGCTTGATCGTCTCGGGCTGCCAGTTGGTGCGCTCGTTCTCACGCAGCATCCGGTCGCGGACGGCAGTGGTGCGCACGTACCAGGAGGGCTGGGCGTAGTAGATGAGCGGCGTGTGGCAGCGCCAGCAGTGCGGGTAGCTGTGCTCGTACGGGGTCTCGCGGAACAGCAGGCCGCGGCTCTGCAGGTCGGTGACCAGCGCCGCGTCCGCGGTCTTGAAGAACACGCCGCCGACCAGCGGCACCTCCGGCGCGAACGTGCCGTCGGGCCGTACCGGATTGACCATCGGCAGCCCGTACGCCCGGCAGCTGGCCAGGTCGTCCGCGCCGAAGGCGGGCGCCTGGTGCACCAGGCCGGTGCCGCTGTCGGTGGTCACGTACGACGCCAGGATCACGATGTGCGCGTCCGGCACCTCGACCAGGTCGAACGGCGGCTCGTAGGTCCAGCGTTCGAGCTCCTTGCCGGTGAAGGAGGCCACTGTCGTCCAGGCCGCGCCGAGCACCTCCGCGAGCAGGTCCGAAGCGACGACGAGCTGCTCGTTGCCGTCGGTCGCCACGACATAGGTGACCTCCGGGTTGACCGCGACGGCGGTGTTGGAGACCAGCGTCCAGGGCGTCGTCGTCCACACCAGCAGCGACGCCTGCCCGGCGAACGGGCCGGAGGTCAGCGGGAAGCGCACGTAGACCGACGGGTCGACGTCCTGCTCGTAGCCCTGGGCCAGCTCGTGGTCGGACAGGGCGGTCTGGTCCCGCGGGCACCAGGGCGCCACCCGGAAGTCCTCGACCAGCAGGCCCTGGTCGAAGATCCGCTGCAGCGACCACCAGACCGACTCGATGTAGCCGGGATCCATGGTCCGGTACGCGTCGTCCATGTCGACCCAGTAGCCCATCCGCCGGGTGAGCTCAGCGAACGCGTCCGTGTGCCGGGTGACCGAGGCCCGGCAGCGGGCGTTGAACTCGGCGATGCCGTACGCCTCGATGTCCTGCTTGCCGGTGAAGCCGAGCTCCTTCTCCACCGCGAGCTCGACCGGCAGGCCGTGGCAGTCCCAGCCGGCCTTGCGGGCGACGTGGAAGCCCTTCATCGTCTTGTACCGCGGGAAGACGTCCTTGAAGACCCGGCTCTCGATGTGGTGCGTGCCGGGCATGCCGTTCGCGGTGGGCGGGCCCTCGTAGAAAATCCACTCCGGGCGGCCCGCGGACTGCTCGAGGCTGCGGTGGAACACACTCTCGGCCTGCCAGAAATGCAGCACGTCGTGGTCCAGCGCACCCAGATCGACCTGGGCCGGCACGGGCAGATACATCGTCGGTTCCTCTTCTCGGGCGTGGTACCCATCAGCCTAGGAGCGGCCGCCACCGTTATTCGAAACGTGCGGGGTCTCCCGCGCCGACCCGCAGGATCTCCGGCTCGCCGCCGGACAGGTCGATGACGGTGGTCGGGACGGTGCCGCACTCGCCCGAGTCGATCACCGCGTCCACCACGTGGTCGAGCCGTTCCTTGATCTCCCAGCCCTGGGTGAGCGGCTCTTCCTCGCCGGGCAGCAGCAGGGTGCTGGAGAGCAGGGGCTCGCCCAGTTCGGCGAGGATCGCGCTGGTCACCGTGTTCTCCGGGATGCGTACCCCGACGGTCTTCTTCTTGGGGTGCATCAGCCGCCGCGGGACCTCCCGAGTGGCCGGCAGGATGAAGGTGTAGCTGCCGGGCGTCGCGGCTTTGACCGCCCGGAAGACCGCGTTGTTGATGTGGACGAATTGCCCGAGCTGGGCGAAGTCGCGGCAGACCAGGGTGAAGTGGTGGTCGCTGCCCAGGTGGCGGATCTCGCGGATCCGGTCGAGGCCCTTGGCGTTGCCGACCCGGCAGCCCAGGGCGTAACAGGAGTCGGTCGGATACGCGATCAGCCCGTCGTCCTGCAGGATGCGGACCACCTGGGAGATGGACCGGGCCTGCGGATTGTCCGGATGTACGTCGAAATACTTCGCCACCCGCAGAGCTTAGATCGTGCGCCCGGCAAAGCCCGGCAAGCGGCCCGGCAACGTATCCATGCCTTTACCTGCGTCTATCTTTACCCGGGGTCCGCGGAGTGGCAGCGTGGCCGCATGAGACGGAGAGCCGCGCTCGTCGTTGCGCTGATTACGGCGATGGTGGGTGCGTCCGCGGGAGCAGCGGGCGCCGCACCGAGATCCTCCTACGCCTACCTGCACCCGGGTGGCCAGCCCCGGCTGACCGAGAAGGTGCCGGTCAACGTGGTCTTCCTCGGCTACGAGCCGGATCAGGTCGGTGCCGCCTACCTGTCCGGCCTGCCGAAGAAGTACGAACCCGTCGTCCGCTACCGGCTGGTCTACGGCCAGACCGAGAAGCTGGGCATCACCTACACCTACGACTACAAGGTCAGCTACGGCAGCCCGTCGTACGAGAACAAGTTCTTCCAGCAGCTGGGCAAGCTGGCCAAACCCGCGCCGCTGACGGAATACCAGACCGCCTACAACGAGCAGGCGAACAACGTCAAGGACATCACCGCCAACCACGCCATCGACGCGCCCAGCGTGGAGAAGTGGCTCGCGTACAACCCGCCCGCCGGCGTCGACACCCGGCGCAACACGGTCTTCTTCATCAACTGGTACGGCCGCTCCGATTTCAAGTTCCACGTCTACACCAAGACCGGCGAGCCCGACCCCGACACCGGATACGACTTCGGCAAGGAGCGGGACAGCCGCAAGGTCATCGCCTGGGGCGGCACCACCGCCGACGACGAGGAGACCGGTCTGGGCAGCACCCGGCGGGTCTGGTTCCACGACCTGTCCGCCGGTCCCGAGTCCTGGACCAGCAACTACGACGTCGACAACCCGGACCTCGACGGCGACGGCGTGGTCGACTACCGGATGCCCCCGACCTGGGAGTACGCCGCGGGCGGCTTCCGGGCGCCCGGGGCCCTGGCCGGTGACCTCTCGCTGATCACCCGCTACGTCGCGCTGAACCTGCTGATGACGTCGTCGCCGCTCTACCCGGTGGAGCTGCCCACGGCGGAGCCGCCCAAGTCGCTCAACGTCGACAGCAACACCTACGAGGGCTGGCCCGGCGTCGACGCGTCCGAGCGGTACATCACCCCGGAGCTGCTGATCGACGAGCTCGCCGAGCTGCGCTGGCGCAACCGGCTGGACTTCGACAACCAGGACCTGCCGTACGACGCCAAGGCCGAGGAGTGCTACCTCGGCGTACTCACCGACACCAGCTGCTACCCCGACTCGGGCTACCCGGCGTTCGCCAACCTGTATCTCTACAACTGGGCGAACCTGGAGCGCACCAAGGACGACGCCGGCCGGGTCGACTACGAGATCCCGCTGTTCAACTACGCCGTCGGTGAGGGCGTGGACGTGCCGGCGTTGGGCTTCGCCGACGACAACTACGTCGACGGCACCCAGACCGGGGTCTTCAGCTTCATCTCGCCGGAGATCGTCGCCGCCGGGTACGGCCTGACCACCACCCAGATCCACGAGGTCGGCCACCACGTGGGCATGAGCCACCCGCACGACGGCTACGACAGTGAGACCGGAGTGGACTACGGGCCCGAGGGCGGCTTCCTGTTCGTCAACGCCGGCGACGAGAGCAACTCGATGATGAGCTACCTCGACGTCAACTGGGACTTCAGCCAGTTCGACCGGGACAACAGCGACCGGTTCCTGACCGCGGCGTACCACGAGGCCGCGAACCGGCTGGCCGCCGACGTGCTGGCCGCGCCCCGGGCCGCGAAGGCGAAGGTGCAGCTGCGCGCGGCGGACGTGCTGCTGGGCCTGTCGACCAAGGCGTTCGCGCGGCACGACTACCGGGCCGCGTACGCGTTCGCCGAGGGCGCCTACAACCAGGTCGTCGCCGCCGCGAAGCGGGCCGGGGCCGACCCGGCCGGTGCGGCCAAGGCGCTGGCGGCCGAGGCCGACGCCGCCCGCCGGACCGTCGAGGTGCACGACCCGCACGAGTTCATCGACACGCTGGCGCCGGACAGCCCGCGCAGTCAGCCGTAGGTCAGGCTTCCGCCCGGGGCTGCGCGTGCGCGTGGTCCCGGGCGGAGTCGTCCGCCAGCCGGGCCACCACCTGGTCGGAGATCGCGGTGAGAGCGGCGAGCTGGTCGTCGGTCAGCACGTCGCCGAAGTAGCGGCGGACCGCGGCGCCGTGACAGGCCCGGGCGGCGGCGATCTGCTCGCGTCCCTTGTCGGTGAGCTCCACCACGGCGTCGGCGGTCTTGGTGATCAGCCCGCGGCCCTGCATCCGGCGCAGCTGGTGGGACAGCCGTGACTTCTCCCACTCCAGGCCGCAGCGCAGGGCGATCGAGCGCGCGCTGCCGCCGGGGGACTCCTCCAGCAGGAACAGGATGTCGAAGTCGGCCTCGGACAGCCCGGTGGAGCGGTAGAGCTCACGGCTGATCCGGCCGTTGAGCTGCAGGCGCATGCGCTGATACGCCTGCCAGGCGGCGGAGACGTCGGCGGTCGCACTCACGCGGGGAATCGTACTTCCATTTGCCGGAAGGTCGCCGGTTGATGTATCAACTGGGTTGATGTATCAACCGGGGTGCTGAGGAGTACGCGATGAACTACGGACACCCGCTGACGTTCGGCGCCCTGGTCGCGTCGCCGGCCGGGACACCCGTGGAGGCGGTCGAGCTGGCCCGCCGCGCGGAGGAGCTCGGCTACGACCTGGTCACCGTCGAAGACCGCCCGGACGAGCCGGGGCTGCTCGACGCGTGGACCGTGCTGGGCTGGGTCGCCGGGCGTACCGAGCGGGTGCGGCTGGCGCCGGCCGCGCTCGCTGTTCCGCTGCGTGATCCCGCGGTGCTGGCCCGCGCCGCGGCGAGCCTGGACCTGCTCTCCGACGGCCGGCTGGAGCTGGTCCTCGGCCGGGGCGGCGAGCAGGACGCGATCGAGGCGATGGGCGGCCGCCGGACCGGGACGGACCGGGCCGTCGCCGCGCTGGACGAGGCGATCGATATCGTCCGTGGCGTCCTGGACGCGGGCGAGCCGCGCCCGCTGCGGCACCTGGGTGAGCACTACCGCATCCCGCAGGCGCAGCGCGGTCCGCTGCCCGCGCACCGCATCCCGATCCGGCTCGACGGGGATCAGGCACCGGTGCTGCGGCTCGCCGGGCGCAAGGCGGACGGCTGGTCGGCCACGCTGACCGCGTTCCGGCCCGCCGAGTACGCCGCCGCCAACAAGATCATCGACGAGGCCGCCCTGGAAGCCGGCCGCGAGCCCGCCGAGATCCGCCGCCTGCTGCACGTCACCGCCGAGCACACCGTGCCGGAGTTGCTCGCGCTGGCGCTGGAGGACGGCGTCAGCACGTTCGTCGTCCGGGCCGACGACATCGCCACGCTGGACCGCTTCGCCCGCGAGGTGATGCCGGCGCTCCGCGAGGCCGTGGCCCGTGAGCTGCCGGCGGCGCCCACCGCCGTCTTCCGGCCCGCATCGGTACGCGCCAAGCGCCGTCCCGGTATCGACTACGACAACGTGCCCCCGAGCCTCGCCGGGCAAGCCGTCGAGCCCGGCGACCTGGACTACGCCCGGGTGCGCTCGACCTACCTGCGCGGCGGGGCACCGGGGCTGGTCCTGCGGGCGCGCAGCACCGCCGAGGTGGTCGACGCGCTCGCCTTCGTCCGGGCCCATCCCGGCCTGCCGTTCTCGGTGCGCAGCGCCGGGCACGGGATCAGCGGGCGGTCCACCAACGACGGCGGCCTGGTGCTGAGTGTGGCCGCGATGAACACCATCGAGGTGCTCGACGAGCAGCGGCGGCTGATCCGGGTCGGGCCGGGCGCCCGCTGGTCGGAGGTGGCCGACGTGCTGCGGCCGTACGGCTGGGCGCTGAGCTCCGGCGACTACGGCGGGGTCGGGGTCGGCGGCCTGGCCACCGCCGGCGGGGTCGGCTGGCTGGCCCGCAAGCACGGGCTGACCATCGACCACCTCCGCGCGGTGGAGATGGTGCTGGCCGACGGCTCGGTGGTCCGCGCCGCCGAGGACGAGAATCCCGAGCTGTTCTGGGCCGTGCGCGGGGCCGGAGCCAACTTCGGCGTGGTCACCTCGTTCGACTTCGAGGTGGACGAGGTCGGCGAGGTGGGCTGGGCGCAGTTCGTGGTGGGCGCCGACGATCCGGCCGACCTGCTGGTGCGCTGGGGTGCGGCGATCGAGGCCGCGCCGCGCGACCTCAGCGGGCAGCTGATCATGGGCCGGCCGCGTCCGGGTCAGCCCGGCGTCGCGCAGCTGATGGCCATGGTCGACAACGACGACCCGCAGACGATCATCGACCAGCTCACCCCGGTGGCCGGTGCCGGGCCGCTGTACCAGCAGAACGTGGTGCTGGCGCCGTACGCGGCGGTGCTGGCCCGGGCCGCCGACGGCTACCACCGGGCCGAGGGCGAGCCGGTCTCGCGGTCCGGGCTGATCGAGCACCTCACCCCCGAGTTCGCCGCGGCCGCCGCCGAACTGATCGCCAGCGGCGCGATCCACTGGTTCCAGATCCGCACGGTCGGCGGCGCGGTGGCCGACGTCCCGGCGGGGGCCACCGCCTACGGGTACCGCTCGGCCAACTTCTCGGTGGTGGTCATGGGTCCCAGCCGGCGCCGGCTCGACCCGCTCTGGGACGCCCTCGCCGTCCACTTCGACGGCCTCTACCTGAGCTTCGAGAGCGACCAGCGCCCGGAACGCCTCGCCGACGCGTTCCCGCCCCGCACCCTGGAGAGGTTGCGGGAGCTCAAGCGCCGCTACGACCCGCAGCACCTGTTCGCCGACAACTTCCCGATCCGGACCACCCTGGAGACCCGATGACCGACTACGGGCACGACCTGCTCTTCGGCACGTTCATCACGCCCACCGCGCAACCCGTGCACCAGGCGGCGGAACTGGCCGTCGTCTCGGACCGGGCCGGGCTGGACCTGGCCACCTTCCAGGACCACCCGTACCTGCCGCGTTTCCACGACACCTGGACGCTGCTGTCGTACGCGGCGGCCCGTACCGAGCGGATCCACCTCAGCGGCAACGTGCTCAACCTGCCGCTGCGGCCGCCGGCGGTACTGGCCCGGGCGGCCGCGAGTCTCGACCTGCTCAGCGGCGGCCGGATCGAGCTGGGCATCGGCGCCGGCGGCTTCTGGGACGCGATCGAGGCCATGGGCAGCCGCCGGCTGAGCCCGGGTGAGTCGGTGGCGGCGCTGGCCGAGGGCATCGAGATCATCCGGCAGATCTGGGCCGCGGACCAGGCCGGGCCGGTCAAGGTGGAAGGTGACTACTACCGGGTCAGCGGGGCCAAGCGAGGGCCCGCGCCGGCGCACGACATCAAGATCTGGGTGGGGGCGTACAAGCCGCGGATGCTGCGGCTGATCGGCCGGGCCGCGGACGGGGTCCTGCCGTCGCTGGGCTACCTGGCGAACGGCGCGGACGACCTGACGGCGATCAACCAGCACATCGACGAGGGCGCGCAGGCGGCCGGCCGCGATCCCCGGGCGGTCCGGCGGCTGCTCAACATCAGCGGTGAGTTCGCCCCGGCCGGGCGGGCCTTCCTGCAGGGCCCGGCCGAACAATGGGCCGAGGACCTGGCCGGGCTGACCCTGGAGTACGGCGTCAGCGCGTTCATCCTGGCCGCCGACGACCCCGCGACGATCGAGCGTTTCGCCGCCGAGGTCGCCCCGGCCACCCGGGAACTGGTCGCGGCCGAACGCGGCTAACGCACCGGGTAGACGCGCCAGCCCTCGGGCGGGGGCAGGCCGCGCCAGACGGTGAGGCTCATGGCCGACGGCGGGTAGAGCGGCTCGGGCAGCTCGTCCGGGGCGTACCAGCCCCAGTCGGTCATGACCTCCGGTTCGAGTGCCTGCGGCGCCGTGCCGGGCCACGGTGCCACGGCCGCGGCGGTCATCCCGCTGCCCGTGGTCTGCACGCCGATGGCGATGACTTCGGGCTGCGTACCCCCGATGCCGGCCTCCTCGGCCGCCTCCCGGGCCGCGGCCTGCTCGATGGTCTCCCCGCCCTCGACGTGCCCGCCGGGCAGGCACCAGGTCGGCTCCTCGCCGGCCTTGATGCGGTTCCCGAGCAGCACCCGCCCGCGCGGATCCACCAAGATCAATCCAACCCCCACCACCGGTCTCGCCATCCCGTGATTTTGTCGTACCGGATCGCTACCGTGCCTCGCACCGGGTGCCGATGGAGGGTTTCGCACATGCGCAGTTTCGAGTTCGCCGACGGCACGTCGGCGAAGTTCTGGGAGATCGACCGGGACGGGACCGAGGTGACGGTCCGCTGGGGGCGCACCGGCACGGCCGGCCAGACCAAGGTCAAGACCTTCCCGTCGGCGGCCGAGGCCGCGGCCCACGAGGGCAAGCTGATCGCGGAGAAGATCAGGAAGGGATACGGCGAGACGGCCGCGACAACCGCACCGGCGTCCCCCTCCCGCACACCGGATCCCGCGCCGCCCGCCCCCACCGAAGAGCCCGCGGACGAGGACACCTTCGTCTTCCCCGCCGCCTGGCACCGGCACCGTTCCGCCCGCCGGGGCAGCAGCGGCTTCACCACCTTCCGGCCCGACGCCAAGGCGCGCGCGGTGACCGACGAGCTGTTCGGCCGCCGCCCCGGTGGAGTCGTCAAGGCGTTCCAGGCGCCGGCCACCGATCCGGCTGTGGCCCGGGCCGGCACGGCTTGGCTCGAGGGAGATCCGCAGGCCACCCCGCTCGGAGCGGCCGCCGTCGCCACCGCCGCGACCCTCGGCAGCTGGCGGTTCCAGGAGAAGTTCGTCGCCTTCGCCGACCTCTGGATCGTCGAGCGCGGCCTGCGCTTCGCCGCCCTCGCCGCGGTCGACCTGATGACCCTCAAGCTCGACGACGGCCTCCCGCCCGGCCCCCGCCACGGCGCCCGGCAACAGTTCGGCGTCCGGATCCTCCGCCCCGGCGAGGAGCGACACGGCTGGCACAGCGACCCGGCGCTGATCACCGCACTACGCGTCCGCACGGCGCTCGCAGCGGCCTCCGACGAGGAGTATGCCGAGGTCATCGAGGCCATCACGCCCTGCCGGGCGGCCGGCGCCTACGCCCGGGTGGCGACGTCGGTGCTGGTGCCGACCCAGCACGAGTGGGTCGCCGAGGACATCGACGCCGCGATCGCCGACGCGGACAGCAGCCGGGCCGCGGCACTGCTCAGCGCCGCCGGTTCGGAGCAGCAGGCGACCGCTCTCGCGCAGCACGTCAGCGCGTTCGCCATCGGGGATTCCCTGCCGATGCTGACCACCCTCATCGACGGTGTCGGGGTCGGCGCCGGGCCGGCCCTGTTCCACTGGTTCGACACGATGGACTACGCGGAGGCCGAGCGGCGTCTGCTCGGCATCCTCGCCATGCTGCCCAGCGACGAGGTGATGCGCGGGCTGATCGACCGCATCGACGTCAAGTACGTTCCGCCGGTCCTGCTCGAGGCGGCCGACCGCAGTCCCGCGCGGGCCCTGCGGATATTCAGCGAGAGCGCCACCAAGCCCGCCGTGGCCGAGCTGCTGCGCTCCCACGTCCTGGCCCACCCCGGCGTCGTCGACCAGGTCCTGCCGCTGCTCAGCGCCGCGGCCCGGCAACGGGTGGAGACCATCCGCGAGCAGGCGGCAGCGGTCGTGACGGCACCGCTGTCGGCAGTGCCGCCACTGCTGCTCGATCCGCCGTGGCAGCGGTCGCAGCGGGCGGCGAAGCCGGTCGTGATCACCGGCCTGGCCTGCGCCGACAGTCCGTCGATCAGCTGGCTCTCCGACGAACGTGAGAGCTGGCGGCAGACCCGCTACGAGATGTATTCCGACGGCACCAAGGACTGGCAGCGCAAGGCCGAGCAGATCGCGGCGGGCGGCGGTTCCTGGTTCGTGCCGGCCGAGTTCTTCGCCGTCGCACCCGAGGAACTGGCCCGCCCGCTTCTGGCGACGTGGCGTGTGCGCGACACCTGGCAGGCCGCCCTGTGGATGCGGATCGTCGTGGCCCGGTTCGAGCTCGACGCCCTGCCGGCGGCGCTGGATCTGGCCCGGCGCAGCCCCGCGGACGCGGCCGGGCTGCTGATGCCCTTCGCCGCTCCGGAGGTCGCGGTCCTGATGGCCGACGCGTACGCACGGCTCAAGAGCGTCCGCGAGACCGCGCTCACCTGGCTGCGACGGCACCCCGAAGCGGCCGCCCGGGCGCTGGTGCCGGCGGCTCTCGACAAGGCCGGTGTCCCGCGCCGCCAGGCCGAGGAGGCGCTGCTCGGATTGCACGCCGGCGGACACACCGAGGCGGTGCGCGCGGCCGCCCGCAGCTACGGCGAGGCCGCAGCCGCGGCCATCCAGACGTTGCTGGACACCGATCCGCTGTCGGTGCTGCCGGCGAAGCTCCCCGCCGTGCCCGCCTGGGCCGTCCCGAGGCTGCTGCCGCCGGTGCAGTTGCGGGGCGGCGCCGGCGCCCTCCCACCCGAGGCGGTGACCAACCTCGTGATGGTGTTCGCCCTCGGCCGGGCCGGGACACCGTACGCCGGAGTGGACGTCGTCCAGCAGGCGTGTGAGCCGGCCGGCCTGGCCGAGTTCGCCTGGGGGCTCTTCCAGCGCTGGCAGGCTTCCGGCGCCAACAGCAAGGAGAGCTGGGTCCTCGACATGCTCGGGGTGGTCGGCGACGACGAGACCGTACGCCGGCTGACCCCGCTGATCCTGGCCTGGCCGGGCGAGGGCGGGCACGCGCGGGCGGTCACCGGCGTGCAGATCCTGGCCCGGATCGGCACCGACGTCGCCCTCATGCACCTGCACGGCATCGCGCAACGGGCCAAGTTCAAGGGGCTGAAGGCGGCGGCGGGTCAGAAGATCGAGGAGGTCGCCGCCGGGCTGGGGCTCAGCGCCGATCAGCTCGCCGACCGGCTGGTGCCCCGGTTCGGGCTCGACGACGCCGGCAGCATGGTGCTCGACTACGGCAGCCGGCAGTTCACGGTCGGGTTCGACGAGCAGCTGCGCCCGTACGTCGCGGACAGCGCCGGCAAGCACCTCAAGGCCCTGCCCAAGCCCGGCGCCCGCGACGACGCCGAGCTGGCGCCCGCGGCCCACCAGCAGTTCACCGCGCTGAAGAAGGACGTCCGTACGGTCGCCACCGACCAGATCCGCCGCCTCGAACGCGCGATGGTCACCGGCCGCCGCTGGACCGGCGCGGAGTTCCGGCAGCTGTTCGTGGCCCACCCGCTGCTCTGGCACATCGTCCGGCGCCTGGTCTGGGCCGTCTACGACGAGAGCGGCGAACCGGCCGGGGCGATCCGGGTCGCCGAGGACCGCAGCTTCTCCGACGTGCACGACGACGGGACACCGCTCGCCGATGACGCGTCGGTCGGGGTGGCGCACCCGCTGCACCTGGGCGACACCCTGGCCGACTGGGTCGAGGTCTTCGCCGACTACGAGATCCTGCAGCCGTTCCCGCAGCTCAGCCGGGAGACGTTCAGCCTGACCGCCGAGGAGGCCGCGAGCGGCCAGCTGACCCGCTTCGAGGGGCACACCGTGCCGACCGGACGGGTGATCGGCCTCGAACGCAAGGGCTGGCGGCGCGAGACCCCGCAGGACGGGGGCGTGCAGGGCCGCATCGAGCTGGTCGTGGGCCCGGGCCAGGAGGTCATCATCGACCTGGACCCGGGCATCGCGATCGGCGCCATGGACATCTTCCCGGAGCAGACCCTGAAGACGATCTTCGTATTCGACGGCACGGGCGGGCGCTGGAGCCCGAACCCGGGCCGTGTCCCGCTGGGCCGGCTGGACCCGGTCGTCGCCTCCGAGATCATCCGCGACCTGACGGAGCTGACCGCATGACCGCCACCCGTCCGTCCTCCGACCCGGCCGGGCTCGGCCCCGAGTCCGTTGTGGAGGTTGCCGAATCCGCCGGTCAGGTGCAGCGGCCGCCGGCCGAGCTGCGCTACGCCGACGAGCTGGCCCGGCTGCGGGCGGCCGACAACGCCGAGCGCCCGCCCGGCTGGGTGCTCAGTGTGCAGGCGGCCCGCCGGTTCGTGGTCGGCGACAGCAAGCTCGGCATCAGCCGCAAGTTCGTCGGCGACCCCTCGCTGATCGAACGCGCGCTGATCACCCTGGCCACCAGCCGCGGGCTGATGCTGGTCGGCGAGCCCGGCACCGCGAAATCCCTGCTGTCCGAGCTGCTGGCCGCCGCGGTCAGCGGCGACTCCACCCTCACCATCCAGGGCGGCGCCGCCACCACCGAGGACCAGATCCGCTACTCGTGGAACTACGCCCTGCTCGTCGCCGACGGGCCCTCGCCACGATCGCTGGTGCCCGCGCCCCTGCTGCGCGGCATGGCCGAGGGGCGCACCGTCCGCTTCGAGGAGATCACCCGCTGCCCGCTGGAGGTCCAGGACTGCCTGCTCTCCCCGCTGTCCGACCGGGTCCTGGCCATCCCCGAGCTGACCGGCCCCGAGTCGATGGTGTTCGCCCGCGACGGCTTCAGCATCATCGCCACCGCCAACACCCGGGACCGCGGCGTCAACGACATGAGCTCCGCGCTGAAGCGGCGCTTCAACTTCGAGACGGTGTTCCCGATCGCCGACTTCACCACCGAGCTGGCGCTGGTCGAGGCCGAGGCGTCGGCCCTGCTGCGGCGCTCCGGAGTGACCGCCGAGCCGCGCCGCGACGTCCTCGAGGTGCTGGTCACCACGTTCCGGGAGCTGCGCACCGGGGAGACCGCACGCGGTGACTCGATGGACCGGCTGTCCGCGGTCATGAGCACCGCCGAGGCGGTCTCGGTCGCCCACGCGGTCGGGCTGCGGGGCTGGTTCCTGCGCGGCGAGCCGGGCACGGCCGAGGATCTGGTGTCCTGCCTGGCCGGCACCGCGGCCAAGGACAACCCGGAGGACCTGGCGAAGCTGCGGCGCTACCTGGCCCAGCAGGTCACCTGGCGCAGCGGCGAGCAGTGGCAGGCGCTGCACAACGCCCGTCACCTGCTGCCGGGCTGAGCCGTGACGGTCACGTTCATCGGGGTCCGCCACCACAGTCCGGCGTGCGCCCGGCTGGTCGCCGCCACGATCGACGCGCTGCGGCCCGCGTACGTGCTGATCGAGGGGCCGGCGGATCTCAACGAGCGGATCGGGGAGCTGCTGCTCGGCCACGAACTGCCGGTCGCGGTGTTCAGCAGCTACCGCGACGGCGAGCGGCGGCACGGGTCGTGGGCGCCGTTCTGCGCGTACTCGCCGGAATGGGTGGCGCTCACCCACGGCCGGGCGGTCGGTGCCGAGCTGAAGTTCATCGACCTGCCCGCCTGGCATCCGGCGTTCGCCGGGCTCAGCAACCGCTATGCCGACGCCGAGCTGCGCTACGCCGACGTGATGCAGCGGCTGTGCGGCAGCTTCGGCGTCGACAACGTGGACGTGCTGTGGGACCACCTGTTCGAGATCGCCGCCGACGACGAGCTGGCGGAACGGCTCGCGGTCTACTTCGATCTGGTACGCGGGGAGTCGGCGGCCGGGGAGTCGGACACCGCACGTGAGGCGTACATGGCCCAGTGGGTGCGGGCCGCGGCCGCCGAGGCGGGGGAGCGGCCGGTCGTGGTGGTGACCGGCGGGTTCCACCGGCCCGCGCTGGTGTCGGCGCCGGCCGCCGCGGGCGACTCGGCGGCAGCGGGGTGGCCCGAGGTGCCGACGCTGCCGCCGGACGCGGTGGGCGGGAGTTTCCTGGTGCCGTACTCGTTCCGCCGGCTGGACGCCTTCGACGGCTACCAGAGCGGGATGCCGTCGCCCGGCTACTACCAGGAGCTGTGGGAGTCGGGGCCGCAGGCGGCGGCGCGACACCTGACCGAGTCCGTGGCGGGACGGCTGCGCGAACGCAAGCAGCCGGTGTCCACAGCGGACCTCATCGCGGCCCGGGTCACGGCGGAGGGGCTGGCCGCCGTACGAGGACATCGGCATCCGGCCCGGACGGACGTGCTCGACGGGCTGGCGTCCGCGCTGGTGAGCGAGGCGCTGGACGTACCCTTGCCGTGGGCGGCCCGGGGCACCCTGCGGACCGGCAGCCATCCGGTCGTGGTCGAGATGGTCGCCGCGCTCAGCGGTACGCGCGTCGGCCGCCTGCACCCCGACACGCCCGCGCCGCCGCTGGTGCACCACGTCAACGCCGAGCTGGAACGCCTCGGCCTGGACGGCCCGGACGACCTGGAGCTGGATCTGACCGTCGCGGCCGACCGGGCCCGCAGCCAGGTGCTGCACCGGGTCAGGGTGCTGGCGGTGCCGGGATTCCGCCGCGACTCCGGGCCGGCCACGGGTCTCGACCCGGTGCTGAAGGAACGCTGGACTCTGCGCCCCAGCCCGGAACGGCTCACCACGTTCATCGAGGCCGGCGCGTACGGCGCCACCCTCGCCGACGCGTGCGCGGCCGTCCTGGCCGAACGCGCCACCCGGGCCGGCCGGGACGTGGACCTGCTCGCAGGCGTGCTGTTCGACGCGGCACTGTCGGGCACGGCCGACGTGTCCGAGCAGACGCTGACCGCCATCGAGACCACCGTCGCGGCGGCGGCGGACCTCGGAGCACTCGGCCGGATGCTCGCGGTGGTCCTCACCATGTGGCGGCACGACCGCATTCTGGGCACCGCGCACAGTGCGACGCTCGCGGTGGTCATCGTCGCGGCGGTGCGCCGGATCCTGTGGCTGGCCGAGGGGGTGCAGGGCCGGTCCGCGGCCGCTGACCTGGGCCGGATCGGCGCGCTGGCGGCCTGCCGTGACGCGTTGCGGTACGGCCGTCCGCAGCTCTCGCTGGACTTGACGGCCGCGCTGGAGGTGGCGGCCCGGCTCGCGGCCGACGGCGACGCACCGCCTGATCTGCGCGGCGCGGCTTTCGGTCTGCGCTGGGCCCTGCAACCACCACCCCCGGCGGGCGATCCGCCCGAGTCCGCGAGTGCTCCGCTTGAGTTCGAGGGCGATGCGCCGGAGTCGGTGGGTGCTTCGCTTGAGTCCGCGGGTGCTCCGCTGGATTCTGTATCGGCGGCGGCGGCGGTTCGCGAGGCGGAGTCCGGGCTCGGTCGGCCGGATCCGATGCGTGCGGTGCGGGGTGCCTTCCATCCTGAGTCGGCGGGTGATTGGCTGGCCGGTCTGTTCGCCCTCGCTCGGGAGGAAGTACTGCACACCCCGGCGGTGATCGGGCTGCTCGACGAGCTGCTGTCCGGGATGGCGGCTGACGACTTCCTCGTCGCGGTGCCGGGACTGCGGCAGGCGTTCGAGTTCTTCCCGCCGCGCGAGCGGGAGATCATCGCCGGCCGGCTGCTGGAGCGGCGTGGCCTCGGCGGCACCGGGCGCGGTCTGTTGCGCGGGGTCACCGATCCGGAGCTGGTCGCCGCCGGGATGCTGCTGGACGACCGGGTCGACGCCGTACTGCGCCGCGAGGGACTGACGGGTGGGAACGCATGACTGATCCGGACCTGGAACGGTGGCGGCTCGTGCTCGGCGCGCCCGCCGCGTCGATGGGGCCGCTGGGCGCGGACGGTCTTGCCCGCGACGCGGCGCTGGACTGGCTCTACGGCCGCGACGCCGACCTCGAGAAACGCGACGTGCGACGCGGCGACGGCCGGGCCGGCGGTGACGGGCCGTCCTCGCTGACCACAGTGGACTGGCTCAACGACATCAGCCGCCTCTTCCCGCGGGAAACCGTGGAACGGCTGCAGCGCGACGCCATCGAGCGCTACGAGATCAACGACATCGTCACGGATCCGGCTGTGCTGGAACGGATCGAGCCGAACCCGGCGCTGCTCAAGGCCGTCCTGCAGACCAAGCACCTGATGAACCCCGAGGTGCTGCGGCTGGCCCGGCGCATCGTCGAAGCCGTCGTGCGCGACCTGATGGCGAAGATGGCCACCGAGGTGCGGGCGGCGTTCACCGGCACCCGGGCCCGGCGGCCGAGCCGGTGGAAGCAGGCCCGGGACTTCGACATGACCCGGACCATCCGCGCCAACCTCGGCCACTACCGGCCGGACCAGCGACGCCTGTTCATCGAGACACCGCACTTCTTCTCCCGCACCCGCAAGCACGTCGAGCAGTGGCAGGTGATCCTGCTCGTCGACCAGTCCGGTTCGATGGTCGACTCGGTCATCCACTCCGCGGTGACGGCCGCCTGCCTGTGGGGCCTGCCGGGTGTCCGGACCCACCTGGTCGCCTTCGACACCGACGTGGTCGACCTGACCAGCGAGGTCGACGACCCGGTTGAGCTGCTGATGAAGGTCCAGCTCGGCGGGGGCACCGACATCGGCCGGGCGGTCCGCTACGGCGCCGGCCTGATCGACCAGCCCCGCCGGGCGATCGTCGTGCTGATCACCGACTTCTACGAGGGCGGGTCGCCGGCGCTGCTGATCCGTACGGTCCGGGAACTGGTCGAGCAGGGCACCAAGGTCCTGGGCCTGGCCGCGCTGGACCAGGACGCCAACCCCAGCTACGACCGCGACACGGCGCAACGCCTGGCCGACGTGGGAGCTTCGGTGGGCGCCATGACGCCGGGCCAGCTGGCGGCATTCGTCGCCGAGCAGGTGGGCCGATGAGCGCCGACCGGGCGGATGAACGTACCGCCGCCGCCGAGGGGAGGCCGGCGTGAGGGCGGACCTGCGGGCGTTGACGCCCGCGACGCTGGCGGAGCTGACGAACCGCGGCCTGGTCAAGCGGGCGACCCGCGAGATCGAGAGGTCGGCCCCGGCAGTCACCGAGGACGCCGAAGCGACGGTCCACGCCACCTACGACGACGGCGTGACCACCGCCCTGCCGGTAGGGGGTCTCGACCAGGGTCGATGCAGCTGCGGCGCTCCGGGCGTCTGCCGGCACATCGTCGGCCTGGTTTTGACCTATCTGAGCCTCCCCGGCGAGACCGCGCGCCCTACACCCGGCCATCCGGACGGTCATCCCGACTCCCGCGGGCCGGACGTCTCGTCGAAGCCGACCGCCGACCACCCGGATCCCGGGACGGCTCCGGCGGCTGGTCGGCCGAACCCTCCGGTGGCTCGGGCTGACGGTCGCCCGGATGCCGCGGCGGAGGCGGCCGGCGGTCAGCCGGATTCCGCTGAGGTGCCGGTCGGCGGCCAGCCGGATTCCGCGGCGGAGGCGGTTGGCGGTCAGCCGGATTCCGCGGCGGCGCTGGTCGGCCGCCATCCGGATCTCTCGGGTGGGCCAGCAGCTGGGCATCCGGATGTCTCGATCCAGCCGAGTCCCGGCGATGGCAAGGTGGCAGCACGGCCGGCTCCGACCAGCCAGCCCGCCACCGGCGCACCGGCGGCGGCCGGGTGGTCACCGGGCGAGTTCACCGATGACCAACTCGTCGCCCGGATCGGTCAGCGCATGGTCGCCGCCGCCCGCCGGGTCGAGCGCACCGGATACGTCGCGCGGGTGCACCGCGCCCGGCCCGGGGATCCGGTGCCCAGCGTGGAGTTGCCGACCGCCACCGTGCGCTTTCTCGTACCCGGTGATCTGGGTTTTGCCCGGACCGACGCGGTCGCCGGAGTGCGCGATGACGTCCTGGCCCTCGCCGTCTGGGCCTTCCGGGAAGCCGACGTTTCCTTCCCCGGCGAGCCCGACGCGCAGGTGCAGGTCGGCGGCACCGCAGCCGGAGCCGGTGCCCCCGCCCTGGACGCGGCCGTCGCCCTCGCGAGCGTGGTGCTGCGCGAAGGAGCCGTCCACATCGGATCGGGCGTCGCGGCCGAGGTGACCGCGGTGCGTCGTTCGCTGGAGGCCGCCCGGATGCGCTGGCCACTTCTCGTGGTCGACGACCTTGTCGCGCAGCTGGCGGCCTACCGGGACCGGAGTGCCCGCTACCGCCCCGAGGCGCTGGCCGAACACGTGGCCGAGCTGCATGCCCGGCACCGCGCCGTGACCAGTTCCGGAGCCGGACGCCGCACGTTGCGGTCGCGTGTGCTCGGCACCGATGAGGCTTCCGAGACGCCGCTGCGCCGGGCCCGGCTCGACGGTCTCGGGGCCCGGGTCTCCGCGGCCGGTGGCGAGCGGATGATCGAGGTCTTCCTCGCCCATGCCGACAGTGCCACCGTGCTCGTGTTGCGCCGTTCCTACGAGACCGGGGACGCCGGGCCGGTGCTGGCCGCCCGGCGGGTGGCCGGGGTCAGCATCGGTGCCCTGGCCGGCGGGGCCGTGGTCACCGAGTCCGCCGCTCGCAGCGCGAGCCGGGCCGTTCGTCTCGGCACCCGGCGGTTGAGCCGCACCGAGGCGATGACGTCCCGGGGTTCCTGGCAGGACCTGCCCCGGGCGCTGATCGCGGACGATCTGGCCGCGCTGGCCGGGGAGCTCGACGCGCTGCCGCCGCGTCCGGTCCGGGCCCGGGTCGAGGCTGAGCTGGTACGGGTGATCCCGGTCGCCGAGGTGCACTCGGTCACCTACGCACCCGGCGCCCAGCGCCTCGATGCCGTCATCGCGGACGCCGCCGGGGTCACTGCCGTGGTGTCCGCCACCCACGCCTCCTGCGCTCCCGGCCGCCTCGACAGCATGGCCGCCGCCCTGCGCGGCGAGCTCCGTTACGTGGCCGGGAGTGTCCGCCGGGGCGGTGGTGGCGTGGTGATCGATCCGATCGGCTTCGCCGTCGACGGTGCCGTGGTGGTTCCGGATCTCGCCGAGGCCGGCCGCGGCGCCGAACCCGACGACGCTGCGGCTCCGACCACGGATGCGATCGGGCTGGCCCTGGCGGAGGCCGCGGCGCTGCTCGCCGAGCTGGCGCACGGCGGTCTTCAGCACGCGTCGGCCACCGTGCCGGGCCGGCTGCGCGCAGCGGCGGGACGGCTGCGCAAGGCCGGGTTGCGCCGGGTCGCCGAGACCGTCGAAGCCCTGGCCGGGCGGCTCGGGCCGGACCCCGGTGACGCGGCCGTCGAGGCGTGGGTCGACGCCCACCTGCGGGTCAACCTGGCGGCCGACATGCGGTGAGCGGAGTGTGCGCAAGGCCACCGGGTCTTCCCGGTCCGGCCGGACTACATTGCTTCCATGGAATCTAATTCTATGGAAGCGATCGTACTGGACGCGCCGGGTCCGCCCGAGGCGCTGCGCCTCCGTCAGCTGCCCATTCCGGTGCCGCGGCCGGGGCAGGTGCTGATCCGGGTGAAGGCTTTCGGGCTGAACCGTTCCGAGCTGCACACCCGGCTCGGGCTCGCCGACGGCGTCACCTTCCCGCGGGTTCCCGGCATCGAAGCCACCGGTGTGGTCGCCGCGGCACCCGGTGGCGAGTTCGCCGTGGGGCAGCAGGTCTTCGCGATGATGGGCGGGATGGGCCGCACCTTCGACGGTGGTTATGCCCAGTTCACCTGCGTCCCGGCGGCGCAGGTGATCGCCTTCCGCAGCGACCTGGACTGGGCCACGCTGGGCGCGGTGCCGGAGATGCTGCAGACCGCGTACGGTGCGCTGACCGACGGCCTCGACGCCCGGCCGGGCCAGTCGCTGCTCGTGCGGGGTGGCACCTCGTCGGTGGGCATGGCCGCCGCGATCCTCGCGAAGCGCCGCGGCCTGACCGTGCTCTCCACCACCCGCAACCCCGCCAAGGCGGACGCGCTGCGGGCCATCGGGGTCGACCACGTGCTCATCGACGACGGTGACGTGGCCGCGCAGGTGCGGGCGATCCTGCCCGAGGGTGTCGACAACGCCCTGGAGCTGGTCGGCACCCCCACCCTGCCCGACACGCTGCGGTCCACCCGCAAGTTCGGTGTCGTCTGCATGGCCGGGATGCTGTCCAACGTCTGGACCGTGCCGGACTTCTATCCCATCGGCTACCTGCCGCGCGGCGTCCGGCTGACCGGTTACGGGGGCGACGCCGACGATCTGCCGCCGGCCGTTCTCCAGGACTTCCTCGACGCGGTCGCCGCGGGGGAGGCCGTCGTGCCGCTGGATCGCACCTACCGGTTCGACCAGATCGTCCAGGCGCACACGGACATGGAAGCGGGCGTCGCCGTCGGCAAGTTCGTGGTCCTGGTAGAGACCCTCTGAAAGAAGCGAGCAGAAACACGAAATTAGTCGACAGGCCCTTGTGGAGTTCGTCACAGTCGACCTAAGGTCAGGGCGCTCCCCGAGAGAAATGAGCTCCTCGATGTCTGTGAATGCGAGGTGGCCCGTCCTGGCTACCGCCTCCCTGGTCGGGCTGGGACTGGTCTTCGGCGCGGGCGTCCCCGCAGATGCCGCCCCGGCTGCCCCCGTCGTGACCCGCGCCGGCCTCGACCCCGCCCTCGTCGCCGGCCGCGGCGCGACAGTGGACTTCGCCGAGCAGGAGGCGGAGAACGCCACCTTCACCGGCTCCCGGATCGGCCCCGACCGCGCCGCCTACACCGTGGCCGGTGAGGCCTCCGGGCGTACGGCCGTCAAGCTGACCCCGGGGCAGTACGTCGAGTTCGTCCTGCCCGCCGCGGCCAACGCGATCACGGTGCGCTACAGCATCCCCGACGCTCCCACCGGCGGCGGGATCACCGCACCCCTGAAGGTCGCGGTCAACGGCAAGCGGGCCGGCACGATGACGCTGACCTCGCAGTATGCGTACCTCTACAACCAGTACCCGTTCAGCAACGACCCGACCGCGGACCTACTGCACCCCGACTGGTGGATCACCGAGTGCGGCTGCGTACCGTCGGCCACCACGCCCACGCCCGAGATCGTAAAGCCGTTCCGGCCGATGCACTTCTTCGACGAGCAGCGGATGCTGCTCGGCCGCACCTACCGCGCGGGTGACCGGATCCGGCTCACCGCCTCCGCCGGCGCCGCGTGGACGGTCATTGACCTGCTCGACTCGCAGCTCGTCGCCCGCCCGCACGTCGACCTGGTCGCGGCCAACGTGCTGCTCTTCGGGGCCGACCCGACCGGGCGGCGCGACTCGGCCGCGGCCTTCGACAGGGCGATCGCCTTCGCCAAGCGGGCCCGGGTCGAGGTCTACGTGCCGCCGGGCACGTTCCAGGTGAACCGGCACGTCATCGTCGACGACGTGACGATCGAGGGCGCCGGCAGCTGGTACACGATCATCAAGGGCCGGCAGGTCACGCTGGCCGAGCCCGCCCCGGACGGCTCGGTGCACACCGGCGTCGGGTTCTACGGCAAGGACGCCGCCGACGGGGGCAGCCGCAACGTGCACCTCAAGGGCTTCACGATCGAGGGTGACGTCCGCGAGCGCATCGACACCGACCAGGTGAACGGGATCGGCGGGGCGCTCAGCGACTCCAGCATCGAGGGCCTGTTCATCCGGCACACCAAGGTCGGCATGTGGTTCGACGGCCCGATGCGCAACCTGCGGGTCACCGGCAACGTGATCGTCGACCAGATCGCCGATGCCCTCAACTTCCACACCGGGGTCACGAATGCGGTGGTGCGCAACAACTTCATCCGTAACACCGGCGACGACGGCCTGGCCATGTGGTCGGAGAAGACGGCGAACGCGGGCAACACCTTCGACCACAACACCGTGCAGACGCCGACGCTGGCCAACGGCATCGCCATCTACGGCGGCACCGGCAACACCGTGTCGGACAACCTGATCGCCGACCCGGTCCGGGAGGGCAGCGGCATCCACGTGGGCTCGCGGTTCGGCGCCGAGCCGTTCGCCGGCGAGCTGACGATCAAGAACAACACAGTGGTACGGGCGGGCACGTTCGAGCTCAACTGGAAGATCGGTCTCGGCGCGATCTGGTTCTACGCCCTGGACAAGAGCATCGACGCGCGTATCCGGGTGACCGGCGACCACTACCTGGACAGCACCTACAACGCGATCATGCTGGTCAGCGACTGGGGAGTGAAGGACCTCTACTCGATCAACGGGGTCGCCTTCCAGGACATCCGGGTTGACGGCACCGGCACGTCGGTGCTCAGTGCCCGGGTGGCCGGCTCGGCCTCGTTCGCCAACGTCGATGCCCGCAACGTCGGTGCCGTCGGTATCAACAACTGCGGCTCGTTCGGCTTCAAGCCGACCGGCTCGGAGTTCACCGTGACGGACCTCGGCGGCAACGACGGCGGCGGCACGACCGGCCCGTGGCTGGCTCCCTGGGAGCTGCCGAACACGATCACCTGCGACGACCGTCCGCCGGTGGTCGCGCCGCCGGCTCCCACCACCTGGTGAGGGCGGGCTGAGCGGAGGGCGGGCGGCCACGGGGGTCGCCCGCCCTTTCAGCGCGCGAACAGATTCGCGCCGAGGGTGCACAGCACCGACAGCAGAATCGAACCCAGGACCATGAACAGGCAGCCCATGCCGCCACCGAGCGGCCGAACCTCGACGTTTCCGAATCGCATGGGCGCCGGGTACCCGCGAGCGGGGCCGCCAATCCGCCGAGTGTTGTTGAACTGAGTGGTTCAGTGTCGTAAGGTGAACCACATGGTTCAGCAAGAGGTTCTCGACCGGGTGTTCGCGTCGCTCGCCGACCAGCAGCGCCGCCGGATCCTGGTCCGGCTCGGCGAGGGTCCGGCGACCATCGGCGAGCTGGCGGAGCCGGTCGGGATGACCCTGACCGGCATGAAGAAGCACGTCCAGGTGCTCGAGGACGCGGGCCTCGTCGTCACCGAGAAGGTGGGGCGGTCGCGGCAATGCCGCCTCGGCCCGGCGCCACTGGACGACGCCCTGGCGTGGATCGCCTTCTACCAGCGGCTCTGGGCCCGCAAGCTGGACGGCCTGGACGCCTATTTCACCCTCCGCAACGGCACGGAAGGAAACGCATCGTGACTATCGACATGCGCATGACCCGGCAGCTCCCGGCCACCCCGGCCCAGGTCTTCGACGCCTACACCGACGCCGAGCAGCAGAAGATCTGGTTCAGCATCCTCGACGAGCAGCCCGGCATCGTGGAGATCGAGGTGGACCTGCGGGTCGGCGGTCAGCAGACCGCGGTGTGGGGTCCCGACCGTGACACCCTGTTCCGGGAGACGCAGACGTTCGTCGAGATCGACCGGCCGCACCGGCTGGTCACCGAGTCCACCGGCACCGGCCCGGACGGCATGACCATGAGCACCCGGATCGAGATCACCTTCGAGGCGGCCGGTGACGGCACCCTGATGACCGTCGTGCAGAGCGGTTTCCCGGTGCCCGAGGTCCGCGACTTCTTCGTCACCGAGGTGTGGGCCGGAGCCTTCGACCGCATCGAGGCCTTCCTGGTCCGCGGGACGGAACCGGCGGATGCCTAGGCGGCTGCTGGTCATCGCGGCCGCCGTCGGCGCGGCGGTGCTGGCCAACCTGATCCTGTACGGCATCGGCCGGGCAGCCGGCGGCACCTTCCGCTTCACCTCGCCCTCCGGCCCGGCCGAGGTGGACGGCGTCACCGTGGCGGCCTTCAGCGCCCTGCCGTTGCTGGCCGGGCTCGTGGCGGTGGCGCTGCTGTCCCGCTTCGGTGCCTGGGTGGTCCGTACCGCGCTGATCGCCGGTCCGGTGCTGGCCGTCGCCACGATCGTCGCCATGACGCTGCCCACGGACCTCGACACCACCAGCAAGGTGACGCTGACCCTCTGTCACCTGGTCCTGGTGCCGATCATCATCGTCGCCGTCCGGGTCCTCGGCCGGCGTGAGGAGGTGCCGAGCCGGTCCGGCGCCATCACCCGACCGGCCTGAGGACAAATAGGATCCAGGGCATGCCGAAAATCGTCGCGCTCCGGCGCTATCCCCTCAAGAGCGCGCTGGGCGAGTCCCTCGACGCGGCCGACGTGGACCGCACCGGCCTGTCCGGCGACCGGATCTGGGCCTGCGTGGACGGCGGGGACGGGATGGTCGGCAGCGCCAAGCACCCGCGTCGCTGGGGCCGGCTCCTCGAGATCGGCACGTCCCTGCACGAGGACGAGCTGACCTTGCGGGTCGGCGCGGCCACCGTACGAGCGGGCAGCGAGGCGGCCGACGCGGCCCTGACCGCCCACCTGGGCCGGCCGGTACGGCTCAGCCGGACTGCGCCGGCCGATCCGCACCTGCACCGGGTCCTGCCCGACGACGCCGGCATGGTCCCGGAGTGGATGGCCGGCAGCCTGCCCGGCGAGGAGACGGTCAGCCCGGTCGGCGGGGTGGAGCGGCTCGGCCGGTTCGCCGACTACGGGGCCCTGCACATCGTGACCACCGGTGCCCTGGCCGAGCTCAGCGAGCGTGCCGGCGCAGCGGTGCCGGCGGCCCGCTTCCGCCCGAATCTGATCCTCGATCTGCCGCGGGACCCGGAGCCCGGCGAGGAGCTGCGCCTGGGCGACGTGGTGCTGCGGATCGACCTGCCCACCCCGCGCTGCGTCATCCCCGGCCTGGGCCAGGGCGAGCTGCCGGCCGACAAGTCCGTGCTGAGCAGCCTGGCCCGGCACTACCGCATCCAGGTTCCCGGTCTCGGCCGGGCGGCCTGCTTCGGCACCTACGCCGACGTCATCCAGCCCGGCCGGCTGGAGGTCGGTCAGCTTCTGCACTAGCGGGGCGCCGGAGCTGGGGCAGACTGGCCGGATGAGTCGAGAAGCCCTCGGGGTCGCCGTCGCCGGTTTCGGCTGGATGGGCCGGGTGCACACCCAGTCCTACCTGCGGGTTCCGCACCATTTCCCGCAGCTCGGGGTCCGGCCGGAGCTGGTCGCGGTGGCCGACGAGGTGCCCGGCCGGGCCGCCGGGGCCGCCGAGCAGTACGGCTTCGCCGCGGCCGTCCTGGACTGGCGCGACCTGGCCACCGACCCGCGCATCCGGGCGGTGAGCATCACGGCGCCCAACTTCCTGCACCGCGAGCTCGGGGTGGCGCTGGCGCGGGCCGGCAAGCACATCTGGATCGAGAAGCCGGTCGGTCTCGACGCCGCGGACGCGCAGGCGGTCGCCGCGGCGGTTCGCGAGGCAGGGGTCCAGGGTGCCGTCGGCTTCAACTACCGCAACGCCCCGGCGGTGGCCGCCGCCCGCGATCTGATCGCCGCGGGCGAGCTGGGCACGGTGACGCACGCCCGGTTCCGGCTGTTCAGCGACTATGCCGCGCATCCCGAGGGCGCGCTGAGCTGGCGCTTCGAGCGGGCCCGGGGCGGCAGCGGCGTGCTCGGCGATCTGGCCGCGCACGGCGTCGACCTGGTGCGGCACCTGCTCGGTGACATCGACGCGCTGGTGGCGGACACCGCGACGTTCGTGACCGAGCGGGCCCGGCCGACCGGCGCCACCGCCGGGCACACCCGGGCCGCCGGCGGGGAGCTCGGCCCGGTGGAGAACGAGGACTACGTCTCCAGCCAGCTGCGGCTCGTCTCGGGCGCCCGCGTGGTGCTGGAGGCCAGCCGGGTGGCCGTGGGTCAGCAGAACAACTACGGCTTCGAGGTGCACGGCACGCGCGGCGCGGTGGCGTGGGACTTCCGCCGGATGGGCGAGCTGAGCCTCAGCGCCGGCGACGGCTACCAGGACCTGCCGGTCAGAACCGTCTACGTCGGGCCGGAAGCCGGCGAGTACGCGGCGTTCCAGCCGGGCGCCGGCATCGCGATGGGCTACGACGACCTGAAGGTCATCGAGGCCTACCACTTCCTGCGGTCGATCGCGGAGGACAAGCCGTACGGCGCGACCCTGGACGACGCCGTGCACAGCGCACTGGCCCTGGACGCGATGGCGCAGTCGGTCACCAGCGGCGCCTGGGTACGCCTGCGTTAGCCGGTGATGCGGCCCAGCCACTCGCCGAGCAGGGACCGCTCCGCGTCGGACAGCCCGGTGAGCTGCGGCAGCGCGGCCCGCAGGGCGATGGCGTTCCCGGCCACGCCGTCCTGGCCCGCGGCGGGGGAGTCCGTCGTCACGGCGGCGATGACCGACTCGCGGGCCAGCGTGGACAGGGCCGGGTCACGCTGCTCCGGCAGCATGCTGTTGAGCTGGAAGGTCACGCCCGCGCCGGCCGAGTGGACCAGGTGCGCGGCGCGTTCCTCGCTGACCCGCAGGCGGCCGGCCTCCGCGATCCGGCGCACCAGGCCGGCCAGGATCACCGCCGCCTCGCGGGCGGCCGGTGACTGCGCGCCGGGCCGCGGCTCGCCGTAGATCAGCGCGTAGTACGCCGGGTTCCCCACGCCGAAAGCGACGTGCAGGTCCCAGCCCCGGCGCAGGTCGTCGACCGGGTCGTCGCTGCGCTCGAGGGTGGCCTTGCTGCGCAGATAGGTGCTGAAGCCGTGGCTCGCGACCGCGTCCAGCAGGCCATGCTTGTCACCGAAGCTGCGGTAGATGGTGGGTGCCTGGACGCCGGCGGCCGCGCTGACCGCGCGGGTCGACACCGCTTCCCGGCCGCCCTCGGTGAGCAGGGCGGCGGCTGCCTCGATGATCCGTTCGCGGGTGGTCGGAGGCATGTAGCGGTGATAACACTCTAACGTTAGCAACTTGACCGTAACGACGAGAACATGATTGCGTTATCGACGTAGCCAGCTCAAGGAGAGTCATCATGACCGGCAACGAATCCCGGGTCGCGATCGTCACCGGCGGGTCCCGCGGCATCGGCCGCGCGGTCGCCGAGCGCCTCGCCGCCGACGGGCAGAGCGTCGTCATCGTCTACGCGGGTAATGAGGCCGAGGCCGGGAAGGCGGTGGCGGCCATCGAGGCCGCCGGCGGCAATGCGGCCGCGGTCCGGGCCGACGTGGCCGACGAGACCGCCGTCCGCGCGGCCTTCGACCTGGCCGAGCAGCGGTACGGCGGCGTCGACGTGGTCGTCAACGCGGCCGGCGTCATGCCGCTCGCACCCATCGCGGAGCTGGACCTCGACGAGCTCGACCGGGTGCACCGCACCAACATCCGCGGCACCTTCGTGGTGGACCAGCAGGCCGCCCGCCGGATCCGGCCCGGTGGCGCGATCATCAACTTCTCGACCTCGGTGACCCGGCTCAACCTGCCGACCTACGCGGCGTACGCGGCCAGCAAGGCGGCCGTGGAGGCGATCAGCCCCATCCTGGCCAAGGAACTGCGCGGCCGTGACATCACCGTCAACGCGGTGGCCCCGGGCCCGACCGCGACCGCGCTGTTCCTGGACGGCAAGGACGAGGCGACCGTCGAGCGGATGTCCAAGATGAACCCGATGGAGCGGCTCGGGCGCCCGGAGGACATCGCGGAGGTGGTCTCGTCACTCGCCGGCCCGGCCCGATGGATCAACGGCCAGACCATCTACGTCAACGGCGGCGCGGCCTGAGGACCCCCGCCGGACCCGAGACGCCGCTCAGGCGGCAGCTCGACGCCGCGCAGGCCGGAACGGGACGCTGCTCGGGCGGCGTTGCTCAGGCGGTGGCGGGGACGCGGCGGGTGCTGCGGGCCGGACGGTCGTTCTCCGGCAGGACCGCCCGGGCCGCCTCGGCCAGGGCCTCCGCGCTGGCGACCTCCTGACGCAGGCTGCGCACCGCGGCGGTCGCGACGTCCGAGGCCTGCCAGGCGGCCTGCTCGGCGTCGAGCGCGTCCTGGTAGGCGCTGAAGCGGTGGGTGACGGCGGCCCGGGCCAGGATGAGCTCCTGCTCGACCGGGTGCAGCGCCGGGTCCCAGCCGTTGCGGTGGGTCAGGGCGTCCAGCAGCTGGGTGTCGGAGAGGTCGCCCCGGCGGTACGCGGCCTGGGCGGAACGGCGCAGGGCCTGAGCCCGGTCCGCGCGCTCCTCGTCGGTGATCGGGGCATGCGGCACCCCGTACGCGGCGGCGCGGCGGGCCCGGGCCAGACCCGCGTCCGCCTGCTGGTAGGCCTGCCAGGCGCCTTCGACGGCGGCCTGGGCCCGCTGGCATTCCTCGCGGCGGCGTTCGGCGGTGTTGGCCGCGCCCCGGGCCGCCACGGCGATCTCCTCGGCGTACCGGATCGCCTCGGCGGCCTCCGCGGCCCGGCGCTCCGCCTCGGCGCGCTTCTGCGCCGCATTGGCGGCCAGCCAGGCGGAGATCTGCCGGGGGCGGTGCACGCCGCGGGGCAGGGCCAGCGCGAAGAGCGCGACGACGGCCAGCAGGATCAGCGTGAGCCAGATGGCGGCCATCCGGCCGCTGTTGCCGACGATGATGTCCACAGCAAAGTCCATGATCTATCCCTTGTCCACCGCGAGAGGTCGGTAATCGAGCACCCTCGAACTGCGCCGAGAGCGTGACGAGACGTTCAGGCGGTGGCGGGCGGACCCCGCGGCGCGGTGGCCGCGGTGCTGACCTGGTCGGTCAGGAGGGGAGTGGCGAGCCGGACGGGCCCGGCCGGTGCCTGGGCGGCGACCGGCGGGTCGGTGACGATCTCCTCGGGAACGAGCGGCGCGGGCGCCGGAGCGGCCGGGGCTGCTGCCGCGGCGGTGACCGGCGCCGGCAGGGGGCCGGTGACCGGGCCGGCCGCGGTCGGCGCACCGAGTAGCGCGGCCAGGAACAGGGAGACGACGAGCGGCAGCCGCGTACGGCGCACCACGCTCCTCATATCCACACCGGACAACCTATCGGTGAACCGGGGGCGCACGCATCTCCAGTGCTCGATCAGGTGACTGACGCAACAAGCATCAGAGCTGCTCCAGCCGCCGGATCTCGCTGCCCTGCTCCACGGCCATCTCGTTGGCCGTCTCGCGGAGCAGTTCATCGCTGCCGCCGCCCAGCAGGTCGCCGGCCATCTGGATCGCGCCCTTGTGGTGCGCGGTCATCATGGCGACGAACTTGCGGTCGAACTCGGCGCCGCGGGCCGCGCCCAGTGCCGTCAGGTCGGCCGGGCTCTGCATGCCCGGCATGGTGCTGTGGTCGTGCCCCGGCTCGTTCTCGGGCAGGTTGCGCTCCTTCAGCCAGCGCTTCAGCCAGGCGATCTCCGGTCCCTGGGCGGCGCTGATCCGGGCGGCCAGTGCGCGCAGCCCGGTGCCACCGGCGCGTTGCGGAGCCAGGCCGGCCATCTCGATCGCCTGGGTGTGGTGCACGATCATCATCTGCACGAATGCGACATCGATCGAGTTGTACGTCGAGCCGTCGGGTGCGCGTACCTGATCCGAGTCGGTCACCCGGGCCGACTCGCCGGGCTTTCCGGGCACCACGACCCGGACCGGCGGCGTGGAACTCGCGGCAGGCCGCGGCGCGGCGGCCGAGCGGCCGTCGCCGCCCTGCGCGGCCAGCGCCGTTCCGCCGGCCGCCAGCACCACCGCAGCCGCGCTGACCAGCATGAATGTCCTCTGCCGAGTCATCGGATCCTCTCGCCCGGATAACAATGTCCCCCGCGTTCCCCGTCCGGCCACTACTGTAGCGACGAAGGTGAATGCGCACCGACCGTGAGAACATCCTGCCCCTCGGTGCGCCAGCAGCCGGAAGGAGCTCCATGAAGCACTCTGCCTCACGAGGGCGGCAGCTCAAGCGCCTGGCGGGCGTCAGTGCCGCAGCAGTCCTCATCGGACTGTTGTCGGCGCCGTCGAGCAGCGCCGCGCAGGCCCCCGCCCTCGACCCGGGCACCCCGCCCGGTGTCGACGAGGTCGCCAGCACCCCCAACCTCAACCTGGTCGCCAATCTGCCGAAGACGGGCCCGTTCGCCGACTCCACGAACTCGGACCTCGCCTTCCAGGACGATTTTGCATACGCCGGTAACTACAACGGCTTCACCGTCTACGACATCAAGGACCCGGAGTCGCCGACCGTCGCCGCGCAGGTGCTCTGCCCCGGCGCGCAGAACGACGTTTCGGTCAAGGGCAACCTGCTGTTCCTGGGCACCGACTCGCAGCGGACGAACGACTCCTGCGACAACACCGGCTCCACCACCGCCGCGCCCGGTGAGCGGTGGGAGGGCATCAAGATCTTCGACATCAGCGACCCGCGGACGCCGAAGTACATCAAGTCGGTCAAGACGGACTGCGGCTCGCACACCCAGACGGTGGTTCCGGGCAAGAGCGGCGACAACTCGGTCTACCTGTACGTCTCGTCGTACAACCTGGCCGGCGCGGACCTGCCGAACTGCCCGCTGCCGCACGACAAGATCTCGATCGTGCGCGTGCCGGTGCAGAACCCCACCGCCGCGGCCGTGGTGTCGACCCCGGTGCTGTTCCCGGACGGCGGTTACCCGGGTGGCACCGAGGGGCAGTCCGCGACGACCGGTTGCCACGACATCACCGCGTACCCGGAGAAGGACATCGCGGCCGGCGCCTGCATGGGTGACGGCGTGCTGTTCGACATCTCCGTGCGCAGCGCCCCGAAGGTGATCACCAGTGTCCGGGACACCGTGAACTTCGCGTTCTGGCACTCGGCCACCTTCAACAACAGCGCCACCAAGATCGTCTTCACCGACGAGCTCGGCGGCGGCGGCGCGGCCACCTGCAACCCGGAGATCGGCCCGACCCGGGGCGCCGACGCGATCTACGACATCGTCGGCAAGGGCAAGAACCGCAAGCTGGAGTTCCGCAGCTACTTCAAGATCCCGCGGACCAACACCGAGAACGAGAACTGCGTCGCCCACAACGGCTCGCTGATCCCGGTCCCGGGCCGCGACATCATGGTGCAGGCGTGGTACCAGGGCGGCATCTCGGTCTGGGACTTCACCAACTCCCGCAAGCCCAAGGAGATCGCCTACTGGGAGCGTGGACCGCTCTCGGCCGACAGCCCCGTGCTGGGCGGCTCGTGGTCCGCGTACTGGTACAACGGCTACATCGTCTCGAATGACATCGTCAAGGGACTCGACGTCCTGAAGCTCAAGGACCGGCGGACGAACCCGGCCCGTAACTTCCTGACGGACGAGTTCAACGCGCAGACCCAGGACAACTTCCGCAACTGGTGAGTCCCGGATCAGTGTGGGCCCGGTCTCTTCGCGAGACCGGGCCCGTTGCGTCTGGCAGTGTTCGTGGACGTGGAGAACCTCTGGCTTCAGCAGATCGCGGCGAACCCCGGCCACTCGCAGTGGTACGTCGAACGCTTCCGCACCATGGCGAGCAACGGCGCCGACCTCGGCGGCGAGGCCCGCCTGATCGACGCGATGGTCCCGCGCGGCGCGCGCATCCTCGACGCGGGCTGCGGCACCGGCCGGGTGGGCGGCCGGCTCGCCGCCGCCGGTCACCAGGTGACCGGCATCGACCTGGACCCGGAGCTCATCGCCGCCGCCCGGCAGGACTATCCGGACACCGACTGGCGGGTCGGTGACCTGGCCGAGCTGGAACTGCCGGACCGCTTCAATGTGATCGTCTGCGCCGGCAACGTGATGACCTTCGTGGCCCCCGACACCCGCGGCGAGATCCTCCGGCGGATGCGCACCCACCTGAGCGCGAACGGCCGGGTGGCGATCGGCTTCGGTGCCGACCGGGGATACCTGTTCGACGACTTCCTCGCCGACGCGGTCGCCGCCGGACTGGTCGGTGACCTGCTGCTGGCCACCTGGGACCTGCGCCCGTACACCCCCGGCGCGGACTTCCTGGTGGCCCTGCTCAGGCCGGCCTGATCAGCGGTTGTTCATGCTGAAGTGCATGTCGTCCTTCAGGCTCTTCCAGCGTCCGCCCCAGTAGAAGCCCTGGTCGGTGAAGGCCCGGACCGCGCCGGTCGCGTGCATCATGCCGCGGCGGTAGACGTCGCGGCGCAGGAAGTCGGTACCGGCGGCCGGGTCGACGTACGAGCCGCGGACCATCGGGTTCTGCACCGGGTTGACGTCGATGGCCTTGCCGTAGGCGTGCTGTGACCAGGTCCTGCTCCCGCTGACCACCCGGCAGTTGTAGCCCGAGGTGACCGCGCTCATGTCGGAGATGTAGGGCGCGTTGAGCGTCATCGGGCTCATCCCCTGGATCCGGAACCGCATCCGGTACAGCGTCCGGAACGCCCCCTGGGTGCGGGTGGCGATGCTGCGGTGCACGACGATGCTGCCCTGGTGCGGGACGCCGTAGAAGTCGATGTAGGTGACCCAGACTTTGCGGAGGTCGGCCGGGCGTACCGGGCACTTCCTGGCCGGGTCCCAGTTGACCGCGGCCGGCGTCACGGCCTCGATCGTGGAGCGCCAGCCGGAGAGCCGCCCGGCGGCCGGCCGGGCGAGGTTGAGCACACCGTCCGGGTGGGGCTGGTTCGGCTTGACGATGCCGTTCCAGGCGCGCAGGTCGCGCGGGCGCAGCCGGTGGGCCCGGGCGATGCTCTTGATGGTCTCGCCGGGACGGACCACGTGATAGGCGGGCGCCGCGTCGGCCGGGGTCACCGCGGCGGCCGGGGCCGGCGGGGCGAAAGCCGTCACGATGGTCAGGACAAGCGTACTGAGCAGGGTGGGCAGTCTTTTCACATGCCCCATTACGCCAAGAAACAGCGCGGAAATCTGGCGAAACCGGAAAACGGTTCGCTTAACGCCGGTGGCCCGCCCCGGATCCGGGACGGGCTACCGAGCACATCTCGAAGTCAGCGGCGGCTGCGGCGGATCAGCACCAGCGCCACCATGGCCGCGGAGGCGACCGCGGCGATCACGGCTACCGGCACGGGGCGCCGTACCGTCGTCGCGGCGCGGTCCCGGACGGTGCCCGCCAGAGCGGTCGTCCGGACAGCGACATCGGAGGCCTTGGCGCGTACGCGGGCCTTCACGTCGGTCTTCGCGGCCAGGGCCGCGGCGGTCTGGCCCAGGTCTTCCCGGGTACGCGCGATCTCGGCCTTGAGCTGCGCCGGATCCTGCGGGGCCGTGCCGTTCGCCCGGGTGGTGGTGTCGCTGCTCACCCGTGCCTCCCGTCCCGGACGGCGGCCTTGACCGCGTCCACGTCCCGCTTGCTGCTGTCGACCGCGGCGGTGGGCGCCGGCGGTACGGCCTGCTGGACCTGCTTCTTGCCCAGCAGCGCGGCCACGCCGGCGAGGGCGAACACCACGACGGTGACCACGAGGGCCGCCAGCCAGGCCGGCCACACGACCGCCAGGGCCGCTCCGATGGTCACGAGCAGGGCGCCCACGCCGTACATGGCCAGCACGCCGGCCCCGCCCAGCAGCCCGGCGCCGGTCCCGGCGCGCTTGCCCTTCTCCACCATCTCCACGCGGGCGAGCGCCAGCTCGTCCCGCACGAGGGTGGACACCTGCTCGGTCATCTGGCTCACGAGCTGCGCGGTCGACGCCTCCGCCGGCCACACAGTGCGCGACTGTGTATCGGTCATGATCATCTCCATCCTGCGTCCGACGCCGACCTGTGCTGACCAGCGCGTCAGCTCTCTGACGTACCCACCGCCCGGGTGGCTATGCCCACCGGCGGCAACCGCACCTGATCGGGTCACCGCGAGCTACGGTTCTTCAGGCAGGCCGCCGCCGTCGGGCAGGCCGCTGAGAAAGAGGTGTATCGCGATGACCGCAGAGAAGGCCGTACTCGCCGGAGGCTGTTTCTGGGGGATGCAGGACCTGATCCGCAAGCGCCCGGGCATCATCTCCACCCGGGTCGGCTACACCGGTGGCGACGTGCCGAACGCGACGTACCGCAACCACGGGACCCACGCCGAGGCGATCGAGATCGTCTACGACCCGGCCGTCACCTCGTACCGTGAGCTGCTGGAGTTCTTCTTCCAGATCCACGACCCGACCACGCTGAACCGCCAGGGTGGCGACATCGGGCTCAGCTACCGGTCGGCGATCTTCTACACCGACGACGAGCAGAAGCGCGTCGCGCTGGACACGATCGCCGACGTCGAGGCGTCGGGGCTGTGGCCGGGCAAGGTCGTCACCGAGGTGACCGCCGCCGGTCCGTTCTGGGAGGCCGAGCCCGAGCACCAGGACTACCTCGAGCGCATCCCGAACGGTTACACCTGCCACTTCGCGCGGCCGGGCTGGAAGTTGCCGCACCGCGCCGGCTGATCCCCCGCACGCGCACCCTCGTCCTGACGGGCCGGGACCCGGTCGGCGGATAATCTGCCTTCCGGTTCCCGGCCCGTACGTTCAGAGTGGAGTGTTGTGAAGCTGAGTCTCAACAAGCGTCAGGTCATCATCGCGGGAGTGGTGCTCGCGGTGGTCCTGGTGGGGCTGGCGGTGGGCCGGTCGGCCGGCGAGGAGCAGGGCGGCGGCGTGCTCGACGCCCCGGCCGAGCGCGCGTGCACCGACTTCGCCGACGGTTACCCGGAGGCTCGCACCGCGGCGGCCCGGCTGGCGCTGGCCGACAAGGTCAGCAAGTCGGCCGCCGGCAGCGACAACGAGGCGATCGCCGACCGGGTCCTGGCCGTGGGCCGCAGCGCCAACGAGAGCACCACCGCCTGGAAGGCCGACGCCACCGCCCTGACCAAGGCCTGCCGGGACGCCGGCTGGAGCTGACTGCCGCGGCGCTGCCGGTGTGCGAGCATGCCTGCATGACCAAGCTGACGGGACAGCAGATCGCCGACCAGGCTCCGGCCGGATGGGTCTATCTGCTCGGTGGGCTGCAGACCAGGATCCGCACCCGGGACTTCGCGGCCGGGCTGGCCGTCGTCGACGCTATCGGCGCGGCGGCGGAGGCGATGGACCACCACCCTGATCTCGACCTGCGTTACACCCACGTCGACGTCCGGCTGACCAGCCATGACGTCGGCGCGGTGACCGGGCGCGACCTCCGGCTGGCCCGCACGATCTCCACCATCGCCGCCGACGCCGGCACCGCGACGGAATGCGCGAGCGTCTCCCGGCTGGAGCTGGCCCTGGACAGCCCCGACTTCGGCGCGGTCCTGCCGTTCTGGGGTGCCTTGCTGGCGATGGAACAGGCCGGGGACGAGCTGCGGGACCCGTACGGGGCGCTGCCCGTCGTGTGGTTGCAGCAGTCCGGCAGCGAGGAGCCCCGGCAGCACTGGCACCCCGACGTGTGGGTGGACCCGGCCCAGGTCCAGCCGCGGATCGAGGCGGCCGTCGCCGCGGGCGGGACGCTGGTCAGTGACGCGTTCGCCCCGAGCTTCTGGGTGCTGGCCGACCCGCAGGGCAACAAGGTCTGCCTGTGCACCTGGCAGGAGCGCTCGACGGGCGCGTGATCCGGGCTGAGCCCGCCTCAGCCGGCCGGGGCTGAGGTGCCGAGGTGCTCGGCAAGGATCGCGCGGTGGGTGGCGCGGGCGTCCGCGTGCCGCTGGAGACCCTCCTCGGTCACCGAGACGAAGATCCCCCGGCGGTCGTCCTCGCAGAGGCTGCGGCGGACGAGCCCGCCCTTCTCCAGGCGCGCCACGGTCCGGGACAGTGCGCTCTGGCTCAGGTACATGTCCGCGGCGAGCTCCTGCATGCGGCGCTTCTCACACGTCACCGTGATCAGCCGGTCGAGGGTCTCGAACTCGCCCATGGTGAGCCCGTGGGTCTCCTGCAGCGCTCGCTCCAGGTGCCCGGCGACCTCGTTGTAGCTGCTCAGCAGGGAGCGCCACCGCTCAACGAGGGCCGGCTCGGACGTCATGTCGCGCATCCTAACTGCTGAGGAAAGTAGATGCGAACAAATTATATGCAGCCGAATCTGATGCGTCGACATTTAATGCGTGCGCATGTATCTTCTGGCCCGTGACTATCTCAGAAGCCGCCCTCCCGGCGGCAGCTCCGACCACCCCGGTCGACCAGCGCTGGACCCCGCGTCTCTGGGGTGTCCTGGCGGTGCTGTGCGGGGTGCTCTTCCTGGACGGGCTGGACGTCTCGATGGTCGGCGTGGCGCTGCCGTCCATCGGCGCCGAACTCGGCCTGTCGACCACGTCGCTGCAGTGGATCGTCAACGGCTACGTGCTCGGTTACGGCGGGCTGTTGCTGCTCGGTGGGCGTACCGCTGATCTGCTCGGCCGTCGCAAGGTCTTCCTGATCGCCCTCGCCGTCTTCGCGGTGGCCTCGCTCGTCGGTGGCCTCGTCGACGACGGCACGCTGCTCATCGCCACCCGGTTCGTCAAGGGCCTGGCCGCGGCGTTCACCGCGCCGACCGCCCTGTCGATCCTGACCACCACCTTCCACGAGGGACCGGCCCGCAACCGCGCGCTGTCGGTGTTCTCCGTCTTCGGCGCGAGCGGCTACTCGTCCGGCCTGATCCTGGGCGGGCTGCTCACCAGCTTCGGCTGGCGGTGGACGTTCCTGATCCCCGTACCGCTGGCGATCGCGGCCCTGGTCGCGGGCATGGCGCTGATCCCGCGCGACCGCCCCGCCGCGGGCGGCGGCCACGACCTGGTCGGCGCCGCGACGCTGACCTCCGGAATGCTGCTGGCCGTCTACACCGTCGTGTCGGCGCCCGACCGCGGCTGGACCGACCCGCTGACCCTGGGCTCACTGGTGCTGTCCGTGGCGCTGCTGGCCGGCTTCGTCGTCACCGAGAAGCGGGTCCGGCACCCGCTGATCCGGCTGGGCATCCTGCGCACCGGCACGGTCGTGCGGGCCAACCTGAGCATGATCGCGCTGTTCGGCTCCTACCTGAGCTTCCAGTTCATGATGACCCTGTACCTGCAGAACGTCCTGCACTGGTCGCCGCTGCGGATGGCGCTCGCGCTGCTGCCGGCGGGCCTGCTGGTGGCGTTCGGGTCGCCCTTCGTGGGCCGGCTGATCGACCGGTACGGCACCCCGCGCCTGCTGATCAGCTCGATGACCTCGCTGCTGCTGGGCTACGCATGGTTCCTGCTGACGGCGGGCAACGCACCGCACTACACCGTGACGGTCCTGCCGACGATGCTGCTGCTGGGCGGCGGTTTCGCGTTCGGCTTCAGCTCGATCATGGCGCAGGCCACGCAGGGCATCGCCGACTCCGAGCAGGGCCTGGCCTCGGGTCTCGTGCAGACCTCGGGCCAGGTGGGCGCGGCCCTGGTGCTGGCGGTGCTGACCGCGCTGATCGCCGGCGGGGGAGCGGGCGGCGACTTCAGCGGCTTCCACCCGGGCGTCAACCTGGTGACCGGGGTGGCCCTGGTCGGCCTGCTGCTCAACCTGGTTCCGCTGTTCAACCGGCGCCGGCCGGCATGAACGGCCGGGTGCGCGACGCCGGTCCCGCGGCGTCGCGCACCCGCGGCCATGACGAACGGCACAGCGCTGGTACGCATGTGTTGCGTAGGCTGGGGAACCCGGACGTGTTCGACCATGGTTGACACCGGAGGAAGCCCCACATGCAGCTCGTGCAGGATCCAGCGACGAAGGCCGACGCCCAGCAGTTCTGGCAGTTACCCGGCCACCAGCTGGACCGCCTGCTCGCCTCGACCCGCCACGCCGACCGGGTGGAGCTCAAGCTCGTCGTGCCCCCGGCCGCGCATGAGCGCACGTGCGAATCCCTGGGCGTCGACTTCTCCCGGGCCTCCGCCCGCAAGGTGTACTTCCTGGACACGGCCGACCTCGAACTGAAGCGGCGCGGGGTGGTGGCGCGCATCCGCAGTGTCGGGGACCGCGCCGACGACTCGGTCGTGAAGCTGCGGCCGTGCACCGCCGAGGACCTGCCGGGGCGGCTGCGCCGGTCGAAGCGGTTCGGCGTCGAGATCGACGCGATGCCCGGGCAGTTCGTGTGCACCGGCGCGATGACCCGGCGGCTCGGCAAGAACGACGTGCGCAAGGTGGTGCGCGGCGAACGGCCGCTGCGCGCTTTGTTCGCGAAGGAACAGCTGGCGCTGCTCCCCAGCCGGATCCGCATCGACGATCTGACGATCTTCGGCCCGGTGGACGTACGGCGGCAGAAGATCATGCCCCAGGGCGCGGACTTCCGGCTGGCGATCGAGCGCTGGACGTACCCGGACGGCTCGGCCCTCCTCGAGCTGTCGACCCGCTGCGCCGCCCGGTCGGCTGTCCCGGTGGCCGCGCAGCTCGTGTCGGTGCTGCGGGCGTACGAGATCGAGCTGACGGGCGAGCAGCAGACCAAGACCCAGACGACGCTGTCCTACTTCCACTGCGCCGGATAATGCTCAGTCGGTCGGCTCGGCGCTCCCGGCCTGCGGCTCATCGGACTCCTCCGGCCCCACCCGGACATCCTGCCCCTCGGGCACCGCCGGGGCGTCACTCTGCTCCGCGCCCTCGACCATGTCCTCGGGCTGCTGCTCCACGCTCATCACGACATCCTCTCGCCGGTTGCCGCTGGTGTACCCGCTCCGCGCCGTTTCAGGCAGGCGGGCCCGGGTAGCCAGCTGCCATGGCCGTTTCGATCCGCTGCGCTGATTTCAACAACGACTGCCCCGCCCAGTTCACGACCCCGGACGAGGGGGAGCTGCTGCAGCACGTGGAGCTGCACACCAAGTCCGCCCACCAGCCGATGGACTGGACGCCGGAGCTGGCCGAGGTGGTCAAGACCCACGTCAGGCAGGTCTGAGCCTCACGCATCGTCGCGCGGCTCATCCGAGCCGGACCCGGACGACTTGTCCGCCCCCCGGCGCTGCTGGATCTCTCGGGCTGCCAACCAGCCCGCCACCACGAAGCCGATGAGCGCCGTGCCGAACTCCAGGGCGGCGGTGGCGCTCGGCAGCCAGATCAGCATGATGACAACTTCTCCCTGAGTGAGTCGTGAAGGTACGTTCACCTCAGGATGGGTTCTTGATCTGGTTGTCCACCAGTAGTTCCGGACATACCCGAACACCCTTCATATCGATACGCGACAGTGTTTCTCGTTACAGTGAGAACATGGTCGGTGACAGTCAGCATGGATCTTCGGGGTCCGAGCCGGAGCGCAGCGCCGCCGAGCTACGGCGTGATCTGGCCGCACGGCTCGACGCGTTGCGGAACCATTGCGAGCTGTCCCTGCGTGATCTGGTCCGCTGGTGCCGGGAGATCGAGCGTCCGTATCCGGTGTCCTCCATCCACGAGAAGCTCAACGGCCGCACCCGGATGAACTGGCGCTTCGTGGAGACGATCGTCAGGGCCTGTTACCGCTCAAAGCACCCGCGCGGCGAACCGGATCTCCGGCCTTGGCGCGCACTCTTCGACGAGGCGCAGCGGGTTTCCGAAGTGGAGAGGCGGCGGGCCGCCGCCCAGCTGCCCGACCGGGTAGCACCGCGTCCCGGTACCGCTGCCGTCTGGCCCCACCTCGTCGGTGTCGTGCCCACTGTCGCCGACGCTTTCCAGGCGCGGCCCGGCCTGCCGAGTTTCGAAGACCTGCTGCGTGGCGGGCACACAGTCGTGCTCAACGGGCTGGGCGGGGTCGGTAAGACGCAGCTCGCCGCCGCTGCCGCGGACCGGATGTGGCAGCAGCGCGCCGTCGATCTGTTGCTCTGGATACCCGCCACCTCCCGCGAGAGCGTCGTGACCGGTTATGCCGGTGCGGCCGGCCTCATCGGTATCGACGACGGCTCAGGCCCCGATGCCGCTGCGAAGTTCCTTGCCTGGCTGGCGGAGCCGCACGGCCACCGGTGGCTCATCGTGCTCGACGACCTGAACGACCCCGTGCACCTGCGCTCGCTCTGGCCTCCCGTCACCGCCGGCGGCAGCACCGTGGTCACCACCCGCCGGCGAGACTCGGCACTCACCCGCAGGGGCCGGCATGTCATTCCGGTCGGCCTCTTCTCCCCGGCCGAATCGGTGCAGTACCTGCGGGACAAGCTCGACGGTGATGACCATCAGCTGGCCGGCGCCGATCTTCTCGCGGCGGACCTCGGTCACCTCCCGCTGGCCCTCGCGCAGGCCGCGGCCTACATGAAGGACCGGGGTCTGGACTGCGCCACGTACCGGTCCCGGCTGAGCGAGCGGAAGCTGACCGACGTCCTGCCCGAGCGGGGCGCGCTGCCGGACGACTATCCCGCCGAGGTGGCGACCACCTGGTCCTTGTCGATCGAGGAAGCGGACCGCCTGCGGCCGGCCGGTCTGGCCCGTCCGCTCCTGGAACTCGCGGCGCTGCTCGGCCCGCATGACATTCCCGCCGACGTGTTCAGCGCGGAGGCCACGGTCGGGTACCTCCGCGACTCCCGGTCCGCGAGCACGACTTCCGAGGACGCCCTGGACGCCATCGCGTGCCTCGATCGGCTGAGCCTGGTCAGCTTCGACCGTAGGGCCGCGATGGTCCGGGTCCATCACCTTCTCCAACGTGCTGTGCGTGAAGCCACGGATGAGCGCCACACCTCCGCGCTGGCCGTCGTCGCAGCCGACGCGCTGCTGGAGATCTGGCCGGAGGTCGAGACCGACGCGAACTTCATCCAGCTGTTGCGGGACAACGCGGAAACACTGCTCGCTCAGGCCGGCGATCAGCTGTGGGGTGCGAATCTGCACCGGGTGGTGTTCCTGGCCGGCAACAGCCTGGCCGCTGCCGGCCTCGCGGAGGCAGCCGTGTCGTACTGGCAGCGGCTGTTGCCGACCGCCGTCGAGCGCCTCGGCGCCGACCATCCCGAAACGTTGATCGTCCGCAACAACCTCGCCTGGTCGTACGGCCGCGCCGGTCAGCCGGAACGGGCGGTGAGCGAGCTCAGGGAACTGCTGGTCGATCGGCGGCGGGTGCTGGGCAACGAGCACATCAACACGCTGGCCACAGTGCACGGCATCGCGGAGTGGCTGGGTGAGTCGGGCGACCCGCGAGGCGCGGTCGACATGTCGCGGAGCTTGCTCGCCGACTATCTGCGGGTGGTCGGCCCGGACCACCGGGACACTCTGAACACCCGCTACCTGCTGGCCAACTGGCTCGGGGAGACGGAATCGGCGACCGTGGCGGCGGCCGAATTCCGGGCGCTGGTCGCTGACTACGAGCGTGTCCAGGGGGCCGACCACCCGGAGACGTTCGACGTCCGCTACAACCTGGCCTACTGGCTGTCCCGGACGGGCGCACCCGACGAAGCCGTCAGCACGTTGCAGCAACTGCTCCTCGACTCCGAGCGCGTTCTCGGCGCGGATCACGAGGACACGCTGCTGATCCGGCAGCGGATCGCCGCCCTTCGGGAGGAACGGTACGGTCGTGCGTGACTTTCGCCCGGCACTCCCAGGTACGGCCCCGGTTCGGCGCTCCGGTCGCGGCAGTGCTCGCCGCCCTGGTGGCACTCGTCGGCGCGTGGCTGCTGGCCGGTCCCTCCGACGGGACGACCCGTCGGCAGGTGGTCGTCAGTGGAGTGCCGCTGGCCGAGGTTCATCCGCCCGCCGGTGGCCGCCGTCCCGGGGTGGTGGTCGCCCACGGCTTCGCCGGCTCGGCCCGGTTGATGGCCCAGTTCGGTGACTCCCTCGCCGCCCGGGGTTACGTGGTGGTGCTGCTCGACTTCTCGGGCCACGGCGCCAATCGCACTCCGCTGCCGGACAGCGCGGCCAGCACCGATTCCTCCACCGCCGCCCTGCAACGCGACCTCGACGTGGCGGCAACGCACCTGCGGCAGCTGGCCGACGTCGACCCGTCCCGGATCGCGCTGGTGGGCCACTCGATGGGCGCCTCGGCGGTGACCCGGTACGCGGGCGCGCACCCCGAGATCACGGCGACGGTCGCACTCTCGCTGCCGGACGCCTCCACTGTGCTGGCCAGGCGCCCGGCGCGGTTGCTGCTGCTGGTCGGCGCGCTGGAGTTCCCGGGCTTCCGGGCCGAGGCCGAACGCGCCGCTGGGCCGATGGTGGTCGTGCCCGGGGTCGAGCACATCTCCATTCTCTACGCGCCGCGTACCCATCGGGAGACCGCCGCCTGGCTGGATGAGAGCTTCGGCCGTCCGGCGCACGACCCGGGGATGCCGTCACCGATCCGGGGGATCGGCGGCGCCGCGCTGCTGTTGTCGGCGCTGCTGGCCGGGCTGTATCCCGTGGCCCGGTCGGTGTTCGGGGTCGCCCGGGGGAGCTGGCCACGGCCCATGCTGCCGCAGCTCGGCGGCGCCGTGGCGGTCGCTGCCGCGGCCACGGCGGTTGCCGTCGTGGCCGCCCGGCTGCTGCCGACCAACCGCCTGCCGCTGGCCATCGGCGGTTATCTCGCCGGATTCACCGGCGTCACCGGTGCCGCGATCCTCGGCTACCTGCTCCGGCGCGGCCCGGTCTTTCCGGCTTCCGCGCCGGTCTCCGCACCGGCACGGCTGCGGCTGGCGCTGGCCACACCCCTGCTGATCGGGTACGCGGCCACGGCGATCGCGGTCCCGACGCACCTCGGTCTGACCCATGCCGTTCCCGTCGGCGCCCGATGGTGGCTGCTGGCGGTGCTCTGGGCGGGCTTCGCCGTCCTGGCCTACGCGGCCGAACGGGTCACGGCCGGCAACAGCTTCGGTGTCCTGGCCGTCTCCGCGGTCGCCGTGGTCGCACTGACGGGCGCCGCGGTGGTCGGGCTCACCTTCGGTTTCGTGCTGCTCATCGTTCCGCTGCTCGCCGTTCTACTGGTGTGGCAGGCGGCCTGGAGTGCCCTGCTGCACCGGTTCGCGGCGCCGGTGTGGCTCATCGCGCTCGTCGGGTCACTCGTGGTTGCCTGGCCGCTCGCTACCGCCCTGCCGGTGACCGGGTAGCCATCTCCAGGTTTCGTGCCACTGTGCGGCGGGATCGCGCCGCGGGCATCGATTGATCGACAAGCATGGGCCGGTCGTCACCCACCGATCGGGAGGAATCATCGTGCGGACTCGTCGTTCCACCGTGCTCTACGGCTTCCTGGCCGCCGGTCTCGTGCTCACCCAGCAGGCCTGCACCCGCGGCGACCGGCAGACCGGCAGGCCGGTGGCCTTCACCACGCCGGCTTCCGCGGGCACGACAGCCGGCTCGCCCAAGGCCACCACGTCCGGCGGCGACAAGTCCGCGGTGGGCACCAGCACGGCCGACCCGATCCTGGCGGGCCGGCGACAGGTCGTGATCAGGCCGATCCCGAGCACCGAGTCGATCGTCGCGTTCGACGACCGGGGCCGGCTCAACCTGACCGACGGCGAGGCCGAGTTCGGGCTCTTCGTGCTGGCCCCGGTCGGCGACAAGTTCCTGATCAAGACGGCCAGGGCGGGTGCCGGTGGCGAGCCCTCCTGCCTGGGCATCAAGAACAACGGCAGCGGCCCGCTCACCGTCGAGGCGACCGCCTGCGACACCCGGCGGGCCGGCCAGCTGTTCACGATCACCCGGCAGCGGGCCGACGATCGGGGCCGGCCGACGTACGCGATCAGCAACCAGGGCGCCTTCCTGCAGGTCTTCCCGCGCACCGGCCTGATCGCCGAGGAACTGGGCGACGCCCCGCTGAAGACCACGTACGCGTTCGTCGACAACGGCCCGGTCGGCTCGTTCTAAAAAGCGTTGACGAGAACGGCGAGGGTCGGTCATCCTGGATTCCGGCAACCGCACCGGGACCTTGAAGGGAGTTGACCGTCATGTCGCAGCAGAATGCTTATCCGCTCGCCCTGTCCGGTCTGCGCCTTCGCGGCCGGGCAATCCGTCGTGACCTGGAGCGGTGGAGCGGTTAGCGCAGCAATGCCTGCGTCTGTGCCGCCCACCCCGCACCGGGGAAAGGGCGGCTTTTTCGTTCGCCGGATCGCCTCCTGAATGCGATCGACGGCCGGCGCCGCATGACAATTCTCGCCCGGGTGGCCCAACGGCAGAGGCGTCCGATTCAGGGTCGGAAGGTTGGGGGTTCGAATCCCTCCCCGGGTACGCAAGCCAGGCACTTCCCGCACCACCCCTTGTTCCCATGGCGCAGCTGGACAGCGCGCGACGCTACGAACGTCGAGGTCGCAGGTTCGAATCCTGCTGGGAACGCGCACCGTCACCGAGCGAACCGGCTCGGTGACGACGCCGACGATCTGTTGATCGCCGCAAGCGGTAGCGCCGACGCGGGAGAGTCGGACCTGCCTGTAAAGCAGGTGCCTTGCTGAGAGGGTTCGAATCCCTCCTACCGCACATCGAATCCGGGCCGTTTACTATCACCAATGTCGATTCAGGCCCTATCATGGGCAACGTTGCGGGCGGCGACAGTCCGCCGAGCGGACGACATTTACCCACTTAACAGATGGGAATTGTGGTCAGCGTGATGATCAACCGTACCGTGATGTTCGCCAAGCAGCACACCCCCAATTCCGTACGGGTCGTGGCCCGTCGGATGCAGGTGGAAGCGCACAATGCGAGGCTGCGGCTCACGGTGCCGGTCGTTGCCCGGTGCGGGTACGACAACATCTATCACTGCGCGGTACGCAAGACGGCGAGCCAATGGGTGAAGGCTCTCTTCGCCGATCCCGTCGTCTACCGCTACTCCGGGCTGCTGCCCTACGACCCGCGCCCCTACCGGTGGAGCTTCCCGCAGGCCTTCCCGTCCGGGCGGGTGGTCTCCTCGCTCTTCATCTCCCACAAACGTTTCCAGGCGCTGCCCAAACCCGACCGGCACCGTGCGTTCTTCGTGCTGCGCGATCCCCGCGACATGGTCGTGTCGAGCTACTTCTCCACCCGTAACTCGCACGCGCCGATGGGCGACATCCCGCAGGTGCGGGAAGTGCTGCGGGAGAAGCCGTTCAAGGAAGGTCTGCTCTACCTCATCGACCATCACGCCCAGCGGGGCACTTTCCGGGCCCTCCGCTCGTGGGCGACCGCCGCGGACGTCGATACCGTCCCGCTGTTCCGGTACGAGGACCTGACCGGGGAGAGGCAGCTGGAGGAGGTCGACCGGATGATGCGGCACTGCGGCATCAACATCCCGCCGGCCGAGCTGACCGACCTGCTGTCGCGGTACAGCTTCTCGAGGATGCGCAGCGCTCCGGAAAGTGCGGCCACGACCTCGCACTACCGCAAAGGAAAGTCCGGCGACTGGCGGAGCCACTTCGACGACGACATCCACGACGCCTTCGTCGCGGCGACGGGTGACCTCGTCAAGCTTCTCGGATATCCCGCACGCGCCTGAGGGTGAGGATGCCGGAATGGCACGCTTCACCCATGCGGGCCTCACCTCGAGGTGACCGACACGCCGGCGGCCGGTGGCAGCGGGGCGGAGGAGGCGGCCGTCCTGCTGCACGGCTTTCCCCAGGACCGGCATTGCTGGGACGCGGTGACGCCGGCGCTGACCGCGGCAGGCTACCGGGTGCTGGCGCCCTGGTCTCCAGCAGCCAGGCCCTCCGCTCCTGGTACATGGCTGCGCTGCAAGTGCCGTGGCTAGTCCACCGGTTCGCCGATCGGTGATCGTTTCCGTGCCGTATTCCGTGCGGCGTCGTCACGGATTAGTATTCCGTGCTGTGGCCTGCGAATATTGCGGAAATCCCCTGCCCGAGCGCTCCGGCCCGGGCCGTAAGCAGCGGTTTTGCAACTCGACCTGCCGTAGCGCGGCCCGCCGGCTACGCGGATCTGTCAATTCCGAATTGACATCTCCGGGCCTCGGCGGGACCCTCGGGGAAGTACAGGCTGTGCACCGGCAGGTGCTCGAAGCCCAGGAGTCCCTGCGCGCCGCGGTCGACCGCGCGCGTGCCGAGGGCCGCACCTGGCAGGAGATCGGAGACGTCTTGGGCACCACCCGGCAGGCGGCGTTCCAGCGGTTCGGACGGCCGGTCGACCCGCGTACGGGTGAGCCGATGGCGGCCCGGATCCTGCCCGGCGCGGGGGACAAGGCTCTCGATCTGCTCACCCACCTCGCCGCCGCCCGCTTCGACCGGGTCCGCGAGGACTTCGACGCCACGATGCTGCGCGAGCTCGACACCCGGGCGCTCGCCTCGGTGTGGGCCGTGGTCGTCGGCAATGTCGGCACGTTCGAGCGGTTCGGCGATCCGGTGGTGCACGCCGCCGGGGAGTTCACGGTGGTCGACGTCCTGATGCACTTCGAGGCCGGTCAGAGCACAGCCCAGGTGAGTTTCCGTCGCGAGGGGACGGTGGCCGGGCTATTCCTCCGGCCGGCCTGACCTCGCCGTACCCCGGGGGTAACCATGGTCCGGAGAATCGTCGCGGTCATCGCGGCAGTGACGTTGACGCTCGGTCTGTCGGCCGCGCCCGCGCGGGCCGCCTCGCCGGTCGAGACCCAGTTCGCCTGGTTGATCGACGCTTCGGCCCGGTTGCCGGTGCCGGCCGGCGAACTGGCCGAGCACGTCGACCAGGTCCTGCTCACCGCGGCCGGCGGAGCCGACGGCTTCAACAACGCCGTGCGCCCTTTCTCGCCGTTCACGCCGGCGGCGGTCATCTCGTCGTCACCGACCCAGCTGCGGCAGCTCGTGTCGAGCCCGGCCGGCACCCTGCTGGCGGACGTCACCGTCAACCCGTCCGGCCTGATCGCCGGACTGCGCTTCACGCCGTACCTTCCGGCCCCGGCGACCTGGCCCGCGGTGGACAGCACCCTGCGCACCCTCGCGCCGCAGGTGTCTTTCGCGGCCATGCGGATCTCGCCGGCCGGCTGCCGGCTGGTGCACGGCAGAAACCCGGACACGGTACGGCCGCTCGGTTCCGCCTTCAAGCTGTACGTGCTCGGCGCTCTGGCCGAGGCGGTCAGGTCCGGCCGGCTCTCCTGGGACACCGAGGTGCCGCTGAACCCGGCCTGGAAGTCGCTGCCCTCGGGCGTCATGCAGGACCAGCCGGACGGCACCGTGCACACCCTGGCCGAGTACGCCAACCACATGATCGCCATCAGCGACAACACGGCCACCGACCATCTGATCCACACGGTCGGCCGGGAGGCGGTGCAGCGGCAGTTCACCCGCTTCGGCAACACCGCGCCGAACGCCCCGGTGCTGACCACCCGGGAGTTCTTCACGCTCAAGGGGTGGCGCTACCCGGCCGCCGCGTCGTCGTACGCCGCCCTGAGCCCGGCCCTGCGGAAGCGGATGCTGCCGCTGCTCGACCGGGTGCCGCTGAACTCGATCACCGCCTGGCAGCAGCCGCGCATGATCAACAAGGTGGAGTGGTTCGGCTCGCCGGTGGACATGTGCCAGGCGTACGCCGGCCTGTGGCGGCAGCACGAGCCGTCGGTGCACGCGGCCCTGACCCTGAACGACGGCGGTATCGCTCTGCCGGCGGCGGAGTTCCGGACCGTCTGGTTCAAGGGCGGCTCGGAGCCCGGCGTGCTGACGCTCAGCTACTTCGCCCGGGCCGCCGACGGTGACCTCGTCACGGCGAGCCTGATGCTGTCCGACCCGGCGCGCCCGCTGGATGAAGCGGCGGTGGCGCCACAGGCTGTGGCCCTGCTCCGAGGGGCGATCGAGCTCTCCGCGGCTGCCTAACGGCTGGCCCGGCCCGGGAAACGCTTGCCGATCGGCCGGCGGTTGCCGGGCCGGGGCGCCGCCACAGGTGCGGGGGTGCCCCGATACCGGCGGGCGTCCTCGGCCACCGTCTCGTCGGCGTCGTTCTCCAGCGCCTGCCGGATGTGCTGCGGGGTGACGGCGGACGTGGCCATCGAACGCCGCACCTCCACCGACCGGTCGTTCAGCAGGGCCTGCAGATCCGCCTCGTCCAGCCGGACGGCGCGGACCAGGGCGGCGCGGACGTCGGGGGAGGAATCCTGCGCCAGCTGGTGCCGGTGCTCGGCGGTGGTCTGCTCGTTGATGGCGAGGCCCTTGCGTACCCGGACGGTCCGGTCCTGCAGGAGGGCGGCCATGACGTCCGGGTCGTAGGTGTGACTGGCGAGCCGTTCCCGTACTTCGGGCGAGGCGTCGTTGATGAGGATGGCCGCCAGCTCGGGCTCGAGCTCGCCCATCTCCGCGAGCAGTCCGCGCAACTCCTTGTCCTGCGCCTTGACCATCACCTGCCGTACCCGGGCATCGCAGGACGGGTTGGCCGCGACCGCCCAGCGCACCCACCGGTCCGCGTCGCCGACGAGGCGCAGCAGATTGCCCTGGGAGGTGGCGGGGTTCCCGGCGACGGCCTGCCGGACGGTGCGGTCACGATCACGGGCGAGCGGCCGCAGGGCCTCCGCCGGCGCGTCCGGCCGGGCAGCGACCGCGGCGCGCACCTGAACGGAGGGGTCGGAAGCCAGCTCGTAAAGCGTCGCGGCGGCGGTCGTACGGTCCTGCGCGAGAGCGAGCCGGTCGTTTTCCATGGGCGCGATCCTCTCACGCCTGGTCCGCGGGGCCCGCTTCGATGCGTACGCTGACCGGGTGGATCACGAAGAGCGCATCGCGATGTTCCTGGACTACGAGAACCTGGCGATCAGTGCCCGCGACCACCTGGGCGGCATGTCCTTCGAGCTGCGGCCGGTCTCCGACGCACTGGCCGAACGGGGCCGGGTGGTGGTCCGCCGGGCGTACGCGGACTGGTCGTACTTCGACGAGGACCGCCGCATGCTGACCCGGTCCCACGTCGAACTCATCGACATCCCGCAACGCATGAACGCCTCCCGCAAGAACGCCGCCGATATCAAAATGGTGGTGGACGCGCTGGAGGTGGCCTTCGAACGGTCGTACATCTCGACGTTCGTGCTGTGCACCGGAGACAGCGATTTCACCCCGCTGGTGCACAAGCTCCGCGAGCTCAACAAGCGGGTGATCGGGGTGGGAGTCGAAAGGTCGACGTCCGCACTACTGCCACCGGCCTGCGACGAATTCCTCTACTACGACCGCCTCGAAGGCGTCGAGATCCCCGCCGTGGTCGTGCAGGAACCACAACCGGCCCCGAGCGAGCCGGCCCGGGACGTGGACACGTTGTCGGCCCTGGTCGCGCAGACGGTGGCCGGCCTGCAGCGCAGTTCGAGCGGAACGGTGACGGCATCGACGCTCAAGCGGACGCTGCTGCGCAAGGATCCGACCTTCAACGAGGCGGACTACGGGTTCCGCGCATTCGGGGAAATGCTGCGCCACCTGGCCGGTCACAACGTGGTGGAATTGATCGGCGGCGGCTCGGCCAAGGGCGACCCGGAGGTGGCCCTGCCGGAACACGGGGGCCGGGAGGCGGCATTCGCATTGCTGCGCGGTGTGGTCTCCGACTTGGCGGGAGCCAACGGATCCGCGGCCCTGTCGGGCCTGAAGAATCAGGTACGGAAGGTGGCGCCGGACTTCAGCGAGAAGAAGCTGGGGTACCGCAGCTTCCTGCAATTCTGCAAAGCGGCGGCGACGAGCAACGCAGTCGACCTGAAGTGGAGCCCCGAGGCCGACGACTACCTGCTCACCCCCAAGCCACAAGGCTGAGGAGTTGTCATGTCCTATGCGGTGGACTTCGGCGCGGTTTCGACCGTCGGCCTGGAGTCGTCGCCGGTCGCGGATGCGCTGGCCGGTCTGCGGGCGAACGAGGCCTACGTCTTCTACGAGAACGGCCTGTCGATCAACGTGATGTACACGATCGACGACGGCGGCAAGCGGGCGGTCGGCTTCAAGCTCTCCGACGGGATGGACGTTCCGGAAGAGCTCGGGTCGTTCAGGTTCGCCCGGCAGAAGTCGAAGCTGGCCGGTACCATCCGCGGTTCCTACTTCGTCATCAAGAAAGAGTACTGACCCGGCCCTGCGCTGCAGGAACTCGGCTGGTCAGCCTCGGGCACGACCACATTCTGGGAGCGCTCCCATCATGGGCCGTTCGGTGGATGTGTCGATCACGATCGATGCGTAAGGGTGCTTGCGGACTGCAACGCCATCTCCACGGGGGAGACCATCGTGCGCGTTTCCAGCCGGTTCCGGCTGCTCAGCCATGCCCTGATCTGGGCACTCGTCTCTACTTTCCTGTTCGTCGTGCCGTCGTCGCGGGCATTCGCCGCGCCGTCGGCGACACCGGGTGCGGGCCCGGTCAACAGCCCGCTGCCGAGCACGGCAACCAAGAATCACGGCCTGCCCGCCGGGAAGTCGGCGCCGCCGGTGCCGCCCGCGGTCGAGGCCGGCGGCAAGGTCAAGGTGCCTACCGCGGCCGAGAAGACTCAGCGGCGTGCCAAGGCGATCGCGGCCGCGCGGGTGGTGGCCGCCCGGCAGGCGGAGTTGCCGGGCCGGCCGATCGCCCGCCCGGGCTTCCTGCTCGGCGACACCTCACTCGTCGTGTACTGGGACGCCGTCGTCGACGACGGTGATCCGACGTCGTGGGGCCGTTGGTTCGCGACCGTCACCGACGTCGGGTCCGGGGCCGAGCAGCGGTCCGCGGAGCTCGGCAAGCCGGACCTGAGCCGGTGCTACAGCCCGGCTCTGCTGTGCCGCAGCTTCGGTGCCGCGGACGGCTGGGTGCTCGACCCGGCGCGGGCCTACACCGTGACGATCACCGAGGTCGCGCCGGACGGCACGGAGCTGACCAGCGCGGCGTCGGCCGAGGCCAAGCCGCGCAAGACCGACGACGTACCGACGCTGCCCGCCGGGCAGGCCACCGGCTGCGGATGTGCGACGGTGCTCGGCCCGACAGTGACCGCCCAGGCGCTGCGTGGCGCGACCGTCAACACGGCGACCGGCGCCTACCTGCGGGTGGAGAAGGACTTCGTGATGCCGTCGTACGGCATCCCGTTCAACCACGCGCGCTACTACTCGTCCGGCAACCCGGGCACGGGCATGTTCGGGCCGGGGTGGAGCTCGTCGTACGACATCAGGATCACCGCGGCTGACAGCGGCGCGGTCCGCGTGCGGGCGGAGGACGGCTCAGAGGCCGTCTACACCGCCAACGCCGACGGATCGTACGACCGTCCGGCCGGTGTCCGCGCCAATCTGTCCAAGGTGGACGGCGGCTGGCAGTTGGTGCCGCCGGACCGGCGGGTGCTGCGTTTCAACGCCACCGGTCAGCTGCTCTCCATCAAGAACGCGCGTGGCTCCGGGGTGACGTTCGGATACACCACTGACGGGTTGCTCAGTACGGTCACCGACGCGAGCAGCCGGATGGTGCGCTTCGAGTCCCGCGCCGACGTGCGGCTCATCACGAAGATCACGCTGCCGGACGGCCGGTCGACCCAGTTCGACTACCAGGACGGGCGCCTGCTCAAGGTCCAGGACCCGCGCCGTAACGTCACCACTTACGGCTACGACGCCGGTGGCCGGCTCAACGACATCACCGACGCCCGCGGCAACAAGCTGATCCGCAACACCTACGACGCCGCCGGCCGGGTCACCGAGCAACTGGACCCGGAGAACGCGCGGACCGAGTTCCGGTGGGACGCCGGCCAGCAGGTCGCCCGCACCACCGACCCGGACGGCGTGGCAGTCGTCGACGGCTACCGCAACAATGTGCTGCTCTACAGCCAGAACGCCGGCAACGACACCGTCAACCACCGGTACACCGGCAGGCTGAACAAGAGCCTGGTCGTCGACCCGAAGGGCAACCAGGAGGAGACCCGGTTCGACGACAGTGGCAACCCGGTCGCCCGGACCGCGCCGGAGCCGTTCGCCTTCACTGAGACCAGCACGTTCGACAACCGCAGCAACCTGACCAAATACACCGACGGTCGCAAGAACGACTGGGACTACAAGTACAACGAGTTCAACGAGATGGTCGGGCAGAAGAGCCCGAAGCAGGACACCGGGTACGAGTACGCGTACGACGCCAAGGGTCAGCTCGTCTCCCGCACCGACCCGCGGGGCAAGGTCACCCGCTACGAGTACGACACCCACGGCAACCGTACGGCCGAGATCGCACCGACCGGCCGGCGCACCGAGATGACGTACGACGGCACCGGCCGCCTCGCCTCGGTGGTCGACCCGCGCGGCACCGTCGCCGGGGGCAACAAGGACGCCTACCGCACGCGGTACGTCTACAACGAGCAGAGCCAGATCACCGAGGTGTGGCAGCCGGGCAAGGCCCAGCCGTCCCGCACGGGCTACGACGAGCTCGGCAACGTGGTCGTCACCACCGACCCGCTGAGCAACTCCACCCGCTTCACCTACGACAAGGCGAGCCGGGTCACCGAGGCCAAGGACCCGATCGGCAACGTCTCCGCGACGACGTACACGCCCGGTGGGCGGCGCGCCTCGGTGACCGACGGCGAGGGCAACAAGACCTCCTGGACGTACGACGGCAACGGCCGGGTGGCGACCGAGACCTCGCCGCGCGGCAACGCCGATCCGCCCCGGGCCGCCCTGTTCACCGCGGTCTTCCACTACGACTACAACGGCAACCTGATCCGCGCCGACCGGCCGTACGGTTCCGACGGCCAGCGGGTCGAGGTGGACACCGCCTTCGACGCCCTCGACCGCCCGACCACCCAGCGCGACCAGTTCAAGCAGGGCACCACGGTCGGCTACGACAACAACGGCAACGTCGTCTCGATGACCAACGAGCGCGGCGAGGAGCTGACCAACACCTACGACGAGGCGAACCGCCGTACCGGAAGCTCCGGGCCCGGCGCGGGCGCGGCCGGCATCGAATACGACGACGCGGGCAACCCGGTCCGCCAGACCACCCCGACCGGCGGTGTGATCACCACCCGGTACGACGACGACGGCCGCGTCGTCGCGGTCACCGAGCCGCGCGGCAACGTCTCCGGGGCCGACCCGGACAACTACACCACCCGGTACGCCTACGACCGGGCCGGCAACCCGGAGTCCGTGACCGACCCGCTGGGCAACGCCACCAAGCTCGACTACGACGGGGTGAACCGGCCCACGGCGCAGACCGACGCCAACGGCAAGACCACCCGCTTCAGCTACGACGCCGCCGACCGGCTCGCCTCGGTCATCGGCCCGGACGCGACCGGCGGGCAGGGCCTGGTCTACGGCTACAACGCCAACGGCCAGGTGATCAAGCGGACCGATCCGCTCGGCCGTACCGCCTCGACCGAGTACGACCGGGCCGGGCGCACCACCGTCACCACCGACCCGATCGGCCGTCGCCGCGAGTACGTCTACGACGCCGACTCCAACCTCATCCAGGAGGTCACCGCCCGCATCGTCGAGGAGGGGCGGCCCGACCCGAACCGGCCGGCCCGCTCGATCTTCTACGCGTACGACAACCTGGGCCGGTTGACGAGCAAGCAGCTCGGCGCCGACGGGGTCACCTACTCGTTCGGGTACGACGCTAAGAACCGGGTGGTCAGCGCCGCGGACCCGGCCGGTGCGCAGTCGTACGTCTACGACGTCACCGACCGGCTCACCTCGGTGACCCGCGGGCCGGAGACGTTCAAGTACGAGTACGACAGCACCGACCGGGTGACCGCGCGGACCTATCCGGACGGCACGCGGATCGGCGCCACGTACGACGCGGGGGACCGAGTGCGTTCGCTCACGGCCACCCGCGGCGGGAGCAGCGCGGAGTACGCGTTCTCCTACGACGTCGCTGATCACCTGACCGGGATCACGTACCCGGAGTCCACCGGGGTCTCGGAGAGCCGGGAGTACGACCGGGCCGGCCGGATGACCCGGATCGCCGCGGTCAAGGGCGACACCACGCTGTCCGCCTTCGACCTCACCCTCGACAAGGTCGGCAACCCGACCAAGATCGTCGAGGCCACCGGCGAGCCCGGCCAGCCGACGGTCACCGAGGCCACCGCCTACACCTACGACGCGGCCAACCGGTTGACCGCGGAATGCTTCGGTGCGCAGACCTGCGCCGGTGCGGTCGCCGACCGGACCGACTACACCTACGACCTGGTGGGCAACCGCAAGACCAAGACCCGGGTCGCTCCCGGCGAGAACACCACCACCAATTACACGTACGACGGTGCGGACCAGCTGACCCGCGAGGACGTCACGGGCAGCCGGTCGAGCACCCGCTCGTTCGCGTACGACCTGGAGGGCAACCAGACCGAGGCGGGGTCGGACCGGTTCACGTACGCGCTGGACCACACCATGACCTCGGCGACCGTCGGCGGCAAGACCACCGACTACACGTACGACGCCACCGGCAACCGGATCAAGGCGGTCACCGGCTCCGGCGCGGGCGCGGTCACCCAGACCTGGAGCTGGGACGTCAACGCCGGGCGGCCGATGCTGGCCCAGGAGCGGCAGACCGACGCCTCCGGCACGGTGGGCCGCGACTACCTGTACGACCCGTCCGGGCAGCCGCTCGCGCTGATCGTGCCGTCCGCTGACGGGCTGGCCGCGCACTCGTACCTGCGCGACTGGCTGGGCGGTGTGTCCGGCGTCGTCTCGCCGTCCGGCGCACCGGAATGGAGCTACGACTACGACGCGTTCGGCGTCGCCCGCGGCACCGGCCTCACCCAGGGCGGCACCAAGGTCGCCGAGGACGCGCCGGCCAACCCGATGCAGTACGCCGGGACGTACCAGGACGTCAGCCAGGGCGACCGGTACGCGATGGGCGCGCGCAGCTACGACCCGGGCACCGGCCGCTTCGCCTCGGCCGACCCGGTGACCCAGCCCGCCACCGACCAGGCCGTCTCGACGTACTCGTACACCAATGCCCGTCCGACCGTGCTGACCGACCCCACCGGGGGCGATCCGGACGGCAACGGGATGACCCAGGCGTACGTCGACTACTACTCGTCGATGGCGTGCACCAACAATCCGGCCGCCTGCCAGGGGACCGTGGATGCCAACACCCCGGCCGCCGGCGAGGGTGAACAGGCCACCGACAACCCGGACTGGCTGAACGCGAAGAAGATCGTCGACGAGGCCGAGGGCTTCGTGAAGCAGATCGGCGACGAGATCGTCAATCTGATCCTCGACCTGGTCGGCTTCAACGACGCCAAGAAGTGCATCACCGAGGGCGACATCGTCGCCTGTGTCTCGACCGCACTGCAGGCCGTGCCCTGGGGCAAGATGTTCAAGGCCGCCAAGGTGGCGATCAAGGCCATCGGTGTCGGCCGCCGCCTCATCGACGCGTACGGCCGGCTGAAATCGGCGAAGAACGCGCTGTCGAGCATCCCCCGCTACATCAAGAAGGCCACCCAGACCGCGGACGAAGCCGCTGACAGCAAGAAGTACGCCGACGAGGCCGCGCAGGCGGCGAAGGGGGCCAAGGACGCCGGCGGCAAGGCCAAAGCGACCTCGCAGAAAGCGGCCGACAACGCCAGACAGGCGAAGAAGAAGGAATCCTCGACCGGCGAGAGCTGCAAGATAGCCCAGGGCAACAAGGCCCGCCTCGCGTCGAACTCGTTCGCCGCCGGCACCCTGGTGCTGCTGGCCGACGGCAGCAGCAAGCCGATCGAGCAGCTGCAGGCCGGCGACACGGTCACCGCCACCGACCCGGTGACCGGCGAGACCGCGCCGCAGCAGGTGACCGCCACCGTGGTGGGCACCGGCGACAAGGACCTCATCGATCTCACCCTGGTGGGAGCCGGTGCCGGTGGCGGCGGACCGCCGTCGGTCATCACCGCCACCGCGGGACACAGGTTCTACAGCCCCGGCCGCGGCTGGATCCCGGCGGCCGACCTCCGCACCGGCGACACCCTCCGGGACGAGTCCGGCGCCGAGGTCAGCATCGCGCTCCTCGGGGAACCCATCACCTCCGACACCACCGTCTACAACCTCACGGTCAGCGGTACCCACACCTACTACGTGGTGGCCGGCGATACGCCGGTGCTCGTCCACAACTGCGAAAAGGGATCCGCGGAGAAGCTGCGAAATGCTCTGAACGATGCCGGAGACCTGGAGCCGAGCACACCCCACTCTCCCCACCACATCGTCGCGGGGAACTCGAGCAAGGCGGCTGCGGCGAGGGCCCAGCTCGACCGATTCGGAATCGGGGTGAACGATGCCGAGAACGGTGTCTGGCTGCCGCGCAGCAGCTCGTCACCCAACCCCTCTGGCGCATCGGTCCACTCTAAAGTCCATACCAACCAGTACTACGATTACGTCAACGACCTCATGGCGGGGGCCAGAAACAGGAACGAAGCTCTGGACGTGATCGGCCATGTCAGAAGGCAGCTCCAAGGCGGCTACTGGCCGTAGTCACTGACCTGCCCCATCCCCGCCACGCGATCGCGTGGCGGGGATGGGTCTTTCCAGTTCGTCGGCGTCGCATGACGGAGGTTCGATTGTCCAACAAACACCAGGTGGACGAGGCGGTCGACATCGCCCGTAGCCTCGTCGACGACGAGGTCCCGGTCAGCTCGCCCGTACTCGCTTTGACGGAGCTGGCCCGACGGTTCGCTGCGACCGAGTTCGACGTTCCGGAAGACCAGGACGCCGACGGATATCTCTTTCAGTACGGGAAGGTCGGCTGGCTCCCGCAACCCACCTTTGTGGTCAGCATGGTGAGACAGCTGGAAGTCGTCGACTCGGACGGAGAGCACGAGTTCTATTCTCAGGTCCAGTTCGAGTACAGGTTCCCGCTGGACCGTGACCTCGAAAAGTTGGAGAGTCATTCGGAGTGGTGGTTCCCCGGTGGCGCAACACCCTTCGGTGCTTGGTTGGAGTCGGTGTCGAGGTCGCCGATCGGCGACCTTCTGGGAAGCAGGGAGCCGCGCGAATTCCTGGTCTGGGCAGACCAGTCCTGACGGTCCTCGGATGAACTGCGAACCCCTGGTCAGGGCCATCGCGGCCGGCATGATGTTCCTGGAGGAGTCGGGCGACGACGAGGTCGACCCGGACTCCGCGGAACGCGCACTGGAGAACATGTCCCATGTGCTCCTGCAATACGCGGGACCGGACCGGGACGAGTTCCTGGAACTCATCGAAAGGGTCGCCGACAGCACGCCGGATGAGCACGACGCACGTTTCATCCGCGACATACCGCGCGCGATCGGCATGGTGGAAAGCTGACGTCCGCGCTTCAGTAAGGCCGGCCGGGTAGCGGCCCGGGGACTCGCTCGAGATCCCCAGGACGCTCCCGGCCGGCTTTGTGTCCGCTCGCCTGTCGCGGCCTAGGCTTCCCGAAACTTACGAGGATTGATCGGTAGCCGTCCCGCCTGTCTGACTCGTCAGATCCGCGCGGAGATGCCCTGGTTGTAGCCCGTGAAGTCGGGTCGTTCATGGCGCTGAAACATTGACGAGGGCTGTTCACTCGGCTTAGCGTACGAGGGTCTTCCGGTCCGCCCGCCCTCGAAACTTTCGGCATCACCATGATGCGTGCGGCCTGTCCGACGCCCTCAAAGGAGTGATCTTGAGAAAGGCATACCGTGTCGCCGTGGCCGTCCTCGCCACCTCGGCACTGATCGGCCCCGGCATCCAGCCGGCGCAGGCCGGTACGAAGGCAACCGGCGGCTCGTCCGTCGTGGACCACCACCCCGGCAAGTGGAACCTGCCGCTGCGCTGGGCAGCGCCACGCGACCTGCGCATCGGAACGGCGGTGGCCGGCGGCGGTCACCACCTCGAGCAGGAGTACCCGGACCCGTTCACCTACGACAAGCCGTACCGCAAGGTCCTGGCCCGGGAATTCAACTCGGTCTCCCCGGAGAACCAGATGAAGTGGGAGTTCATCCACCCGGAGCGCCGCAAGTACAACTTCGGCCCGGCCGACGCGATCGTCAAGTTCGCACGGCAGCACGGCCAGGTCGTCCGCGGGCACACGCTGCTCTGGCACAGCCAGAACCCGGCGTGGCTGGAGGAGGGTGACTTCACCAAGGCGGAGCTGCGCGCGATCCTCAAGGACCACATCTCCACGGTGGTCGGCCGCTACCGCGGCAAGATCCAGCAGTGGGACGTCGCCAACGAGATCTTCAACGAGAACGGCGAGTACCGCCAGGAGAACATCTTCATCCGCGAGCTGGGCCCGGGCATCGTGGCCGACGCCTTCCGCTGGGCGCACCGGGCCGACCCCAAGGCCCAGCTGTTCCTGAACGACTACGGCGTGGACTGGCCGGGCGTGAAGGTCGACGCGTACGAGGCGCTGGCCAAGCAGCTGCTGGCCGACCGGGTGCCGCTGGACGGCTTCGCGTCCCAGGCCCACCTGAGCATGCGGTACGGGGCGCCGGACCAGCTCCAGGCTGTGCTGCAGCGCTTCGACGACCTGGGCCTGTACACGGCGATCACCGAGCTCGACGTGCGCATGGACCTGCCCGAGGGCGGCGCGCCGACTGCGGAGCAGTTGCAGACGCAGGCCGCGTACTACAAGACCGTCCTGGACGCCTGCCTGGCCGTTGAGGACTGCAACTCGTTCACCATCTGGGGCTTCACCGACAAGTACTCCTGGGTGCCGGTGTTCTTCCCGGCCGAGGGCGCCGCGACGGTGATGGGTGACAACTTCGAGCGGAAGCCCGCGTACTACACGCTGCGGGACACTCTGGCCGCGGCTCGCTGGAACCGCTGATTCGGAACTGGGAGGCGGCAGCACTTCGGTGCTGCCGCCTTCGTCTGTGCCGGGGAGAACGCATCGACGCTGCGAGGTTCAGTTCGCGGTGGGGGAGGCGACCTGCCAGAGGGCGCTGACCGGCATGGCGCGGAGTTTGGGGCCGAACGGCAAAGTCGAGGCTCCGGTGTAGAGGACGATGCCGGCGATGAAGTCGTCGCCCAAGCGTTCGGCGAGGCGGCGGAGGCCGCGGAAGTCGTCCGGTCCGACGGTGCTGGCCGCTTTGACCTCGATGCCGACGACCTGACCGGATCTGTTCTCCAGCACCGCGTCGACCTCATATTTGGCCTGGTCGCGGTAATGGGACAGGTCGATCAGTTGCTGGGACCAGGTGAGCTGGCGCGACAGCTCGGACAGGACGAACGATTCGAGCAGCGGACCGAACGGGCCGCCCGGCCGCAGCAGGGCCCGGGCGTCGGTCGCGACCTCGTTGGCCGCGATTCCCGAGTCGACGAAGACCAATTTCGGGGTGGCGGTGGCCCGGGTGCCGAGGTTGCGGGACCAGCCGGGGATCCGTTTGACGAGAAAAATCTCCTCGAGGGCCCGGAGGTAACGCGCGATCGTCGGCCGGCTCAGTCCGAGCGCGGATTCCAGCGAACCCGCGGCGATGAGGGTCGCGGATCTGGCCGCGAGCAGACGCACCAGCTTGCGTAGCTCGGCTTTGCGCTGAATCTCGGACAGCTGCTGGACATCACGGTCGATGAGTGCCTGAACGTACGCGTCGAAGAAGCGCTGGCGGCGCCGCGGGTCATCCCGGGTCGTGGCCTCCGGCAGGCCACCCCGCACGACTCTGGCCGCGTAATCGGCCCGGGTCACCTGTGACTCATGCCGTAGATCCGGGCCGAGCGCGAAGACGGCGTCGATGAACCCGTCAGGTTCACCGTCGAGCTCTCCTTGCGAGAACGGCCACAGTTCGACCGTTTCCATCCTCCCAGGCAGCGCGTCGGGGGCGGCCACCATGCCGAAGAGCCGTGATGAACCGGTGAGCAGATACCGGCCCGGGCGCGGGTCCTCGTCGACGGCGGCCTTGATGGCCAGCAGCAGCTCGGGATCACGCTGGATCTCGTCGATGACCAGCAGCTCCGAGGAGTCGACGAAGCCGATCGGATCGGCGAGCGCGGCCGCTCGGTCCTGGGCCCGGTCGAGGTCGCGGCGTTCAGCGAGCCGATCCCCGGCGACTATGCGGACGAGAGTGCTCTTCCCGGCCTGGCGCGCTCCGCTGATGAGGACCACGCGGGTGTCGGCCAGTGCGGCGTTCACCTGAGCTGCGGCGTGGCGAGGAACCAGGGGCGGTATGGGCACAGCTCAAATGGTAGTCAACCGGGTTTCGATCTGCGTGGCCTCTGACTTTCGATTTGCAGGCGGTGCCATGTTCGATCTGCGTGAGGGTGGCGTTCGATCCGCAGCCCGGCCACGCTCGTACGGAGCGCCGAGCCGCTCCGGGTGTGCTCACCAGCGCCGACGCGAGCCCTGACCCCGGATGGGACGACCCGGCACGCCCGGGCACTCCCGGGTATCCCCTGGTAGGTAACATGTGGGCCGCAGGCCCTCGTAGCTCAGGGGATAGAGCATCGGTTTCCTAAACCGTGTGTCGTAGGTTCGATTCCTACCGGGGGCACCACACACCGTCAGGCGCGGGCCGTCTCCGTCACGCCCCGCTGCCCCAACACCCCCAGCAGCTGCAACTTCTCATACCCCGCAGACCCCCGCGGCGCCGTCAGCACCAGCAGACACTGCGACTGGTCCTCCGTGAACAACGCCTGGCAGTCCAGTTCGATCTCGCCGACCTCCGGATGCACCAGGACCTTGTGATCGCTGAACCGCCGCGTCACCTCGTGCCGTTCCCACAGCTCCGCGAACTCCGCACTGGCCTCCTGCAGCGCTCGCAGCAACTCCCCAGCCCGGGACCGCGGCCCCATGGCCCCGTAAGCCGCCCGCAGGCTGGCCACCTGAGCCCGGCTCTGCCGATCCCGGTCCTCCGCCGGATAGCGCAGCCGCTCAGCCGGATCCGTGAACCACCGGTAGATCTCGCTGCGGGCCAACCCCGTATATCCGGACACGTCCCCGAGCAGCGCCGCGGCCAGGGCGTTCTGGACCAGGCGCTCACCGAGACTCGACAGGATCAGCGCCGGTGTGTCGTCGAGGCGCTCCAGGACCCGCATCAGCGCCGGCGCCACCTGCGTGGCCGCCGTCGTGGGCGTGGGCGCATTGTGCCCGGCCACCCGGAACAGATAGTCCCGCTCTTCGTTGCTCAGCCGCAGCGCCCGGGCCAGGGATCCCAGCATCTGTTCACTCGGCTGCGGTCCGCGCTGCTGCTCCAGCCGCGTGTAGTAGTCAGTCGACATCGCCGCCAGCGATGCCACTTCCTCGCGGCGCAGTCCCTGGGTGCGGCGGCGCAGCCCAGCGGGCAGACCGAGGTCGCTCGGCTGCAGGGATGCACGGCGGCGGCGCAGGAAGTCGGCGAGTGCGGGACGGTCCACCGTCCCAGTATCGTCGCCTCGCGCACCACATCCAGGGACTTCCGATCCCCCGATGACGGATCTCTGCCGCTGCCCGGCCCGGCCGCCCAGACTTCGGGGCATGAACATCTCCGGAAACACCATCTTCATCCCCGGCTCCACCAGCGGCATCGGCCTCGCCCTGGCGCTGGCGCTGCAGGCCCGCGGCAACACCGTCATCGTCGGCGGGCGGCGTGGTGACCTGCTGGAACAGATCACCCGGGACCATCCCGGGCTCGACACCGTACGGATCGACACCGCCGACCCGGCCGGCATCGACGCCGCCGCGCAGCAGGTGCTGAGCCGGCACCCCGGCCTGAACGTCGTCGTCACCATGGCGGGGATCATGCGGATCGAGGACTGGCACACGCCCGCGTCCTTCCTCGCCACCGCCGAGGAGACCATCACCACCAACGTGCTCGGCCCGATCCGGCTCATCGGCGCGTTCATCGAGCACCTGCAGAAGCAGCCCGACGCGACGATCGTCACCGTCTCCTCCGGCCTCGCTTTCGCACCGCTGCGGGCCACCCCGAGCTACAACGCGTCCAAGGCCGCGATCCACATGCTCAGCGAGTCGCTGCGGCTGCAGCTCGCCGACACGTCGGTCAGGATCGTCGAGCTGGTCCCGCCCTCCGTGCGCACCGCGCTGCTGCCGGGCCAGGAGAACAGTGACTTCGCGATGCCCCTCGACGAGTACGTCTCGGAGGTCATGGCCCTGCTCCAGGACCAGCCCGACGCCAAGGAGATCCAGGTCGAGCGGGTCAAGTTCCTCCGGTACGCCGAGGTGCGCGGCGACTACGACAAGGTCGTCGAGACGCTGAACGCCGCCGACCCGCACGGGAAGTGACGCCATGAGCAGCCAGACCATCCTCATCACCGGGGCGTCCAGCGGGTTCGGTGCGCTGGCGGCCCGGGCGCTGGCCCGCGCCGGGCACACCGCGTACGCCGGCATCCGCGACCCGAACGGCCGGAACGCGCCCGCCGTGGCCGACGCGGCGGAGTACGCGGCCCGGCACGGCGTGGATCTCCGCACCGTGGAACTCGACGTCACCTCCGACCAGTCGGCCGAGGCCGCGGTCCGGGCGATCGGCCGGCTCGACGTGGTGGTGCACAACGCCGGTCACATGGTCACCGGGCCGGCCGAGGCCTTCACACCCGAGCAGCTCGCGGCGCTGTACGACGTCAACGTGCTCGGCGCCCAGCGGGTGAACCGCGCGGCGCTGCCCCAGCTGCGGGAGCAGGGCCGGGGCCTGCTGGTGTGGGTGGGCAGTACGAGCACTCGCGGTGGCACCCCGCCCTACCTCGGCCCGTACTTCGCCGCCAAGGCCGCCATGGACGCCCTGGCCGTCAGCTACGCCGGCGAGCTGGCCCGCTTCGGCATCGAGACCTCCATCGTGGTGCCGGGCGCCTTCACCTCCGGCACCAACCACTTCGCGCACGCCGGCAGCCCGGCCGACACCGCGACCGTGGCGGCCTACGAGCAGAAGTACGCCGGTCTCATGGACCAGGTCGGCGAGGCCCTGGCCGCGCTCACCCCGCCCACCGCCGACGTCGCCCAGGTGGCCGACGCCATCGCCACGATCGTCGGCACGCCGCACGGCCACCGTCCGTTCCGGGTGCACATCGATCCCGGTGACGACGGCAGCGAGGTCGTCAGCGCCGTCGCCGACCGGATCCGCAGCGAGTTCCTCCGCCGCATCGGCCTGGCGGACCTCCTCGGGCCGGCTACCGCCGGCTGACTCGCCCGAGGCCCGGACACCACGAACGGTGGAGGTTGTGGGCGGCGGACCGCAACCCGCCGCTCATGCCGTACGTTCTCAGACCGTCCGTTCTCCAATCCGAGCCAGGGCGAGGGCGCCGCATGAATGTGATCGATCTGGACCGGCCGGCCGTCGTACCCCCTGCTCGTCAGCGCAAGTCCCACCGGCTGGCCGCCTCCGCGCTGGTGATCGGCGCCGTGCTCGGCGCCTGTGCCACCTACGGCTGGTCCGTGCAGCGGCAGGCGGCGGCCCGGGAGCGGCAGGTCGCCGTTTTCGTCTTCGCCGAGGCGAGCCCGTTCGTCGACGGCGCGCCCGCCGACAGCGTCGTCTCCGGCGGGCGGGTCGCCACCGTCACGCTCACCCGGCGGGTGACGCTGGTCAACGCCGGTCCGCTGCCGATCAACATCCGTGACCTCTCCGCCTCCCGGCCCGGCGTCAGCGTGCGCGGGGTGGACAAGCAGCGCTGGGTCGCTCCGGGCGCGACGGTGCAGGCCGACGCCGACGTGCAGGTCGACTGTGTACACGGGCTGCCGCTCGGCCGGCTTCCGGTCACCCTGTCGGTGCAGACCTCCGACGAAGAGGACCGCGAGGCCCACCCCCGCGAAGGCTTCGACGGCACCCCGTGGAGCGAGCAGGCCGAAGTCGCCTGCGCCGGCTGAGCGGGCCGCCGAGCTGGGCGGGCCGCCGAGCTGGGCGAAAGCCGGCTGAACAAGGCCCGCGGCGGCGAAGAGAGCTAGACCGCGAAGGCCCGCCGGCAATGGGGGAGCAGCGCCCGCAGCACGATGCTCTCGCTGCGCCACACCAGGGCCAGCATCGCCGGCACGTCGATGTCCTCGATCGGCACCGACCGCACCCCCTCGTGCCCGGCGGTCATCGACGCGCTGAGGACCGCCACCCCCAGGCCGCGGGCGGCCAGGTCCAGGACCGCGTCCGGCGCGGTCGCCTGCAGCGCCACGGTCGGGCGGATCCCGGCGGCCGCGCAGGCCTGGTCGAGCACGCCGCGGACCCCGGTGCCCACCGGTAGGCAGATCAACGGGTACGCCGCCAGCCGGCGCAGCGGCACCGATTCCCGCTCGGCCAGGGCGTGGTCCGGCGGCACGGCGGCGACCAGGCCCTCGCTGACGATGGTCATCGACTCCAGGCCGTCCGGCATGCCGCCCGCCACCGCCGCCAGCGCGATGTCGACGTGGCCCGCGCGCACGTTCTCCAGCAGGACGTCCGAGTTGTCCTCGCTCAGCGCGATGGTGATCCGCGGGTGCCGGCGGTGGAACGAGGCCAGCGCGTCGAACAGCGGGGTCACCGTGCAGCCGGTCACCATGCCGATCCGCAGCCGGCCGCGGACCAGGCCGTTCACCTCGTCGCAGGCGGTACGGATGGCCTGGGCCGCCGCCAGCGCCGTGCGGGCGTGCGGGAGCGCTGCGGCCCCGGCCGGGGTGAGGCGGACCATGCGGGCGGAGCGGTCGAACAGGTCGGCGCCCAGCTCGCGTTCGAACTGGCGGATCTGGGCGCTGACGCCGGACTGGGTGATGTGCACGCGGTCGGCCGCGCGGGTGAAGTTGGCCTCCTCGGCCACCGCCACGAAGTACTCGAGCTGCCGCAGATCCATGAGCGCTGATACTAGCTACGACAAGAACCATCTGTTGGACTTGTCACTCCGGCGTGTCAAGACTAGTCGCATGACCGACGCCTAGAGCTTCGCGAGGATCGCCTGGCCCGCGGCCTCGGCGGAGGCGGGGTTCTGCGCGGTGATCAGGTTGCCGTCGACGACCACGTGCGACGCCCAGGCCGGGGCGGACTCGAAGACGGCGCCACCGGCTCGCAGCCGGGTCTCCAGCAGCCACGGCGCGTTGTCTGCCAGTCCGGCCTGCTTCTCCTCCTCGTCCGTGAACGCGGTCAGCTTGCGGCCCTTGAACAGCCAGTTGCCCTCCGCGTCACCGGCGGCGAGGAAAGCGGCCGGGCCGTGGCAGAGCGAGGCGACGACCTTGCTCTGGTCCGGCAGCATCGCGGCCAGGATGCGGGCCACGTCCGGGTCGACCGCCAGGTCCTGCATCGGGCCGTGCCCGCCGGGGATGAAGACCGCGTCGTAGCCGGCCGGGTCGACGTCCTCGAGCCGGGCCGGCGACTCCAGCAGCTCCTTGACGGTGTCCAGGTACGCCCGCAGCTCGGGACCGGACTCGTCACCCAGGCTCGCCTCGTCGGCGACCGGGACGCGGGCGCCCGGCGTCGCGATGGTGACCTCGTGACCGGCCTCGATCAGCAGGCGGTACGGCGTCACGAACTCCTCCGCCCAGTACCCGGTCGGGTGCTGGGTGCCGTCCTTGAGACTCCACACCCGGGCACCGGAGAGCGCCAGCAGGACAGATGACATCACAACCTCCACGAGTCGGCTTCTGCAGCCACCGTACGCCGGACGGTCCTCACCATCCACGCTGAACGGCAGCGATAGTTAGTACCGTCTCTTTTTTGCCGGTAACGATGCCCGGTAGGCTGGGGCAATGCCGGAGGATGTCTGCACCCCAGCGGTGTGCACCACCAGCGACCTCATCGTGGGTTTCGCCAACAGCGGCGCCGAGCTGACCGCCTGGCTGACCCGCTATGCCGGCGAGCCCACGGTCGACGAGGTCGACGTCGTCGCCGCGCGTGATCTGCGGGCCGCCCTGCTGACGCTGCTGCGGGCCCACTCGGACTGCGCGGGGGAGGACGAGGTGGCCTCCGCCCAGGGCTATCTGGAGCGCATCGCCGCCCGTTACCCGCTGGTCCCGCGGATCAGTGCCGAGGGCTGCACGCTGGTGCCGGCGCAGACCGGGGTGCTGGGCGTCTTCGGCGCGGTGCTGGCCGCGGTCACCAACCTCGCGTATCAGGGCGGCTGGCCCCGGGTGAAAGTCTGCAAGAACATCGGGTGCCACGAGGCTTTCTTCGACAAGACGCGAAATTGCTCGGGGCTCTACTGCAGCCCGGCGTGCAGCTCGCAGGTCTCCATGCGGGCCTACCGGAGCCGGCAGCGCAGCGCGTGAAGAAGCGCCTTGTGAAGCCGCCAGGTCGCCGGGGGGTCGCGCGTCGCTGAGTCGTACGCCTCGTCCGCGAGCAGCTGACCACCCGGTTCGCCGCTGTACTGACCGCAGAACCTGCGGGTTTCGGGCGACCGGTGAGCCCGCCTGGCGACTCGGGCGTCAGCGTACACGGCTGGTGCGAACCGCCCGGCCGGGGAAAATCCCGGGCGGCAGCGGAAATACGGATTCGTGCTACCGTGAGAGTGTTCCCGTTTCGAATCCGTTGACGTTCTCCGCGCCCGATGGGTATACGCACCCGTCTGGCGCTTTTTTCGTTTTCGACGTCGCGACACCTCTCCAGACGGGCCAGGAAATGATCATCCAGAAGAGCACCATCATCGCCAAACTTCGCGAGCGTGGGCTGACCGCCCGGGCCGACTGGGTCGACCGGGAGCTTCCCGACGAGGTCGACCCGTTCCTGCACAGCGGACTGCTGTCCACCCTGCACCTCGATCTCAAAGAGCTCGAGAGCCCGCCCGCCCCCACCCCATAAGAGCATCGGACCGGTTCAATGAACTCCACGGACAACAACGACGCCGACCTGTTCCTCGCCCCGGCCGGAAGCGCCGCGCCCGAGGAAAAGTCGGAGGTGGCCGACAACAGCGCCGAGGCGATGACGCGGCTGCGTGATCCGTTCGCTGTCGAGGGCGCCGAGCCCACCAAGCCCGGCGAGCGCCAGGCCACCGCCGAGGCGCACTAGCCGGAGGATCGGCGAGCCGGCGGAGGGCACGGACTGCCGGTACGGGCGAACGGTGGCAGACTGCCCCGGTGCAACGCCGGTGCCCGGGGTTGTCCGTTGGGCGCTTCGGACTGTTCCGCTCACCGTCTGCCGCTGGTCCGCTGGATTGACGTTGCCACCTTCCCCCGCTCGGGACGACTCCGCTCCGGAGGGCTCCGCCGGCGGCTGCCTCGCTGTCCTGGACGACGTCCCGGCCACGGGTTCGGCCTGTGGGGTGGGGCGCCGGTTCGTGGCCGAGACGTTGCGCGGCTGCGGTGTGCCGGAGGAAACGGTCGAGACTGCGATGTTGATCACCAGCGAGCTGGTGGCGAACGCGGTCAACCATGCCCCGCCGCCGGGCTACCTGCGGGTGCGGATCGACGCCGAACGGATCCGCATCGAGGTCAGCGACGCCGGTCCGGCCGAGCCCCGGATGGTGCGGCCCGGCGACGCCGTGGCCGGCGGCCGGGGTCTGCTGCTGGTCGACCGGCTTGCCACCCGCTGGGGTTGGGACATCCGTCTCCCGGGAAAGATCGTGTGGTGCGAGGTGAGCCTCCCGGCCGCCTCCACGCGAATGTAGGCTGCGATTCGTGGGTGATTCGGAAGCTCCGGATGACCGGCAGAGGGCCAGGGCTGCGAGCTTGGACGAGTGGGAGCGCCGTCTCGACGCGCGCGAGAGGGCGGCGGACGAGCGTGACCGGCGCGCCGACCAGCGCGAACGGGACGCTGACCGGCGCGAGCTGGACGCGGACGCGCGGGAGGCCGAGGCTACCGAGCGGGAACGCAAGCTCGACGAGGAAGCCGAGCATCAGGACGAACGCACGGTGGACCCGATCGGGCGGTTCCGCGACGCCATCGAGCGCACCTCGGCCAAGACCGACCGCAGCAACGACTTCCTGCAACGCTCCCGCGCGGCGGTCCAGCGCGGCGTCGACCGCATCGACCGGGTACGCCTGGAGACCTCCCGGTCGGCGGAGGACCGCGCCGACAGCGAGCCCGAATCCGCCGGCGACTGACCCCCGCCGCTCAGCGCACCGCGGCGGTGGGCTTGTCGACCGGCTTGACCGGGCGGCTCGTGGCGAGCGGCTCACCCTGGTAGAGCCCGGGTTACGGGATGACGACCATCCTGCGGTCGGTGCGGTGCCAGGCCGTGGTGACGTCGCTCAGGCGTACCGTCTCGTGGTCGACCGTCAGCCGCCCGGCCGCCGCGTGCGCGGCGAGCAGGGTGAGGGCCGCCGACCGTTGCGCCGCGGTCAGCTCGTTGTTGGTGTAGCCGAGGATCCGCAGCGACCCCGCGCGCAGCGTCGCCGAGTCCAGCGGTGCCGTCTCGCCCGCCGCGCTGCCCAGATTGACCAGCCGGCCGCCCGGCCGCAGCGTCCGCAGGGCGGCCGCGGCCGGGACGCCGAACAGCGGGTCCAGGACCAGATCCACCGGGCCGTCGGTGGCGGCCTTCAGGCGGGCCGCGAGCCGGGCGACATCGTCGCCGTCCTTCAGCGGTACGACCTCAGCCGCCCCCGCCAGAGCAGCCCGCTGCCGTGCGGCCTGCGACCGGGCGGCCGCGGTCACCCGGCCCGCGCCGGCCAGCCGGGCGAGCTGCACGCCGGCCTGCCCGACCACGCCTCCCGCGCCCAGCACCAGCACGTGCTCACCGGGCTGCAGCTCCCCGCGCCACGTCAGGGCGAGCTGCGCGGCCACCGCCGACAGGCCCAGCGCCGCGATCAGCCGGTGGTCGACGTCGTCCGGCAGTTCCACCGTGTCCGCGGCGCGCACGGTTGCGTACTCGGCGAGGCTGCCGTCGCCGGGGCGCATGCCCGCGCTGGTGGGGAACCAGACCGCGGTGCCGTCGTCACGGAGGCCGACCCCCTGCACCCCCGGGACGTACGGCGTGGCCGGTACGCCGAAGTACGACGTCCCGGTCGCGCACAGCAGGTCGAGCGGGGTGATGGACGCCGCGGTGACCCGTACGAGAATCTCGTCCGCGGCCGGCACCGGCACGGCCCGATCGCCGACGACCGGCGGCGCGCCGCAGGCGTGCAGCAGGGCGGCCCGCATCACGTGGCGATGTCCGGGTACGGCATCTCGAAGTGCGCCAGCCGGGCCCCGAACGCCTTCTGGTATTCCAGCGGCCCGTGGTCGCGCTCGAACATCGCGATGAACAGGGTCAGCGTCAGGAACGGGTGCGCGCCCAGCGAGAAGAGCGCGACGTGGTCGTGCGCGGCCAGCGCCTCGCGTTCCTCGTCGGTGAAGCGCAGCCAGGTGCTGGCCTCACCGGCGTGGCAGTTCAGCACGCTGTTGGCGCACTCGGCCTCCCACCAGGTCACCGTGCCGCGGGGGTCCTCGCGGTACCGCTCGACCAGCTCGGGATCGCGGTCGACGGTGTAGAGGAACTTGTCGACCAGGTACTTGCTCATTGGTGCACCCCGTTCGGGTACCAGGTGAAGTACGCCTCCATGGTGTGGAACAGGTCGAGACTGTCCACATAGTCGGCCTTCTGGCCCGCGCCGGCCACGCCCATCATCAGCATGAAGTCCATGAAGCCGTGGGTGGCGTTGCCGGGGGAGTGCAGGCTGTCCAGGGTCACCTCGGCCAGGCAGCGTTCCAGGTCACCGGTGGCGATCCACTCGACGGCCTTGCGGTCGAAGTCCGGGTCCGGCCCGTGCGGCCCGAACTGGCGCGGCCCGCCCAGCTCCAGGGAGAGGTGGCCGGTGCCGATCACCGCGACGCGCAGGTGGCTGGGCCACGACTCGACGATGTCGCGGATGGTCTGGCCGAGCTGGACGAAGCGCTTGGGCTGCGGTAGCGGCGGCGCGAAGATGTTGGTGTAGATCGGCACGATCGGCAGGTCGGCCTCGGGCCGCAGGGTGATGATCGGGCAGGTGATGCTGTGGTCGATCCGCAGCTCGTTGCTGAACGCCAGGTCGAAGCCTTCGTCCAGGCCGGCGCGGAGGATGTGCGCGGAGAGGTCCTCCTGGCCCTTGAGCAGCATCCTCGGCAGGCCGAACTCCCGTTCCTCGTTGTAGAAGTTGGCGTCGTAGAACGGCGCCTTACCGACGAGGAACTGCGGCATGTTGTCCAGCCAGAGCTGGTGGAAGTGGTCCGAGCCGACCATCACCAGCACGTCCGGGCGGGCCCGGGTGAGCGTCTCGCGGAACGCGGTGATCTTGCGGACCCACTCGTCCGCGAACGGCCGGCGGTCCTCGCCGGTGGCCGTACTGGCCTTGTAGTAGAAGGGGTGATGGGTGGAGGCGATCACCGCGACGACGGTGGCCATGCCGGCTCCTTAATCCTCGTAGACGGCGTTGCGGTCGACGGTCAGGTAGACGTCCATGCCGATCGGGTTGCGGCGTTCCTCGGCCAGGTGGCCGAGCAGGCCGGCCGCACGGGCCAGCAGCGCGAAGCCGCGCAGCAGATCAACGGGCAGGCCGAGGTCGGCCAGGGCCGCGCCGCACACGCCGGCCCCGTTCAGCGGCAGGGTCCGGTTGAGCACCTGCGGGTGCACCCGGCCGATGGCCTCGAACAGGCGCAGGTGCGGGCCGCGCAGACCTTCCTCCTCCGCGATGCGGATCAGGACGGGGGTACGCGGGTCCTGCTTCTTGTGCACCGGATGCCCGAGCCCCGGCACGAAATTCTTCGCGGCGCGCGCTTCGGTGACAGCGGCCAGCGCGAGGGCGTCGAAGCCCGCGTCGTCCTCCGGTACGCCGTCCGCCAGCACACCGGCCAGGAACCGTCCACAGTCCTCGGTCACGCCCAGGAAGCGCGAGCCACCACCGAGCAGGCCCGCGGCCAGCGCACCTTGCAACGACTCCGGCGCGCTCAGGTAGGTCAGCCGGGCGGCGATCGCGGTCGGCGTGAAACCGTGGTCCGCCAGCGCGACCAGCACAGTCTCGAAGACCCGGACCTCGCCCGGGGTGGGCCGCCGTCCGGCCACGAGCCAGTACGCCAGCTCGCCGAAGCCCACCTTGCCCATCAGATCGGCGGCGAGGTCCTGGCCGAGCAGCCGGATCTGCGTCTCGTCCGAGGTCCCGATCGCGGTCGGGAACCTCAGTCCTTCGTCAGCCACGCGCGAATCTCCTCACCGTGTTCGTCGAGCCCGGGCGGGGGCAGCTCGTAGCTCGCCGGGGTGCCGGAGAACGTGATCGGGTTGCGGACCCCGGGCACCCCGCCGGTCTCGACCACCGGGTCCAGCCCCAGCTCCGCGGCGAGCGCCACGCCGCCGTCGATCGTGTTGATCGGCGCGCAGGGCACTCCGGCCGCCAGCAGGTCGCGGAACCACTCGTCCTTGGTGCGCTTGCTGAGCCGTTCGACCAGCAGCGGGCGCAACGCCTCGCGGTTGGCCGTGCGGTCCTGGTTGCGCCCGAAGCGGGGATCGTCGGGCAGCTCGTCGAGGCCGAGCACCTGGCACAGCTTGCGGAACTGGCCGTCGTTGCCGGCGATGACGATGAGCTCGCCGTCGGCGGTGGGCAGCGGCTCGTACGGGAACAGGCTGGGGTGCGCGTTGCCCATCCGGAACGGGACCGTGCCCCCGGCGACGTACGCGCTGGAGTGGTTGACCAGCCCGGACAGCGCCGAGGAGAGCAGGTTGACCTCGACGTGCTGGCCGCTGCCGGTGGCCCCGCGGTGGTGCAGCGCGGCCAGGATGCCGATGCTCGCGTGCAGCCCGGCCATCACGTCGAAGACCGAGATGCCGGCCCGGTACGGCGACCCGTCCGGATCACCCGTGAGGCTCATCAGCCCGGAGATCGCCTGCACCATCAGGTCGTAGCCGGGGTAGTCGGCCCCGGCGCCCGTGCCGAAGCCGCTGATCGACGCGTAGATGATCTTCTCGTTGCCGGCCGCGACGGTGTCGTAGTCCAGCCCGAAACGCTTGAGCCCGCCCGGCCGGAAGTTCTCGATCATCACGTCCGCCCGGCTGGCGAGGCGCTGCGCCACGTCGAGGTCCTCGGGCTTCTTCAGGTCCAGCGCGATCGAGCGCTTGTTGCGGTTGATGCCCAGGTAGTACGTCGAGACGTCGTCGCGCACCGGGGGCATCCAGGTGCGGGTGTCGTCGCCGGCCGGGCCCTCCACCTTGATCACCTGGGCGCCGAGGTCGGCGAGCAGCATCGTCGCGTACGGGCCGGCGAGGATCCGGGAGAAGTCCGCGACGAGCAGTCCGCTGAGGGGTCCCATGTGCCGCCTTTCCAAGGTCTGACCGTCAGGCGGACAGACGTCCGCGCAGAAGCCAGTCTCAACTCACGAGCGCTGGACTGTCAACTGTGACCGGCGCGAAACATGTCCTTGACACTGCTGGTGAGCCACAACACACTGGCGCCGAGGCAGTGACCGTCAGACGGACGCATGTCCGGAGGGAGTTGACCGGGAATGACCGACAGTGTTCTGTTCCGCAACGGCACCGTGCTGACGATGGATGATCAGCACACCGTGCTGCCGAACGCCGACGTGCTGGTGATCGACCAGCGCATCGCCGAGGTCGGCGTCGGGCTCACCGCCCCCGAGGGGGCCACCGTGATCGACGCGACCGGCGGCATCCTGATGCCCGGCATGATCGACACCCACCGGCACATGTGGCAGACGGCGATGCGCGGCTACGGCGCCGACTGGACCCTGACCCAGTACTTCGTCTGGTACTACCTGGAGTCGGGCAAGCTGTTCCGCCCCGAGGACATCCACGCGGGCAACCTGCTCGCCGCCATCGAGGCGATCGACGCCGGCGTCACCACCACGGTCGACTGGTCGCACGGCCTGCAGACCCCGCAGCACGCCGACGCCGCGGTCGACGCGCTGCAGGCGGTGCCCGGCCGGTTCGTGCTCGCCTACGGCAACATCCAGCAGGGCCCGTGGCAGTGGTCGGCCAGCCCCGAGTTCCGCGACTTCGTCAGCCGGCGGATCACCCCGGGCGACGACATGCTGGGTTTCCAGATGGCCTTCGACGTCACCGGCGACCCCGCCTTCCCGGAGAAGGCCGCCTTCGAGGTGGCCCGCGAGCTGGGCGTACCGGTCACCACGCACGCAGGGGTGTGGGGTGCGACCAACGACGACGGCATCCGGCTCATGCACGAGCACGGCTTCATGACCCCGCAGACCATCTACGTGCACTCGGCGACGCTGAACCACGACTCGTACCACCGGATCGCCGCCACCGGCGGCTCGGTCTCCGTGGCGACCGAGAGCGAGCAGAGCGCCGGCCAGGGCTACCCGCCCACCTGGACCTTGCGCGACCACGGCATCCCGGTCTCGCTGTCGATGGACACCAGCGTGTGGTGGAGCGGCGACCTGTTCTCGGCGATGCGCACCACGCTGGGCGCCGACCGCTCCCGCGAGCACATGGAAGCGCACAGCCGGGCCGAGACCGTGACGCACCTGCACCTGCGGGCCGAGCAGGTGGTCGACTGGGCCACCCGCGGCGGCAGCAAGGCGCTGGGAATGGACTCGGTGGTGGGCAGCCTGGAGGCGGGCAAGAAGGCCGACGTGGTGCTGCTCAAGAACGACGACTCGCCGGTGATGTTCCCGATCCTGCACCCGTACGGCCACGTGGCCTTCCAGGCGCAGCGCGGCGACGTCGACACCGTGCTGGTCAACGGCAGGATCGTCAAGCGTGACCACAAGCTGGTCGGCGTGGACCTGGCGGCCGCCCGTGAGCAGGTCGGCCGGACCATCGAGTACCTGCGGTCGACGATGGGTGAGGACGCCTGGGCGCAGGGGATGAACCCCGACGTGCCCGAGACGAAGGTGAAGGACAACCCGTACACGTACACCGAGTGGGACGCCGGCTCGGCGCAGTGGAAGCATTAGCTGTCCGACGATCACGAGATGGGGGGCTCGATGGCACGGGAGACCGGTCCTGACTTCATCGAGGCCCTCGCCCGCGGGCTGGACGTGGTCCGCAGCTTCCGGCCGGGCCGCCGGGTGTCGACGCTGAGCGAGATCGCCGCCGACACCGGGCTGGCCCGGCCGACCGTGCGCCGGATCCTGCTGACGCTCACCGAGCTGGGCTACGTACGGGCCGTCGAGCGCGGTTACACACTGACCCCGCGGGTGCTCGAGCTGGGCATGGCCTACGTGAACTCGCTGGACATGTGGGACGTGGCCCGGCCGCACATGGAACGCCTGGTCGCGCTGACCGGCGAGTCCACCTCGATGGCCCAGCTCGACGGCTCCGACATCGTGTACGTGGCCCGGGTCGCGGTGCCCAAGATCGTCACGCTGGCCGTGTCGATCGGCACCCGGTTCCCGGCCGCCGCCACCTCGATGGGCAAGGTGCTGCTGGCCGCCCTGGATCCCGCGCAGCTGGAGAAGGTGCTCGCGGAACCGGGCCGGTCCGGCATCAACGCCCGCTGGCAGCCGGAGCGCCCGGCGCTGGAGGCCGCGCTGCGCGAGGTCCGCGCCAAGGGCTGGGCGCTGGCCGACCAGGATCTCGCCCTGGGCATCCGGTCGATCGCCGCCGGCGTGCGCAACGGCGACGGCACGGTGGTCGCCGCGCTCAACGTCACGGTGCACGCGGCGGAGACGTCTGTCGATAAATTGACAGGGGAGTATCTGCCGTTGCTGCTGCATGCGGCCGCGGACATAAGCCACGACTGGTCATTGCTGGACACCGCGCCGATGGTGGTCCGGGGCTGAGCACCGCGACCCGGCTTTCCTGACGCTCCCCTACTGGCAGGAACCGGTCGCTTACGGGCAGGATCGGCGCATGACGACCGCCGGCCGCCTGCCTTACCCGATCGCCCTCACCGGAGACGGCATGTCGCTGCGCGAATGGCGGGACGAGGATCTCGACGATCTGGTCCGGCTGCTCGACGAGCCCGAGATCGCGCGCTGGACGCCCATGCCGTCCCCGTTCGACCTCGAAGCCGGCGTCGCGTACCTGAAACGGGCCCGGCAGAGCCGCGCCAACGGCCAGCGCATCCAGCTGGCGATCACCGTCGACGGGGCCCGGCCGGTCGGCGAGGTGCTGCTGTTCGGCGTGGACGCCGGCGTACGGGAGGCCGAGCTGGGCTACCTGGTCGGCTCCGCGTACCGGCGCCGCGGCCTGGCGTCGGCCGCGCTCTCTCTGCTCTCCGGGTACGCCCGCAGCACCCTGGGCCTGAGCCGCCTGGTGTTGCGCATCGACCCGGCCAACACGGCGAGCTGTGCCGTGGCCCGGCGCTGCGGTTACCGGCTCACCGGCGAGCCACCCATCCTCCAGGAGGGCCCGTACGGCCCGAGCAGCCTCGACACCTGGGAGCTGGTCTCGGCCGGCGGCGGCACGCGCCTGGAACGACTGAGAAATGTCGCAGCCCGGCGCTACGGTCGACGCGGGTGAAAGGTGGTTCCCATGGACGTGGACCGCAGGCAGGTCATGGCATACCGGGTGGCTGCCCTGGGGCTGGCCGAGCGCGGCCGGAAGCGCCCGGGTGAGCTGCCCGTGCTGGATCTGGGCGTGCAGGAGTACACCCCCGGTTCGGTGCAGGTGGCGCTGGCGGCGCGCACCCAGGCCGAGCTCTCCGACGACCGTCTCCTGATGGTGTGGGCAGCCCGCGGGGCGCCGCATCTGCATCGCCGCAAGGACCTGAAGTCGCTGGTCAAGGCGCTCTGGCCGGTCAGCGACGCGGACGCGGCGGCCCGGATCAAGAGCGGGCAGATCCCGCAGGCCGGCCAGCTCGGCATCCGGGCTTTCACGCTGACCGCACAGGCGTTCCGCGAGGTGGTGCACTCCTCGATGCCGCGCGGCGCGGTCAGCACCCAGGTCAGCGCCCGGGTCCCGGCGGTGCTGACCTACGACTGCCGCAGCTGCGCGGCCCGGCACATCGCCGGCAACGTCTGGCAGCACTCCGGGCTGGCCGGCGGAGTCCAGGTCGAGTCCCGGGGCAAGGACGCGACGCTCGGCCCGATCCGCGACGCCCCGCCGCTGCCGGCGGAGAACGCCGGCATCGCGGCGCTGATCACGACCTACCTGCGCCTGCTGGGGCCGGCGACGCCGATGGAGCTGGGCAAATACCTCGGCAGCTCGACGGCGGAGATGAAGAAGGTCTGGCCCGGCGACCTCACCGAGGTGCGCATCGACGGTCGGCAGGCCTGGCTGCCGAGCGGATCGGTGGCGGAGCTGTCGGCAGCCGAGCCGGCGCCGGGAGTGCGGTTGCTGCCGGCGATGGACCCGCTGCTGCAGGCCCGCGACCGTGACGTGCTGGTGCCCGATCGCGCCCGGCAGAAGGAGATCTGGAAGCTGCTGGGCAACCCGGGCGTGTTGCTGGTGGACGGTGAGATCGCCGGGGTGTGGCGGGCCAAGATGGCCGGTAAGAAGCGCGTTGATCTCACGGTGACGCCGTTCGGCACGCTCTCCGCGAAGGAGCGCAAGGCGGTGCAGGAGGAGGCGGCCGTGGTGGCCCGCGCCCGGGAAGCGTCCGAGGCCGCCGTCAGTTTCAGCTGAGCCTGCGGTCCTGCGGGTGGGCGACTACCAGATCCGCGGGGGCAGGTCCGGGTGGATCGCGTCGCGGCCCGGACGGCAGCGGTAGCCCAGGGCCGCCACGATCACCGTCCCCCACACCGCGGCCACGGCCGCCGCGCCCCACCAGCCGAAGACGCCCAGGGTGAGGGCCGCGGCCCAGATCACCACCCCGGTCAGCACGAGCGAGAGCGGCATGCGTCGGCGGGCGAGCAGGTCGCCGCGCATCCGGGCGCAGAAGTCCGGGTCGTCCCGGCGGAGCTGGCGTTCCAGCTGCGCCAGCCTGCGGCTGTCTTCCTTGCTGAGCATGTCGCCACCTCCGGCGGGGCCCGGACTGAAAGGCACATCGACCGGGCCCGTGGGGCGGTCCCGATCCATGCCATTGTTACCCGCTGGTCACCGAATTCCTACAGTCGGGGCACTTGCGTTCACCTCGGCTGCCCGTGCGGCCGCCACGGGCTGTGTGGCGCGGAAGACCCAGATCCGCATGAGCAGGAAACGCACCCCGGTGGCGACCAGGTTGGCGGCGATCAGCACGCCCAGCTCCACGCTGGTCGGTGGATCGCTCAGGGTGTGCAGCAGCGCCAGCGAGCCGCTGGTCAGGCCCAGCCCGACGGCGAAGACGACCAGCCCTTGAGCCTGATGGCGCCAGGCGCCGTCGTGGCCGCGTACCCGGAAGGTGAGCCGCCGGTTGGCCGCCGTGTTCGCCACCGCGGTCACCAGCAGGGCGACCAGGTTGGCCGCCTGCGGGCCGGCGCCGGTGCGCAGCAGCGCGTAGAGCAGCAGGTAGGCCAGCGTGCTGGCCACCCCCACCGCGGCGAAGCGCAGGAGCTGGCCGGTGAGCCCGGCCGGCACCCCGGCGACCGGCAGCGGATTGCGGCCCAGCTGCTCGTGCAGGGCACCCAGCGGCAGCCGGCCGGTGCCCAGGGCCCGGGTCAGCCGGGCGATGCCGCGCAGGTCCGCCAGCGCGGTGGCCACGATGTCCACCCGGCTGTCCGGGTCGTCCACCCAGTCCACCGGCACCTCGTGAATGCGCAGCCCGGCCCGCTCGGCCAGCACCAGCAGCTCCGTGTCGAAGAACCAGCCGGTGTCCTCCACCATCGGCAGCAGCCGGCCGGCCACGTCCGCGCGGATCGCCTTGAAGCCGCACTGGGCGTCGGAGAAGCGGGCCGCCAGGGTGCCGCGCAGGATCAGGTTGTAGGAGCGGGAGATGAACTCGCGCTTGGCCCCGCGTACCACCCGGGAGCCGCGGGCCAGCCGGGTGCCGATGGCCAGGTCGGAGTGGCCGGAGATCAGCGGGGCGACCAGCGGGAGCAGCGCGCCGAGGTCGGTCGACAGGTCCACGTCCATGTAGGCCAGTACCGCCGCGTCGGAGTGGGTCCACACGAACTTGAGCGCCCGCCCCCGGCCTTTCTCGGTCAGGTGCACGGCCGTCACGCCGGGCAGCACCTCGGCGAGGCGGGCGGCCACCTCGGCGGTGGAGTCGGTGCTGGCGTTGTCGGCGATGGTGATCCGGAACCGGTACGGGAACTCGGCCCGCAGGTACTCGTGCAGCCGGCGTACGCACGGCTCGAGGTCGATCTCCTCGTTGTGGACCGGGATGACCACGTCGAGCGAGGGCAGCATGGGAAGGCTCATGCCACCAAGGTCGGGGTCGCGGCTTTGCCCGGATTGTGGCGACCCTGTGGCGGCCCTGTGAGTGTTGTTCCCTCGCGGTGACACGCCGACCGGGCGGCCCCCGGCGTGGAGGGCCGCCCGTGTTCCGGTTGTCATCTACCGGGTGGTGAGGTCATAGAGGGTCACGCCGTCGACGGTCCGGCTGGTGAAGGTGGCGGCGACCCACTCGGAGATCTGCGAGCTGGCGTCGCTGCCGCCCGAGCCGGTGCCACCGCGCCCGCCGCCGAAGCCGCCGCGCCCGCCGCCGATGAAGTAGTGGATCTTTCCGTCGGCCACGTACCGCTGGAACTGCGCGAGGGTGGGGGACGGGTCGCTGCCGTTGAAGCCGCCGATCGCCATCACCGGGTCGCCGGTGGCCAGCTGGTAGCCGGAGGCGCTCTGCGAGCCGACCGCGGCGGCGACCCAGGTGTACCGGTCCGCGTCGGCGTCCAGCAGCGACTTCATCTCGTCGCTGACCGTGGCGGCGTTCAAGAGTCCACCCATGCCGCCATCGCCGCGCAGGCCGCCGCCGGCAGCTGTGCCGCCCGGCACCGTGCCGGTTGCGCCGCCCGGCGGAGTGCCGCCGCCCGGGAAGCCGCCGCCGGGGAAGCCGCCCGGGAGCGTGCCGCGCTGACCGCGGCCGCCGTCGCCACCGGGACCACCGCCGCGGCCGCCGAAGCCGCCACCCGGCGAGGCCGGACCGGCCGACGGGATCGAGCCCGTGTGCGGCGTCGCGGCCGTCTGCACCGCGTACGCGGCCGGTCCGGCCAGCACCGCGGTCAGGGCGAAACCCGCGATGACGAGGGCCATCCGGGCCGGCAGCCGCAGTCCGGCCAGCATGCCGACGGCTGCCACGATGCCGCCTGCCAGCACGACCCAGCGCAGCCACGGCACGAAGTCGGCGCTGCGGCCGAGCAGGTGGAAGGACCACCAGGCGCTCACCGCGATCGCCGCCGCCAGGGTCAGCGCCGCGAAGACGTCGGTGCGGCGCCGCCACAGCAGCACCGAACCCATGCCGACCACCGCGCCGACCGCCGGAGCCAGCGCCACCGTGTAGTACGCGTGGAAGATGCCCTGCATGAAGCTGAAGACGCCGGTGGTGATGACCAGCCACGAGCCCCACAGGATCAGCCCGGCCCGCGACCGGTCGGTCCGTGCCGCGCGCAGCGTCAGCACCAGCCCGGCGACCAGCACGATCAGGGCGGGCGGCAGCAGCCACGAGACCTGCCCGCCCTGCGAACTGTCGAACATGCGCAGCAGACCGGTCTCACCCCACCCGCCGCCGCCTCCGCCGCCGACGCTGCCGGTCTCCTCACCGTTGAGCCGGCCCAGGCCGTTGTAGCCCAGGGTCAGCTCCAGCAGGCTGTTGTTCTGCGAACCACCGATGTACGGCCGCATCGAGGCCGGCATCAGCTCGACGATCGCGATGTACCAACCGGCCGAGACGACCACCGCCAGCCCGGCCAGCAGCAGTTGCCCGATCCGCTTGCCCAGCTTCGGCGGGCCGGCGAACAGGTACGCCAGCGCGTACGCCGGCACCACCAGCAGCGCCTGCAGCATCTTGGTGAGGAAGCCGAAGCCGACGAACACCCCGGCCAGCACCAGCCACTTCGTCGAGCCGTTCTCGACGGCCCGGACGGTCGCGTAGGCACCGGCCACCATCAGCAGCACGAGGAGGGCGTCCGGGTTGTTGAACCGGAACATCAGCACGGCGACCGGGGTCAGCGCCGACACCGCGCCGGCGAGCAGGCCGGCGGCCGGGCCGTACCAGCGGCGGACCGTGGTGAAGAGCAGGCCGGCCGTCGCGACCCCCATCAGCGCCTGCGGCACCAGGATGCTCCACGAGCTGAGGCCGAAGACCCGGACCGACAGCGCCATGATCCACAGTGCACCCGGGGTCTTGTCGACGGTGATCGAGCTGGCCGCGTCGGACGAGCCGAAGAAGAAGGCCTTCCAGCTCTCCGAACCGGCCTGCACGGCCGCCGAGTAGAACGCGTTGCCCCAGCCGGAGGCGCCCAGCCCCCACCCGTACAGGATGCCGGTGAGCAGGAGCAACGCGAGCAGGGCGGGCCGCACCCAGGCCGGGTCCTCCGCACGGCCCCGCAGGAGGCCCGGCCGGCGGGACCGGGGACGGTCCGCGGGAGGCGACACCGTCGGCGGTACAGGCAACGTCGTGGTCATCGGGGATCCTTCAGGCAGGCGGAAGCAGTGACCTCGTTACTGTCTTCCGCCCCCCTGTCGGCCCCTTATGCCGTTACTGTGCGCCGCCTGTGAGCGCCCGGCGCTTCGCGGAGGCGAGTGCGAGCCGCTCCAGCACCCCGACCGTCGGCTCCCAGCCCATGCACGCGTCGGTGACGCTCTGCCCGTACGCCAGCTCGCCGCCCAGGTCCTGCCGTCCCGGGATCAGGAAGCTCTCCAGCATCACGCCCTTGATGCCCTGCTGGCCGGCCTCCAGCTGGCCGGCCACGTCGTCGGCGACGATCGGCTGGCGCAGGTGGTCCTTGTTGCTGTTGCCGTGCGAGCAGTCGACGATGAGCCGCTCCGGCAGGCCGGCGGCGCGCAGCTGACCGAGCGCGGCGTTGACGTCTGCGGCGCTGTAGTTCGGGCCCTTGCCGCCCCGCAGGACCAGGTGGCAGTCCGGGTTGCCGGTGGTGTGCATGATCGCCGGGGTGCCGGAGACGTCGATGCCGGGGAACACGTGCTGCGCCGCGGCGGCGTTGATCGCGTCGATGGCGGTGGCGATGCTGCCGTCGGGCCGGTTCTTCATGCCGATCGGCATGGACAGCCCGGAGGCGAGCTGGCGGTGCACCTGCGATTCCACCGTACGGGCGCCGATCGCACCCCAGGCCACCGTGTCCGCGATGTACTGCGGGGTGATCGGGTCCAGGAACTCGACGCCGACCGGCAGGCCCCGGCCCAGCACCTCGAGCAGCAGCGCCCGGGCGACCCGCAGGCCCTTGCCGACGTCGCCGGTGCCGTCGAGCCCGGGGTCGTTGATGAGTCCCTTCCAGCCCACGGTCGAGCGCGGCTTCTCGAAGTAGACCCGCATCACGATCAGCAGGTCGCCGGCGAGCCGGGCGGCCTCGTGCCGCAGCCGGTCGGCGTACTCGGTGGCGGCGACGGGGTCGTGCACGGAGCACGGGCCGACGACGACGAGCAGGCGCGGATCTCGGCCGTCGAGCACGGCCTCCACCTGCCGGCGGCTGTCCAGCACGGTCGCCGACAACTCGTGGGTCAGCGGCAGCTCGTGATGCAGCAGCGCGGGGCTCATCAGCGGCACGACGGTTTCGATGCGCTGGTCGCTGACCCGCTGCACCTCGGGGATGGTCACGGCTGTCTTCTCCTCCGCCGGGACCGGGGGCCGGCGGCCCCGGTGTGACCGGCTTTCGTGCAAACGAAAAGGCAGCGACGAATGTCGCTGCCTCGGCCGGCCCTACGGGGTGTCTCAGGTCATGGGATCATGGCTGAGGCACCGGCGGGAGCCGGCCTCGTAAACCACTGATACGTCCAGGACACGCGGTGAGCTTAGCTCATCGCGGCGTCCGGGTGTCCGTCAGCCGGGGTATGGGCACGTGCAAGTTGCTGTGCTGCGATTGAGCACATGAACAACGCGAGCGCGCCGTACCTGCTGGACGGCCTGGCCGAGCTTCCGCCGGCACGGCGCAGACAGGCCGTGGCAGCGGTCGTGCTCCGGGTCTGGGAGACGCCGTCCGTCCTGCTGGGTGAGATACCACCGACGCAGGCGCTGACCGCGATCGCCGCGATCGCGGCCGGGCTGCCCGGCGCGGCGACCCGGCCCTGGCTCGACGACCGGCTGCTGGCCGCCGCGTGCCCGGACGTGACGAGCGAGCTGGCCGGGCGGGCGCTGTGCGCGCTGGACGTGATCGTGGGCCGCGACCGCGAGTCGGTCCCGCTGGAGCTGCACGTCACCGACGGCGAGGCCGCCGGTGCACTGCTGGAGGACCTGCGCGACGTGCTCATGGACGGGCTGCGACGGGGACACCCGGGGTAGGTGGCGGGGCGGGTGCTGCCGTCATCGGCAGCCGCACGGTGAACTCGGTCCGGCCCGGCACGCTGTGCATCGAGACCGTGCCGCCGTGTGCGGTGACCACCGCGTACACGATCGACAGCCCCAGGCCCGTGCTGCCCGCCGCCCGCGACCGGGAACTGTCCCCGCGCGCGAACCGCTCGAAGATGTGCGGCTGCAACTCCACCGGGATGCCGGGCCCGGCGTCGGTCACGGTCAGCACCGCGGCGCCCCCGGCCTCACCCACCCCGACCGTCACGGTCGTGCCTTCCGGGGTGTGCGTCCGGGCGTTGGCCAGCAGGTTCCCCAGCACCTGATGCAGCCGCTGGGCGTCACCGGTGACCGTCACCGGCTCCGCGGGCAGGTCGAGCTGCCAGTCGTGCCCGGGACCGGCCGCGTGCGCGTCGCTCACCGCGTCCACCACCAGCACGGTCAGATCGACCGGGTCCTGGGCCAGCGGCCGGCCGGCGTCCAGGCGGGCGAGCAGCAGCAGGTCCTCGACCAGCGCGGTCATCCGCTCGGCCTCGGACTCGACGCGGCGCAGCACGTGGCCGATCTCCTCCGGGACCGGCCGGCGGCTGCGGCGGCTGAGCTCGGCGTAGCCCCGGATCGCGGCGAGCGGGGTACGCAGCTCGTGGCTGGCGTCGGCGACGAACTGCCGGACCTGCATCTCGCTGGCGTGCCGCGCCTCGAGTGCGCTGCCGACGTGGTCGAGCAGCCGGTTCAGCGCCGAGCCGACCTGGCCCACCTCGGTGCGCGGGTCGGTGTCCGAGGCGGGCACGCGCTGGGCGAGCTCGACCTCACCCCGGTCCAGCTCCAGCTCCGAGACCCGGGTCGCGGTGGCGGCCACCCGGGACAACGGCTGGAGGGTACGGCGGACGATGAACGCCCCGGCCCAGCCGGCGATGAGCAGGGCAGCCAGCACGGCGCCGCCGGTGACCAGCGCGGCCTGGAGCAGCGTGGCCCGGGTGGAGTCCAGCGGCAGTGCGGTGATGCTGACGCCGCCGCGCTCGTTCAGCGCCGACACGACGCGGTAGTCGCCGAGGTCGGCGCCGAGGTTGAGGTCTCTCGGGGTGTTGTCCGGCGCCACCGACGCGAGCCGCGCGACGGTCGGATCGGCCAGCTTCTTGTAGTAGGCCACGTAGACGCCGTCCGCGTCCGTGTCGATGGCGACGATGCCGCCGCTGGTGACCGCGCCGATGCTGTCCAGACGCGTCACGATCCAGTTGGTCTGGGAGCCCGGGGGTGGCCTGTCGCCGAGGGGAAGGGGACCGCGGCCGTCCCAGCGGTTGCGGACGTTCGTCTCGAGGACCTTCGCGTCGAGCTGCTGGTACAGCGACTTGTGCAGGTAGATCTCCGCGGTGCCCCCGACGACCAGGCCCAGCAGCACCAACAGGGCGATCATGATGGCGACCAGCCGGGTGCGCAGCGGCCAGCCGGCCGGGTTCCATCGCGCCGGGCGGGCCTCAGTCGGCGGGCTTGAGGACATAACCGCTTCCGCGCATGGTGTGGATCATCGGGTTGCGGCCGACATCGATCTTCTTGCGCAGGTACGAGATGTACAGCTCCACCACGTTGGCCTGGCCGCCGAAGTCGTAGTTCCACACCCGGTCCAGGATCTGGCTCTTGCTCAGCACCCGGCGCGGGTTGCGCATCAGGTACCGCAGCAGCTCGAACTCCGTGGCCGTCAGCGTCACGAGGTCGCCCCCGCGGCGCACCTCGTGGCTGTCCTCGTCCAGGCTCAGGTCACCGACGATGAGCTCGGAGTCCGTCCGCATCGGGGAGTGGCCCATCCGGCGCATCAGGCCGCGCAGCCGGGCCACGACCTCCTCCAGGCTGAACGGCTTGGTGACGTAGTCGTCGCCGCCGGCGGTCAGGCCGGTGATCCGGTCCTCGACCGAGTCCTTCGCGGTCAGGAACAGCACCGGCACCTCGGGCGACTCGCCGCGCAGCCGGCGCAGGACCTCGAGGCCGTCGATGTCGGGCAGCATCATGTCGAGCACGACGGCGTCCGGGCGGAAGTCGCGGGCGGTCCGGACGGCGGTCTGCCCGTCGCCGGCGCTGCGCACGTCCCAGCCCTCGTAGCGCAGGGCCATGGAGAGCAGCTCGGCCAGCGTGGGCTCGTCGTCGACCACGAGCACCCGGACCGGGCCGCCGTCGGGGCGCCGGAGCTCCGTGCTGCTGTCCGCGTTCGCCATCGTCATGTCCCCACTGTCGCGGGCCACGCTTTGCGCTGCCTTTCCGCTTCCTGTGTAGCACCTGTGTGTCCGGGACACGGGCTGACCTTGGTTTTCATGCAGCACCGGCCGGAGCGTGTCGGAAACGGACTAAAACCTTAAAACTCCGCATAATGTCCCGCGTTGTGCCGGCGAGAGAGAGCGGAGGAACGGTTGCGACTGGGTCGTCTCGGTGGTGCCCTCGCGGCGCTCGCCCTCATCGTGCTGCCGGTGGCCCCGGCGGCGTCCTCGCAGGGGCCGTACCCGCCCGGCATCAACGCCGACACGATCCGGATCGCCGGTCCGGGCACGGCCACGATCACCGCGGGCGGCGCCCACTCGTGCGCCCTGACCAGCCTCGGCGAGCTCTACTGCTGGGGCGACGACTCGTCGGGGCAACTGGGTGACGGGCCGGCCGCGCACCCCGCCGGGCAGGCGGTGCTCGCCCTGCACAAAGCCGTCGCGGTCGACGCCGGCAAGGCGCACACCTGCGCGATCGACGTCCGCGGCGCCGCGCACTGCTGGGGCGACGACTCCGCCGGACAGCTCGGCGACGGCGCGCGGACCGACCGGGACGCCCCCGTGGCGGTGACCGGACCGGCCGGGCGGAACCTGGTGGAGATCACCACAGGCGCGCAGCACACCTGTGCCGTGGACGACGAGGGCGGCGCCTGGTGCTGGGGCGACGGCTCGCACGGCCAGCTCGGCGTACCGGGGCTGCGCGGGTCGGCGGTGCCGGTGCGGGTCGGCGCGGGCAGCGGTATGCGGGGCCCGGTCGTCGACATCGCCGCGGGCAGCGACACCACCTGTGCCGTGACTGCCGCCGGTGCCGCGTACTGCTGGGGCTCGGACGCCTACGGCCAGCTCGGGACCGACGGTCGCGGTGACCGCGACGAGCCGGTGGCCGTCGGGGCGGACGGGCCGATGCGGGGCCGGATCCGTGAGGTCACGGTCGGCGGGACGCAGGCCTGCGCGCTCACGGTCGAGGGGCGGGCCTCCTGCTGGGGCACCCGGGCCCTCGGGTCCGGGACCCGCAAGGCGAAGCCCGAGCCGGTCGACGTCGACCTGGCCGCCGCGCTCGGCGAGATCAGCGCGGGCGGCGAATACACCTGCGGGCTGGACCGGGCCGGCCGGGCCTTCTGCTGGGGCGCCGCGGCCGACGGGCGGCTGGGCAGCGGCCGCTCGGTGGCCCGGGCGGTGCCGGTCGGCACCGCCGGGCCCGCGCTGCGCGATCTGGACGCCGGCGCGGACCACAGCTGCGCTTTCGACACCCGGGGGTACGCGTACTGCTGGGGCGCCGGTGCCGACGGGCAGCTGGGTACGGGCCGGACGGTCGCGAGTGCTGTGCCCGTACCGGTGGCGGGTCTGCCCCGGCCGCCCGGGACCGCGACCGGCATCCGGGTGCGCGCCCTCGACGGTGGTCTGCGGGTCGACTGGCAGCCGCCGGCCGACCTGGGCTCCGGGGAGTTCGCCTACTTCTGGGCGACGACCGCCGGCTACGAGTCCGGTTGCACGCTGACCGTCGCCACCGCCGACGGCTGTGAGCTGACCGGCCTGCGCAACGACCGGGAGTACGACGTCGCCGTGGTCGTCCGCACCGGGGACGGCCTCACCGTCAGCGAGTTCGTCACGGCCACGCCCACGGCCGCGGCGCCGCTGCCCGCGGACACCCGGCAACCGCGCCGGATGAGCGTGTCGGTCCTGCCCGGGTCGGGCGCCGGCCTGCCGGTCGCCGGGCTCAGCCCGATCGCCCTCATCGCCCTCGGCACCCTGCTGCTGGGCGGGGGACTGGCCGCCAGGCTCGTCCGCCGGTCCTGACCCGCGTCAGGGGCCCGCGGTCTCCAGCGCGGCGTCGCGGAACTGCTCGGCGCCCTGCTTGAGCCGCTCGGTGTAGTACGGCCGGCTCCAGTTCACCCAGGTCGCGTGCCCGGTCGTCTGGTCGGTGCCGGTCGCCGACACGGTGACACCCACGCCCGGCGCGGCCTGCAGGGTCAGCTTGCGCCCGGCCGGTACGCCGACCATGTGCCGGGACGGGTCCGCGAAACCCAGCATCGCCCAGGGCACCCGCACCACGAGATCGTCGCCGTCGCGCTCCCACAGGGCCCGGCTGTCCGTGTCCGGGCTGCCGTACCGCAGCACGCCCGCGTTCTGCAGCTCGGCCGGCAGCTTCTGCCCGGTGCCCGGGACGGTCCGCGCCCGGTTCACGATCAGCTCGAAACGCTGCCAGCCGATGGCCGCCGGTCCGCGGGCCGCGACCGGGATCTTGATGTCCAGCGGCAGCGGGTCCAGCTGCCGGCGCAGGTACGCCTGGCCCGTCCGGGCCACCAGGTCCAGGAAGAACGCGGCGTCGGCGCTGCGGTTCGCGGTGCCGGGAGCGGGCTCGCCGGTCAGCCCGGGCAGCACGTCGAACCCGAGCGTCAGCGTGCTCGGTACGGGGTTGCCGAGCCCGACCCGCAACCGCAGGTACGCCTCGTCGACCCGCGCCGTGACCCGCCGCGCCGGCCAGCCGTTCTCGTCGTCCAGCAGATAATCGGTGCCCGCCTCCGGAGAGCCGGTCGCGTCCATCGCGATCAGGCCGAAGTGCTGCTCGTTGGTGAGCGGGTCGTGCCAGAGCTGGCGGCGCTCGGGGTCCTGATGCAGCCGGGTGTTCCAGGAGATCTTGAACCACTCGTCCACCCAGGCGAAGAGGAAACCGCCCGCCAGGCCCTCGTCGCGGATCAGCCGCAGCAGCTCCGCGTCGATCCGCAGGGCCTCGCGCTCGCTGTGGTCGCCCTGGCTGCGCCCGAGCGGGCCGTTGTGCGCCGACCCGAGAGACGACGGCACCCCGAACTCGGTGATTAGCGTCGGCAGGTCACCGTGGTGCCGCTTCAGGGCGGCGACATAACCCGCGTACGGGTCGGCGCGGCCCGCGTACCGGTGGGCCAGCAGCGCGGGCTCGTGCCGCTGGAAGTCGGGGTAGTACGGGTAGGCGTGGTAGCCGGCGAAGGTCCCGGCCGGCCAGTTCGCGGTCGCCACCACGTGGTTCGCGTCCAGCTGGGCCAGATCCTCCTCCGGTAGCGGCTCCTGGGGATGGCGTAGCGGGTCGGTGGTCGGCCAGTTGACGAAGGCGAGCGGCTGGCTCAGCCCGGCCGCCGCCTGCAGGGTCGCCAGCTCGTTGAGCCGGGCGGCCAGCCAGCGCTCGGTCGGCGTCGCCCGCGGTGCGCTCCGGATGTAGCGGCCACGCACCGGGGGAGCGGCGGCGTTGCGGGCGTCGGAACGGGCGGTCGCGACGGGGTCCAGCTCGGCGCCGATGATCCAGCCGGCCAGCCACGGGGTCACGTCGGCGGTCCAGGTGCCGTCGGCCCGGCCCGGCTGCGGCGTACGCGTGAGCCGGCCCCGTACCGCACGGTCGGCGTCCCTGATCTCCCGCTGGAACGCGGTCGTGACGGCCCGGTCGAAGAGGTTGTTCTTCTCGGCGTACGACTCGTCGGGCGGATAGACGCCCTGCATGAGATAGAGCGGCTGGTCCGGGTTCGCCCGGTTGTGGGCGGCCAGCTCGGTGTAGAAGGACGGCGGGTGGATCGTGTAGATCCGCACCACGCGCAGGCCCAGCCACGTCATCGCCGCGAACCAGGTCCGGTACTGCCCGGTGCTCACCGACAGCTCACCGGGCTGATGCCCCGGCGTGGTGCTGCCCAGGTTCACCCCGGGCAGGAAGGTGACGTCCCCGGCCGCCGTGTGCAGGGCGAACTCACCCCGGCCGGCAGTGGCCAGACTGCGCAGACCGCCGGTGTCCCGGGGTGCCGGGGCCCAGGAGCGACCGGTGGGCGGGGAGCCTATCGCGGTCATGCCGGGGATCGCGAAGGCCGCCGAGCGCAGTTCGGGCCGTGCTGTCGCGCCGGCCAGCAACAGGCACATGGCCAGCGTGAGGAGCCCGATCAGCAGCGCTTTGGCGCGCGCGTACCGGTGACGTCGCGGCGCCTGGACGAGATGGAGCGGGAAGTCCCCCACCCCGGCATTCTGTGCCGCGAGGGTTGCTGAATGGGGGGAAATGTCGGGAAGCTTGGGCCACTGGAACACTCGCCGTTCGGCAGTTGTTGTGCCAGCGTTGTCTCAGGTGCGGTTTTGCCTGGGTTTTCCGCCGCGGGAAAAATCAGTCGCTGGTGCGCGAGCGTGGGGAGCGGGGTCGTGGATCTTCTCGAGGAGTACCGCAGGGCCACATTCTTCTTCGAGTCCGGCGACCCTCTCGGGGCAGCCCGGCTGCTGGAACCGATCGTCGAGGCCGAGCCGCACAACACCGCGGTCCGCCAGCTGCTGGCCCGCGCCTACTTCAACTCGGCGCAGCTGGGCGGAGCGGAGGCGCAGCTGAGAACGCTGATCGAACATGATCCTTCCGATCACTACGCACACCACGTCCTCGGCCGGACCCTCGAAAGGGCCGGCCGCTTCCGTGAGGCCCTGCCGCACCTGCGGCTGGCCGCGGCGATGAAGAATCACGGTGACTACACCGAGGCGCTGCGGCGGGTCGAGACCTGGCTGGGCAAGAACGACGAGGGACGGGGAACGCAGACGTGAAGATCAAGCTGGACCTGCACGACATCTTCAACAAGGGCACCCAGATCGACAAGGCGCTGCGCGACGTCATCGACGAGGCCATCCAGAAGAAGGCCACGCTCGTCGAGATCATCCCGGGCAAGGGCTCGGGCGCCCTCAAGAAGAAGGTGATCCGATTCCTGGACCAGAAGGAGATCAAGCAGCTCTACCACCGGGTCGAGAAGGACGGCGACAACTGGGGACGGCTCTTCGTGCACTTCAAGTTCGAGTCGGCCCAGGGCAAGGGCCGGCGCGGACGCTAGCCGTCACAGCGTGAAGGTGTGCGCCACCGCGAGCATCTCCGAGCTGTGTGACCCCACGATGCCGACATCCGCCGGCCGGGGCCGGAAGCCGGGCAGGGCGGACAGCCCGTCGCTGGCGTCCATCACGCGCAGGCGCAGCGGGGTCCCCGCGGGGACGGTGAGCCTCACCTCGATGCCCTCCGGCGGGGGCGCATGGAAGACGAAGCCGAAGCCCCACGGTCCGCCGGCCTTCTTGTCCGTGGGCACCGGACGGCCGGAGACCGTGGCCGCGCTGACCGTCGCCTCGGCGTTGACGTGCACGGTGATCAGGCGTACCGCTCGTTGCGGGGTCAGCCGGAAGGCCACGGTGCGCAGGCCCCCGGTCGTCGTGTTGGCCGACGGGGTCAGGGTCGGGGCCGGCAGTTGCGCGGGCTGGGCGGGTCCGCTCAACACCTCCTCCGGGCCGAACGCCGGCAAGGTCTCGATGACCGGCGCCGGCTCGTCCGTGACGTACTGACCTGTCCACTCCTGCGGCCTGCTCTCCTGGCTCAGCCAGCGCGCCTGGCCGGTGTCCGTGTCCAGGGCGTACATCAGGTGGGTGGGGGAGGGGTGGGCCCGGTCGAAGCGGTCCACGGCCGACGCAGGCGACGGCGGTGAGCGCCGCCACCAGCGTCGGCAGGCCCCCGAGCCGCCGGGCCCGCAGCGCCACCATCCCGCGCTGGCCCCCGGCCTCCGGATGCAGCAGATCGACGATCGGCAGCGTGGCCAGGGCCAGCAGCGTCGCGAAGAATGCGCTGGCAGCGCCGAGCGCCAGGCCCAGGGCCGGGAAGAACATGACCACCGTGGGCAGCAGCACCACGACTGCGACGGCCGCGCCCACCGTCACCGCCAGCACCGACCACCAGCCGCGCAGCAGCACCGCGACGATGCCCGCGAGCGCACCGGCCAGGGCGGGAAGGGCCGCGAGGTAGGAGCCGCCGGGAGCGAAGGCGGCCAGCGCGAGGCCGAGCACCGCCAGCCAGCCCAGGCCACCGACGGCCAGCGCCGCCGGGCTCATCCGGCGGCGTAGCAGGGCGTACCAGGCGAACACGATCGTCGCGGTCAGCGCCAGGATCGCCAGCCTGTACCAGAACGGCCGGTACGGGTCGATGAGCTGAGCGGCGTACCCCGGCCGGATGACTTTCAACATTGCCCACAGGAGCTGGGCCGCCACCGGGGCCGCGACGAGCGGCACCAGGGCCAGCCCGAAGCCGCCCGCCAGCCGGGCCCCGGTGGCCAGCCCGCGACGCCGGGCCAGCCAGGCCAGCGCCAGCACGGCCAGCAACGCCAGCGCGGCCAGCGGCCAGGTCAGCGAACCGGGGTAGACCGCCAGCCCGCCGGGCACCGGGAAATACACCGCGTCGCCGTCGGAACGCAGCGCGGGCAGCTCGCGGCCACCGAGCTCGCGGGTCAGCGCCAGGGTGTTCGCGCCGAGGTGCTGCAGGCTGTCCCGGTCCATCGTCGCCGGGGTGTCGGTCGGCGCGTGATAGACCGCCGAGCCGTCGATGTACGCGCTGTTGAAGCCGGTGAAGCCCGCATCGAGGAACGGGGTGAAGTCGGTGTCGTTGGGCAGCAGCCGATAGACCTCGACCGCGAACGAGGTGCCCACCGGCCGCGGCGCCTCGGCGTACACCCCGGTCAGGCCCGCGTTGTCCGTCGCGGTCTCGAACATGATCGCCGGTCCGGTGCTGCCGCGGGCCTCCAGGTTGAGCACGACGCCACCGTCACGGGCCAGCGGATGCTGATCCACGAACGCCTTCGCCCCGCACAGGCAGGCCTCCTCGGCGTCCGTGAGCACGAGCACGACGTCGTTGCGCAGCCGCGGTCCGGCCGCCAGCGCCCGGGCAATCTCGAGGATCGCGGCGGTGCCCGCCCCGTCGTCGTTGCCGCCGGGTGAGACCTGGGCCGAGTCGTAGTGCGCGACCAGGAAGATCCGGCCGGTCGACGCTGTGCCGGGCAGCAGGGTCACCACGTTGCGGACCCGGGCCAGGCCGCTGCCGCCGGCGCTCGCCGACAACTCGCCGCCCTGCACCGACACCGTGTCCTGCACCTCGGGGCTCAGGCCCAGGCCGCGCAGGGTGGTCAGGAGACGCTCGCGGACCGCGTCGGCGGGCGCGCTGCCCGCCACGTGCGGCTGCGTGCCGATCGCCTGGACCTGCTGGAACGCGCGTCCGGCGCTGAACTCGGCGGCCGGGGCATCGACGGCCCGCGCCCCGGGCGGCTGCACGGACTGCTGCGCCGCCACCGCGACGAACAGCAGCAACACGACCGCGAGCAGTGCCGCGCCCACCCGGTGGGTGGGCCGGGCCAGGGCCCGGGACGCGGCCTCGATCCGCGGTACGCCCACGTGAGCCTCCTTCACGACGCCTCGGATGACATCTAAGCCGCTGTGACCCCGCCCGGGTACCCCGTGGATCTCTCGAAGCGGTGACATAACTTTGTGCGGTGACCGCCCCGCTCGACCCCCCTGCCGTGTTCGCCGAGTTCATCGACCGGGTCGCCTGCTACGACCCGGCGCCCGAGGGCGGTCCCGTCGCCGTGCTCGGCCTGCGTACCGCGCTCGGGGAGGCGACGTTCCAGGTCAGCGACCATGTCGTGCGGGCGATGTGCCGGGCGCTGGAGGCGTACCGGGACCCCGCCGACCGGGGCACGTGCACCGGCTGCGGCAGCCGGCGCCTGGACGAGAACCTGCACTGCGGCGACTGCGGCCGGCTGCACGGCATCCTCGGTCAGGTGATCGCCGAGCACGCCCGCCGGGTGGCCGAGGACCAGTCGTACGGGCCGCCGGCGTGACCCGCGCCGCTGCCGCGGGTGTCCGGTGTTGTGCGTCCGCAGCCGGTGGTGGACTATCAGCGGGTCACGCCCGAAGGAGTCGAGCCATCAAGCGTTCCCACCGCGCCGGAGCCGCCGTTGCGCGCACCCCGTCGTGCGGGGTGGCGTGGTGAGCGAACGCGCTCTCACGGTGCCGCCGGCGGGGTTGAAAGCCCCCGAACGGCTGCGCATCCTGCTGGTCGAGGACGACGAGGGCGACGCGTTCCTCGTCAAGGAGCTGCTCGCCGAGGCGGGTGCGCTGTTCGACCTGCGGGTGGCGACCAGCCTGCGCGAGGCCCGGCCGATGATGCGCGGCGTGCAGTGCGTCCTGCTGGATCTGGGGCTGCCCGACGCCGAGGGCATCGACGGCCTGCGCAAGCTGCTCGCGGTGGCCGGCAGCGCCGCGGTCTGTGTGCTGACCGGCCGCTCCGACGAGCACCTCGGGGTGGCGGCGGTCGCCGAGGGCGCCCAGGACTACCTGGTCAAGGGGCAGGTCGACGGCGTCCTGCTGGTCCGCGCCCTGCGGTACGCGGTCGAGCGCAAGCGCGCCGACGAGAACACCCAGCGGCTGCGCGAGGTGGAGCTGCGCCAGGCCGAGTCGGCCCGGCTCGAACGCGGCCTGCTGCCCCAGCCGCTGATGCAGACCACCGAGGTCGCGGTGCACACGTTCTACCGCTCCGGGCGGGCGATGGGCCTGCTCGGCGGCGACTTCTTCGACGTGGTGCAGGTCGGCCCCGACCGGCTGCACGTCATCGTCGGTGACGTCTGCGGGCACAGCGTGGACGAGGCCGCCCTCGGCGTCGAGCTCCGGGTGGCCTGGCGGGCGCTGGTGCTCGGCGGCGTGCCCGAGGACCAGATCCTGGGCGCGCTGGAGCAGGTCCTGATGAGCGAGCGGCGCGCCCGCGAGGTCTTCGCCACGGTCGCGTCGGTGGTCCTCGACCTGAGCGCCGGCCGGGCCACCGTGCGGCTGGCCGGCCATCCGCCGCCGGTGCTGCTCAGAGACGGGCGGGCCGAGCCGGTCGCCGCCCGCCGCGGCATCGTGCTGGGCGTCAAACCCACCCCCACCCCCGCGACCGACGTGGAGCTCTCCGGCGATGACTGGTCCCTGCTGATGTACACCGACGGACTGATCGAGGGGCACACCGGCGTGGGCAACGAACGGCTCGACGTGGACGGTCTGTGCGGCGTGCTCGCCGAGCCGGCCGCCAAGGACGTGCCGCTGGCCGCGCTCCCGGCGTGGCTGGTGGGCCGGGCCGAGCAGGGCAACGGCGGCCCGCTCGCCGACGACGTGGCGATGCTGCTGATCTCCCGGGGCGGCGGCCGATGAAGCTGCTCGACCTGCGCACCTGGACGTTGCGCCGCCGGGTGGTCGCCCTGTCGCTGACCGTCGCGCTGTTGCTGGCGATCCTCGGTGCCTTCGCCGCGATCACCGCCGCGGACAGCAACGAGCACATCGACAACATCCTGAACAAGACCGGCCCGATGCGGGCCTCCGGCGAGAGCCTCAACACCGCGGTGGTCAATCAGGAGACCGGCATCCGCGGGTACGCGATCAGCGGCGACCAGAACAACCTGAAGCCCTACAACGACGGCCTGGCCGCCCAGCAGCGACTGCTCGACGAGATCAACCGGCTCAACGGCCCCGACGGGGACCCGGCGGTGCGCGCCTCGCTCCAGCAGGTGCAGCTCCGTGCGGATCAGTGGCGTGCCACGGTCGCGGAGCCGGTGATCAACGCCGTTCGCGACGAGGGCCCGGCGGCCGGGCAGGCGCTGATCGACCGCGCGGACACCCGGCAGTTCGACGCGCTGCGGGCGGCGATCACCGACCTGCAGCAGGACATTCTGGTGGTCCGCAACGCCTCCGCGGCGTCGGCCAAGCGCACCGGCACCGTGCTCGTCGCCCTGGAGATCTTCGCCGCGGTGGTGGTCATCCTGGCCGGCGCGATCCTGCTCCTGCTGCTCGACCGCCTGGTCAGCCGGCCGGTGACCGAGCTGGCCGAGCAGGTCCGGGAGGTGGCCCGCGGCGACTACGACAAGCAGATCACCAGCGGCGGTTCCCCCGAGCTGCGCGTGCTGGCCGCCGACGTGGACGGGATGCGCAGACAGATCGCCAGCGAGCTGAGCGAGGTGCGCGAGGCCCGCGGGCAGATCGAGTGGGTCAACGACCAGCTCAAACAGCAGGCGGAGGAACTGACCCGGTCCAACCGCGACCTCGAGCAGTTCGCCTACGTGGCCTCGCACGACCTGCAGGAGCCGCTGCGCAAGGTGGCCAGCTTCTGCCAGCTGCTGCAGCGCCGTTACGCGGGTCAGATGGACGAGCGCGCCGACCAGTACATCGCCTTCGCGGTCGACGGCGCCCAGCGGATGCAGCGCCTGATCAACGACCTGCTGGCGTTCTCCCGGATCGGCCGGCTCACCGCGGGCTTCACCGACGTGGACCTGGACCGGGTGCTGACCGAGGTGAAGTCGCAGCTGGAGGCCCGGGCCGGCGACGACGCCGAGATCAACTGGTCCGACCTGCCCACCGTGGAGGGCGAGGAGCCGCTGCTCACCACCCTGTTCGTCAACCTGATCGGCAACTCGCTGAAGTTCCGCCGCCCGGACGTCGCCCCGGTCATCCGGGTGTCGGCCGAGCGCCTCGAGGACGAGTGGCAGATCAACGTCCGGGACAACGGCATCGGCATCGAGCCCGAGTTCGCCGACAAGGTCTTCGTGATCTTCCAGCGGCTGCACGCGCGGGACGCGTACGAGGGCACGGGCATCGGGCTGGCGATCGTCAAGAAGATCGTCGAATACCATGGCGGACGGATCTGGCTCGACCTCGAGGTGGCCGAGGGCACGTCGATCTACTTCACGTTGCCTCTGCTCGCCGGCGTGCCGGTGGCGGAGCCCCGGAAACAGGATGAGGTCGCGGCATGAGTCCGGAACGTGCTGAAGGAGGCCCAGCATGACGGGTGCGGTGCGGCAGGACGGCACACCCATCGAGGTGCTGCTCGTCGAGGACGACCCGGGCGACGTGCTCATGACGCAGGAGGCGTTCGAGGAGCACAAGGTCCGTAACCGGCTGACCGTGGTGTCAGACGGTGCCGAAGCGCTGGCCTACCTGCGCCGCGAGGGCCCGTACGAGAATGCGCTGCGGCCCGACCTGATCCTGCTCGATCTGAACCTGCCCCGCCGCGACGGCCGGGAGGTGCTCGAGGAGGTCAAGAAGGACGACGACCTCTGCCGCATCCCGGTGGTGGTGCTGACCACCTCGGCCGCCGACGAGGACATCCTGCGCAGCTACCAGCTGCACGCCAACGCCTACGTCACCAAGCCGGTCGACTTCGACCGGTTCATCTCGGTGATCCGGCAGATCGACGAGTTCTTCGTCAGCGTCGTGAAGTTGCCGCCGCGTGCGTGACGACCTGATCGACGAGGTCACCACCCTGGTCCGGGAGGTGGCGCAGACCATCGTGCTGCCCCGGTGGCGGCACCTGAGCGACGCCGAGATCCACCAGAAGTCGCCCGGCGACCTGGTCACCATCGCCGACCAGGAGTCCGAGCGGGCGCTGACCACCGGCCTGACCGCGCTGCTGCCCGGCTCGCAGGTCGTCGGCGAGGAGGCCGTGGCGGCCGATCCGGGCGTGCTGGCCCGGGTCGGTGACTCCGGCGCGGTCTGGATCGTCGACCCGGTCGACGGGACCAACAACTTCGCCGCCGGCAAGACCCCGTTCGCGGTGATGGTCGCGCTGCTGCGCGACGGGGAGCCGGCCGCGTCCTGGATCCTCGACGTGGTCGCCGACCGGATGACGGTCGCGGAGGCGGGCAGCGGCACGTTCATCGACGGGCTGCGCATCAAGACCCGCACCGACGACCCGGGTGCGTCCGGGCTGACCGGTTCGCTGTCGCGCAACTACTTCCCCGACGACCTGCGCCGGCGGATCGAGTCGCGGATCGCCACGCTGGGCACGGTGACCGGCGGCCACCACTGCGCGGGCTACGAGTATCCGGCGGTCGTCTCCGACGAGCAGCAGTTCGCCACCTTCTGGCGGATCCTGCCCTGGGATCACGTGCCGGGCTCACTGATCGTGCGCGAGGCCGGCGGCACGGTGCTGCACCTGGACGGCTCGCCGTACCGGGCGACCGACTCGGAGCGGGGTCTGCTGGTCGCGGCCAACGAGGACATCTGGCGTACGGCGCACGCCGCCCTGTTCGCCTAGGGCAGGCCCGACAGCTTCGACAGGATCATCAGCTTGTGGCCGCCGGGGTCGACGGCCCGGGCCAGCCGTTCGCCCCAGGGCTGGTCGGCCGGCTCGGCCAGGATCTCGGCGCCGGCTGAGCGCAGCCGGGCGACGGCCTCGTCGCAGTCGTCGGCGTAGACGCACAGCTCGTAGCCGGCTGTCGTGTCGGCGCCGATGCCCAGCTCGCTGGTGCCCAGCCGCAGGGTCACGAAGACCGGCTCGCCCTCGGCGGGGAACCGGTACTGCTCGGCGAAGCCCAGCCCGTCGCGGTAGAAGGCGACGGCGGCCGGCAGGTCAGTGACGGTGATGACAGGAAACGCCTCGGTGAACGCCATACTTCGGATATTAGGGTGCCCCCATGTCTGCGTACCTGTCTGAGCTTTTCGGTCTGGCCGGCCGGACCGCGGTCGTGACCGGCGGCAGTTCCGGGATCGGCCGGGCCATGGCCGGCGCGCTGGGCCGCGCCGGCGCCCGCATCGTGCTGGTCGCCCGGCGCCCGGAGCCGCTGGCCGAGACGATCGGCGAACTGACCGCCGACGGCGTCGAGGCCGGCGCGGTCCCGGCGGATCTCGCCGACCGGGCGGCGCTCGCGGCCGCGATCGACACGATCGTCACCCGGTACGGGGAACCGGACATCCTCGTCAACGCGGCGGCGGTGAACCGGCGGCCGCCGATGGACGCGCTGACCGACGACGACTGGGACGTCACGCTGGCCGCCAACCTGACCGCGCCCTTCCAGCTCGGGCAGCGTTTCGGGTCGGCGATGGCCGCCCGTGGCTGGGGCCGGATCATCAACGTCGTGTCGCAGCAGGCCTTCCGCGCGTACGGCAACAGCGGCGCCTACGGCGTCTCGAAGGCCGGTCTGGTGGCCCTGACCCGGTCGCAGGCGGAGGCGTGGTCGGCCCGTGGCGTCTGCTGCAACGCGGTAGCCCCCGGAGTGGTGCACACGCCGCTGACCGAGCCGGTCTTCGCCGATCCGGAGAAGGTCGCCGCGCATGCCCGGCGCACGATGATCGGCCGCAACGGGGTGCCGAGCGATTTCGCCGGATGCGCGGTATATCTGGCGAGTGCCGCTAGCGCTGCGGTGACCGGCCAGACACTCTTCGTCGACGGTGGATATTCGTCGACGTGAGCGCGCTGCCGTTTCGACGTGCGGCGCGGTAGAGTCACCGCGCTCACGACTTGGGAGGTAGACCGTGGCGGCGACTCTCCTGCGCCGGCTTCAGCCTGTCCTGGCCATCCTCGCTGCCCTCGCGGTGCTGCTCGTCGCCGCCCCGGCTGCGCGCGCGGAACCGGACGAGGAGGGCGGCACGAAGACCCTGCGGTCGGCGCTCGAGTCCGCGGCCAAGGGCCACATCGAAGCCAAGAACAAGCTCGAGAACTCCAAGAAGCGGCAGAAGCAGCTCACTGTCACGCTGGCCCAGTCCAAGCAGAAGACCAGCGAGCTGCAGGGCCGGGTCAGCGAGGTCGCCAACCGCGCGTACCGGCAGGGCCGCTTCAACACGATGACCCTGCTGCTCAACGCCACCTCGCCGGACACGTTCATGGAACGCGCGCTGCGCCTGGACCAGATGGCCCAGATCGACGGCAAGGTCCTGACCGGCTACCGCGAGGCGCTGGAGACCACCGAGCGGGCCAAACAGGCCATCGACCTGGAGGTCAAGGAGCAACAGAAGCAGGTCACGGTCATGGCCAAGAAGAAGCAGCAGGCCGAGCAGGCGCTGGCCATCGCCGGCGGCGGCGCGGCGCGCAGCGGCTTCATCAACGCCAACTCGCCGCTGGCCAAGCCGGCCCCGCGCAACTCCGACGGCTCCTGGCCCAGGGAGTCCTGCTCGGTCAGCGACCCCTCCCCAGGCGGCAGCGGGTGCATCACGCCGCGGACGCTGAACGCGTACCAGCAGGCCCGGGCGGCGGGCTTCAAGCGGTACACGGGTTGCTTCAGCCAGCGTTCCTCCGGTGAGCACCCCAAGGGCCGGGCCTGTGACTTCTCCGCGGCCTCCGGCGGCTTCGAGAACGTCAACGCGTCCGGCGGCGACCGTATCTACGGCGACAACCTGGCGGCGTACCTGGTGAAGAACGCCTCGCGCCTGGGCGTGCTGTACGTCATCTGGTACCGGCAGATCTGGCACCCGGGCACCGGCTGGCGCGGCTACAGCGGCTCGGGCGGACCGAACGCCACTCACACCAACCACGTGCACCTATCAGTCATCTGACAGGAGCGCGCCGGTAGCATCCGCGCGATGGAGACCTCCGCCCCTCGCGCCCTGCCCTCCGGACTGGCCACCGCACTGGTGTTCTTCGCCAGCGGCGCCGTGCTGGTCCTGGAGATCGTGGCGCTGCGGCTCGTCGGCCCCTACGTCGGGGTGACCCTGCAGGTCAGCAGCTCCGTGATCGGGATCGCGCTGGCGGCCATCGCGTACGGCACCTGGCTCGGCGGCCGGCTCGCCGACAGGTTCGACCCCCGGCTGCTGCTGGCCCCCGCTCTGCTGCTCGCCGCGATCGGCACGGCGATCACCCTGCCGCTGGTCCGCTGGGGTGGTGAGCTGCTGCGCGGCGGGTCGGCACCGGCTGTGCTGCTGCTGGCCGTGCTGGCCGTCTTCCTGCCCGCCTTCCTGCTCGCCGCGATCACCCCGCTGACGGTGAAGCTCCAGCTCGGTGACCTGCGCCGGACCGGCGAGGTGGTGGGCCGGCTGTCCAGCTTCGGCACGCTCGGCGCGATCACCGCGACGCTGGGCACCGGCTTCGTCCTCGTCGCCGCGATGCCCAGCAGCTGGATCGTGCTGACCCTGGCCGGTGTGCTCGCCGTGGCGGGCTTCGGGCTGGGCTGGTGGCTGCACCGCAACAACCCCGAGCTGAAGCTGCCGGGCAAGCCGCGGACCCGGGCCGTCGTGGTCATCATCGGACTGTTCGGCGCCGGGCTGGGCGCCACCGCACCGACCCCCTGCGACATCGAGACCGCGTACCACTGCGCGCGGGTGGACGCCGACCCCAGCACGCCCGGCGGGCGGACGCTGATCCTGAACTCGGCGCGGCACTCGTACGTCGACCTGAACGACCCCACCAACCTCGAGTTCGCGTACGTGCAGTGGATCGGTGCCGTCGTCGACGTCGTCAAGGCCGGCGGGGCCCCGATCAGTGCGCTGCACCTGGGGGGTGGCGGGTTCACCGTGCCGGCGTACGTGGCGCACGCGCGGCCCGGCAGCGACCAGCTCGTCCTGGAGCTCGACGGCGGCCTGGTCGACCTCGACCGGCGCGAGCTGGGCCTGCGGACCGGGCCGAACCTGCGGGTCCGCGTCGGCGACGCGCGGGTCGGCCTGGCCGAGCAGCGGAGCGAGGGGTACGACGTGGTGGTCGGCGACGCGTTCGGCCACCTCGTGGTCCCGTGGCACCTGGCCACCCGGGAGATGGCTGCCGACATCGCCCGCGTGCTGCGCGCCGACGGCGTGTACGCGCAGAACGTCATCGACTACCCGCCGAACCGTTTCATCCGGGCCGAGCTGGCCACCGTGGCCGACGTCTTCCCGCACGTGGCCCTGGTCGCGCCGGAGGCCGCGCTGGACGGGAAGACCGGCTCCAACTTCGTGATCGTGGCGTCGAAGTCGCCGCTGGCCCTGGACGAACTGCGCAATCATCTCGACCTGGTGAACGAGCCGGTGCAGTTGGTCTCGGGTCAGCGGCTCACCGACTTCATCGACGGCGCCCGGGTGCTGACCGACGACTTCGCACCGGTGGATCAGCTCCTGGCCGGGTGATCCCGGCGTTATTCCGGACAAAGAGCGATGTGCTGGTCAGAGCACGCCGGAGGCGTCCGTGATTTCCGCCGACCCCCGGTGAGCGGGGTGTCCCTCGGGCCACAATCGGCACATGGGTTGGCTGGCGGCCGGGGGACAGGGCAGCCTTGTCGGCGACCGGTACCGCCTGGTCGAACGGCTCGGCACCGGCGGCATGTCCGTCGTGTGGCGGGGCCACGATCAGGTGCTGGGCCGGGCCGTCGCCGTCAAGGTGCTGTCGCCGCAGCTCGCCGGTGACTCGACGTTCCGCGACCGGCTGCGGCTGGAGGCGCTGGCCGCGGCCCGGCTGTGCCACCCGCACATCACCGGCGTGTTCGACTTCGGGGAATCCCCGCTCGACGAGCACCGCACGGTCCCGTACGTGGTGATGGAACTCAACGACGGCGAGTCGGTCGCCGCCCGCCTCCGGCGGCAGGGCCCGCTGCCCTGGCGCGAAGCGGTGATCATCGCGACCGAGGTGGCCTCCGCCCTGGCCACGGCGCACGCCCGGGGCGTGGTGCACCGCGACGTCACCCCGGCGAACGTGATGCTCACCGGCGCGGGAGCGAAAGTCGTCGACTTCGGCATCTCGGCGCTGATCGGGCAGCGGGACGCGGCGCCGGACGGCAGCCTGCTGGGCACCCCGGCGTACCTGGCTCCGGAGCGACTGGGCGGCGGCCCGGTCGCGCCCGCGGCCGACGTGTACGCCCTGGGCCTGCTGCTCTACCGGACGCTCACCGGGCGGCTGCCGTGGCCGGCCGGCAACACCACGCAGGCGTTGCGGGCTCACCTGTTCGCCGATCCGGAGCCCGTACCCACGCTGCCCGGAATGCCGGAGCAGGTGGCCGACCTGTGCCTGCGCTGCCTGGCCAAGCAGCCCGGGGACCGGCCGGGCGCGGCCGACGTCGCCACGCAGCTGGCGGCCCTGGTCGGACTCCAGCCGATCATCCCGCCGGTCGGCGCGACCGCTCCCGGCCCGCGCCCGTCACCCCACCCGGTGCCGCGCCCCGCCCGCGCCCCCGGCCTGCGCGTCCGCGCCGGCCTGCGGGTGGCCCGGGCGTTGCGGCTCGGCGGCCCGCAACCGCTGGGCGGCGGACTGTTCCGCGCCGGCGGTCTGCTGCGCGACCTGGTCCCGGTCGGGCGGCTCACCGAGGCGGTGCTGACCGGACGGCACCGCCTGCAGGCCGGCGTCGCGACGATCATCCTGGCGGCGACGGTGGGTCTGGTCTGGTCCTCGACCCGCGAGCCGGTCGACGTGGGCACGGCCCAGGCCGCGGCGGCGGGCGCCGGACCGGGCGCGGTGGTCCCGCACGGTACGGGCTGCAAGGTCCGCTACCGCGTGCAGCGCGACTCCGGCTCGGACTTCGGCGCCCAGGTCACCGTGGTCAACACCGGCGAGCACGTGCTGTCGGCCTGGTCCCTGGAGTTCACCTTCGCGGGCGGCCAGCGCCTCACCGACGCGCCGAAACGGCTCACCCAGCGCGGCCGCAAGCTGGTGCTCCGGGCCAAGAACGGGGTGAAACTGCGGCCGGGCCGGTCAGCCAGCGTGACGCTGAGCGGTAGTTACCGGGTCAGCAATCCGCTGCCGGTGGCCTTCACGCTGAACGGGAAGGCGTGCAAGGCCGAGGTGCTGGGAGCGGTGGGGGCGGCCCCGGCGGCGGACGTCTCCGGGGGGACGCCGGCGTCGGACCTGCGGAAGAAGCCTTCTCCTTCTCCGCGGAAGAAAGAGAAGGCACGCACGCCGGCACCGGCGAAGAGCAGCCGGCCACCGGCCAAGGCGCCGGAGAAGAAATCCGGCTTCTCAGTCACGGTGTGACGTCAGGTCACCGCAGCGAACCGTTCCACCTTGGTGGTGTCGCCGGCGACGATCAGGATGCAGCCCCCGGGGACGATTGTTTCCGGGCGCGCGTAGGTGAAGTCCTCCCCGGGCAATTTCGTGCCGACCACCGTCACGCCCCACTTGCTGCGTAGCCCGATATCGGCCAGGGAACGGCCGATCGCGTCCTTCGGTGCCCGCACCTTCGCGATGGCGAAGCCGTCGTCGAACTCGATGTAGTCCAGCATCCGGCCGGTGATCAGATGAGCCACCCGCTCGCCCATCTCCGCTTCCGGGTAGACGACGTGCCGGGCGCCGACCGCGGAGAGGATCTTGCCGTGCTTGACGTTGATCGCCTTGGCCCAGATCTCCGGCACACCCACCTCGACGAGCGTCAGCACGGTCAGCACGCTGGCCTCGAGCTTGGTGCCGATGCCGACGACCGCACGGGAGAAGTCCTGCACCCCGAGCTGGCGCAGGGCCTCGGTGTCGGTGGCATCCGTCTCCACGACCTGGGTGAGCCGGTCGGACCAGTCCTGCACGATGTGCGGGTCGGAGTCGATGCCCAGAACCTCGTGACCGAGGTTGACCAGGGACTCGGCGACCAGCCCGCCGAAGCGGCCCAGGCCGATGACAACGACGTTGTCCGGGCTCGCGATGAACTTCTTGTCAGCCAACGAGGGGTCGCTCCTCCGGATAGCGGTAGAGCCGGCGGCGGGTGTTCAGCGCGATCGCCGTACCCACGGCGATCGTACCGATGCGGCCGACATACATCAGGACCACAAGCATGACCTGCGCGGACGGCGGGAGGTCGGCGGTGATGCCGGTACTGAGCCCGACCGTGGCGAAAGCCGAGATCACCTCGAACAGGGCGCGGTCGAACGGCACGTCGTCGGTGAGCCCGACCAGCCCGAGCGTGCCGGCGGAGACGAGGGCGACCCCGAGGAGGGCGACCGTGACCGCCTGTCGCTGGGTCTCCTCGGCGATCCGGCGCTTGCGGATCACCACGTCCGGCTCACCCCGGATCTCCGCCCAGATCACGTACGCCAGCAGCAGGAAGGTGGTGACCTTGATGCCGCCGGCGGTGCTCGCGCTGCCGCCGCCGATGAACATGAGCCCGCTCGTGACGGCGATCGTCTCGTTGCTCATGTCGCCCAGGCTGATGCTGTTCAACCCGCCTGAGCGGGTCATCATGCTCTGCATGAAAGCCGCGAGCACCTTGGTGGGTGTGCTGAGCGATCCCAGAGTCTGCGGGTTGCCCCATTCGAAAATGAGGAAGACGAGGAAACCGACGGAGCCCAGCAGCAGCGTGCCCCAGACCGTCAGACGCGTGTGGGTGGACCAGAATCCGGGGGTACGCCACTCGCGTGCCAGCTCGAAGAGCACCGGGAATCCGATGGAACCGGCCAGCACGCCGAGTGAGATCGGCATGCAGATCCACCAGTCGTCGACGAAGCGCACCAGACTGTCGGGGTAGAGCGCGAAGCCCGCGTTGTTGAAGGCCTGCACCGCATGGAAGACGGCCTCCCACACGGCGCGGCCGAACGAATAGTCGTACGCCAACCAGAACCGCAGGGTCAGCACGACGCTGATCACCGCCTCGGTCGCGAACATGACGATCGCAACCCGGATCAGCACCCCGCCGACGTTGCCGCCGAGCAGTCCCGAACTCTCGGCCTGCGCCATGAGCCGGCTACGCAGACCGAGCCGGCGCGACACCAGCAGGCTGAGCAGCGTCGCGAGCGTCATGATGCCGAAGCCGCCGATCTGCGAGAGCACCGTGATCAGGACCTCGCCGAAACCGGACCAGTAAGTGGGCGTGTCCACCACGGTCAGCCCGGTGACACAGACAGTGCTGGTGGCAGTGAACAACGCGGTCACGAAGGGCGCGTGCCCGGGCTCAGCCCGCGCGGCGGGGAGCATCATGAGCGCGGTCCCCAGGGCGATGGCGCCGAGAAACGCCAGGGGCACGATACGAGCGGGATACCGCCACGGCGAACGACCCCGCACCCGTACCTCCCCGTCTGGATCCAGATTGCCTTACCGGCCGACAGAAAGGGTGCGTGATCGAGAGCGACATGGCAACGGCTTCGCCCCGAATTGAGGACGCGCCGCCCAGTCTCTCCTGCCTGGTGGCCCCGCACCCGGGCGGGCGTCGATCATCCGGCGTGCTCGCTCCTCTAGAGTCGGGGCATGGCGAGGCTTGCGGTGGTCAGCGGGGGCGGCACGGGAATCGGCCGGGCGACAGCGGGGATGCTGGCGGGCGAGGGCTACGACGTCATCATCATCGGGCGGCGTCCCGACGTGCTGGCCGACGCGGTGAAGTGGATCGGCCCGCAGGCGTCCGCGGTCACCGCCGACCTTTCGGTTCCCGGCCAGACCGCCGCGGTGGTCGAGGCCGTCGGCGGCCGCCCGGTGGACGTGCTGGTCAACAACGCGGGCGCGTACGTGTCAGGCGACGACTCCACCCCCGAAGGACTCGCGGCTCGCTGGCGGGCGAACCTCGACTCCAACGTCCTGACCGCGGTGCTGCTCACCGACGCTCTGCTGCCGTTGCTGCGCCGGCCGGGCGGACGGATCATCCTGACCAGTTCGATCGCCGCCCAGCGTGGTGGCGGTGGCCCGTACTCGGCGGCCAAGGCAGCCCTGCACGGCTACGCCTTGGACCTGGCCACCCAGCTCGGCCCCGAGGGCATCACCGCGAATGTGATCGCCCCCGGCTACGTCACGGACAGCGAGTTCTTCACGGGCCGGATGACCGAGGAAGGCCACGCCCAGCGAGTAGCCGCGACGCTGGTCAAGCGAGCCGGCGTGCCCGACGACATCGCTGAGGCGGTGCGCTGGCTGGCCGGCCCGGGCGGCAGCTTCGTCACCGGCCAGATCATCAACGTCAACGGCGGCACGGTCCTCGGCCGCTGAATCTGCGCCCGCGCAGCTCGTTCAGACGATCTGGCCGAGCACGTCCTTGGCGACGATCAACCCGTCCCGCACGGTGTAGACGTCGACAACCCGCAGCACGGTCCCGTCGGCCGCAGCGGGATACGAGAAGTACCCGAAGCCCCTCCCCCGTACCGCGAGGGGCTCGATCGTGAGGTCCGGATCGCCGTCGAGCTGTTCCGGCGCTGTCGGACATGGCCGCGACCGTAGCCTCCGATCGCTCCCGGCAGCGATCGCATCTCGGCTCCGCGCCACCCCTACTTCGCGGCTCCACCGGTGAACCGGCCCTCACCGGGCCTGTTCGGCCGGAACCGCAGCGCCGACCAGCGTTCGTCGATCGCCACCTGGCCGTTCGGTCGCAGGTCGAAGTCCGCCACGATCGGCCAGAGCGTGTCGCGGTTGATGTCCGCCTTGTTGCCCTTCGGGTAGGCGATCCACAGCACCGCGGGCTTGGCGAGATCGTCGGCGTGCTCCTCGAGCAGCTTGCGCGCGCTCGCCGCATCGTCCGCGAACAACACTGCGGTGCTGGCCGCCGCGAGTGCGTCGCTCTCCCGTACGCCCTCGGGCATCGGCGTCAGCAGAGGCAGGTGCGCCGCATGCGAAAGCCACACCGTGGTGTGCGGCTTGATCTGCAACTTCTCGGCGATCGTCTTCGTCATGCGGCTCACGCTGCCACCGACAAATTAAGTTGTCAAGGAACGCGGGGTCAGGGCAGGTCGACCAGGCCCAGCCCGGGCAGGGACGGGCCGGCAGTGGAGCTCACCCGGAAAGCTCCGCCCACCTTGTCGGGCGTCCAGCCGGCCTCCAGCCCCCAGGAGACCAGCAGGCGCACGATGGCCGCGCTGGGGTAGGCGTACGTCGTCTCCTCCGACGTCGCCGGAACGGGCAACTCCGTCATGTCGGCTTGCAGGACGCAGCTGTTCTTGCCCGCGCCCCACACGCGGACCCGGATGTACCGGTGCCGTCGGCCGTCTGTGCCCGGCGCCGACCGGATCTCCGCCTTCCAGGCGAACTCCCGGCCGTCGACGTGCAGCTTTCGGAGCCTCTCTCGCATGCGGTCCATGGTGTCAGCGCACGAGGCCCGAGCGCTCGGGCAATCGCCGGCCTGTGGACAACGAGGCTGCGAGGCCGAGCCTGTGGATAACCCGGGTCTTGTCGGTGCCGGCTGGTAGACATGCTGGCGTGGTGGAGATGACGCGGTCAGCAGTGAGCGAAGTCGAGCGGGTGGCAGTGCGCGAGTGCGCCGAGGAGGTGTTGCGCCGGCTCGCCGGTGAGCACGCGGTGCTGCGAGAGGATCAGTGGCGGGCCATCGAGGCGCTCGTGGTCGATCGCCGGCGCGTGCTCTGTGTGCAGCGCACCGGATGGGGCAAATCGGCTGTGTACTTCGTGGCCACCGCCCTGCTGCGCGACGGCATCACCGCCGAGCCCGGCGATCCGCCGGCTGGGCCGACGGTCATCGTCTCGCCCCTGCTCGCCCTCATGCGCAACCAGGTCGAGGCGGCCGCCAGGGCCGGCATCCGCGCCCGCACGATCAACTCGGCCAATCTCGACGAGTGGAGTGAGATCACCGCCGAGATCCGCGCCGGCGAGGTCGACGTCCTGCTGATCAGCCCCGAGCGGCTCAACAACCCCGACTTCCGCGACAACGTGCTGCCCGGCCTGGCCGCGAGCACCGGCCTGCTGGTGGTGGACGAGGCGCACTGTGTCTCCGACTGGGGTCACGACTTCCGCCCCGACTACCGGCGGCTGCGCACGTTCCTGGCCGGCCTGCCCGGCCTCACCCCCGTTCTCGCGACCACCGCCACCGCGAATTCACGGGTGACCGCCGACGTCGCTGAGCAGCTCGGGGACGCGCTCGTGCTGCGCGGCTCGCTGGAGCGGGATTCGCTGCGGCTGGCCGCGCTGGAGCTGCCGAACCCGGCGCACCGGCTGGCCTGGCTCGCGGATCACCTGGACCGGCTGCCCGGCTCCGGCATCGTCTACACGCTGACGGTCGCCGCGGCCACGGAGACCGCCGAGTTCCTGCGCTCCCGGGGCTTCGCTGTCGCGTCGTACACGGGCCAGGTCGAGGACTCCGCCCGTCGCGCCGCCGAGCAGGATCTGCTGGACAACAAGATCAAGGCTCTGGTGGCCACGTCCGCGCTGGGCATGGGCTTCGACAAGCCTGACCTGGGATTCGTCGTGCACCTCGGCGCGCCGCCGTCACCGATCGCGTACTACCAGCAGGTCGGTCGCGCGGGCCGGGCGGTGGAGCACGCTGAGGTCATCCTGCTCCCGGGGCCGGAGGACGTCGCGATCTGGCGGTACTTCGCCTCTCTCGCGTTCCCGCCGGAGGAGCAGGTGCGCACAGTGCTCGACGCGCTGTCGCCCGACCGCCCACTGTCGACGCCCGCACTGGAGCCGATCGTCGACCTCCGCCGCACCCGCCTGGAGCTCATGCTCAAGGTCCTCGACGTGGACGGCGCGGTCCGCCGCACGCGCGGCGGCTGGCTCGCCACCGGCGAACCCTGGACCTACGACACGGCGCGCCTGCGCCGGGTCGCGGAGGCGAGGACCGCCGAGCAGAAAACCATGATCGAGTACGCCGGTACGACGGCTTGCCGGATGGAGTTCCTGCGCCGCTGTCTCGACGATCCCGAAGCCACGCCGTGCGGCCGCTGCGACAACTGCGCCGATCCTCTCTTCGACGCCGAGGTGTCGGCCGAGGCGCTGGCCGCGGCACAGACCTTCCTCGGCCACGCGGGTGTGGAGATCTCGCCGAAGAAGATGTGGCCCACCGGCCTCGCCACCGTCGGTGTCCCGCTGAAGGGCAAGATCGGCCCGAGCGAGCAGATCCTGCCGGGCCGTGCCGTGGGACGCCTGTCCGACCTCGGGTGGGGTGACCGGCTACGCGCCCTGGTGGGGCCGGAAGCGGCGGACAGCGCGATCCCGGAGGAGATGGTGGCTGCCGTGGTCGAGGTCTTGAAGGGCTGGGCCCACGGCCAGGACGCTTGGGCGCAGCGCCCGGCGGCGGTGGTCTCGGTGGGCTCCCACCGCCGGCCGAAGCTGGTGGACAGCCTCGCCGAGCGGATCGCGGCAGTGGGGAGGCTGCCCCTGCTCGGGACGCTGACTTCCACCCACGCGGGCGACAGCGGACCGCGGGGAAACAGCGCTCAGCGAGTTCTCGCCCTGCACGATGCTTTTGCGGTGCCGCCGGAGATGGCGGAGGCGCTCCGGGATCTGCACGGCCCGGTGCTGCTGGTGGACGACATGTCGGACTCCGGTTGGACGATGGTCCTGGCGGGCCGAGCTCTTCGCCAGGCCGGCGCGCCGGGTGTCCTTCCTCTTGCGCTGGCGGTGGCTGGCTGACCCAAGCTTGGCGGTGTGGCTGCCTCACTCTGCTGCTGGCAGTGGCCGGCTGAACTCGAGTTACTCCGGCGGTGGTCGGCTGAACCTTGCTTGGGGCCGCTGCGCCGCTGCGCCGCTGCGCCGCCGGGCGGCCTGCTTGGAGGCGCCATGCTGTGGCCGCTCTGCGTCCAAGAGGCGCGCCGCCCGTGCCGCCGCGCGCTGCCCCCGGTACCTGCGCCGCCCGTGCCGCCGCGCGCCGCCCGCGATACCTGCGCGCCGACGCCGCCGCGCCGCAGTAGCCGGCACGCCTCGCCCGCTGGTGTCCTTGTGACCCGCCCGCGTCCAGGCAGGCCGGGACGCCTGATCTGTCACCGAGGGCTTCGACCAAGCGGTCCGCCGCTGGGAGGCCGCAGGAAGGCGAGGCCGCCGCAGCCCGTGCTGAGCCGAGCGGGACAATGATCGTCAGGACGACGGAGATCTCGGTCGTCGTGCCGAAAAGAGACAAAAGCCACGCCCGGCAGCGCACCCTTGGAGATACGGGTGGGGGGTATTGTGGGTGGCATGACCACCGACCACGAGGAACATCCCGGACCGCACGGGTACTCCGGCGACAAGGCTGCCCTGCTCGGCCGCCTTCGCCGCATCGAGGGCCAGATCCGCGGCCTGCAGCGGATGGTCGACGAGGACACGTACTGCATCGATGTCCTGACCCAGATCTCCGCGGCGAAGAGTGCGCTGCACGCCGTCGCGGTCGGTCTGCTCGAGGATCACCTCGCCCACTGCGTTGTCGACGCTGCCCGCGCCGGTGACCCGAGTGCCAAGGTCAAAGAGGCGTCGGACGCCATCGCCCGGCTGGTTCGCTCCTGACCTGAGTTTGATGGCACCGGAGCGGCTCAGGGCACCGCACGGGTGACCGCGGAAGAGAGTTGGGCCGAGGTGGCCCGAGGAAGGAAGACCATGTCTGTCACCAGCACCTACACCGTGACCGGGATGACCTGTGCCCACTGCGTGCAGGCCGTGACCAGCGAGATCTCCGAGCTCCCCGGCGTCGACGCCGTGCAGGTCGACCTCGCCTCCGGCGCCGTCACTGTGACCAGTGCGGCTCCGCTCGCCGCCGACGAGGTCCGCGCTGCCGTCGATGAGGCCGGCTACGAGCTTGCCGATGCCTGACGAGCAGGCCGACAGGCAGGCTCCTGACCGCTCCGGACACTCCGGCCGGGAGCGGGAGGGTGTGCAAACCGACGGGCGGGCCGGAGACCCGGGCTCGAAGCTGGCGGACGGGCAGGCCGGAGGAACGGTCCCTGAGCAGGACGGCGAGCTGGCGGACGCGCAGGCCGGAGGAACGGTCCGTGAGCAGGACGGCGAGCTGGCGGACGGGCAGGCCGGCGAGCCGAAGCCCGATCAGGCCAGTTTCCGGCTCGCTGCCTCTGCTGCGGTCCTCATCCTTGTCCTCTTCGCGGGCTACGGCATCGGCCGCCTGAACACCTCCGCCGAGCGCGTGCAAGCAACGCCGGCCGCGACCTCCGACGCCAAGGCCCAGAGCGCGGCCGAGGCAGCCGCGCCGCACGACGACACCGGGACCGTGCCGCACCAGCACAGCACTGACGGCACGGTCGCCCAGGTGGCCGCGCCCGGAGCGGCAGCAGCAGGAGGCGTCGGCGGACTGGCAGTCACAAGCGCCGGGCTCACCCTCGTGCCCGAGGGCACCTCGCTCAAGGCCGGCCCGTCGCAGCCGTACCGGTTCCGGATCACCGGGCCCGGTGGCGCGCCGATCACCACCTACGCCGTCGTGCACGACAAGCCGTTGCACTTCGTTCTCGTCCGGCGGGACCTCACCGGCTTCCAGCACCTGCACCCCACGATGGCGCCGGACGGCACCTGGAGTGTCGATCTCGCCCTCGCCGCCCCCGGCAGTTACCGGGCGATCGCCGACTTCACCGCGGTCGTCGGCGGCCGACCGACGCCCGTCACGCTCGGCGTCGACCTGACGGTCGCCGGCGACTACCGGCCGGTTGCTCTTCCCGCGCCGGTCACCCGGGCCGCTGCGGACGGCTTCGTCGTCTCGTACGCCGGTACGCCCCAGACGACCGCAACCCAGCCGCTGCTGATGACAGTCACCGGCCCGGACGGCAAGCCGGCGACGCTGGAGCCGTACCTGGGCGCCTTCGGTCATCTGGTCGTGCTGCGCGAGGGTGATGTCGGCTACGTGCACGTCCACCCGGAGCCGCAGCCTGTCGACGGGGCCGTCAAGTTCTGGCTCGCCGCGCCCGGCCCCGGCCGCTACCGGATGTTCTTCGACTTCCAGGTCGCCGGCAAGGTGCACACCGTCGCCTACACCACGATCGTCAGGTGAGCAGCTTCTCCAACGCCGGCGTCACGCCCCACTGGCTGGTCAGCGCGTCGTACTCGGCCCGCTGATCGTCGGTCGGGGCAGCGCCGGTCAGCCGGGCCCGCAGCAGCAGGTTGCGGGGCGTATGGGCCGAGTCCACGAACTCGACGACCTCCACCTTGTACCCGTGCAGCCGCAGCAGGGCCGAACGCAGCGAGTCGGTCAGCACGTCCGCGAAGCGCTCCCGCAGGATCGCGTGCCGGGTCACCTCCCCGTACGGGGCCGGGGCGGGGTGGCCCTTGAGCTGGGCCGCGATGTCGTGGTGGCAGCACGGCGCGGCCAGCACCCACTTCGCGTCCCAGCGCACCGCCCGGGCCAGCGCCTGATCCGTCGCCGTGTCGCACGCGTGCAGGGCCAGCACCAGGTCGGGCGCCTCGGCCACGACCGCGTCCTCGATCGTGCCGGCCACGAAGGTCACCGCGTCGGCGCAGCCCAGCTGCTCGGCGACGGCGCTGTTGCGTACCCTCTGGTCCTCGCGGACGTCGACCCCCACGACCCGGACCTTGACGCCGCGGTCGGCCAGGAATCGGTAGGCCGCGAAGGTCAGATACGCGTTGCCGCAGCCCAGGTCGACCACACGCAGCTCGGTGGGCAACTCGTCGGGCAGGGTCGCGGCCAGGGCGCGCAGGAACGCGTCGACCTGCCGGCGCTTCGCGGCCGTGCCGCCGACCACCCGGAACAGCGGGTCGCCCGGATCGAGCAGCCATTGCTTCGCCCGGTCATGACCGTGCGTGACGGCCGGCTCGATCGCCGCGGCCCGGTGGACCTGGGCGTCGCCCTTCTTCGTCACGCGGACCTGCACGGTGGTCGCTGCCGTCTCCACGTGCCAGTTTCCGAAGGGCTCGGCCAGCAGGGCGTCGACCGCCGCCGCGGCCTCCGGGCCGGGTTCGACATTACGGGTGTACGGCCGGGAGCCGTCATCGGTCACGATCTGCAACCGGGGTCCACCCTTGAGGGCGACCGGCCGGAACTCGGCGCGGGTAACCGAAGGGGTGGCACCGCGGCGCTTGCCGGCTGCGACCGCACGCGTGAGCGCGGGGTCGAGCAGCAGGTCACGCACCTCGGCGAGGACGGCGTCCAGTGGTTGGGGCATCAGACCATTCTGCCCCGCCGATTTTGCTGATCTTCGGAGCCTATCTGTTTGTTAGGCTCACCTAACCAATCATGGAGGTGCTGCGATGACCCTGGCCGACCCTCCCACCGAAAGGCTGTCCGTCCGGCTCCGCAGCGGCACGCGGCAGGACCACGACGCGGCCCAGGGCAGCGGGTTCCTCGACGCGCTCGCCGCCGGCACGCTGCCCCGGCAGGCCTACGCCGACCTGGCGGCGCAGCACTGGTTCATCTACGAGACGCTGGAACAGGCCGCCGAGGCGATGGCCGCCGACCCGGTCGCCGGCGACTTCGTCTTTCCCGAGCTGACCCGGCTGCCCGCGCTGAGCCACGACCTGGCCACCCTGCTCGGCCCGGAGCCCCAGCTCAGCGCCCTGCCCGCCACCGGTGAGTACCGTGCCCGGCTGCGCGCGGTGGCGTTCGACCACCCGTGGGCCTTCATCGCCCATCACTACACCCGCTACCTGGGTGACCTGTCCGGCGGTCAGTACCTGGGCCCGGCGATCGCCAAGGCGTACGGCCTGGACGGCGCGGGGCACCGGTTCTTCGTCTTCGAGGGCGTGTCGCCACCGGCTTTCCGCACCCGCTACCGGGAATTGCTCGACGGGCTCGCCTTCTCCCCGGCGGACGAGCAGAATTTCCTCGCCGAGGTGGGGGAGGCGTACCGGCTCAACATCGCTGTGCTGCGCGAGCTGAAGGAGCGCTGGGTATGACCTTCACCCCGGAAGTGGTGGCACAGATCGCCCGCCACATGAACGACGACCACGCCGACGACAACGTGCTGATCGTGCGCGGGCTCGGCGGCATCGGCACGGCCAGCGCGGCCCGGATGTCCGGGCTGGACCCGGACGGGATGGACTTCGAGGCCACGGTGGACGGCATCGCGGTGCCGGTCCGGATCCCGTTCAGCGAACGGCTGACCGAACGCCGCCAGGTCCGCGGCGAAGCGGTCCGGATGTACCAGCAGGCCTGCGCGGCGCTGGGCGTCACCCCGACCCACTGACCCGGCCCGCAGCAGAATGGGTGCCCTGCCAGTCGGCGGGGCACCCATTCCGGGTTGTCGCGGTGGGTCAGTCCTGAGCGCCGGTGCCGACCCCGGCGTCAGAGCCGCCGGTCATCTCGGCCGGAGCCGATTCCGTCCCGGCAGCGGCCGGAGCCGATTCCGATGCGGCCGACTCGGTGGCCGGAGCTGCCTCGCCGTCCTCCGAGGTCGTCTCGGCGCCGCTGGCACTGCGGGTGCCCCGGCCGCCGCGACGCCGGCGGCGGCGAGGACGACCTGCGGCGTCGTTGTCACCGTCGTCGGACTGCGCGTCGGAGTCGCCCTCGGCGGCCGGAGTCAACTCCGGGGCCGCCTCGGAGCCGTCCGAGAACAGCGGGGTCGAGGACGGCGCTGTGGCCGTACCCTCGTCGGTTGTCGTCAGGGGGTCGCCCGCCCGGCGGCGGCGACGCTGGCGACGCGGCCGGTCCTCGGCGTCCTCCGCCGCGGGAGCCGGGGCCGTGGGGGCCGCGTCCTCGCGACGGGGCCCGCGGGCCGGCCGGTCGCTGCCGCGGCCGTCACGGCCGCCGCGGCCACCACCGCTGCGGCTCGAGTCACGGCCACCGTCGCGGCTGCCCCGGCGGCGGGTGCCGCCCAGGTCTTCCTCGACCTCGGCCGACAGGCCCACCCGGGTGCGCCCGGCGGTCGGCAGCGTGCCCGAGATGCCTTCCGGGATGTCCAGGTCGGAGAAGAGCGCCGGGGACGTGTGGTACGTCTCCGGGGGCTGCGGCATGTTGAGCCCCATCGACTTGTCGATGAGGACCCAGCGCGGCATGTCCTCCCAGTCCACGAAGGTCACCGCGACGCCCGTCGCGCCCGCGCGGCCGGTGCGGCCGATGCGGTGGGTGTAGGTGTCCGGGTCTTCCGGGCAGTCGTAGTTGATGACGTGGGTGACGCCGGAGACGTCCAAACCGCGGGCCGCGACGTCGGTGGCCACCAGCACGTCGATCTTCCCGGTGCGGAACGCGCGCAGGGCCCGCTCGCGGGCGCCCTGGCCCAGGTCACCGTGGACGGCGGCGACCGCGAAGCCGCGGAAGTCGAGGTCCTCGGCCACCCGGTCGGCGGCGCGCTTGGTGCGGGTGAAGATCATGGTCAAGCCACGCTCGCGGGCCTGCAGGATGCGGGCCACCATCTCCAGCTTGTTCAGCGGGTGGCTGCGGTAGACGACCTGCTTGGTCAGCGGGGACATACCGCTGTCGGCGGTGTGGCCCGCGTGGATGGTCACCGGGTGGTGCAGGAAGCGGCGCGACAGCGCGACGATCGGGTCCGGCATGGTCGCCGAGAAGAGCATGGTCTGGCGCTCGCTCGGGAGCATGGCCAGGATCTTCTCGACGTCCTCGAGGAAGCCCAGGTCGAGCATGCGGTCGGCCTCGTCGAGCACCAGCGCCTTGATCGAGCCCAGCTTCAGCTGCTTCTGCTTGGCCAGGTCGAGCAGGCGGCCGGGGGTGCCGACCAGGATCTCGACGCCCTTCTTCAGGGTGTCGACCTGCGGCTCGTACGCCACGCCGCCGTAGATCGGCAGCACGCGCACGCCGCGGGTGCTGCCCGCGGCGGCGATGTCGCGGGCGACCTGCAGGCCCAGCTCGCGGGTCGGGACGACGACGAGCGCCTGGGGCTGGCCGTCGGCGCCCTCGCTCGGGGCGAGCACCCGCTCCAGCAGGGGCAGGCCGAACCCGAGGGTCTTGCCGGTGCCGGTGGGGGCCTGGCCGATGAGGTCGGTGCCGCGCAGGGCGATGGGGAGCGCGTACTCCTGGATGGCGAACGCGCGGGTGATGCCGGCCGCTGCGAGCGCCTCCACGGTCTCCGCGCGGACGCCCAGCTCAGCGAAGGTGGGGCTGTCCGGGCGGACGGGCGCGCGGGTGAGGACGGGGACCAGGGCTGGTTCTGTCTCGGTGTTCTCGATGTCGGTCATGGAGTTCTGCGGGTGCCTCTCGTGGTGCGCCCGTCGAAGTCCTGGGGCGCGGTCTGGGTAGGGCGCGGGCCACACGCGAGGTGCTCGCGGGCCGCACGCGCGTCGCCGCGGCGACTCGAAATATCGAGCCGACGTCGACGGCGACAACGGCAAGTCTACCCGACAGAGAGATTCCGCACCTCAGCGCGAAGGTGACGGTGCTGTATAGAAACCGCAGGGAGCCCCAGCTGGGACTCCCTGCGGTGCTGTCGTGCCGTGCCGGTTATCGCGTGGTGAAGCCGAACGGCCGCTCGGACTTCTCGGCGATCTCCACGTAGGCCACTTTGGCGATCGGGACGATCACCTTGCGGCCCTTCTCGTCGGTCAGGGTCAGAACGCCGTCCTTGGCCATCGCCTCGGTCACGGCCTGCTCGACCTCGGCCTGAGTCTGCGCGCTCTCCAGCACCAGCTCGCGCTGGGCGTACTGCACGCCGATCTTGACCTCCACGGGGTCCTCCTCCTCAGATGTCTTCCGACATGAAGGCTAGCCGATTTCCCCGGACGTACCGGGCGTTGACTCACCCTGCAGCGGGAAGCTGGCGATACCCCGCCAGATCAGCGCCGCGACCAGGGCTTCCGCCTCGGGTTTAGGGGTCTGCCGGCCGCTCGCCAGCCAGTACTGGGCCGCCTGGCCGGCCGCGCCGACCAGTCCGGAGGCGAGCAGCTCGGCGTTCGCCTGGTTCTGGCCCGTGTCGGAGACGACCGTGTCCGTGACCGCGGCGATGCAGCCCTGCTCGACGCGTTCGACCCGCTCGCGGACCTGGGGGTCGTTGCGCAGGTCGGACTCGAAGACCAGGCGGAACGCCTCGCTCTCGTGGTCCATGAAGTCGAAATACGCCCGAACGGCGCCCTTGACCCGCTCCTTGTTGTCCGGAGTCGCCAGCATCGCACCACGCACCTTGGCGATTATCGCGTCGCAGTGCGTGTCCAGCAGGGCCAGGTAGAGCTCGAGTTTGCCGGGAAAGTGCTGGTAGAGCACAGGCTTGGAAACGCCGGCCTGCTCGGCGATCTCGTCCATGGCGGCGGCGTGATAGCCCTGTGCCACGAAGATCTGCTGCGCGGCGGCAAGCAGCTGCTTACGGCGCGCGGAGCGCGGCAGACGCGTGGGGCGCCCCGCCGTCTGTGCCCCGCCGGACGCAGCGGTCATGTGTACCTCCGAGATGTGTTCCCCCGCGGTAGGGCGCGGATTGCCCGGTTCGCCGTCTGTCGCTTGCCGGGCGGGCAATTGTCGCGACGCTGCAACTTATCGCCACTGCAAGCACACGGTAGCCTCAGCGGGGGCAAGCGAGGAGCGCACGGTGGACGAAACAGGGCATTCCGGGGACGCCGGTGCAGCGGACGGCGGCACCGGTGCTGAGTCGCGCGACCGCACCCTGTTGAACGGCTGGGCGGCACGCGAGAGTCCGTGGTCCAACGCGGGATCGGCGCTGGATCCGGAGACCGAGGTGCCGGCCTGGCGCCGGCCCGCCACCGAGATCCGCCCGTTCACTCAGGAACGGCCCCCTCCGGCCGAGCCTCCCTCGGGAGAGATCCGGCCGTTCACGATGCCGCCGCCTCCGCCGTCCTTCTCCCCGGCGCCGGAGCCCCAGGGCCGGCCGTCCCCGCTGGAGAATGCCGCCGCTCCCCGCTGGTCGGACAGCCGCTCCCGCTACGAGGACCTGCTCGCCCACCTGTCACCCAACGGCGGCGAGCCCCGGGACGACGACCCCCGGCAGAACGAGTCGCCGCGGGCCGGGCTGCCCCGGCCCGATCCGCTCGCGCCCGAGCTGCTGCGGCCCGACGAGGGGGAGACCACCGAGTTGCGTGCCGTGAACGGGAACCTGCCGGCCAGCGCGCCGCCGTACCCGTACGAGGGCGATCTGGACGACGCGCGCCAGGAGCCGCCACGTCCGCAGGCGGGCCAGCAGCGTGCGGCCGTGCCGGCCGAGCGGCCCTTCCCGGCGGTACGCCCGGCGGCTCCCGGCGGCCGGCGGGCCGACTGGGCGACGAGCGAGTCCGCCCGGCACGCGCTGGACCCGCCGACACCCCTGGAAGGCCTGCCCAGAGTGGCCCAGCCGATGGCTACCGACGAGTCGCGTTCCGGTGATCAAGGCACGGTTCGGCCGTCGTACGATCCCTCCAGCTTTCCCCGCCGGCTGCCGTACGAGCCCACCGACACCCCCGCGGGCTACGCCCAGCCTCCGGCGTTTCCCGGCGAACCCGGTCCGGGCAGCACGGGGGAGCAGTCCTTCCCCGCGTTGCCGCAGCGCGTCCCGGCCCAGCCGGACGTGCCCACCGTCCCGGAGCCGCCGTCCGTGGAGCCACCCGCCGAGACCCCCGCGCTGGCCCGCACCGCGACGCACCTGCGCCGCGGTGACGTGCTGTCGGCGCAGGAGCGGCAGGAGGGCTTCGACGTGAACGCCATCCTGGCGGCGGTCCGCGAGGTCGACGGGGTACGCGACGCGTCGCTGCGTTCCACCCCGGCCGGCGCGCACAGCCTGCGGCTGGACCTGTCCGAGGGCGCCGACCCGGCCGAGGTGAGCCGCCAGGTCGCACGGCTGCTGCAGGACAGGATGGGCCTGGACGCCGCGATGAAGGGCGCCTCGCCGCTCTCCGGCCCGGCGGAGGCCCCGTCGGCTGCCCGGCCGGCCGCACCGGCTCCGCGGTCGGCCCCGCCGGCCTATTCGGGGTCCGCTCCGGCGTCGGCGCCCCCGGTGGCGCCTGCTTCCGCGCCGCCGTCGGCCCAGGCGTCCGCGCCGCCGATCACGCCGTTCGTGCCGAGCCAGCCCAACCCGACCGGCCGGCCGGTCCCGGCCCCCGGCAGCTACACGTCCGCCTCCCGGCAGGCGCCGGACGAGCTCACGCGTCCCGCCTCCCGGCCGGACCCCGACGAGCGGCGGCCCTTTGATGAGCTGACGCGTCCGGATGAGCGGCGGCCCTCTGATGAGCTGACGCGCCCCAGCGAGCGGCGGCCTGCTGATGAGTTGACGTATCCCGGGGAGCGGCAGGCTTCCGATGAGCTGACGCGTCCGGGCGAACGGCAGGCGTCTGACGAACTGACGCGCCCCGGCGAGCGCAGCACGGCTGGTCAGCGGCCATACCGCAGCGACCGGCAGACCGCTGAGGAGCGCCGGTCCCCGACCGAGCGTTCCCGTCTGAGTGAGCGCCAGGGCGAGCGCCAGGGCCTGAGTGACCGCCAGGGCGTGAGCGACAGGCAGGGTCTGGGCGAGCGCCAGGGCCTGGGCGATCGGCCGGCCGCGCGGCAGGGCGCGGGAAACCGGCAGATCTCGGACGAGAGGCCGGCGTCGAACGAGCGACCGGTCCCGAGTGAGGCGCCGACCAGCGTCGAGCCCGCCCCGCCGCGCCCGCTCGACATCGGGGAGCGGCCCGGCCCGCGGGTGATGATCGAGAACGTCCGGGTCAACACCTTCGGCACCGAGGCCACCGTCGAGGTGCGGCTCACCGTCAACGGCCAGATCGCCGCCGGCGAGGCCACCGGGCCCGCTGTCGACGGCTACCTGCTGCGGCTGTGCGCGATGGCCACCGCCCGGGCCGTCGACGAGCTGCTCACCACCTCCGACCACGCGGACGGGCCGGCGAAGTGTTTCGTCGAGCACGCCGCGGCCGTGCCGTTCGGCTCGATGCAGGTTGCCGTGGTGGTCATGCTGCTCTCGGTCGGCGGCTGGGTGGAACAGCTCTCCGGCTCCGCGGTGATCACCGGTGACGACCGGCACGCCATGGTGCGCGCCACACTCAATGCGGTCAACCGTCGTCTTGAGGCACTGTTGTCCTGATGAAGGGTGCGATCCTCGCCGGCGACGATGCCCTGCCCCCGGACGGTGCCGTGCCGCCACCGTGGCCGGCCCGCCGGGTCATGATCGACGGGGCGATGCTGCACGTCCGCGACACCCCCGGCACCACGCCCGAGGCCGAGCCCGCGGTCTACGTGCACGGCCTGGGCGGCTCCTCGCAGAACTGGACCGATTTCGCCGCCCTGCTCGCGGACCGGCTCGACGGCCAGGCCGTGGACCTGCCCGGTTTCGGCTACAGCGATCCCAGCCCGCGCTACTCGATCGCGGCGTTCGCCGACAAGCTGATCGGCTACCTGGAATACGCCGATCGCGGCCCGGTCCACCTGGTCGGCAACTCGCTCGGCGGTTCCATCTGCGTCCGCGTGGCGGCCCTGCGTCCCGACCTGATCCGGACCCTGACGCTGATCTCGCCGGCCATGCCGTTCCTCGACCCCCGGCGCACCGCCCAGGGCCCGGTGCTGCCGCTGCTGGCGCTGCCGCGGGCCGACCGGCTCCTCGCCTGGGGGATGGCCCGGCTGACGCCCGAGCAGATGGCTCAGCAGGTGCTGCTCGCCTGTTTCGGTGACACCACGAAGGTCAGCCCGCAGCGCCGCGCCGAGGCCATCGAGGAGATCAAGCTGCGGTACACGGTCGAGCACTACTCGAAGGCGTACCTCGGGACTTTGCGCGGGCTGGTGTCGAGCTTCCTGCGGGCGTACCTGCCGGGGGTGAATTCGCAGTGGCGGCTGGCCGCGCGGATCACCGCGCCCACCCTGGTGATCGGCGGCCTGAAGGACGAGCTGGTCGACCCGCGGGTGCCGGCGCAGGTGGCGAAGGCGATCCCGGACAGCCGGCTGCTCATGCTGCCGGGTGTCGGCCACGTCGCCCAGATGGAGGTTCCGCGCCTGGTCGCACGGGCTGTGGTGGGCATGCTCGCGGACGTCGGATCCCCGGTCGGCCGGGGCGGCGGACGCCGGGTGTCGCCCCCGGCGTGAGCAAGGTCGCGTCGAGCAACGGCCGGGCGGACAGCGCCGGTGGGGTGTGGCACGCTAGCTGACGATGATCGAGCCACGCCTCCCCGTAGTGGCCGCCGGACGGGGCGCACACCGGCGCCGCTGGTGGCTGGTGGTCCTGGTGATCCTGGGTCTGCTCGGCGCGGCCTGGCTGGTGCGGCCGTCCGATCCGCCGGTTCCGTCCGCTGCGTCCTCGTCCGCGGCCTCTCCGTCCGCGGCCGCGCCCTCGGCTGTCGTCTCGTCGTCGGCGCCTTCGGCCGCGGCCACCTCGGTGACAGTGCCGCAGGACCTGCTGGCCCTGGCCGGCGCGGTGCCCACCAGAGGCACGGGCAAGTTCACGTACGCGGCCGGGCGGGGCAGGGTGCTGGGCGCCAAGGGTGAGCTGCGACGCTTCCGGGTGGCGGTCGAGAAGGGCAGCACCGAGGACGTGGCGGCCTTCGCGGCGCAGGTGGAGGCGACGCTGGGCGACAGGCGCAGCTGGATCGGGGACGGCCGGCTGCGGCTGCAACGCGTCTCCGGGAGCGAGAAGGCGACTTTCACGGTCTACCTCGCGACCCGGGACACCGCCGGCCGGATGTGCCGGGTCGGCGGGGTCAACATCACGGTGAACGGGCGGCCGTACACCTCGTGCCGGTCCACCGGGCGCGTGATCATCAATCTGGACCGCTGGCGGCTGTCGGCCAAGCCGTACCGCGACGCGAAGGTGCCGATCACGGTCTACCGGCAGTACGTGATCAACCACGAGACCGGGCACGAGCTGGGCCACAGCCACGAGGGCTGCCCGAGGCGCGGCGGGCCGGCGCCGGTCATGGTGCAGCAGAGCCTGACGGTACGGGGCTGCGTGCCGTACGCCTGGCCACGCCGCAACGGCAAACGCTTCGCCGGCCCGTCCCTCTGAAGAGTCGCGCCAAACGCCGGTAACCGGCCACTGCCTCTGGCAACGTGGCACTTGTCATGCCCACAGCGCCTCGCTACTCCACCCCGGCCGCCAGGATGCTGGCGCGCCGCCGCCGTGCCGTGGTCCTGTTCTTCCTGCTCCTCACCGTCATCGTCCTCGTGTTAGGCCAGGCCATGCGTGACGAGACCGCCGATGCCGACGCCGTACCGGCTCCCTCGCGGCCGCCCACCCAGCCGGAACCGGCAGCTGCCGCGGTGACCACTCCCGCGCGGGCCGCCGTGCCGCCCGGCGCCGCTGACAAGGCGCTGACCAAGTCCACCGCGACCGGCCGGTTCGTCTTCGCCGGTGGCTACGGGCCCGTGCTCGGCAGCTCCGGGACGTTGCGGCGGTTCAAGGTCGCGGTGGAGCAGCGGCTCGCGTCCGGCGACGGCGGGAATTTCGCCGAGGAGATCGATCGGATATTGGGTGATCCGCGGAGCTGGATCGCCGGGCGGCAGTTCCGGTTGCAGCGGGTGCCGGCCCCGGCTGCTGCCGAGTTCACCGTCTACCTGGCCTCGGCCGCCACCTCCGAGAAGATCTGCGCCGACGGCGGCCTGCGCACCGAGGGCTTCACCTCGTGCCGGCTGGCCGGCCGGGTGGTCATCAACAACGACCGCTGGCAGGCCGCGGTGCCTGGTTACGGTGCACCGCTGGCGGCCTACCGGGCGTACGCGATCAACCATGAGGTCGGCCACCAGCTCGGCCACGGCCATGAGGTCTGTCCCGGCGAGGGGAAGCTCGCGCCGGTCATGATGCAGCAGACCTACGGGCTGCAGGGCTGCGTCGCCAACCCCTGGCCGTACGTGGACGGCGAGCGGTACGCCGGTAACCCCGTCGACTGATCCCGCATTCCCCCGTCCCGCATGTCGGGCCGGTGTTCCACGTCATGTCCAATCCGGCGACCGACGAGCAACAATGGGGTCCACAAACCGTCGATCCCGGGGAGTTCACCGTGTCACTGCCCCCGCTCGTCGAGCCGGCCGCCGAGCTGAGCATCGACGAGATCCGCCGCTACTCGCGTCACCTGATCATCCCCGACGTCGGGATGGACGGGCAGAAGCGGCTGAAGAACGCCAAGGTTCTGGCCGTCGGCGCGGGTGGTCTCGGCTCTCCCGCCCTGCTCTACCTGGCCGCCGCCGGGGTGGGCACGCTGGGCATCATCGATTTCGACACCGTCGACGAGTCCAATCTCCAGCGCCAGGTCATCCACGGCGTATCCGACGTGGGCCGGCCCAAGGCCGAGTCCGCCGCGGACAGCATCCGGGAGATCAACCCGCTGGTGAACGTGATCATTCACAACACCGCGCTGGACCGCGACAACGTCAAGGAGATCTTCAGCCAGTACGACCTGATCGTCGACGGCACCGACAACTTCGCGACCCGCTACATGGTCAACGACGCGGCGGTCCTGCTCGGCAAGCCGTACGTCTGGGGCTCGATCTACCGCTTCGACGGCCAGGCGTCGGTGTTCTGGGAGGAGCACGGTCCCTGCTACCGCTGCCTCTACCCGGAGCCGCCCCCGCCCGGCATGGTCCCGTCCTGTGCCGAGGGCGGCGTCCTGGGCGTGCTGTGCGCGTCGATCGGTTCCATCCAGGTCAACGAGGCGATCAAGCTGATCACCGGCATCGGCGAGCCGCTGGTCGGCAGGCTGATGGTCTACGACGCCCTGGAGATGGAATACCGCAAGATCAAGGTGCGCAAGGACCCGAACTGCGCGCTCTGCGGGGAGAACCCGACGGTCACCGATCTGCTCGAGGACTACGACGACTTCTGCGGCGCCGTCTCCGAGGAAGCGCAGGAGGCCACCCTGAACGCGACGATCACGGCGCGCGAGCTCAAGGAATGGCAGGACTCCGGCAAGGACATGTTCCTGGTCGACGTCCGCGAGCCCGCCGAGTACGAGATCGTCAGCATCCCGGGGGCGACCCTGATCCCCAAGGGCGACATCCTGTCCGGTGAGGCGCTGGCGCGCTTCCCGCAGGACCGGCAGATCGTGCTGCACTGCAAGTCGGGTGTCCGCTCGGCCGAGGCGCTCGCCGCGCTCAAGGCGGCCGGCTTCAAGGACGCCGTGCACGTCCAGGGCGGCGTCGTGTCCTGGGTCAACACGGTGGACCCGTCGCTCCCCTCGTACTGAGTCATCCGTCAGCGTGACGGCCGTCGATCCCACTCAGGGTCGGCGGCCGTCGCTCTGTATACGCCGCGTTACCGACGCCAGTCCGCCTCCCGCGTAGCTCCTCCTGGTGATTACGCTGCGTTGATCGTGCGTGACCAAGGCGGACGGAGCGGACCTATTAGACAGTTACCGAGACACCGCAGCGGAACGGTGGACCGGGCGGTAGCGTCACGGTCGTGGTCGACATCGATGCGGCGATCGGATACGTCGTAGCGCACGGCGACCCGGTGGAACGGGCCCGGTTGTCCTACCTGCGTACGGGCACGTCGCCGCCGGCCTCGGCGCTGGAACGGATCGAGATCGAGCAGACCCCGGCGGGCGGCTGGCCCGCGGCCGGGGACGGTTCCGTGCCCTCGGTCGACGCCACCTGCTTCCGCCTGGCCGAGCTCGACGACCTCGGCGGGCTGCACGGCCCCGCGGTCGAGCGCGCGCTGGCCTGGCTGGTCTCGGTGCAGCGCCAGGACGGCACCTGGCAGGAGGACGAGTCACTGGCCGCCGAGGCGCCGGCCTGGGCGATGCCCGGTGACCCGGAGGCGACCCTCTACCTGACGGCGGTGGCCGGCTTCTGGCTCACCGTCGCGGAGGTCGAGGCGCACCCGCACCACGAGGCGCCGGCCCGCTATGCCGCGACCCTGCAGGCCGCCGCCCGGTTCGTGGTCGACCGGCTGCGCCCGGACGGCACCTGGCCGTCGTTCCTGGCGACCGGCTGGCACGCCGCCGGACTCCTGCACGAGCAGCAGTTCTTCTACGAGTCGGCGCGGGTGCAGCTGGTGCTGGGCGACCGGCTGCCCGACATGTCCCCGGCGGACGCGGCCAACATGGCGGCCGCCCTGCGCCGGGTCAATCTCGGTGACGACTGGCTGCTGCAGAGCGCCCGGAAGCGCCTGAGCGAGACCCAGCGCACGGACGGCGGCTGGGACAGCGACGAGGGGCCGCTGTTCGACGTCAACACGACGCTGACCGCCATCCGCGCGTGCCGGACGTGGACCACCGCCCGGCACTGAGCCGGCCCGGCGTCAGCGGGTGTGGCCGTTGCCCGTGACGATGTACTTGGTCGAGGTGAGCTCCGGCAGGCCCATCGGGCCCCGGGCGTGCAGCTTCTGGGTGCTGATGCCGATCTCCGCGCCGAAGCCGAACTCGCCGCCGTCGGTGAAGCGGGTCGAGGCGTTGATCATCACGGCGGCCGCGTCCACCCGGGCCGCGAAGCGCCGGGCCGCGACCAGGCTCTCCGTCACGATCGCCTCGGTGTGCCCGGTGCCGTAGCGGCGGATGTGGTCGAGCGCGTCGTCCAGGGAGTCGACCACCGCGACGGCGATGTCCGCCGACAGGTACTCCTTGCCCCAGTCCTCGTCAGTCGCCGGCACCACGCCCTCGAAGCCCGCCACCCGGGGGTCGCCGTGCACGGTCACGCCGGCCGACACCAGCTCCTCGATCACCAGCGGCAGGAACGACTCGGCCAGCGCCGAATGCACCAGCAGCGACTCCGCCGTGTTGCAGGTGGACAGTCGCTGGGTCTTGGAGTTGAGCACCACGCCGAGGGCCTTCTCCAGGTCGGCGCCCTCGTCGACGTACACGTGGCAGTTGCCCACGCCGGTCTCGATCACCGGCACCGTCGACTCCTCGACCACCGTCTTGATCAGCGAGGCGCCGCCGCGCGGGATCAGCACGTCGACCAGGCCGCGGGCCCGCATCAGCTCCTTGACCGAGTCGCGGGTCGTGGCGTCGAGCAGCTGGATGGTGTTGGCCGGCAGGTGCGAGTCGGCGACGGCCTTGCGCAGCACCGAGACGATCGCCGCGTTCGAGCTCTGGGCCGAGCCGGAACCGCGCAGCAGCACCGCGTTGCCCGACTTCAGGCAGATGCCCGCCGCGTCCGCCGTCACGTTGGGCCGGCCCTCGTAGATGATGCCGACCACGCCGAACGGCACCCGGACCTGACGCAGCTCGAGGCCGTTGGCCAGGGTCGCGCCGCGCACCACGTCGCCGACCGGGTCGGGCAGGGCGGCCAGCTGCCGCAGGCCGTCGGCCATCGCGGCGACCCGCCCGGCGGTCAGCGTCAGCCGGTCGATCATGGCCTCGGACAGCCCACCGGTACGGCCGTTCTCGACGTCCACGGCGTTGGCGGCGACGATGTCGTCGGTGCGCTCGACCAGCCGGTCCGCCATCAGCAGCAGCGCGGCGTCCTTCTCGGCGCGGGTGGCGGCGGCCAGGTCGATGCCGGCGACCCGGGCCTCGGCGGCCTGCTGAAGCACAGTCATGAAGACTCCTCGTTCGTTGCGCCGTGACGGACGGCGACGGCTCAATCCTGCACCGTCGGGCCCGCTAAGTCATGTCCCCTGCGCGCGGCTCACAGCAGCACCAGGTCGTCGCGGTGGACGACCTCGCGCTCGTAGCCGGGACCGAGCGCCGCCGCCAGCTCCGGCGTCGAGCGGCCCAGCAGTGCCGGCAGTTCGACCGCGTCGTAGTTCACCAGACCGCGGGCCACCGATGTGCCCGAGCCCGCGTCGACCAGATCCACCGGGTCGCCGGAGACGAAGGAGCCGTCCACCGCGGTGATCCCGGCCGGCAGCAGCGACTTGCGCCGGGCGACGACCGCCGCGACCGCACCCGGATCCAGGTGCAGGCGTCCGCGCGGCGAGGTCGCGTGGGCCAGCCAGAAGAGCCGGGCCGCCGGGCGGTGCTCGACCGCGTGGAACAGGGTGCCGACGTCGTCACCGGCCAGGGCGGCGGCGGCCAGCGGGGCCGCGGTCAGCACCACCGGGATGCCGAAGCCGGTCGCGATCCGGACCGCCTCGACCTTGGTGACCATGCCGCCGGTCCCCACGCCGGACTTGCCGGCCGTGCCGACCGAGACGTCCGCGAGGTCGGCCTCGTCGCGGACCACCGTGATGCGGCGCGCGGCCGGCGACGACGGGTCGCCGGTGTAGAGCGCGTCCACGTCGGAGAGCAGGACCAGCAGGTCGGCCTGGACCAGGGCGGCCACCAGGGCGGCGAGCCGGTCGTTGTCGCCGAACCGGATCTCCTCGGTGGCCACCGTGTCGTTCTCGTTGACGATCGGCAGGGCCCCGAGGTCGAGCAGCTTGCGCAGCGTCCGGTACGCGTTGCGGTAGTGCGCGCGCCGGGTGACGTCGTCCACGGTGAGCAGGATCTGCCCCACGGTCACCCCGTGCCGGGCGAAACCGGCCGCGTACCGCCCGATCAGCAGGCCCTGGCCCACGGAGGCCGCGGCCTGCTGGGTGGCCAGGTCGCGCGGACGCCGGGGGAGTTTCAGCGGGGCCAGGCCGGCGGCGATGGCGCCGCTGGAGACCAGCACCATTTCCCGGCCCTGCGCGGCGAGTCCGCCGATGGCGTCGACGAGGGCGTCCACCCGCCGCTCGTCTATCCCACCGGCCGCGGTGGTCAGGGAGGACGAGCCCACCTTCACCACGATCCGTCGCGCACCCGTCACCTGTTCCCGCACCCGCCCATTCTGCGCGCCGGGCCGTGCGGGGCCGAGCGGAGATCCCATATCGTGGCGTCGGTGACACCGCAGGAGTACGTCGAAGAGGTCCTCCGGCTCGTGGAGAGCATCCCGGAGGGCCGCGTCATGTCTTACGGGGCAGTCGCCGACGCGCTCGCGGACCTCTCCGGCCGCAACTCGGCGCGGCAGGTCGGCACGATCATGGCCCGGCACGGCGGCGGCGTCCCCTGGCACCGGGTCGTCACCAGCGCCGGCCGGACGCCGCCCGGGCACGAGCAGGAGGCACGGCAACGGCTGCTCAGCGAGGGCGTGCCGATCAAGGGGGAGTACGTGGACATGGCCAGGGCGAGCTGGACGCCCTGATGGAGACCGGACAGCCCAGCCGCACCGCGTTCAGCGCGGCCCGTTACCGGGCGGCCCACCAGCTCATCGAGGGCGGCGCGATCTTCACCGACCCGCTGGCCGTACGCATCCTCGGGGTGCCGCCGGACGCCGAGGAGGCACCGGGCCGCCGGGCCATGCGCCTGTTCATCGCCGCCCGCACCCGGTTCGCCGAGGATGCCCTGGCTGCGGCGGTGCGCCACGGCACCCGTCAGGTCGTCGTGCTGGGCGCAGGGCTGGACACGTTCGCGTACCGCAATCCGTGGCCGGAGCTGCGGGTCGTCGAGGTCGACCACCCGGACACCCAGGCGTTCAAGCGGGAACGGCTGGCCGCGGCGGGCATCGCGGTGCCGGAGTCGCTGACGTACCTGCCGGTGGACTTCGAACGGCAGTCGCTCGCCGACCGGCTCGTGCCCGAGGAGGCGGCGTTCTTCCTGTGGCTGGGCGTGGTGCCGTACCTGAGCCGGGCCGGCTTCGACGAGACGCTCTCGCTGATCGCGGCCACGCCGGGAGCGCAGGTCGTCTTCGACTACGCGATGCCGCCGTCGTCGATGTCACCCGAGCGGCGGGCTGCCCTGGAGGCGCGCGCGGCCCGGGTGGCGAGCATCGGTGAGCCCTGGCGGACGTACTTCCTGCCGGACGAGCTGGCCGCCGAGCTGCGCGGACGGGGCTTCGACGAGCTGGAGGACCTGGGGCCGGCCCAGCTGGCGGCCCGCTGGTTCGGCCGTCCCGACGTGCCCCCGGACACCCCGGGCGGGCACGTGATCCACGCCCGGCGGCGTTAGAGCGGGCGGCTGATCATGGCCGCGGCGCCGCGCATCTGTAGTTCGAAGAACTCGCGGCGGGCCTCGATCGTGTTGTTGAGCTGGCCGAAGAGCTCCGCGCTGACCGCGCCGCAGAGGTGGATCCAGGCTCCCATGGCCCGGGCGATCAGCTGGGGTGGCGTGCCCGGTGCGGTCTGCTCGGCCACGAACGCCAGGTCGTCACCGAGCTTGCCACCGATCGGCTCGCCGGCGGCGGCCTCGCCCGCGGCTGACGCCTCGCCGACGATCCGGCCGATCACCAGGATCACCCGGACGGCCGGGCCGACCGTGTCCCGGGGCGCCTGGTAGCCCGGGACCGGGCTGCCGTAGATGAGCGCCCACTCGTGCGGATGGGCCAGCGCCCAGTCACGGACCGAGTGGCACACGCTCAGGAACCGGTCGGTGAATCCGGTGCCGCCCACCGCGGCCTCGGCGGTGCTGCCCAGGGCGTCGTACGCGTCGATGATCATGGCGGTGAGCAGCTCGTCCCGGCTGGCGAAGTACCGGTAGACGGCGGACGAGGCCATGCCGAGGTCGCGGGCGACCGCGCGCAGCGACAGGTTCGCGCCGTCGGTGGCGAGGTGGCGCCGGGCCACGGCTTTGATCTCGTCGGTCATCTCGGCGCGTACGCGGGCCCGGATCGATGCGGCGGTCATGCCGGCAAGTCTGCCACAAAAGAGAGCACTGCTCTTGCCAAGGGGGCGAAGGGGTGAGATTGTTGTTCTCAACGGAGAGCAGTGCTCACAAAGGAGATCGCAATGTCGAAGCACGTGATCGTCGGTTCCGGTCCGGTCGGATCCTCGGTGGCCCGCCTGCTCGCCGAGCGTGGCGAGTCCGTGCGCATCGTGACCCGCAGCGGCACCGGCCCGGAGCACCCGCTGATCGAGCGGATCTCCGCCGACGCCACCGACGCGGACCGCCTCACGGGCCTCACCCGCGACGCGGCCACCCTCTACAACTGCGCCAACCCGAAGTACACCCAGTGGGAGGCGCTCTGGCCGCCGCTGGCCGGGGCCATGCTGACCGCCGCGCAGCGCACCGGCGCGGTCCTGGCCATCACCGGCAACCTGTACGTCTACGGCCCGGTCCCCGGCGGCCGGATGACCGAGGACAGCCCGCTGGCCGCCACCGGTCGTAAGGGCCGGGTGCGGATCAAGATGTGGCAGGACGCCCTGGCCAGTGGGGTGCGTACGGTCGAGGTCCGCGGATCCGACTACATCGGGGCGGGCGCGGCGTCCCTGTTCTCCCAGGTGCTGCTGCCGGCGATCGCCAAAGGCCGGGCGGCATGGATGCCAGGCGACGTCGACGCGCCGCACACCTTCACCTATACCGGTGACATGGCGCGGGCCCTGGTGACGCTGGCAGCGGACGAGCGCGCCCTGGGCCGGGCGTGGCACGTGCCGTCCGTCCCGGCGATCAGCGTCCGGGCCCTGGCCGACCGCTACTTCGCCCTGACCGGTACCAAGCCCGTCCCGATCCGGCAGCTGCCGCGCTTCGTGATGCGTACCGCCGGCACGGTGGTGCCGATGGCCCGCGAGCTGGCCGAGATGGACTACCAGTTCTACGCGCCGTTCTTCATGGACAGCTCGCTGACCGAGCGCACGTTCGGGCTCACCGCCACCGACCTGGACGTGTCGCTGGCCGAGGTCGCGGCCGACGCGCAGGCGACCCTGGCCCGCACGATGTGACGCCGGTCAGAGCAGCAGGCCGACGCCGTCGCGGCGGGGGTCACCGGCGGCACCGCCGACGCCCACCGCCGTGACGCCGCCGAAGTAATGGTTGAGCTCGGGCCACTCGGTGATCCGCCAGCCCGCCTCGGCCAGCGCGGCCAGCTCGTCGCGGGGGTAGCCCGGCTCGGCGTGCACCGTGTCGTCCACGACGTGGAAGCGCGGCCGGGCGATCGCGGTGGGCATGTCCACCCCGTCGACCAGCACCCCGAGCAGCGTGTCGACCAGCGCGGTACGGATCCGCGAGGCACCCGCCGAGCCGGCGGCGACCGCCAGCGCCCCCTCGTCGTCGATGACCACCAGCGGGCACATGTTGGACGACATCCGGACGCCGGGCCCGAGGTCCTCGGTGATGAGTTCGCCCTCACCGAGCATGGAGTTGAGGTTGACCCCGAGGCCGGGCAGCCAGACCGCGGCACCCAGACCCATCGTCGTGGTGATCACGCAGGCGTTGCCGTCGCGGTCGACCACCGAGACGTTGGTGGTGTCGCCGATCTTCTGCCGGCCCCGGTCCCGCAGGGCCGCGGCCACCGCCACGGCCCGGGCCGGCCGGGACAGCATGGCCAGGTCGCGGGGCAGGGCCGCGATGGTGTCGACCGTCCGGTTGAGGTCGTGCCGGGCCCGGACCTGGTGGGCGGCGAGCGTGGCCCGGTCGACCGGGGTCTCCAGCACCCGGTAGTCGGCCAGGTCGCGCGGGCCGAGCGCCCCGCCGGCCGCGCGGACGGTCCCGACCAGCAGCGGTGCGTACGAGCCGGTGTGGAACAGCGCGGGTCCCTCGGCGGCGAGCGCCGCCAGAGCCGTCGCCAGCCCGGGGTGGAAGAGCCGGTCGCCGCCCTGCAGCAGCTTGCCCTGCGGGGCGTAGATGGCGGCACCCTCGCCGTGGGCCAGCGCCGGGGCGCAGGACTCGAGGGTCCGGGCGTGCGCGGCCGGCAGGGCCACCCCGGCCCGGGCCAGCTCCAGCGCCGGCGCGACCAGCTCGGCCCAGGGCAGCCGGCCCCAGCGCCGGTGCACCTCGCCGCATCCGACCGGCACCCCGGGCACGGCCACGCTGGCGCCGCCGATCGAGTACACCTGCGGTACTCCGCCGAAGAAGACGTCGACGGCGAGCATCGGCCCGGCCAGCCGGTCGCCGTCCGTGCCCGGCACCGAGACGAAGAAGTCCAGGCAGGTGACCGAGCCGGTGGCGGCGTCGAAGTAGGTGGCGAAACCGCCCCCGCCCAGCCCGGTGTAGACGGTCTCGGCGACGCAGGTGGCGAGCACTGCGGCGACGGCGGCGTCGGCGGCCGTACCTCCGGCCCGCAGCACCCGCAGGCCGGCCTCGGCCGTCGCGGGATGGCTCGCCGCGACCCCGGCGGCGACCCGGGACGGCGGTGCGGAAATCTCCATTCGGCGAAGCGTAGGCGCAGCGGCCCACCGATGGTTACCATCCGCGTCCATGACGGTCGCCGGTCCCTCGCACGACGTACGGCTGTCCCGCCGCGTCGTCGCCGGATATTCGCTGGGCTCGCTGGTGACCGGACCTTTCGGGACAGTGCCCGGTCTGCTCCTGCTGCCGTACCTGACCGACACGCTCGGCGTCGCCGCCGGTGTCGCGGGACTGCTCGTGCTCCTGCCGAAGGCCTGGGACGTCCTGGTCAACCCGGTCGCGGGCCGGATCTCCGACCGTAGCGGGGACCGGCGTGGCTTCCTGCTCGGCGCGGGCCTGGCGCTGGGTGTGCTCTTCGCGGCCATCTTCGCCGGGCCGTTCGCCGCCGGTGCCGCGGCGGGCGCCTACGTCGCGGTCGCCTTCCTGGCCGCGGCCACCGCGTTCGCGTTCTTCCAGGTGCCCTACGTCGCGATGCCGGCCGAGCTGACCTCCGGCCGGGCCGAGCGGACCCGCCTGATGACCTGGCGGGTCGCGGTCCTGGCCCTGGCCATCCTGATCTCCGGCGCGCTCGCCCCGCTCGTCGTCGACCTGGGCGGCGGCGGCCTGACCGGCCACCGGTGGTCCGGCGCGTTCGTCGGCGCGCTCATCGTCGTGGGCACCCTGGGTGCCTTTTTCGGTACGCGCACAGCGGAGTCCCGCAGCGCAGCCGGCCAGGAACCGAGCCTGCGCGCCCAGTTGCGGATCGCGGCGGCCAACGCGTCGTTCCGTTCCCTGCTGCTCTGCTACGTGATCCAGGCAGCCGGTATCGGCACGATGCTCGCCGGCGTCCAGTACTTCGCCGACCACGTCATCGGCCAGAAGTCCGGCGCGACCTTCCTGTTCGCCGCCTTCGTCGGCCCGGCGCTGCTGGTCATGCCGCTGTGGAGCCGGGTCGGCGCCCGCCACGGCAAACTCCGCGGCCTGATCGCCGCCTCCCTGCTCTTCGCGGCCGGCGCCCTGGTCCTGCTGGCCGCACCGGCCCTGCCCGCGGCGGTGATCTACCTGGTCGTGGCCCTGATCGGCTGCGGGTACGCCGGCCAGCAGGTCTTCGCGCTGGCGATGCTGCCCGACCTGATCGAGCGCGACACCGTGCGCACCGGCCGCCGCCAGGCCGGCGTGTTCACCGGTCTGTGGACCGCCGGGGAGACCCTGGGCCTGGCCCTGGGCCCGGGCATCTACGCGCTGGTCCTGCAGCTCTTCGGCTACGCGTCGTCGTCGACCGGCGAGGCGGCGGCCCAGGACGCGACGGCCCGCTTCGGCGTCCTGCTGGGCTTCACCGTGGTCCCGGCCCTGCTGGTCGGGGCGGCGGTCGCCCTGCTGCGCCGCTACGAGGACTGACGGTTCGAAAGACACTCGTTGATGCGGCGGCCAACCGGGGCATGCCCCGGGCATGGACGCACTCATCTTCGGCGCCATCGCCTCCAGTGCAGCGAGAAGCTCGACCCGGACGCCGCTGCCCAGGACCGTGCGCCGTCGACCGCGTCGACCTCCGGAGCCGCCGGGCTCGCTCTGCTCGGCGCCGTCACCCTCGACGGGGTACCGGAGAACGTCGCCCTCGGGGTGTCGCTGGGCGGAGGAACCGGCGGACTGGCCCTGCTGGCCGCGATCTTCGTGTCGAACTTCCCGGAGGCGCTGGTCGGCAGCGCGTCCATGCGCGAGCAGGGACGCTCCCAGCGGTTCATCCTCGGCACCTGGTTCGCCTGTGCGGCGGTGCTGACTTTGGCAGTGGTCGTGGGCGCGGGCCCCTGTCCACCGCGGGCCCGCTCGTCGCCCTCAGCACCACCGCGGGTTTCGTGCTCTCCTTCGTCCTCGCGACCGTCTAGTTTGGGGCCATGATCGAGGCGTTGCCGGGCACCGGCGTTCCGGGTGAGCAGGTGCTCGCCGAGTTGCGTGAGCTGCGGGCCGCCGACCTGCCCACGCACGGCGGGCGGTTGTTCGCCTATGTCTACGACCCCGCCGTCGCCGGGCTCGACGAGCTGGCCCGGGCCGCGTACGCGATCTCCGCGCACGTCAACGGCCTGGACCCGACCGCCTTCCCGTCGCTGCTGGCGATGGAGAACGCGCTGGTGGCGGCGGCCGGCAGGCTGCTCGGCGGTGGCCCCGGCACGGCCGCTCCGGAGGTGGTCGGCAGCGTCACTAGCGGCGGCACCGAGTCGCTGATCCTGGCGGTGAAGGCCGCCCGTGACGCGCACCCGGAGATCGAGCGGCCCCGGCTGGTGGTCCCGTCCACCGCGCACGCCGCGTTCGCCAAGGCGGCGCACTACCTGCGGGTCGCCCTCGACGTCGTGCCGGTCGGCCCGGACCTGCGCGCCGACCCCGCCGCCATGGCCGCGGCGATCGGCCCGGAGACGGTGCTGGTGGCCGCCTCGGCGCCGAGCTACGCGCACGGTGTCGTCGACCCGATCACCGAGCTCGCCGCCCGGGCCGCCGAGCGGGGGGTGCGGTTCCACGTCGACGCGTGCTTCGGCGGCTGGGTGCTGCCCTACCTGCGGCGGCTCGGCGCCGGCCTGCCGGCCTTCGACTTCACCGTGCCCGGCGTCACCAGCATCTCGGTCGACCTGCACAAATACGCGTACGCGCCGAAGGGCGTCTCCGTGCTGCTGCACCGGGACGCGGGGCTGCGGCTGCCGCAGTTCTTCGCGTACGCGGACTGGCCCGGCTACACGATGGTCAACCCGGTGATCTCGTCCACCCGGTCCGGCGGCCCGATCGCGGCGGCCCTGGCCACGCTGCGGCACCTCGGCGACGACGGTTACCTGCGGCTGGCCGGGCACACCCGGGACGCGGTCGCCGTGCTCGCGGCCGCCGTCGAGGCCACCGGCGGCGTACGCCTGTTCGCCCCGCCCGAGACCAGTGTCGTGTGCCTGGCGGCCGAGCCGGACGTCGACCTGTTCGTGCTCGCCGACGAGCTGGCGGGGCGCGGCTGGCACACCCAGCCTCAGCTCGCGTACGCGGAGCTGCCCGCGACCATCCACCTGACGGTGACCGCCGCGGTCGCCGGGACCGCCGCCGAGTTCGGCCCCGACCTCGCCGCCGCCGTGGCCGCGACCCGCGCCCGCGGCCCGGTCCAGCTGCCGCCCGCGTTGCTTGAGGCCGCCGGGGCGCTGACCCCGCAGATGGTGACGCCGGAGCTGATCGAGGGGCTGGCGGCCAGCCTCGGACTGGGCGAGGACGTCGGCAAAAGCATGGCGGCGGTCAACTCGCTGCTCAACGTGGCCCCGCCCGCCCTGCGCGAGGCTCTGCTGGCCGGCTTCCTGAGCCAGCTCCAGCGACCCGCGTGGTGAGGGGTAGGTTGACAGCTGTGTCCGGTCTGCCAGGAGTCCTCGGGGATCCCATCAAGTTCGTGCTGAACTGGGGTCGCCGCTACTCGCTGTGGGTCTTCAACTTCGGCCTGGCCTGCTGCGCGATCGAGTTCATCGCGACCAGCATGGGTCGGCACGACTTCATGCGGCTCGGTGTGATCCCGTTCGCGCACGGCCCCCGCCAGGCCGACCTGATGGTGGTCTCCGGCACGGTCACCGACAAGATGGCCCCGGCGATCCGCCGGCTGTACGACCAGATGCCGGAGCCCAAGTACGTGATCTCGTTCGGCTCCTGCTCCAACTGCGGTGGGCCGTACTGGGACTCGTACTCGGTGACCAAGGGCGTCGACCAGCTCATCCCGGTCGACGTCTATGTGCCCGGCTGCCCGCCGCGGCCCGAGGCGCTGCTGCACGGCATCCTGCGCCTGCAGGAGCAGATCGCCGCCGAGCAGTCCGGTCCCGGCGGGGTCTCCCGGCCCGACCCGCTGATCCCCGGCCCGCCCGCGGCTCAGCCCCGGGACGCGGCCTCGCTGACGGCGCCGGTGGTCAAACGGCCCGGGTGATGGTGCGATGCGGCTAGTCTGCCCAGCATGAGCGAGCAGTCCCGGGCGGACTTCATCATCGACGTGTTGACCAGGGAGTTCGGCGACTTCATGGCGCTGGACCCGGCCGCTTTCCGGCGCAAGTTCCGCAAGATGGCCGCGTCGCCGTTCGCTTTCTACCGGGGCAGCGCCTCGCTCTTCTACGCCGACCAGACCGGCGCGTACCGTGACGACGCCTTCCTCGACGAGCGGACCAGCCGGGTGTGGATCCACGGCGACCTGCACGCGGAGAACTTCGGCACGTACATGAACTCGTCCGGCCAGCTGGTCTTCAACGTCAACGACTTCGACGAGGCGTACGTCGGCCCGTTCATCTGGGACCTCAAGCGCTTCGCCGCCAGCCTGGCCCTGATCGGCTACAGCAAGGCCCTGTCCGACCAGGTCATCAGCGACCTCGTCGGCGCCTTCGCCCGGGGCTACCTGACCGAGTTGCGGGCCCTGGCCGCCGGCGGGGACGACGCGATCGGCTCGATCACCCTGGACAACTCCGACGGGGTGCTGCGCCGGGTGCTGCAGCAGGCCCGGCTCAACACCCGGGTCGACATGCTCGCCGGCCAGACCGTGATCGACGACTACGAGCGCCGGTTCGCCGTCGGCGACGGGGTCTACGACGTCGACGAGGCCACCTCCGCCACGGTGCTGGCCGCCTTCCAGGACTACCTGCAGACGATGCCCTCGCACGGCAACGCGGTGTCCACCACGATCAAGGACATCAAGCTGCGCAAGGGAGTCGGCATCGGGTCGGCCGGGCTGCCGTCGTACAACCTGCTGCTGGAGGGGCACACCCAGGCGCTCGAGAACGACGTGATCATCTACATGAAGCAGGCCCAGGTGCCGGCAGTCGCCCGGTGGATCGACGACGAGCGGGTGCGGTCCTACTTCCGGCACCAGGGGCACCGGACGGCCGAGTCGCAGCGGGCCCTGCAGGCGTACGCCGATCCCTGGCTGGGCTACACCGAGTTCGAGGGGGTCGGCCAGCTCGTCGCCGAGGTGTCGCCGTACGCGGCCGACCTCGACTGGGCGGACGTCAACGAGCCCGAGGACCTGGCCGGTGTCGTCGCCGACCTGGGCCGCGCGGTGGCCCGGATGCACTCGGTCGCCGACGACGAGTCCAGTCACGACCTGGTCGACTTCTCCACCGAGGAGGCCATCGTGGCCGCGGTCGACAAGGACGAGGCGGGCTTCCTCCGGCTGCTGGTCGACTTCGCCCACCGGTACGGCGACCAGGCCCGCGAGGACCACCAGGACTTCGTCGACCTCTTCCGCAACGGCCGTCTGCCCGGTCTCTGATCAGCGCGGCAGGAACTGGTAGGCGGCGTCTCCGGGCGCCGGTGACGTGCTCTCGTAGGTCAGCGACAGATCGACCTGCCGGTTGCTGATGACACCGACGACGAGGTCCTGCCGCCGCGGCGGATATTGACACGGCGCCGTCCAGGTCTTCGTCGCGAACACCGTGCCGTCCGGATCGGCGGCGCTGCGGGCCTGCCGGAGCCGGATCCGCAACGTGCCGGTCCCGGCGCAGGCCACGGCCAGCCGGAAGTCTCCGTTCAGCGGCTCCCAGCCGGCGTAGAGGCGCCGGTTCCCCACCTCGCCACCGCCGCCCCAGCCCGAGCCCGGCGGCAGATCCTGGGGCAGGACGCCGCTCGGATCGTTCGCCTCGCTCCGGGCCGCGGGCTTGCCGGTGTCGCTGGTCGCCCGGTAGGCGAAGCCCGCCCGGCCGCACGCGCTCCCGGCGTCCACCAGCTCGACCGTGATGTCGAGGAACTGGCCGAGCACGAAGGTGGCGCCGGCGGGCACCGGCGTGGCCGAGCACCGGGCGGTGATCCGGGCCACCTCCACTGGTGCGGTCGAACCGCTCTCGCTGCCGGGCCTGCCCCGCACCAGCAGGGTCACCGATCCGGTGCCCGCGCAGGCGATCTGCAGGTCGATCCGGCCCAGGTAGATCTGCTCGGTGGCGGACAGGTTGCCGGTCACCGGGCCCCGGCGGGAGAACACGGCGGGCCCGGGGTTGCCGGCCGTCACCGCCCGGTCGGCCAGGCCGGTGAGGCGGTCCAGCTCGGCCTGGGTCAGCGAGTCGCGGTTGGCGGGGGTGGTGGGCCGGGACGGGAAGCCGAGCAGGACCACGGTGCCGCTGAGCGCCAGCAGCAGGACACCGGCGAAGGCCGCGGTCGCGGTCCGGCGGCGGCGCACGGTACGGCGTACCCGGTCCGCCCCGGGCGGGCGGACCTCCCAGACGGTGTCGGCCCGGAACTCCGCGAAGAGATCCTTGAGATCCTCAGCCACCGTGCACCTCCGTCGAGTCGGCGCCCAGCTCGGCGGCGAGCGCGGCGCGGCCCCGGTGCAGCCACGATTTCACGGTGCCCTCCGCGACACCCTCCCGGTCGGCGATCTCGGCGATGCTCAGGTCGGCCAGGTGCCGCAGCACCACCGCGCGGCGATGCGTGGGCGGCAGAGTGGCCAGCGCGGCGACCAGCGCCACCCGGTCCGGGCCGGGCCCGTCGAGCTGCGCCTCGACGCGCCGCTGCTTGCGCAGGAAGTTCATCGCCGTACGGGTACGCCGCCAGCGGCTGACGGCCAGATTCCAGGCCACCCGCCGGATCCAGGCCACCGGGTCGTCGTAGCGGCTCAGCGTCTTCCAGCGGCTGTACGCGCGGCAGAAAGCCTCCTGGACAACGTCCTGGGCCTCCTGGCGGTCACCGAAGTAGGCGTAGAGCTGGACGGTCAGATCCCCGAAGTGCACGGCGTACACCTCGTCGAAGGTCGGCGGGTCGTCGGGCACGGCTGCTGGCGTCTCCGGTCGGGATCTGGCGCCCAGGGGGGTTGCCTGCGCTGTCACGGGCACTACACGTGCCACCGGCGTCGTCGGTTGCGGCGCACCCTGCCACAGATCGGCGCGCGTCGTTGTACCGGGTAATCCGCGTTCGCCGGCGCACCGACACGCCCCGGACGGGGCGTCGGGTCGCGGCGGCCCCGGGCCGGCCGGGGCCGGATCATAGGATGTGCGGCATGACCCCCGAAGAGGTCGGCGAGCGGCTGATCGCCCTGCTGACGGCAGACGCGGACGACGCCCCCGCCGAGGGCACGATCGTCGCCGGAGTCTCCGGCGGCGGCCCCGGACACGAGCGGGCCGTGATCGACGTGCCGGCCGCGCTGTGGTGGGCGGCGGTCGCCGCCGCCCGCGATCCCGGCGCGCTGGGCTGCGACTTCTTCGACTGGCTGTCGGCCGTCGACGAGCTGGAGGAGGGGTTCACGGTCGTCGCGCACCTGTGGTCCACCCGCCGCAAGCACGGGCTGCTGCTGCGGGCCCGGGTGACGCGGGAGCACCCGGTGGTCGAGTCGGTGATCGACCTGTTCCCGGGCGCGGCGTGGCACGAGCGCGAGACCCACGAGATGTTCGGCATCGGCTTCTCCCGCCACCCGGACCTGCGGCCGCTGCTGTTGCCGCCGGGCTTCGAGGGCAACCCGCTGCGCAAGGAGTTCGTGCTGGCCTCGCGGGTCGCCAAGGCCTGGCCGGGCGCGAAGGAGCCGGGAGAGTCCGAGGCGGGCACGGCCAAGCGCGCCCCGATGCGGCCGCCGGGCGTGCCCGATCCGAACGAGTGGGGCCCGATGAAGGGCAAGATCCCGCCGCCGGAGACCCCGGCCCGCCGCGCCCCGGGCGACCGGCCCACCCGCGCGGGCGGAGCCGTCCCCGGCGGAGAGCGCCCGGCCCGCCCGGCCGGAGAGCGCCCGGCCCGCCCGGCCGGAGAGCGCCCGGCCCGCCCGGCCGGAGAGCGCCCGGCCCGTCCAGCGGGGGAGCGCCCGGCCCGCCCGGCCGGCGATCGTCCGGCCCGCCCGGAACGTCGGGCAGCCCCGGCGGCCGAGCCCACAACGGGCCCACCGGCGCCCGAGCCGGCAGCGGGTCCGCAGGCGGCTGAGCCCGGATCGAGCCCGCAGACGGTCCAGCCCGGTACCGGGGAGCAGCCACCGCCCGGACCCGGCGGGCAGGCCGCGCCCGGACATGCGGCACCGCCCACCGTGGATCCCGCGGCGGCCGGGACGGCCGAGACGATCGGTGCCGGTCAGGCCGAGGCAGCCGAGGCCGCCGACCAGGCGGGTGCGGAAAAGGACGCGGCGGACGCCACTCCGGCGCCGGAGACCCCCGGCACGCCGCCGGAGACGGGAACCACGCCGGAGACCAGCGACGGGAAGGAAGCCTGATGCCGCTCTGGCTCGAGCTGGGCGTCCGGGTCGTCGCCGTGGTCGCCGCGTTCCTGGTGGTGCCGCTGATCGTCGGCCAGATGGAACACAAGGTCATGGCCCACATGCAGAGCCGGCTGGGCCCGATGTACGCGGGCGGCTTCCACGGCTGGGCGCAACTGGTCGCCGACGGCGTCAAGTTCGTGCAGAAGGAGGACATCACCCCGCGCGACGCCGACCGCCGGGTGTTCCAGCTGGCGCCGATCGTGGCGCTGTTCCCGTACCTCATCGTGCTGCTGGCCATCCCGCTCGGGCCCGGCGGCCTGGTCGCCCAGCCGATGGACATCGGGTTGTTCTTCGTTCTCGCCGTGCTCGGCGTCGGTGTCGTCGCGGTGCTGATGTCGGCGTGGGCGTCGGCGAACAAGTACAGCCTGCTCGGCGGCCTGCGGGGCGCGGCCCAGCTGCTCGGCTACGAGCTGCCGCTGGTGCTGTCGGCCGCGAGCGTGGCGATGGCCGCGGGCACGTTGAGCCTGCCGGGCATCGTCGAGGCGTGGTCGCCGTGGTGGTTGCTCTGGCAGGCGCCGGCCGCGCTGGTCTTCTTCATCTCCGGGCTCGCCGAGATCCGCCGCCCGCCGTTCGACATGCCGATCGCGGACTCGGAGCTGGTCTTCGGCTACATGACCGAGTATTCCGGGCTGCGGTTCGCGTTCTTCCTGCTCGCCGAGTACGTCGGCATCGTCGTCATCGCGGCCCTGACCACCGTGCTGTTCCTGGGCGGCTGGCACGGCCCGGACCCGGCCCACTTCGGCTGGCTGTGGACTCTGGTGAAGGTGTTCGCGGTGTCCTTCGTGGTCATCTGGCTGCGGGTCAGTTATCCGCGGCTGCGCGAGGACCAGCTGCAGCGGCTGTGCTGGCTGGTGCTCGTGCCGGTGGCGCTGGCCCAGTTGGTGCTGACCGCCGCGGTGAAGCTCGCGCTGTAGGGGGTGGGGCTGGCCCTACCCCCGGTTGGGTGGCTGGCGGGCTCGTTTCACCCGGCCGGCTCCGAAAGGCTTGGGGGGTCCCGACAACCCCGGCCGAGGAGCTCTCACCGATGTCCCTGCGTCATGTCGCCGCCGCCGTCCTGACCACCGGTGCCCTGGTCGCCGGCGTCGCCCAGCCGGTCAGTGCCGCCCCGCGTGATCCGGTCCGCCAGCAGTTGCAGCAGCTCGTCGGCCCGGGCGGCGCCCCGGGCGCGCTGGCCACGGTCAAGGGCCGGGACGGGCGTACCCGTGACCTCACCGCCGGAGTGGGTGATCTGCGCACCGGCGCCCGCGTGCCGGCCGGCGGCCAGGTCCGGATCGGCAGCAACACCAAGACCTTCGTGGCCGTGGCGGTCCTACAGCTCGTGGCCGACAAGAAGGTCGCCCTGGACACGCCGGTCGACACCTACCTGCCGGGGCTGGTGCGGGGTGAGCGGATCGACGGCCGGCACATCACCGTGCGGCAGTTGCTGCAGCACACCAGCGGTCTGCCCAACTACACGGACCATCTCGACGTGGACGGCTCGTTCGCGTTGCAGCACACCTACATGGAGCCGCGCGAGCTGCTCGATCTGGCGCTGGCGCATCCGGCCGACTTCGCGCCGGGGGCCAAGTGGGCGTACAGCAACACCAACTACGTGGTGGCCGGCCTGCTGATCCAGAAGGTGACCGGGCGCCCGCTGGCCGAGGTGCTCACCGAGCGGGTGATCCGCCGGGCCAAGCTGCGGCACACCTACTTCCCGGCCGTCGGGGAGCAGGGCATCCGGGAACGGCACCCGCGGGGCTACCACCCGGACGCGGCGGGCAAGCCGCGGGACGTCACCACGCTGGACCCGTCCTGGGGCTGGGCCGCCGGACAGATGATCGCCACACCGGACGACCTGAACAAGTTCTTCGGCGCCCTGCTGGCCGGTCGCCTGCTGCCGGCCGCGCAGCTGAAGGAGATGCGCACCACCGTCCCGGCGGACATGTGGCCCGGCGCCCGGTACGGCCTGGGCGTGGTGAGCTTCCCGCTCAGCTGCGGCGGCGTGGCCTGGGGCCACGGCGGTGACATCCCGGGTTACGAGACCCGCGGCGGCGTCACCGAGGACGGTCGCGCGGCGTCGGTCGCCGTGACCTCGATGCCGGTCGATGAGGAATCGGCCGACAAGGTGCTCGAGACGGTGGACACCGCGCTCTGCGCATAGCCGTCAGCAGGGCGGCCGGGCGCCCTCGGGACGCCCGGCCGCCACCCGTCGGGCACCAGAAGCGGGGGTGTGCTCGCCTACGCCGGTGCGACCGGGCAGGATATGCCCTTATGAGCGAGCAGGGAGATCGGCACATGCCGGGCCAGGGCCTGATCAACGGGCTGGCCGTCACGCTCAAGACGATGACCAAGCGCAGCAGCACGCAGCAGTATCCGGACGTGGAGCCCGATCTGCCGCCGCGCTCCCGCGGGGTCATCGCCCTGCTCGAGGAGAACTGCACGGTCTGCATGCTGTGCGCCCGCGAGTGCCCGGACTGGTGCATCTACATCGACTCGCACAAGGAGGAGGTCGTCGTTCCCGGTGCCGCCCGGGCCCGGCAGCGCAACGTCCTCGACAAGTTCGACATCGACTTCTCCCTGTGCATGTACTGCGGCATCTGCATCGAGGTCTGCCCGTTCGACGCGCTGCACTGGACGCCGGAGTTCGAGTACGCGGAGACCGACGTGCTGAACCTGCTGCACGACAAGGACCGCCTCGGCGACTGGATGCGGACCGTCCCGCCGCCGCCGGCCCACGACGTGCTCGGCGAGCCCTCGAAGGAGGAGGCCACCGCCGCACGTAAGGCTGCGGGTCCCGGCGCGGCCACCCCGGCCAAGACCGCACGTCCCGCCGTACGCCCGGAGCCGGAGAAGTGACGGTCGCGGACGTGCTGCTGCTGGCCCTCGGAGCCGTGGCGGTGGGCTCCGGTGCGGCCGTGGTCACCAGCAACCACCTGGTCCGTTCCGGGCTCTACCTGGTGATCAGCCTGGGTGCGGTCGCCGGGCTCTACCTGGTCCTCGGGGCCGAGCTGGTCGCCTGGGTGCAGATCCTGGTCTACGTCGGCGCGGTGGTCGTGCTGCTGCTGTTCGCGGTCATGCTGACCCGGGCCCCGATCGGACCCTCCCGCGACCTGGACCGCCCGGCCTGGCCGGCGCTGATCGTCGGCGGCGGGGTCGGGCTGGGCCTGGCGGCGCTGCTGGCCGACGCGTTCCGCTGGACGCTCTACGACCGGCCGCCCCCGGGCACCGCCGAACGGATGGGCACGCAGATCTTCGGCCAGTGGGTGCTGCCGTTCGAGGTGCTGTCGATCCTGCTGCTCGCCGCGCTGGTGGGGGCGATCGTGCTGTCGCGCCCCGACATCGGCGCCCGCGAGGGGGAGGAGGCCTGATGCACGCCGTGATCCCGTACGTGACGGGCGCGCTGCTCTTCGGGCTCGGCGTCTACGGCGTGCTGCGCCGGCGCAACGCGATCCTGGTGCTGATGGCGGTCGAGCTGATGCTCAACGCGGTCAACCTGATCCTCGTGACCGCCGACGCCGCGGTCCGGGCCACCCTGGTCGGCGTACAGATCGAGTCCTGGGCGTATCCCAACGGCAGGCCGGCCCACTCCGGCGGGGTGTTCGCCCTGTTCGTGATCGTGCTGGCCGCCGCCGAGGTGGGCGTGGGCCTGGCCATCGTGCTGCAGTACTACCGGATGCGCCGGGCGGTGCACGTCGACGAGGTCGCCCTGCACCACGACGACGAGCAGGTCAGCCGGTGATCGCGGAGGTCTTCGGCACGGCGCTGTTCGGCGTACCGGTGCTGGCCGGGCTGCTGGGTCTGCTGCTGCCGGCCGGCGACGGCGGCCGGGCCCGACGCCGCCGGGCCGCCGCGCTCGGCATCGCCGGTGCCGCGTTCGCCCTGGCCGACGCGGTCTTCCTGCTGCTGGTCGCGGACGATCCGGTCGAGTTCGGGGTGGAGGCGGTGCGCTTCGGCGAGCTGCCGGTCACCTTCGGGGTCTCGCTCGGCCCGGCCGCCCTCTACGTCGCGCTCGCGGTCACCGTCGTCGCGCTGTTCGTGCAGATCTACTCGGTCGGCTACCTGCACGACGACCCGCGCTACGCCCCCTACGCCGCGCAGATCAGCATCTTCACCGGGGCGATGCTGCTGGTCGTGTCGGCCGGCGACCTGATCATGCTGCTGGTCGGGTGGGAGGTGATGGGCGTCTGTTCGTATCTGCTCATCGGCCACGACCGGCGGCTGCCCGAGGCGCCCCGGGCCGCGGTCAAGGCGTTCCTGGTGACCCGGGTCGGCGACGTCGGCTTCCTGCTCGGCATCGCGCTGCTCGGCGTCTCGGCCGGCAGCTTCGAGATCTCCGCCGTGCTGGCGAGCCCGCCGGCGCACCTGACCGTCGCGCTGCTGCTCATCCTGGCCGGGGTGGCGGGCAAGAGCGCCCAGTTCCCGCTGCACACCTGGCTGCCGGACGCGATGGCCGGCCCGACGCCGATCTCGGCCCTGATCCACGCGGCCACGATGGTCGCCGCGGGCGTGTACGTGGTCTTCCGGCTCTTCCCGCTCTTCGCCCGCTCACCCGGCGCGCTGGCGGTGCTCGGGGTCATGGCGGCGATCACCCTGCTGCTCGGCGCGCTCGCCGCGACCGCCCAGGACGACCTCAAGCGGGTGCTGGCCTGGTCCACGGTCTCGCAGATCGGCTACATGACCGGCGCCCTGGCCGTCGGCTCGCCTGCCGCGGCCCTGTTCCACCTGCTCACCCACGCCGCGTTCAAGGCGCTGCTGTTCCTCGCCGCCGGTGCGGTGATCCACGCGGTCGGCACCAACCTGATGTCCCGGATGGGCGGCCTGCGCCCGCATCTGCCCCGGACCTTCTGGGCCTTCGTGATCGGGCTCGGCGCGCTGGCCGGGCTGCCGCCGCTGGCCGGCTTCTGGTCCAAGGAGAACGTCCTGGTCGCCGCCGCGCACGCCGCCGACGGCGAGGGCCCGGCCCCGGCCTGGGTCGGCTGGGTGGTCTGGGTGGCCGGACTGCTCGGCGTCGCGATCACCGCCTGGTACGCGACCCGCCTGCTGCTGCGCACCTTCTTCGGCCACGCCCGCTCCCGCACCGACGAGTGGCACGTCGGCTTCGACGACGCCCGCTACGAGCGGGGGCCCGGCGCCGCGCACGACCCACCCGGGCTGATGCTGTGGCCGGTGCAGTTGCTGGCGATCCCGGCCGCGCTGCTCGGACTGGCCGCGTTCCTGCCCGGCTTCCGCAGCGCGCTGGAGCTCGAAGCGCCGCACCTGGAGGTCAGCATCGTGCTGCCGCTGATCCTGCTCGCGGCCGGCGCCGGCAGCTCGTGGTGGCTGTGGCACACCGCGCCCGGCGTGGACCCGGCGCAGGCCCTGGGCCGGTGGCGGCCGTTGTTCGCCGCCGGCTTCCGGCTCGACGACGTGCAGGACCGCCTGGTGGTACGCCCGGTCCGCGCGCTGGCCACCGCCCTGCGCCTGCTCGACGAGCGGGTGGTCGACGCGGCCGTCGAGGGCACCGGAACATCCACCACCCGCCTCGGCGTCGTGCTGGCGAACGCCCACCGGGCGGCGCTGCCACGGGCGGCGGTCGCGGTCTTCGCCGGCGCGCTGGTACTCGGCGTGGTCGCGGCGATCTACGGAGCCGCCTCATGACCACGCTCGCGCAGGTGCTGCTCGTCTCGGTGCTGGCCGTGCCGGCCCTCGGCGCGCTGGTCGTCGCGCTGCTGCCGGCCCGGCACGACCGCGGTGCCCGGATCGTGGCGACCGTCTTCGCGGCGGTCACCTTCGTGCTGACGGTGCTGCTCGTGGTGCCGGATGCGGAGTACGGCTGGTTCACGTACACGGATGGGCCGCCGGCTCTCCTGCCGTGGATCGACGTGTCCGCGTCCTGGGTGCCGGCGCTGGGGCTCGACTTCCACCTCGGCGTGGACGGGATCTCGTACCCGCTCGTGGTGCTGACCGGGCTGTTGACGCTGCTCTGCTGCGCGTACACGGTGTCCAAAGTGCCCGGCGGCGGTCGCGGCCGGACGCTGGCGGCGCTGCTGCTGGTGCTCGAGGTGGGCATCCTCGGCACGTTCCTGGCCCTGGACCTCGTGCTGTTCTTCATCTTCTTCGAGGTCGTCCTGCTGCCGATGTACGCGGTCATCGCCGGCTGGGGTGGCCCGGACCGCCGCCGCGCGGCCCGCAAGTTCGTGCTCTACACCCTGTTCGGCTCGCTGCTGCTCCTGCTCGGCGTCTTCACCGTCGTCGTCGCGGCCGGCACCGGCGACCTGATGGCCCTGACCGGCGGCACGGGCCTGTCCCGCACGGTGCAGTACGTCGCGTTCGCTCTGTTCGCCGTCGCCTTCGCGGTGAAGGCGCCGCTCTGGCCCCTGCACACCTGGCTTCCGGACGCGCACACCGAAGCCCCCACGGTCGGCAGCGTGATCCTGGCCGGCGTGCTGCTGAAGATGGGCACGTACGGCCTGATCCGGGTCGGGGTCGGGGTGGCTCCGCTCGGCGCGGCCTGGGCGGCGCCGGTGCTCGGCATCCTTGCCGTCGCCGCGATCCTCGTCGGGTCGCTGGTGTGCCTGCGGCAGACCGAGCTGAAGCGGCTGATCGCGTACTCCAGCGTCGGGCACATGGGTTTCGTGCTGCTGGGCATCGCGACGCTGACGGTGACCGGCCTGCAGGCCGCGCTGATCGGCAACGTGGCGCACGGCGTGATCACCGGCCTGCTGTTCTTCCTGGCCGGAGCGATCAAGGACCGGGCCCACACCGGCGCCCTGGCCGACCTGGGCGGGCTGCGGGAGACCGCGCCGCGGCTGGCCGGCCTGCTCGCGTTCGCGTCGATCGCCTCGCTGGGGCTGCCCGGCCTGGCCGGCTTCTGGGGCGAGGCCTTCGCCGTGGTGGCCGCCACCGAGCGCGGCGGACCCCTGTGGATCACCCTGGCGGTGCTGGCGGCGATCGGCGGCGCCCTGACCGCGGCGTACTTCCTGCGGCTGCTGCGCCGGGTCACCCACGGCCCGGCGAGCCCGGCGGTGGCCGGTTTCGCGGGTGTCGACCGGCCCGAATGGCTGGCGTGGTCGCCGCTGGTCCTGCTGGCGCTGGCCATCGGGCTGGTGCCGGCGCTGGTGCTCGCCGCGACCGCCGACCCGGTGGCCGCCCTGACCGGAGCCCTGCCATGACCCAGACCGTGAACCACTTCGCCCTGCTGCCGCTCTACGCGGCGGGCGGCACCGCGCTGCTCGTCCTGGTGCTGGAGCTGGCCTTCGGCCGGTTCGTGCTCCCGGCCGGCATCCTCGGCGGCCTGGCCACGATCGGCGCGGCGGTCGCGCTCGGGCTGCGCCCGGCCTCGACCTTCTGCGGCCCGGAGCACTGCTCCTGGGTGAGCGGCCCGCAGGCGGCGGTGGTCGCGGTGCTGTTCGCGGCGCTCACCATCGGCGTGCTGGCCCTGTCGGCCCCGGCGCTGCGCGCGGGCATCGCCCCGCCGGGCGAGTTCTGCTTCCTGCTGGCCGCGGCGATGGCCGGGGGAGTGGTCATCGCGTACGCGGGCGACCTGATCACCCTGATCGTCGGGCTGGAGACGCTGACCCTGCCGCTGTACGTGCTCGTCGGCCTGCGCCGGTTCGCACCCCGCGAGCGGGTGACGACCACTGGCGCCTCCGCCGCGGTCACCTTCTTCCTGGTCAGCGTGATCTCCACGGCGATCGCCCTGCTCGGCGCGGCCCTGCTGTTCGCGTCCACCGGCGTGCTGCACCTGGCCGTGCTGACCGAGGGATCGGGCCCGCTCGCGCCGCTCGGGGCGGTCGGCGCCGCGCTGCTGGTGATCGGCTTCGCCTTCAAGGTGGCGGCGGTACCGCTGCACGCCTGGGCGCCGGCCACCTACGACGGCGCACCCGTGCCCGTGGCGGCGTACCTGTCGACGGCCTCCAAGCTCGGCGGCGTGGTGGCTCTGGCCGCGGTCGTGCAGCGGCTGGACACCGGGCCGCTGGTGGCGGTCCTGGCCGTGCTGACCATGACGGTGGGCAACCTGGTCGCGCTGCGACAGACCCGCACGGTCCGGCTGCTGGCCTGGTCGTCGGTCGCCCAGGCGGGCTACATCCTGGCCGCGCTGGCGGTGGGCTCGGCGGGCGTGCCGGCGGCGATCGCGTACGCGCTCTTCTTCGTCGTGCTGGAGTTCGTGGCCTTCGCCGTGGTGGTGGCCGTGCGTGGCCCGTCCGCCGACGGTGGCGACCTGGCCGACTTCCGGGGCGTGGGCCGTGGTCAGCCCTGGCTGGGTGCGGCCCTGGTGCTGGCCCTGGCCGGTCTGGCCGGCCTCCCGCCGGGTCTGGCCGGCCTGTTCGCCAAGGTCACCGTGATCGCGGCCCTGATCAACGCGGGCTGGGGCTGGCTGGCGGCGGTGGTGGCGCTGAACGCCCTCATCGCGCTGGCCTACTACCTCCGGGTGGCGGCCCTGCTCTACGCCCGTTCCGAGCCGGTGGGCGTGCCCTTCGCCGACCTCCCGGCCCCCGAGCCCGCGGCGACCGGATCCACCGTGACCGCGGTCGCCGACCCGGACCTCCTCCGAGCGGCGACCCACCCCCGCGTTCCGGTGCCGCGCACGGTCGCCGCGGCGGTCGCGGTGGCGGGCACGATCACCGTCGTGCTGGGCTTCGCACCACAGTGGATCTTCGACGCGCTGCTCGGTTAGCCGGGTGTATCGATGATCACCTACAGCGAACTCACAGCTACAGCCGGATGAATCCACACCCTGTGGATGTTCCATGAGACGTGGGCCCACCGGCCCCCACGTCGAAGGAGCACCATCGTGCACAGCCACCACAACGGCCTCAAAACGGCCGCTCTGCTGGGCTTGCTCACCGCCATGATCCTGGCCGTCGGCTACTGGCTCGGGGGAAGCGGCGGGCTGGTCCTCGCCGTCGTCCTGTCGCTGGCGCTCAACGCCGGCAGCTACTTCTTCTCCGACAAGATCGCCCTGCGGTCCATGCGGGCCCGCCCGGTCTCCGAGGCCGAGTTCCCCGCGCTGCACCAGATCGTGCGGGAGCTCGCGACGGAGGCGGGGCAGCCGATGCCGCGCCTGTACGTCAGCCCGGCGATGCAGCCGAACGCGTTCGCGACCGGTCGCAACCCGCGGCACGCCGCCGTGGCGGTCACCGTCGGGATCACCCAGCTGCTGGACCGGCGTGAGCTGCGCGGCGTCATCGGCCACGAGCTCTCCCACGTCTACAACCGCGACATCCTGATCTCCAGCGTCGCCGCGGCGCTGGCCGGCATCATCACCACGTTCGCCCAGCTGGCGATCTTCCTGCCGTTCGGCAGCTCGGACGACGAGGACGGCCCGAACCCGGCGTCGCTGCTGCTCATGCTGATCCTCGGCCCGCTCGCCGCGTCGGTGATCCAGCTCGCGATCAGCCGCAACCGGGAGTATCAGGCCGACGCGTCCGGCGCGACCCTGACCCGGGACCCGCTGGCCCTGGCCAGTGCGCTGGAGAAGATCCAGTACGGCGCCCAGCGGCTGCCGCTGCCGGCCGACGGTCAGCTCGCCAGTTCGGCGCACCTGATGATCGCCAACCCGCTGCGCAGCGGCGGCATCGCGTCGCTGTTCTCGACGCACCCGCCGATGGGCGAGCGGATCAAGCGGCTGCACCAGCTGGCCGCGATCACCGGCACCGGACCGGTGCAGTTCCAGCGCTGACCCTTCCCACCGTCACCCCCGTCTCGCGTGCCGAGGCGGGGGTGACGTCTGTGACATCAAGCCGTATTTCCCGTGTGTTACGCGCCCGCCGGCAGTTACGTTCGGGGCTCGCGACGAAGGAGGTAGGACCCGATGACCGCACTGCGTCAGTACCTGGGCGTGTGGCAGATGCCAGGCGGCCGGGTGCTGCTGATCGTCGGGATCCTGGCCCGCCTGGGCATCGGCATGACCCCGCTCGCCCTGCTGCTGCTCGTCCAGCAGACCACCGGCCGGTACGCCGCCGCGGGCCTGGCCGGCGGCATGTACGCGCTGGCCGGCGCGGCCGTCAGCCCGATTGCGGGGCGGCTGGCCGACCGGATCGGCCCGTCACCGGTGCTGTGGACGACCGCGGTGCTGCATCCGCTGGCCCTGGTCGGTCTGCTGCTGGTCAGCCGGGATGGTGAGGCGGCGCTGCCGTGGATCTTCGTGGCGTCCGCGCTGGCCGGTGCGACGTACCCGCCGCTGACCGCCGCGATCCGCCGGGCCTGGACCGACGCCACCGCGGTGGGCAGTGGTCGGCACGGCCTGCGGGAGGCCGCGATGGCCGCCGAGACGTCACTGTTCGAGCTGGTCTTCGTGCTCGGCCCGATGCTGGTCGCGGCGCTGCTCGTGATCACCCACGACCCGGCGACCGCGCTGGCCACCTCGGCCGTGACGACCTTCGCCGGCACTCTGTGGATCGCCTCGCTGCCGATCATGCGGCACTGGGTGCGCCACGGGGATGCCACGACGACCCGTGGCCTGGGCCCGCTGAAGGTCGGCGGTTTCGGTGCCCTGCTGGTCTGCGTCGCCGCGCTCGGTATCGCCTTCGGCGCCGCCGGTGTGATCGTGCCCGCGTACGCCGGTCAGCACGGCGGCGGGGAGAGCCTCGGTGGTGTCCTGCTCGGGGTCTGGGGCGTGGGCAGTGCGATCGGCGGCATCTGGTTCGGCACCCGGCGGCCCGCGATGGCCCTGCCCCGGCAGTTCGCCTGGCTGCTCGGCGGGGTTGCGCTGAGCTTCCTGGTGCTGGCGGCCATGCCGAATCCGCTGTCGCTGGGCATCGCCCTGGTCGTGGGCGGCGCGACGATCGCCCCGGCACTGACGGTGGAGACCAACCTGGTCGGCCGGATCGCCCCGGCGGGGATGCTGAACGAGGCGTACACCTGGGTGGTCACCCTCTCGGTGGCGGGCAGCGCGGCCGGTGGCGCGGTGGCCGGGGCCATCGTGGACCAGCCGGGCGGGCTGCCGTGGGCCTTCGTCTTCGCGGCCGCGGTGCTGGTCGTGGCGGCCCTGGTGGCCGCCGTGCCGAGCGGACCGATGGCCCGGGCGGACCGGCGCGCGGCCGAGCGCCTGGAGCAGGCGCTGGCGGCGGCGCACTGACGCCTGTCGGATTAGCGTCATCACCCCTTTAGCCTGATAGACAGCGATATTGCCGCTCCGCGCCGTTACGTTCCGGTGATGGCAACAGGTCGTTATCGGACGGTATGGCGGATTCCCTACGCCCCGACGCTCCTGGTGGGCGGGATGGTGGCGCGGCTCGGCATCGCCATGACCCCGCTCGCCCTGCTGCTGCTCGTCGAGGAGGCCACCGGCCGGTACGCCGCCGGTGGCCTCGCCGCGGGTTGCTACGCGCTCGCCGGCGCCGTCGCCAACCCGCTGACCGCCCGCGTCGCCGACCGGATCGGCCCGGCACCCGTGCTGCGCCTCTGCGCGCTGGCCCACGCGCTGGTCCTGGCCGCGCTGGCGTTGCTGACCGACGCGGCGTTGCCGCTGCTGCTGGTCGTCTCCGCGATCGCGGGGGCCACGTACCCGCCGCTGACCGGGGCCATCCGGGGAGCCTGGACGACCCTGACCGGCGCCGGCCCGCGGCGAGCCGTCGGGCCTCGCGTGCGGCAGGCCGCGCTGGCGGCCGAGACGTCGCTGTTCGAGCTGATCTACGTCGTCGGCCCGTTGCTCGTGGCCGCGCTGACCCTGCTCCGGCCCGGCTACGGCCCGGCGCTGCTGGTCGCGGCGGCGGCCACGCTGCTCGGCGGACTGGCCGTCGCCCGGGTGCCGGTGCTGCGGTTCCCCCGGCGGATGACCCGGCGCCCGATGCGCCGGACTCCCGGGTTCGGCGCCCTGCTGCTCTGCGCCGGGCTGCTGGGGGCCGGCTTCGGCGCGGTCACCGTCGGCGTGCCCGCCTTCGCCGCGGCCCACGGAGGTGGCGCGGGTCTCGGCGGGGTGCTGCTGGGCGTGTGGGCGCTGGGCAGCACCTGCGGCGGCGTGTACTTCGGGACCCGCCGCCCGGCCCCGGACCCGAGCCGCCGGTACGCCGTCCTGCTCGCGCTGATCGGGGCCGGCTTCCTGGCGCTGATCGCCGCGCCGGGACCCTGGGGGCTGGCGGTGGTGCTGATCGTCGGCGGCGTCGCGATGGCACCCGCGCTGACCGTGGAGAACAACCTGGTCAGCCGGATCGCCCCGGGCGCGGTGCTGAACGAGGCCTACACCTGGGTGCTCACGATGGCGATCACGGCCAGCGCGGCCGGCAGTGCCGCGGCGGGGGCGGTCGTCGACCGGTCGGGCGACGCGCGGTGGGCGTTCGCGCTGGCCGGCGGTCTGGCCCTGGCCGCGGCGATCGTCGCGGGCCGGCCGGGCGGCGCGCTGGGACGGGCGGACGAGGTGATCGCCGCCCGGTTGCGCGCCGCGAGCGAGGTGGCCCGGTCGCTGCCGGCCATGCGGGAACAGCCGCCCGGCCGCGGGGTGACCGATCCTCCGGGCGGCCGCACCGCGCCCCTGGAACACGATCCGGAGCTCTTTGTGGACGGAGGGCAGGTTCAGGTCTAGAGCGCGGCGGGTGGCTCCATTAACCTGCTGTCATGGCCAAGGACGTCGTGCCGCACCGTGATGCCGAGACGTTACGCGCGGCCGACGCCGACCGGCACAAGATCGCCGACCAGCTGAAGTCCGCGCTCGACGAGGGCCGTCTCTCGCTGGGTGAGTACGACGACCGGGTGCGGCAGGCGTACGCCGCCCGCACCTACGCCGAGCTCCTGATCCTGGTGGCCGACCTGCCCCAGCCCGGGGTGAGCGCGGCCGAGGTGAGCGCCCGTCAGGCCGCGGAGCTGCGTCGCGCCGAGCGCAAGCTACCCATGGCGCTGCTCGTGCTGTGGACGATCTGGGGCGCGCTGGCCGCCGTCAACCTGATGGTCTGGTTCCTGGTCGCGGTCACCGTCGACGGTTACGTCTATCCGTGGCCGATCTGGCTCCTGGTGCCGGGTGCCGCGCTCGGTGCCGCGACGGTCGGGACCCAGGCGATCCGGCGGCAGCAGCGCCGGCGCTGACCTCGGCGGTGTGGCGGGAATCATGCACTGAGTGCAAGTTGCACCGAGTGCAATCGGCGTACGGTCGGAACTGTGGTTGTCGCCAGCCCGGTCCGGGAGCGTAAGAAACGCGAGACCTGGCGTCTCGTGCACGCGGCCGCGCTGAGGTTGATGACCGAGCGCGGCTTCGACGCCGTGTCGATCGACGACATCGTGGCCGCCGCCGGCATCTCCCGGCGCACGTTCTTCAACTACTTCGCGGGCAAGGAGTCGGTCGTCTTCGACCCCGACCCCGACGACCCGGCACTCTGGGCCGCGTTGCTGACCGAACGCCCGGCCGGCGAGCCGCTCTGGGTGTCGTTGCGCGAGGTCCTGATCGGCTACACCACGGCCGCGGCCGACCGGATGCTGCTGCAACGCCGCGTCCGGCTGGCCTCGCCGGAGCTGGCCGGCTGCTCCCGCGAGCTGGCCGACCAGTTCTGGGTCGCGGCCCGGGACTGGGCCGCCGACCGGTCCGGCCTGGACGAGCTGCACCTCGACCTCACCGTCAACGCCGCCCGCACGGTGCTGAACACCTCCTGCCCGCACTGGGACGCCGACACCGGCATCACCGGCCTGCACGAGCTGATCCGCGCCGGCTTCGCCTTCGTCACGCCATCTCTTCCGGAACGGATCACCTCATGAGTCGCGTACCCCTGTCCGTGCTCGATCTCGCCACCGTCCGCGAGGGTCACGACAGCACCGACGCCCTGCGCGGGACCACCGAGATCGCCCAGGCCGCCGACGACCTCGGCTACTCGCGGTTCTGGGTCGCCGAGCACCACAACATGCCGGCCGTCGCGTCCACCTCGCCGCCGGTGCTGATCGCCCACCTCGCCGCCACCACCCGGCGGATCCGGGTCGGCTCCGGCGGCGTCATGCTGCCCAACCACATGCCGTTCGTGGTGGCGGAGCAGTTCGCGCTGCTCGAGGCGCTGCACCCGAACCGCATCGACCTCGGCATCGGCCGCGCGCCCGGCACCGACCAGGCGACGGCGGCCGCGCTGCGCGGGGTGTCGCCGCACCTGACCGTCGAGCAGTTCCCGGATCACCTCGGCATGGTGCTCGCGCTGCTCGGTGACGACCGGGTCGCCGCCGAGCGGATCGAGAAGCTGCGGGCCACCCCGGCCCCGACGACCTTCCCCGAGGTGTGGATGCTCGGCTCGTCGACGTACGGGGCCCAGGTCGCCGCGGCGCTCGGCCTGCCGTTCTGTTACGCGTACCACTTCGCCATGAGCTCCGACGTGGACACGGCCGCCCGGCTGTACGTCGACGGCTTCAAGCCGTCGGCCCGTTTCCCCGAGCCGCACCTGATGGTCAGCGCCTCGGTGATCGCCGCCGAGACGCACGAGGAGGCGCAGTTCCTGGCCGGCCCGAGCCGGATCATGGCGCTGAGCCTGCGCACCGGCCGGCTCGGCCCGATCGTCTCGCCCGAGCAGGCCGCCACCCGCGAGCTGTCCGACCTCGACCGCCAGCTGCTCGACCAGCTCCCCGGCACCCAGTACGCGGGCACCGCCGAGGAAGTCGTGGAAGCGCTGGACAAGCTGGTCGAGCGGACCGGCGCCCGCGAGCTCATCCTGGCCGGGACGGTCTACGACCCGGCCACCCGGCGCGACTCGCTGGCCCGGATCGCCAAGGCCTGGGGCCTGCCGAATTAGGGATGCGCCGGGGTGCCCCGCGGCCGAGGATGACTGCATGCCCTGGCACATCACGAACAACGTCGACGAGTTCCTGAGCGGCGCGGGGGAGTTCCTGCGGGCCCGCCCGGTGGAGAACACGGTGCTGCTGACGATCACGGACAGCTTGCGGCAACGCGGGCCGCACGTGTTCGGCGACGGTGCCGCGGCGCTCGGCTGGTGCGGTGACGGGGCTTTTCTGCGTACGCCGCCGCGCGGGGCCCTGCTCTCCGACATGCCGCCGGCAGCCGCCGCGGAACTGGCCGTGGCCCTCGCCGGGACAGATCTGCCGGGCATCGCCGGGCCCGACAAGGTGGTGGACGCGTTCGCCGCCGAATGGCAGCGCCTCACCGGCGTCACCCCACGCCTCACCGGCCGCCAGCGGTTGTACCGGCTCGACCGGCTCACCCCGCCCGATCCGCCGGCTCCCGGCGCCGGCCGGTTCGCCGAGGCCCACGACCGTGACCTGCTCCTCAACTGGATGACCGCGTTCCAGCAGACCCTCGGTGAGGGCGCGGACCACGCGGCTGAGTTCGTCGACGACAAGCTGTCGCACGGCGGTCTGCTGCTCTGGGAGGACGGCGGCCGGCCGGTCTCGATGGCCGGCACCACCAGACCGGCGGCCGGCATGGTCCGGGTGCAGGCGGTCTACACGCCCCGCGAGCACCGCGCCAAGGGCTACGCGGGTGCCGCTACCGTGGCAGTCACCCGGGCGGCGCTGGACGCCGGCGCCACCGACGTGGTCCTCTTCACGGACCTGGACAACCCGACCAGCAACGCCCTCTACCAACGCCTCGGCTACACCCCGATCGAGGACCGCCGCACCGTGGAGTTCCCCGCATGAGTAGAGCCACCGTCCTGCAGGTCAACCTGGCCGTCCCGGAGAAGAGCGATGCCAAGAACGTCGGCATCACGGGCATCAACAAGCAACCGGTCGACCACCCGGTCGCCGTGCGTGCCCCGGGCCCGAAGCGCACCGGCCTGCACAGCGGCCTGGTCGGCGACCAGATCTTCGACATCGACCACCACGGCGGCGACGACCAGGCGGTCTACGCGTACGCCCGGGAGGACTACGACTGGTGGGAGCAGGAGCTCGGCCGCAGCCTGACCGGCGGGATCTTCGGCGAGAACCTGACGACCGAGGGACTCGACGTCAACGGCGCGGTCCTCGGCGAGACCTGGGCCATCGGTGCGGAACTGGTGCTGCAGACCACGTTCGGGCGCATTCCGTGTGCGACGTTCCAGTGGAAGATGCGCGAGCCCCGCTGGGTGAAGCGGTTCGCGGCGGAACGCCGCCCGGGCGCGTACCTGCGGGTGGTGCAGCCGGGCGACGTCCGGGCCGGTGACGAGGTACGGGTCCTGCACCGTCCGGCGCACGGGGTGACGATCGGCGACAGCTTCCACGCCTGGATGCACGACTCCAGTCGGCTGCGCGAGTACCTGGAGCTCGACGACCTGCCCGAGGGACTGCGCGCGGACATCCACCGCAAACTCAAGCTCTGATGGAGCCGATCCAGGTGGCCGGCCTGATCGCGGCGCACGTGGCCGTGATCGGGCTGGCGGTCGTGGCGCTCCGGGGCCGCGGTCGGCGGAACCGGGACGACAGCCCGCCGGGCGAGGGCCCGCGCACCGGCAACCAGCCGGACTGAAGCTGGGCTGGGCCGGCGTTCAGCCGTCTCGTTCCCGCCGTTCCAGATCGGTCTCGCGCTGCTCGGCGAGCTCTTCCCAGATGCCCTCCCACTGCTGCTGGGCGGCGACCCGCCGCTGCCGTTCGTCGAGCATCTTCTCCCGTTCGTCGGCGAGGCGGTCCCGGTCATCGGCGCGGCTGACCCGCTCCCGCGTGAGGCGCACGGAGGCGGCGCTCCCGGGGCGGACGTAGTGCTGCGGATTCCGGACCACCACCGCGATGCCCGCCCGGGCGGCCCGCTCGTGCACGGCCAGCAACGCGCGCAGCCCGCCCAGATCGAGAAACTCGACGCGGGCGAGCTCGATGTCGATCCGCCCGACCGGACGTTCGCTGACCTGGTCGACCACCTGCAGCACGATGGGCCCGTCGGACAGCTCCGCCAGATCCACAATGATCATCCGAGGCCCGCCCATCCTCTGACCGAGGCCCATTCCTCGCGGTCGCGTGCCACTTCTCGGTCTATTCAGAGCGGGTCGGGTCCCGGCCTCGTCGGGGGCCGGACGAGCAGATCCGCCGAGAGGTCGGGGTCTCGGAGAGCCCGGCGGTCCCGGCCGGGAAGCATCCGCCCGGCCGACACCACGAGCCGCGCCACCTCAATCGCGCCGCGCGCCTGCAAATGCGTGTCGTCGGATACGCCGTTCGGGAACTTCGGTGACTCGCCCGCGTCCAGCCAGAGGAAGTAGTCCTTGGTGGCCTCCGGCCCGAGCGAACTCCAGAGCGCGAAGGAAAGCGCGGCGAGATCAATCAGCGGCGTACGGGTGGTTGCGGCGAGGGCGCGCATCGCGTCGGGATATTCGCCGTGCGAAAGGAAAGACACCCCGTCGGCGGTGAAACGACGTCGTTCGACCGGGGTCACCAGAACGGGAAGGGCCCGGGTGGCCCGGGCGCCGTCGATGTAGAGCTGGAGGTAGTCCTGGAAGGTCGTCCAGGGGTCGGTGTGCCGGGTGGGGTGTTCTGACTCATCGCCGTGCCCGAAGGAGATGAGAAGGACGTCCCGGGGCCGGAGGACCGCCAGAATCCTGTCGAGCCGGCCGGCTACGGAGAAGCTCTTGGAGCTGGACGCGGAAACCGCCTCGTTGACGACGGTGGTTCCGGGGGTGAGGAAGAGGGGGAGGGCTTGACCCCACCCGGCGCGGGGAACCTCCGTTGTGGCGTAGGCAGAGGCGGTGGAGTCACCCACCACATAGATCGTCCGTCGATCGTCCTTGGAAGGGCGGGCTTCGGCCGGGCCGGCGGCGCCCAGCCAATGCGCGACTGCGCCGGTGACGGCGGCGCGAAGCAACATCCTACGACCGATGATCATGCCGCCATATGACCACAAAGCCGGCGAAGGTGCGTTCCCCCCGCCGCTACTTCAACTGATCGGCGCATGGCGACTCTCGCTGATCAGCTCACGCCGACACGGATGCGACACCAGCGCGACAACACCTGCTCGTCGATCGCCACGCCTCAGGCTGGACGAGTAAACGCTGAGGCAAGCCACGCTGCCGCTCGGTGGGGGTGCCGTAGCCCCCGTGTCTGATGGGCGCCCCGCCGGCCTAGAGCACCTTCGTCTCCACGTTCGGGCTATTCGGCACCAAAAGAGCGAAGATACTCGATGCATGCCTGCAGGCGCGTTATATCTTCGCTCGCGTTCCCCAGGATCCTGTTACAGGGCCCGCACAAAAGCTTCCTGACGGCGCCGGAGCCGTGACAATGATCGACTTGTAGTGCCATCGGCAGAGTGACGAGGCCGTCCTTTCGAGGTCTCCCACCCGGTCGCCGCTCGATCTCACTTTCCTGCCTCTTACATATTGCGCACCGGAAGTCCTGGCGTGCACGCATATCGTCGTACTGCTCAGGGGTAATGCCATACAGTCGGCGCAGATTACGACGACGTACAGCATCGGGCTGCTGGTGCGGATCAACACCCTTCGGCACGGGCGACCTCCGGCGACACATCAACTTAGCGGGTCCTCGCTGGCTGGCGTCCGAGTCGCGAACGTCGACACGAGCTCAGGTTCGAACGTTTGTACCTCGTATCCGATACGGGTAGGCGGAAGGGTGTACCGACTATCGACTGGCCTTGCTTTACCCGGCACGTTGTGGGAGCAGTGTGCTCAGACGGTGTCTTGAACTCGCCGATGCTACGTCTGCCCAGCGGCGGCAGCTTGAGCCCTCCGACACGCCGCCATGACGCACCGATCCATGAATTGGTCGCCCTCTACTGCTCGGGTTCGAAGGGTCACCGCAAGCGCTACGACGAGTTCCTGGAGAAGTGGACGGCAGAGGTTGGAGCCCTCCGAAGCCCGTGACCGACCTTCGCGGAGGCGACGACTGCCGGGGCGGGAGCGCCGACACGTATACGACACGACCAGTGGGATCGAGCGGTCCTGAGTGAGATTCAGTGGGACCGACGAGAGAAGCCCCTCACTGCTGTTTCAGCAGGTGAGGGGCTTCTTCGTGCCGGTGGTGGCGGGTAGAGGATTCGAACCTCTGTAGCTTTCGCGACGGATTTACAGTCCGCTCCCATTGGCCGCTCGGGCAACCCGCCTGGGCATGCCGCCGCGGTCCCCCGCTGCGACGAAGAACAGGATAGCCATACCGACGGCGGGTTTCACAACCGGGTACGGTCGGCATGTCGGGGGCCCCTCGCGGCCTTCCGCGGACATCGATACGTGGCCCACCAGCAGGAGTCTGATCATGGCAGCCAGCCCGTCGTTCGACATCGTCAGCAAGGTCGACGGCCAGGAGGTCGACAACGCCTTCCATCAGGCGGAGAAGGAGCTCGGGACCCGGTTCGACTTCCGGGGGACCGGCACCGTCATCGCCAAGTCGGGGGAGAACGGCGTCACCATCACCTCCGAGACCGAGGAGCGGGCCGTCGCCGCGCTCGACGTCTACAAGGAGAAGCTGGTCAAGCGGAACATCTCGCTGAAGTCTCTCGAGGCCGGCGAGCCGCGGCAGTCCGGCAAGACGTACAAGATCGATTGCAAGGTCATCGAGGGGATCGAGACCGACAAGGCCAAGGCGATCAGCAAGAAGATCCGCGACGAGGGTCCCAAGGGCGTGCAGGCGCAGATCCAGGGCGACCAGCTGCGGGTCACCGGCAAGAAGCGGGACGACCTGCAGGCCGTGATCGCCCTGCTCAAGGCCGAGGACTTCGGCGTCGCGCTGCAGTTCACGAACTACCGGTAAGCAGGCCGCCCGCGGCGCAGACTGAGGGCCATGGACCTCGGTACGGCGACGCTTCTGGTCGGTGGCGTGATCGGGCTCGTCCTGGCCCTGTTCGGGGTCAGGATGCTGGTCACCGGGCGCGCCCCGGCCAGCACGGTGCGGAACTTCCCGGGCGTGCGCGCCGCCGCCCTGTACCACCTTCTCTTCGGCCTGGCCCTCCTTCTGATGGTGCTGGGGCAGGGTCTGCTCACCGGCGCCGCGAGACTCGCCGTGACCGTGCTCGCCGTTGCGCTGGTCGCCGTGGCCCTCGTGCGGTTCCGGCCCCGCGGACGCAGATCCGCCGATGGCCAGTAGTGAGAGCTGATGGCCAGGTAAGTAAGGAGTCAACGTGATCGATCCGGTCGTCGACCAGGCGTGGGTGCGCGAGCAGGGGGACCGTGTGGTCCTCGCCGACGTCCGCTGGTATCTGGACGGCCGGTCCGGGCGCGCGGCGTACGACTCCGGGCATCTGCCGGGTGCCGTCTTCGTCGATCTGGACCGCTGGCTGGCCCGGCCCGCCTCGCCGGCCGAGGGCCGGCATCCGCTGCCGGATCCCGAGGTTTTCGCGGCGGGCATGGCCGCGGCCGGCATCAGCGACGACGACACGGTGATCGGGTACGACGACGCGGGCGGTGTCATTGCCGCCCGGCTGGTCTGGATGCTGCGCGCCACGGGACACGAGGCTGCGCTTCTCGACGGTGGGCTCACCGCGTACCAGGGTGAACTGGTCCGCGCTGAGCCGGACCGGCCCCCGGCGGTCTTCACGCCGCGACCTTGGCCCGCCGACCGCCTGGCCGGCATCGACGACGCAGCGGCCGGCTCGCTCGTGGTCCTTGACGCTCGTGACGCGCCGCGGTTCCGCGGTGACACCGAGCCGATCGATCCGCGGCCGGGCCACATCCCGGGCGCGCGGAACCTGCCGTGCCGGGAGAACCTCGGCGCCGACGGCCGCTTCCTGCCCGTCGCTCAGCTGCGCGAGCGGTTCGCCTCGGTCGGGGTGAGCGAAGGTACGGACGTCGTCTCCTACTGCGGCTCGGGCGTGACCGCCTGCCACAACCTGCTCGCCCTGGAGCACGCCGGCCTGGGTGCGGGGCGGCTCTACCCGGGCTCGTGGTCGCAGTACAGCGCGACCGACCGCCCGGCCGCCACCGGCGAGCAGCCCTGACCCACCCCGGCCCCGGCAGAAGCTCGCCGGCGGACAGCTCAGTCCGGGCGCCCGGCCAGGCCGCGAGCCGAGGAAGCCTGGTCCGGGTCGAGCCCCTCGAACCCGGTCAGCTCATGCTGACGCGCCTGCTCCTCGATCCACCGGTTGTGCGCCTCCCACGCGGCTTGCTTGCTGGTGCCGAGCGCCGCGCCGATCTGGTTCCACGACGCTCCGCTGCCGCGCGCCGAGCGCACCATCGCCTGCCGGCCGTAGCCCGCCTTGCGGATGACCACCTCGCTGAGGGCGAGCAATTCCAGCGTCTCCTCGCGGGACAGCGGGGGGTTGTCGGCGTCCGCGGTCATCGCCGCGAGCGCGTCCCGCATCCTCAGCTCGTCGTAACGCGTTGTGGCGGTAGAGAGCGTGTGCTGTTGCTCCAGTTCGTCGGGAGTAGTCATGAATCGCAGTCTTCCGTCAGGTTTCCCTGACGTCAAGCTGGCCTGACAGATTGAAGCGAATTGCGCTCACTTCTCCCAATAAATCCGGGCCAAAGGCCTCAATTTTGTGTGCCCTAACTGCATGAACACCTCAGCCGTTCAGTCAAGATTTCGGGATGTGCGGTTCCGACCCGCCGTTCGGCGGTGTCTGACGTACTCAGCGTGTGGCACCATCATGGAACCCCCACCCCGACTGACACCTTCAGCACAGGAGCCATAGATGTCCGCAAAGAAGCTCGGCCGCTTCACCGCCGGCTTGTTCGTGGCCCTCGGTCTGGCGTTCGGCGGTGCGCTCGCGGCCGCCGTCGACGGGAGTTCAGCGGTCGCCGCTGCCAAGACATCCCCGACGGCCGCCGTCACAGCGCAGTTCGACTTCGACTGGAGCTGAGTGAGCAGGCCGCCGTGCGGCCAGGGGACACCACGTCTGGAGTTCACCGAGCGGTAGGGGCGTTGGATGGCAGGTCGTCAATCCCCACCGCGGCGGTCGCCGGAATACGTCTGGCTCGTCACCGGCACCCTGGCGATCATCGCCATCGTCTTCAGCACGATCCTCGGTGTCCAGCACGACGGCTGGTCCGACGAGTGGCTCGCCGCCCTGGTCGCGCTTCCGCTGTTCGTCCTGCTCGGCACCGGATCCCGCTACATCCAGATCGGGCGCCACGGGACCTCGCTGAGCCTGAGCGAAATAGCCCTCGTCCTGGGCTTCTACTTCCTGCCGGCCGTCCTGGTCGTCGCGGTCAGCTCGATCGCCGTGGTCATCAAGGAGATCCGCCGGCATGCGGCGCCGGACAGGTTCGCGTTCAACGTCGCGCGTAGTGCCGCGGCTGTCGCCACGGCCGGCGTGGTCCTGCAGGCGTTCCCGAAGATCGAGGACAGCAGTCCGTCCTCCTGGGTCGCCCTCAGCGTCGCCGTCACGGTCAACACCGTCCTGACCTTGTTCGCGGTGGCCGCCGTGATGGCGACCGTCCAGGGACTGCAGGCCGGGCTCGAAATGCTGCGGGTGTCCTGGCCCGGTCTGGTGGCCGCGGAGCTGTGCATCGTCATCGGCCTGGTCTTCATCGTGGCCCTCGACGCCACCTGGTGGTCCGCGTTCCTGTTGTTCATCCTGGCCGGCGTGCTCATCCTGGCGTACCGGTCCTACTCGGACTTCCTGCGCCAGCACCACACCCTGGCCGAGCTCTACGAACTGGCCAACGCGGTAGCCGAGTCCAGTCAGGACGTCACGCTGATCGACTCGCTGCTGGTCCGCGCCCGTTCCCTCATGCAGGCCGAGTACGCGACGTTCCACCTGCCCGTCACCAGCCGGCACCCCGAGGTGCTGCTGACGGCCAAGGTCGAGGCCAAGGGTCTCCTCGACCTGAGCCGGACGCCGCCGGAGATGGTCGAGCGGGCCACCAGCGAGCGCCGCAGCGTGGCCGTGGGTTCCCGGCTCACCACCGACCAGGACCTGCGGCCGAGCCTGGCCAAGGCCGGCATCAAGGACTGCATCGTCGTGCCGCTGCGGTCGGGCCAGGCGGTGATCGGCACCCTCGAGGTGGTCAACCGCCTCGGCGACTTCAAGTACTTCACCACCGCCGACGTACAGGTCGTCGAGACGATCGCCGCGCACGCCGCCGCCGCGGTCGAGAATTCCCGCCTCGTCGAGCGGCTGCGCTACGACGCGTACCACGACCGGCTGACGTCGCTGCCCAACCGCCGGCGGATCACCGACGCGCTCACCGAGTCCGTCAAGATCCGCACCCCCGGTGAGGTGGTGGAGGTCATGCTCTTCGACGTCGACGGGCTGCGCGACGTCAACGAGTCGATGGGTCACGACGCCGGCGACAAGCTGCTCACCGAGGTGGCCGTACGGCTGCGCAAGATCGCCGGCCCGGGTGCGCTGGTCGGCCGGATCGGTGGCGACGAGTTCGTGGTGACGCTGCGGGCGGAGAGCACCGAGGAGACCGTACGGCTGGCCACCGAGATGCGGGAGCAGCTGCGCGGCCCGATGGCCGTCGGCACCCTCACGCTCGACGTGGACACGGCCGCCGGCGTGGCCGTGCAGCCGGACCACGGTGACGACCCGGACGCCCTGCTGCGCCGCGCTGAGCTGGCTGCCAACGCGGCCAAGGCGCTGCCGTACGGCGTCCAGCTGTTCCACCCCGCGCTGGAGTCCCGGGCGGTACGCCGCCTCGGCCTGGCCGCCGACCTGCGCCGGGCGCTGGACTCCGGCGAGCTCGAAGTGCACTTCCAGCCCAAGGTGACCATTCAGGACCGGCACCTGATCGGGGTCGAGTGCCTGGCCCGCTGGCAGCACCCCGCGCACGGTGAGGTCTCGCCGGAGGACTTCGTCGCGGTCGCCGAGCACACCGGTCAGCTGCACCGCCTGACCGAGGTGGTGCTGACCGCCGGCCTGCGGCACTGCCGGGAGTGGGCGGACGCCGGCCGGCCGCTGTCCATCGCGGTGAACCTGTCCGCGCGCACCCTGCTGGACCCGCGCTTCCCCGACCAGGTGCACGAGCTCCTCAAGCAGTACAGAGTGCCGCCGCCGCAGGTCACCTTCGAGATCTCCGAGCCGAGCATGCTGGGCGAGATCGAGCGGGCCCTGCCGACCCTCTACCGGTTGCGTGACCTCGGGGTCCGGCTCTCGGTCGACGACTTCGGCACGGGCGCCTCCTCGCTGTCCTACCTGCGCCAGCTGCCGGTGCACGAGGTGAAGATCGACGACAGCTTCGTACAGGGCATGGCGACGGACTCCGGCGATCTCGCGATCGTCCGGGCGGTGGTCGGCCTGTCCCGCGAGTTCGGGCTCACCGTGGTCGCCGAGGGTGTGGAGAGTGAGCTCACCTTCGATCTGCTGGCCGAGATGGGCTGTGAGATCGGGCAGGGCTACTTCTTCAGCCGGCCGCTGCCGGTGGAGCGATTGAACACGTGGCTCAGCGCCCAGACCGAGCCCGAGGAGACGCCGACCGGCGAGGTGCGCCGTTTGCGGGCCGTCGGATGACAAGCCGCTGACCAGGGATTTCGCCACACCGGGGAGGCGATTTCACCTGGGCTGGCCAGCCGTGTAAGCTTCTGTCTGCGCATCACGCGAGAGATCGCGCGCGCCCCCTTAGCTCAGTCGGCAGAGCGTCTCCATGGTAAGGAGAAGGTCTACGGTTCGATTCCGTAAGGGGGCTCCAACCGGGTTCGTCCTACGCCCTCGCCAAGATCGGTGAGGGCGTTCGATCGTGAGCCTGGCGCGGCGGTGTAGCTCAGATGGCAGAGCAAGCGGCTCATAATCGCTGTGTCGCCGGTTCAAGTCCGGCCACCGCTACTCATCCGGGACCCCGTCCCGGATGTCGTACGAACCCGGGCATCCGTCCGCCGGTTTTGCATGTCCGCGTGACTAGCGTCTACGCTGGTATGTCGTATGTGAATCCCGTTAGCAGGAAGGCACCCCGCCGTGGCCAAGGCGACCGACGTCCGTCCCAAGATCACCTTGGCGTGTACGGAGTGCAAGGAGCGGAACTACATCACCCGGAAGAACCGCCGCAACGACCCGGACCGCATCGAGCTGAAGAAGTTCTGCCCCCGGGACGGCAAGCACACCCTGCACCGCGAGACCCGCTGATCTTTCGTACGACGGCGTGGCGGTGACCCTCCGGGGTCGCCGCCACTTCTGTTTACCCGGGCCGTGACGGGCAGGTAGTTTCGCCTCATGCCCCTCGACCAGTCCTTCGTCGGCCGCAGCTGGCCGGCCACCGCGCCCTACCTCGTGGGCCGCGAGAAGATCCGCGAGTTCGCCACCGCGATCGGCGCCACCGACGCCGAGTATCACGACCCCGGGGCCGCCCGGGCGGCCGGCTACCCGGACGTGGTGGCCCCGCCCACCTTCCCGGTCGTGATCACCATGGCGGCCAGCCGGCAGATCGTCGCGGACCCGGCCCTCGGCCTGGACTACAGCCGGGTGGTGCACGGCGACCAGAAGTTCGCCTACACCCGTCCGGTGGTGGCCGGCGACTCGCTCATCTGTGTGAACACGGTGGACGAGATCACCTCGCGGGGCGGCCACGACTTCCTGACCACCCGCACCGAGGTCACCACCGAGGCCGGCGAGCCCGTCGTCACGGTCTGGTCCAAGCTCGTCCAGCGCGGGGAGAACTGATCATGACCGACACGCTGCCCACCCAGACCTTCCGGGTCACCCGGGCCGACCTGGTGCGCTACTGCGGCGCCTCCGGCGACTTCAACACGATCCACTGGAGCGAACGGATCGCCAAGAGCGTCGGCCTGCCCGGCGTGATCGCCCACGGGATGTACACGATGGCTCTCGCCGGCCGCGCCGTGACGGCGTGGGCCGGTGCGCCCGACGCCGTCGTCGAGTTCGGCGTGCGGTTCAGCCGCCCGGTGCCGGTGCCGGACACCGACGAGGGCACCGAGGTGGTGGTCACCGGGGTGATCAAGGAGGTCACCGACGACGGGCTCACCAAGCTCGAACTGACCGCGACCTGCGGCGGCGAGAAGGTGTTGTCGCTCGCGAGGGCCACCATCCGCAAGGGGTAGGCCCGGGTTGGGAATCACGCGGACCTACCCGTACACTGGTCCGCCGTGGGGTAGTGAACCCTGCCTTTCGCGCTGCGACGGGCAGGATGCCTCACAAAGGGGTGTAGCTCAATTGGCAGAGCAGCGGTCTCCAAAACCGCAGGCTGCAGGTTCAAGTCCTGTCACCCCTGCGCACCGATCGGCCCAGTAACCGGACCGGCCCAGTGGCCGGTTCGCCCGGCGGCGGGCGGCCGGCTTGACCGACCGCCGCATACGGCGCCGATGCGACATCCCATCGACGACGGAAGAGGGCGGAAGTGGCCGAGAGGAAGCGACCCGGTGACGACGCTGCAGGCGACCGCCCCGAGGACGAGGCCTACAACGACAGCGACGTCCAGGATGACGCCGTCGAGGTAGCCGACGAGTCGGACAGCCGTGGCGGCGACAAGGCCGAGTCCGGCAGCGTGGCGACCAGGAGTGAAGGCCGGCGAGGCGGCAACCGCATCGGCGGTTTCTTCCGCGAGGTCGTCAGCGAGCTGCGTAAGGTCATCTGGCCGACCCGCAAGGAACTGCTGACCTACACCGCGGTCGTCATCGTGTTCGTCACGGTCGTGACCACGATCGTGGCGCTGCTCGATCTCGGGTTCGGCAAGGCCGTCCTGGCGACGTTCGGCAACTGAAGCTGAGAGTTACGGAAGTGAGTAAGCGTGCCTGAGTACGACGACGAGACCGCCTTGGCCGCCGACGAGCAGTCCGCGGTCGCGACGGCGGACGATGCCGAGTCGGTCGAGGCCGCCAGCGCAGAGCCAGCCGCCGAGGCGGAAGCCCCGGACGTGGACGAGAACTACGACCCGGTCGCCGAGCTGCGCCAGAAACTGCGCTACGCCCCCGGCGACTGGTACGTGGTGCACTCGTACGCCGGCTACGAGAACAAGGTCAAGACCAACCTCGAGACCCGGATCACGAGCCTCGACATGGAGGAGTTCATCTTCCAGGTCGAGGTCCCGACCCGCGAAGAGGTCGAGGTCAAGAACGGCAAGCGCCTCCAGGTGCAGAACAAGGTCTTCCCCGGCTACATCCTGGTCCGGATGGATCTCACTCCCGAGTCGTACTCCTGCGTGCGCAACACGCCAGGAGTGACCGGCTTCGTGGGTGCCACCGACCGGGTGGACCGCCCGGCGCCGCTGTCGCTCGACGAGGTGCTCAAGTGGCTCGCCCCGGCCGTCGAGGCCGAGGAGAAGAAGGCCAAGCCCGAGGTCCGCGTGCTGGACTTCGAGGTCGGCGACTCGGTCACCGTCACGGACGGCGCCTTCGCGTCGCTGCCGGCCTCGATCAGTGAAATCAATGCCGACCAGCAGAAGTTGAAGGTGCTGGTCTCCATCTTCGGTCGCGAGACGCCGGTGGAGCTCAACTTCAACCAGGTCGCCAAGATCTAGTTCGCCAGACGGAAGTCGTGGGAGGGGCGCGAACGGCGCGCCCCGCCATCTACCACAGGAGTAAGAGAGACATGCAGCGCAGCAAGGCGTACCGCAAGGCAGCTGAGCAGATCGACACCAACGCGCTCTACGCGCCGGCCGAGGCTGTCAAGATCGCCAAGAACGCCAGCCCCACCAAGTTCGACGCCACGGTCGAGGTCGCGATGCGCCTCGGTGTGGACCCGCGTAAGGCCGACCAGATGGTCCGCGGCGTGGTCAACCTGCCGCACGGCACCGGCAAGACGGCCCGCGTGATCGTCTTCGCCCAGGGCGCCAAGGCCGAGGAGGCCGTCGCGGCCGGCGCCGACGAGGTCGGCACGGACGAGCTCGTCGCCCGCATCCAGGGTGGCTGGCTCGACTTCGACGCCGCGATCGCGACCCCGGACCAGATGGCCAAGATCGGCCGGATCGCCCGCATCCTCGGCCCCCGTGGCCTGATGCCGAACCCGAAGACGGGCACGGTCACCATGGACGTGACCAAGGCGGTCTCGGACATCAAGGGCGGCAAGATCACGTTCCGGGTGGACAAGCACTCGAACCTGCACCTGATCATCGGCAAGGCCTCGTTCTCCGAGGAGCAGCTGGTGGAGAACTACGGTGCGGTCCTCGACGAGGTCCTGCGGGCCAAGCCGTCCGCGGCCAAGGGCAAGTACCTCCGGAAGGTCACCGTCAGCACCACCATGGGCCCCGGCGTGCCGGTCGACCCGAACGTCGTCAAGAACCTGCGTGGCGACAACGCCGACGCCTGACGCACCCGTTCCACCAGGAAGCCCTCGGGGATCACCCCGGGGGCTTCTTTGTGCCAAGCTGTCCGGCGTGCGATTCGACCAGGTCTGGTTCCGGTACGCACGCCGCGCGCAGTGGACCCTGCGGACCGTGGACGCCACCGTCGAGCCCGGCGCCACCGTGGTGGTGCTCGGCCGCAACGGTGCCGGCAAGTCGACGCTGCTCCAGCTCGCCGCCGGGGTGCTGCGCCCGGTCTTGGGCGCCGTGCGGGACCGGCCGCCGATCGTCGGCTGGGTCCCGGAGCGCTTCCCGGCCGATCAGGCCTTCACCGCCGGGCAGTATCTGACCAGGATGGCGGCCCTGCGCGGACTGCGGGGGAGCGCCCAGGCCGAGCACTGGATCGAGCGGCTCGGCCTCGCCGAGCACTGCCACACCCGGCTGGCCGATCTGTCCAAGGGCACCGCGCAGAAGGTCGGCCTGGCCCAGGCCCTGCTGGTCACGCCCGGGCTGCTGGTGCTGGACGAACCGTGGGAGGGCCTCGACTCGGTCGCCCGGACGCTGATTCCCCACATCGTCGGTGAGGTCACCGCGGCCGGGGGAGCGGTGCTGGTCAGCGACCATCGCGGCGAGATCGCCGGCCTGCCGGACGCGATTCACTGGACGGTGGCCGACGGCGAGGTTCACACCGGCGCGCAGCCGGAGACCGACGAGGTGGTGGTCGAGGTCGCCGTCCGCCGGACGGCCGCGGACGCCACGGTGGCCCGGCTGCGTGCCGAAGGTCACCGCATCCTGACGGTACGCGCACCGGGCGGACCGTGGCCCGGCAGAGCGGAGCCGCAGGACGCCGAGGACTCCACGCGGGCCGCCGACGCCGCAGGCGACGGGGTGACCCGGTGATCGCCCTGGTCCGGATGCGCCTCGCCGCCTTCCTGCGCAGCGGCCGGGCCCTGGCCCCGGTGATCACCGCGCTGGTGGTGCTCGGGATCATCCACGGCGGCGGCCGGTCGGCGGCCGCCCCGGCGTACGGCTACTCCGCGGTCATGCTCTTCCCGGTGCTGGCCTGGCAGGCCAAGTTGCTGCTGGACGGGGAGCCGGACGTGCAGCGGCGCCTGGCCCGCCTGACCATCGGGGCTCGCCGTGAGGCGGTGGCCGGGCTGCTGGCCGCCACCGTGCTCGCCGTGGTCTTCTGTGCCGTCGCCATGCTGGTGCCGTGGTGGCCGTTGCACGCGATCCGCGGTCCGGAGCCCGGCTCCGTCGAGCCGTCCCTGGCGGCCGGCATCGTGCTCGGCGTGCTGGCCCATCTGCTGGCGGTGCCGGCGGCCGTGGCCCTCGGGGCCCTGGCCAGCCGGGCGGTGACCCGGACGGTCCGCAACGGCCTCACCGTGCTGGTCACCGGGTCCGTACTGGTGATCGTGCTCGGCCTGAGCAGCTCGGTGGCGCCGTGGCTGGTGCCGCCGGTGATGGCGACCGCGCGTGCGCTGAGCGCCGACCAGCTGCCCGCGGCGGGCACGCTCTGGCTGCTCATCGGCTGGACGACGCTGTGGTGCGCGGCCGCGTTCGGTGGTTACGGGCGTCTGCGCCGGAGCCGCTCGTGACGGTGATTTGGAGGTAGCGCTCGCGCTCGCGTACAGTTTGCCGAGAAGTTCCACCCATAGACCGCTGGTCGTCGCCCTTCCTGTCGTTTGACGGAAGTGGCGGTCGAAGGTCCCGCAGCATTCGGGCGGCCCGCGCAGGGGAGAACGGTTCGTGATCATGTCGACGCGGCAACGCGTCCATGTCCCGCCCCGTGCGCCCTGCGCCGGGGCGTTTCTCGTGCTCGGGCCCGCTGAGAAGTTCTGGCCAGCGGCTGAGCACTGAGAGAGGAGGGACATGGCGGACAAGCCGGTCCGGGCCGACAAGGCCTCTGCCGTTGCCGAGCTCACGGAGAACTTCCGTAACTCCGCGGCCACCCTGCTGACCGAGTACCGCGGCCTCACGGTTTCCGAGATCACCGAGCTGCGGCGCTCGCTGGGCAACGACACCAAGTACTCCGTGTCGAAGAACACGCTCGCCAAGCGGGCGGCGACCGACGCGGGTATCGAGGGCCTCGACACGCTGTTCACCGGTCCTACCGCGCTCGCCTTCGTGGGCGGGGACCCGGTCGAGGCGGCCAAGGGCCTTCGTGCCTTCGCCAAGGCCCACCCCGTCCTGATCATCAAGGGCGGCGTCTTCGAGGGCAAGGCCGTCTCGGCCGAAGAGGTCGGCAAGATCGCCGACCTCGAGTCCCGTGAGGTGCTGCTGGCGAAGCTCGCCGGCGCCATGAAGGGCAACCTGACCAAGGCGGCGGCCACGTTCCAGGCCCCGCTCGCTCAGGTCGCCCGCCTGGCCGCGGCTCTGCAGGACAAGCGCGCACAGGACGGTTCCGCCGAGGCCTGATCAGGCCGCGCGGAAGTTCGACTTTCCATTCAGAGAAACAACGAAAGGTTGCCAGACATGGCGAAGCTCAGCACCGACGAGCTGCTTGACGCGTTCAAGGAAATGACCCTGATCGAGCTCTCCGAGTTCGTGAAGCAGTTCGAAGAGGTCTTCGAGGTCACCGCGGCCGCGCCGGTCGCCGTCGCCGCCGCCGGTGGCGCTGCCGCCCCGGCCGAGGCCGAGGTCGAGAAGGACTCGTTCGACGTCGTCCTCGAGGGTGACGGTGGCAAGAAGATCCAGGTCATCAAGGTCGTGCGTGAGCTGACCGGCCTGGGCCTCAAGGAGGCCAAGGACGCCGTCGAGGCCGCCCCCAAGGCGATCCTCGAGGGTGTCAACAAGGAGAAGGCCGAGGCCGCCAAGGCCAAGCTCGAGGGCGAGGGCGCCAAGGTCACCCTCAAGTGACCTGAGCTCCACTGCTTCACCTCGGCGTAGGCGGGGACCCGCAAGGGTCCTCGCCTGCCCCGTTTCCAGGCGATGAAACACCAGGTCAGAGGCGGTTTGGCCGGCCGTCGGATGACTGACGGACAAATGCCGCCAGCCCCCGCTTTTCGTACGCTAAAGTCGCTATGCCGCGTCCGGTGGACGACGGCGCAGGACCGACCCGTGGCGCAACCCTTGACTGTGTGTCCGCTGACAGGCACGCTGACATCAGCAAGTTTCCGCGCTTGCGACAGCCGTCCTGTGGGTAGTCCCGTCATCGACCGGGGTTCCCGCAGACCGGCACCCGAGGGAGAGCAGCCGCGTTCCGAGCGGCCCCGCGCGAGGCACTGACCATGAAGGCGCAGGTCAGAGGCCGCGGGGACACGTTCCGCAGGCACCCTCCGGTGTGGGCTGGACAGCGGTTAGCCGAGCGGCTACACTGCTAGTTTGCGCTGCCTTCTGTCATGAGCCCTGCAGGAACATCGATCCGGATGATTTCCTGGGGGTTCATTGGAGTGCACGCACACAAGTGACGCAGACAGTTGCATCAGCAGCTCAGCCGCATCAGCAGCACCGGTCCTCGGAAGGACGCATCTTGGCAGCTTCCCGCCCTGCGAAGACCAGTCGTACGTCGAGCGCTTACGCTCCCCGCCGTATCTCGTTCGGCAGGATCGACGAGCAACTCGAAGTCCCCAACCTCCTCGCCCTCCAGACGGAGTCCTTCGACTGGTTGGTCGGGAACGAGGCTTGGCAGACGCGCTCTACGGACGATCCACATGCCCACTCGGGCCTCGCAGAGATCCTCGAAGAGATCAGTCCCATTGAGGACTTCTCCGGCACCATGTCGCTGTCCTTCTCAGCGCCGCGCTTCGACGAGGTCAAGGCCTCGATCGAGGAGTGCAAGGAGAAGGACCTGACCTACTGCGCACCGCTGTTCGTGACCGCGGAGTTCACCAACAACACGACTGGCGAGATCAAGAGCCAGACGGTGTTCATGGGTGACTTCCCGATGATGACCCCCAAGGGGACGTTCGTCATCAACGGCACCGAACGCGTCGTGGTGAGTCAGCTCGTCCGCTCGCCGGGCGTGTACTTCACCAAGGAGCCGGACAAGACCTCCGACCGTGACCTCTCCAGCGTCAAGGTCATTCCGAGCCGGGGCGCCTGGCTCGAGTTCGACATCGACAAGCGCGACACCGTCGGTGTCCGCATCGACCGCAAGCGCCGGCAGGCCGTCACCGTCCTGCTGAAGGCGATCGGTTGGTCGGCGGACCAGATCCGGGAGCGGTTCGGCTGGTCCGAGCTGCTCATGACGACGCTCGAGAAGGACCACATCGGCGGGCAGGACGAGGCCCTGCTCGACATCTACCGCAAGCTCCGTCCCGGCGAGCCGCCGACGCGTGAGAACGCGCAGACCCTGCTCGACAACCTCTTCTTCAACCCGAAGAGGTACGACGTCGCCAAGGTCGGCCGGTACAAGTTCAACAAGAAGCTCGACATCGACGTCCCGATCGTCCGGGGCACGCTGACCGAGGAAGACATCGTCAAGACCGTGGACTACCTCTGCCGGCTGCACGCCGGTGAGGAGGGCTACGAGGCCGACGACATCGACCACTTCGGCAACCGGCGCCTGCGTACCGTGGGCGAGCTCATCCAGAACCAGGTCCGCGTGGGCCTGTCCCGGATGGAGCGCGTCGTCCGCGAGCGCATGACGACCCAGGACGTCGAGGCGATCACGCCGCAGACCCTGATCAACATCCGCCCCGTGGTGGCCGCGATCAAGGAGTTCTTCGGTACGTCGCAGCTGTCGCAGTTCATGGACCAGACCAACCCGCTGGCGGGCTTGACCCACCGGCGCCGGCTGAGCGCGCTCGGCCCCGGTGGTCTGTCCCGTGAGCGGGCGGGCTTCGAGGTCCGTGACGTGCACCCGTCCCACTATGGCCGGATGTGCCCGATCGAGACGCCGGAAGGCCCGAACATCGGCCTGATCGGTGCCCTCTCGACGTTCGCGCGGGTCAACCCGTTCGGATTCATCGAGACCCCGTACCGCAAGGTGGAGAACGGCCGGGTCACCGACCAGGTCGACTACCTCACCGCGGACGAGGAGGACCGCTTCGTCAAGGCGCAGGCCAACGCGACGCTGGCGTCCGACGGCACCTTCGCGCAGGATCGCGTCCTGGTCCGCCGTAAGGGCGGTGAGGTCGACTACGTGCCCGGCACCGAGGTCGACTACATGGACGTCTCGCCGCGGCAGATGACCTCGGTCGCGACGGCGATGATCCCGTTCCTCGAGCACGACGACGCCAACCGCGCCCTGATGGGTGCGAACATGCAGCGTCAGGCCGTTCCGCTGGTCAAGGCGGAGGCGCCGCTGGTCGGCACGGGCATGGAATACCGTGCCGCGGTCGACGCCGGCGACGTGGTCGTGGCCGAGGTCGGCGGTCTGGTCGAGGACCTGTGCGCCGACTACGTGACGGTGCACCAGGACGACGGCCACCGCCGGACCTACCTGCTGCACAAGTTCCGTCGCAGCAACGCCGGCTCCTGCGTCAACCAGAAGCCCGTCGTCTTCGAAGGCGACCGGGTCGAGGCCGGCCAGGTCATCGCCGACGGTCCGTGCACCGACGAAGGGGAGATGGCCCTCGGCCGGAACCTGCTCGTCGCGTTCATGTGCTGGGAAGGCCACAACTACGAGGACGCGATCATCCTGTCGCAGCGCCTCGTGCAGCAGGACGTCCTCACCTCGATCCACATCGAGGAGCACGAGGTCGACGCCCGCGACACCAAGCTCGGCCCGGAAGAGATCACCCGCGACATCCCCAACGTCAGCGAGGAAATGCTCGCCGACCTGGACGAGCGCGGCATCATCCGGATCGGTGCCGAGGTCGTGCCCGGCGACATCCTGGTCGGCAAGGTCACGCCCAAGGGCGAGACCGAGCTGACCCCGGAGGAGCGGCTGCTGCGCGCGATCTTCGGTGAGAAGGCCCGGGAGGTCCGGGACACCTCGCTGAAGGTGCCGCACGGCGAGACCGGCACGGTCATCGGTGTCCGCACGTTCTCGCGGGAGGACGGCGACGAGCTGCCCCCCGGCGTGAACGAGCTGGTCCGGGTCTACGTCGCCCAGAAGCGCAAGATCCAGGACGGTGACAAGCTCGCGGGCCGGCACGGCAACAAGGGCGTCATCTCCAAGATCCTGCCGATCGAGGACATGCCGTTCCTGGAGGACGGCACCCCGGTCGACATCGTGCTCAACCCGCTGGGTGTGCCCTCGCGCATGAACATCGGCCAGGTCCTGGAGACCCACCTCGGGTGGATCGCCAAGACGGGCTGGGAGGTCGAGGGCGAGGACGCCGACTGGAAGCGTCAGCTGCGCGCCATCGAGGCCCACGAGTCGCCGAAGAACAGCAACGTGGCGACCCCGGTCTTCGACGGTGCCCAGGAGGACGAGATCAAGGGCCTGCTGGAGTCGACCCTGGTCAACCGCGACGGTAAGCGGCTGGTCAACGGCGACGGCAAGGCGCAGCTCTTCGACGGTCGTTCCGGTGAACCGCTGCCGGACCCGATCTCGGTCGGCTACGTCTACATCCTGAAGCTCAACCACCTGGTCGACGACAAGATCCACGCGCGCTCCACGGGGCCGTACTCGATGATCACGCAGCAGCCGCTGGGTGGTAAGGCGCAGTTCGGTGGCCAGCGCTTCGGTGAGATGGAGTGCTGGGCGATGCAGGCCTACGGTGCGGCCTACGCACTGCAGGAGCTGCTCACCATCAAGTCCGACGACGTACTCGGCCGCGTGAAGGTCTACGAGGCGATCGTCAAGGGCGAGAACATCCCGGAGCCGGGAATCCCCGAGTCCTTCAAGGTGCTTCTCAAGGAGCTCCAGTCGCTGTGCCTGAACGTCGAGGTGCTGTCCAGCGACGGTGTTGCCCTGGAGATGCGCGAGACGGACGACGAGGTCTTCCGGGCCGCGGAAGAACTCGGCATCGACCTGTCCCGGCGCCCGAACGAGGGCGTCAGCAGCGTCGAAGAGATCTGACGGAGAGCGTCCCCGGCGCCCCGGCCCACTGCGAAGTGAGCCGAGCGCCGGGGACGCCCCCGCCGGCCTGGAATTTATCCGAGCAACGAAACACGAGGGATAGTCCAAGTGCTCGACGTCAACTTCTTCGACGAGTTGCGTATCGGCCTTGCTACCGCTGACGACATCCGGCAGTGGTCTCACGGCGAGGTCAAGAAGCCCGAGACGATCAACTACCGCACGCTCAAGCCCGAGAAGGACGGACTCTTCTGCGAGAAGATCTTCGGCCCTCAGCGGGACTGGGAGTGCTACTGCGGCAAGTACAAGCGGGTCCGGTTCAAGGGCATCATCTGTGAGCGCTGCGGCGTCGAGGTGACCCGGTCCAAGGTCCGTCGTGAGCGCATGGGCCACATCGAGCTGGCCGCGTCGGTCACGCACATCTGGTACTTCAAGGGTGTGCCGAGCCGGCTGGGCTACCTGCTCGACCTGGCGCCCAAGGATCTCGAGAAGATCATCTACTTCGCCTCGTACGTGATCACGAGCGTGGACGCCGAAGCGCGTCACCGCGACATGTCCACGGTCGAGAACGAGATCTTCGCGGAGAAGCGGCAGTCCGAGAACAGCCGCGACTCCGAGATCGAGAAGCGCGCCGGCAAGCTCGAGCAGGACCTTGCCGAGCTGGAGGCCGAGGGGGCCAAGGCGGACGTGCGCCGCAAGGTCAAGGAGGCCGGCGAACGCGAGATGCGCCAGATCCGTGACAAGGCGCAGCGCGAGATCGACCGCCTGGACGAGGTGCTCGACACCTTCCGCAAGCTCGACAGCAAGCAGCTGGTCACCGACGAGCTGCTCTACCGCGAGCTGCGCGACCGCTTCGGTGAGTACTTCACCGGTGGCATGGGTGCCGAGGCGATCAAGGCCCTGCTGCAGAACATGGACCTCGACGCCGAGGCCGAGTCGCTGCGCGAGACCATCCGCAGCGGCAAGGGCCAGCGCAAGATCCGTGCGCTCAAGCGGCTCAAGGTCGTCGCCGCGTTCCTGAACACCCGCAACTCGCCGCTGGGCATGGTCCTGGACTGCGTCCCGGTCATCCCGCCGGACCTGCGCCCGATGGTGCAGCTCGACGGTGGCCGCTTCGCCACGTCCGACCTGAACGACCTGTACCGCCGCGTGATCAACCGGAACAACCGGCTCAAGCGGCTGATCGACCTCGGCGCGCCCGAGATCATCGTCAACAACGAGAAGCGGATGCTGCAGGAGGCCGTCGACGCACTGTTCGACAACGGCCGCCGCGGCCGGCCGGTCACCGGTCCGGGCAACCGTCCGCTGAAGTCGCTGTCCGACATGCTCAAGGGCAAGCAGGGCCGGTTCCGGCAGAACCTGCTCGGCAAGCGCGTCGACTACTCCGGCCGTTCCGTCATCGTCGTCGGCCCCCGGCTCAAGCTGCACCAGTGCGGCCTGCCGAAGCAGATGGCGCTGGAGCTGTTCAAGCCGTTCGTGATGAAGCGCCTGGTGGACCTGAACCACGCGCAGAACATCAAGTCGGCCAAGCGCATGGTCGAGCGTCAGCGCGCGGTCGTGTGGGACGTTCTCGAAGAGGTCATCAGCGAGCACCCGGTGCTGCTCAACCGCGCACCGACGCTGCACCGCCTGGGCATCCAGGCCTTCGAGCCGCAGCTGGTCGAGGGCAAGGCGATCCAGATCCACCCGCTCGTCTGCACGGCGTTCAACGCCGACTTCGACGGTGACCAGATGGCGGTGCACGTGCCGCTGTCGGCCGAGGCGCAGGCCGAGGCCCGGATCCTGATGCTGTCGTCGAACAACATCCTCAAGCCCGCCGACGGTAAGCCCGTCACCATGCCCACCCAGGACATGGTCATCGGCCTCTACTACCTGACCCACCTCACCAAGGGCGCGAAGGGCGAGGGCCGGACGTTCAGCTCGGACGCCGAGGCCCGGATGGCGTTCGACAACGGCGAGCTGCACCTGCAGGCGCTCGTGAAGATCCGCCTGCCCGAGGTGCTCGAGGTCGACAACGGTGCCGGCGCGGCTGCCTGGCAGCGGCCGGAGGGCTGGGAGTCGGGCGACAAGCTGACCGTGGAGACCACCCTGGGACGGGTGCTCTTCAACGAGACGCTGCCGCCGGGCTACCGCTACGTCAACTACGAGATCCGCAAGGGTCAGCTCTCCGCGATCGTCAACGACCTCGCCGAGCGCTTCCCCAAGGTCGCCCTTGCGGCGACCCTGGACGCGCTCAAGGAGGCCGGCTTCCACTGGGCCACCTGGTCCGGTGTGACGATCGGTATGGGCGACGTCGTGGCTCCGCCGCGCAAGCCGGAGATCATCGCCCGCTACCAGGGCGAGGCCGACCGCATCGACAAGCAGTACCAGCGTGGTCTGATGACCGCCGAGGAACGTCGCGGCGAGCTCATCGACATCTGGACCAACGCGACCAAGGACATCTCGAAGGAGATGGAGACGGCGCTGCCGCAGGAGAACCCGCTCTGGGTCATGATCAACTCCGGCGCTCGCGGTAACCTCCTCCAGCTCCGGCAGATCGCCGCGATCCGTGGTCTGGTGGCCAACCCCAAGGGCGAGATCATCCCGCGCCCGATCACCTCGTCGTACCGCGAGGGTCTGACCGTGCTGGAGTACTTCATCTCCACGCACGGTGCCCGTAAGGGTCTGGCCGACACCGCGCTGCGTACCGCCGACTCGGGTTACCTGACCCGGCGTCTGGTGGACGTCTCGCAGGACGTCATCATCCGCGAGGAGGACTGCGGCACCGACCGCGCGATCCCGATGCAGGTGGGCGACCGCGAGCCGGACGGCACCCTGGTGGTGCACACGCACGCCGAGACCGGCGTGCACGCCCGGACGCTGGCCGACGACATCGACGACGCCCAGGGCAACCGGGTGGTGTCGCGCGGCGACGACCTCAACTCGATCATGGTCGACAAGCTGGTCGCGGCCGGCGTGGAGACGGTCCGGGTGCGCAGCGTCCTGACCTGTGAGTCGAAGCTGGGTGTGTGTGCTGCCTGCTACGGCCGTTCGCTGCCGACCGGCAAGGCGGTCGACATCGGCGAGGCCGTCGGCATCATCGCGGCCCAGTCCATCGGTGAGCCCGGTACGCAGCTGACGATGCGTACCTTCCACACCGGTGGTGTCGCGGGTGAGGACATCACCCAGGGTCTGCCGCGTGTGCAGGAGATCTTCGAGGCTCGCGTGCCGAAGGGCAAGGCGCCCATCGCCGACACCCCCGGCCGCATCCGCATCGAGGACGGCGAGCGTTCGCGGAAGATCATCGTGATCCCGGACGACGGCAGCGAGGAGATCGTGTACGACAAGATCTCCAAGCGCGTCAAGCTGCGGGCCCACGACGGCGACCACGTCGCGGTCGGCGAGAAGCTCACCGAGGGCACCATCGATCCGCACGAACTGCTGCGCATCATGGGCCCGCGGGCGGTCCAGGTCCACCTGACCAGTGAGGTCCAGGAGGTCTACCGCTCGCAGGGTGTGCTCATCCACGACAAGCACATCGAGATCATCATCCGCCAGATGCTCAAGCGGGTCACGGTCATCGATTCCGGCGCGACCGAGTTCCTGCCGGGCGTGCTGGTCGACCGGGCGCTCTTCGAGTCGGAGAACCGCCGGCTCGTGGGCGAGGGTGGCGAGCCCGCCGCCGGTCGCCCGGTGCTGATGGGTATCACCAAGGCCTCGCTGGCGACCGACTCCTGGCTTTCGGCGGCCTCCTTCCAGGAGACCACCCGGGTGCTCACCGACGCTGCGATCAACTCGCGCAGCGACTCGCTGGTGGGCCTCAAGGAGAACGTCATCATCGGCAAGCTCATCCCGGCCGGTACGGGCATCAGCAAGTACCGCAACATCCGGGTCGAGCCGACCGAGGAGGCCAAGGCGAAGGTGTACTCGATGACCGGGTACCCCGAGACCGACTACGGCTTCGGGCCGGCCAGCGGGCAGGCCGTGCCGCTGGACGACTTCGATTTCGGGTCCTACCGCTAAGGTTTTTCGCACGGCAAGGCGGGCGGTCGCGCATCATGCGCGGCCGCCCGTTCGTGTTCCTAAGATGGACGGGTGAGCTACCCCGCGATGACCGCACCCACCCGGCACCCGATGGATCCCGAGCCGGCGCCGTCGACCAAGGCCCGGGCCGTCTTCGCGCTGGGACTCGTGGCGTTGCTGACCGGAGCGATGGTCGGCGGCGTGATTCCCGCCACGGTCGCGCTGATCCTCGCCCGGCAGGTCCGGCGCCAGGCCTACGCCGCCGGCGGCTACCTGCTCGGGGCCGCCTGGGTGCGCCGCGGGGAGCGGCTGGCCTGGGCCGGGATCGTGCTGGCGCTGACCGCGCTGGTCGTCGCGTCGATCGCCGGCCTGCTGCACCTGGCCGGTACCCCGGGGGGTCAGGACTTCGACTCCGACACCGACTGAGCGCCCGGGAGCGGCCCCAGGGCTGCGCCGGACCACGTTCGGGTGACATGCTCGAAGATCCAGGGGTACGCGGCGAGAGGGACGGTCCGGTGACGCAGCAACCAGGTTCGTGGCCACCGGCCGGACAGCCGGTGACGATGGCCGGCCCGCCGGCGCCGGTGGTGCTGCCCAAGCCCAGCGAGGCCTGGACGCCGGAACGGGTCGAGCCCGTGGCCGGCACCGAGTTCGCCCTCGTCCAGCTGCGGGTCGCGCCGATCACCTCCGGCCTGGCCACCGGCTCGCTCATCGCCGGCATCGGCGCGATCATGATCTCCACGCTGGTGCTCTGCTTCGGCCTGCTGGGTCAGTCCGAGGGCTGGGGTGCCGTGGTGGCGGGGGCGTTCGCACTGCTCGGTGTGCTGGTCGGCGGGGGCGCGGTGGGTGTAGGGCTGGCTGCCCGGCGCCAGATCAAGCGCTCCGGGCAGGACGGCAAGGTCCGCTTCGTGGGCCGGGGGATGGCCACGGCCGGGATCTCCTGCGGTGCTGCCGGGTTGGGAATTGCGGCGCTGACGCTGCTGTTGGTAGTGGTGTTGCAGTTCTCGTGAGGCCTTGTGACGCCGGATACGACACCGAGGCGTCGTCCCGCCGAGGCACCCGGTACACTTGTTAGCTGGAGATGTCCATCAGGGGAAACAGTTCTCGTTTTGACCTGTGTCCCTGCGGTGGGTACTCTTTCCCCTCGTGCCCGGGCTCGCCCGGGCAACTCGTGCGTGCGCCCGAGTCTGTAGTAACCGACGGGGCAGTGGCACGACAGGGTTACAGCCCTGACAAAGACAGAACACCCGCGGCGTGCGTCAAGCGCGCGGCGGGACCGTGAGCCGGACGACACGCCCGACCGCGGGTGCCGGGGGTCCAAACGGGATCTCTCGGTGCACAAGGCAGAACGAAGACGGTGCGGCCGCTGAAGGGCGGCCGAAGGGAGCGGAGAAACCCGGTGCCCACGATCCAGCAGCTGGTCCGAAAGGGCCGCCAGGCGAAGACGAGCAAGACCAAGACGCCGGCGCTGAAGGGAAGCCCCCAGCGGCGCGGCGTGTGCACGCGCGTGTACACCACTACCCCCAAGAAGCCGAACTCTGCGCTGCGCAAGGTCGCTCGTGTGAAGCTCAGCAGCCAGATCGAGGTGACGGCGTACATCCCGGGCGTCGGCCACAACCTGCAGGAGCACTCGATCGTGCTCGTGCGTGGCGGTCGTGTGAAGGACCTCCCGGGCGTCCGCTACAAGATCGTCCGCGGTTCGCTGGACACCCAGGGTGTCCGTAACCGCAAGCAGGCCCGCAGCCGTTACGGCGCGAAGAAGGAGAAGAGCTGACATGCCCCGTAAAGGCCCAGCGCCGAAACACCCGCTGGTAGCGGACCCGGTCTACAACTCGCCGCTGGTCACCCAGCTGGTGAACAAGATCCTGGTCGGCGGCAAGCGTCAGCTCGCCGAGCGCATCGTCTACGGCGCCCTCGAGGGCTGCCGTGAGAAGAGCGGCACCGACCCCGTGGTCACGCTCAAGCGAGCGATGGACAACGTCAAGCCGACCCTCGAGGTCCGCAGCCGCCGCGTCGGTGGCGCGACCTACCAGGTGCCGGTCGAGGTGCGCACCCCGCGCCAGACCACCCTCGGTCTGCGCTGGCTGGTCCAGTACTCCAAGGCCCGCCGCGAGAAGACCATGATCGAGCGGCTGCAGAACGAGCTGCTCGACGCCAGCAACGGCCTCGGCGCAGCGGTGAAGCGGCGCGAGGACACCCACAAGATGGCGGAGTCCAACAAGGCCTTCGCGCACTACCGCTGGTAAGACCCGCTGCCGGCCCGGTTCCCGCCGGGCCTTCGCAGTTCAGTCGTACCGGTCCTGCAGAGACGACGACGAAGAAAAGTAGGGATTGAAGTGGCTGCCGCAGACGCGCTCGCCAAGGTACGCAACATCGGCATCATGGCGCACATCGACGCTGGTAAGACCACGACGACCGAGCGGATCCTGTTCTACACCGGTATCACGTACAAGATCGGTGAAGTCCACGAGGGCGCGGCCGTCATGGACTGGATGGAACAGGAACAGGAACGCGGCATCACCATCACTTCCGCCGCCACGAAGTGCGAGTGGAAGGGCTACACGATCCAGATCATCGACACGCCCGGCCACGTCGACTTCACGGTCGAGGTCGAGCGGTCGCTGCGGGTGCTCGACGGTGCCGTCGCGGTCTACGACGGTGTCGCCGGCGTGGAGCCGCAGACGGAGAACGTCTGGCGGCAGGCGGACAAGTACCACGTCCCCCGGATGTGCTTCGTCAACAAGCTCGACCGGACCGGTGCCGACTTCTTCCGCTGCGTGCAGATGATGATCGACCGGCTCAACGCCACCCCGCTGGTCCTGCAGATCCCGATCGGGCTCGAGAGCGAGCACATCGGCGTCGTCGACCTGGTCACGATGAAGGCCTTCACCTGGCGCGGGGAGACCCAGAAGGGTGACGACTACGCGATCGAGGAGATCCCGGCGGACCTGCTGGACTCCGCGACCGAGTGGCGCGAGAAGCTCATCGAGACGCTCGCCGACGTGGACGACTTCGTGATGGAGAAGTACCTCGAGGGCGAAGAGGTCTCCCAGGACGAGATCAAGGCCGCCATCCGGCGCGCCACGATCGCCAGCAAGGCGAACCCGGTGCTCTGCGGTTCGGCGTTCAAGAACAAGGGCGTTCAGCCCATGCTCGACGCCGTCGTCGACTTCCTGCCGTCGCCGCTGGACGTCCCGGCCATCGACGGCACCGCGACCGACGGCGAGACGCCGATCGTCCGCAAGCCGTCGAACGACGAGCCGTTCTCCGGCCTGGCGTTCAAGATCCAGACGGACAAGCACCTCGGCAAGCTGACCTACGTCCGGGTCTACTCCGGCACGCTCGAATCCGGTTCCCAGGTGGTCAACTCCACCAAGGACCGCAAGGAGCGGATCGGCAAGATCTACCAGATGCACGCCAACAAGCGCGAAGAGCGTCCGACGGCGTGGGCCGGCGACATCATCGCCGTGCAGGGTCTCAAGCAGACCACCACGGGCGACACGCTGAGCGACCCGGCGCACCCGGTCATCCTGGAGTCGATGACGTTCCCGGAGCCGGTCATCCAGGTCGCCATCGAGCCGAAGACCAAGTCCGACCAGGAAAAGCTGGGTGTCGCCATCCAGCGCCTGGCCGAGGAGGACCCGACCTTCCGCGTCTTCAACGACGAGGAGACCGGCCAGACGGTCATCGCCGGCATGGGCGAGCTCCACCTGGACATCCTGGTGGACCGCATGCGCCGCGAGTTCAACGTCGAGGCGAACATCGGTAAGCCGCAGGTGGCGTACCGCGAGACGATCCGCGGCAAGGTGGAGAAGCTCACGTACGTGCACAAGAAGCAGACCGGTGGCTCGGGCCAGTACGCGAAGGTCGTCGTCACCGTCGAGCCGCTTGAGCTCGCCGCCGACGGCCCGACCTACGAGTTCGTCAACGCGGTGTCCGGTGGTCGCATCCCCAAGGAGTACATCCCTTCGGTGGACGCGGGCGCCCAGGACTCGCTGCAGTACGGCGTGCTCGCCGGCTACCCGATGGTCGGCGTCAAGCTGACCCTGGTGGACGGTCAGTTCCACGAGGTCGACTCGTCGGAGATGGCATTCAAGATCGCCGGCTCGATCGTGATGAAGGAGGCGGCCCGCAAGGCCGACCCCGCCCTCCTCGAGCCGATGATGTCCGTTGAGGTCACCACCCCTGAGGACAACATGGGTGACGTCATCGGTGACCTCAACTCCCGCCGCGGCATCATCCAGTCGATGGAGGAGCGCTCCGGCGCTCGCGTCATCAAGGCTCTGGTGCCGCTCTCGGAGATGTTCGGCTACGTCGGCGACCTCCGGTCGAAGACCCAGGGCCGGGCGAGCTACAGCATGCAGTTCGACTCCTACGCCGAGGTTCCTCAGAGCGTGGCGAAGGAGATCATCGCCAAGGCCACGGGCGCGTAAGCTCCCAGCCTGATGAGGCACGTGCGGTCCGTCGAGGACCGCACGTGCACGAGCAGTCGACAGAGTCCTGATCGCCTTATCGGCGTGCCGGACGAGAAGAAAAGATCCAGTCCACAGGAGGACACCAGTGGCGAAGGCGAAGTTCGAGCGGACTAAGCCGCACGTCAACATCGGCACCATTGGTCACATCGACCACGGTAAGACGACGCTGACTGCGGCCATCACGAAGGTCCTGCACGACGAGTACCCGGACCTCAACCCCTACACGCCGTTCGACGAGATCGACAAGGCGCCGGAGGAGAAGGCCCGCGGCATCACGATCTCGATCGCGCACGTCGAGTACCAGACCGCGTCGCGGCACTACGCGCACGTGGACTGCCCCGGCCACGCCGACTACATCAAGAACATGATCACCGGTGCCGCCCAGATGGACGGCGCGATCCTGGTGGTCGCCGCGACCGACGGCCCGATGCCGCAGACCAAGGAGCACGTGCTCCTGGCCCGCCAGGTCGGCGTGCCGTACATCGTCGTCGCCCTGAACAAGAGCGACATGGTGGACGACGAGGAGCTCCTGGAGCTCGTCGAGCTCGAGGTCCGTGAGCTGCTGAGCACCTACGAGTTCCCGGGCGACGACCTTCCGGTCGTGCGTGTCTCGGCGCTCAAGGCGCTCGAGGGCGACGCGGAGTGGACCGGCAAGCTGCTCGAGCTGATGAACGCGGTCGACACCGCGATCCCGCAGCCCGAGCGCGACACCGACAAGCCGTTCCTCATGCCGATCGAGGACGTCTTCACGATCACCGGTCGCGGTACGGTCGTCACCGGCCGGGCCGAGCGCGGCATCCTCAAGCCGAACGAGGAGGTCGAGATCGTGGGTATCCGCGAGAAGTCGACCAAGACCGTTTGCACCGGCATCGAGATGTTCCGCAAGCTGCTCGACGAGGCCCGCGCGGGTGAGAACGTCGGCCTCCTGCTGCGCGGTATCAAGCGCGAGGACGTCGAGCGCGGCATGGTCGTGGTGAAGCCGGGCTCCAGCACTCCGCACACGGAGTTCGAGGGCCAGGTCTACATCCTGTCGAAGGAGGAGGGCGGCCGGCACACGCCGTTCTTCCAGAACTACCGCCCGCAGTTCTACTTCCGCACCACGGACGTCACCGGCGTCGTCACGCTGCCCGAGGGCACCGAGATGGTCATGCCGGGCGACTCCACCTCGATGTCGGTCAAGCTGATCCAGCCGATCGCCATGGAGCAGGGCCTGAAGTTCGCGATCCGTGAGGGTGGCCGCACCGTCGGCGCCGGAACGGTCACGAAGATCAACGTCTGATTGAGGCAAACGCCTCAATGGTGACCCCGATTAGGATTGCCGCGATCGATACGGCATACTAGTCAGGTTGCGTCCGCGCAGGGTGGTTGGCTGCTCTCGCTCTTGAGAGAGGGCGGTCAGCCACCCTCGCCGGGTGTCCGGCGTGTTTTCACTGGCCGCCGGCATCCCCGATCCCGACGGATCAAGGGCTTCCCTCCGGGGGAATCCTTGCGGGCAAGATCGCTCCAGAGACCTGGGGCGGAGCTTGATTCCAGAGCGCGACACGCCCGACCGCGGGGGTCGGACATCGCAGGACCAACGGTCCTGCGGGCATGCGAGGGCCACAGCTTTCGCACGTAGCGGCATCGAGAGAAGGAAACAGAAGCCACCATGGCGGGACAGAAGATCCGCATCCGGCTCAAGGCCTATGACCACGAGGTCGTTGACTCGTCGGCACGCAAGATCGTCGAGACGGTCACGCGCACCGGAGCTTCGGTCGCGGGCCCGGTGCCGCTGCCCACGGAGATCAACCGTTTCTGCGTCATCCGTTCGCCGCACAAGTACAAGGACTCGCGCGAGCACTTCGAGATGCGCACGCACAAGCGTCTGATCGACATCATCGACCCGACTCCGAAGACGGTCGACTCGCTGATGCGCCTCGACCTGCCGGCTGGCGTCGACATCGAGATCAAGCTGTAGGGATCCGGACAATGGACAGGCAAGTGAAGGGCATCCTGGGCGCCAAGCTCGGCATGACCCAGGTCTGGGACAACAACAAGGTCGTCCCGGTAACCGTGGTGCAGGCCGGCCCGTGCGTCGTGACCCAGGTCCGCACCGCCGAGACTGACGGCTACACCGCGGTCCAGCTGGCGTACGGCGCCATCGACCCGCGCAAGGTCAACAAGCCGGAGGGCGGCCACTACGCCAAGGCGGGTGTGTCGCCGCGGCGCCACATCGTTGAGCTGCGCACCACCGACGCCACCGAGTACGAGCTCGGCCAGGAGGTCACCGTCGAGACGTTCCCGGTCGGCACGCCGATCGACGTCACCGGTAAGACCAAGGGCAAGGGCTACGCCGGTGTCATGAAGCGGCACGGCTTCCACGGCCTCAAGGCCAGCCACGGTGTCGAGCGCAAGCACCGTTCGCCCGGTTCCATCGGCGCCTGCGCGACCCCCGGTCGCGTCTTCAAGGGCACCCGGATGGCCGGCCGGATGGGCAACAAGCGCTTCACCGTGCAGAACCTGACGGTGCAGGCGGTCGACCTCGAGAACAACCTGCTGCTGGTCAAGGGCGCGGTGCCCGGTCCCAAGGGCGCGCTGATCCTGGTCCGTACGGCGGCGAAGAAGAAGGGTGGTGCCAAGTGAGCTCGGTTGACGTGATCAATGCCGAGGGCACGAAGGCCGGCTCGGTCGAGCTGCCCGACGACATCTTCGACGTGCAGGCGAACATCCCGCTGATGCACCAGGTCGTCGTGGCCCAGCTCGCCGCCGCCCGTCAGGGCACGGCCAAGACCAAGAATCGCGGCGAGGTCGCCGGTGGCGGCAAGAAGCCGTACAAGCAGAAGGGCACCGGTCGCGCCCGTCAGGGCTCGATCCGCGCGCCGCAGTTCACCGGCGGTGGCGTCGTGCACGGCCCCGTGCCGCGCGACTACAGCCAGCGGACCCCGAAGAAGATGAAGGCCGCCGCTCTGCGGGGCGCCCTCTCGGACCGGGCCCGTGACGGCCGCGTCCACGTGATCGAGGCGTTCGTCTCCGGCGACAAGCCGTCGACCAAGGCCGCGATCGCGACGCTGCGCAAGGCGACCGAGTCCACCAAGGTCCTGGTCGTGCTCAGCGGCTACGACGAGCTGAACTGGATCTCGCTGCGCAACGAGCCGACCGTGCACCTCATCGAGGCCGGCCAGCTGAACACCTACGACGTGCTGGTCGCCGACGAGGTCGTCTTCACCAAGGAAGCTCTCGACGAGTTCCTGGGTGTGCCGGCTGCGGCTGCCGAGGAGGGGGACAAGTGAGCACGATCGCCGACCCGCGCGACATCATCGTCGCGCCCGTGGTCTCCGAGAAGAGCTACAGCGTTCTCGACCAGAACTGGTACACGTTCCTGGTCCACCCGGACGCCAACAAGACCGAGATCAAGATCGCGATCCAGCAGATCTTCGATGTCCGTGTGCTGACGGTGAACACCATCAACCGCCAGGGCAAGCGCAAGCGCACCAGGACGGGCTTCGGTCAGCGTAAGGCGACCAAGCGTGCCCTCGTGAAGCTGGCTGACGGTGACCGTATCGAGGCCTTCGGCGGCCCGGTCAGCTAAGGGGTTGTAAATCATGGCTATCCGTAAGTACAAGCCGACCACGCCGGGCCGTCGCGGCTCCAGCGTCGCCGACTTCGCTGAGATCACCCGGTCCACGCCGGAGAAGTCTCTGCTGGTTCCGCTGCCCAAGAAGGGTGGTCGTAACGTCCACGGCCGCATCACCACGCGGCACCAGGGCGGCGGCCACAAGCGGCAGTACCGGCTGATCGACTTCCGGCGCAACGACAAGGACGGCGTGCCGGCCAAGGTCGCTCACATCGAGTACGACCCGAACCGCACGTCCCGCATCGCACTGCTGCACTACGCCGACGGCGAGAAGCGCTACATCCTCGCGCCGAAGGACCTCAAGCAGGGCGACCGCGTCGAGTCCGGCGTGGGCGCGGACATCAAGCCGGGCAACAACCTGCCCCTGCGCAACATCCCGGTCGGTACGACGATCCACGGTGTGGAGCTTCGTCCCGGCGGTGGCGCCAAGCTGGCCCGTTCGGCCGGCGTGGGCATCCAGCTGCTCGGCCGTGAGGGTGTGTACGCCACGCTGCGTATGCCCTCCGGTGAGATCCGTCGCGTCGACATCCGCTGCCGCGCGACCGTCGGCGAGATCGGCAACGCCGAGCAGTCGAACATCAACTGGGGCAAGGCCGGCCGCATGCGATGGAAGGGCAAGCGCCCGACCGTCCGTGGTGTCGCCATGAACCCGGTGGACCACCCGCACGGTGGTGGCGAGGGTAAGACCTCAGGTGGTCGCCACCCGGTCAACCCCGCCGGTAAGCCGGAGGGCCGTACCCGCCGCAAGGGCCAGGAGAGCGACCGCATGATCGTTCGCCGCCGCTACGCCACCCGCAAGCGCGGGTAACGGGAGTTAAAAGATGCCTCGCAGCCTGAAGAAGGGCCCGTTCGTCGACGACCACCTGCTCAAGAAGGTGGAAGTCCAGAACGAGAAGAACTCGAAGAACGTCATCAAGACCTGGTCGCGACGCTCGACGATCATTCCCGACATGCTCGGGCACACGATCGCCGTGCACGACGGGCGCAAGCACGTCCCGGTGTTCATCACCGAGGCCATGGTCGGTCACAAGCTCGGCGAGTTCGCTCTGACCCGCACGTTCAAGGGTCACGAGAAGGACGACCGCAAGAGCCGTCGTCGCTAATCAGTCCACGGATCAGAAAGGGGTTACAGCGATGCCAGTCAAGAGCGATGCTCCGGCACTTCCGGGCGCTCGGGCAGTTGCGCGCCACGTGCGCATCTCGCCGAACAAGGCGCGCCGCGTGATCAACCTCGTCCGCGGTCTGCCCGCGAAGGAGGCTCTCACGGTCCTGCAGTTCGCGCCGCAGGCCGCGAGTGAGCAGGTTTACAAGGTGCTCGCGAGCGCGATTGCGAACGCCGAGAACAACGAACGGCTCGACCCGGACGCGCTCCTGGTCAGCGAGGCTTTCGTGAACGAGGGCCCGACGCTCAAGCGGTTCCGGCCGCGGGCGCAGGGCCGGGCGTACCGGATCCGCAAGCGCACCTGCCACATCACCGTGGCGGTCGAGGCGGTTCAGGTGACCACGCCGGCCCGCAAGGCCACGGCCAAGAAGGCCGCGCCGGCCAAGAAGGCCGCTCCGGCGGCCCAGCCGGCCGAGTCCCAGAGCAGCGCAGAGCCGCAGGCGGCTGACGCCGCGTCTCAGAGCAGCACGAAGGGTGCCGAGTAATGGGTCAGAAAGTTCACCCCACCGGGTTCCGCCTCGGCATCTCCACCGACTGGAAGAGCCGCTGGTTCGCGGACAAGCTCTACAAGGACTACATCGGCGAGGATGTCAAGATCCGCCGCATGATGTCCAAGGGCCTCGAGCGCGCCGGCATCTCCAAGGTGGACATCGAGCGCACCCGCGACCGGGTCCGCGTGGACATCCACACCGCCCGGCCGGGCATCGTCATCGGCCGTAAGGGTGCGGAGGCCGACCGGATCCGCGGCGAGCTCGAGAAGCTCACCGGCAAGCAGGTCCAGCTGAACATCCTCGAGGTGAAGAGCCCTGAGTCGGACGCGCAGCTCGTGGCGCAGGGCGTCGCCGAGCAGCTGTCCAGCCGGGTCAGCTTCCGCCGGGCCATGCGCAAGGCGATGCAGTCGGCGATGAAGAACCCGATCTGCAAGGGCATCCGGGTGCAGGTCTCCGGCCGCCTCGGCGGTGCGGAGATGAGCCGCACGGAGTTCTACCGTGAGGGTCGCGTTCCGCTGCACACGCTGCGCGCCAACATCGAGTACGGCTTCTTCGAGGCCCGTACGACCTTCGGCCGCATCGGCGTGAAGGTCTGGATCTACAAGGGCGACTTCGTGCCTGGACGTGAGGTCGCCCCCGAGGCGCCCGCGCGTCCGCGCCGCGACCGCGCCGAGCGTCCCGACCGTCCGCGTCGCGGCCGTTCCGGCTCGTCCGGTACGACCGCAGGCGGCACCGAGGCCGGTCGCGCCGCTCAGGCCGCGGCTGCTACCCCCGCTTCGGCGGAGGCTGCGCCCACGACCGACACCGCCGTTGCTCCGGCTGCGGCCGAAACGCAGCAGGAGGGCTGACACATGCTGATGCCGCGTAAGCCCCCGAAGGGCTTCCGCAAGCCGCACCACCCGGACCGCCACGGCGCGTCCAAGGGCGGCAACCGGGTGGTCTTCGGTGAGTTCGGTATCCAGGCCCTGGAGCCGGCGTACGTGACCAACCGGCAGATCGAGTCAGCTCGTATCGCCATGACCCGCCACATCAAGCGTGGCGGCAAGGTGTGGATCTCGATCTTCCCGGACCAGGCACTGACCAAGAAGCCCGCCGAGACCCGCATGGGTTCCGGTAAGGGCTCGCCGGAGTGGTGGGTGGCGAACGTCAAGCCGGGACGCATTCTCTTCGAGATGTCGTTCCCGAACGAGACGATCGCGCGCGAAGCGATGCGTCGCGCGATCCACAAGCTCCCGATGAAGTGCCGCATCGTGATGCGCGAAGGTGGTGAAAGCTGATGGCAGCCGGCGTCAAGGCTTCCGAGCTGCGTGAGCTCTCCGAAGAGGAGCTGATCTCGCGGCTGCGTGAGTCCAAGGCGGAGCTGTTCAATCTCCGCGTGCAGGGTGCGACCGGTCAGCTCGACAACCACCGTCGTCTGCAGGTCGTCCGCAAGGACATCGCGAAGATCTACACGATCATGCGTGAGCGTGAGCTGGGGCTCTCGGCCGCGCCGACTGAGGTGACTACAGCATGAGCGAGAACGCAGCAGCTGCGCCCCGGACCCAGCGCAAGGTGCGTGAGGGCCTGGTGGTCAGCGACAAGATGGACAAGACCGTCATCGTCGAGGTCGAGGACCGCGTCAAGCACGCCCTTTACGGCAAGGTCCTGCGGCGCACCCGCAAGCTCCAGGCGCACGACGAGCAGAACGCGTGCGGCGTCGGTGACCGGGTCACCCTGATGGAGACCCGTCCGCTGTCGCGTACCAAGCGGTGGCGTGTCGTGGAGATCCTCGAAAAGGCCAAGTGAGTTTGCTGGGCCGGCCGGGAGAGCCCGGCCGGCCCGGCAGCCCGTCCAACCGCCCCACCGCCGCCCCTAACCGGACTGAAGGCAGGGCAACGTTCCGCCAAGCTTCGGCGTGTTGCCGGAGAACTGGCAGACATAGGAGACAGACGTGATCCAGCAGGAGTCGCGACTGCGCGTCGCCGACAACACGGGTGCCAAGGAAATTTTGTGCATCCGTGTTCTGGGCGGCTCCGGTCGCCGTTACGCGAGCATCGGTGACGTCATCGTGTGCACGGTCAAGGACGCCATTCCGGGTGCCGGTGTGAAGAAGGGTGACGTCGTCAAGGCGGTCATCGTCCGCACCGCCAAGGAGCGGCGCCGTCCCGACGGCTCGTACATCCGCTTCGACGAGAACGCCGCCGTCATCATCAAGGACGGTGGCGACCCCCGCGGTACCCGCATCTTCGGCCCGGTCGGCCGCGAGCTGCGCGACAAGCGGTTCATGAAGATCATCAGCCTGGCGCCGGAGGTGCTCTGACCGTGAAGATCAAGAAGGGCGACACGGTCGTCGTCATCGCCGGCAAGGACAAGGGCGCCAAGGGTAAGGTCATCGCGGCCTTCCCGCGGCAGGACAAGGTCCTGGTCGAGGGCGTCAACCGTATGAAGAAGCACGAGAAGATCCGCACGACGCAGCGCGGTTCCAAGACCGGCGGCATCGTCACGCAGGAAGCCCCGATCCACATCTCGAACGTGCAGATCGTGGACTCCGAGGGCAAGCCGACTCGCATCGGCTTCCGGCGGGACGAGAACGGCCAGAAGGTTCGTATCGCGCGTAGCACCGGTAAGGACCTGTGATGACTGCCGCTACCGAGACCAAGACGCTGCCCCGCCTGAAGCAGAAGTACCGCAGTGAGGTCATTGCTGCGCTTCAGGAGCAGTACAAGTACGGCAACCCCATGCAGATCCCCGGCCTGGTCAAGGTCGTCGTGAACATGGGTGTCGGCGAGGCCGCTCGCGACGCCAAGCTGATCGACGGCGCCGTGCGTGACCTGACCACCATCACCGGTCAGAAGCCGCTGGTGCGGCGGGCGACCAAGTCCATCGCGCAGTTCAAGCTGCGTGAGGGCATGCCGATCGGCGCGAAGGTCACCCTGCGCAACGACCGGATGTGGGAGTTCCTGGACCGGCTGCTGTCGATCGCGCTGCCGCGTATCCGTGACTTCCGCGGTCTGGACGGGCGCAAGCTCGACGGCCACGGCAACTACACGTTCGGTCTGACCGAGCAGTCGGTGTTCCACGAGATCGACCAGGACCGGATCGATCGGACCCGGGGCATGGACATCACGGTGGTCACCACCGCCACGACCGACGAGGAGGGCCGGCAGCTGCTCAAGCTTCTGGGCTTCCCCTTCAAGGAGAACTGAGCATGGCTAAGAAGGCGCTGATCATCAAGGCGGCCGCGAAGCCCAAGTTCGCCGTACGGGCGTACACCCGCTGCCAGAAGTGCGGACGTCCGCACTCGGTCTACCGCAAGTTCGGTCTGTGCCGGGTGTGCCTCCGGGACATGGCCCACCGCGGTGAGCTGCCCGGCGTGTCGAAGGCTTCCTGGTAATCCTTGCAATACCGCTTCGCCGTAGGCCCGGGTTTTGCCTGGGAACCCCGGCGAGAAAGGTTGACGAATACCCATGACGATGACGGACCCGATCGCAGACATGCTCACGCGTCTGCGTAACGCCAACCAGGCGTACCACGACAAGGTGACCATGCCCTTCTCGAAGATCAAGGCGAGCATCGCCGAGGTCCTCAAGGCAGAGGGCTACATCGCTTCCTGGTCGGCCGAGGAGCCCGCGGAAGGCGAAGTCGGCAAGCGCCTGGTGGTTGAGCTGAAGTACGGCCAGAACCGCGAGCGCAGCCTCGCCGGCATCAAGCGCGTGTCCAAGCCCGGCCTCCGGGTGTACGCCAAGTCCGACGAGCTCCCGCGCGTGCTCGGCGGCCTGGGTGTCGCGATCGTTTCGACGTCCCAGGGGCTGCTGACCGACCGGCAGGCCCGCAAGCGGAGCGTTGGCGGGGAAATCCTCGCCTTCGTTTGGTAACGGAGACTTAGACATGTCGCGAATCGGACGTAAGTCGATCCCGGTCCCGGCCGGCGTCGACGTCACCATCACGGGCCAGACCGTCAAGGTCAAGGGCCCCAAGGGCGAGCTGTCGCACACCGTCGCCGAGCCGATCACCGTCGAGAAGGCGGAGAACGGCGAGCTGGCGGTCAACCGGCCCAACGACGAACGTCGGGCCAAGGAGCTGCACGGCCTCTCGCGTACCCTGGTCGCCAACATGATCGTCGGCGTCACCGAGGGCTACAAGAAGACGCTGGAGATCAACGGCACCGGTTACCGCGTGACCGCCAAGGGCAAGGACCTCGAGTTCGCCCTGGGCTTCTCGCACCCGGTCAACGTGGTCCCGCCGGCCGGCATCACCTTCACGGTGGAGCGGCCGACGCAGTTCACGGTCGCCGGTATCGACAAGCAGCTCGTCGGCGAGGTCGCTGCGAACATCCGGAAGATCCGCCCGCCGGAGCCGTACAAGGGCAAGGGCGTCAAGTACCAGGGCGAGGTCATCCGCCGCAAGGCTGGAAAGGCAGGTAAGAAGTGACCGCCACGCTGCTCAAGCGCCGCAATGGCGGCGGTGTGTCGTACAAGCGCGCCGTCGGCAAGGCACGTCGGCACTTCCGGGTCCGCAAGAACGTCCGCGGCTCCGCCGAGCGCCCCCGTCTGGTCGTCACCCGGTCCACGCGGAACATCACCGCGCAGATCGTCGACGACCTCAAGGGCCACACGCTCGCGTCGGCCTCCACCCTCGACCCGTCCCTGCGGGGCGGAGAGGGTGACAAGAGCTCGCAGGCCGCCAAGGTCGGAGCTCTCCTCGCCGAGCGGGCTCAGGCCGCGGGCATTTCCAAGGTCGTCTTCGACCGCGGCGGCAACCGGTACGCGGGGCGCATCGCCGCGCTTGCCGCAGCCGCCCGCGAAGCCGGACTCGAGTTCTAGGAGGGAAGACCTATGCCTGGTCAGCAGCGCCGAGGCGGCGGGTCCGGCGGTAACAACGAAGGTGGCCGCCGCGACAACCGCCGTGAGGGCGGTCGCGGTAACGCGCCCGTCGAGAAGACCCCGCATCTCGAGCGGGTCGTAGCGATCAACCGTGTCGCCAAGGTCGTCAAGGGTGGTCGTCGCTTCAGCTTCACCGCCCTGGTGATCGTGGGCGACGGCGACGGCACCGTCGGTATCGGCTACGGAAAGGCCAAGGAGGTGCCCGCGGCGATCGCCAAGGGCGTCGAGGAGGCCAAGAAGCACTTCTTCAAGGTGCCGCGCATCGCCGCGACGATCCCCCACCCGATCCTGGGTGAGGCCGCCGCCGGTGTCGTGCTCCTCAAGCCGGCTTCCGCCGGTACCGGCGTCATCGCCGGTGGCCCGGTGCGCGCCGTTCTGGAGTGCGCTGGCATCCACGACGTGCTCTCGAAGAGCCTCGGCTCCTCGAACCCGATCAACATCGTGCACGCGACGGTGGCGGCCCTGAAGGGCCTGGAGTCCCCGGAGGCCGTTGCGGCCCGCCGTGGCCTCCCGGTCGAGGACGTCGCGCCTGCGGCCATGCTGGCGGCGCGTGCGGAAGCGGCGGTGCACTGATGGCACGCTTGAAGGTCACCCAGCTCCGTTCCGGCATCGGCCGTAAGCAGAACCAGCGGGACTCCCTGCGGTCGCTCGGGCTGAAGCGGATCAACGATGTGGTGGTCAAGGAGGACCGCCCCGAGATTCGGGGCATGATCTTCGCCGTGAGCCACCTCGTCAGTGTCGAGGAGGTCGAATAATGGCGATCAAGGTCCACCACCTGCGCCCGGCGCCCGGCGCCAAGAAGGCCAAGACCCGGGTGGGTCGTGGTGAAGGCTCCAAGGGCAAGACCGCGGGCCGCGGTACCAAGGGCACCAGCGCCCGTTACCAGGTCTCGGCGGCGTTCGAGGGCGGGCAGATGCCCCTCCACATGCGCCTGCCGAAGATCAAGGGCCTGGGCAACCGCCCGCGCAACAAGGTCGTCTTCCAGGTCGTCAACCTGGACCGGCTCGCCGAGCTGTTCCCGAACGGTGGCGAGATCGGTCCGCTGGAGCTGGCCGACGCCGGTGCGGTCCGTCGGGGCCAGCCGGTGAAGGTTCTCGGCTCGGGCGAGCTGGGTGGCGTGGCGCTGCAGGTCTCGGCGCACGCCTTCAGTGAGTCCGCCAAGGAGAAGATCGCAGCCGCCGGCGGTTCCGTCACCGAGCTGTGAGGTTTTCCGGGGATGCTGGCCCGGGCATCGCGAGATGCTCGGGCGGCATCCCCGTTGTGGCGTCTGACCTGGCATTTCGCCAGGGCGGGCGCCGCCGTTCCCCAGGTCGTCCGGTTGCCCTTCGTCCCAGGGTGTTGCACATAGGGCGACCGTGCCTCACAACAGGCACGTCAGACTGTTAAAGTCCGTTCCCAGCTAGGGATATCGGTCGTCCGGACCGATGCCTCCCCCCATCCGCCGGATACTGGCGGTCACCTCGCGCAGGAGGAAGAAGTTGCTCTCCGCCTTTTCCAGTGCGTTCCGGACGCCTGACCTGCGCAAGAAGTTGCTGTTCACAGTAGCGATCATCGCGGTCTATCGGCTCGGCGCCACTCTGCCCAGCCCAGGCGTGTCCTACACCAACGTCCGTAACTGCCTGGACGTGGTGAACAGCACCAACGCCGGCGGCGGGGTGTTGAACCTGCTGAACCTCTTCTCCGGTGGCGCGCTGCTTCAGCTGTCCGTCTTCGCGCTCGGCATCATGCCGTACATCACGGCATCGATCATCCTGCAGCTGCTGACCGTGGTGATTCCCCGCCTCGAGCAGCTCCGCAAGGAGGGTCAGTCCGGCCAGGCCAAGATCACGCAGTACACCCGCTATCTGACGCTGGGCCTCGCGGTCCTGCAGTCCTCGGCTTTCGTCGCGCTGGCCCGCTCCGGCCAGCTCTTCGCCAACGCCTGCCCGCAGGACCAGGCGAACTTCCAGATCGTGCCGACGAACACCGGGATCCCGGTCTGGCTGACTCTGACCATGCTGGTCGTTACGATGACCGCCGGCACAGGCGTGGTGATGTGGCTCGGCGAGCTCATCACCGACCGCGGCGTCGGCAACGGCATGTCCACTCTGATCTTCGCCTCGATCTCCGCCCGCCTTCCCGGCGAGGGCTGGACGATCAAGGAGAGCAGTGGCGTCGCCAAGTTCCTGCTGGTGATCGCCCTGGTGCTGCTGATCATCACCGCGGTCGTCTTCATCGAGCAGGCCCAGCGCCGCATTCCGGTGCAGTACGCGAAGCGCATGATCGGCCGGCGGATGTACGGCGGCACCTCGACGTACATCCCGCTGAAGGTCAACCAGGCCGGCGTCGTGCCGGTGATCTTCGCGTCCTCGCTGCTCTACCTGCCGCAGCTGTACCTGCAGTTCTTCGACCAGAACAATCTCAAGGGTTACCAGCAGTGGATCCAGAACAACCTGGCCAACCCGAGCCACTGGATCTACATCGCCACGTACTTCCTGCTGATCATCTTCTTCACGTACTTCTACGTCTCGATCACGTTCAACCCGACCGAGGTCGCGGACAACATGAAGAAGTACGGTGGTTTCGTCCCGGGCATCCGGCCCGGTAAGCCGACCGCCGACTACCTGGACTTCATCCTCAGCCGGATCACCCTTCCGGGTGCGCTCTACCTCGGCCTGATCTCGGTGCTGCCGAACTTCTTCTTCATCTGGCTGAACAGCGCGCAGTACCAGAACTTCCCGTTCGGCGGTGTGGGAGTGCTGATCATGGTGGGTGTGGGCCTGGAGACGGTCAAGCAGATCGAGAGCCAGCTGATGCAGCGCAACTACGAAGGGTTCCTCCGGTAGTGGGAGCGCGGAGCCGGGGGGCTCTCGCGTCGAAGGTTGGCGAGGCTCGTTCTCACCGAAGCGAGGCGATGTAGGTGCGGCTGGTACTGGTGGGCCCCCCGGGGGCCGGCAAGGGGACCCAGGCTGAGTTCATCGCTGCCCATCTCGCCGTACCGAAGATCTCGACCGGTGACATCTTCCGGGCCAACGTCTCCCAGGGGACACCGCTCGGCGTCGAGGCGAAGCGCTACATGGACGCGGGCAATCTCGTTCCTGACGAGGTGACCATCAACATGGTCCGCGACCGGCTCGCTGAGCCCGACGCCGGCGACGGCTTCCTGCTGGACGGTTTCCCGAGAACCGTCCCGCAGGCGTCGGCGCTCGACAAGCTGCTCGCCGACCTCGGCATCGCGCTCGATCTGGTGATGGAACTGGTCGTCGACGACGACGAGGTGATCCGGCGGCTCTCGGGCCGCCGGACCTGCCGCGGCTGCGGCAAGATCTGGCACGTCGAGTTCGACCCGACCAGCAAGGAGAACATCTGCGACAGGTGTGGCTCCGAGCTGTTCCAGCGGGACGACGACAAGGCGGAGACGATCGCCAACCGGCTCGTCGAGTACGCGGACAAGACCGCGCCGCTGGTGGACTTCTACGGCGCCCAGGGCAAGCTGGTGGGCATCGACGCCACCGGCCCGGTCGAGGACGTCACGGTGCGCGCGATCGACGCCCTGCGGTCGTACGGGGGATAACGATGCGCCGTCCGCAGCTGGACATTCAGCTGAAGACCCCGGAGCAGATCGAGCTGATGCGCGGTGCCGGCCTCGTCGTCGCCGCCGCTCTGGACGCGATGCGCGACGCGGTCGTCCCCGGCGTCTCCACCGCCGACCTCGACGCGATCGCCGAGAAGGTCATCCGGGACGCCGGCGCGGTCCCGTCGTTCAAGGGCTACCACGGCTTCCCCGCCTCGATCTGCGCCTCGGTCAACGAGCAGGTCGTGCACGGCATCCCGGCCGCTGAGCAGGTGCTCAAGGAGGGCGACCTGCTCTCCCTGGACTGCGGGGCCATCCTGCACGGCTGGCACGGCGACTCCGCGATCACCGTCGGCGTCGGCGAGACCGACCCGGCGCTGCTCACCATGGCCCGGGTGGCCGAGGACGCCATGTGGGCCGGCATCGCCGCCGCGGCCCGCGGTGCCGCCAACGGCCGGGGCCGGCTGACCGACATCTCGTTCAACGTCGAGAAGGCCGTCCGCAAGGGCGGCCGGTACGGCATCGTGGACGGCTACGGCGGCCACGGCATCGGCACCGAGATGCACCAGGACCCGCACGTGCTCAACCACGGCAAGCCCGGCAAGGGCCCGCGCCTGGAGCCCGGCCTGTGCCTGGCCATCGAGCCGATGATCACCATGGGCTCGCCCCGCACGGTGGAGCTCGACGACGGCTGGACCGTGGTCACCCGCGACGGCTCGATGGCCGCGCACGTCGAGCACACGATGTGTCTGCTCGACGACGGCGTCTGGGTCACCACGGCCCCCGACGGCGGCCGGGCCCGGCTGGGCGATCTGGTCACCGCCCGGCAACCGGCGGTTGACTCCGTAGCGGAGTAGAAGCCGATGAGCCGTGACGAGATGCGGGCCGGTGACACCGATCGCCAGGCCGTGGCCGACCGGCTCAAGACCGCGCTCGACGAGGGCCGGCTGGATCTGCACGAGTACGACGAGCGGTTGCAGCAGACGTACGCCGCCAGGACCTTCGGTGACCTCGACTCCCTGGTGACCGATCTGCCCGGCACCGTCCCGGTCCAGCAGTCCCGCGTGGAGCCCTATGAGCCGCCCGCTGCGCCCCTGGCGGCGTCCGGCGCTGGTGACATGCGCCGGCCGGGCGGTCCGCCGTTCCTGGCCTCGTACGGCGGTGTGGTGCTGCTCTGCTTCCTCATCTGGGGCGCGTCGTGCCTCGCGTCCGGCGACTTCATCTACCCGTGGCCGTTCTGGATGCTGATCCCGCTGCTCCTCGGCGTGCTCGGCCGGTGGGGCAAGCGCGATCGCTGATGCCGCTCCTGGCCCGTTGCTGGCATGCTGGAGGGTATGGGCCGGGACGAGATGAGAGCGGCCGACGCCGATCGGCAGGCGGTCGCGGATCAGCTGAAGGCCGCGCTCGACGAGGGCCGGCTGGATCTGCACGAGTACGACGAGCGGTTGCAGCAGGCGTACGCCGCGAAAACCTACGGTGACCTGCGCCCGTTGCTCGACGACCTGCCGTCGGCCGCAGTGCCGGTGCCGGCACCGCGGCGACCGTCCGGCTCCATCGCCGCCGCCGGGGTCGACGCCTCCGACGCCCAGTTGGCCCGCCGCTGGGTGCTCGAGGTCTGGTCCAGCTGGATACCGGTGGTCGGGATCACCACCGCGATCTGGCTGATCTCCAGCATCGTGTCGAGCCAACTGCTCGGCTTCTGGCCCATCTGGGTCGCCGGGCCGTGGGGTGTCGTGCTGGTCTTCGTCACCGTGGCCGGCCTCGCCTCCGGTGAGCCCCGCAAGCAGGCCGAGAAGAAGGCGCGCAAGGCGCAGGCGAAGCAGCTCAAGCGGGAGCGCAAGGCGCTGGCGGCCGAGGCCGCCGAGCCGGACGAAGGGGCACCGGAGCGGCCGAAGACGGACAAAAGTCAGGGCTGAGAAGCTGCTCGACACACCCGACCCCGGGTTACGGGGACCTCGGTTTGGTGTCAATGGTCCTCGCGCGTACACTGGCTAGCTGGCGCGCAGCGTCCACTCTTCCATGTCCACCAGCGCTTCGGTGGCGGAGGAGCCGCGGCTGGTCCCGGTGCGAACCCTCGACCCGGGATGAACGTTGTGAGCCCGCCCCAGAACCCGATGTCAGGTAGCGGAGGACATGCCAAAGAAAGACGGAGCCATCGAGATCGAAGGCCGAGTGATCGAGCCTCTGCCGAACGCCATGTTCCGTGTGGAGCTTGCTAATGGTCACAAGGTACTGGCTCATATCAGCGGCAAGATGCGGCAGCACTACATCCGCATCCTCCCGGAGGACAGGGTCGTCGTCGAGCTTTCGCCGTACGACCTGACCCGCGGGCGAATCGTCTACCGCTACAAGTAAGGGTCGCGGGGGCTTTGCCTAGTCCCGTCTGACAGAGAGTCAAGGCACAACCGTGAAGGTCAAGCCGAGCGTCAAGCGGATCTGCAACAACTGCCGGGTCATCCGGCGGCACGGCCGCGTCATGGTCATCTGCAAGACCGACGCGCGCCACAAGCAGCGCCAGGGTTAATTCAACCTCGCTGCCAGGTCCGTACCACTGAACAAGCTCGTCCCAGCCGCGGCGTCATCTCACGATGAAGCGCGGTTTCACCCCCGGTCGGAGGCCGGGGCCCCACCCGGGCAGGTGGGGATGGGCCGGGCACAGACCTCCGTGAGACACCTGAGGAGTACGCCCACTTATGGCTCGACTCGTCGGCGTCGATCTTCCCCGCGAGAAGCGGATGGAGATCGCGCTCACCTACATCTTCGGGGTCGGTCGGACCCGCGCCGTAGAGGCGCTCACCTCGACCGGCATTGACCTGAACAAGCGCGCCAAGGACCTCACGGACGAGGAGCTGGTCCAGCTCCGCGACTACATCGAGGCCAATTTCAAGGTTGAAGGCGACCTGCGCCGCGAGGTCGCCGCCGACATCCGCCGCAAGGTCGAGATCGGCTGCTACGCCGGCATCCGCCACCGCCGGGGTCTCCCCGTCCGCGGACAGCGGACGCGGACCAACGCTCGTACCCGCAAGGGTCCGAAGCGCACGGTCGCTGGCAAGAAGAAGCCCGGTCGGAAGTAATAGGAGCGCACTGACTTATGCCACCGAAGGCACGCGCCGGAGCACCCGTCAAGAAGGTCCGGCGCAAGGAACGCAAGAACGTCGCCCACGGGCAGGCGCACATCAAGAGCACCTTCAACAACACCATCGTGTCGATCACCGACCCGACCGGTGCTGTGATCTCCTGGGCCTCGTCCGGCCAGGTCGGCTTCAAGGGCTCCCGCAAGTCGACTCCGTTCGCCGCGCAGCTGGCCGCCGAGGCCGCCGCCCGTCGGGCCATGGAGCACGGCATGCGCAAGGTCGACGTGTTCGTCAAGGGCCCCGGCTCCGGCCGGGAGACCGCCATCCGTTCGCTGCAGGCCGCGGGCCTCGAGGTCGGGCAGATCTCCGACGTCACGCCGCAGCCGCACAACGGTTGCCGTCCGCCTAAGCGTCGCCGGGTCTAAGGGAGAGATCGAAGCATGGCTCGTTACACAGGGGCGGACTGCAAGCGCTGCCGCCGCGAGAAGATGAAGCTGTTCCTCAAGGGCAGCAAGTGCGACGGGCCGAAGTGCCCGTTCGAGTCGCGTCCCTTCCCGCCCGGCCAGCACGGCCGCGGTCGGACCAAGGAGACCGAGTACCTGCTCCAGCACCGCGAGAAGCAGAAGGCCCGCCGTACCTACGGCGTGCTCGAGAAGCAGTTCCGCGGTTACTACGAGGAGGCTGTCACCAAGCCCGGCAAGACCGGTGAGGTGCTGCTGCAGATCCTCGAGTCGCGTCTCGACAACGTCGTCTACCGGGCCGGCTACGCCGCGTCCCGCGACATGGCCCGTCAGCTGGTCAAGCACGGCCACCTGCTGGTCAACGGAGTCAAGGTCGACATCCCGTCGTACCGGGTGAAGGACCACGACATCGTGCAGGTCCGGGAGAAGTCCCGCGAGATGACGCCGTTCGTGGTCGCGCAGGCCCAGGCGGGTTCCCGCCCGGTGCCGGCGTGGCTGGAGCCGATCCCGAGCGAGATGAAGATCCTGATCCACTCGCTCCCGGCCCGTCAGGTGATCGACACCCAGGTCCAGGAGCAGCTGATCGTCGAGCTCTACTCCAAGTAGCGCTCAGGTCCCGGCACCCTCCACGGAGGGTGCCGGGACTGCACCACCACAGGACGGGCTTCATATAGCGGAAGCCCCGAACGAAAGAAGAAACGCGTGCTCATCAGCCAGCGCCCGAGCCTCTCCGAAGAGTCGCTCAGCGAGACCCGCTCCCGGTTCACCATCGAGCCCCTGGAGCCGGGCTTCGGCTACACCCTCGGCAACTCGCTGCGCCGGACCCTGCTGTCGTCCATCCCGGGCGCGGCGGTCACCAGCATCAAGATCGACGGCGTGCTGCACGAGTTCACCACGATCCCCGGTGTCAAGGAGGACGTGGTCGAGCTCGTCATGAACGTCAAGGAGCTCACCGTCAGCTCCGAGCACGACGAGCCCGTCAGCATGTACCTGCGCAAGCAGGGCCCGGGCGACGTCACCGCGGGCGACATCCAGCCCCCGGCCGGCGTCTCCGTGCACAACCCCGACCTGAAGCTGGCCACGCTCAACAGCAAGGGCCGGCTCGACATGGAGCTCACCGTCGAGCGGGGTCGTGGCTACGTCACGGCCGCGCAGAACAAGAACGCCGGCGCCGAGATCGGCCGCATCCCGGTCGACTCCATCTACTCGCCGGTCATGAAGGTGACCTACCGCGTCGAGGCGACCCGTGTCGAGCAGCGTACCGACTTCGACCGCCTGATCATCGACGTCGAGTCGAAGGCGTCGATCTCGCCCCGGACCGCGCTGGCTTCCGCCGGTTCGACCCTGGTTGAGCTGTTCGGTCTCTGCCGCGAGCTGGACGAGACCGCCGAGGGCATCGACATCGGCCCGTCCCCGCAGGACGCGCAGCTGGCCGCCGATCTGGCCCTGCCGATCGAGGAGCTGGACCTCACCGTCCGGTCGTACAACTGCCTCAAGCGCGAGGGCATCAACACCGTCGGTGAACTCATCGGGCGGACGGAGGCCGACCTTCTGGATATAAGGAATTTCGGTCAGAAGTCGATCGACGAGGTCAAGATGAAGCTCGCCGGTATGGGCCTGGGCCTGAAGGACAGCGCGCCGTCCTTCGACCCCGCGCACGTGGTCGACTCGTTCGGCGACGTGGACTACGACACCGACGACTACCGCGAGACCGAGCAGCTCTAATCCCGGCTGCCGCGTGAGCTGGGCGGCTGTGCCGCCCGGCAGGAATTTCAACGAGGAGCAAGAAGATGCCCACGCCCACCAAGGGTCCCCGCCTCGGCGGCAGCCCGGCGCACGAGAAGCTGCTGCTGGCCAACCTGGCCACGGAGCTCTTCCGGCACGGGAAGATCAAGACCACCGAGACCAAGGCGAAGCGCCTGCGCCCCTTGGCGGAGCAGCTCATCACCAAGGCCAAGCGCGGCGACCTGCACTCGCGCCGCCGGGTCCTGGGTGTCGTCAAGGACAAGGACGTCGTCTACTCGCTGTTCGAGCAGATCGCGCCGCGGTACACCAACCGCCCGGGTGGCTACACCCGGATCACCAAGGTCGGTATCCGCAAGGGTGACGCCGCTCCCATGGCCGTCATCGAGCTGGTCGAGGAGCTGCAGGTCGCGGCCACCACCGCGCCGGCCAAGAAGGCGGCCCGCAAGGCCGCCGCGCAGCAGGACAAGGTGGAGGCGCTCGCCCGCGAGGACGAGGCGGTTTCTTCGTCTTCTTCGGCTGACGCTGGTGCAGACCAGGACGCCGAGCCGCCGGTGAACGCTTCCGGTGACAAGGGTGCCGAGGGCCCGGGCGACCAGGCCGAGGGCGAAGACCCCGCCGACGCCAAGGCCTGATCTTCAGCTAGGCAGGAAAGGCCCGGCACCCTTCGTGGGTGCCGGGCTTTCTTTTTCCGTACGGCTTCCTTGTCCACGAATCAGCAGAGGACTGCCCCCACATGACCGAGGCCACCCGCCTGCGCCTGGACGTCTCCTACGACGGCCGGGAGTTCTCGGGCTGGGCCGTGCAGCCGTCCCGGCGCACCGTAGCCGGGGTGCTGGTCGAGGCGCTGGAGCGGCTGGTCGGCGCGGAGGTGCCGCTCGGTCTGACCGTGGCGGGTCGCACCGACGCGGGCGTGCACGCTACGGGGCAGGTGTGCCACATCGACCTGCCTACGGCCGTGTGGGAGTCGTTGTCGGACTCGCTGGTGCGGCGTCTCGCCGGATTGATGCCGCCGGACGCGCGGGTGCGGGCAGTCACGCCGGTGCCGTCCACGTTCGACGCCCGCTTCTCTGCCACCTTCCGGCGTTACGAGTACCGGGTGGCGGACACGGCTTTCGGGCCGGAGCCGCTGCGGCGTTACGACACGATCGGCTGGATGCGGCCCCTCGATCTGAGCCGGTTGCGGGAGGCGGCGGCCGGGCTGGTCGGGCTGCACGACTTCGCGGCGTTCTGCAAGCGTAAGGAGCACGCCACCACCGTGCGGGCCATCACCCGGCTGGAGTGGCGGCGGGAGCCCGACGGGGTCGCCGTGGCCACCGTGCAGGCCGACGCCTTCTGCCAGGCGATGGTCCGCAGCCTGGTCGGCGCCATGCTGAGCGTGGGCGACGGCCGCCGGGACCCGGACTGGCCGGCGAAGCTGCTGACCCTGCGGGAGCGGTCCAGTGAGGTCACCGTCGCACCGGCGCACGGACTGACCCTGATCGCGGTCGGCTATCCCGACGAGACCCAGTACGCGGACCGGGCCGACGCCACCCGCCGGCTACGGGTCTAGCGTCCGGGCCCCGATGACCTGCGCGCCGAGGTACCGCTCGACCAGCTCGGTGGTGATCCGGGCCGCGTACGGGTCGTCATCGGCGACGAGCTGACCGTCGGGCCGGGCGATGACGCAGTACAACAGGTAGTGACCGCGGCTGTGCCAGCCCACCTGGGCCAGCGGCTCGCCCAGCGGGTCACCGGCCGACCCGCCGAGCATGGTGAAGGTGCCCCGGCCGTTCTCCACCAGAGTGCCGGCCAGCTCGCTGACCTGCGCCGCCCCGCTGTCGTCGGCGAGATTGAAGACGCCCGCGGTGACCAGGTAGCCGCCGTGCGGCGCGGCCAGCCGGGCCCGGACGACGTGGTCGCAGCCGTAGTCGTCGAGCAGCCCGCCCAGTTCACCGACCGTGGCGGTCCGGCACACGGTGTCGCTGTGGGTGAGCTGCACCGGGTAACCCGCGTCGCCGGCGGCGAGCCGGACCGTCGGCTCGGGGAAGACTTCATGCTGGGTCAGCGGCTCGGGGTCGACCGCCCGGGAGGTGATCCGGGGCTCGGAGCCCGGCAGAGCAACGGAGTCCCGCCCGTTCCCCCGGCGCTGCTCGGCGACGATGAAGAACGCGCTGAGTCCGACGATGGCCAGGACGATCAGCGCGGCCAGCCCGCGCATCACCGTCTGCAGAGCCTGTTGGGGTTCCCGGGGTACCCGCCGCTGCAGGGCGTGGCGTTGGTGGGTGGCAGCGGCCGGCCATTGCCCGCTGCGGGACAGCCGGTGCTGCGGCGTCGCCGGCCGGTCCGCCACCGTGGGGTGCAGGTCCGCCCACTCCACGGCCGGGGACTCGACCGCCGGCAGGTGCCCGGCCGGACGCCGGCTCCCCAGGAACCGGTGGCCGGGCAATCGGACGCCGGGAGTCCGGGTGCCGGGAACTCGGGTCTCCGGGAAGCGGGCGGACTGGATCTGGGCGGCCTGGAACTCGGCGGCCAGCCGTACCACGGTCTGCAGTCCCACCGGTCGCAACCGGACCGTCCGCAGCCCCGCGGTCTCCCGCCCCGAGTGCCGCGGGCCCGGGTGCAGGTCGTCGCCGTCGTGGGTGACGGCGATGGTGGCTGTCCGGCCCGGGATGTGACGGTGCCGGTCGGGTGCCCGGTGGCCGCGCGTCCGGCGGGCCATGGCCTGGCGGATGATCGCCTGCCGGGCGCGGGCGTGTCCGGCCTGCGCCTGGCGCACCAGGCCCTGCGGGGTCAGCGACGCGAGTCCGCCCGCCGGGCCGGCGCGGTGGGCGGAGCGGGGGTGCGGATCGCCAGGCATGCAGGCCACGGTAGGAGGGCACCCTGGTCGATGGACGCACAGCGTGTGCGGCACCCTCCCACGGCCTCCCGTCGTTGCGGTCCCGGGGTTGGGGGAGGATGGACGGTGTGACCGCCGACCATTACTTCAGCGCCGAGCCGGCCGCGCCCGCCAAGCGGAGCCGCATCGAGTTCACCGCCGCCGGCCGCGTCTACGACCTCGCCGTCGCGGCCGGGGTGTTCTCCGCCGGGCGGCTCGATCCCGGTACCGCCGTCCTGCTCCGCAAAGGTGATCTGCCGACCGCCGCGACCACCGGCACCCTGCTCGACCTCGGCTGCGGCTACGGCCCGATCGCGTGTGTGCTGGCCAGCGAGGCGCCGGCCGCCGCCGTCTACGCGATCGACGTCAACGCCCGGGCCCGGGAGCTGACGGCTGAGAACGCCGCCACCCTCGGACTGGGTGACCGGGTGCGGGTCGCGGCCCCGGACGAGGTGCCGGACGACGTCACCTTCGCGCAGATCTGGAGCAACCCGCCCACCCACGTCGGCAAGGCCGAGCTGCACGCGCTGATGGAGCGCTGGCTGCCGCGGCTCGCGCCCGGCGGGGTCGCCTGGCTGGTGATCAACCGCAACCTCGGCGGTGATTCACTGCACACCTGGCTGGTCTCGCTGGGCTGGGAAGTGGCGCGTACGGCCAGCCAGCGGGGGTTCCGGGTGCTGCGGGTGAGCGGAAAAACCGACTGACCACCGGCGGGTCGTCGGGGAGGATGCCCACGTGGGATACGTAGACGTGTCAGGGGTCGGATTCGTGCTGCCGGACGGCCGGGAGCTCTTCTCCGACGTCTCGTTCCGGGTCGGCGAGGGTGCGAAGGTGGCGCTGGTCGGGCCGAACGGGGCCGGCAAGACCACGCTGCTGCGGATGGTCGCCGGGGACACGCCGACGCCGATCGGCACCATCGCGCGGGCCGGCGGGCTCGGGGTGATGCGCCAGTTCATCGGGATGATCGGCGATGACCGTACCCTCGACGACCTGGCGTTGTCCCTGGTCGCGCCGCCGCTGCGGGCCGCCGGTGCGGTCCTGGCCGCGGCCCAGTCCGCGCTGGAGAGCAACCCCGACGCCGAGAAGGCGCAGCTGGCCTACGCCAACGCGATCGCCGGCTGGGGCGAGGCCGGCGGCTACGACGCCGAGGTCCTCTTCGACGTCGTAGCCGTGGCCATCCTCGGCAAGCCGTGGGAGGAGGTCCGGCACCGCCCGGTGCGCATGCTCTCCGGCGGCCAGCAGAAACGCTTCGCCCTCGACCTGCTGCTGCGCGGCGGCGACGAGGTGCTGCTGCTCGACGAGCCGGACAACTTCCTCGACGTGCCCGGCAAGCGCTGGCTGGAGGCGCGGCTCAAGGAATCGACGAAGTCGGTGCTCTACGTCTCGCACGACCGGGAGCTGCTGGCCCAGACGGCGAGCCGGGTGGTGGCCGTCGAGGGCGGCAGCGCGTGGACGCATCCGGGCGGCTTCGCGTCCTGGCACGAGGCCCGCTCCGATCGCCACGAACGGCTGCTGGAGCTGCGCCGGCGCTGGGACGAGGAGCACGAGAAGCTGCGTGAGCTGGTCTTCACGCTGAAGAACAAGGCGGCGTACAACGACGGGCTGGCGTCGCGGTATCAGGCGGCACAGACCCGGCTGCGCAAGTTCGAGGAGGCCGGGCCGCCGCCGTTGCCGCCCAAGGAGCAGTCGCTGCGGATGAACCTGCGCGGCGGGCGTACGGGGAAACGCGCGGTGATGTGCACCGGGCTGGAGCTGGAGAACCTGACCTTCCCGTTCGACCTGGAGATCTGGTACGGCGACCGGGTCGCCGTGCTGGGCGCCAACGGTACGGGCAAGTCGCACTTCCTGCGGCTGCTCGCGGCCGGCGGCACCGCCCCCGACGTGGACAACAAGCCGGTCGACGGCGCACCGCTGGCCCACGTGGCCCACAACGGTGTGGCCCGGCTCGGCGCCCGGGTCCGCCCCGGCCACTTCTCGCAGACGCACGACCGTCCGGAGCTGCTGAAACGGACCCTCGTCGAGATCCTCTGGCGCGGTGACGACCACCGCTCCGGGATGGACCGGGCGGGTGCCATGAAGGCCCTGAACCGCTACGAGCTCGCGGCCCAGGGCGACCAGCTCTTCGGCACCCTCTCCGGCGGCCAGCAGGCGCGGTTCCTGGTGCTGCTGCTGGAGCTCTCCGGCGCGACCGTGCTGCTGCTCGACGAGCCCACGGACAACCTGGACCTGGCGTCGGCCGAGGCGCTGGAGGAGGGGCTGCAGGCGTTCGAGGGCACGGTGGTCGCGGTGACCCACGACCGGTGGTTCACCCGCGGTTTCGACCGCTTCGTCCTCTTCCAGAGCGACGGCGAGGTCGTGGAGACCCCGGAGCCCGTCTGGGACGTCCGCTAGCGGCGACTTTCCGGCGCGTCCACGATGGAAGGGACGCGAGGGGGGCCGTCAGCGGCCATCCTGCCCCACTCCGTGCAGCGCGAGGGTGAGGAATTTTCGCGCGCTCGTTTCCGCAGCGTGTGGGCGCTGTGCGACGACGCGGCCACCCACTGTGGACATAAGTGAGGGCTTTACGGGCGGCGGGACGCGGGTTACCGTCTGCTCGGAACCAACCCCACGGGAGTCCGGTGCACCGGGCTGAGAGGGGGGCTGTCGCGGCCCCCGACCGTTGAACCTGATCCGGGTAATGCCGGCGCAGGGAGGAGTGCGTTGTGGGCCCTGTTTTTCCGCACCTGCACGTCATCACGGATGCCCGGCCCGGCCGGCAGCCGCTGACGGTCGTGGCCGCCACCATCGCCGCCGCCCGGCGGCTGGACGCGTGCCACCGCCTGGCGATCCAGGTCCGGGTCGAGGACGACGTCAGCGACCGGGACGCCTACGACCTGGCCGACGCCGTGCTGGAGCTGTGCCGCCCGTACGGCGTGTTGTGCCTGGTCAACGACCGGTTGCACGTGGCCCTGGCGGTCGGCGCCGACGGCGGGCACGTGGGCGCCGCCGACCTGCCGGTCGCGGTGGCCCGCAAGGTGCTCGGGCCGGTCGGCGTGCTCGGTGCCACCTGCCGGGACGTCGCCGCGGCCCGGGCGGCCCGGCGGGCGGGCGCCTCGTATCTCGGTGTCGGACCGGCCTTCGCCACCGCCACGAAGACCGGGCTGCCGAACCCGCTCGGGCCGGCCACGGTGGGCGCGGTCGCGGCGGCCGTACCGGACACACCGATCGTCGCCATCGGGGGAGTGACCGCCGGCAACGCGCGGTCGCTGATCGGCGCCGGAGCCGCCGCGGTCGCGGTGGTCGGCGCGGTCGCCGCTGCGGCGGACCCGGCCCGGGCGACCGAGGATCTGCTGCGGGCGATCGGATGAGCGCCACCCGGGTCGTCGTGGTCGGCGGTGGCATCATCGGACTGTCGATCGGCTGGCGGTGCGCCCAGCGCGGGCTGACCGTGACCGTGCACGACAGCGCTGGCGACGACGGCGCGTGGTACGCCGCCGCCGGCATGCTGGCCCCCGCCGGTGAGGCCGGATTCGGCCAGGAGGCGCTGACCGGGCTCCTGGTCGAGTCCGCGACGCGGTGGCCGGACTTCGCCGCTGAGCTGGAGCGCGAGACCGGCATCGCGGTCGGCTACGACACGGTGGGCACCCTGAGCGTCGCCCTCACCGCTGACGACCTCGCCGAGGCCCGGCGGCTCTGGGAGTACCGCCGCGAGCACGGCCTCGGGGTGAGCCCGCTGCTGCCCAGCGCCATCCGTGAGCGGGAACCGGCGCTGTCACCACGGCTGCGCGGTGGCGCCCATGCTCCCGACGACCGGCAGGTCGACCCGCGGCGGGTCGTCGCGGCGCTGCGGGCCGCCCTCGGACCGGCGATCGTCCGGGACCGGGTGACGGACCTCCCGGCCTCGCGGCCCGTGGTCGTCGCGGCCGGATCCGGGACGGCCGCACTGACGGGGCTGCCGGTGCGGCCGGTGAAGGGTCTCGTGCTGCGGCTGCGCGGCGAGCCCGGCCTGCTGCGGCACGTGGTCAGCGGCTGGGCCGACGGCCGGCACGTCTACCTCGTGCCGCGCGCCGACGGCGAGGTGGTCGTCGGCGCCACCCAGGAGGAGCGGGTGGACGCCACGGTGACCGCCGGGCAGGTGCTCGACCTGCTACGGGCGGCCACCGACCTGGTGCCCGACCTGGGCGAGTGCGAGCTGGTCGAGACGCTCGTCCGGCACCGGCCGGCCACGCCGGACAACGCGCCGTTGCTCGGCGCGTACGGCGAGGGCGTGGTCGTCGCGGCCGGGCACCACCGCAACGGGGTGCTGCTCGCCCCGGTCACCGCCGATCTGATCGCCGAACTGGTGGCGACCGGGAAGTCGGCGCCACTGCTGGACGCGTTCGCACCGGGGAGGTTCGGATGAAGGTCATCGTCAACGGCGCCACCCGCGACGTCGATGTGGTCAGCGTCGAAGGGTTGGTCGAGCAGTTGACCACCGCCCGGCGCGGGGTCGCGGTCGCCGTCAACGGGGAGGTCGTACCGCGATCGTCGTGGCCGGCCGCGCAGTTGCGCGACGGCGACCGGGTCGAGGTCCTCACCGCGGCGCAGGGAGGCTGAGATGTTCGGCGAATCCCGGCTGATCCTGGGCACCGGCGGCGCGGAGAGCCTCGCCGCGCTCGAGGCGGCGATCGTCGCGTCGGGCACCGAGCTGGTCACCGTCGCGCTGCGCCGGGTCGACGCCGCGGGCCCCGGGCTGCTGCCGATGCTCGACCGGCTCGGCATGCGCATCCTGCCGAACACGGCCGGGTGCTACACCGCGGCCGACGCCGTGAAGGCCGCCCACCTGGCCCGCGACGCGTTCGAGACGGACCTGGTGAAGCTGGAGGTCATCGGGGACGAGCGGACCCTGCTGCCGGACGGCGTCGAGCTGTTGCGGGCGGCCGAGACGCTGGTGGCGGACGGCTTCCAGGTGTTGCCGTACACCAGTGACGATCCGATTCTCGCGCGCCGGCTCGCCGACGTCGGATGTGCGGCGGTGATGCCCGCGGGCGCGCCGATCGGGTCCGGCCTGGGCATCTCCAACCCCCATCACATCCGGCTCATCCGCGACAGCGTGGACGTGCCGGTGGTCCTGGACGCGGGCATCGGCACGGCCTCGGATGCGGCGCTGGCGATGGAGCTGGGCTGTGACGCCGTACTGATCGCCAGCGCCGTCACCCGGGCCGTCGATCCGGCGCGGATGGCGGCGGCGATGCGGCACGCCGTGGAGGCCGGGCGGCTGGCCTTCGGCGCCGGCCGGATCCCCAAGCGCTACCACGCGCTGGCGTCCACATCGGACGAGGGGCGGCCGGCATGGTGATCCCGTCCGGCGTCGTCGTGCTGACCGACCGGCGGCTCGCGGCGCGGCCGCTCGTCGAGGTGGTCGCGGCCGCGGTCCGGGGCGGCGCCGCGTGGGTCATCCTGCGCGAGAAAGATCTGGGGTACGCCGAAAGGCGCGCCCTCGCCGAGAGCCTGCGCGCCGTGGTTCCGGCCGGGCGGCTCGTGGTCGCGGGCCCAGATCCGCTCGGTGGCGACGCGGTGCACCTGTCGGCCACCGATCCGGTCCCACCGGGTGTCCGGCTGATCGGGCGTTCCTGCCACGGGGTACCGCAGTTGTCCACGGAGGACTACGTGACGCTGTCGCCGGTCTACCGCACGACGACCAAGCCCGGCTACGGGCCCGCGCTGGGACCGGATCGGGCGGCCGCTCTGGCCGGTGGAGTGCCATGGCTCGCCCTGGGCGGGGTGCAGTCGGCGCACCGGGCCGCCGCCTGCGCGGCCGCCGGAGCGACTGGGATCGCGGTGCTGGGCGCGGTGATGCGAGCGGCCGACCCGGAGAGGGTGGTCCGCACCCTGACTCGGGCCTTCGCGGAGGCGGCGATTGGGGTCACGGGCCTGACGCAGGACGATGGTCCCGGCCGAGATCTCGCCGGAGGCGGCACCGGCGGTGCGGGGATCACGCCGGGCGGTGTGGTGCCGGCCGACGGCCGAACGAGTGCGGCGACGGGAGCGCGGGCATGACGCCGCGGGTGGTGCTGACCATTGCCGGGTCGGACAGCGGGGGTGGGGCCGGGATCCAGGCCGACCTCAAGACGTTCGCCGCGCTCGGCGTCTACGGCGTTTCCGTACTGACGGCGGTCACGGCGCAGAACACGCTCGGCGTCACGGCGATCCATCCGGTGCCGGTGGACGTGGTGGCGGCCCAGCTGGACGCGGTGCTCGGGGATCTGGCGCCCGATGCGGTCAAGGTGGGCATGATCGGCGACCCGGCCGTGGCCGAGCTGATCGCGTCCCGGGCCGGTGAGCTGCCGAACCTCGTCGTCGATCCGGTGCTCGTGGCCACCAGCGGGAGCCGGTTGTCCGGGGTGGACGCGGTCACGCCGCTGCTGGCGTACCGCTGCGTCCTGACGCCGAACCGGCAGGAAGCCGGCGCTCTGGTCGGCCGCCGGGTGACGACCGTGGCCGAGGCGGCCGATGCGGCCGCCGAGCTGGCGGCCCGCGGTCCGGGCGCGGTCGTGGTCACCGGCAGCGAATCCGCCGTGGACGTGCTGCACGCGGACGGGGTGACCACGGTGCTCGACGGTGATCCGGTGCCCAGCGGCAACAACCACGGCTCGGGGTGCACCTTCTCGTCGGCGATCGCGGTGCGGCTGGCCCAGGGCGATCCGCTGCCGGTCGCCGTGCGCGCCGCCAAGGACTACGTGGGACGGGCGCTCGCCGGCTCCCGCGACTGGAAGCTCGGCGCGGGACCGGGCCCCCTGGACCATTTCGGCTTCGCCCACTGAGGAACGACTGACCCGGCTGTACCGGCCTTCGGCGGTTCCGTGCTGCCGCATGCCGTCCTGTTTGCCCCTATATAGGAGGAACCATGAGGCGCAAGGTGTACGTCGAGGGATCCCGTCCGGACCTGCGGGTGCCGTTCGCCGAGATCGACCTGGCCGGGGACAACCCGCCGGTCCGGCTCTACGACACGTCCGGTCCCGGTAGCGACCCGGAGGTCGGCCTGCCGCCGCTGCGCGGCCCGTGGATCGCCGAGCGGGGCGACGTGGCGCCGGTGGCGGGTCCGGGCACGCCACTGGCCGGCGTCCGGCCCACCCAGCTCGCCTACGCCCGGGCCGGCATCATCACGCCGGAGATGGAGTTCGTGGCGATCCGGGAGAACGTCGAGCCCGAGGTGGTCCGCGAGGAGATCGCCGCCGGGCGCGCGGTGCTGCCGGCCAACGTCAACCACCCGGAGATCGAGCCGATGATCATCGGGACGCGCTTCCTGGTGAAGATCAACGCCAACATCGGTACGTCCGCGGTGACCTCGTCGGTGGCCGAGGAGGTCGACAAGCTCACCTGGGCCACCCGCTGGGGCGCCGACACCGTGATGGACCTGTCCACCGGCAAGCGCATCCACGAGACCCGCGAGGCGATCGTGCGCAACTCCGCGGTCCCGATCGGCACGGTCCCCATCTACCAGGCCCTGGAGAAGGTGGACGGTGACCCGGTGAAGCTCTCCTGGGAGGTGTTCCGGGAGACCGTGATCGAGCAGGCCGAACAGGGCGTCGACTACATGACCGTGCACGCCGGGGTGCTGCTGCCGTACGTGCCGCTGGCGGTGGACCGGGTCACCGGCATCGTGTCGCGCGGCGGCTCGATCATGGCGGCCTGGTGCCTGGCCCACCACACCGAGAACTTCCTCTACACCAACTTCGCCGAGCTCTGCGAGATCCTCGCGCGCTACGACATCACCTTCTCGCTCGGGGACGGGCTGCGGCCGGGGTCCATCGCGGACGCCAACGACGCGGCGCAGTTCGCCGAGCTGCGCACGCTCGGGGAGCTGACGCACGTCGCCTGGGAGCACGGGGTGCAGGTGATGATCGAGGGGCCGGGTCACGTACCCATGCACAAGATCAAGGAGAACGTGGACCTGCAGCAGGAGTTGTGCGGCGGGGCGCCGTTCTACACGCTGGGCCCGCTGACGACGGACATCGCGCCCGCGTACGACCACATCACCTCGGCCATCGGCGCGGCGATGATCGGCATGTTCGGCACCGCGATGCTCTGCTACGTCACTCCCAAGGAGCACCTCGGACTGCCGGACCGCGACGACGTGAAGGCCGGGGTGATCGCGTACAAGATCGCCGCGCACGCCGCCGACCTGGCCAAGGGGCACCCGGGCGCGCAGGAGTGGGACGACGCGCTGAGCAAGGCCCGGTTCGAGTTCCGCTGGGAGGACCAGTTCAACCTCGCGCTGGACCCGGACACCGCGCGGGCGTACCACGACGCGACGCTGCCGGCCGCGCCGGCGAAGACGGCCCACTTCTGCTCGATGTGCGGCCCCAAGTTCTGCTCCATGAAGATCACCCAGGAGCTCAAGGAGTACGCGGCCCGCGGCATGCAGGACAAGAGCGAGGAGTTCGTCTCCGCCGGCGGCAAGGTGTACCTGCCGATTGTTCAATGAATTTGCATGGGTTTTCCGCCGCGGATCAGCTCAGCTCAGAGCTTGTAGAAGTTGGCGTAGTGGTCGGGGGTGAACCAGGTCTCGCGGGTGGACCGGTTCACCACGATCCGGTACGCGTCCCGCGGCGCGAAGGCGACGGCAGCGAGCAGGCGGCGCAGCCGGGACGGGCGGGGTGCGTCAATCGACATGGCGGACTCCGTGACGTCGGGGGCCCGTGCGGCCGGGCCGTGCCCCCATCCTGGAGTCGCCGGGCCGGGCCGGGATACCTCCCCGACGCATCATTCCATCGGCGTTCGGCTATGTGTCTGCTCCCGCTCGCCGGCTATTTGCCCAGCCCGCTGACCCAGTCCACGTAGTCCTCGTCCTTGCCGTTCTTGGGCTTGCGCTTGCCGTCCGGCGTCTCGCCGACCGGGTTCGGCGCCGCCTCCGCCCGCGGGGCCGGGGTGACCGGCAGCGGCGGGGTGACCGGGTCCGGGTGCGGCAGCGGTGCGCTGATCGGCGTCGGCTCCGGGGTCAGCGGCTCGGCGGACTTGCCGCGGCTGAACGGGCGCAGGCCGCGACCCAGCCGGCCGCCCGCACCACGCGGCTGCTCCGGCTCGGACGTGCCGACGCCGGGCGGCAGCGGCCGGGTGGCGGGCTCGGGGACGTACGGCTTGGGCTCCGGGCGGCGCGCCTGCTCGGCGGGGGACCACGGTGCGCCACCGGAGCGGGGAGCCGCCGCCGGGTCGGGCCGGCTGAAGGCGTCGAACGGGGCCGGCTCGCGGTGATCGGCGGGCGCGACACCGGTCCTCGACCGGCCGGCCGGGAACTCGTCGGCGCTGGTCCCGTGCCGGGGGGCGTCGGCTGCGGGCCGGGGGGCTTCGCTGCTCGGCGGGGTGGCCGGGAACTCGCCGGTGCGGCCGATGAAGGCGTCGGCGAAGCTGGAGCGGCGTCCGCGCCGGCGGGGCTTCTCCGGCTTGGCCGACGCCGGCGGCGGCCCACCGAGGCCCGCGCCGAGGCCCGCGCCGAGGTCCGTCGGGCCCGCGGCCGTGGCCCCGGTTCCGTAGCCCGTCCCCGAGCCGTGACCGGGTCCTGAGCCGTGACCGGGCTCCGACGCGTGATCGGGCTCAGCGCCGCGGGCCGGACCGGAGCTGGGGGCAGAATCGGCGCGCTGGCCGGCGCCGGCGCTGAGAGTGGGGCTGGTGCTGGGAGTGGGATCGGCTGCCGGGAAGGCCGGCGTGGGCGCGTCGTCGGGGCGGCCGCGCGGCGGCAGGTCGAAGACGCCGGTGTCGACCGGGCGCAACGGCTGATCAACCGCCGGTCCGCCGCCCGCCGCGGCGATCGCCGACTCCGGCTGGTTGGTGCGCTTGGGCAGCGGCGGCTTCTCCGGCTCGAGCCCGTCCTGCTCGTCCTCCGGCTCCGGGGCACGGCGCAGCACCGCGGCCAGCACCGAACCGAGCACCCCCGCGCCCGTGGCTGTCATCGCCGCCCAGTACGGGACCACCTGGTAGCGGTCGTCGCCTCCGCCGGGGCCGGCGATCAGGTAGGCGATCGTCAGCAACGCGGGCCCGGGCAGGCCGGCCAGCGCGATCGTCAGCGTCGGCAGCTCGCGCCGCCGTGCCGTCCAGCCCAGCAGCGCACCGATCACCAGGGCCAGCGCGGGCATCGTGGCCAGGGCCGTCCGCTGGGTCACCGCCGGGGACAGGAAGCCGGCGTCGAAGACACCCAGCCGGACGGCGGGCAGCGGATCGCTCGGCGCCAGCGACGGCGCCACCGACACCAGCGCGATGGCCCACACTGCGGCGCCCATCGTCACCAGACTCCACCGGGCGACCGCCTGGGCCAGCGCGGCCCACGCGGCGAACACGCCGACGAGCGCGCCCAGGCCGGCGCAGATCGCGATCACGACCACCGGGTTGACGCCCTCGACCTGCGCGGTGCGGGCCGGCTGCATGGTCAGCGGCACCACCACGGCGGCACCGACCGCGGCTGCGAGGGCCAGCGCCAGCTCAGTGCCTGGACCGACGACCGGTGAGCCCGGCGACCAGCGTCGCAGCAGGGCGGCACCGGACAGGGCGCCCACCACGGCCGCCAGCATCGGCACCCAGGCCACCCAGGCCAGCTGCGCCGTCCACTGGTCACGCGTGGTCACGTCGAGCACGCGGGTGAGCCGCACGATGCCGAGGCCGTAGGCCAGCCCCAGCTGACTCGCGCCGGCCAGCGCGCCCACGCCCAGGGTGGCGGCCAGCAGCTTGGCCCACGTCCGAAATGCCATGCCGGGCAGGGTACGGAATGGTCCGTGCCGCGGCCAGTCCGGAGCCTGCTTCTTAAGGCAGGCCAAAATTCCGCTCAGCCGGCCGCGGCGCCGCTCTTCAACTCAACGATGCGGCCGACATACACAGTGTCACCGGCGTTGGTCAGCATGTGCGTCTGGCCGGGCTCGCGGAAGACCACGCTGCCCGTCTCCTCCTCGACGTCGATGCGCTCGCCCGCCGCGGTGTGGATCACGTTCTTGGCGCCCTGCACGGCGATCACCACGTAGGCCAGCCCGTGGTGGTGCAGCGGCTGCGTCTCGCCCGGGGCCAGGGTGATGTGCCACACCCGGACCTGGTCGTTCTCCAGCATGATCTCCTGGCCGACCTGGCCCAGCACCTGCTCTGTCATAACTCTCCCACCTGAGGCAGGACCCGGGACGCGATCAACTCCACGTGCTCCAGGTCGGACATGTCGATGACCCGCAGATGCACCCGGGTCGCGCCGATCGCGGCGAACTCCCCGATGCGCTGGACCAGGGCGTCCGGCGAGCCGACCACCGGGTCCTCCGGCGGCAGGGCGCTGGGCACGTGCAGGGGAGCGGCCCGGCGTTGTGCTTCCTCGTCGGTGCGCCCGAGGGCCACGACGATCCCTGCTGAGAGCGTGACGCTGCGCCCGTACCGCCGGCTCGCGGCCCGGACCCGGTCGAAGGCCGCCGCCGTCTCCGCCACCGTCTTGAACGGCATGTTGAACTCGTCCGCGAAGCGGCCGGCCAGCTCCGGGGTGCGCTTCGCGCCGCGGCCGCCGACGATGATCGGCGGGCCGGGCCGTTGCACCGGTTTGGGCAGCGCGGGGGAGTCGAGCAACTGGTAGTGCTTGCCCTCGTAGGAGAACCGGGCACCGTCCGGTGTCGACCACAGGCCGGTGATGATCGCGAGCTGCTCCTCCAGGCGGTCGAAGCGCTCACCCAGCGGCGGGAACGGGATGCCGTACGAGGTGTGCTCGCGCTCCAGCCAGCCGGCGCCCAGCCCCAGCTCGACCCGGCCGCCGCTCATCGCGTCCACCTGGGCCACCATGATCGCCAGCGGCCCGGGCAGCCGGAACGTCGCCGAGCTGACCAGCGTGCCCAGCCGCAGCCGGGAGGTCTCGCGGGCCAGCGCGGCCAGGGTCAGCCAGGCATCGGTCGGGCCGGGCAGTCCCGGGTCGGCGCCCATCGACTGGTAGTGGTCGGCGCGCAGGAAGCCCTCGAAGCCGCCGTCCTCGGCGTGCCGGGCCAGCCGCAGCTGGTCGTCGTAGGTCGCGCCGCGGTGCGGCTCGGTGAACAGGCTGACGCGCATCGTCGGTCCTTCAGGCCATCAGGAGTTCGTGCAGCTCGGCGCTGCATCGGGCGACCTCTTCGAGGTGCGCGCCCCGGCCCAGGGTGCGGGGCCGGGGGATGTCGATGTCGATGATCTCGCGGATCCGGCCCGGGCGCGGGCTCAGCACGACCACCCGGTCGGCCAGCAGCACCGCCTCGTCGATCGAGTGGGTCACGAAGACGATCGTGGTGCCGAGCTCCATGTGCACCCGCTGCAGCTCACCGGAGAGCTCCTCGCGGGTCAGTGCGTCCAGCGCGGAGAACGGCTCGTCCATGAGCATCACGCGCGGCTGGGCGATCATCGACCGGCACAGCGCCACCCGCTGCTGCATGCCGCCGGAGAGCTCGTGCGGTAGCCGCTTCTCGAAGCCGGACAGCCCGGTCATGGTCAGCAACTGCTGGGCCCGGTCCCGGTGGGCCGCCTTCTTGTCGCCGAAGATCTGCATCGGGAGCAGCACGTTGTCCAGCACCGAGCGCCAGGGCAGCAGGGCCGGCTTCTGGAACATCATCGCGATGTCGCGGCGCGGCTTGGTCACCCGTTCGCCTGACACCTGGACCTCGCCCGCGCTCACCGGCAGTAGGCCCGAGATCAATCGCAGCAGTGTGGACTTTCCGCAGCCAGAGCGGCCGAGGACGGCGACGAACTCGCCGTCGGCGACCGTCAGGTCGATGCCGCGCAAAGCCTCCACCGTGCCGGATCGGCCCGCGAATGTCCGGGAGACGCCGGTGAGACGGATCATCGTCGGGTGCTCCCGATAGTTTCGGATCGATGCGCTGACACTGTAGCCAGCCGCTGCCCCATTGCCGCGACCACCCCGTCCACAAGGGCTTCTGAGACGTACCTGTCATCGATCAGCGGGCCGGGGTCCCCTACGCTAACGCGCGAGTTCCCGCACACCACCATGCGGCGCCGGTGCACCCTCCGCCCCGACGCCGACTGTCTCGACACCCCCTCGGTTGGGAAGGAACACGGTGCACAGAAGAACGTTCACCCGCACGCTCGTGGCCGCCGCGCTGGCCACGACTCTCGCCGCCGCAGCCGGTTGCAGCGACGACGGGGATGACAATGGCGCGTCCGGCGGCACGCAGACGCTGGAAAAGATCACATACCTGACGTCGTTCGGCACCTTCGGCCGCGACTCGTACGCATACGTGGCCAAGGAGAAGGGCTACTTCCGCGACGCCGGCTTCGACGTCGAGATCAAGCCCGGTGGCGGCAGCGGTGAGGGCATCAAGCAGATCGTCGCCGGCACCGCCCAGTTCACGCCGATCGACCTGACCGGCGGCCTGCTCGCCGCGGGCGGCCCGGCCAAGGCCACCGGCTTCACCGCCGTCGGCGCCGTGCAGCAGCGCACGATGGCCGCGATCATGTCGCTCGAGGGCTACGGCATCAGCTCGCCGAAGGACCTCGAGGGCAAGACGCTCGCCGACACCCCCGGTTCCGTGGTGCGCAACCTGTTCCCCACCTACGCCAAGCTGGCCAACGTGGACGCGTCCAAGGTCAACTTCGTGAACGGCAACCCGCAGACGCTGTTCGGCACGCTGGCCTCGCACAAGGTGGACGGCATCGGCCAGTTCGTGGTCGGTAAGCCCACCATCGAGGGCATCGCCAAGAAGCCGGCGGTGCTGCTGCCGTACAGCGACTACCTGCAGGACCTCTACGGCAACGTGCTGATCACCAGCACCAAGTACGCCAAGGACAACCCGGAGAAGGTCAAGAAGTTCACCGCGGCGCTGCTCAAGGGCCTCGAGGACTCCATCACCAACCCGGACGAGGCCGGCAACCTGCTGAAGAAGAACGTGCCGACCGCCGACCCCAAGTCGGCCGCGGCGGAACTGACGCTGATGGCGCCGTTCGTGCGGTCCGAGGCCTCCGGTGTGCCGGTGGGTGCCCTGGACAGCCAGCGGGTCGCGCGCAGCATCGCCATCCTGCAGGGCTCCGGCCAGATCCAGGCCGGGCTGACGCCCGAGCAGGTCATCAGCTTCGACCTGGTGCCGAACGCCTGATCCGGCAGTACGGGGCCTGTCGTAGCCGGCAGGCCCCGTGTGCCGACAGTGGGAGCGAGAAGACTGATGACTGACGTGGCGACAGCGCCCGCCCCGGCGCCGGCTGATCAGGCCGGGTCCAGCCGCCGCCGTACCCTCGCGGCCGTGGCCTGGCCGCTGCTCGGCCTGGCCGTCGCGATCGGCCTCTGGTGGGCCGGCACGGCCCTCTTCGCGATCAACACGGTCGTGCTGCCGTCACCGCCCGCGGTGATCGACGGCTTCAACCGCTACCGCGAGTTCCTCGTCGACGAGGCCTGGCACACCACCGCCGCCACGGTGCAGGGCTTCCTGCTCTCGGTCGGTGTCGGGGTGCTGCTCGGGATCGCCATCGCGGCGTGGAGCCCGTTCGAGCGGATGTTCTCACCGTTGCTGGTCGCCTTCAACGCGGTGCCCAAGGTGGCGCTCGCGCCGCTGGTGCTGATCTGGTTCGGCTACGGGCGTACGCCGATCCTGGCGATGGCGTTCATGGTCTGCTTCTTCCCCATCGTGCTGTCCACCGCGACCGGCCTGACCAGCACCCCGGCCGACCTGGTGGAGCTGGCCCGGTCGATGGACGCGTCGCGGGCGCAGACCTTCGCCCGGGTGCGGCTGCCCGCCGCCCTGCCGCAGATCTTCGTCGGGCTCAAGGTCGCGATGCCGCTCGCGGTGATCGGCGTGGTGGTCGGCGAGATGCAGTACGGCGAGAGCGGCCTGGGCACCATCATCGTGCAGACCAGCGGCCAGGGTGACACCTCGACGGCGTTCGCGGCCATCACCCTGCTGGCGCTGATCAGCATCGTCCTCTACTACGCGCTGGTCCTCGTGGAACGCCTCGCTCTGCCCTGGGTGCGCGCCACGACCTCCCAGCGCTGACCGCGCACGAAGAAGCCGGCCGACGGAGAGTCGGCCGGCTTCTGTGGTGTCCGGGGTGGATCAGCTCAGCAGCCGCCAGCGGCCGCTGCGCGCCACCAGCAGGGTCAGTGCCTGCGGCATCAGCCCGGAGTGGTTGTCCGGGGTCAGCCGGATCGGGCCGGCCAGGCCGTCGGTCTGCGAGGTCTCGAGCACGTCGCGGATCCGGCGCCGGTCCCCGCCGACCTTGACGACCGCGTCGGCGATCAGGTCCACCGCGTCGGCGGCGAACGCGGCCACGCCCGAGTAGCTGCCGTACCGAGCTGTGTAGTCGCGGAACCACTGCTTGCGGGCCGCCTTGGCCGGCGTCGTGGCGATCACGTCGTCGATGGCCAGGATCTGGGTGAACACCATGGTGGTCTTGTCGGTGGCAGCCGCGGCCGCCTGTGGCAGGAAGAGATCGCCGGCCGCGGCGGCGTCGAAGTAGACACTGCCCTTGTAGTTGGCCGCCTTGGCGCTGGTGGCTGTCTGGGTCGCCAGGTCCGAGCCGGCCAGCACCACGAGGGCCTGGGGGTCGGCATCGGTCAGCGTGCCGACCGTCTGGCTGATCTCGGTGGCCGACGGCTTGACGCTGCGGCTGCCGGAAATCGTGATCCTGGCGCTCTTCAGCTGCTCGGTCATCTTCTTGTGCGCGGCCCGGCCGTAGAGGTCGTCGGCGTAGAGCAGGGCGGCGGTCTTGGTCTTCTTGCGGGTCAGCTCGGCCACGATGGCGGCCACGCTGTCGGTCGAGTTCGGACCGAGCTTGAAGACGAACCGGCGGCTCTCCACCGGCGTGGTGACCTCGTCGGCGGCGGCTAGCGCGATCGTCGGGATCTGCTGGTCGTTGATGGTCTTGGCCGAGTTGACCACACACAGGTCGCAGGAGCCGGTGATCACCGCGGCGACCGCCGGGTCCTGGGCGAACGTGCTGATGTTGCGCAACGAGTCGGTGGGATCCGACCGGTTGTCCTGGGTACGCAGTACCAGTTCGCGGTTGCCGAGCACGCCCGAGGCGTTCACCTGGTCGATCTTCAGCTGCAGGGCGCGGGTGTACGCGAAGTCGACCGCGTTGCCGGAGGCGTCCAGGTCGGCGCCGATCACGACCTGGGTCTTGTCGCCGGCCTCGGGGTCCGAGTCGCAGCCCGTCAGCGCGGCGACGACGAGCGTCGATGCAGCCACGGACGCCGTCACACGGCGGGGGAGCCTCACTGCGGGTGCCTCCTAGGGGGCGGAGCCCGGGATTGAACCATCCCGGTGAACGCAACGTTGTCCGGTGTGGACCGCGCGCACACGGACAGTCCGTCCGTTCGATCGCGCCAAACCTTGCCAACGTGAAGGTCCCTGGTCAAGCCGCGCCGCGGACGACCGGCGGGATGGCTTTCCCACATAGTGGTTGGAATCTTGATGGATCAGCGTCACTGTACCAACACGGAAAGTGGCCATGGTTACATTCGTGCACGTCAACGCCTACGCAGTGTCGATTGTCGAGCCGAACGGTTGATTGTCAGTGCGCCGTGAACGGTGTTTCCGGAACGTCGCAGACTTCCCAAACCGTTGCCGTCTCTGATGAAATCGCGGCCGTGCCGCGTGTGGCACGAGCCCTGTCGCGTGGATCGGCTATTCCCGGGCGGCAGTATCGGGGTGGGCGAAGAGATGCGGGGATGACCAGCGAGGAGATGTCGTGAGCACCGGTTCTTCGACCCAGGCTTCGACCTACCCCGCTCGCGCCGCCGGAAACCCGGCTGGACCCCATGCGGACGCAGGTCGGCAGAGCGGCTCCGGCACCCGGGAGCGGCGCGGGCGCATTCCGCGCCTGCGTGACGCCCGCATCCGGTCCAAGCTCGCCCTGATCCTCTTCGTGCCGCTGGTGGCCGTGCTCGCGCTGGCCACCGTCCGGCTCGTCGACGTCGGCGGCTCGGCGCTCGACGCCCGCCAGGTCGAGGACCTGACCGAGCTCTCCACCGACGTCTCCGACCTGACGCAGTACCTCCACAAGGAGCGGATGGCCGCGGCGCAGTATCTCGCGGCGCCCGACACCAAGGCGGACGGTTACAACGCCGCGATCGCCCTCAGTGATCAGCGCATCCAGCGCTACACCGCCGACCGCCGTGAGCTGGACGAGCCGCCCGCCGCCGTGCAGGATCGGCTGAACCGCATCGACCAGCACCTGCAGACGATGGACGCCACCCGTAAGAAGGTGACCGACCGCGACGAGATCGCCGTCTCCGAGGTCGTGCTGCGCTACGGCGTCGTGCTCACCGACCTGGTCGGCTACGGCGAGGTGCTCAGCCAGTACGCCGGCGAGGGCACGGTCGCCGACACCCTGCGCGCGGTCTCGGCGTTCGCCCGGGCCAAGGCGGGCACGGCCGAGCAGGAAGCGGTCGCGTACGCCTCCCGCGCCTCCGGTGACGTCAGCGCCGAGCAGCTCTCGGTCCTGACCGCCACGGAGACCAGCCAGCAGGAGGCGCTCGAGGCCTTCGCGCTGGTGGCGACCCCGCAGCAGCGCGCCCTGGTGGACAACACGGTCACCGGCGACGCGATCAACCTCGCCGACCAGTACGCCACCCGGCTCGACCGCTCCGACCCGATCGTGCCGGTCGAGCTCACCCAGTCCTTCGGCGCGGTCGTCGACCTGATGCGCTGGGCCGAGCAGCGGCTCGAGACCCAGGCCCTGCGGCAGGCGTCCGACGAGAGCTCCGCGGTGGGCCGCCAGGCCGCCATGGAGGCCGGCCTGGTCCTGCTGACCCTGATCATCGCCATCGCGCTCGCCGTCGTGCTGGCCCGCTCGCTCAACCTCTCGCTGCGCCGCCTGCGGGAAGGCGCCCTGGCGGTGGCCAACCGCGACCTGCCCGAGGCGGTCGCCCGGCTGCGCGACGTGCGCAACCTCGGCGACGGCGGCGCCGACGACATCGTGCGGCAGGTCCGCGACCCGATCCGGCTCACCAACCGCGACGAGGTCGGCCAGGTGGCGCAGGCGTTCAACGTCGTGCACCGCGAGGCGGTCCGGATCGCGGCCGAGCAGGCCGCCCTGCGGACCAGCGTCTCGGCGATGTTCCTCAACCTGGCCCGCCGCTCGCAGAGCCTGGTCGACCGGATGATCGGCGAGCTCGACCAGATCGAGCGCGGCGAGGAGGACCCGAAGCGGCTCGCCCAGCTCTTCGAGCTCGACCACCTCGCCACCCGGATGCGCCGCAACGACGAGAACCTGCTGGTCCTGGCCGGTGCCGACTCCAGCCCGCCCCGCCGCGAGGACGCCCTCGTGGTCGACGCGCTGCGCGCCGCGCAGTCCGAGGTCGAGCTCTACAACCGCATCGAGTTCGGCACGGTCGACACCGACATCTCGATCACGGCCGTGGCCGTCAACGACGTCGTGCGCCTGGTCGCCGAGCTGCTCGACAACGCGACCCGCTTCTCCCCGCCGAACACGGTGGTGGTCGCCGACGGCCGGCGCATCCGTGACTACGTGGTGATCCAGGTCGAGGACCGCGGGCTGGGGATGTCCGAGGAACAGATGGACTCCCTGAACCGGCGGCTGGCCGAGACCCCGGACGTCGACGTGGCCGCGTTCCGGCTGATGGGCCTGGCCGTGGTCAGCCGCCTCGCCAACCGCTACGGCATCCGGGTGGAGCTGCGGGCCAACATCGAGGGCGGCACGGTCGCCCAGGTGATCCTGCCGAGCCACATCGTGGTGCTGCCCAGCAACCGCCCGCTGGACCCGCCGAGCCGCGGCAACCGCCAGCTCGACGCGGCCCCGGCCAACTGGAACGACCCGATGCCGCTGGGCCGGGGCAGTGCGGCGACGGCGACCCTGCCGGCCATCGCGCCCGAGCCGTGGGGGCAGCAGCGCTCCGACGACGGCCTGATCCGGGCCGGCGCCGGCGGCTTCTCCTCCATCAGCAACCCGCAGCAGCCGCAGCAGCCGGCCCACCCGCAGCTCCCGCGCCAGCCCTCGCAGCTGCCCGGCCGCGGCGAGGGCACGCCCACCCCGGACCGCCCGGTGCTGCCCAAGCGCGGCGACGGGCAACCGGGCACCGACCGGCCACCGCTGCCCACCCGGGTCACCCAGCCGGCCGAGTCCGCACCGGTCGCCGGTCCGGGCCTCGGCTCCGCGGCCACCAGCTCGCCGACCATGGCGTACCCGACCATGAAGGCCGCGGCGCCCGACCGGCAGCAGAGCTTCGCGCCGGCCTCCGGTTTCGCCACGCCGGACGGGGGCACGGTGCCCGCGCCGCGGCAACCGGCCAGCCCGAACCCGAACGGCTGGGGTGCCGCGCTCGCCGCGATGCCCCCGCCGCCCCCGCCGCCGGTCGCCCAGCCCGAGGACCGTGGCGAGACCTCGCCGATCTTCCTCGAGATGCAGCAGAGCTGGTTCAAGGGACACGCCGGGCCGATCTCCGAGGAGTGGAGCATGCCGACCGCGGGCTACGCGCCTCCGCCGAACCAGCCGGCCCCCGCCGCGACGGCAGCCCCGGCGGCAGCGGCTCCAGCTCCGGCGGCTCCGGCTCCGGCAGCAGCGGCCCCGGCCCAGCCGGCCGCCCCGCCCGCCGCTCCACCGGCCCCACGGGCCCCGGTGTCCCCACCGGCGCCGGTCTCCCCGCCGGCCCGAGCCGAAACGACGACCTCCCGAGCCTCGAACCCGGGGCAGAATGGTTCGCGACCGGCGGACGCCGGTCCGGACAGCGGTGCCCAGGTGCCCCGGCCACGCAAGTCGGCCGAGGATGCCTGGCGTACCGCCGCCGACGAAGGATGGCAGCGGGCGATGGCCGCGGCGGAACCCTCCGTCACCGACACCACCCGTTCCGGACTACCCAAGCGGGTGCCCCAGGCCCAGCTCGTCCCCGGTGGCGTGCAGAGCAGCCCGCGCAACCAGAACCGTCGCAGCCCGGATGAGGTACGTGGCCTCCTCTCCGCGTACCACCGCGGTGTGCAACGTGGGCGTACGGCCGGCAGTGAAGAAGCTGCCGCGGGCGCCCCTGCTCCGAAGGAGAACTAACAGTGACCAGGCCCCCCACCATGCAGGACATGGGCTGGCTGCTCAGCAACTTCGCCGACAGCGTGGCCGGTATCGCGCACGTCGTCGCGGTCTCCGCCGACGGCCTGCTGCTGGCCTCGTCGCGGGACCTGCCGGCGGACCGCGCCGACCAGCTCGCCGCTATCACCTCAGGCGTCGTCAGCCTCACCGACGGTGCGTCGCGCATGTTCAACGCCGGCGCGGTGCAGCAGACGATCATCGAGATGGACAGCGGATACCTCTTCCTGATGTCCATCAGTGACGGGTCGTCGATGGCCGTCCTGGCCGCGCGCAGCTGCGACGTCGGCCAGGTCGGCTATGAGATGGATCTGCTGGTCGAGCGGGTGGGTGCCGCCCTGGTGCCCGCACCCCGCGAGGCCGTCGCGCACCAGGTGTGACCCGTACGACCCCGCAATGCCGCTGATCCGAGCCGGAAGGAGGTGACCGCACGATGGGACAGCCGAACGACCCCCGGGGCAACCTGGTCCGTCCCTACGCGGTCACCCGGGGCCGGACGGAGCCGCGGCGCGACATCCCCATCGAGGCGGTCCTGGTCGCCAGTCAGGCCGCCGTTCAGGAATCCCGGTTCGCCGGGCATGACAAGTACCGCATCGCCGTGCTGTGCGAGCCGCGGGCGCAGTCGTTGGCCGAGATCGCGGCCTACAGCCGGCTCCCGCTGGGAGTAGCCCGGGTGCTCGTCGCCGACATGGTCGCCGACGGGCTGTTGTCGCTGCACAGTGCCGCTCCCAAGGAAGGCTTCACGGAGCGGATGGATCTGCTGGAAAGGGTGTTGAGTGGACTTCGCAAGCTCTGAGCGGGCGGGGGCGCAACCCAAGGAGATCACCTCCGCGAAGATCGTCATAGCCGGCGGCTTCGGCGTGGGCAAGACGACCCTGGTCGGTGCGGTCTCCGAGATCGAGCCGCTGACCACCGAGGCAGTGATGACCTCGGCGGGACAAGGCATCGACGACGCGTCCAAGGTGCCCGGCAAGGAGACCACCACGGTCGCCATGGACTTCGGCCGGATCACCATGGCCGACGACCTGATCCTGTACCTCTTCGGCACGCCCGGCCAGACCCGGTTCTGGTTCATGTGGGACGAGCTGATCCGGGGTGCGGTGGGCGCGGCGGTCCTGGTGGACACCAGGCGGATCTCCGACGCCTTCGCGCCGCTCGACTATTTCGAGAACCGTCACCTGCCGTACCTGGTGGCCCTGAACTGCTTCGACGGCGCTCCCCGGTACGAACCGGAGGAGGTCCGTGAGGCTCTGGCCATCGCCCCGCACGTGCCGCTGCTCATGTGCGACGCCCGGCATCGCGACTCGGTGAAGTCCGTGCTGGTGGGAGTCGTGGAACACGCGATGGCGACCCTGGTCGCCGAGCAGGGCCGAGGGTACCCCGCCACAGTGGGGTGACCAGGCAACGTCTTCTGCGCGGCGGTCCGTCTGGGTGCGGGCCGCCGCTTTTACTCCGCCGGGGAGGGAACCGCTCAGGCGGGCAGGCGGTAGCCGCGCTTGACGACCGTCTGGATGACGCCCGGGGCGCCCAGGCCCGCGCGCAGACGGGCCACCGCCATCTCAACCGCGTGCTCGTCCGCGCCCCGGGGCAGAGCACGCAGCAGAGCCGCGCGGGACAGGACACGCCCCGGCGTGGCGGCCAGCGCCCTCAGCACCGCCATCGGGGCCGGGGCCAGCGGTTTCAGGTCGCCGTCGACGATCGCCGCGTGGCCGCGCAGGGTGAGCTTGTGACCGGCCACCTCCAGCGACAGAGCCCGGCGGGGCAGCTCGTCCACGATTGTGCGTACCAGGGCGCTCAGCCGGGCCCGGGCCGGGGTGACCACCGGGATGTCGTGCCGGCGCAGCGGCGCCGCCGTCACCGGGCCCACGCAGGCGGTCAGGACGTCGGCCCGCAGGGATTCCAGCAATGGCTCGGTGCCCGGGCCGGCCGCGCGCAGCAGCGCACCCACCGCCGGGGCCGAGGTGAAGGTCACCGCGTCCACCAGGCGTCCGGTGATCAGGTCGACCAGGCGGTGCAGCGGCGCCGGGTCGATCGGGGCCGCCCAGCGGTACACCGGGACCTCGACCACCCGGGCGCCGGCCGCCTCCAGCGCCTCGGTGTACTCGGGCTGGCTCTCGCCGTGCAGCTGCATCGCCACCGTCAGCCCCGCGAGGCCGCGGGCGGTCAGATGCTCCACGACCTCCTCGTAGCTCTCACCCTCCGGCGACCACTGGGCCTGCAGGCCGGCGGACCGGATCGCGGCGCGGGCCTTCGGGCCCCGGGCGACCAGGTACGCCCGCGCGAGCACCGCCCGCAGCGGCTCCGCCAGGCCCCAGCCCTCCGCCGCCTCCAGCCAGCCGCGCATGCCTATCCCGGTGTTGACCAGCACGATGTCCGGGGGCTGGGCCAGACAGGCCCGGGTGGCCGCCCGCAGCTCCGCGTCGTCGGCGATCGGGACGATGCGCAGCGCGGGAGCGATCACCACGCGGGCCCCTCTGTTCTCCAGCAGGCCGGCCAGCTCGTCACGGCGGCGGTCGGAAGTCACGCCGATCGTGTAGCCGGACAGCGACGCCGCCGGCTCCGCGAGCGCTGCTGCGGTGATCACGATCTTTCGCGCGCTGCCGGCCCGTTCCGTCATCCGGCGGCCCGCCCTCCCCACACTGAAGTGCGGGGAGGGTTGCCAGAAAGCCGCGGCGTGGCCGGCCGGTCCACCGAAGGGCACGCTCGGAGACCGCCGTCCTCAGCGTCGACCCGCTCCCATGTCACGCCTGCGTTCTCCGCCGTACCTCCGACCGGCACACGCCGCGGCTTCCCGGTGCCGAGCCGGTCAACCGGCTCGGCGGGCACCGCCAGGTCCGTCCTCAACCCTGGCGGCGGTTCCTGGGTGGTGCGCCCGGGCACACCGCCGGACCGGAGCTCCGGCCGCGTCGAGGTGCCCGCACCACTTGCCATGTCCGAAGCGTGCCGGGGGGTAATTTCGCCCCCGCGTCCCGTATGTTTCGAGCCTGCTAAGAGGCATTCACGTCAGCGGGTCATCACCGTGGGTGGAATCACCCGGCCCCATGTCGGCGCGCCGCGGGGGACCGCCTAAACTAGGAGCGCTACGTTATCCGGTCCCGTCTGCATGGCGGGCCCACCGCCCGTTTTGACCGCGCGCCGCACAGGCGGGTATTGTTGCCTGCTGTTGTGCGACAGCTGCGAGCGTGCCCGTCCGGGTAGGCTCGATGTTCGTGCTTGACGCGGCCAGCGCGCGCCCCCAGACCGACGACGAGACAAGGTAATTCTGTGCGTACGTACAGCCCGAAGCCGGGTGAGATCGAGCGTCAGTGGCACATCATCGACGCTTCCGACGTCGTTCTGGGCCGGCTCGCCACCCACACCGCCACGCTCCTGCGCGGCAAGCACAAGCCCACGTTCGCCCCGCACGTCGACACCGGCGACTTCGTGGTGATCATCAACGCGGGCAAGGTTGCGCTGACCGGCAACAAGCGGCAGACCAAGCTGGCCTACCGGCACTCCGGCTACCCGGGTGGTCTGAAGCAGGTCAACTACGAGGAGCTGCTGACCAAGCGCCCCGAGCACGCGGTCGAGCTGGCCGTCAAGGGCATGCTCCCGCACAACAAGCTGGCCCGCCAGATCATCAAGAAGCTGAAGGTCTACCCGGGCGCCGAGCACCCGCACGCCGCGCAGCAGCCGGTGCCGTTCGAAATCAAGCAGATCGCGCAGTGAGCGCGGGCGAAGGAAACAGCATGACCGACATCGTCGAGCCCGAGGTCGCCGAGACCGTCGTGGAGCCCGCCGCCGCCGAGGAGCCCACCGCTGAGGCCCCCGCCGAGGAGCCCACCGCCGAGGAGCCCACCGCCGAGGCCCCCGCCGCTGAGGTTCCGGCCGCCGAGGTTCCCGCCGAGACCGTCGTGGTCGTCGAGGCCGCACCGGCCGCGGTGCGTGCCCCGCGCCCGGGTGACCGTCCGATCCAGACCGTCGGCCGCCGCAAGGAGGCCATCGTCCGGGTGCGTCTCATCCCCGGCACCGGCAAGATCACCTGCAACGGCCGCGACCTCGAGGCGTACTTCCCGAGCAAGGTGCACCAGCAGCTCATCCGCGAGCCGCTGAGCACCGCCGAGAAGCCCGAGCAGTTCGACGTGATCGCCAACCTGCGTGGCGGCGGCATCACCGGCCAGGCCGGCGCGCTGCGCCTCGGCATCGCCCGGGCGCTCATCACGAACGACCCGGACGACCGCCCGGCCCTGAAGAAGGCCGGCTTCCTCACCCGTGACTCGCGGGTCAAGGAGAGCAAGAAGTACGGCCTCAAGAAGGCCCGCAAGGCTCCGCAGTACTCGAAGCGCTGATCGCAGCGCTCGTCTTGCACCACGTCTGACCGGACGGCCGGGTGCGCCCCTCGGGGGCGTGCTCGGCCGTTCGCGTTTTCCCTCCCTCACAACACGGCACCGGTCCACCGCACCCGAGTAGGGGCGGGGCCGGCGAAAGGATCGACCGCCATGGGGCGACTCTTCGGCACTGACGGCGTACGCGGGCTGGCGAACGGTGACCTGCTCACCCCGGAACTGGCTCTGTCGGTCGCGGTCGCGGCCGCCCGGGTGCTCATCGAGAGCGACGCGAGCCATCAGCCGCTGGCGATCGTCGGGCGTGACCCGCGGGCCAGCGGCGAGATGCTGGAGGCGGCGGTCGTGGCCGGCCTGACCAGCGCCGGCGCCAACGTCGTCCGGGTCGGCGTGCTGCCCACCCCGGCGGTCGCGTACCTGGTCGGCCAGGCCGGTGCCGACCTCGGCGTGATGCTGTCGGCGTCACACAACCCGATGCCGGACAACGGCATCAAGCTCTTCGCCCCGGGCGGCCAGAAGCTCCCGGACGAGCTGGAGGAGAAGATCGAGACGGCCGTCGCGGACGGGCACGGCCTGGTCGGACGGCCGACCGGCGCCGGCGTGGGCCGGGTGCACGACCTGCTGGACGGGGCCGAGCACTACATCAAGCACCTGCTCGAGTCGACCCCGCACCCGCTGGCCGGGGTGAAGGTCGTGGTCGACTGCGCGAACGGCGCGGCCAGCGAGGTCGGCCCGGCGGTGTACCGGGAGGCTGGCGCAGAGGTCATCGCGATCCACGCCGATCCCGACGGCCTCAACATCAACGACAACTGCGGCTCGACCCACCTCGAGGCGGTCCGCGAGGCCGTCCTGGAGCACGGCGCCGACCTGGGCCTGGCCCACGACGGCGACGCCGACCGCTGCCTCGCGGTGACCGCGGCCGGCGACGTGGTCGACGGTGACCAGATCATGGCGATCCTGGCCCTGGCGATGCGCGAGGCGGGCGCGCTGACCGAGGACACCCTGGTCGCGACGGTGATGAGCAACCTGGGCCTGCGCCTGGCCATGAAGGAAGCCGGCATCAAGCTGCTGGAGACCAAGGTCGGCGACCGGTACGTGCTCGAGGAACTGGCGGCGGGCGGCTACGCCCTGGGCGGCGAGCAGAGCGGGCACATCGTGATGCCGGCCTACGCGACGACCGGCGACGGCGTGCTGACCGGCCTGCACCTGATGGCGACGATCGCGAAGACCGGCAAGTCACTGGCGGACCTGGCGGCGGTGCTGCACAAGCTGCCGCAGGTGCTGATCAACGTCCCGGTCAAGGACCGTCAGGCGGGTGCGGCGGCCCCGACGGTGCAGGCGGCGGTGGCGCTGGCCGAGGACGAGCTGGGGGAGACCGGACGGGTGCTGCTGCGCCCGTCGGGCACCGAGCACCTCGTACGGGTGATGGTCGAGGCGGTCACCGAGGAGCAGGCGCGGACGATCGCGGAGCGGGTGGCGGACGAGGTCCGGTCGGCCAGCCCGGCCTGAGCTGACGATCAGCGGCAGGTCCGGCGGGTCGCCGGGCCTGCCGCTTTCGTCGGTGCCGGCTTTGCGGCGGCTTCTCGCAGGGCGTCAGGCGAGAGTGCGCAGGCGCTTGGCGGCTTCGTCGATGACGTCCTCGCGCTTGCAGAAGGCGAAGCGGATCAGCCGCTTGCCCTGCTCCCGGTGGTCGTAGAAGACCTGCGTGGGCACGGCCACGACGCCGCAGCGCTCCGGCAGTGACCGGCAGAAGTCGACGCCGTCCGTGCCGCCGAGCGGCGTGATGTCGGCCGTCACGAAATAGGTGCCCTCGGACGGCAGCACGCCGAAGCCCGCGTCCGTCAGGCCCGCGACGAGCCGGTCCCGCCGGGCCTGGAGGCCGTCGCGGAAGCCGGTGAAGTAGGACTCCGGCAGGGCGAGCGCCACCGCCACCGCCGGCTGCAGCGGCCCCGCGTTCACGAACGTCAGGAACTGCTTCACCCGCATCGCCGCCGACACCAGCGGGGCCGGGCCGGTCGCCCAGCCCACCTTCCAGCCCGTGCAGGAGAAACTCTTGCCGGCCGACGAGATGCGCAGCGTGCGGTCCCGCATGCCCGGCAGCGTGGCCAGCGGGAGGTGCGGCGCGGCGGCGTCGGTGAAGACCAGGTGCTCGTAGACCTCGTCCGTGACGGCGTACACGTCGTGCTCCTGGCAGAGCCGCGCGATCAGCGCGAGCTCGTCGCCGGTGAAGACCTTGCCGGTCGGGTTGTGCGGGGTGTTGAGCAGGATCATCCGGGTGCGCGGCCCGAACGCGGCGCGCAGCTCACCCTCGTCGAAGCCGTACCGCCCGTCCGGCCCGGGCCGCAACGTGACCGGCCGCCGGACCGCGCCGGCCAGGGCGATCGAGGCCGCGTACGAGTCGTAGTACGGCTCGAAGCACACCACCTCGTCCCCGGCCTCGCACAACGCCAGAATGCTCGCGGCGACCGCCTCGGTGGCGCCGGCGGTGACCACCACCTCGGTGTCCGGGTCGCGTTCGAGCCCCCAGAACCGCTGCTCGTGCGCCACGATCGCGTGCCGCAGGGCCGGGATGCCCGCCAGCGGCGGGTACTGGTTCGCCCCCGAGCGGAGAGCTTCGGCGGCCGCCGCCAGCATCTCCGGTGGCCCGTCGGTGTCCGGGAAGCCCTGCCCGAGGTTGACCGAGCCGGTGCGCACGGCCAGCGCGGACATCTCGGAGAAGATCGTGGTGCCGAACGGGCGCATGCGCCCGACGAGCGGATCGGCCGGGGTCGACGTCGTCACACCGCCCAGCCTACGGCCGTCCGCCCGGGTGCCGCTGCCCACCGGCGCTCAGCAGGCCGGCCGCTCAGCAGGCCGGCCGCTCAGAAGACCAGCTTGGTGCAGGCGGCGGTGATGAAGGTGCCCTCGCTCGTCTTCTGGGCCACTTCCTTGCCGTCGACCTTGGCGCTACAGCTCAGCGTGCCCTCCGAGGTCGCGCCCCGGACGGCGATCACCGAGACCAGCGACGAGCCCTTCATTGTGAGCGTCTTGCGCCACGGCAGCGAGGCGTTGCGGACCCGCTGCGGGTCGCCGCCGAGCTTGTCCACGTACACGATCTCGGCCGGGCCGTCGCCGGTGACCTCGTACTCGACCTGGAGCTCCTGGTTCGGATCCACGTCGGGCAGGTTCGGCAGCCCGGTGGGCAGGTCGGTCGGGAGCTCGGTGGGCAGTTCGGTGGGGAGCCCGGGCACGTCGGTCGGGAGGTCCGGCACCTCCGTCGGCAGGTTGGGCAGGGAGTCGATCTGTTCCTGTGCCTTGTCGGTGGCCTTGTTCACCAGCAGCACGGCGGAGGTCACGCCACCTGCGCACAGCAGCAGCACCACGGCCACCACCACGGCGATCAGCGGGGCGTTGCTGCGCTTCGGCGGCGGTGGGGGCGCGGCACCGTACCCCGGCTGCTGGCCGTAGCCGGGGGGCGGGCCGTAGCCGCCCGGAGGACCGTAGCCGCCGGGCGGCTGGTAGGCCGGGGGCGGGTACTGGCCCTGCTGGTCCGGCGGCGGGTAGCCGGCCTGCGCGTCGTAGTGCGGCTGCGGCTGGGCAGGGAACTGCGAGGTCGGCGGGTAGCCGTCCGGCGGTCCGCTGCTCTGCGCGTTCGGCTGCGGCAGGGGGGCATAGCCCGGCTGGAAGGACGGCGTCGGTGGCCGCGGCGGCTGGGCCGACAGGGAATCGCCCGACGGGTTCGACCACGGCTGACCTGATACGGGTTCTTCCGCGGGGTACGGACGCGTCGGGTCCGAAGGCGGTGGGTAGCTCAATCGTCTCTCCAGAGCAGGCGTCCGCCCGACGGTACGCCCCCAGCGCCAGATTCGGATCACCCGGTCGTGTCAGCGACTCGCCTGAGCTGGCCGTGGGTACCGGCGCGACCGTCTGAACGGTTCTTTCGATCACGTCCGATGCGCGAAAGTATGGTTCTTGCGCAGCGGCCGTGAGCGGAAGTCCGCTACGCTGCCCCCCATGTGTGGGATCGTGGGTTACGTCGGCAGTCGGCCGGCTCTGCAAATCGTCCTCGACGGGCTCCGCCGGCTGGAGTACCGCGGTTATGACTCCGCCGGCATCGCCGTCATCGACGACTCCGTCATCCTGACCGAGAAGAAGGCCGGCAAGCTGGCCAATCTCGAAAAGGCGCTGGTCGAGCGCGCGGGTGACGGCATCTCGGTGGGCTCGACCGCGATCGGGCACACCCGCTGGGCCACCCACGGTGGTCCCACCGACCGCAACGCCCACCCGCACCTGTCGGCCGACGGCCGGGTCGCGGTGATCCACAACGGCATCATCGAGAACTTCGCCCGCCTGCGCGCCGAGATCGAGGCGACCGGCGTCGAGTTCGTCAGCGACACCGACACCGAGTGCGCCGCGCACATGCTCGCCGCCGAGATGCGGGCCCTGCGCGCCGCCGGTGCCGAGGAGGGCCCGCAGCTGCTCGCCGAGGGCATGCGCCGCGTCGTACGCCGGCTCGAGGGCGCCTTCACCCTGCTCGCGATCGACGTCGACGTGCCCGACGCGGTCGTCGCCGCCCGGCGCAACTCGCCGCTGGTCGTGGGCCGCGGCGACGGGGAGAACTTCCTCGCCAGCGACGTGTCCGCGTTCATCGAGCACACCCGCGAGGCGGTGGAGCTGGGCCAGGACCAGGTCGTGCTGATCACGCCGGCCGGCATCGAGATCACCGACTTCGCCGGTGCCCCCGCGACCGGCAAGGAGTTCCACATCGACTGGGACGCCTCCGCCGCGGAGAAGGGCGGCTACGACTACTTCATGCTCAAGGAGATCGCCGAGCAGCCCCAGGCGATCGCGGACACCCTGCTCGGCCGGCTCTCCGAGCGCGGCGAGATCGTCCTGGACGAGGTCCGCCTCACCGACCAGGACCTGCGCGACGTCGACAAGGTCTTCGTCATCGCCTGTGGCACGTCCTACCACGCGGGCATGGTCGCCAAGTACGCCATCGAGCACTGGACCCGCCTGCCCTGCGAGGTCGAGCTGGCCAGCGAGTTCCGCTACCGCGACCCGATCCTCGACCGCTCCACGCTGGTGATCGTGATCAGCCAGTCGGGCGAGACGATGGACACCCTGATGGCCCTGCGGCACGCCAAGGAGCAGAAGGCCCGGGTGCTGGCCATCTGCAACACCAACGGCTCGACGATCCCCCGCGAGTCCGACGCGGTGCTCTACACCCACGGCGGCCCCGAGATCGCCGTCGCCTCCACCAAGGCGTTCCTGACCCAGCTGGTCGCCTGCTACCTGATCGGGCTGCACCTGGCCCAGGTCCGCGGCGTGATGTACGCCGACGAGGTCGCGGCCGTCGTCTCCCGGCTGCAGCGCACCCCGGACGACCTGCGGGAGCTGCTCGCCGACATGGAGGACGTCCGGGCGCTGGCCCGCGAGCTCAAGGCGGCTCCGACGATCCTGTTCATCGGCCGGCACGTGGGCTTCCCGGTCGCCCTGGAGGGTGCGCTGAAGCTCAAGGAGCTCGCGTACATGCACGCCGAGGGCTTCGCCGCGGGCGAGCTGAAGCACGGCCCGATCTCGCTGATCGACGACGGCACCCCGGTGGTGTGCGTGGTGCCGTCGCCGGCCGGCCGCGGCGTGCTGCGGGACAAGGTCGTCTCCAACATCCAGGAGGTACGCGCCCGCGGAGCGCGCACCATCGTCATCGCCGAGGAGGGCGACGACACGGTGGGCGCCTACGCCGACCACCTCATCACCGTGCCGCGTACGCCGACTCTGCTGGCCCCGCTGATGACCACCGTGCCGTTGCAGATCCTGGCCTGCGAGATCGCCGCGGCCCGGGGACACGACGTCGACCAGCCGCGCAACCTGGCCAAGTCCGTCACCGTGGAATGACATCGCCCCGCCCCACCGCGATGCCCGCGAGCGCGTCGAGCGCCGCGCTGCCGGGCTCCCAGTAACCGAGGTGCCCGGCGTCCGGCTCGCTCGCGAACACGCGGGCGCCGAACGCCGGGTCACTCGGATTGGTGCCGAAGTACAGGTCGTCCTCGGGCCGGGTGAAAGCCAGCAGGGCACCACCCGGCACCGCCTGGCTGGCCACCAGGTCCTCGGCGAGGCTGCGCGGCGAGACGGCTGCCCACTGGATGACGTCCGACCGCGACGTCGAGGACCACACCCGGTCCGGCTGCACCTGGAGCTCGGCTGCCGAGTCCACGCCGACGCCGGGGGAGCCGACGAAGACCACGTCGTCGGTGGCCAGGCCGGGGCGGGCGGCCGCGGTGCCGACGACCAGCGATCCGTAGCTGTGCCCGAGCACGGTCTGGTGCGCCGGGGCGTCCAGGTGAGTGGCCCGCAGCCCGTCCTGGAACCGGCGCAGGCCGAGGGCGCCGGCGGTGGCCTGGGACCGGCTGGCGGCCTCGTGCACGAAGTCCGGGGCGTCGTAGCCCAGCCACATGACGGTGCTGGTGGCGTGCTGCGGAGCGAGCTCGGTCGCGCGGGTGGCGATCCGCTCGGCGCGGGCCAGCTCGCCGCCGTACGAAGCCAGGTCTGCGGTCATGCCCGGCACCTGGGTCAGCACGTTCGCGGCGCGGTCCGGATCGCCCAGCGCGACCACGGCCCGTCCCTCGCCCGCCGGATCCAGCTGTAAGAGATACGCCCGCGTGCCATCGCCGTCGGCGAGCCGGTCCCGCAGCGCGTCGAGGCCGGGCAGCCGGGCCGGCAGCTCGTCCAGCATCAGCCGGTTGGCCAGGTCCCGGATCCCGGCCGGAATGCCGTCCAGCGGACCGAGCCGGCCCGGTTCGCCGACGAGCAGCCAACGGCGCTGCGCCGGACTCAGCGCCTCCCACCACTGCCGGACCTGGGCCGGCGTGGCGGTGCAGGACGGCGGCTCACCCGTCGGCGGACTGGCTGCCCCGCCCATGTCGGCTGCTCTGAGTCTGCTCGTGGCCGCGCCGTCCGCCTCCGCGGCGATGGCCAGCGCCACCTTGATGCCGGCCGCGGTGTCACGGACGGCTGCCGCGGGTTGCCCGCTGACCGTGCCGTCACCGGCGATGGTGACGCCGGCCGGCGGGGTCGCGGGCATCGACCTGCTCCGGGCCAGAGCCGCCGCGAACTCGCTGAGCGCCTGGTCGGCGGCCCAGCAGCCGAGCCGGAACAGCTGCAGTCGGCGGATCAGCACGGCCAGGTGGGCCGTGGCGGCGTCGGCAGCCGAGCCGGTCCAGATCGCGCGGAGGCGGGTCGCGTGGGCGCGCAGCTCGGCGGCCCAGCGGCCGGCGGTCGCGGCCCAGGAACGCCAGGCCGTCGCCGTGTCGCGCCAGCGGCCGGGGTCGGTGGCGCGCAGCAGCGGATAGCTCACGGTCGTCATGGTCATCGGACAGCTCGGAGCCGGGCCGCGACGCGGTCGTCCGCGTCGTCGTAGTCGTCCGCTGCCGCCGCTGCCTGCCGGGCTGTCGCGGAGATGTCGTCCGCGAGTGCCCGGAGCTGGGCCCGCGCCGCGTCGGCAGCGGCTGAGGCGGCCGCCGTCGACGACCAGGGCGGGCCGCTCGGCGGTGGCGGCGGATCAGTGCTGATCCGGGCGGCTGTCGCGGACAGCGCCCGGGCCCAGGCACGGACCGCGGCGGCATCGACTTCGAGCTCGGACGTCATCGGCAACCTCCAGATCGCAACGGGTACGGCCGACGACGTTAGGGGAGTTCAGCCGCTCGAAATCGCCCCTGTGGACAAGGCGCTGCGGGCGTACCCGCGTTGTCCACAGGCCCGGCGCACGACCGGTCGCCGCGGACCGCGGGCCGATAGGGTTGCTCGTGTGATCGTGTCTGTGGGGATCGACGTCGTGCTGGTGGACCGGTTCGCCCAGGCGCTGGAGCGCACGCCGCTGCTCGCCGACCGGCTCTTCACCGACTCGGAGCGCATGACCTCCTCCGGCAACCCGCGGTCGCCGGAGTCACTGGCCGCGCGGTTCGCGGCCAAGGAGGCCGTCGCCAAGGCGCTGGGCGCACCCGCCGGGCTGCGCTGGCACGACTGTGAAGTGGTCACCGATCCGGACGGACGCCCCTGGCTGACCGTCTCCGGTACGGTCGCGGCGGTGGCGGCCGAACGGGGTGTCAGCCGCTGGCATCTGTCGCTGTCGCACGACGGCGGCATCGCCTCCGCGATGGTCGTCGCGGAGGCCTGAGTTACCTGGGGGTTGGAGCATGCGGCAGGCGTGGCGCGTGGCGGACGTCCGTGCGGCGGAGAAGGCGCTGATGCCGACGCTGCCGTCGGGCACGCTCATGCAGCGGGCGGCGGCCGGGCTGGCCCGCCGGTGTGCCCTGCTGCTGCAGGAGTCCGGCGGTGTCTACGGCGCCACGGTGCTGCTGCTGGTCGGCAGCGGTGACAACGGCGGCGACACGCTCTATGCGGGCGCCACGCTCGCCGCGCGCGGTGCGGGTGTCCGAGCCGTGCTGCTGCGGCCCGACCGGGTGCACCTCGCCGGCCTCGCCGCCCTCCGCCGCGCCGGTGGCGTCACGGTCACCGACCTGCCCGGTCAGGTTGATCTCGTGGTCGACGGGATCGTCGGCATCGGGGCCAGCGGCGGTCTGCGACCGGACGCGACCGCCCTGGTCGAGCGCCTGCCGGAGCTGCGGGGCCGGGACGGCGCGCGGCCGCCGGTCGTTGCTGTCGACGTGCCCAGCGGAGTCGCGGTCGACACCGGTGACGTGCCCGGCGAGGCCGTGCGCGCCGACGTCACCGTCACCTTCGGCTGCCTGAAGCCCGCGCACGTCGTCGGCCCGGCCGCGGCCCTGGCGGGCCACGTCGAGCTGGTCGACATCGGCCTGGGAGCGACGCTGCACGCCGACCCGGCGGTACGGGTGCCCGACGCTGCCGACATCGCCGCCTGGTGGCCGGGGCCGAACCCGGCCTCCGACAAGTACAGCCGCGGCGTCGTGGGCGTGGCCACCGGCTCAGCGACGTACCCGGGCGCTGCCGTGTTGTCCGTCACCGGCGCACTCGCCGGCCCCACCGGCATGGTCCGGTACGCGGGCAGCGCCGACCGTGAAGTGCTGCGTCGGCACCCGTCCGTGGTGGCCGCCAAGCGGGTGGCCGAGGCGGGCCGGGTGCAGGCCTGGGTCTGCGGTTCCGGCCTCGGCACCGACGACGCGGCCCGCACAGAGCTGCGCAGCGTGCTCGCCACCTCCCTGCCGGTCCTGCTGGACGCCGATGCGCTGACCCTGCTCGTTGACGGCAAGCACGCCGCCGACCTGCGCCGGGACGCGCCGCTCGTGCTCACCCCGCACGACGGTGAGTTCGCGCGCCTGGCCGGCGAGCGACCGGGCGCGGACAGGATCGCGGCGGCCTGCCGGCTGGCCTCCTGGACCAACGCCGTGGTGCTGCTCAAGGGCGACCGGACGATCGTGGCCACGCCCGCGGGCGAGGCGTGGGCCAACCCGACGGGCACCTCGGCGCTCGCCACCGCCGGCAGCGGCGACGTGCTCGCGGGCCTGCTCGGCTCGCTGCTCGCCGCCGGCCTGCCCGCGGAACGAGCGGCGATCATGGCGGCCTACGTGCACGGGCTGGCCGGGCGCCGGGCCGAGCGGGACGGCCCGGTGACGTCGGAGGACATCGCCGCGGCCCTGCGGCCGGTGCTGGCGGACCTGCTGTGACCCAAGTCCTGTCGTACCCCTCAGTAGGCTGGTGACCATGTGGCAGGCCGAGGTCCGGGTTGATCTGGACGCTATCCGGGACAACGTCGCGACGCTGCGCGCCGGCACCACCGCCGAGGTCATGGCGGTGGTCAAGGCCGACGGCTACGGGCACGGCATGTTGCCGGTGGCCCGGGCCGCGCTCGCCGGCGGGGCGACCTGGCTGGGCGTCGCCACCCTCGACGAAGCGCTGACCCTGCGCCGGGCCGGGCTGACCGCGCCGGTGCTGGCCTGGCTGCTGGCTCCGGGGCTGCCGCTGCACGACGGCGTCGCCGCCGACATCGACCTCAACGCGGGCAGCCTCGCCCAGCTCGGCGAGCTGGTCACGGCCGCCCGCCGGGCGCAGCGACCGGCCCGCGTGCACCTCAAGCTCGACACCGGCCTGGCCCGCGGCGGTGCCACCCCGGCCGAGTGGCCCGCCCTGCTGGAAGCGGCGGCCAAAGCCCAGGCCGAGGGCGAGGCGGAGATCGTCGGCGCCTGGAGCCACTTCGTGTACGCCGACGCGCCGGGCCACGAGACGATCGACCACCAACTGGCCGTGTTCGCCGAGGGTCTCGCCACCGCTGAGCAGTACGGCATCGAGCCCCGCTACCGCCACATCGCCAACTCGGCGGCCACCCTGACCCGCCCGGACGCCCACTACGACCTGGTCCGCCCGGGCGTGGCCGTCTACGGGCTGTCGCCGTTGCCACCCGAGCACCCGACCGGACTGCGCCCGGCGATGACCGCCCGCGCCCGGGTCACGCTGACCAAACGCGTCCCGGCGGGCCAGGGCGTCTCGTACGGTCACGCCTATCACACGTCCCGGGAGACGACGCTGGCCCTGGTGCCGCTGGGGTACGGCGACGGGGTGCCGCGGCATGCGTCCAATGTGGGCCCGGTGTCGCTGGGTGGGCGGACCCGGACGATCGCGGGCCGGGTCTGCATGGACCAGATCATCCTCGACTGCGGGGACGACCCGGTGGCGGCGGGCGACGTGGCGGTCCTCTTCGGGCCGGGCGACGACGGCACGCCGACGGCCACCGACTGGGCCGAGGCGATCGGCACGATCAACTACGAGATCGTGACGCGCTTCGGCGGCACCCGCGTCCCTCGCGTCTACGACGGCACGGCCGGTGTCCCCAATGAAGCGGCTTCGGGCCGGCTGAGCGACGATGGCACCGCCGGCACCGCCGGCACCGCCGGCACCGCCGGCACCGCGGCCGAGGCGGCGCCGGGCCGGCTGAGCGACGACGTCACCGCTGATCTTCCGGCCGGAAGCCGGGCGGACGCACCGAGCGACCACGACACCGGCAATCCGCGTGCCGGTGCTTCGCCCAGCCGGTCTGATGCCCGTGGGCGGGGAAGCGACGCCCGAGGGCGGGGAAGCGACGCCCGTGGGCGGGGAAGCGAAGGGTTCGTCGCGAGAATGGCCGATTCGTCGGTGGGCCAGCCAGGGGAGGGTGCGTGAGCTCCGCCAAACCGTCCGCCAAGTCGTCAGCGAAGGCCGACCCGCGCCGGCGGGCCAAGCAGGTCGGGATAGTCGGCGCCGCCATCGGTCTCGCCGCCGCCGGGCTGGCCACCGCCTTCGCCGTCGAGCGCGTCCTGGTCCGCAAGTCGCTCAACGCCCCCGGTGATCCCTACGTCGAGGAGGAGTTCGGCGACCAGTCGTTCGACCGCGAGCTCACCGTCACCGCCGCCGACGGCACCGATCTGCACGTCGAGATCGTCGAGCCCAAGGTCCCCGGGGCCAAGCCGACCGTCGTCTTCGTGCACGGGTTCGCGCTCGACATGGGGACCTTCTACTTCCAGCGGCAGGCCCTGACCGAGCTGGGCGAGAACCGGCTGGTCTTCTACGACCAGCCCGGGCACGGACGGTCCAGCCGGCTGCAGTCCGGCGACTACGACATCGCCGCGCTGGGCAAGTCGCTTGCCGCCGTGCTCGACGAGACCGTGCCGGACGGGCACATCATTCTGGTCGGGCACTCGATGGGCGGCATGACGATCATGGCGTTCGCCGAGCAGTATCCGGAGTGGTTCGGTGAGCGGGTCACCGGTGTCGTGCTGATGTCCACGTCGGCCGGTCTGATCGACAAGAGCAAGCTCGGCGTTCCCTCGCTGGTCGCGCGGGTCAGTGCGCCGTTCTTCCCGATCTGGGGCGGGGCCGCCCGGATCGGCGGCGGCGCCATCGACAAGGCCCGGGTCGCGGTCGGGGATCTGGCCTGGCTGTTGACCCGCCGGTACGGCTTCGGCGACGCCCGGCCGAGCCCGACCCTGGTCACCTTCGTCGAGCAGATGAACTCGAAGACCTCGGTCGAGACCCTGACCAGATATCTGCACACGCTCTACACGCACAACCGTTTCCCGGCGCTGTCCGCGTTGCGGGGCGTGCCGGTGCTCGTGCTGGTGGGCACCAAGGACTATCTGACCCCGGTGGCCCACTCCGAGGAGATCCTCCGGCGCCTGCCCGAGGCGACGCTGGTGAAGATCGACAACAGCGGGCACGTCGTGATGCTGGAGAAAGCCGCCGAGGTCAATGCCGCGCTGATCCCGTTCCTGGAGAAGATCTCGTGATCCCGGAGCGGAACCACGTCCGGCTGACCACTGTGGACGACACCCGGGCGTTCGGGCGCCGGCTCGCCGCTGTGCTGCGTCCCGGGGATCTGCTGTTGCTCACCGGTCCCCTCGGCGCCGGCAAGACCGCGCTGGTGCAGGGCATCGGCGCCGGGCTCGGCGTGCAGGGTGCCATCACCTCGCCGACCTTCGTCATCGCGCGGGTGCACCGTCCCGATCCCGCCCAGGGTGGTGCGGTGCCGCTGGTGCACGCGGACGCGTACCGGCTGGGCGACGCGGCGGATCCGCGCGCCGAGATCGACGACCTCGACCTGGACGCGTCGGCCGACGACGCCGTCACCGTGGTCGAGTGGGGCGCCGGCCTGGTGGAGCAGCTCAACGACGAATACCTGGCCGTCCGGATCGACCGGCTCGACGACGACACCCGGGTCATCGACCTCGTCCCCCACGGCGGCGACTGGGCCGCCCGACTGGAGAAGATGTGAACCTGCCCGATCTGCTCCCACCCGCCTGGCGGACGGAGCTCCGGCCGTTCCTCGACGAAGCGGCCACGACGGCCCTCGGTGCCTTCGTCGGCGAGCAGTACACGACGAACACGGTGTATCCGCCCGTCGAGGACCTGTTCGCGGCGTACCGGCTGTGCCCGCCCGAGCAGACCAAGGTGCTGATCCTGGGGCAGGACCCCTATCACGGGCCGGGGCAGGCGCACGGCCTGAGCTTCAGCGTCCGGGACGGGGTGCGGATCCCGCCGTCGCTGCGCAACGTCTTCAAGGAGCTGGCCGAGGACGTCGCCGTCCCGCCGGCGACCAGCGGCGATCTCACCGGCTGGGCCCGGCAGGGGGTGCTGTTGCTCAACGCGGTTCTGACCGTACGCGCGGGAGCAGCGGCGTCCCACGCGAACAAGGGCTGGGAAGCGTTCACCGATGCGACGATCCAGGCTCTGAACGCCCGCGACGAGCGCGTGGTGTTCCTGCTCTGGGGCAGCTACGCCCGCAAGAAGGCGGCGCTGGTCGGCAATCCCGCCCACGTGGTGCTGGAGGCGGGCCACCCGAGCCCGCTGAACCCGAAGGGCTTCCGCGGCTCGCGCCCGTTCAGTGCGGCGAACAAGGCCCTGGCCGACGCCGGCCGCCCCCTCATCGACTGGAACCCCCGAGCCTGACCCGGGCCGGCTGGGCGGGCGTGCGCCCGGCTCCGGTGCGGGCTGCTTCGGCGGTTAGGGTTCTCACGTGCTCGTTCTAGCTCTGGACACCTCCACCCCCGCGGTCACCGCCGCGCTCGGGGAGGTCACCGACAGTGGCATGAAGGGGATCGCCGAGCGGCGGACCGTTGATCCCCGGGCCCACGGTGAGCGGCTTGCGCCGCAGATCCAGCTCGTGCTGGACGATGCCGGCGTGCGGCCGCGTGAGCTCGCCGCCATCGTCGCCGGGGTCGGGCCCGGGCCTTTCACCGGACTGCGCGTGGGGCTGGCGACCGCCGCCGCCATGGGGCAGGCGCTGGGCATCCCCGCGTACGGGATCTGCTCGCTCGATGCTCTCGGCCGGGCCGCCGGGCCCGGCCGGGTCCTGGTCGCCACCGACGCCCGCCGCCGGGAGGTGTATTTCGCGACCTACGCCGACGGTGTCCGGCTCACCGGCCCCGACGTCGCCAAGCCCGCCGACGTCCTGGTCGCGGCCGATCGGGCCGTCGGTGAGGGTGCGCTGAAGTACAGCGAGATCTTCGGCCTCCCGATCGACGACCGGCTCCTCCACCCCTCCGGTGAGGCGCTGATCGCGCTGGCCGCCGACCAGGTCCGCAGCCGGGCTCCGGGTGATCCGCTCACCCCGCTCTATCTGCGCCGGCCCGATGCCGTCGAGCCCACCGCCCGCAAGGCTGCGCTGCCCTGATGCTCATCAACCGGTTCCGCTGGTGGCACATCGCCGAGGTGCTGCCGATCGAGGAGGATCTGTTCGGCGCGGAGAAGTGGTCGGCGGCCATGTTCTGGAACGAGCTGGCCCAGCGGCACTTCTACCTGGTCGCCGAGGAGAACGAGAAGGTGCTCGGCTATGCGGGCCTGGCGATCGTCGACCGGGAGGAGTCCTGGGTGCAGAACATCGCCGTCGACCGGCGGGCCCAGCGCGGCGGTCTCGGGCGGCAGCTGCTGGAGGCGCTGCTCGCCCAGGCCGGTGAGCGCAAGGTGCTGCTCGAGGTGGCCGTCGACAACGCACCTGCCCAGCGGCTCTACGCCGCCTACGATTTCGAGCCCGTCGGCCTGCGGCGTGGCTACTACCAGCCCAGCAACACCGACGCCGTGGTGATGATGCGCAATGCCTGACGAGCCCCTGGTCCTCGGGATCGAGACCTCCTGCGACGAGACCGGGGTCGGCATCGTCCGCGGCCACACCCTGCTCGCCGACGCGCTCGCCTCCAGCGTCGATCAGCATGCCCGGTTCGGCGGGGTGGTGCCCGAGGTCGCCAGCCGGGCCCACCTCGAGGCGATGGTGCCGACCATGCAGCGGGCGCTCGACGACGCCGGGGTGACCCTGGCCGACATCGACGCGATCGCGGTGACCGCCGGGCCCGGTCTGGCGGGGGCGCTGCTCGTCGGGGTCGCCGCGGCCAAGGGGTACGCCCTGGCCGCCGACAAGCCCATCTACGGCGTCAACCACCTCGCGGCCCACGTCGCCGTCGACACCCTGGAGCACGGTCCGCTGCCCGAGCCGGCCATCGCCATGCTGGTCTCCGGGGGCCACTCGTCGCTGCTGCTGGTCGACGACCTCACCGCCGGGGTGACGCCGCTGGGCGCGACCATCGACGACGCCGCGGGGGAGGCCTTCGACAAGGTCGCCCGGCTGCTCGGCATGGGATTTCCCGGCGGCCCGGTGATCGACCGGACGGCCCGCGACGGCAACCCCGCCGCGATCGCCTTCCCGCGCGGTCTGACCTCGCCGAAGGACCAGCTCAAGCACCGGTTCGACTTCTCCTTCTCGGGGCTGAAGACGGCCGTGGCGCGCTGGGTCGAGGCGCGTGAGCGCAACGGCGAGCCGGTGCCGGTGGCCGACGTCGCGGCCAGCTTCCAGGACGCGGTCTGTGACGTGCTGACCAGCAAGGCGCTGGACGCCTGCCGGGAGCACGGCGTCGAGACCCTGATCATCGGGGGCGGGGTCGCCGCGAACTCGCGGTTGCGGGTGCTCGCCGAGGAGCGCGCCGCGAAGCTCGGCATCCGGGTCCGGGTGCCGCGTCCGGGCCTGTGTACCGACAACGGCGCGATGGTCGCCGCGCTCGGTTCGCATCTCGTCGCCGCCGGCATCGCGCCCAGCCGGCTCGACCTGCCGGCCGATTCCGCGATGTCATTGACCTCGGTCACTGTGGCGGGGTAGGAATCAGCATGATTGCTCGCATGTGGGAGGTACGGGCCCTGGGCAGCGGCTTCGACGAGCTGCTCACCTGGGTCTGCGACGTGGCGTTGCCGCAGGTCGAGGTCCTGCCCTCGCACGTGTCGAGCGAGGTCTACTCGTCGACCGACCATCGCATCGTGGTCATCTCCCGCTGGCGGCACACCCCGGTGGACCTGCCCGCGCCGCCGCCGCACCTGACCGCCCGCGCGCCGCACGCCTGGGATTTCACGCCCGTCGATAGATAACGCGCTTCCGCGTGACGGCACAGTTTCGTACCGTCAGGAGAGAATGCGCGAGCTGCCCCCTGCCGATCCCGGCATTCCCGACGACCGGTCCGCCACCCGCTACCTGGGCTGGCTCGCCCGGCGCGCCTGGCCATCCATGACCGGCGGCGTGCTGCTCGGCGTCCTCTGGATGACCTGCCAGGCGCTGGTCCCGGCGATCGTCGGCCGGGCCATCGACGCCGGGCTGACCCACCGCGACGGCGGATCCCTGCTCACCTGGAGCCTGGTGCTGCTGGGCATCGGCGTCGTGCAGGCCGGCGCCGGGGTGACCCGGCACCGGCTGGCCGTCTTCAACTGGCTGGCCGGCGCGTACCGCACCGTGCAGGTCGCAGTCCGGCAGGCGAACCGGCTCGGCTCGGCCCTGCCGCGCCGGCTCGAGGCCGGTGAGGTCGTCGCCGTCGGTACGGCCGACATCAGCCACATCGGCGGTGCGCTGGAGATCACCGCCCGGGGTGTCGGCTCGCTCGTCGCGATCGTCACGGTGACAGTGATCCTGCTGTCCACGTCGGTGCCGCTGGGTCTGGTCGTGGTGCTCGGTGTGCCGCTGCTGATGGCGGTCGTGGGCCTGCTGATCCGGCCGTTGCACCACCGCCAGCAGGCGTACCGCGAGCAGCAGGGACGGCTGACCGGGCGGGCCACCGACCTGGTCGGCGGGCTGCGGGTGCTGCGGGGCGTGGGCGGCGAGCCGGTCATGTCCGGCCGCTACCGCGCCGAGTCGCAGCGGCTGCGGGCGGCGGGGCTGCGGGTGGCGTCCGTGGAGGCGTTGCTGGAGGCGGCCCAGGTGCTGCTCCCGGGCATCCTGCTGGTGCTGGTGACCTGGCTGGGTGCCCGCTTCGCGCTGTCCGGGCGGATCACTCTGGGCCAGCTGGTCTCCTTCTACGGGTACGCGGCGTTCCTCGTCGCCCCGTTGCGGCAGCTCACCGAGACGCTCGACAAGTTCACCCGCGGGCACGTCTCCGGCCGTCGCGTGGTGCGGATGCTGCGGATCCGCACCGATCTGCCCGACCCCGTCCGTCCGGCACCCCCGCCCGGCCCCGGCGAACTGGTCGACAGCGTGTCCGGAGTGGTGGTGCGGCCGGGACTGGTCACCGCGATCGCGGCGGCTGTGCCGGCCGACGCGGTCGCCATCGCCGATCGGCTCGGCCGCTACGTCGGCAGTGCCCCGGGTACGGCGGCGACGCTGGCCGGCGTACCGCTGGATGATCTTGATCTGGCGACCGTGCGCGCCCGGATCCTGGTGGCCGACAACGACGCCCGCCTGTTCTCCGGCCCGCTCCGGGCTGATCTTGATCCGAGCGGCACCGGGCCGCTGCCGGCGGCGCTGGCGGCCGCCGGTGCGGACGAGATCGTCGCCGCGCTGCCCGCCGGTCTGCGGACCCAGGTCGCCGAGCGGGGCCGCACCTTCTCCGGCGGCCAGCAGCAGCGACTGCGCCTGGCCCGCGCGCTGATCGCCGACCCCGAGGTGCTCGTGCTGGTCGAGCCGACCAGCGCGGTCGACGCGCACACCGAGGCCCGGATCGCCGACCGGCTCGGCCCGGCCCGGCGCGGCCGCACCACGGTGGTCTGCTCCACCAGCCCGCTGGTGCTGGATCGCGCTGATGTCGTGCTGTACGTCGAGGACGGCCGGGTGATCGCCGAGGGGACCCACCGGGAGCTGCTGGCCGGCCATCCGGGATACGCGAGGACGGTGTTGCGGGAGTGAGCAACGCGCTGCCCGTGGCGGACACCCGCCAGGTCCGCCGGTACGCCCGCACCCTGTTCCGCCGGCACCCACGCCCCCTGCTGCTCGCCGTGTCGCTGCACGCCGTCGCCGCGATCGCCGGCCTGGCCGGGCCCCGGCTGCTCGGTGACCTCGTCGAGTCGCTGCAGCACGGCGCCGGAACCGGCACCGTCGACCGGATCGCCCTGGTCATCGCCGCGTTCATCGTGGTGCAGGCGGTGCTGATGCGGTTCGCGTACCTGGCCTCGGCGCGGCTCGGCGAGCGGGTGCTGGCCGAGCTGCGGGAGGAGTTCGTGGACCGGGTGCTGGCCGTGCCGCTGTCCACGGTGGAGCGGGCGGGCACCGGCGACCTGCTGACCCGTACCTCGCGGGACGTCGACGCGCTGTCGCGGTGTGTGCGGCTGGCGGTTCCGGAAACGACGATCGCGCTGCTGACCACGGTGCTGGCGGTGGGCGCGCTGATCCTGGTCAGCCCGCTGCTGGCGCTGCCGCTGCTGACCGCCGTACCGGTGATCGTGTTGTCGGCCCGCTGGTACCTGCGCCGGGCCGGTCCCGGCTATCTGCGCCAGAATGCCGCCTATTCGCAGGTCACCGACGGTCTCGCGGAGACCGTCGAGGGCGCCCGGACGGTGGACGCGCTGCGCCGGCAGACCGACCGTGTCCGGCGTACGGATGCCGACCTGCGCCGCTCCTTCCGCACCGAGAAGTACACGTTGTTCCTGCGTACGGTCTGGTCGCCCATCGTGGAGATCGGTTACGTGCTGCCGGTGGTGGGCACGCTGCTCATCGGCGGCTGGTTCTACCTGCGCGGCTGGGTCAGCCTGGGCCAGGTCACCGCGGCCGTGCTCTACGCCCAGCTGCTGATCGACCCGCTCGACCGGTTCCTCGGCTGGCTGGACGAGCTGCAGGTCGGCGCCGCCTCGCTGGCCCGGCTGCTGGGCGTGGCGGAGACCCCGGACGCGGCACCGCAGCACGGTGCGGCTCCGCGGGGCGGCCGGATCGTCGCCGACGACGTGCGGTTCTCCTACGTGCCGGGGCGTGAGGTGCTGCACGGCATCTCGCTGACCATCGAGCCGGGGGAGCGGCTGGCGATCGTCGGACCGTCCGGCGCGGGCAAGTCCACCCTGGGCCGGCTGCTCGCCGGCGTCTACGCGCCCGGCACGGGCTCGATCACGGTCGGCGGCGTGCCGCTCGCCGGCCTGCCGCTGCACCGGCTGCGCACCGAGGTGGCGCTGGTCAGCCAGGAGCACCACGTCTTCATGGGTACGCTGCGCGACAACGTCGCCATGGTCCGGCCCGGTTGCCGGCCGCACGAGGTCCGTGACGCGCTCGCCGCCGTGCACGCCCTGAGCTGGGCCGACGCCCTGCCCGCCGGCCTGGACACGGAGGTCGGTGCCGGCGGGGTGACGCTGTCGGCGGCGCAGGAGCAGCAGGTGGCGCTGGCCCGGCTGGTCCTGGCCGACCCGCACACCCTGGTGCTGGACGAGGCGACGTCGCTGCTGGACCCGCGGGCCGCCCGCGACCTGGAACGGTCACTGGCCGCGGTGCTGCGAGGCCGTACGGTGGTGGCGATCGCGCACCGGCTCTTCTCGGCCCACGACGCGGACCGGGTGGCGGTGGTGGAGGACGGCCGGATCACCGAGCTGGGCTCGCACGACGAACTGGTGGCGGCGGATGGCTCCTACGCGGCGCTCTGGGCCTCGTGGCACGGCGCGCCGCCGGTCACCGCAGCGCCAGCGCCACCCCGAGCAGCACCAGGGTGATCAGGGCGACCGCGAAGACGATCAGCAGCTCGCGGCGCTGCTTCTCCTCGGCGGTCTCGGCCGGCAGGTCACTCACGACCGCGGCCAGCTCGTCCAGGGTGCGGGCGTCACTGACCACCCCGACCCGGTGGGCGAACTCGTCCAGGGTCAGCCGTCCGGCACCGGTGTGCCGCTCGAGCGCGGCCACGATCCGCTGCCGATCCTCATCGGAAGCGCGGATACTCACGGGGGCACTTTAACCCCTGGCTCACAACAGTGGATCGGCCAGCAAACGTTCGAAGGCGAGCTCGGCCGCGCCGATCAGGGCCGCGTCCGTGCCGAGCTCGGGTGTCCGCAGCCGGACGTGTTCCCGGCAGGCCGGGAGCGCCACCTCGTTCAGGCGGCTGCGGATCTGGGCCGCGGCGACCAGGTAGACGTCGCGCAGGGTGCCGCCGAAGATCACTGCTTCCGGGTTGAAGATGTTGATCAGGTTGCCCACGCCCAGGCCGATCCAGTCACCGACGTGGCGGACCGCCTGCTGGGCCTCCCAGTCGCCGCGCATCGCCGCGTCCACCACGTCCAGCACCGCCTCGCGGCCGCTCAGGTGACCGCGGCCCGCCAGCTCCAGCAGCGCGAACTCGCCGATCTCGGTCTCCCAGCAGCCGCGCGAGCCGCAGCTGCACGGCCGGCCCTTCGGGTTGACCACCATGTGGCCGACCTCGCCGCCGTACCCGCCGTGGCCGGTGACCCGCCGACCGCCGGCGATGATGCCGCCACCGACGCCCACGTCGCCGTACAGGTAGATGACGTTGTCGCGGCCCGCCGCCGCGCCGCGGCTGTGCTCGACCAGGGCCGAGACGTCGGCGATGTTGCCGACGATCAGCGGGCCGACATCCCCGATCTCTTCGCTGAGGGCTTCGCCGACCGGTTCCTCGACCCAGCCGATGGTGGGGGCCAGCCGGACCATGCCGTCGTCGCGGCGGACCATGCCGGCCACGGCCAGGCCGCCGCCCACGTAGCGGGCGCCCTCGGGTACGTCCATCCGCATCTCGTGGATGAAGCCGGCCAGCGGCTGGATCGCGTCGATGACCTGCATGCCGCGCGGACGGTCGGTCTCGCGCCGGTCCAGGATCCGGCCGCCGAGCCCGACCCGGGCGGCGCGCAGCCGGTCCACCTCGATGGCGAGCGCGTACGCGTACACCTGGGACGACTCGGGCCGGACGACCAGCGAAGGTCGTCCGGCCCGGCGGGTCTGCTGTGGCGGGCGCTCGGTGACCAGCCCGGCGGCGGCCAGCTCGGTGGTCAGCGCGCCGATGGTGCTGCGGTTCAGTCCGAGCTTGGTGGTCAGCTCCGCCCGGGACGTAGCGCCGTGAATGTGGACGTACCGCAGCAACGTCCCCAGGTTGTGCCGGCGCACCTCCTCCTGGCTGGGGCCCGCTCGCATCAGGTGGCTGCCCCCTTACCGTGACCGTGAGGCTCGCTCATCGGTTACCGGTGGCTGCCGCTCTCCGCCGCGACAACGCGTCCACGCTGGCGGCCAGAAGCAGGATAAGTCCTGTGACCACGAACTTGGTACCGGCGCTGTATCCCATCAGGCCCATGCCGTTGTCGATCACCGCGATGACCGCCCCGCCGATGACCGCGTCCAGCACCCGGCCCTTGCCGCCGAACAGGCTGGTGCCACCGATGACGGCCGCGCCGACCGCGTACAGCAACACGTTGCTGCCGCCGGAGTTCGGGTCCACCGAGTTGGCCCGGCTGGCGGCGATGATGCCACCGATCGAGGCCATGAACGAGCCGATCACGAAGACCGAGATGCGGATCCGGTCGACCGGGATGCCGGCGCGGCGGGCGGCCTCGGTGTTGCCGCCGACGGCGTACACGTGCCGGCCGTACGCGGTCCGGCCCAGCACGAAGGTCCAGACGATCAGGAAGACCGCGATGATCGGGGCCACGATCGGCACGCCCTTGACCGACCCGCTGATCAGCGGGTTGATGCTGCGTTCGGTGGTGAGCACCGCGACCGCGGTGAACAGCAGGGCCGCGAGCGCGATGATCCGGCCGAGCACGATGCCCACCGGGTCGGTGACCAGGCCGCGCACCGCGCGGCTGCGGAGCCGGGCGAACTGCAGGGTGGCGTAGCCGGCCACGGCCAGGATCGCCAGCGCCCAGCTGACCAGGACCGACATGTTCCGGTTGGCCAGCGAGAGCACGAACGTCTCCCGGATGGAGATGTTCTTGCCGCCGCTGAGCAGCACCAGCAGGATGCCCTGGAAGGCCAGGAACGCCGCCAGCGTGACGACGAAGGACGGGATGCCGACCTTCGACACCAGAAAGCCCAGCACGAAGCCGATGGCCAGGCCGGTGATCAGCGCGATGAGGATCGCCGAGGCCCAGTGCCAGCCGTGGTTGGTCAGCAGGATGGCCATCACCGCGCCGCACACGCCGCTGGCGAAGCCGGCGGAGAGGTCGATCTCGCCGAGCAGCAGCACGAAGACCAGGCCCATGGCGATGAAGATGACCGCCGCGCCCTGCGAGAACAGGTTGGCGAAGTTGACCGCGCTGAAGAAGGTGGGGCGGGCGATGCCGAAGATCAGGCAGAGCACGATCAGGCCCAGGATGGCGGGCAGGCTGCCGATGTCGCCGCCGCGGACCCGGCCCCAGTAGTCGTGCAGATGGCTGGCGACCGTGGGCTTGACGACCTTGACGCCGCCGGCCGTTGTGGTGGTGGTTGTCATCGGTCCGCGTCTCCTGCAGGCGTGATGTCGGCGAAGCCGGAGGCGGCCGGCTTCTCGGGCGGCAGGCCGAGATTGCCGCTGCGTCCGGAGGTGATGAGTTCGACGATCTGGGAGTGGGTGACGTCGGTGGTTTTGACCTGGGCGGCGGTGCGGCCGAGGTAGAGGGCGACGACGCGGTCGGAGACGGCGAAGACGTCGTTCATGTTGTGCGAGATGAGCACGACGCCGAGG
>NZ_BOQL01000013.1 GCF_018332655.1 Actinoplanes auranticolor | reverse complement strand
AACCCTTATTTACTAGGGTCTCACAGAAGGACACCGATACTGACGCCGTACGCCCGCGCGTCTCGCTGCAGCCTGATCGGACCGCGTTCGGCAATCTCACCGATGAGGCGGTGAACCGACCGGCGGGAGCGGACCTCCTCTGGTGCATATGACTCGGCGGTGCGCACGGCATCCAGCGCCTTGTCGTATTTGCCCCATTGGGTGAATGCGTGCGCGACGTCGATGACGAATGCGGCCTTACGTTCCGCGAGGACGATCGGTGTCAGATCAACGTGGGAGGCAATGTCGATCGCCTCGCCGGCGTCGCCAAGACAGACGGCTACGGCGACCTGATGCAGCTCAACGTTGGTAGGGCCGAAAGCCGTCCAGTGCGCGTTGCCGTCCTGACCGACAAAGCGCCCCACAGTGGCCGCTTCGTCGAGAAGGTCGTGGGCGAGTTGCCTGTCCTCATCTCGCGCGGCGGCGATGGCGCCGCGCAGTAGCAGAGCGCCGTAAAGCGACAACGAATCGATGGAAGGTGCCCCAGCCGTTCGCTCGAGTTGTTGGGCAGCGGTCACCGCAAGGTGGGCGGCGCGCCCAGGATGACCGCTGGCGAGGAGCGTGTGCACGACAGCGCGGGCGCTGGAGCCGATGGACAGCGGGCTGCCGCTGGCGTGGGCCGCGGTGATACTGCGGTCGGCGGCGACCAGGGCCAAGGCGGCTTCATCGGCCTTGAGGAGCAATCCACTGGCCACTTGATAGGCCTCCGCCGTGACCGTCTGCCATCGCCGCTGAAGCGGTTCCGTCCCCGGCACCACGGTCTGTAGCTCGTTGATCAGGCCGGGTAGCTGCGCGAAGGCGGTCGCGTACCGACCACTCTGATAAGCAGCACGGACCTTGACCACTCGCCCGTTCAGGCTATCGACGTTGGCATGGCTGTCAGTGCCTGCGGCGGAGTCTCTGTTCGGGTAGGCGGTAAGGGTCGCGACTAGGGAAGCCGCTTGCGGGGACGCTGCAGCGACGAACTGCTGCAACAGCGTGCGCCGCTTCACGTCGCCATCCGCCTCCTCGGCTCTGGACCGTCTGGCCCGGCGGTTGATGTAGAAGCCTAGTTCGGCATCCGTGGCGGCTCCCAGAACTTCGCGAAAGGCATCGCGCCGCCGTGCCTGAGGCCAGCGGTGCCTGCCCTGTTCGAGATGGCCGATGTACGTGGCGTCAAGTTCTGATGTGATGTGATACCGGCTCCAGAGGTAGCGGTTTACCGCATCGGCCAGCTCCTGACGCGACATCTCCCGGCCGGACCCTGATGGCGAGCGCAGACGTCGCCGAGCGCGCATCAGCATGTCGTTCGGCACTTCGTCATGCAGCGCCACAGCCCGCCGGACCTCCCCCGGTTCGTTGCTCTCCGACCAATACGCCGGCACGACGTACCGCCGCGGCCGTGCGTGAGGCCAGGATGGCAGCGACGGAATCACCAGACAAGTCTGCCTCACCCATATTGCGGCAAGCTTCTGTACTGGACTTGCCCGGTCCGCCAACGACACACAGGCGCGAGCTTCGCCTTCTCCACAGCCGGGACGCCTTAAAAACGCCGATCAAAACACCGACTAATGCCACCTGCCTGCAGTCCTGTCGTTCTGTGATTGTTGACGGCAAGCGACCGGCGATACCGGCTTGACCAGCTCGTCCTTAGCTCCACTGTAAACCGTAATACCTGAGCCGGGCATCTCATCAATCCACAACGTCGACAAGGTATATGCGCGGAAGGGACATTGTCATGCCGTCAGCGGAGCCGACACGGCTCACCGATGACCTGTGGCTTGCGGCGCATGACGGCGTCAAGGGCTCTTGCCTGATCGGTAGTCGGCCGTTAGGGGTTGGGCTGGCGGCCGGGCTGCTGGCCGAGCTGGTGCATGGTCGATTCCTGGAGTTGCGTGAGGGCGAGCTCTTCCGCAGTACGGGTGAGCTGCCGGAGGATCCGGCCTTGCGTCCGGTGTTGGTCAAGATCGAGGCTGAAGAGCGGACCTGGCTGCCTTCAGCGCCGCCGGCTTCGGTGCGAACGACGGCGCGAGCGCACGAGGAGTGGGGGCCACGAGCATCGGAGCGGGGCTGGCCGCCGCCGGTCACAGAAGAAAACCGGCACCGTTTGCGCGGCCATCAGCTCAGCGTGTGGATGGCGTACCTGGCCTACGAACAGCGGGCGGAGACGAGGGTCCTCGACCGACTGTCTCGCATTGGCCTGGTCCGGCGTGAAGAGCACCGCCGGCTGTTCCGCGGCACCACGGCACGGTACGTGCCGTGTGATTCCTTCGCCTCCGGTACGCCGGCTAACACGATCACCAACGCCGTGCAGACCGGACGAACCTTGCCCTGGCCGAAGGTGTTCCTCGCTGGGCTGTTCCTGGCCACCGGCCTACACCACCACGCGCTGGCGACCCTGTCGCCGTACGAACGGTCCTTGCTTACCCAGCAGATCCAGGCAGGTCTGAGCGACGCGGGCAAGCCGGGCATCAAGGCGATGCTCCGTGAGCTGCTGCGCGCGGCCGACGCCGCTGTCGGTGAAGCCGCCATGCGCTGACTCCCATCATCACCGCAATTCTCACGGCACCACCCCAGCTGTCATCCCCTTTGCAGGAGGAACCCCCGGTGTCCGCACCTCCCTCTGTCGTCCAGACCAGCGTGTCGCACGCCCTCGCGCGTAACCGGCTTGGCCCGTTCGCGATCGGCTCGGCCATTGCCTCGAGCGTGGCTCCGCTGACGGTGATCACCCTGGTCGTCCCGCTCGCGTTGGCGGCGACCGGCCTGCTCGGTTTCCCGATCGCGATCCTCGCCGTGGCCGGACTTCTGATGATCTACGCCGTCGGGTATCTGGCGATGGCCCGGCACATCCCGAACGCTGGCGCGTTCTACGCCTACGTCGCCCACGGCCTGGGTCGCCCTTTCGGTGTCGGCACCTCCTGGTTCGCCCTGGCGACGTACAACAGTTTCCAGTTGTGCTGCTACGGCGCGTTCAGCGCGGCGATCGGCGCGCCGCTGCTCAGCGACTGGCTTGGCTTCGATGTGCACTGGTTCATTCCCGCCGTCTTGGCGTGGGCGCTGGTGGCGATTCTCGGAGCCAACGAGGTCAAAGTGGCCGGCTACATGCTGGTGGTCCTGGTCGTGGCCGAAACGGCCCTCGTCGCGCTGTACAGCCTGGCGATCATGCTCGCTCCAGGGTTCACATTTTCCGGCGCGGCCATCAACGTCACGGACCTGTCCGGCTCCGCTCTCGGCGTGCTGATTGTGCTGGGAGCCACCTCGTTCGCCGGGATCGAACAATCGGTGGTCTACATCGAGGAAAGCAAAGACCCCAAACGCACCATCCCGGTCGCGACGTACGTGACCATCGCCGTCATCGGCGCCGCCTACGCGCTGGCGTCCTGGGTGCAGATTTCTGCCGCCGGCCCACAGCCGGTCGACCGGGCGAGCGCTGAGGGCGCGGATCTGTTCTTCAACCAGGCCGCGGTCATGCTCGGACAAGGTTCGATCACCCTGGGGAAGATTCTGCTCGGCACAGGGACGTTCGCGGCGATGTTGGCCTTCCACAACGCCATCACCCGCTACACCTTCGCCCTGGGCCGTGAAGGTGTCCTACCCCGGGTGCTCGGCCGGACCACGATCAAGGGCGCACCCCGCAACGCGTCCCTGGCCCAGACCGGCCTCGCCCTGGTCGTGCTGATCGTCTTCGCCGTGGCCGGCTGGGACCCCCTGGTCCAGTTGTTCTACTGGGGCTCGACCACCGGCGGGCTCGGTGTGCTGCTGCTCTACACGTTGACCAGCATCGCCGTGATCGCGTTCTTCGCCCGGGAAAGACACGGCGAAAGCCTGTGGCAGCGCCGCATCGCGCCGCTGCTCGCCACGGTCGTCCTGCTAGTCGTGGCCTATCTGGCGGTCGACAACCTCGCCGGGCTCTTCGGCGTCACCCCCGGCACCGGGCCCGCTCGCATCGTGCCCCTCGCCCTGGTGGCGATCTTCGCCGCCGGTACCGCCTGGGGGCTGATCCTCCAACGCACGCGACCGGAGGTCTACGAGGGCATCGGTCGCGGCGCCCGCAGCGCCACCGCATCGACCTCCGGCCTTTCTGCCATCCTCTGACCCGAAAGGGCGCACCCATGACCAGCACCGACACCACCCCGACGCTGCGCCTCGCCGGACCCGATGACATCGGCACCGTGGCCGACATCGTCGCCGACGCGTTCGACCACCTGAAGGTCATCCACTACCTCGTCCCCGACCCCGGCCGTCGCCGGACGGTCGCCCGAGACTGGTACCGGCTGTACATCACTCACGCCATCGGCGGGGCGGGGCAGGTCGTCGTGACCAACGACGCCACCGCCGCCGCCGTCTGGTTCGACCGCACTCGTGAGGTCAGAGAGCCCGAGGGCTACGACAAGCATCTGGCGGAGCTCGCCGGTGATCATCTGCCCCGGTTCCAGCACCTCGACTTGCAGATGGAAGCCCACCACCCGAGCGATCCGCACTGGCACCTGTTGTTCCTCGCTGTGCGCCCTGATCGGTGGAGCCAAGGACTCGGTGGGCGGCTGATGGATCACACCCATGCCCGGCTCGACGCCGACGGCATCCCGGCCTATCTGGAAGCGACCGGGCTGCAAAACCGGGCGCTGTACCGCCGGCACGGCTACCGGGACATGAGCCCGTCCACCATCGCGGTCACCGACGACACGGTGCTGTACCGCATGTGGCGACCCGCCCGAAACGGATAGCACACGGTCTCATCCAGCCGGCCCAGGACGACGACCGACCAGAAGGACAGGAGCCCGCTCCTCATCGCGGGCGGGTTTCCGGCATGAGGCGTGACGGCGTCGAACCGACACACGCCCCGCGATAGCCGATCGTCGCCCCGCGTTTACAAGTACGTCCACTTCATGGTCGCCGTTTTCCTCAGCCAGAACGTACTAGCGCCATCGCCTCCCCCAGCACAGCACACTTGAGAGCCAAGGACTCCGATCACCATGGCCCATCCCGCATCCGGCCCGCCCAACCCCGCTGGCTCCACTGCCGAGCACCAACGGGAGGTGGAGCACCACGTCGCGTGTGTCGGTGGTGATCCGCTCGACTTTTCCCGCCCGTCGCCAGCGCGCCGCTACGACGAGCTGCAAGGCGGCAAGGACAACCTCGCGGCCGACCGCCAGTCCGCGGCGCGGCTTCAGGAGGCATTGCCGAGCATCCGCCTGGCCGCGGCGGAGCTACGCCGGTGCCTGGAGCGTCAGGTCGCCTACCTCGCCCAGCGCGGGGTCCGGCAGTTCCTCGACATCGGATGTGGGCTTCCGCACGAGCCCAACGTCCACGAGATCGTCCAGAGCATCGACCCCAGCTGTCGCATCGTCTACGTCGACTCCGACGAGCTGGTCGGCGCTCACGCCCGCGCCCTGCTGGTCGGCGACCCGCAAGGCGTCACCGAGTTCGTGGCCGGTGACCTGACCGACATCGACCCCGTCTTGGAGGACAAGACCACCCGAGACGTCCTCGACTTCGACCAGCCGATTGCGGTCCTGCTCCTGGCTGTCTTGCATTTCGTCGTCGACGACCGGCAGGCTTACGCCGCGGTCAACCGCATCAAGACTGTGCTGGCGCCCGGTTCGTACGTCGCGCTGACCCATGTCACCTTCGACCCGCTGGAACCGGACACCGCCGCGCGCCTGGCCGCCATGGCGGCCAGCATGGAGCACGGACCGTTCAAGGCCCGCACCCGTAGCGACGTCGCCGCCTTCCTCGACGGACTCGCCCTCATCGAGCCGGGCCTGGTATCAACCGTCGACTGGCATCCCGACCGCGACCCGCAACCCCAGGCCACCGCCGAGCTGGCGGTCGCCTACGCCGCGATCGGTCGACTTCCGTGATCGCCACCCTGCGCACCGCCGACACCGACGACATCACCACCGCCGCCGCTCTGCTCTACCGGGCGATCCTCGCCAGCCCCACCGGCCGGCTGCTCGGCAGCGCCACGACCGGACGCGGAGCCACGTTCGCGGACCTGCTCACCACCAGCGTGTATTTCGGCCGTGTGGATCTCGCCGTCAGCGGCGAGCGGATCGACGGAGTCGCCTGCTGGATCGACCACCCCCACAGCCCCGTCCCACCCGTAACGAGAACCCGGCGCACCGGCGTCGACGACCTGCTGAACCGCCTGCACACCATCGATCTGGTCGTGGCCGTTCCCGCCAGGCACCCGCACCAGCATCTGGCGTGCCTCGGCGCCCGGCCCGGCCACCACGCCCGCGCCGTCACCGACTTGCTCCTGCACCGCCAACGCCTGCTCAACAACCGCCAAGGCCGCACCCTCTACACCGAAGTCCACGACCAGCCGCTGCGCTCATGGCTGCTGCGCAGCGGCTACCAGGACCACGGCGTGTCGTTGGGCACCGACGCCGAGCCGGAATCCTTTCTGCTGTCTTCCGCCGGTACCCCGCCGTGACCAGCCGTTGGCCGCCACGGACGTTCAGGACGCTTCCTGGCTTACAGCGCCTGTCTACCCGCCATTCGAAAGGGTCTGCTCGAGGTATGACTCTGCCCGCCAGAGACCACACGACCTCACGACGCCGGTGGCTGCCCCTGCTCGACGGTGCCACGCCTGTCCTGGCCCTGACTGCTGCGATGGGGTGGCCTCGCACCACCGCCACCTGTTCACGGTGAAGAGTTCGTTGTCCGCCGGCCCCGTGGAGGTGGAGCGCCGTACTGCACCGTGGCCAAGGCACGGGTGGGCCAGGCTTCGCGTTAACGACGGCGCGGTTCACCGGCCGCCAGCGGTGCCGTGACTGTTGTCAAGTCCGTTGTTCACAACATGCCAGTGATGAGGGGAAAGGCCATGACTGACTCAACCGCTGAGTCCGATAGCGCCATCCAGCCACGGAAGCGGGTGACCGCTGAACACGTCGGCACGTCGAACGCTGACCATGCGGGTGAGCTGCGTACTGCGCTCGTGGAGACGCTCCGCGCTGATCGGAAGATCACCAGTCCAGCCGTTGAGGCGGCGTTTCGGGCGGTGGCCCGCGAGCGCTTCATGCCGGACGAGGTCGCACTCGACGTCGCGTATGGCGTGGACCGCTCGGTGGTGACCAAGCGCGATGAGCATGGGGTGGCGATCTCGTCGGTGTCGGCTGCATACATCCAGGCGCGGATGCTGGAGCAAGCCGAACTGCAACCGGGCATGACGGTGCTGGAGATCGGCAGTGGTGGGCTCAACGCCGCCTACATCGCCGAGATTGTCGGCGAGAAGGGCCACGTGGTCAGCGTGGACATCGACCCCGAGGTCACCGAACGCGCCACGCGACTGCTCGACGCGAACGGCTACGCCGGCAGGGTCACCGTCACCGCCGTCGACGCAGCGCACGGCGTACCCGACGAAGGCCCGTTCGACGCCATCATCGTCACGGTAGGGGCATGGGACATCGAACCCTCCTGGCTGAACGACCTGGCCGACGATGGTGTGCTCGTCCTGCCGCTGATCATGAACGGTGTCACCCGCACAATCGGCTTCCGCCGCGACGGTGATCACCTAGTCAGCACGTCGACCGAGGTCGCCGGGTTCGTGCCGATGCAGGGTGCCGGGCAGCACGCCGAGCGGGTGTTCCTGCTGCCCGACCCGAACGGCAACAACGTCAAGCTCCGGTTCGACTCCGATGTCCCAGCTGACCTGGGCAACCTCGACGGCGTGCTCGCCACGGAACGGACCGACGTGTGGTCCGGGGCGACGATCAAACATCAGACGTCGTTCGCGGACCTTCATCTGTGGTTCGCCTGGTACCTACCGGGCTTCTGCCTCCTGGCGGTTGACGACGGCACCGACCTGGCCGCCGAGCGCGGCTCCTGGTTCCCGTTCGGCGTCGTCCGAGGGTCGGCGTTCGCGTATCTGGCGGTGCGTCCCGCCCTCGGCGGGGCCGGCGTCGAGTTCGGCGCCCGGGCCTACGGCCGCGACGGCGAGCTGGCCGCTGCGGCGTTGGTGGAGCAGATCCAAGCATGGGACCGCGACGGTCGCCACGCTGAACCCTCGTTCGCGTACTGGCCCACCGGCAGCGACCACTCCTCGATTTCCGCCGACGCCACCGTCATGACCAAGACGCACGGCGCCATCACGATCTCCTGGCCCGCCCACGGCTGAGCAGCGCGCGCAACGCCGCACGGACCAGGTGTCCACACCCCTTCCCCACCGTTAGGAGAGTGATGTCGATGGCTCCGCCGACTGCGGTCCTCGACGCCCCCGTCGAGGCTGTCACCGAGGACGACTTCGAGCTGGACATGCGGGTGGTAGAGGTCACGACGCCGCTGGTGATCATGATGTGCAGCACCAGCGACGGCTGCGGCAACACGTGCGGCACCAGTGCGTGCAGCACGTCCTCGTACGACCCGCGCTAACCCGGCAAACCGACCTCCCACTGCCGGAGCCCGCACGACGGTGCGGGCTCCGGCGCCCCCCCCCAACCCCTCATTGCATGGAGGTTCGGCATGGCGATCCTTGACCGCCGGTATCGGCCGGGCGGCCCGGTGCTGGTCCGGGCCAGCACCGCCCCTGGCACCTTCGCGCCGCCGGACTTGTCCAGCCCCGGGCGTGGGCTGGCCTGGCTGTTCACGATCTGGTCGCCCGAGACCCGCGACGCCATCTCGATGGCCAGCCCTGATCTCGTCGCCCGCGTGGAGCAGCTCCTCGACGGTGATCGGCCACTGACGATGAAAGTGGTCCGTGGTGCGGTCTTGTCGACCGCGTCCTATCTGATGCGCTGGCAGCGGCGGGCTACCCCGTTCGGCCTGTTCGCCGGGGTGAGCACCACGACAGTTGGTCCCACCGCAGCGAGGTTCGGCGACGAGCACCGGGCCGTCGCCCGCGTCGACGCGGATTGGCTCGCCCAAGTGGTCGACCGTCTGGAGGCCCATCACGGTCTGCGCCAGATGCTGATGGTCGTCGCCGACAGCGGCGGCTTCGTGCGCGACGGTCGCTTCATCGTCGCCGGCCGCGCCGACCCCGGGCAGCGCACTCCCGGGCCGGTCCAGGAGACGTCCACCCGCTACACCCGCGCCGTCCGGACGATCCTCGCGGTCGCCAGCTGCCCGGAACGCTTCGACCGTCTGACCGAGCTGATCTGGGCTCAGTTTCCCCACGGCAAACGGGTCACGATCGAGTCGATGCTGCACGCTCTGATCGACGGCCATGTCCTGATCACGAATCTGCGTCCTCCGCTGACGGCCGCGGACGGGCTGGCCCATCTCCTTGCCGTGCTGGGCGCCGTAGACCTCGGGCGGCTGTCCGACGTCGCGGCGCTCGCCGACCAGCTCAGCGCGGTCCAGACTAAGCTCATCGGCCACAACGAATTCGCTGACCCGCGGCAGCAGGCGGCGATCCGCGCTGAGGTAGCGGCGCGGATGAGTGTGATCGTTCCGACGGACAAGCCGCCGCTGGCTGTGGACGTCCGGCTCGATGCTGAGGTCAGCATTCCCCAAGCCGTACTCGACGAGGCCGTCCGCGCCGCCGGCCTTCTGGTGCGGCTGTCCACCCAGCCGTTCGGATCAGCCTCATGGCTGGACTATCACGCCCGGTTCCGCGCCCGGTACGGTCCGGGCGCGCTGGTCCCGGTCCGCGATCTCGTGGCGGACTCCGGGCTCGGCTACCCGTCCGGTTACCTCGGCGCGCCCCGGGCGCGGCCGGCGTGGCGAGTCCTCACCGAACGCGACGCGCGCCTGCTGGCCCTCATCCAGCAGGCGATGCTGGACGGCGCCGCTGAGATCGTTCTGTCGGACACCGACGTCGAGGCTCTGACGGTGGGCGACTCCACGGCGGCCGTCTGGCCGTCGCGGATCGAGCTGGGCGTCACCGTGCACGCGGCCTCGCCCGAGGCTGTCGACCGCGGCGACTTCGAGCTGCACATCGCGGGGGCACCCCGAGCCCATACCAGCATGGCGGGACGCTTCGCGTACCTGCTCGACCCCGCCGACCGCGAACGCCTCGCCCACTCCTTTGCGCCGCCCGCCGAGGAGGGAGACGTTGTCGCGGTGCAGCTGTCGTTTCCTTCCCGGCGTGTGCACAACGAGAACGTTGTTCGGGTCGGCCGGCTGATCTCCTCGGTGGTGTCGTTGTCGGAGCACCCGGACGGCGACGTGATCAGCGTCGATGACCTCGCCGTCACCGCCGACGCCGACCAGCTCTACCTGGTTTGCGTCTCGACCGGCCAGCGGGTCATCGCGCACATCCCGCACGCGTTGGACACCACCGTGCAGACCCCGCCACTGGCGAGGTTCATCGCCGAGGTCGCCGACGCCCGTAGTGCCGTATTCGGTCCGCTGGATCTCGGCGCCCCGGCCCGGACGCTGCCCTACACGCCCCGCATCCGCTACCGGCGCACCGTCCTGGCCCCGGCCCGCTGGCTGCTGACAGCCGACGACCTCACCAACGCCCCCCATCCGGCTGACGCCACGGCAGCTCACGACGGTGACCAGCGGTGGGACGAGGCTCTCGGCCGGTGGCGGCAGCGGTGGCGGATACCGGCCCGCGTGATCGCCTGCCATGACGAGCTCCGGTTGCCCGTCGACCTCGACCAACCCCTCGACCGTGCGCTGCTCAGGACCCGGCTGGCCCGCACCGACCGGCTTGAACTGCGCGAAGACGGCCCCACCGACGCAAACGGCTGGCTCGGCCGACCCGCCGAGCTGCTCATCCCGATGACCCTGACCCACCCAGCGGCACGGCCGCTACCGGCAACCACCCCGCCGGGTCAGACGCACCGCCCCGGCGGGTCCGCCGTCGTGCACGCCCGACTGATCGGCAACCCCGCCCGCTTCGACGACCTCATCGCCCATCACATCCCAGATCTCGGTGCCAGCCTGGCCGGGCTCGGGGTGCAGCGGTGGTGGGTGAGCCGCCACCGCGACATGATCCGCGTCGACGCCGACCAGCACGTATCCGTGATGTTCCGGCTCGACGCGCCGACCGCGTACGGCCCGGTCGCCGCCCGGCTCGCCGAGTTCGCCGCCGACCTGTATGCACGAGGGCTGCCCGCCGAGCTGGTGTTCACCGCGTACCACGAACAGCCCGCCCGCTACGGCGACGGACCGGCGCTCGAGATGGCCGAGGATGTTTTCGCCGCCGACACCACCGCGGCCATCAACCAAGTCCGCCTCGCCACGCACACCGGCATCGCCGGACAGGTACTCGCCGCCGCGTCCATGGTCCAGCTCGCCGCCGGACTGGCCACCGACCCCCTGTCCGGGTACGAAGCGCTGCTGACCTGCCTCCACCAGCGCACCGACCCGGCCGACCGCGCCCTCAGCGACCTGGCCCGCGCCCTCGCTGACCCGACCAGCGAGTACGCCCGCCTGCGGGAGCTGCCCGGCGGCGACACCGTCGCCCACGCCTGGCTCGCCCGGAACACCGCCTTACGCGCCTACCACGCCAGCCTCCGACCGAACCGCGACCCGATGGACGTGCTGCCCACCTTGCTGCACGACCACCACGTCCGCGCGGTCGGCGTGGACCCGGAGTTCGAGCGCAAGACCGGCCACCTGGCCCGAGCGGCGGCGATGCGGCGCCTCGCCCTGGCCGGTACACGATGACCGCCGCCGGCGCGGTGACCCTCACCCGCGACGAGGCTGCTGCGCAATCACTGGCCTTCGGGACTGCCGGTCACGCCCTGCTGGCGATCGAACAGGCATTCAACGGCGCCGACACCTGGGCCACCGCGCAACGCCTGATCAAGCAGGCCACGGCCGGACGAGTCGACGCGGGCACGCACACCGGCCTCTACTACGGTGCGCCCGCCATCGCCTTCCTGCTCCACACCACCACGGCCGATGGGTGCGAGCGCTTCCCGGCCGCCCGGCAAGCTCTCGACGTGCATGTCCGGCGACTCACCCGGCGACGCCTCACCGCAGCCGGCGAACGCCTTCGACAGGATCGTGCCGCCACCTTCGCCGAATATGACCTGTTCACCGGGTTGATCGGCGTCGGCGTCCTGCTCATGCGTTGCGCACCCGGCAGCGACGAGCTGGGCGATGTGCTGCGCTACGTGGTCCGCATGGTCCAACCCCGCTACCACGACGGGGTGCACGTACCGGGCTGGTGGGTCGACCACGACCCCGACCCGCTTCTCCCGACCCCGGGCGGGCACGCCAACCTGGGCATGGCGCACGGCGCGGCCGGGCTGCTCGCGTTCCTCGCCCACGCCGCCCGCCACGGCCACACCGTCGAGGGACAGAACGAGGCGATCGGCTGGCTCTGCGCCTTCTTCGACCAATGGCGACAGGATTCCGCGTCCGGCGTGTGGTGGCCGCAATGGATCACCCGTGACCAGTTGCGCACCGGCCGCCCTACCCACGACGGCCCCGGTCGGCCGTCGTGGTGCTACGGCGCTGCGGGCATCGCCCGAGCCCAGCAACTCGCCGCCATCGCCACCGGCGACCGCACCCGCAAGACCACGGCCGAACTCACCCTCGCCGCGTGCCTCACCCGGCCACAGCTCGGCATGCTCACCGACACCGGCATCTGCCACGGATTCGCCGGGCTCTACCAGACCGCCTACCGCGCCGCCGCCGACACCACCAACCACGTCATCGCGGAGCAGCTCCCCGCCCTCGCCGCGCTGATCACCGATGCCGAACACGGCGGGGACACCGGATTCCTGACCGGGAACACCGGCGTCGCCCTCACCACGCAAACCATCCGCACCGGCCAGCCGCCGCAATCGAGGTGGGATGCATGCTTGCTGATCGCCTGACTCTGCCCTCCGGCCAGCTCGCCGCCCGCGTGGAGGCGGTCCTCGCTGGCACGGCGGTCGAACGCTCCGCTGTTAATGGTGTGGACCTCACCGACGCGGTGGAGACCTACCGCGCCGCCGGACGGGCCGCCCTGCAACTCCGCCACGAGCGGGCCTGGTTCCAGGCACGGATCACACCAACAGACTGGCCGAGCATGGAAGCGACCTTCGCCGAACGTGTCGCACCACGCCTGAACCAGCTCGATGCCGGACACGCCGCCTGGTGGTTCCTGCGCAAACACCCGGACTGGCGGCTGCGCGTACGAACGGACCATCATCATGCGGTCGCCGCTGCGCTCGACGACCTCGTTGCGGCCTGCACAATCGACGGCTGGCGGCCGAGCATCTACGAGCCGGAAACCGCTGCCTTCGGCGGCGAAAACGCGATGACTGTCGTGCATGAGCTGTTCTGCGCCGACAGCCGAGGCGTCCTCACCTACGCCGTCCAGCAGACGCCGAAGCTGGGCCGCCGCGAACTGTCACTCCTTCTCATCCGCGCATTGCAGCAACACGCCGGGCTGGACTGGTTCGAGGCCGGGGACGTCTTCGACCGAGTAGCCCAGATGCGACCCATCCCCGCCGAGACCGACACCGAGCGCGTCCTCACGCTCGCGACGCAGATGCGGCCACTGCTCGCCGTCGAAGTTCGGCCCGACATGCCGCTGTTCGCCCCAACCGGGCCGGTCGCATTTGCCGCGCCCTGGCTGTCCGCATTCATCCACGCCGGCCGCCACCTCGGGGACGCCGCCACCACCGGCAGCCTCGATCGCGGTCTGCGCAGCATTCTGGCCCAGGTTGTGATCTTCCACTGGAACAGGCTCGGCCTGTCCGCCCACGCCCAAGGCGCCCTCGCACACGCCGCGAAGGCCGCCGTCCTGCCCCGGAGCTAACCATGCTGCCATCCGCGCCCCTCGCCGCCGTCGTCCGCCGCTTCCCCCTGCTCGGCCGTCCCCGCCCCGCATGCCCCGCGCTGACCTTGCGCTTCAGAGAGATTGAACACGCCGTCGAGACCGCCAGAGACAAGGCCGAGGACGGCATGGCCGACGCGGCGCACGCGCTGAACAAGGCCGCACTGATCGCCAGCGACAGCGGCATGGCCGACCTTGCCCGGCACCTGTGCTGGCAGCACATCGACGCACACCGCCGCCTACCGCGACCACTGACCGTCCTCGAAGGCCGATACCTGCTCGAACCGGTACTGAACCTGGCCCGCCTCGACCTGCGCGCAAACGACGGCAACACCGCCATGCACCTCCTGAAAGCGATGTTCCACGCCGTCATCCGAGGCACCGACCTCGTTGTCAGCGCCCAGACGTTGCCCACCGCCAACCTCGTCGGCGCGACCAGCGAACACCGAGAACTCCGCGAATGGACCTGGCTCCAACTCATCGGCGAGGGCGTGCGCGCTCTCGGCCTGGCCGGCCGTTGGGCGGAGGCCGCAGAGCATGCGCGGCGCTATAAGGGCATCGGGATTCACCTGATGGAAGGTCGCCAAGCCGCGATCATCGCGCACTGCGTGGCGGGGAAGCTTGCCGAAGGTCGGGCATCGCTTGCCCAGAGTGACCCCACACAGCCCTGGGAACAGGAGGTTGCCGCATGCCTCCAAATCATGTGCACCGACCCGACCGACGCCCTGATGTCGCCGTACCTCACCGCCGCCGTCGCGAGGTACTCCGCGCGTAAGCCCATGGCCGGCTACGCCTCGTACCACGCCAGACTCGGGCTCACCATCGCCACCCTCGCCCACACCATCAGCCCTGACGTGGCGCCGGAGCTGCTCAACCGCGCCGCCGAGGACGCGATTGACTCCGCAGACGGGTACGCCGCACGTGACGTGCTCAGCTTCCGTGAATCCATCGAGGGCATCACCGACGACCAACGCAGCAACCTCAGCCGCCTCGCCGCGGAGTCCGGTCTTGGCGTCGGGAAGCTGCCACAATCGAGCCTGCTGCGGCTGACCACCGCAGCCACCGATGCGGCGGCCGTGCTGAAGTCCGCGTTGTCCCTCCGGTAGGGCTGGACATGGCCGAACCTAGAAGCAACAGAAGCTCCAAGCCGTGCCGTTCGGCGAGCCTATGGATAACTCCTTCAAGCGGGCCGCTAGCTACGCAAGGCGGCGAGCACCCGCACGGGTACTCGATCGGCCGCTACGTCCAGGACCTGCTGCAACGGCACCGCCAATCGCGATGAATCCACGTTGATTGCCTGAGCCCACGCCGCTGGGTGGTACCGGGCCAGGCTCGACAGTCCGAGCAGCAACGCCCACCACAGCATCAGCGGCGACGGTGACAGGCCTCCTCCAACCGCCGGCGAGGCATAGCCGCGGAAATTCGGCCTCGGCCAAACCGGCAAGGTGGTGTCAACCTCGACCACCGAGAACATCAGAGCACGCAGATTCCACAGCGTCGACTCGGGGATGTCCTCCGGCGCATCTGTCACGACAGCGATCCGGTCCGGTTCGTTCTCGCCGGACGTCAGCGCCACCACGTCCCCAGCCCCAGCCCTCACATAGTCCTCGGTCAGCCCGCACGCTCCGCGCAGGGTCGGATACCGCTCGAGTACCTGAGCAAGCTCCCCGCCGGTCATCAAGGGCAGGTTGAGATGCGCCCAAACCATGCCGTGGGTTTTCTCCATTGGTTCGCCGAGTGTGGGGATCGGCGGGTGCTGTCCTGACGTGTTGCCGCCCATCGGCGCGTCCAACACGGTCGGCCAGCGGCCGAACCCCTCGGGGATCGGCACATGGGTGAGGTCGGGGTTCGCGGCCCACAACGCACCAAGCTCAGCGGGCCCGGCCAGCTGCGCGGATTCGGTCGCTTCTGCAACAACCTGGAATGCCTGCCTCGTCGGGCGGCCAACAGGAGTGATGACTTCGTCGCAGTGCGGGCAGGTCTTCGCGGGTCGTGGCGGCGCGGGAGGGGACACCTTGCCGTACAGCGTGCGATCCAGGTCGGTGCTCTCGCGCTCGGGAAGCCTGTGCGCCACGTCGAAGTGAAGACCGTGCCCCTTGACCGTGTACTTAACTCCCTGGTGGCGGGCGGCAACGATGGCGCGGCTAGCCTGGCTCAGCGAGTAGAACAACGGCAGAGGGCTGGCGGCGTAGCCGACCGCCGCTGCGGCCGTGGCGAGTTCTTCGGCCTGACCGAGGGCCGCCTGAAATAGTGCCTGCCGCCCCTTGTCGTTTACGGCGAACCCTGTCGGCGCTGCCCGTAAGGCGCGGATGTCCTGCCAAGTCATCGCCCAGTCTTACCGCATGGAGAAGGTGGGCGCCTGCAGTTATGCCGCAGCGTCTGTGAGGTCAGCCATGTCTACGCCGGCTTCGCCGAGGATCCGCTGGACGGCGGCGATGCTGAGCCAGTCGATGATGTTGTCGTCGTGGATGACCCGGTACCACTGGGTCCGCCCGCGTTTGACGATCTCGACGCGCCAGCCACCATCAGGTGTCTGCATCGCGTGCTGGACCTTGGGCTCCACGCCTTGACGCTACGACGGGACGATCAAGGGCGCTACCTGCGGAAACGAATGACATCGGTGTAATTCGCCGACTTGGTTCAATCGAACGTCAGTTCTAACCTACGGGTGTGGCTGCACGCGTCGAGCACTGGTTCAACAGGCGATACGGCCTCAACCGGCGCGACGTGTTCCTGATCCGCACCAAGACCGGCTGGCAGGTCCTCGGCCGAGCCGGCGGTGCTGACGGCCGCGAGGTGACGCACTACTTCGACCACGAGGCCGACGCTCGCCGGATGCTGCAGCGGATGCTCGCCGCGGTCCCATCCGAGCTGTCGGACTGGGCAAAGATGACCCAGATCCGCCGACGCTAGAAGCTTGATCCAAAGTCGTCGATCTTGGTGGAGTGATCTCTACGGCAACACCGAGAAGGAGGTCAACAACATGACGACGACCCTTAGTGCCGCGACGACGCTGGTATAGGGCAGGTGGATGCTGCACGCCGTACGATCGCGTGCCGTCAGGGCCGCTCGATGCGTTGCGCTCGTCAGCGAAGACGAAAACCTGCACTGATCGCAACTAGGGGCGGGATCGCCGCTTCGCCAGCTTGGCTGGCCAGATGGACGTGCCCGAGGAAAGAGAACCTTGCCGGCCATGCAGTTTCTCCTCCTTGATCAAGCAGCACGAGGCGCCCACCGGCCTCAACCGGTGGGCGCCTCGTTGGGTTATCGCTTCGAGTGTAGGAAGCGGTGGATCTTCACCATGCCCATGGTCATGCCGCCACTGGCGACCATTCCTGCGGCGATGGAGAGCGGCAAGGTGAGGCCGCCAGCCAAGGAGAGCAGGGTCAAGGCCGTGCCGGCCCAAAGGCCAAGGGCGAGTGATGCGGCGAGCCAAAGAACTCGTAGGTACATGTTCTGCACGCGCAGCGCCTCCGCGGTCGATTGAGTGAGCCTGAACTGACTCGCTCGGGACCTTTGGCGCCACCGGGTGCGTTGGAATACAGGATCCGATGCCAGACTTGTGATGCAAGTCACGGGCAAGTCGGCTCCCAGGGAGCCCTTCGCCGCCCGTGCGGCGCAAGCTGGCGGCGGCTGGTCCCGTCACCAGCGACACCTGTGGGCGGCGCTACGTCCGCCGATCTAGACACGCCCTCGCCATAGTCAAGCGCGTCGCCGGGAAGGTCGACGACCGCTTCCCTGTCACCGTCCGGGCGCTCTCACTCCGGCATGCCGAGCCGAAGCAGTAGCCGCACCGCGGCGTAGACAGTCCACGGCTGCCCCAGTTCGTACACTCGCCTTCTATTGGCTGGCGACAAGGGCGATGATCCCCGTGCCCGCCTGGATGATGGCGAAGATCAACGCCCACACCGCGATCCGGGCTTCCCGGGTCATCTTGGTTCCTGGCGTCTGCGGCTGCGGAGCTGCGGGGAAGCTGGCGGGAGCGGTTGCCACCCGTGGCATCGGCATGGGAGCGAAGGACGGTGGAACGATGTGGAGGCGGTTGCACCAACGGTCGAGCCATGAGGCTGCCCCGAGGTGGCGGAGCCATGCCCACGGCTTCTTCCACTTGTGCAGCTCTTCGCAGCCAAGGATGACTCTTGCGTCTTCGGTGCACGGTTTCTGTGTTGACTCGTCCACTACGAGGCACTTCGCTTTGACCTTGAACCCCACCCAGTAGCACAGCCACGCCGTAAGGAAGGCCAACAGGAGAAGGCTGTAGCCGATGTTGTCCCACACGGTGTACTCATGCACAGGCGACGGTTCTACGGCCAGGAGACGCACGAGCACCGATGTTACTTGACGTAGTCAATACGTCCCAGCTGGTGATCATGGGTGCTTGCTCGTACGGACGGTCTTGTACTGGAGCTAGTAGGCGCGTTCCCAGGTGTCGAACAACAGCGGCGGTGTGGAGGGTCAGGGTCTGGGCCTCCCAACTCCGACCCGGCGGGGCCGGAACCACGACCGGTAGATGAGGGCAGCGCACCAAGCAGTACGGCCGGAAGCACGCTCCTCTAGTTGCAAAGCCAGTTGACGCATGACTACTGTAGAGCATGATTACAACCGAGATCCGACTCGTCGGCGCCCATGAGATCCGCGTCCGTCTGGGTGGAGTCAGCCGGCAACGCGTCTACCAGATCACCAGTCGCGCCGACTTCCCTCGGCCCGTAGCCCACCTCTCTCAGGGCAAGGTCTGGAGAACTGACGAAGTCGACCACTGGATCCGCGAGCACCGCCCGGAGCCGAACTGAAGGCGCTGCATGACGCACTTGCCGGCAACAGCAACAGCGCAACGTCCCGACGCATTGTCATGGCACCCCTCTATGTCAAGAGGCGGCGAGGGAGGGTGTTCTAGGCTGGTGCTCGGCGGGTCCGGGAAGTGACTTTTCCGAAGTGTCGATCGTGGGGTTCAGGTCGGCCGCGCTGGATTGCAGAGTCGCCCCCGCTTGTCCTCCCGGGCCCGTCCCTACCGTTTTGGCGTCGGCGACCATGCGCTTGTAGACGATGTCGGACAGGCGTCGTTTCAGGGCGCGCAGCGCTTCCATCGGTGTCTTGCCGGCGGCGATTTTGCGCCGGTAGTAGGCGCGGCCTTCGGTGTCGCGGCGGAGCTGAACGATGGCCATGATGTGCAGAGCCCGGTTGATGCGCCGGTTGCCCGCCCGCGAAAGCCGGTGCCGGTTCTGATCGCCCGACGAGGCGTCGATGGGTGCGGTACCGCTCCAGGACGCGAAGTGCGCTCGGCTGGCGAAGCGGTTGATGTCACCGATGTCGCCGAGCAGCCGGGCGGCGCCGGACGGGCCGATGCCGGTGAGGTCCTGCAGCCGGCTGCCGGTGGTGTCGACCAGCTCGGTCAGCTCAGCGTTGGCGATCTTGATCTTCTTGTCGATGACAACAAGTTCGTGGATCAGCTCTGATGCCAGCCAGCGACGGGTTCTGCCGACGACGTCACGCGGGCGGACGGTCTTGAGCAGGGCGCGGGCCTGGGTCGCGGACAGGAACTTCTTCGCCCCGCCCGGCATTAACTCAAGCAGCAGGTGATGCAGGCGGCTGACCACTTCGGTGCGGGTCCGGCCGAGCTGATCGCGGCGGTCGACCAGCAGCCGCAGCGCCACCGTGGTGTCGTCGACGACAACCTGGCGCAGGCCGGTAGTGCGCAGAGCGACCACGGCGACGCTGCGGGCATCGACCGGGTCGCTCTTGCGGCCCTGACCGGTGGCGAACACCCTCGCCCGGGCAGACAGCTTCGCGGGCACGTCCAGCATGGTCTCACCGTCGGCGACCAGGCGCTGAGCGACGTGCCGGCCGACCCGGAGCAGCCCTCGACGGCCCAGACGCGGTCGGTGTGCTTACGGCCGGCGGCGAGCATGGCCTTGTAGCCGTCGCGGTCGGTGCCGAACCGGCCCTGCCCGACAGCTGTTCCCGGTCGTTGATGACCTCGATGGTCGCGGAACGCTTGTGAGGGTCCACGCCGATGATGACCTGAGCCATCGGGACTCCTTTTCCTCGCTGCGACAGATGATGTCGGCGAGGAGGGCATCGCTACTTTGAGCTGGGCATACCCCTCTGGAGCCTCTCCGCGCCGCGGTGACCGGCAGGGCGCACGCCAGATGAGAGCCACACCAACGGGTGGGCAGCCGAAATGAGAGCGACTCCGCCGGTCACCTCGACCATGCCTGGCCGGGCGCGGTCGTGCCACCAGTCAACAAGTAGCCGAGATGAGCGAACTCAAACCATTCAGCATAGGCGCCGGAGGGACTGCCGCATGCGCGAATTGCAAATTCGCGCCCTATCTACTTGAAGGGCTTATACTGGCTAGTGCATCTACGCCCAGAGAGGGAGGCGTCCGTGCAGCTAGACGGGGTCGAGGTAGTTCTGGAGGACGATACGGGATATCGTGCTACAGAGGCTGACCTCAAGTTCTTAGGCATCCCTGACGCATCTTTTTCGGCATTCTGGAATCAAGATTACCCGTTAGGCTGCGGTCCAGTTGGCTGGAAACACTTCGTTGAGTCTTTGAGGCATGCTCTCGCCAGCGACGGCATCACGGACGCTGACGTCCAACTCCAGGGCAGCGCCGCCAGATTCTTCTCTGGTGCGCACAAGGAAATGCTGTTCGAAATTGATGAAGTTGCCGCTCTATTTATGCGTCTCCAAGGGCGCCTGCCAACTGAATTTGAAATTGAACGAATAATGCAAGATTTGGCGCTGGTTTGGCCAAGTTCAAGTCGCAGGCCGCGGCGTCGACCCTTCGACTCCCTATATCGATTAGGCGTCGATCGAAGCCCTTCAGATCTTGATGTGCAGGTGTCCAGTGGGCAGATCGCCAGAAGATCAGGCGAGTACCTGCAAAGTAGAGGGCTTCCCGATAGTAAATTGCTGCGCACCCACGAGACGTACGCATTCATTCGCAAGAAATTCATCGCGGCGGTCTGCCCCAATCTTACAAGTTGGGCAATTGAGCAAACCGAAGCCCTCCAGCGCCCGGTCACTCTGGCAGTATTCGATGAGGCTGGACCGCCTCGCATGGAGGGACTACAGTCGAGTTACCACAAGTCGAGCGACTGGACAATCAGACTTGAGGTCGGGCAATGAACTCAACTGATGGATCCGCGTCGCCTACTGTACGCTGGAGTCACAAGCTAGGTCCGGCTCTGAACGGGGATGGAGCCGAATTCCTCGAAAGTCAGGTGGGAATTTCCTTTCCGTGGCTCTTCAGGCCACACGAGTGGATTGTCGGCTTCAAAATTTTGCCAGCATCTGAGGGCGAAATCGCGCAGCTGCGAGTAACTCGCCTCGAGGACGAACCTGGCCTCACATTTGAGGCTGTGACTACGCGCCCCGACTATGACCCCGTGCTGATAGGTGAGCTGGAACGGGCGGTAGTCACTGCGATAGCAACCTTGACTCCTACGTCAGGAGACACTGCACGCCTGCGTCTAGCAGCGGAACGTGATGCGCTTACCGGAATCCTCAGCAGATACGGTTTTGAAATCCAAGCAGAACGAATAATGCTGACGGCCAGCGAGCTAAGGTCTCCACCCTTGTGGGTGTATGTTCTCGATCTAGATGACTTTAAAGCCATCAACGACGAGAGAGGGCATTGGGTCGGTGATCGGGTGTTGAAGGCTGTAGCAAGGCGGCTGGAAGCACAAATTCCGCCGGATGGTGCAGTCGCAAGGCGCGGAGGTGACGAGTTCGTTGCCGCGCTAACTATCGATGCCAGCGGGGGAGAATCTCTCCTTAACAGATTTAGGGACGCCGTCGAGCAACCGATTGAGATTGATGGCGACCAGATAGCGATTGGAATTTCTGTGGGTACAGCGTCCGCTAGTGCGGGAGCTAAAAGTATCGACGAGCTTGTTCGCGAGGCGGATGCGGCAATGTACCGTGTGAAGCGCGCCAAAAAGACCAGCCTATATGTAGGCGTCTGAGTCGATGCCGTATCTGGAGTCGTGTACGCAGGCAACGTGTTGGTCTGGGACCACGAGGCTGGCCGTTGACGGCCGGTCTTATGATCACACCGGAACAACGGCGAAAGCCGCTATACGTACAGCGCGAGCAGCGCACTCTTCTGCCGCAGATAAAGCGCGGCACCGACTGACACTCGCCCGTCTGTTCGCATGAGGGGCCTGCAGGTGGCCGGCCCGAGCCGTCACAGGCGCATGCTACGGAGAGTGGCGGCGATGAGCGGTGTTCTCACGACCGTGCCGGTGTGGCCCGGAAACGAACCGCCCTGAGGGTCACCGATGGCCCCTGAACAGGGAGAACGCGGTTCTTATTCTGCCATGTATGGTCCACATAGTTGGCAGTGCGAAGGCGCGAACCGCACGTCGCAGAGTCGTCTTGACCAGCGCGTCTTGGTTCGTGCGGTGCTCCTTCCATCATTCATGTCATCTCCGCCGATTCCGTGGTGGCTTCGCGGTCGGCAGGGTGTGCGGGTGCCGTTGCCCGCATCCTGTACGGCCGCGCGCACGTCGACACCGACGGCCTAGCCTCGCGGATCATGTACGCACCGCTGTCGGGCGCGCCACCTTAGTGCCGCGCCCGACCACGATGCGTTTCGACGGCGCAGCTTGGTGGACCGAGTCACTTGGGTAAGGAAAGAGGACTGCGCTGGGACCGTGGCTCCGAGCGACACATCCCGCTGGCCGGTTTGCCTCTTCGCGATGATCTTGGTGGCGAGGCGCCCGGGTACTGACGGGAGCATTCTTGTCATACCCCCGCCGTAGAGTGGTTGCTGGGCTCGACGGCACCCGTGCCGTGCCTCGCGCCTAAGCCCCGGAGACGGGGCCCAGCGCCATGCTCGGCACGCGGAGGGCGACCTGGTGAAGAAGATCGACAAGAGCGCCCACACGGGGGACGGGGCGATCGCGCTGATCCACCAGCGCGTCTACGAGATGGGGTTCGTCTGGCACGAGCGCAAGACCGACGCCGGGATCGACGGCGAGATCGAGCTGCGCAACGCGGTCACTGGTGAGGTCGCCAACCGGGCCCTGTTAGTACAGAGCAAGGGCAAGGGCGAGCGGCGCTTCCCCGGAGAGAACGACGACGGCTTCCACTTCCTGTGCAGCGCCGCCGACGTCACCTATTGGATGAGCGCGCCCGTGCCGGTCCTGCTCGTCTGCTCGCACCCCGAGACCGGGGAGGCTTGGTGGATGTACGTCCAGGGCTGGTTCGCCGACCCCGAGCACCTCGCCACCGGGCGCATCGACTTCGACAAGAACACCCAGAAGTTCGACCGCTCGGCCGCTCAGCGGTTGCTCGCGCTCGCGGACCCTCACGGCGACGCCCACGTCCCGGTCGCCGAGGACCGGCCCGAGACGCTCACCAGCAACCTGCTCCCGGTCGCCATCCCGGCCACCCTGTACCACGCCAGCATCAACACCCAGGACCCGCGCGAGGTCCTGAGCCGCCAGCGCACTGAGCACGCGAGTCTTCCTTTCGCCGAGGACTTCATCCTGCGTGGCGGCCAGCTCTACAGCTGGCGCCATCCAGAACGCTCGGCCCTCGGCAAACTCATCACCGGGCCGGTGAAGCAGATGCCGGTCGCCCAATGGGCCGACTCCGGCGATGAGACCCGGCAGCGCTGGCTGGTGCAGCTGCTCAACAACGCGCTGCGCTCTGACGTCAGCGCGGACTGCGCTTGGCATGGCGGCAGGAAGATCATCTTCTGGCGGCCGACCCGGGACTTCAGCGCCCGCAGCATCCGCAGCGCGAGCGGACGCACGCGCCAGGTCTTCACCCCGAAGTACAAAAAAAACAACCCCACTCAGGTCAGCTACTACCTGCACGCCGCCCTGGAGTGGCAATTCCTCGACATCGACGGCGCCTGGTACTGCGCGCTCGTGCCGACCTACCACTACACCCGCGACGGCCACCGCACCTCGCTCTTGCTGTCGGAGTACCTCGCCGGGATCAAGCGCCTCGACCGTAACCCGGCGGTCTACCACCAGACCCGCATGTGGGCGTACTACCTGCACGGCCACGACGAGGCCCTCGCCTTCCGCGACAATATTCTGACCTACGGCACCCTGGAGACCTTCGACGCCGGCAAGGGCATCGACGACAAGGCGTGGCGGGCCGACTCACGCAAGCCCGCCGACGACGCCGACCCCGAGCCCCTCACCGAGGTTCGCGAGGACGGGCTCGCCCTGTTCGAGGTGCCGCGATGAATCTGACCATCCTCGACGAACCAAACCTGGAGTTCGGCGCGGGCGCCCGGCATGTCGACCCCCGCCACGGCATCACCGACTACGGGCCCGCCGACGCAACCAACACCGCCGTGCGTACGATCCGGGCCGGCATCATCGGCACCCCGGCTGCCACCCAGGGGCTACGCCGCTGGCTTGACAAGTGCATCAACCCGATCGAGGCCAAGGACAGCCGCCTCGGGCACCTGTTCGTCCCGTTCCCCGGCTTCGCCGCCGACGCCGGCTTCCGATCCAGCTTCGACTGGGATCCGCGTCTGCAACGCACCATTCGCGACCGCGACCTGCGACAGCTGGAAGGGCTCAAGGCCCAGGACGCCGTCACCGCAGCCGTCGACCTCTACCTCGCCGAACTCGCCATCCTCGACGAGGAGCCCGGCTGCGACGTCGTCCTCATCGCCCGGCCCGACGAACTTGCCGAACGGCCCACCCGCGAGGTCGACCCGGACGCGCCGTGGAAGAAGGCGCGGCCGCCCGAACCCGCCGACGACTTCCGCGCCCTGCTCAAAGCCCGCGCCATGCGCTATCACGTCCCGATCCAGATCATCCGCCGCACCACCTGGGACCCCACCTTCAAGCCGGCCAGCAGCGAGAAACCTCGCGTGCAGGACGAAGCCACCCGGGCCTGGAACCTGCACACCGCGCTCTACTACAAAGCCGGCGGCGTGCCCTGGCGCCTTCCCCGCGAGGCCAGCGACCTGACCAGCTGCTACGTCGGCATCACCTTCTACCGCAGCGGCGACAACACCACCCTGGAGACCAGCGTCGCCCAAGTCTTCAACCAACGCGGCGACGGCGTCATCGTCCGCGGCGCCCCGGCCAAAGTCTCCCGACACGACCTGCAGCCCCACCTCGACCGCGTCGACGCCCAGAACCTGCTTACCGATGCCCTCGCCCGCTACCGCAGCGAGCACCGCACGCTGCCCGCCCGAGTCGTGCTGCACAAGACGTCGTCCTACACCCCCGCCGAGATCACCGGATTCCGCAACGCCACCGACGCCTCCGGCATCGATTTGATCGAACTGCTCTGGCTGCCTGCCAGCGACCCCGTACGCCTCTACCGCCACGGCGACAACCCGCCGCTGCGCGGCACCATGCTCAGCCTCGACGAGACCCGACACGTGCTCTACACACGCGGCAGCATCGCCTTCTACCACGCCTACCCCGGCATGTACGTCCCCAGGCCACTGCCGTTCCGCCTGGTCGACGCCGAGTCGAGCCCCGAAGAGCTCGCCGACGAGCTGCTGGCTCTGACCAAGATGAACTGGAACCAGACCCAGCTCGACGGCCGGCTGCCCATTACCCTGCGCACCGCCGACCGCGTCGGCGAGATCCTTCGCCACCTCGAACCCGGCGACCGCCCCCAAGGCCGCTACGCCTTCTACATGTAGCCGTACAATCATCAGGAGCAGGAACACCATGTTCGAACGCAACGGGGACTATCCGACCGCCGTCGCCAGCTACGACGACGAAGGCGTTGACGCCGCCATCACCTGGTGCCGCAATCACCTTCAGGCCGGCGACACGCTCACCGTCTGGACCAGCCTGAAATCTAACCTGCGCAACTGCCGCGAGCTGGAACAACTCGTCAACCGAAACAGCAACGTCGAGCACACCACCGGACGCGCCGGCGGTCCGCAGGTGCGTGGGCGCGGCCCGGTGCTGATGGCGTGGGCGGACATGGACGACATCGGCGAACTCGTGCGCTTCTCCGGCCCCCGCATTCGGGCGCTGTGCGTCATCACCTACAACGAAGACAACCTCAACCCCTGGGTTGCGGCGGCCAAGCCGGTCATCCTCGGCGATGGCACGGCCTGGGAGAACCCGGAGCCTGAGCTCGAACCCGTGCTCCTCGAAGCGCTGGAGGGCATGACGAAGAGCATCAACCACAACAACACCATCGCGGCGCGCGGCTATGAGAAGAACACCGTGGTGAGCATTCTGCTCGCGTTGCACGATGCCGGCATCCCGATGGACGGCGAGGCAATGCAAGGCTGGGCCCTCACTCACGGATGGTCCGGCAAGAACCCGCAGCACCTGCGCGACTACGTCACCGCCATCAACAACGGCAAACGCCCCCGCGCCGACCGCATGTTGCGCTCCGACTACATCGACCGCCTGCGCGAGAAGGTAGCCGCGGGCGATTAGCCAGTATGTCTAGTTAGACGGGCGTAGCGCGGTCCACCAGGACGGCTATAACCGGCCCCACCGCTGCCCGGAAACCTCCGCCACCATGGTTTGCATTGCGATGATCGACAACCTCACCCGACGAGCGGCTGACGAAACCACCTCAACCTGGCGACACCTACCGCCATAACGAACAAAATACGTGAACTAGACACCCTCTGAGACTCTGCGCTCGAGGATCTCCAGCTCTTCCATCGCCATCCGCAGGTGCTGGTCGGCCCAGGCCCGTTCGGCGGGAGGTTCGGTTTCGGTAAGGCCGAGCAGTATCCGCAGCGTCAGGTCGGGGTCGACATCGAGCAGCCGGTGCACCGCGATAGCCCGTAGCTGGGCGGGCGTCGAGGCGTCCCATAGACAGCCGGTGAGAAACCGGACTTCGTCGTCCCTGCCGAGGAGCCGATGACCTCCCATCTCAAGGAGGATGCGGCTCACTCGGGGCTCGTTGATTATCCGCATCGTCACTCGGTCCGCCTCGGCCTCGTCGTGCCTCCGGAGTTTCCCGGCCACGGCGACTCTGGCCGCCGGGTCTCGTCGGGGGTCGAGAGCGAGCGAGGCGAGGATGTCGCGGCCCGGTTGCCCGAGGTGTTGGGCGAGCACGCCGGCGGCTGCTGCCACCAACCCGGTCCAGCGGGGGTCGTCGTCGACGAAGGCCGCGATCGCATCGCGGGCCACGGCCACGGCTTGTGACTGATCCACTCGGGAGAGCCGAGCAAGCGCATATTCGGCTTCGGTGGTGCCGCCTAAGAGGTCGAAAACCCTCCGGTTAAATCCGCCGGCGCGACACCGGAACGTGGCGACCTTGACGAGGTGGTCCGCGCACGGACCGGGTGCGATCCGCCCCCAGAACTCCTCCGCCTCGCGGCGGCATCGGAAGCCCGCCGGATCGTGAACGATGCGGCTCATCGCGGCGGCGCATTGTTCCTCGTCGAGTTCCGCAAGCAGGCCGGCGAACCTGGGGAACCAGGTGGCGCACAGGAGATCGTCGGCCGGATCATAGCGGGAGAAGCTGGTCAGGAAGTCGACGACGTGTTGAACGCCCTCTTGCGGCGCACGCGCGACGCACTCGCTGAGTAGGTCGAACGCGAGCGCAGGTTCGTACGCTCCGATGGTGGCCGCCAACGGGAGCATCCGCTCCGCCTGGTCCGGGCGGGTGGTGACCAGTACGTGCGCAGCCAGCAGTCGGACCGCAGGGTCTATGGGGCCGTCGCCCAGGGCGATCTCCTCCGTCATGCGGGGCGCGTCCGGGTGCCCGGCTTCGGAGAGTGCGGCGATGGCGACCCACCTTTCGGCCGCGGTGAGGCGTTCCCCGGCCAATAAGTCCACGAGTGCCGCGACGGCGGTCGGCCGATGCTCGGGTGACCGCAGGAGATGCGCGGCGGCATGGCACCGTTCCGCCTCGATGCCGGAGTGCTCGCTGAGTTCCGCGAGGAGGCCGAAACCCGGCGAAGGGGCCGCCTCAGCAAGCACGATCGCCGCATCGACCCGGATCGTGCGGTCCCGGATCAGCCCGCGGGCCTGTTTGTGCGCCTCGGCGAGGTCGATCCGGGTCAGATCACGCAGGGCGTCCAGGCGGGTCTCGTTCGCGACCTCCCGGTCGGTGATTAGCAGGGTGAAGGTGAAGCTGGCGTGTGGCAGACCCCTGGACTGCCGTTCCCTCGCGGCCCTGAGCCGGCTGGCATCGGTGCGGCGGTTGTCGATGACCTGAAACCGCAGCAGGGCATCGGCCTCCTCGGGCCGGACCTCCAGGAACAACGTCGTCGCGTCCAACGCCCACAGATTCGGAACCGCGGAGATGGAGTCGGTCAGCTCGCTGCACCGGGGCTCGTAGGCGAGCAGCCGTAACCGGGGAACAGCGCGTTCACGATTGAGCCTTCGCAACAGTGCGGCGCTCACGACACGACCTTGAGCCCCTTTCTTCGGATTGTTCGACGCCACCTCGAGTCGCTCGATCGTCAGCTCGATGACGTCGGCCGGCACCTCTACGCCGTCCTCGCTCAAGGTCACGAGGAAGTCGAGATGCAGAGGTGAACCGTCGGCGAGCCGCTCGCAGAAGCAACGAAGGTGGGCGAGATGCCGGCCGACCCATCCGCCGGCCAGGAAGCTCAGGTAAGAGCGCTCGGCCGCGATGTGGAAGGAAGCAGTTGCCGCACTGATGGTGATCTGTCGATCGAGCCGGAGTGCGGTGACGTGATCGGCCGCCAAATAGTCGGCGATGGTCGCGTGGGTGAAGTCGTCGCGGACGACCAGACCGGTCTGGCGCACCAGATCATCGATCGTCCGGTGCCACACCGCCGGGGTGAACCCCGCTGGCCGGAGCGTTTCGGCCCATTTACCGGCGAACCGGCCCAGCGGCAGCTGACCGTCATCGCCGCGCTGGTGCACGGCGTACGCGGTCAGGAGATCCCGGATGCCGTCCAGAAGCCGCGTAACCGCGTCCGGGCCGCCGGGGAAGTCCCCGGCGATCTCGAGGAGCCGCGGCAGCACGTGGAACTCAGTCTTCTGCCGATCGAGGAAGTGCTGCACGTACATCTCGTATAGTTCGTTGCGGTTCTGGGGCAGTTCCCGCAGCGGATCGGCGGCGTACAGCACCGCGAGCATCGTGGTAACGAGCGGGATGCGGGCGAGATCGGCGATCTGACTGGCCTCGATACGCATGGTCAGTCTTGCTGCGTGGTCCGTGTCCTCACCGGCGTCGTCCATGAAGTGGCCCAGCAGTGCCTTGACCAGAGCTCGGCTCTGGCCGGGCGTGAAAGGGAGCAGCGACACCCCCGGAACCTCTCGCGTGCGGAGCAGGTGCTCCTCAGCAGGTGGCAGGGGACGGGTCGCCAGGAGCACCCGCAGATACGGCTCGCCGCGGGCGGTCGCAAGAGCGCCTAACACCCGAAGCCGTACCTCCGGCCGCAGGATCTCGTCGAAACCGTCGGCGAGCAGCAGCCACGGCGTGCCGGGCAGGGCTTCGCCCCGGAAGTCGTCCCCGACGAGCGGATCGCTGACGAGATGTCCCAGCTCCAGCCCGACGGCGTCCGCGATCCGCGCCGATCGGGAGCGCCCGTTTCCGTCCAGGGCGGACGCCTTGACCAGCACCGGGACGAACCCAACCGGTTCTCCGGCCAGGAGGCGGCGTGCGGTGTCCCGGCGCAGCAACCGCAGGAGGCTGGACTTTCCCACGCCCGCCTCGCCGGTGAGCACCGAGTAGTCGCCGATCAGCCCGTCGACCGATACCGGCTCGCCATCGGCCGAGGCCAGTCGTGGGGCCTGGTGGACGGCGGCAAGGGCTTCGCCGCTGACGCCGAACGGCCCGGTGATCTGCGCGGCCTCGTCGTCGAGGATCGCCCTCAGGTACGCCCTGAGCCGGGAGCCGGGGTGCCGGCTTTCCGCGGACCGTAACTGCGAGTCGCTGAGGATGTCGCGCCAGGAGGCAGAGGCATCGCGCACGAGCACCCCGGCAAAGGCATCCAGTACGGCGGACACCGGAGTCAGCCGCACCAGGGGCGTCTTTCCCGGGGTGTTGTCCGCTATCCGGACGACGGCACACACCATGCCCGTCCGCCAGTTCAGCACCGGAGATCCGCTGAACCCGGCCGTCACCTGACCGTCCGCCCGTTCCAGGACGACATCGTCGCTGCGGGTCGACGGGCCCTGCGCGGTCAGCACGACCGAGTCGCCGGCCCGGTAGGCGCCGTCTGGGTAGCCCTGCACGTACAGCTCATCGCCGGGTGCGACGACGTCCGCGAGTCCGACCGCCGTCGCGTCGACGGCGTCCGCCACGCGGAGAAGTGCCAGGTCGGGTCCGCCTTCGTCGCCCGGCTGGTACCACTCGTCGACCCGCGTCAACTCCAGTTCTCGCCCCTTCCACCGCCCGGTGACCGGACCGGTGGCGTCATGTAGGACGTGGGCGCAGGTCAGAACGAGTCCGGTGCCGACGAAGAACCCGGTCCCCGACCGGGAGTCGGCCGAGATGCCCACGGTGGCGGCGGCCAGTGCCCGGGAGAGCTGATCGCGAGGCTCGTACACGTGAACAAGACCCCTTCCACCGGGCCCGACCGGAGTTTAATGTAGACCGGAAAGCACCGGTCTGGCCACCGGTCCCGCGCCCCAGAGGAGCCGCCGCCAGATGCACCCGGTCTCCGGTGATCCAAGGTCCGAGGTCGAGGGTGAGCCGGGCCGTTTTCTCGTCACGGATCTCATCGACCTGTTGATCGAGTTCGAGCGGGTCATCGGTGACGAGGTCGGCGAATCCGATGTGCGTAAATGGCTCGCGCCGTTCCGTGATGAGACCTCGATCGATGAGGCCGACATCGATCACGCTCTGCGCCTCGCCGAGCAGGACGGTATCGCGACGCGGACGACCGACTCGGTGGGACGGATCTTCTGGCGGCCCGGACGTGCCGTTGCGGCGGACCGCGACCGGGCACAGGAGAACCTTCGCGATGCGACGTTTCTGTTCCTGGTGGCCCGGACGGTCTCAGACATGCCCCCGGAGGAGGTCTTCGTCCGGGACGGCGAAGTCGCTGTGGCGGCCGCGCAGGCCGCGATTGCTCGGCTCGGAGCCGCCATCGCCCGGGAGCCGAAGGCGGTCCGTGCCGCCGTCCTGCTCACCGGCTTGCTGAAGGAGAACAACAACCCGTTCTGGCCGCTGGCCACCCTATTGATCGTCCAGTTCGCTCCGCCGGAGGTAGCGGCGTTGGCCGCTTTCGACCTCGGGATGCATCTGGTCGGCGAGAAGGCGTACGCCCAGGCGGCGGAGACGCTGGCCCTGGCCGTGGACTCCGACGACGAGCAGATCGCCGTGCAGGCCGAGATCTACCGGGCCTACGCGCTTGCCCGGTCCGGCAGCGCCTCGTCCGCCGTTGCGCTGCTGCGTGACCGGGTCGGCGCACGCCCGCCGGCCAATTCCGCGTTGCTCGACCAAGCGGAGGAAGTCCTAGTTCAGCTCCTGGGTGAGGTTCCGGACGAGTATCCGCTTCTGCTGGAGCGGGTTGGTCCGCGTACCGGGCCGATCACCATTCGCGTGGCCCATCTGTTGGCGGCCACCGGACGCGACGGACAAGCGGAATCGGTCTGCGAACAAGCGCTCGGTTCCTCGAATCCGTTCCTCGTGTCGGCCGTGGCTCCGACGCTGGCGCGCATCGTCCGGACCTACCGGGATCTGCCGTCCGCCCTGCCGGCCCTGCGACGACTCCGGGATCACGAAGTTTGACGAGCACGGAAGGAAAACTCGTGGAGGAATCGAAATACCGCGGCGACATCATCCGGGTCCCCGTTGTCATCGACGGGGAACGCATCGTCGTCGAGGCCGTCGCACTGGGAGGAGAGGAGGAGGTCGCTGGCCGGCTTCCCGAGTTCTCCGACGTGACACGGTCGATTGGGGCGCTCACCGAACATGTCGTCAAGGCCGTTCGGCGAGTCAAGCCCGACAATGTCAAGATCGAGCTGGGCTGCGATATCGGCGTCGAGTCCGGCAAGCTCACCGCCGTTTTGGTGAAGGGCACCGCCAAGGCCAACATCAAGATCACCGTGGGGTGGGAATCGACCCCTTCGGAGAGGATCGAGGAACTGCCGCCCGCAGCTGCGGGGTGACGTTCGGGAATGAACCGTCGCCGAAGCGGATGCGGGTGGCTGCGGACCGGACGGGTGGGGGTGCGCAGCGCCTGATGATCGTCCGTGGTCGCAGTAACCGCCGACCACACCTCGACCCGCGGCCTGCCGGCAGCGCGCCGGCGTCGACCTGCTTGGTCGGATCGTCCATGACCGAGACCGCGTCGTCGCCGCGCAACGCCACCCGGCGCACCGGAGCACGCCCGGCACCCTGCTCTCCACGAACCCGACTGCAACGGACCGGACAGCGGCAAGATGATCACCGCGGCGTCACAGGGTACGACAGTAAGTGTTTCACGCCGAGGTCAATCAGCGTCTTCAGCTCGATCGAGTTGTACCCCCACGGCGTGCTAGTGAGCCAAGCCGCTTCTGCTGGGTGCGAGACGTCGCGGTCGGCGTCTGCGACGGTACTGTCCTGCAGAAGCCCCGGACGAGTCCTGATTCGGGCGCGGCCGGCTGAATCACGAAACAACGGCAGGACGTAGCGACCGCTGGGGGCGACAACGGTCGGGTTCGGCGAAGGCGTCAGCCAGCGAACCGGCATAACAGCGCGGCTTTGAGGTGTTGAGGGCTTGGGTCACGCAGGGTTACCGTGGCGCGAGGGGTTCTCACGACCTTGTCGGTGCGGCGCGGTAACGAACCGCCGGGACCGTAACCGATGGCCCCTGAACAGAAAAATGCGGTTCTTATTCTGCCATGTATGGTCCCCCGGTTCGAGCCCTGCGCGGTCCCCCGGTTCGAGCCCTGACCTGCATCTTCGATGAGGTCAGGCTCAAACTGACTGAAGTCGGCGTAGCACCGCAGGCTCGGCGTTTCGACGTCGATGCTCGCCGGGGTACTCGGACGCCAAGCCCAGCCTCGATCCAAACTTCGTACCCACCGGCCCACCACCTGCTCGATGCTGCCAAGCGGTCCATACACCTGCCTGGGCCCGCATCGGCGGAGCCGCTGGAGATCCGGCACGTAGTTCGGCGTTCCAGTTCACCGGGTCTGGGTACGCCCGCCCCCCCGTTACCTTTTGATCGTCCCCAGCCGGGGACTGCTCGGTCGCCTGGCCCGGTATGACTTACTTCCCCTGTCGCATGCATGATCCGGGGGTGTTGTCGCCGGGCTGGGTGGCGCCGACGGACCGCTGATAGGGACAGGGCAACCCTGCAGGATTGGGGTAGGTCTCTTCGTAACGTGGCTGCCGGCAGTCGACGCCGGACTGGCGATCGGGCCTTGTGGGTGACGTCGCGGGGAGGCGATGTGCACGGCGACTACCAGGTATTTCTCGGGCTAGATGTCGGTAAGGACGGCCATCATGCCGTCGCGCTGACGCCGGACGGCAGGCGTCTGCACGACGCGGCGCTGGTCAACACCGAGGCCAAGCTGCGGGAGGTGTTCGACAAACTCACCCGCCATGGTCCGATCCTGGTCGTGGTCGACCAGCCGGCGTCGATCGGAGCTCTGCCGGTCGCGGTCGCCCGCGCCTGCGGCCATCAAGTCGCCTACCTGCCCGGCCTGGCGATGCGCCGTATCGCTGACCTTCACCCCGGCAACGCCAAGACCGACGCCCGTGATGCCTACGTCATCGCCGACGCCGCCCGCACCCTGCCCCACACGCTGCGCCGCGTCGACGCCGGCGACGAAACCCTGGCAGAGCTGGAAGTCCTCGTCGGCTACGACGACGACCTCGCCGGTGAGGCCACCCGCGTCTCCAACCGGATCCGCGGACTGCTCACGCAGATCCACCCCGCCCTCGAACGTGTCATCGGACCGAAGGTGCAGCACAAAGCCGTCCTCGAGTTGCTGTCGCGCTGCGGCGGGCCGGCGGGTCTGCGCAAGGCCGGCCGTCGCAAGCTGGTGTCGATCGCGACCAAGAACGCGCCCCGCATGGGTGAACGCCTGATCGAGCAGGTCATGGCCGCGCTGGACGAGCAGACCGTCACCGTTCCCGGCACCACAGCAGCGGAGAAAATCCTGCCCAGGCTGGCCGACAGTCTGCGCGACGTGCTGCTGCAGCGCGATCAGGTCGCTGCCGAGGTTGAGGGGATCCTTGATGCGCACCCTCTTGCCGAGGTCCTGACCTCGATGCCCGGCATCGGAGTCAGGACCGCAGCGAGGATCCTGCTCGAGGTCGGCGATGGCACGGCCTTTGCCACCCCGGGACACCTGGCCGCCTACGCCGGCCTCGCTCCGGTCACTCGCCGCTCCGGCAGCAGCATCCGAGGTGAGCACCCGCCTCCCGGCGGCAACAAGCAGCTGAACGCGCATTCTTCCTCGCCGCCTTCGCGTCCCTTGCCCACCCGCCGTCGAAGGCCTACTACGACCGCAAACGCGCCCAGGGCAAACGCCACAACGCCGCTCTCATCTGCCTGGCTCGCCGCCGAGTCGACGTCCTGTTCGCGATGCTCCGCGACCAAACGCCCTACCAAACACGGCCCAGCACGCATGCACTCGCTGCTTGACGAAACCCATAGGGACACCCCCCGGAACCCGCATTGCCATATGCCAATGTGCTCCAGGAGGGCGTTTGCTGATCGTCGATCGGTAAACGCTTATCGCCCATAAGGGCCGCCCGCGGTGGCGGCCCTTCGTCATGAGGAGGACAAAATGGAGATCAACACCTACGTACTGCAGGGCTCACCAGCCCCAACAGCCGCCGTCGCGGCTGCAGGGCACCACGCCGCCCCAGCGTTCCGGCGCTTCGTGTCGGTAGCCGGCGCGGTTCCCACGCCCCGTCGCGGTCGACGCCCACACCACGGGCCGTCGCGTCCCCGATTCCACCTGAGTCCCGCCACCAGGGCCAATCCGTTCTGCCCAAGGGGGTCGCTGCATGACGTTTGACCTCGATGCGATGACGACCGGTCTGCCGCAGGGCTGGGTCGGATTCCTACGCGACTGGCACCGCAGCCTGCGCTCGGCGAACCATCCCGCAACCACGCGATACAACTACCTGCTGGCCGCTGTCCAACTCGCCCGCTTTCTAGCCGTGCAGCCTTCTCACGATCGGGACAGCGCGTGCGCCACCCCAGTGGACGTCACCCGTCACGACCTCGAAGCGTTCCAGGCGTGGATGGTGGAGACTCGGTCAGCCTCCACCGCGATGAACAAGTACAAGGCGCTGCAACAGTTCTTCCGCTGGCTGATGGTCGACGAGGAAGAGATCGACGAGTCACCGATGCTGCGGCTGCGCCAGCCGCGCACCGCCACCACCCTGATCCCCGTCATCTCCGACCAAGACACCACCACGATTCTGGATACCTGCAGGGGCAAGGACTTCCTGCCTTTGCGCGACACGGCGATCATCCGCCTGTTGTGCAACACCGGAGCACGTCTGTCCGAGGTGGCGAACCTGCGCCTCGACGACGTGGATCTGGCACTGGACACCATCCGCTACCACGGCAAGGGAGCCAAGGACCGACGCGTGCGGTTCGGCCCGAAAACCGGTCGGGCAATCAGCCGGTACCTACGTGCACGCCGCGAGCATTTAGGAGCCGATCTGCCGCACCTGTGGCTCGCCGCCCGAGGCGCGTGCCCGTTGCAGGCCAACGGCATCAAGATCATGCTTCGCCGGCGCGGCGAGGCCGCCGGGATCGACAACGTCCACGCGCATCGGTGGCGGCACACCTACGCACACCAGTGGAAACTGGCCGGCGGCGACACCGGCGACCTGATGCTGGTGATGGGCTGGACCTCCGACGACATGCCGCGGCACTACGGTGCCGCCGCAGCCGCCGACCGCGCCCAGCAGATCCAGGCCCGGCTCCGGATCGGTGACGATGTTTGACCCCACCGCCGAACCTCGCGAGAGCCGGACGGAGAGCGGGCTGACCCCCCAGCAGCGCAAGCGACGAGCCCGGATCGCCGCTCACGCCTCGTGGGCCGCGACCGCAAACCGCGCCGCCCGCACCGCCAGCGGAACTCAGGCGTTCCTGCGCCGGTTCGAACGTCAGGTCGATCCCGACAACACCCTGCCCGAGGACGTGCGCACCGCCATGGCACTGCACGCCCGCACCGCCTACATGCTGCAGCTGGCCGAAAAGTCCGCAGCGGCGCGCCGCCGTAAACGCGCCTCGTAAGCCACCGACGGCAGCCGGGACAGGGCGGACGTCGTGGTCCGGCCGGACAAGTCCGGCCGGGCCACGACCCAGCACCACCGACGCGGGTGCCTCAGAAGCGTTCCCCGATACCAAGGCGCTGCTGGTTTTCCTGTGCTCTTTCCGCGGCCGCGGACGCCCCGTAGTGCCGGACCATGTCCTCGGACGACCAGCCCAGCAACAGCATCAGATCACCCGTGTCCCCACCGGCACGCTTCCACTCATGCGCGAAGGTGTGCCGCCACCGATGCGCATGAACACCATCCAGGCCGGCGGCCTCGCCGAGCCGCTTGAGCCGGATCTTGATGCCGTTGGGGGCCAGCGGCCGGGCACCACGCTCGGCCAGCCACAACTGCGGCAACTCGCTGCCCGGGCGCTTCGCGCGGGCACGAAGGTAGCGGCTGACCGCCCGGCCGGTCTTCGGACCGAACCGCACCCGCCGGTCCTTGGCACCCTTGCCATGCAGGTGCACCGAGTCCGTGGCCAGATCCACATCATCGACCAACAGCCCACCGATCTCGGACAACCGGGCGCCGGTGTTCGCGTACAGCCGGATCAGCGCCTCGTCCCGCAACTGCACGAACCCGGTGCCCTTGCACACCTCCAGCAGCTTGCGGGTGTCCTCGTCGCGCATCACCGGCACCAACTTCTGCACCGTCTTCGGCTGCGCGACCCGCTCCATCGGCGACCGGGCGATCTCCTCCTCGACCAGCAGGAACTTGAAGAACTGCTGCAGACACTTGTGCTTGTTCAACGCCGTCGACGCCGACCGTGTCTCGATCATCCAACCCTGGAACGACTCCACGTGCGCCCGCGATACCCGCGTCGGGTCATCGGCCGCCGTGACGGCCTCCGGGTCCGGGGAGTACTCGCGCAGGTACCGGCCCAACTGGGCGGCGGCGAGCAGATAGTTGTAACGGGTGGTCTGCGGATGATTGGCCGCGCGCAGGGCACGATCCCAGTCACGTAGATAGCCGGTCCATGCCGGGGACAGGCCAGCGGTGGGTAGGGGGCGGGGTGTCGGGTGCATCAGGTCACCTGCCGAGTCAAAGGGTCCAGTAGCGGCGTGCTAGACCCGGGCAAACCCGATGATCATGAAAAAAGGGCTTCCGCAGTCATCTGACCTGCGGAAACCCTTTCGCTGTCGGGCTGACAGGATTTGAACCTGCGACCCCTTGACCCCCAGTCAAGTGCGCTACCAAGCTGCGCTACAGCCCGATGCCACGCCCCGGAACCCCAGTGCGCGGCAACATCTCAACCCTACCCCAGCCCTCCAACCGACTTACCACCGGCCTGCCGGGACGAGCCGAAACCTACCCGTGGGCCTTACCCCGCCCACCAGGACCGAGCTTCTTCCGGGGCTTCACCGACACCTCGATCGGCGACCCCTCGAACCCGAACTCCTCGCGCAGCTTCCGCTCGATGAACCGCTGATACCCCGCATCCAGCGGCCCCGTCGTGAACAGCACGAACCTCGGCGGCGCCACCCCGGCCTGCGTCGCGAACATGATCCGCGGCGCTCGCCCGCCACGCACCGGGTGCGGCGTGGCCTGCGTCAGCGCCGTCAGCCACTGGTTCAGAGCCCCGGTCGGGATGCGCTTCTCCCAGCTGTCCAGAGCCTTGCGCAGCGCCGGCGCCAGCTTGTCTACGGCGCGACCGGTCTTGGCCGAGATGTTGACCTTGATGGCCCAGGGGATGCGCTTGAGCTCGCGGTCGATCTCCTTGTCCAGGAAGGTCCGGCGGTCGGCGTCGACCAGGTCCCACTTGTTGAAGGCGATCACCAGTGCGCGCCCGGCCTCGACCACCTGCGTCAGCACCCGCTGGTCCTGCTCGCTGATGACCTCGGACGCGTCCAGCAGGACGACGCCGACCTCGGCGGCTTCGACGGCTCCGGCGGTACGCAACGACGCGTAGTACTCCGTACCCGATGCCTGGTTGACCCGCTTGCGGAGGCCGGCGGTGTCGACGAACTGCCAGACTTCGCCGTCCATCTCCACCAGGCTGTCGACCGGATCGACCGTCGTGCCCGCGACCGAGTCCACGACCGCTCGCTCTTCGCGGGCCACGCGGTTCAGGAGCGACGACTTGCCGACGTTCGGGCGGCCGACCAGCGCCACGCGGCGGGGGCCGCGGGGGGCGTTCTCGATGATCGCCGGGGCCGGGGGCATCGCGGCCAGGATCTTGTCGAGCAGGTCACCGGCGTTGCGGCCGTGCAGAGCCGAGAGCGGGAACGGCTCCCCCAGTCCCAGCCCCCACAGCGACACGGTGTCGTTCTCGATGTTCTGGTTGTCCGCCTTGTTGGCGACCAGGATGACCGGCTTGTGGCTGCGGCGCAGCATCCGGACGGCCTTCTCGTCGACGTCCGTGGCGCCGACCATGGCGTCGACCACGAAGATGACCACGTCGGCGGTCTGGACGGCGATCTCGGCCTGGGCGGCGATCGCGGCCGCGCGGTCGCGGGCGTCGGGCTCCCAGCCGCCGGTGTCGACCACGGTGAAGCGGCGGCCGCTCCACTGGGCGTCGTACGGCACGCGGTCGCGGGTCACGCCCGGCTTGTCCTCGACCACCGCCTGGCGGCGGCCGATGATGCGGTTGACCAGCGTCGACTTGCCGACGTTGGGCCGGCCGACGACGGCGACGACCGGGACGGGGCCTTCCTCCGCCATGGACTGGTGCAGTGCGGATTCCAAGGCCGAGACCTCGGAAGAGAAGTCACTCACGAACTCACCTTGCTGTTGAGCATGCTCAGGAGCGTTGCCACGACCTCGTCGATGCCCATGCCCGTGGTGTCGAGCGTGACGGCATCGTCGGCCTGGCGCAGCGGGTCGACCGCGCGGCTGGAGTCGAGCTTGTCGCGGCGGTTCAGGTCTGCCTCGGTCGCCGCCACGTCGGTGGCGTCCTCCGCGCTGCGGCGCTGGGCGCGCGCCGCGGCCGACGCGGTCAGGTAGACCTTGAGGTCGGCATCGGGGGCGACGACGGTGGCGATGTCGCGGCCCTCGACGACGATGCGGGGGGCGGCGGTGATGATCTCCTGCTGGAGGCGCACCAGCTGACGGCGTACCGCCGGGACCGCGGCCACGGCCGAGACCGCGCCGGTGACCTCGGGCCCGCGGATGGCCGCGTCGACGTCCTCGCCGTTGGCGCGGAAATGCGGCGCGCGCGGGTCGGTGCCGATCTCCAGGCCGGTCTCCTGGGCGATCTTGGCGATCGCGTCCGGGTCCTGCAGGTCGGCGCCGGCCTGCAGCACCGCCCAGGTGATCGCCCGGTACATCGCGCCGGTGTCCAGGTAGATGCCGTCGATCGCGGTGGCGAGCCGCCGGGAAACGGTGGATTTGCCCGATCCCGAGGGACCGTCGACGGCCACCACGCATCGTTCGGGCCGCACTGCTTGCTCCACCGCTACCTCCAGGACGTCTGACGGACAACTACCTATTGTGCCGGGCGGGCCCGGCTCAGTCGCCGACGGCCTTGAAGAGGGCGCTCACCTCGGCGTTCGACAGCCGGCGGAAACCGCCCGGGCGCATGTCGCCGAGCCGGATCGGGCCGACGGCCGTACGGATCAGGCGCGACACCGGGTGACCGACCTCGTCCATCATCCGGCGCACGATGTGCTTGCGGCCCTCGTGCAGGGTGATCTCGATCTGCGCGGTCTTGCCGATCGCGTCGATCAGCTTGAACGAGTCGACCTTGGCCGGGCCGTCCTCCAGCTCGACGCCGCTCTGCAGCCGGCGCCCGACGTTGCGCGGCAGCGGGCCGGCGACCTCGGCGAGGTAGGTCTTGGCGATCCCGTACGACGGGTGCATCAGCTTGTGCGCGAGCGCGCCGTCGTTGGTGAGCAGCAGCAGCCCCTCACTGTCGGCGTCGAGCCGGCCGACGTGGAAGATCCGCTGCTCGAATGTGCCGAGGAAGTCGGCCAGCTCGTTGCGGCCCTTCTCGTCGTCCATGCTCGAGACCACGCCGCGGGGCTTGTTCATGGCCAGGTACACCAGCTTGGTGTCGGTGACGATCCGCGCGCCGTCCACACGGATCTCCACCTTGGCCGGGTCGACCTTGTCGCCGAGCTTGGCGACCTTGCCGTCCACGGTGACGCGGCCCCGGAAGATCAGGTCTTCGGACGCGCGCCGGGATCCGACTCCCGCGGTGGCGAGAATCTTCTGCAGCCGCACGGAGCTATCCGGATCAGCCTGAGGCATCGAGCACTTCTTCCACATCGTCGGGCAGGAACGGGGCCAGCGGCGGAAGCTGGTCGACCGAGTTGAGGCCGAGCTTCTCCAGGAACAGCGCCGTGGTGCGGTACAGGAATGCCCCGGTCTCGCCCTCAGTGCCGCATTCCTCGATGAGGCCGCGAGTGCTAAGCGTACGCATGACGCCATCACAGTTCACACCGCGGATGGCCGAGATGCGCGACCTGGTGACAGGTTGCTTGTAAGCGACTACAGCGAGCGTTTCCAGCGCAGCCTGGGTGAGCCGCACCGACTGGCCATCCAGTACGAACCGCTCGACATAGGCCGCATATTCCGGCCGCGTGTAGAGACGCCAGCCACCCGCGGCCCGCCGCAGGTCGAACCCGTGCCCGGCCGCGGTGTACCGCGCCGAGATGTCCTCCAGCATGCCGGCGACCCGCTCGGTCGGCTGCTCGACGATCTGCGCCAGCTGCATCTCGGCGACCGGCTCGTCGACGACGAGCAGAATGGCTTCGAGCGCCGCCCGCAATTCGGCATCGTCCATCGGCGGGAGGGGTTCCGCTTCTTCTCCGGTACGGGTCGACGCCGCACCAGAAGCAGCGGCGCCCCCCTTGCTGCCACGCCCCTGCGCGGGAATCCCGGAACTCGGCCGCGCCCGCGCCACAGGCTGACTCGCCACGGCCCCGGCGGTCACCGCGGCCTCAACGTCGGCGGCACCCCGAGCGGCCGCATCCGCGGCCCCCGACCCACCCCCGGGCCTGACCGGCTCGGCGTCGTCGCCGGTCGGCGGCGCTCCGGTCGCCTCAGCATGGGCCTCGTCGGCGTCAGCAGCGGCGTCGGCGGCGGCGGTCGACGCGGACCCGTCAGCCCGCCCGGCGGGAGTGTCTCCGGCGGGCGGCTCGTCGTCCTCTCCCGGTCCGGGCACCTCCTCCGTGAACGGCAGGTCCACGTCCGCGTCGTCATCGACGTCATCGTCGGCGGCCGCGTCGAAGACATCCCCGGCGTCGTCACCGTCGATCGGCGCGTCGACCAGCGGGGCGTTGCCGATCTCGTTCTCGGCGGCTTCCTCGATGGCGCCCGGCAGCGGCAGCTCCGGCCCGCCACCGACATCGGTCGGCTCGCGCTCCTCGTCACCGGGCATCTCGCGCGGGGCGTCCACGGTCGGCGGCCCCCCGGCCTCCTCCGGGAACGGCGGCAACTCGGCCGGCACCCCGTCACCGGGCGCCGGGTCCGCACCCTCGAAGGCGGGATCGAAGTCGTCGTCGTCATCCGTGAGATCCGACTCGGCGAGCTCCTCGTCGTCGCGCTCCCCCGCCCGGACCTCGGCCTCGAAGTCCCGATCGGGCGGCCGCGGTGCCCGCTCCCAGGGCGGCACCCAGGAGGCGGCCTGCGCGGCAAGGGACTCGGGACGCTCGTCGCTCATGACAGTTCCTCGTCGGTCGAAACACGGTCTGCGGTGCGGTCGGCCCCAGAAGTACCCGCCCCCGCCGACCCGAACTCACCCGGCCCGGCCAGGCCGGAGTCCGCCTCGGCCCCCGCCGGGAACTCCGCCGCACCGCGCCCGTCGCCGCCAGCATCCGCAGCGTCGGCGTCGGCATCGGCCTCGTCGGCGTCGGCGTCGGCGTCGGCGGAATCCGGGATGGGGCCGGGGTATTCGGTGAAGTCCGGGACGTCGAAGTCGTCGAGGTCCGCGTCGTCGTCCTCGTCCTGGTCCTGGTCCACCGAGGCCATCGCGCCCGGCTCGGAGTGGGCGTCCTCCTCGTCCAGGTCCATCGCCGCCGTGTCCGGTTCCGGGGGTGTGCCTTCGTAGTCGTCGATGTCGAGGTCGCCTTCGGCCCGGTCACCGCCGATCCAGCGGACCGTCATCTCCTCCAGCGACACCGGCTGCTCGAAGTCGATCAGGCCCTCGCGGTACAGCTCCAGCAGCGCCAGGAAGCGGGCCACCACCTCGAGGGTGTTCTCGCAGTCGGCGATCAGCAGGCTGAAGGTCGCGCTGCCCGCGCGGCGGAGGCGGTCGCGGATCAGGGTGGCGTGTTCGCGGACGCTGACCCGGACCTGGTGGATGTGCGCGATCGACACCTCGGGCGGCCCGGGCTTGGGCAGGAACTGCTTCAGGGCCAGCTTGAGCAGGCGTTCCGGGCCGATGCCGAGGACCAGGTCGGGCAGGGCCTCGGCGTACCGGGGCTCCAGGGAGACCGCGCGCGGCCAGCGTCTGGCGCCGACGCCCTCCAGGTCCGCGATGACGGCCGCGGCTTCTTTGTAGGCCTTGTACTGCAGGAGGCGGGCGAAGAGCAGGTCGCCGGCTTCCAGCAGGGCCAGGTCGTCCTCGTCCTCCACCTCGGCCGAGGGCAGCAGCCGGGCCGCCTTCAGATCCAGCAGGGTGGCCGCGACCAGCAGGAACTCGCTGGTCTCGCCCAGGTCCCAGTCGTCGCCCATGGCCCGGATGTAGGCGATGAAGTCGTCGGTGACCTGGTGCAGCGCGATCTCGGTCACGTCGAGCTTGTGCTTGCCGATGAGCTGCAGCAGCAGGTCGAACGGGCCGGTGAAGTTGGTCAGCCGGACGGTGAACTTGCCGGAGTCGGCCTCGACGGGCAGGCCGGAATCGGGCAAGCCGAGATCAGGCACGCCGGAACCGGGCAGGCCGGGACCGGGCCCGGCGGCGGCGTCGGGTGACGGCGTGTCGGCGGCCGGGTCCGAGACTGGCTGTTCTGGCACGTGAAGACCGTAGACCACGGGCTCGACAAGCTGTTCCCCGCTCAACCCCGTACCCCCGCCGGCCCTGCGGAACACCGCTCCGCGATGGTTCAACGTCGCTCGCCGCCGCCGGTCACGGGCCGGCCGGCCTTGACACCTCGGTAGTGACCGTTAACATCTCCTTTACATCGATGTCCGTGTATGGAAAGCGCTTACCGGAGCATCGAACACAGCCGTGAGGGCGCACGGCGGCCAGCTCGTCAGCCGAGATTTTGGAGCAGTCATGACCTCCCCAAGCCCGAAGACCACCGCGCGCCGGCGCTGGCGGACCGGCCTGCTGGCCGCCACCACGCTGGTGCTCTCCGGCACCGGCGTCGCCGTCGGCCTCTCCCAGGCCTCGGCCGCCGCCTGCGGCGCCCTGTCGTACCAAGCCGAGGCGACGCTCAGCGGCAGCACCTGGACCGCCCGCCGGGGCAGCAGCACCGTCTACACCGGCACCGACATGCGCGCGGCGGTGCAGGCCGCGATCAGCAGCCTGCCCAGCCGCACGTCCAAGCAGAACGTGCTGGTCCGCGGCTCCGGCTCGATCAGCGCGAACTCCCGGATCTCGCTGCCCAGCTACACGCTGCTGGACGTGTGCGGCACGATCAACGTGACCGGTACCGGCTCCGGCGACCAGGCGCCGATCTACTCCCGCGGCACCCGCGACGTCGAGGTGGCCCATCTCAACGTCACCGGCGCCCCGCTGTACGGCATCTTCATGCGCAGCGTGAACAACCTGATCCTCGGGCAGATCGACATGCGCCTGTCCAGCGGCCTCGGCGTCCGGATCGACAACTACGGCGACAAGTCCGTGCCGTCGCGCAACATCCGGATCGACAGCGCCTACGTCTCCGGGGCCAGCTCGCACGCCGTGGAGACCTACGGCGTCGACGGCATCACCATCGGCACCGTCACGGCCCGCAACGTCGGTGAGTCCGGGCTGCTGCTCAACCAGACGGTCAACGCCACCGTGGGCACCGTCGACGCGGAGAACGCGGGCGCCGGCACCGGCTACGCCGCGTTCCGGATGGCCAACCGCAACGGCCGGATCGGCAGCAGTTACGCCACCAACATCCGCGTCGGGACCGTCAAGGCGCGCGGCGGCGGCCGGGGCATCTTCTGCGTCTCGGAGAGCGGCGGCGCGGTCATCGACCGGGTGGACATCGCCAACACCGGCAACAACTCGGTGCTCATCGAGAACTGCTACAACGTCGTGCTGGCCGGCGCGTCCGGGACGATCAGCGGCGGTGGCGAGGTGCGGATCTCCTCGCGCACCGACTTCCCGGCCTCGTCGAACATCCGCTTCCAGAACCTCACCGTCAGCAACACCAACATCCGGTGGAGCCCGTGCACCGGCACGAACAACACCATCAGCAACGTCACCCGGTCGAACTCCACCCTGACCTGGTGCTGAGATGATGCCGGCCCCGGGCGGTCAGCGGGTCGCCCGGGCCGGCGTCAGCAGGGCCGCCGCCGCGTAGCGCAGCAGCGGCCAGTAGATGCGCGCCGAGTCGCTCAGCGGGCTGAAGTGCGAGGACGCGTTGTCGTCCAGGTAGGTCGTGGTGATCACGACCTGCTCGATCCGGTGCCCGGCGCGGGCCGCCTCGAGCAGCACGTTCATCTCGTACTCGAAGCGCTCGCCGGGGACCGTGCCGAGCCATTCGAGCAGAGCCGACGGGTACGCCCGCAGCCCCGTCTGGGTGTCCTGCACCCCACGGCCGGTGGCGGCCCGGAACAGTACCTGCGTCACCGTGTTGCCGACCTTGCTGCGCAACGGGACGTTCTCGGCGAAGCGGCGGACACCCAGCACGGTGTGACCGGTCTGTGCGACGCGGTCGGCGACCCGCACGATGTCGGTGACGCTGTGCTGGCCGTCGGCGTCCGCGCAGACGACGTCGTGGCCGGGATGCTGCTGGGCCGCGTACCGGAGACCGGTCTTGAGGGCGACGCCCTTGCCCTGGTTGCGGGGGTGGCGCAGGACCGTGCCGCCGAGGTTCTCCGCCTGCCGCAGCACTTCGGCGGCGGCCGGGCTGCTGCCGTCGTCGACGATGACGAACCGGCACCGCGGCGCCACCCGGCGCAGCTCGGTCATGAGAGTGGGCAGGTGGTGGCTGGGCTGATAGACCGGCAGGAGAACGATCATGGACCGGTTTTCCTCGTGCACGTGGTTCTCCTCTGTGGTGTCGCCGGCCCGTCCGTGGGTCCGGTGGCACCGCTTCCTTACCCAGCCGGGCGCCGCGCGTCGCGGGCCCGGCGCAACTCCTTCGGTGGGTTTCGTAACAGGCGCTCGGCGCGGCGCAGGGAGGCGACCATCCGGCGTTCGCGCCGCAGCAGCGCGGCCGGGTCGCGGGTGCCGAGAAAGCCCAGGCGGGCGATGACCCGGGCGGCCCGCTCGGAACGCCACGGCAGCGGCGTCTCTCCCCCGGTGGCGGGCACGTCCAGCAAAGCTCGGGCGCCCACGCCGAGGACCTTGGCGGCGAGCAGGCGGATCCGCGGCAGGTGCTCGCGGTGCGAGACCAGACCGAGCGGGTGTACGGCGTCGAACGCGTACCCGTCGAGCAGCCCGTCCTCCACGGTGTGCACGAGGTTCTCCAGCGTGCTGCGTGACCGGGTCTCGGCGCGCAGGTCCGCGTGCCGGTCGAGGCCCGCCGACCGGGCCTCGCGCAGCATCAGGTCGCCCTCCCGCCAGCCCGCCGGGGGTTGCCCGGCGCCCTCGGTGGCCTCGGCCCAGCCGCCGGTGAAGACGATGCGGGAGACGCCGGGGTGCGCGACGGTGTAGTCCGCGGCGGCCTGGACGCGGGCGGCGCTGGCCGGCGTGAGCGTGTAGTGCTCGCCGGCGCCGATGACACCGCGCCCGAACACGAGCAGCACGGTGGCGGTCCTGCGGTCTTCCACCCGTCGATCCTGCCAGAGGAGGCCGGCCTAGTTCCGGCCGGCCGCCTTGACGATGCTGACCGTGCGGGTGACCGTGGTCGCGTTGCCCGCCTTGTCGGTGACCGTCCAGGTCAGCGTGGGCGTACCGGTGAGCCGGCCGGCCGGGATGGCGAAGACCAGACTCGTGCGGCCCCGGACGCCGGCCGTCCGCTTGCCGTTGACCAGCAGCTCGATGGCGGCCACGCCCTGCTCGTCGGTGGCGACCAGGCTGGTCGCCACCGCGCCGGTGACCGAGGCGGCGGCGGCCGGGCTGGCCGAGGTCACGACCGGGGCCTTGCTGTCGACGACGACCGTGCGCGCGGTGGTGGAGACGTAGCCCAGCTTGTCGGTGGCCCGCAGGACCAGGGCCGTCCGGCCGGTGACGCCCGCGGTGTTCCAGCCGAAGGAGTACGGCGCGGTGGTGTCGGTGGCCAGCACTGTGTCGCCGCGGAGAAGTTCGACCTTGGCCACACCGGAGGCGTCGGTGGCGCTCGCCTCCACCTTGAGCGTTCCGCCGACGACCGCGTCGGCCGCGGGTGTCCGCCAGCTCAGCGCCGGTCCGGCGTTGTCGGCGACGACGGCGCGGGTGACCGTGGTGACGTTACCGGCGGTGTCGGTGACCCGCACGGTGAGGCTGACGCCGGCGTTGGCGCCGGCGCTGTCCCAGGTCAGCGTCCAGGGGGCGGTGGTGGCGGTGGCGACGACCGTGTTCTTGACCAGCAGCTCGGCCTTCGCCACGTCCGTCGCGGTGGTGCTGATGGTGACCGGGACGGTCCGGGTGACCTTGGCACCGGCGGCCGGGCTGGTGATCGTGGCGGCCGGTGCGGTGTTGTCCACGGTGACCTTGACCTGCGCGGTGGCGGTGCGGCCGGCGGCATCGGTGGCCGTCAGCGTCAGGGTGGCCGGGCCGGTGAAGCTGGTCGTCTTCCAGGAGACCTGACGGGCGCCGGTCAGCGGGAGGTTGGTGGTGACGTCCTTGGTGCCGGACTGGGTGCGCAGCTGCACCTTGGTCAGGGCCGTGGCCGAGGTGACCGACGGCGAGAACGTCACGGTGCCGCGGATCAGCTGTCCGTCGGTGAGGCCGAGGCCGGTGATGACCGGGCCGGCCGGCGGGGTCGGCGGGGCCGGCGGGGTCGGGGCCGGGTTCGGGGTGCCGGTCAGCGCGGCCAGGGTGGCGCCGGCGTTGACCCGGCCCTTGGCGACCCATGTGCCCACCGGGTCGGCGCCGGTCTCGATCGCCGCGCGGATCTGCGCCACCGAGGCGGCCGGGGCGGCCGAGCGGGCGAGTGCGGCGATGCCGGCGACGACCGGTCCGGCCGAGCTGGTCCCGGCGTACCAGTACAGGCCGCCGTTCATGCCCTGCGCGATGTTGCTGCCCGGGGCGGCGACATCCACCCAGGGGTCGGCCGCGGTGCCGTGGTTGGACCAGCTGTACCGGCCGTCGGTGCTGGTCGAACCGGCGACGGCGATCGCGTTGGGGTGTCCGGCCGGGTAGCTGCGGGCGCTGACGCCGGAGTTGCCGGCCGAGGCGATGACGACGGCGCCCTTCGCGACGGCGTAGTCGACGGCGTTCTCGGTGAGCCGGCTGTAGTCGGGGCCGCCCAGGGACAGGTTGATGACGTGCGCGCCCCGGTCGGCGGCGTAGGTGATCCCGGCCGCGACGTCGTCGGTGTAGCCCAGGCCGTTCGCGCCCAGGACGCGCACGGGCAGGATCTTGCAGTCCCAGCACACCCCGGCCAGGCCGGCGGCGTTGTTGCCCTTGGCGGCGATGACGGTGGCGGCCTGGGTGCCGTGGCCGTGGACATCCGTGGCGTCGCTGTCGTCGTCGACGAAGTCGTAGCCGGCCAGGAGCCGGCCCGCGAGCTCGGACACCGGGCTGACGCCGGAGTCGACGACCGCGACGGTGACACCGCTGCCGGTGGACCGCGACCAGGCGGCCGGCTGGGCGGTCCGCGTGGCACCCCACTGGTCGGCGAAGGCAGGGTCGTCGGGCGTGACGCCGGTGCTCCGGACGACGTGGTTGAGTTCGGCGTACGCCACGCCCGGGTTGCTGCGCAGCTGCCGCAACGCGGCGCCCAGGTCGGCGGCCGGGACCGTGACGTCGGCCGCGGCCAGCCGGGCGATCGGGTCGGATTCCAGCACCTCGATGCCCGGCGCGGCATCGAGCTGCCCGACGACCGCCGTGGTGCTGGCACCGGACCGGACCCCGACGATGATCGACGACGTACCCGCGACGGCGGGTTCCGCCGCGGCGGCCGGCAGCGCGCCGAGCGCCGAGGACAGGGCGGTGAGGGCGGCTGCCGCCGTGGCGACAGCCTTCAGGCCGGGGCGCCGGGACCGATTCGACATGGCCATCTCCGGGGGGACGGTGAACCCCGTGGCGGGTACGTCACAGGTGAGGGCACTATCGGCCCCGGCGGCGGGGCCTTGAGGGAAATCAGTCGCCGCGGCGGGTGAAGGTCATGATCCAGTTGACCGGATCCCAGGTGCGGCCGCCGTCGAAGGAGAAGTCCTGCTCCCAGCGCGCCGACGTGGGCGTCATCGCCGACCACAGGAAGCGGACCAGGGCCGGCTTGCCGCCGACCTCGTCCTCGCCGAGGAACACGCCTCGCCCGTCACGAAAGCGTCCCTCGACGGGCGGGTCCAGCCGGCCCGGGTTGGTCGTCGACGACCACCAGATGCGCCACAGGTCGGCACCGGGGTCGTACAGGCGCAGTGTCAGGCCCTCGAAGGCGCGTCCGTCGGGCAGGGTCGCCGAGACGGTGTCGACGTTGCCCGTGCCGGCGAGGACCGGGCGGGCCTCCCCCACCCCGGCGAAGTCGATCCACTCGGTGCAGTCGCGGTCCGTGCCGTCGGCGAGCTTGTGGTGGTGAACCGTCCAGCGGCCCAGCAGGAAGTCGAAGTCGGTGCTGCCGTCGTGTGTCATGCCGGGACCGTAAGGCCGCGCTGTGTCAGTACCTGTCAGGGTTGAGCGGCATGATCAGCGCATGCCTGCCGGTCGCTTGCTGTCGATGCTGTTGTTGCTGCAGACCCGCGGGCGGCTGTCCGCCGGCCAGCTCGCGGCGGAGCTGGGGATCTCGGTCCGCACGGCGTACCGCGACCTGGCCCGGCTGCAGGCGGCGGGGGTGCCGCTGTACGCCGAGACCGGCCAGCACGGCGGCTACCGGCTGGTCGAGGGCTACCGGACCCGGCTGACCGGGCTCAGCGGCGGGGAGGCGCGGGCGCTGTTCCTGGCCGGGTTGCCGGCGCCGGCGGCCGATCTGGGGCTGGCCGAGGAGGTGGCCGCCGCCCGGCTCAAGCTGCTCGCGGCTCTCCCGGCGGAGCTGCGTGACCAGGCCGCCCGGACCGCGGCGGTGTTCCACCTGGACGCGCCCGGCTGGCACCACGAGGCGCCGGCGCAGCCGTTCCTGACGCTGCTCATGGACGCGGTCGTGGCCCAGCACGCCGTCGACGTGGGCTACCGGCGGTGGCGGGCGCCGCAGGAGGTGCGGCGCCGGCTGCGGCCGTACGGGCTGGTCCTCAAGTCCGGCACCTGGTATCTCGTCGCGGCCTCCGGGAACGCCGGCCGGATCGCCACCTACCGGGTCGCCCAGGTGCGGGACGTCACCGTCACCACCGAGCGCTTCGCCCGGCCGGCCGGCTTCGACCTGGTGGCGCACTGGACGGCCTATCTGGCGGAGTACGAGGCCCGCCGGTTCACCGCGAGCGCGACGATCCGGCTGTCGGCCGAAGGCCTGGCCCGGCTGCCCGACCTGGCCGATCCGGCCGTGGTACGGGCGGTCGCGGAGTCCTCGGGTGAGCCGGACCGCGACGGCTGGGTGGAGGCGACCATCCCGATCGAGAACGTCCGGCACGCCGGCCAGGAACTGCTCCGGCTCGGCGCCGAGGTGGAGGTCACGGCCCCGGCGGAGCTGCGCCGGGCGATGGCCACGACCGTCGCCGCCCTCGCCCACCGGTACGGCGTCACGGCGAGCGGGGCACCAGATGTCTCCGGCCCGCCCACACCACCACCGCCAGACCAAGACCGCAGGCCGCCGCGGTGAGAAACCCCGTTCGGTAGTCGTAGCGCTGGATGACCAGCCCGCCGAGCGCCTGACCGCCCGCGTTCGCCGCGAAGACGGCGGTGGTCATCCAGCCGAACGCCTCCGCCAGCCGCCGCGGCGGCACGAGCCGATCGAGCAGCGTGTTGTGCAGGGTGACCTGCGGCACCAGGGTCGCGCCGGCCAGGACGACCGCGACCGTCAGGACCGGCGTGCCGCCGGCCAGCGCGGGGAGCACCAGGACCAGCCCGAACACGGCCATCAGCACCGGCAGGCGGATCGCCGGAGGACGCGGCCAGGGCGCCCGCTGGTACGCCACCCCGCTGACCACGGACGTGATGGACCACAGCCCCAGCAGCAGCCCGGCCAGCTGCGGCTCACCGTTGTCCCGGGTTCCGGCCGTGACGCCGACCACGACGAACCCGATGATCAGGCCGAAGGCGCCCGTGGCGACGAGCAGGACGGCCAGGCCCGTCGCGTGCAAGCCGTCGGCGGGCCGGTCCGGTGCCGTCGCTGTCCCGGGCGCCGCCGGCCCGCGGTGGGACCGGGCTGCCGCCGTGAGGGCGAAGCCGGCCGCGCCCACCGTGCTCAGCGCGACCGCGATCAGCAGGGCGGATCCGGGCCACAGCCAGGTGGCGAGCACGGCGGCCACGGCGGGGCCGAGGAGCCAGCACACCTCGAAGCTGATCGCCTCGTAGCTGTAGGCCGCGTCGCGGACGGGACCGGCCGGGACGAGACGGCCCCACATCGCCCGGGAGGCGACCTGCACGGTCGGCAGCGCTGCGCACTGCACGACGACCAGGACGGCGAGCGGCAGGGTGGGCGCTCGCGCGTCGATCGCGAGGATCACGGCAGCGCTCAGCAACGCGTACGGCACGGTGCAGGTGAGCAGGGTGCGGGTCGGCCCGTACCGGTCGAGGAGCCTGCTCTGCGCGATGATGCCCGCCGCGGTGCCGATCAGGCCGGCCGCCGAGATCGAACCCGCGACGGCGTAGGAGTCCGTGCGGGCCGCGACGTACATCAGCAGGCTCAGGTTGGTCATCGCGAACCCGAACCGGCCCAGCAGCGACCAGGCGGCCACCGGCAGCGCGCCCGGCACGGCGAGCGCGGTCCTGGCCGATGCCGTCATCGGATCACGTCACCGGCATGAGCGGCAGGCGGACCGCCGGGGGCAGGGGCAGCGTGTCCGGCTCGGCGGAGAAGCCCTGGATCAGCAGCGCGGCGAGGCGGCGGGACGCGCCCGACGCGGTGGCCGGTGAGGAGGCCCGGATGCCGCTGTTGGCCATCAGGATCAGGATCAGGTCGTCGAGGACGAAGTCCTGGCGGAGCTTGCCGGCGGCCTTGGCCCGGCGGGCCAGCTCGGTGACGGATCGCAGCGCGCGTTCGCGGGCCGCGGTGAAGTCGATCGCGTGCGGGAAGGTCGATATGAACGCCGCGGTGAAACCCCGGTCCCGGGCGTGCAGGGCGCAGATCTCCTCGATCATGTGGCAGAAGCCGTGCCAGGGGTCCGGGTCAGCCAGGCCCTCGTCGACGGCGGCGGTGCAGGCGTGCATCTGCTCGGCGAAGGCCTCGGTGACCAGCGCCTCCTTGGTCGGGAAGCGGCGGTAGAGGGTGGCCGGGCCGACCTCGGCGCGGCGGGCGATCTCGCGCATCGACACGTCCAGGCCCGCGCCGGCGAACGTGGCGCGGGCCACCGCGAGGATCCGCTCGCGGTTGTCCCGGGCGTCGGAGCGCAGGGTGTGAGGCAACCGTTCCGGCATGTCTCTCACTTTAGCCAAACGGACGGGGTGTTCCGTTAACGTCCCGGTCCATGAGAGCACTGCAGTTCAGCGAGTACGGCCCCGCCGGCGTCCTGCGCGTCGTCGAGGCACCGGAGCCGCACGCCGGGCCGGGCCACATCCGGGTGGCGGTACGGGCGTCCGGAGTCACCCCCGCCGACTGGTACCTGCGGTCCGGCCGTTTCCGCGACCGCCTGCCCCTGACGCTGCCGCATGTACCCGGCGTCGACGCCGCCGGAGTGGTCGACGAGGTCGGCGCGGGCGTCACGGACGTCCGGCCCGGCGACGCGGTCTTCGGCGTCGTGGACGTCGCGCGGCTGGGCGGCGCGAACGCCGGCTACGCCGTGCTGACCGGCTGGGCGGCCAAGCCGGACGCTTTGAGCTGGGAGCAGGCCGGTGGCGCGGCCGCGAACGTGGAGACCGCCACCCGCGTGCTCGACCGGCTGGGCGCCGGCCCCGGCACGACCCTGCTGATCGAGGGCGCGGCCGGCGGTGTGGGCACGGTCGCCGTGCAGCTCGCGGTGGCCCGCGGCGCGACGGTCATCGGCACGGCGAGTGCCCGCAACCACGACTTCCTCGCCGGCCTCGGGGCGGCACCGACGACGTACGGGCCGGGGCTGCGGGACCGCGTCGGCCCGGTGGACGCCGTGCTGGACTGCGCGGGCTCCGGCTCCCTGCCCGATCTGGTCACGCTGGCCGGGGGCCCGGACCGGGTGGTGACGGTGGCGGATCTGAACGCCGCGGCGTACGGGGTCCACCTGTCCCACTCGGGCGGTCCCGGCGCGGATCCGCAGGCGCTCGGCGGGCTGGCGGTGGCCGCCGCCCTCGCGGAGCAGGGCCGGTTCACCGTGCCGGTCGCGGCCGCGTTCCCCCTGGAGGAGGCCGTCGCCGCCCACGAGCTGAGCGAGACCGGCCACGCCCGCGGCAAGATCGTGCTGACCCTCTGACCCGGCCGCCTCAGCCGCGCACGGTGAACTCGTTGCCGTCGGGGTCGGTCATCAGCACCCGGCCGTCGTCGCGCGGGCCGGTCTCGACGCGCTTGGCGCCGAGGGAGATCAGGCGGTCGACCTCGGCCCGCACGTCAGTGTGGACGCCTACCGCGAGGTCGAGCTGCAGCCGGTCCTTGCCCGTCCGGGGCATGAGGGGCGGACCGCCCCAGGTGATCTTCGTACCGCCGGCGGGCGACTGGATCGCGGTCTCCTCGTCCTGGTCCCACACCAGCGGCCAGCCCAGCGCCGCACTCCAGAAGTAACCGACGGCCTGCGTACCGTCGCCGGCCACCGCGCCGATGAATCCGCAGCCGGCCAGGAAGTTGTTGCCGGCCTCGATGACACAGAACTCGTTGCCCTCGGGGTCGGCCAGCACCACGTGCCCCTCCTCGGGCAGCTGGCCGACGTCGGTGTGCCGCGCGCCGAGCGCCAGGGCCCGGGCCACCGTCTGCTGCTGATCCTGCTCGGAGGCGCTGGTCAGATCGAAGTGGGCGCGGTTCTGGGAGAGCTTCGGCTCGTCGTGCGCGAGGAACCGGATCCGGTACGCGTTGTCCGCGTCGGGCAGCAGCGCGACCCCGTCCCGGGCATCGTCGACCAGCTCGCGGCCCAGGAGCTCGGACCAGAACCGCGCGAGGCGCCGGGGTTCGTGGGCCAGGAAGCAGATCGCGTGCAGCTGGCTCGTCATGGCCGACCATCCCCCGTGCGCGGACTGACTGCTGTCGATCGGAGCCTAGGTGCGGGCCGAGGTCGCCGCAGCCGATTAACGCGCAGCGTGTTCTCAGCCGGCCCACAGACACGACGGTGGACCATGCCGGTATGACTACGGTGCTGGACCGTCCCGCCGCGCTGCTCGTCCTGGTCTCCCGGCCCTGGTTCTGGCCGGTCTCCTGGGTGCCCGCCTACCTGGGCACGGTGCTGGCCGGGCAGGCCTGGCTGCCCGCCCGCGCCGACGCAGCCCGGGCCCTGGTGGCTCTGCTGGTGCTGGGCCCGCTCGTCTGGGGCGCGGTGCTGGCCCAGAACGACCTACACGATCTGCGCAGCGACCGCGCCAACCCGCGCAAGGCCACCGCGCCGCTGGTCACCGGGGCGCTGTCCGCCGAGCGGCTGCAGCGGTGGTACTACGGGATCGCCGGTATGGCCCTGGCCTGTGCGCTGTTCGTGGGGCCGCTGTTCGTGCTCGGGGTGGCCGGGGTGCTCCTGCTGGGCTGGGCGTACAGCGTGCCGCCGCTGCGGCTCAAGACCCGGCCGGGCTGGGACGTGGCGGTCAACGCGCTCGTCGTCGGGGTCGTCTCCCCCGCCGCGGGCTGGGCGATCACCCGTACGCCGTGGGAGTTCCCGTGGCAGTTCGGGCTGATCGGCCTGCTGTTCGCGGCGGCGCTGTACCTGCCGACGACCGTGACCGACCTGGCCGCCGACACCGGCGCCGGGGACACGACGTTCGCGGTGCGCTTCGGCGCGCGCTTCGCCCACCGGCTCGGGATCGCCCTGTGGGCCGGCGCGCTGGCGATCTCGATCCTCTGCGCGTGGCTCGACGTGCTGGTGCCGCGCTCCACCCTGACGGCGCAGCTGGTGATGGCGCCGGTGCTGCTGGCCGCGTACGCGATCCTCACCCGCCGCCCGACCATCACCAAACTCGCGCTGATCTCGGTCCTGTTCGGCGTCCCGACGATCGGCTTCGCCCTCGCCTACGTCGGTTCCTGACCGCCGAGGGCGGCCACGACCTGGGCCTCGGCGTCGGCCCGCCCGGCCCAGCGCTCGCCGCCCACGTCGACGCTCCGGCCGGGCTCGATGGCCTTGTAGATCTCGAAGAAGTGCTGGATCTCCAGCTGCAGGAACGGGTCGAGGTCGGTGATCTCGCGCAGATCCGCCAGGCGGATGTCCGCGGTCGGCACGCACAGCACCTTCGGCGTCGGCCCGTGCTCGTCGCTCATCCGGAACATGCCGATCGGCCGGCACCGGATGAGGCATCCGGGAAACGTCGGTTCGCGGACCAGCACGAGCGCGTCGAGCGCGTCCTTCTTCGCGGTCCACGTGCCGTCGATGAAGCCGTAGTCGGCCGGATACTGGGTCGCGGTGAACAGGGTCCGGTCCAGGCGCAGACGGCCCGTCGGGTGGTCGAACACGTATTTGTTGCGAGTTCCCTTGGGGATCTCGATGGTGACGTCGAACTCCATGACCACGCACCCCTTCAGCAGTTGCACGCTACACCCTGCACCGGGCGACCCCTCAGGGCATCAGCCCGTCCCAGGTGGTCAGGCAGAACGGGTGGCCGGCCGGGTCGGCGTACACGAAGCACTGGCCGCTGTTGGGCTGGAAGTCGTACTTCGTGGCGCCCGCGGCCAGCACGCGGGCCTCGGTCGTGGCGCGGTCGGTGACGAGGAAGTCGAGGTGCATCATGATCGACGACGCCGGGTCGGGCCAGGCCGGCGGGGTGTAGCCGGGGACGCGCTGGAAGTCGATGCGGCCGTTCGGGCCCTGCACGGTGGCCCACTGCGTGTCCCGGCACGTCACCGTGCCGCCGATGACGGCCGCATAGAACTCGGCGAGCGCGCGGGGATCGGGACAGTCGAGGGTGACGGCACTGAGCCGGATCTGATCGGACATACCGCTACGACGAAGGAGCGGGCCCGGCATCGACAGCTCCGGTCGGCCTTTCGGCCGATCCGGGGGGCGGGTGAATCCGCCCGACGCCCGATCTGCCGGGCCGGATACGTGCCTAAGCTCCCGGAGGTGATGATCAACCGGAACGCCGTCGTCGCCGCCCCCGTGGGTGGCCTGCTGCTCGGGGCGCTCGACTTCGTATGGATCAAGTACGTGCCGTCCCCGTTCGGCGAGCTGGGCAACTCCCTGGCCGTGTGGGCGGTGGCCGGGTTCCTGTTCGCGTACTGGGGGCGGTGGGGCTGGGCCCGGGGCATCGCCGCCGCGGTCGTCATGCTGGTCGTCGCCGTGCCGAGCTACTACCTGGCGGCGGCCGTGATCCAGGACGACGACGTCGCCAACATGTACAACTCCGTGGCCATCATGTGGATGGGCGCCGCCGTGATCGCCGGAGTGGTCTTCGGCGGGGCCGGGATAGCCGCGCGGCGCCCCGGGCGGTGGCAGCTCGCGGCGTCGGCCATGCCCACAGCCGTCATGTTCGCCGAGGCAGTGGTGTACGCCCGCCGCATCGGTGACCGCAATTACGGCTCCGGGCCGCTGTGGACGGCCCTCATCGACGTGACGCTCGGGATACTCCTCACGGTGCTGGTCGTGGACACGTGGCGGCGTCGCCTGGTCGCGCTGCTGGCCGCCGTACCGCTGACGGCTGTGGGGTTGGTGCTGCTGACCGGCGCCGGTTTCCGGTAGCCCTCACCGCACCCGGCACGAGGTCGTGGCCGTCGCGGCCGGGTTGCTCTCCGAGGTGACGGTGACCGCGACCCGGGTGCCCCGGGCGCCGGCCGGGCGCTTGACGTAGACGTCCACCGACGCGCTACGGCCGTTGGCCACGTCGGTGACCGCGTGCGGCAGCCAGGACGTCCAGCCCGCACCGGCCGAGGCGGACACGCGGTAGACGTCGGAGCCGGTGTAGGCGCTCAGCGGGCCCGCCGTCGTGGTGGCGCGGCCGGTGTTGCGGACCGGGATGCGGCAGCGCGCCCAGCCGGAGGGCGCCACGGCGGCGACGGCCGGGCCGGCCACCACGCCGCGGGCCTGCGGTCCGGCGCCGTCGAGCGAGCGGACCGCGACCGTGTACGACAGCACGCCCACCTTGTCCCGCCGCACGTCCAGCACGTAGAAGTGCAGCCGGTTGGCAGTGTCGACGTACTCGTACTCGCTGCCCGAACCGGTGCCGGCGTGGAACAGCGCGTCGGAGAGCTGCCGGTAGTCGCCGATGGTCATCTTCTGCGGGGTCCCGTCCGGGAGCACGAAGTCGACCTTGTCGATGTCCTGCGGGTTCGCGTCGACGGTCCAGATGAACGGCGCCGTGTCGGCGTTCTTGGTCTTGGCCAGCAGCACCCCGGAGTCGGGGGTGAACGAGTCGAAGCCCATCCGGTCGACCACCTCGACCGTGTAGTTGTCGTACCGGCCGCCGTCGCAGTACGGGTCGGTGGCGGTGTCGCAGGCCGGGCTGCCGTCCCCGCCGTCCAGCGTCACGTTGATCCCTGACAGCCCCCGGCCGGGCTCGACCGCGCGGGCCTTGACCCGGGCCACGACGACACCCGAGCCGGCGAGGGCGTCACGGGAGAGCCGCAGCACCGCGGCGTCGTCGATGATGCCGAGCTTCATCTTGTTGCGCAGCATGTGCTGGGCGCCCATCGACGACCCGGCGGTGCCCGGGATGAGCCAGCGGCTGTGCGGACCGCCCGGCCCGTTGAACGTGCCGCGGCTGAGCATCTCCCACGGCCCGCTGTAGTCGCGCCGCGCGGGCACCGAGTACGGGTTGTTGTAGTTGTCCCCCACGCCCAGGATGTGGCTGAACTCGTGCGCGTAGGTGGACATGCCCGAGCTCTCCGCCTGCACCGAGCTGCCGTTGGCGGCGTTCGGCCAGACCGTGGCCGAGGCCTGCCACGAGGTCCAGTCGACGTAGCGGGTCGCGTTCCAGTTCGGCAGGGCCGCGTCCGGCGGCCCGAAGGCGTCCGGGACGCTGTCCCGGTCGGCGAACTTCATCTGGCCGAACTCCTGCCAGGTGGACGACTCGTCCTGCCCGGCGGCGAGGTAGAAGACGAAGTCGTACTGCTCGGCCACCGTCTCCCCGACGTCGGCGAGCCAGGCGGCGCGGGCGTCGGCGCGCAGGTCGCGGCCGCACTTGTCACCCGCCGGGCAGCCGAGGCCGCGCTGCATCGAGTTCTCGATGCCGTACTCGTGGCTCTTGGCCGGCAGTTGGTAGACGCCGTGCGAGCCCAGGCCGATGCCGTAGCGACCGCCGGAGTCCTCCATCCAGTACTCGTGGATGGTGTGGCCCCGGTTCAGCTCGCCGGGCTTGTTGAGGAAGTCCCGGTAGAAAGCGGGGACGTCGGCGCGCGGCAGGTCGTGCACGGTGGACGGATTGCCGAAGACAGTGGAGTTGGCCGGCTGCGTCACGACGAACGGCTGATCGGGGAAATCGACCAGCACGAGGGCGCCCCGGAAGTTGCGGACCGAGCCCGGCACCGCCGGATCCGACCAGTCGGTGCCCGGCACCGCCCGGTAGTCGTCCCAGGTCATGGTGTCCGGCAGCTCGTAGTTCTGCGGGTCGACCGGCTGGGGAGCGTCCGCACCGGCCCGGCGGGCGGCCGGCTGGTCGCGCTGCCACGGCTGGGTCTGCGGCCAGTGCCGCATCCGCCAGGGATGGTCCGGATCGGCGTCCGGCGGCGCGGCCGCGGCGGGCGCCGCTGTCAGCGGGCCGGCCAGCACCAGCACCATCGCGGAGAACGCCGGGACCACAGCCCGCTTCACGGTTGCCATCGCGCCACCAGTCACCTACGTCATCCTCGCAGTTGGAGTGATACCTATCAATCCCTGGGGGAAGGGCCGCCGCCATGGCAGGATACTGGTCAGTAACCACGAGACGGGTGATCGACATGGCTGGTGTTGCCACACGTACGGCGTTCCGGACCTGCCCGCTGTGTGAGGCAGCGTGCGGCCTGGAGCTGACGACCCGCGACGACCGGATCGTCGCCGCGCGCGGCGACCGCGAGCACGTGTTCAGCCACGGCTTCATCTGCCCCAAGGGCGCCACCTTCGGCGAGCTGGCGGCGGATCCGGACCGGCTGCGCCGGCCCCTGGTGCGCCGCGGCGGCACCCACGTCGAGGTGGGCTGGGACGAGGCGTTCGAGGCCGTCGAGCGGGGGCTGCGGCCGATCATCGACCGGTACGGCCCGCACGCCGTCGCCCTGTACCTGGGCAACCCGAACGTGCACACCATGGCCGGCGGGCTCTACCTGACGCCGCTGCTGCGCACCCTCGGCACCCGCAACATCTTCTCGGCCAGCACCGTCGACCAGATGCCCAAGCACGTGGCGTGCGGCTACCTCTACGGCAACCCGCTGACCATCCCGGTGCCGGACCTCGACCGGACCGACCTGCTGCTGGTGCTGGGGGCCAACCCCTGGGAGTCCAACGGCAGCCTGGCCACCGCGGCCGACTTCCCGGGCCGGCTCAAGGCGATCCAGGCCCGCGGCGGCCGGTTCGTGGTGGTCGACCCGCGCCGCACCCGCACCGCCGAGCACGCCGACGAGCACCTGTTCATCCGGCCCGGCACGGACGCGTTCCTGCTGTTCGGCATCGTCCACACCCTGTTCGCCGAGGGCCTGGTCGAGCTGGGCGGGCTGGCCGGCCACGTGACCGGCGTCGACGAGGTGCGGGAGCTCGCCGGCGCCTTCCCGCCCGAGCGGGTCAGTGCGGTCTGCGCCGTACCGGCGGAGAGAATCCGCGGCCTGGCACGGGAGCTCGCGGCCGCGCCCACCGCCGCGGTGTACGGCCGGATCGGCACCTGCACGGTCGAGTTCGGCACCCTGACCAGCTGGCTCGTCGACGTCGTCAACGTGCTCACCGGCAACCTCGACCGGCCCGGCGGCGTGATGTTCCCGCTCGCCGCGCACGTGAGCCCGCGCCCGCGCGCCGGTGGCAAGGGGTTCCACACCGGCCGGTGGCACAGCCGGGTCCGGGCCCTGCCCGAGATCAAGGGCGAGCTGCCGGTGGCCACCCTGGCCGACGAGATCGAGACGCCCGGCGACGAGCAGGTGCGGGCGTTCGTCACGGTGGCCGGCAACCCGGTGCTGTCCACACCGAACAGCGAACGGCTGGACCGGGCGCTCGGCGGGCTCGACTTCATGGTCAGCGTCGACCCGTATCTCAACGAGACCACCCGGCACGCCGACGTGGTGCTGCCACCGAGCGACCCCGCGCGCAAGGGTCACTACGACTTCTCGTTCCTGGCGCTGGCGGTGCGCAACTTCGCCGCGTACTCCCCGCCGGTGCTGCCGGGCGAGCCGGCGGCCCTGGACGAGTGCGACATCCTGGCCCGGCTCACCCTCATCGCCGCCGGCCGGGGCGCCACCACCGACCCCGCAATCCTGCACGAGCAGATGCTGGAGCAGGCGCTGCAGCGGGCCGCCGCGGCGACCGGGCGCGCCGCGTCCGAGCTGCGGGCACTGGTCACCGGCGACCACCCGGCCGAGCGACTGCTCGACATCGCCCTGCGCACCGGGGCGTACGGGGAGCGCTTCGGCGCGAGCCCCGGCGGGCTGTCCCTGGACCGGCTGCTGGCCGAGCCGCACGGGGTGGACCTCGGCCCGCTGCAGCCCCGGCTCCCCGAGGTGCTGCAGACCCCCAGCGGCAAGGTCGAGCTGTGCGCCGCCCCGATCGCGGCCGACGTCGAGCGGCTGCGCACCGCGCTCGGCCGCGACCACGACGACCTGGTCCTGGTCGGCCGCCGCCACCTGCGCAGCAACAACAGCTGGATGCACAACGTCCCCGCCCTGGTGAAGGGCCGGGACCGCTGCACGCTGCAGGTCCACCCGGCCGACGCGGCCCGCCTGGCCCTGGCCGACGGCGGCGACGCCCGGGTCACCTCGCGGGCGGGCACCCTGTCGGCGCGGGTCGAGGTCACCGACCGGGTGATGCCCGGGGTGGTGAGCCTGCCGCACGGCTGGGGACACGGCCTGGCCGGCACCCGGATGGCGGTCGCCGCCGCCCATCCGGGAGTGAACAGCAACGTGCTCACCGACGAGTTCGTCATCGACCGGCTCTCCGGCAACAGCGTGCTCAACGGCATTCCGGTCGAGGTCAAGGCCGAATTCTCCGATACCGGCCGGGTCGGCGAGGTGCTGTCCTAGAGTCGGAGCCGGGGAGCCTGAGCGGGGGGTGCACGGTGTCCGATCGGATGCGGGCCGACTGGGGTGGACCGGACAAGGTCCTCGACACCTACGTCGCGCAGATGGACCGGCTCACCGAGCCGGTGGACCCCGGCGTCCAACTCAGCCTGACGGTGCACGGCCTGCTGGTCAGCGGCGAACTGATCCCGCAGTGGCAGTGGTTCGCCGAGGTCAGCGAGATGACCAACAACGAGGACGCCTTCTACACCGGTATGGCCGAGCACGTGAAGGAACAGTCCGACCTGGCCCACGCGGCCGTCAAGCTGCGCGACACCGGCGGCGAGGTGACCCACCGGCAGTACACGGCCCTGATGGCGCCGACGAGCTACCTCCATCTGCGCAACGCCCGGATCCACTCCCCCGACCACGCCGGCCGCGGCGGCTGTCTGTGGCGCGGCCGGCTCTGCGACGTCTCCGGCTGGACGCCGGGCTACTCGCCCCTAGCCGGCTGAGACACACCGGATCCGGCGCCCGGCCGCGGGGCGATCACCACGGCGAGCGCGATCAGCGTCGAGCCCGCCAGCAGCGCCCGCAGGCCGGGCCCGAGGGAGTCCGGGAACACGGTCGGGTCCCGCAGGGGCCACGGCATCCAGGCGAGCGCGTCGTGCACCAGCGCGCCGACGCCGAAGCCGTCATCCCGGCCCAGGAAGATGATCAGACCCTGGTAGAGCTTCGCAGCCGGCACGGCCAGGGTCACCGCTCCGAGAGCTGCCACCACGACGGCCGGGACGGACCCCCTCAACCGGTACGCCAGAGCCGCTCCCACGAGCCAGCCGGCCAGCAGCCCCACCAGCAGACCACCGAGGACCAACGGCAGGTACGTGGCCGGGCGCACCGGATATCCCATGGCCTCGACAGCGGACTCCGGGCCGGAATACCCCGCCACCGAGACCCGCAGCCCGCCGGACTGCGCCCAGAAACTCCACTGGTCGTCGCCGCGGCGCTCGACGGGGGTGACACTCCAGCCCGTCTCACCCAGCCGCGTGTGCATCTCTCCCACCCGGCGCTGCACGTCAGCGGGGCCGGCCGGCGTGCCGAGCCGCTCGACGACGTCCAGCGCGAAACGTTCACGCTCGAGGCGGTCGGGCCGGGCCGCCGGGCCCAGGATGTCGCGGGCCACGGCCTCCACCGCCGGCATCGACGGGTACGTCTGCTCGCCCGCCCACGACCCGGCGGCCAGGCCGATCGCCCCGCCGACCAGCGTGGCCAGCACCGCGATGACCACACCCAGCGGTTGCCGCACCGGCAGCCGGAACCGCTCGCGGAGGCCGTCGGTGACCAGGCGCAGCCGGTCGGACCGGGACGGACGCCCCTGGGTCAGCTCGCTCAAGGTGGTGATCAGCTCGGCGCCGTGGCGGCGGCGCAGGCGGGCCGGGTACGCCGCCAGCAGCACACGATCGCGCAGGCTCATGCGGCACCGCCGGAGAACCCGGGCCGGAGACCCAGTTGCGCCTCGGCGGTGGCGGCCCGTCGGCGCAGCCGCTCGGCCTGCTCGGTCAGGGCGGTCGCCCCGGCGTCGCTGAGCCGGTAGTAGCGCCGCAGTCGCCCGTCGACGGCCTCCTCGCGTTCGACGGCGATCAGGCCCTGGTCAGCGAGCCGGTCGAGGGCGCCGTACAGCGTGCCGGGCCGCAGCTTCACCTCACCGTCGGAGAGGGCGGTGACGGACTGGACGATCCCGTACCCGTGGAGCGGCTCGGCGGCCAGCGCGGTCAGGATGAGGAAGGTAGGTTCTTGCACGCGGCCGATAGTACGGCCGACGATATATAGCGTCAACCGTAGTAAGCGGGACGCCCGCGACCGGGGACCACGGCAGGCGCGGTCCCCGGTCCCGGAATGGGCGGCGGAAATGGGTCAGCGGACGAAGAGATCGAACGAACTGCCGCTCACCGCGCACCGCCAGAATTCCCACCGGTGCTCATTCGACAATTGACGGCCGGTGTTGTTGCAAACCGTCCGCGCATTGGTGACGCCGTCGCGGTGCTGATACAGCAGCTCCGTCGGGGAACTGTTGTAGTAGAGCGAATTGTCGACCGAGTATTCGCCGAGTTCCGTGCCCGGATTGAGTACGGCGTCGGCGTCGAAGTGCCAGTGCACGCCGAGCCAGAGCCGGCTGTGTGCGTTCTCGTCGGCGGCCGCGCTGAAGCTCGCGAGCGTGCGCGTCCTGACGGTGGCGTCGGGGTCGTCGGTGTCGCCGGTGAACCGGATGTTGTCCCGGCCGAACCAGTGCTGCATCACGGTGGCCCAGGTGTAGGCGAACGTCGCGTGCCCGGACACGTAGGCCGGGAAGTTCGGCGTCGCCTCGGCCAGCGGCTGCCAGGCCACCTTCGGGGTGTCCGGGTTGTTGTCGGTGTCGGCCTGGTTGATGCCGGTGACCGGCCGCCACAGGTCGACCGGCGTGTTGTACTTCGCGTCCCAGGCCAGGATCGCCGCGTCCGCCATGGCGATCGCGACCTGCGCGAACAGCTTCGCCCTGGATTCCGCCGAGACGTTCTGACCGTTGGCGACGGTCTGCGTGTGGGAGAACAGCTGGCCCGGCGGCTTGTAGGTACCGTCGGCGTCGTTGGCCCAGAAGAACGCGGCCCGGGTCTGGTCGGCGGTCCGCTCGGTCGAGTCGCGCGAGCCGAGCCGCCGCGCCTCGTCGAACTGCGCGGTGTACTCCGCACCGGTCACGACCTCGTCGTAGGTCGATCCTTCGCCCGGCATGGGCGGCCGGAACTGCGAACCGCTGGTCATCACGAAGGGCCGGACCGCGCCCCACTGCGGGGTCACGGGCGCACCGGTGCCGATCTGCTGGAAAGCACCGGGGACCCCGTCGTACGTGTAGGACATCGGCGCGTCGGAACCGTCGCCGGCTCGCCGCTGCAGGATGGCCTGGGCCGCCTGCTCCCCGATGGACCGGCCCGCGGCCTGCTGGGGCGAGGCCACGACGCCGTCCTGGGCCTCGGCGAGCCTGGCCTGGTACACCCCCGCGAGCGAGGGGTAGAGACTGGTCAGCGTCGTGTACGCGGCGTAGTCCACCGCGGTGTTGAAGTCTCCGCCGCCGGCCACCTTGATCGCGTACGGCTGGCCGAGGCAGTCGGCCGCGCGTCGGGCGCACAGCACCGAGTTCGCCGCGTCGTAGACGGCCACGTGCATGATCGCCCCGGCCCGGCTGATCCGGGTCGGCGCGGCCGCGTCCCCGGTGAGCTGCCGGTACGTGTTGATCAGAACCGTGTTCCAGAAGGTGACGTGGTCCGTGGAAATGACCGCGCGGGCCGGCCGGACGGGCAGGACGACCTGGAATAGTGCAGCGAATAGCAGAATGGCGATCGCCAATGCGCTTATTCGCCGCGATGGGCGTGCTTGTATGCCGGACAACGACATGATTTCCCCCCGTTAGTTCCTGAGCCCACCCCCGTGGCCGGCGTCGGAACTGTCAGTAGGTTAATCGTTGCGGTCCAATATCGACACCCCCCCTGTGGACATCGAAAGTCGACAGTCAGCCCGGCGGCCGCTCGGTGCGGGAGGGATCACCGCGGACCAGTCCATCGTGGACCCGCCAGCGGCCGTTACGTACAGCCTGTTCCCCGGCCCGGTCGTTCTGCTCGAGCCGGGCCCGGATGCGCTCCAGGGCGAGACGGCGGTTGTCGCTGAACCGGCGCTCGGTGTCGACCACCACGACGATCCCGGTAGGACGATGGGTCGCCCGGACCGCGGTGCTGGCCTTGTTGCGGTGCTGGCCACCCGGCCCGCCGGTCCGGCAGCCCACGATGTCGACGTCCTGCTCCGCGAACGCCGTGTGCGGGGCGCCGACCTCGCACGGTTGCGCGATGACGTACCAGTTCTTCCGGCCGGCGCTGGTCCGGTACGGGCTCGGAGCCTGCCAGCACAGGGTGCCGGTCCACGAGCCGGCGAATCGGGTGGCGCCCGTACCGGAGATCCGTACCAGCACCGAGCGGTAGGTGCCCGGCCGGTCGCCGGGCACGGTCTCGGCCCGGTGGGTCGTCAGGCCGTCCCGGACGGCGCCGGCCTCCAGGCGGCGCACGAGCTGCGCGACCGCCCAGGTGCACTCCTGCGGGCCACGCCCGGCCGACAGCAGCAGGTGCACGTGCTCGCTCACGACCGGCCCCGGCCCCGGCGGTGGTCGCGGCGGTCCCGCCGCGGTGCGCTGCCCAGGTCCGCCGTCTTGTAGGTGACCACCGGGACCGTCTCGGCCACGGACGTCGCCAGGCCGTGCCCGACGAGATCGCCGATCACCTGCTCGATCCGCTTGTACGCCGTCGGCGCCTCCTCGAACAGCAGCTGCCGGTCGCCACAGACCACGAGCGATCCCACCGGCGTCCGGCGTAGCTCCTCGACCGTGTGCTTGGCCCGCCCCCGGACCAGGGCGTCGGCGCGGGACATCTTGCGGCCCGCCCCATGGGCGACGGAGTAGTTGGCGTCCGGCCCGGCGTGCGCCGCCACGAGGTACGACGGGGTGCCACGGGTGCCGGCGACGAGCACGTCACGGCCGTCCCCGCGGGCGGCACCCTTGCGGTGCAGGTAGGCCCCGTCGCGGACCTCGACCAGGTTGTGGCACTCGTCGACGATCGGTGCGGTGGGCGTGGCCCCCAGGGCGAGGGCGACCCGGGCCGCCATCAGCCGGCGGTTCAGCGAACCCCAGCGCACGGCCTCGTCGTGCCGGGCCAGGTAGTCCGCCGGGTCGGCAGCGGGGCCCGCACCGTGCACCTCGGTGTGCGACCGCAGGATGCGCTCGCCCAGGCCGCGGGAGCCGCTGTGCACGATCAGGACGAGGTCGCCGGCGGCCAGCCCGAGCCGGGCCGCGTGGCCGGCGTCGAGCACGCCGCGGACCCGGGCCAGCTCGACGAAGTGGTTGCCCCGCCCGACGGTGCCCAGGCTCTCCGTGTGGCCGGCGGGGATGTCGGCGTCCACGTGGGCCCACGCCGGGTCGTCCCGGTCCACCGGCCGGTCCAGGTCGGGGAAGCGGCCGGCCAGGCGCTCGGGCACGGCGCGCTTGAGGCCGACGGGGAACACGGCGATCCCGCAGCCGATGTCGGAGCCGACCAGGTGCGGGTAGAGCACGGTCGACGCCATCGCGGCACCGATCGGGGCGCCCTTGCCGGGGTGCAGGTCCGGCAGGGCGGCGACGTGGAGCATGCCGTCGAGGGCGGCCACCTGGTGGCACTGCGTGACGGCGTCGGACTCGATCCAGCTTCCGTCGGAGGCGAAGACGGTGACGGAGGCAGACTGCTGCTGAGACAAGGAGTGCTCTTTCTACAGACGTACGGACGTGGTCGGTGCGCTGGAAGTGGTGCCCGTCAGTACGTCATGCAGGCAGCTTGCGCGAGATCACCCACCGGCGGCAACCGCTTTTCCGCGCGGGACGGGTCTAAAATCCGCCCGGGAGGTACAAGGCGATGGCGGACAGCGGCAACAAGACCACGGCGACCGACGGTGACGTCGGCGCGTTCATCGACACCATCAGCGACGACCAGCGGCGCCGGGACGCGACGCTGCTGATCGAGACCCTGCGCGAGGTGACCGGGGAGCCGCCGGTGCTGTGGGGTCCGTCCATCGTCGGTTTCGGCTCCCACCACTACCGCTACGACTCGGGCCGTGAGGGTGACACCCCCGCGATCAGCTTCTCCCCGCGCGCCGCCCAGACGACGCTGTACCTGTCGGGTCTCATGGAGGAGTACACGAGCCTGCTGGAGCGCCTCGGGCCGCACAAGCTCGGCAAGGGGTGCCTCTACCTCAAGCGGGTCGATCAGGCGGACGCCGGCGCGCTGCGGGAGATCCTCGCGCTGTCGTACCGTCTCGGCACGACCACCTGACCGGCGCCGTCAGAGCGGGACGGGCCCGCCCCGCAGGCGCAGGAAGAGGACCCCGAGCACGTCGAGGATCATCAGCAGGAACGGGTAGCTGAGCGGGAAGAAGCAGCAGATCAGCAGGATCAGCACGCCGAGGTTCTTCTCCTCGAGCCACAGCCGCGTCTGCTGCGCGCCCTGCCCCGGCCGCTTCAGCGCCGACCACAGGATGCCGAAGCCGTCCAGCGGCGGGGTCGGGATCAGCGCCAGCAGGCCGAAGGCCAGCAGGCCGACCGCAAGGCAGAGCAGCACCTGCTCGCCCAGCGGCAGTGTGAAGCCGCGCAGCACGTCGGACATGTTCAACACCGACAGCAGGTTGTCCGGGAAGAGCAGCACGTACGCCAGGAACAGCAGCTGCGAGACCAGGATGCAGACCACTGGGCCGGACGCGAAGACCGCCGCCGCGCGGCCCCGGCCGTGGTAGCGGGGCACCTCGTCGACCGAGATCATCTTGCCCCAGCCCATGCCGCCGACGGCCGCCGCGACCGCGCCGAACGGGTCGACGTCCTCGCGCAGCCGCGGGGTCACCGGGTCGCGGCGATCGGCCAGGCCCAGCGTGCGCGCGGTGATCCGGATCGCCAGGGCCCGCAGCAGCAGGCCCAGCAGGAAGGCGACGACCAGCGCGACGAACGCGACCGGTTCGCCGAGGGCGAAGAGCAACCTAGCCCCGTTCCGCCTTGGCGGCGATGACCTCGCGGGCGAGCTGCCGGTAGTTGCGGGCGCCCGAGCTGGCCGGGTCCAGGCTGGTGATCGGCGCGCCGGCCACCGTGGACTCCGGGAACTTGACCGTCTTGGTGATGACGGTCTGGTAGACCTTGTCGCCGAACGCCTCCACGACCCGCTGCAGCACCTGGCGGCAGTGGGTGGTGCGGCTGTCGTACATGGTCGCCAGGATGCCCTCGAGCTCCAGGTCGAAGTTCAGCCGCTCGCGGACCTTGTCGATGGTGTCGAGCAGCAGGGCCACGCCGCGCAGGCTGAAGAACTCGCACTCCAGCGGGATGAGCACGCCGTGCGCGATGGTCAGCGCGTTGATCGCCAGCAGGCCCAGCGACGGCTGGCAGTCGATCAGGATGAAGTCGTACTCCTTGCGCACGGTGCGCAGCACCCGCGCCAGGGCCATCTCCCGGGCGACCTCGTTGACCAGCTGGATCTCGGCGGCCGACAGGTCGATGTTGGCCGGCAGCAGGTGCAGGCCGGCCACATCGGTCTTGATGATGACGTCCTCGGCGGTGACGTCGTCCTGCATGAGCAGGTTGTAGATGCTCAGGTCGAGGTTGTGCGGGTTGACACCCAGGCCGACCGAGCAGGCGCCCTGCGGGTCGAAGTCGACGAGCAGCACCTTGCGGCCGTACTCGGCCAGGGCGGCGCCCAGGTTGATGGTCGTCGTGGTCTTGCCGACGCCACCCTTCTGGTTGGCCAGGGCGATGATCCGCGCGGGGCCGTGCCGGTCGGTCGGCATCGGCTCGGGGATCGGCCGGCGCATCGTGTACGCCGTCGGGTCGGCCGGGCCGAGGTCGGCGCCGAGGTCCAGCGAGCTCTGCTGGTCGCGCAGGGCATTGGTCCACGCCTCAGCGCGATCATGATTTCCGCTCACGTCCCCAGCCCCCTCTCGACCCGCAGCCGGAGCCGATGCCCGACTGTACGCCACGAGGACCGCCCGACCGGGGTCAGCCGTTCGGCGTGTCGCAGGGACTGACGCTCACCTTCTAACGAGCGCGCGGGTGGGAGGTCGCGTACACCTCCCGGAGCCGGTCCACTGTCACAAGAGTGTAGAGCTGCGTGGTGGTCACCGAGGCGTGTCCGAGCAGCTCCTGGACCACCCGGACGTCCGCGCCACCGTCGAGGAGGTGCGTCGCGTACGAGTGCCGCAGTGTGTGCGGCGACACGGCGTGCGGGCCCTCCACGGGCAGCCCGACGGCCGCCGCGGCCCGGTGCAGGATCGTCCAGGCGCTCTGCCGCGACAGCGGTCCGCCGCGCTGGTTCAGGAAGACCGCCGGCGTGCCCCGTCCCTTCGCGACCAGCTCCGGGCGGCCCTGCACCAGGTAGGACTCCAGGGCGGCGCGGGCGTACCGGCCGAGCGGGACCAGTCGGGTGCGCCCGCCCTTGCCGTGCAGGGTGACCGCCGCGTCGTCGGAGAAGTCCAGGTCGTCGACGGCCAGCCCGACCGCCTCGGAGATCCGCGCGCCGGTGCCGTAGAGGAACTCCAGCAGCGCGGTGTCGCGCAAGGAGCCCGGGACGGCCAGCAGCCGGGTCACCTGGTCGATGTCGAGGGCCTTGGGCAGGCGCTTCGGCGGTGTCGGCGGCTTCACCTCGCGGCTCACGTCGTGCGCCACGAGACCCTCGCGGGCGGCGAAACGGTGCAGGCCGCGTACCGCGCTCACGGCCCGGGCCGCCGACGCGGCCGACAGCGCCGGATGCTCCGGCGACCCCGCGCGCAGCTCGGCGAGATGCGCGGTGACCTGGGCCGCGGTGACGTCGGCGAGATCACCGACGCCGGCCGCGGCCAGCGTCTCGGAATACCGGTCCAGATCCCGGCGGTACGAGGCCAGGGTGTTGCGGGACAGGCCGCGCTCGACCGACAGGTGGTCGAGATAGGTCTGCACGGCCCGCCGAATCTTGTCTGAGGTCAGCTGAGCACCTCGGCGAGGGACAGCGCCTGCATGCCGTGCGCGTCGGCGACCGGGCCGTAGATGACGTGCCCGTCGTGGGTGTTGACGCCCAGGGCCAGCGCCGGGTCGGCCTTGACGGCGTCGCGCCAGCCGAGGTTGGCCAGCTCCAGCGCGTACGGCAGGGTGACGTTGGTCAGCGCGTAGGTGCTGGTGTGCGGGACCGCGCCGGGCATGTTGGCCACGCAGTAGAACATCGACTCGTGCACCCGGTAGACCGGGTCGGCGTGCGTGGTGGGACGCGAGTCCTCGAAGCAGCCACCCTGGTCGATGGCGATGTCGACGAGCACGCTGCCCGGCTTCATCCGCGACACCAGCTCGTTGGAGATCAGGTTCGGCGCCTTCGCGCCGGGGACCAGGACCGCGCCGATGACCAGGTCGGCGTCGATGACGGCCTTCTCGATCTCGTACGCGTTCGACGCGATCGTCTGCAGGTGACCGCGGTAGTCGGCGTCGGCCGCGCGCAACCGGGCGATGTTCTTGTCCAGCACCAGCACCTCGGCCTGCATGCCCAGCGCGATCGCGGCGGCGTTCATGCCGGAGACACCGGCGCCGATGACCACGACCTTGGCCGCGTACACGCCCGGGACGCCGCCCATGAGCACGCCACGGCCGCCGCCGGAACGCATCAGGTGGTAGGAGCCGACCTGCGGGGCCAGCCGGCCGGCGACCTCGGACATCGGGGCCAGCAGCGGCAGCGAGCGGTCGGGCAGCTCGACGGTCTCGTACGCGATGCCGGTCACCTTGCGGTCGATGAGCGCGTCGGTGCACTCCTTCGACGCCGCCAGGTGCAGGTACGTGAAGAGCACCTGGCCCTCGCGCATCCGGCCGTACTCCTCGGCGATCGGCTCCTTGACCTTGAGGATCAGATCGCCGGTGGCCCACACGTCGTCGGCCCCGGCCAGGATCGTGGCCCCGGCGGCGACGTAGTCGGCGTCGGTGATCGACGAGCCGGCACCGGCGCCGGCCTGCACGTACACCTGGTGACCGGCCCGGTTCAGCTCGAAGACCCCCGCGGGGGTGATCGCGACCCGGAACTCGTTGTTCTTGACTTCGCTCGGAATGCCGACCTTCATGAGTCGACACCGTCCTTTCCGGGAGAGACGTCGATGGCTCATACCCGAGACGGGCTGCTTAGCAGATTACCGTCCCACCAAGTGGAAGATACTGCCGATCCGTTGCGCGAAGATCAAGATTTGGAGCCGGTCGGTGGCTACCGCGGCAGCACGCCCTTGCCGGCGACGACGCCCCGCTGCAGGACCGCGGTCGTACCGGTGAGCATCCCGGCCTTGCCCAGCGGGGTGTCCCGGACCAGGTACGAACGCTCCCCGAGGTACTCGAAGGTGACCGGGTCGAAGATCCACTCCAGCCGCTCGCCGTCCTCGCGGGTCCGCGCGACGGCGACCCCGTGCCGGCCCTGTGCGTCGACCGAGTCGGCCACCAGCACCACCCCGGGGATCCGCGCGGCCGCCCGGTAGATCGCGGCGGCCACCGGCGGGGGCAGCAACGACTCCCGCAGCGCGTCACCGAGGAAGCCGAACGCGGCGGTGTCCGGCCCGCTGTCCTGCCCCCGGGTCTCGGCGTAGATCCGCTCGAGCAGCTCGGCCGGATCGGTGGGCAGCTCCGCGTAGGTGCTGTTCGGTTCCGCGCCGGACAGGCCGAACGTCTCGCCCCGTTCCCGGATGAGGCCCTCGTCGCCCCGCGCCGCGGGCAGCCAGATCTCCCGGTCGTGCACCTCGTCGAGGACGGAGTTGGTGGCACCGATCTCCTGCTGACCGGAGCTGGGCTCTCCGGCGAGCATCAGCCAGGCCACCCGGCTTCTGACGTAGACGTACTCGTCCCGGCCGAGCGGCACCGACGGCTCCCGGCCCGCGACCGCGGCCACCCGGTCCATCAGCGGCGCGACGCCGGTCGCGTCGCCGACGGCGACCGCCACGCGCGAATCGGCGCCGGTGGTCGTGCCGCCGCCCGTCCGACCGTGGAGCACCGCCACCCCGATGATCGCCGCGACCAGCACCGCGGCCGCGAGCGGCGCGGCGAGCAGGGTGAACCGGCGGCCGGACCACCCGGTCCGGGGCTCGGCCACCTGCTGCAGGAACGCGTCCTTGAGCAGGCGGTGCCGGATCCGGCTCAGCTCCGGGTCCCCCGGCGGCGGCAGCAGGCGCGCCAGTTCGGCCCGTTCGGCCGGGTCGAGCCGTGGTGACTGCTTCATCGCTTGTGCTCCTGGTTCGATCGGGCCGTATCGGTACGGCCGAGGTGTGCCTGTCCACTGCCCGGCCCGGGGGCCGGCCGGCCCGGCTCCGCGGTCAGCTCGCGCAATTTCGCCCGGGCCCGGGACAGCCGGGACCGGACCGTGCCGACCGGTACGCCCAGCGCCTCCGCGGTCTGCGCGTAGTCCAGCCCGGACCAGACGCAGAGCGTGAACACCTCCCGCTCGGCCGGCCGCAGCCGGTCCAGGGCGGCCGTGGCGGCGGCGAGCTGCTCGCTGTCACGCATCCGGTTGACGAGCTCGTCGGCGAAGTCCGGCATCGCCTCGGCCGGTGGCAACCGGACCAGCGCGGCGGCGTGCCGGCGGGCCGCACGCCGGTTGTTGCGCAGCACGTTGACGGCGATGCCGAGCAGCCAGGGCCGCACGCTGTCCCCGTCGGGCCGCAGTTTGCCGCGCAGCCGCCACGCCTCCAGGAAGGTCAGCGAGACGATGTCCTCGGCGGCGCTCCAGTTGCCGGTGCTGCGCACGACGTACCGGTACACCTCTTGCGCGTGGTCGGAGAAGAGCTGCCCGAACGTCGCGGGATCGCCGGCGCGGATCCGGGCTCGCTGGGATGGGTTCACAACTGGTTCCTGTCCGCTCGCGGCGCCGGGTTCCCGTGGCGGTGGTCACGCGTGGCCGCCGCCGGTTGGTGGCACGACCACCACGACGGAGGATGCAGAGATGGCCGCTTCCCCCCTGCCCCTCGCCCTGCTGGACCTCGCTCCGATCACCGCCGGCCAGGCCGTGCGGGACAGCTTCGAGGCCAGCGTGGCCGTCGCCCGCGCCGCCGAACGCAGCGGCTACCGGCGCGTCTGGTACGCCGAACATCACAACATGCCGTCGATCGCCTCGTCGGCCACCAGCGTGCTGATCGGCTACATCGCCGCGCACACCGACACGATCCGGCTGGGCGCGGGCGGGATCATGCTGCCCAACCACTCCCCGCTGGTGATCGCCGAGCAGTTCGGCACCCTGGCCACGCTGTTCCCCGACCGCATCGACCTGGGCCTCGGCCGCGCGCCGGGCAGCGACCAGAACACGATGCTGGCCCTGCGGCGCGACCCCACGTCGGCGGATTCGTTCCCGCAGGACGTGCTGGAGCTGCAGGGCTACCTGAGCGGCCGGACCCGCGTGCCCGGCGTGCAGGCGGTGCCGCGGGCGCCCGAGGTGGTGCCGCTGTACATCCTCGGCTCGTCACTGTTCGGCGCGCAGCTGGCGGCGCAGCTCGGGCTGCCGTACGCGTTCGCCTCGCACTTCGCCCCGGCCCACCTGCACCAGGCGGTGGAGATCTACCGCGAGACGTTCCAGCCGTCCGCGCAGCTGGAGCAGCCGTACGTCATCGCGGGCGCGAACGTCTTCGCCGCCGAGGACCACGACGAGGCCATCCAGCAGATGACGGTGGCGTACCGGGCCCGGACCCGGGCGATGATCTCCCGGGGCGCGGTCGGCACCAACTTCACCGACGCGGAGATCGACGCCTTCCTGGCCTCGCCGAACGGCCGCCAGCTGGCCGCGATGACGAAGTACACCGCGGCCGGCACTCCCGAGGAGGTCCGCGCCTACCTGGCGGACTTCGCGGCGTCGTGCGGGGCGGACGAGGTGATCGTGGCCCACTACGCCACGGAGATCGACGACCGGGTGCGCTCGGTCGAGCTGACCGGCGAGGCCGTCCTCAAGGCCGCCTGACGGCCCGGCTTCGGCCGGGCTTCCGCCCGGCCCGGCCCGGCTTCCGCCGGCCTTCCGCTTGGCCCGCCTTGTGCCGGCCTTTCCGCTTGGCCCGCCTTGTGCCGGCCTGCCGCTCTTGGCCCCAGACCCGGCCTGGCCCCGACCGGTACGCCCGCTCAGCGGGCGTACCGGATCGCAGCTCAGAGTGGCGGCGTGTCGGTCGGGCGCAGCGTGGCCCAGCCGTCCTCGCGCGCCCGGGCGGCGGCGAGCAGCCCGCTGACCGCGGCCGCGTTGGTGATCTCGCCGCGCAGCACCATCGCGACGGCCTCGTCGAGGTCGCGCCAGACGATCTCGATGTCGGCCTCCTCGTCGGTGCGCTCGTGCCGCTCGTCCTCGGGCACCGGGGTCAGCTCCCGGGCCAGGAAGATCCGCACCTTCTCGGTGCTGAAACCGGGCGAGGGGTGCAGATCCACCAGCAGGTCGAAGCGGCCGGCGTTGAGGTCGGCCTCCTCGGCCAGCTCGCGGGCGGCGGTGACGACGAGGTCCTCGCCGTCGACGTCGCACAGCCCGGCCGGCAGCTCCCAGAGCCGCCCACCGACGGCGTGCCGGTACTGCTTGATCAGCACCACCCGGTCGACGTCGTCCAGGGCGACCACGACCACCGCGTTCTTGTTGACCACCACGTCGCGCGCGGCGGTGCCACCGCCGGACATGGTGACCTGGTCGGAGTAGACCGTGAAGATCGGCCCCGCGTACCGCTCGGAGCGCGACAGGGTCTCGTGCGCGAAGGCCGTCATGACGCCGCGACCGCGGCCTTGCCGGCCTTGCCCTTGCCGCCCTCGGCGACGGTCCTGGTGTCGTCGGCCACCTCGACCGGCAGCTCGTCGGCGGCGGCGTACTCCACCGCGGCCTTGACGAACGCCGCGAACAGCGGGTGCGCCCGGGTCGGCCGGCTCTTGAGCTCCGGGTGCGCCTGGGTGGCCACGAAGAACGGGTGCGTCTCGCGGTCCAGCTCGATGAACTCCACCAGCCGCCCGTCGGGCGAGGTGCCGGAGAACTTCAGGCCGGCCTGGGCCAGCCGGTCCCGGTACGCGTTGTTGACCTCGTAGCGGTGCCGGTGCCGCTCGGAGATCTCGGTGTTCTCGTACGCCTCGGCCACGATCGAGCCCTCGGCCAGCGCCGCCGGGTACGCACCCAGGCGCATCGTGCCGCCCAGGTCGCCCTTGCCCGCGACGATGTCCTCCTGGTCGGCCATGGTGGAGATGACCGGGTGCGGGGCCTGCTCGTCGAACTCCAGCGAGTTGGCGCCGTCGAGGCCGGCCAGGTGGCGCGCGGCGTCGATGGTCATGCACTGCAGGCCGAGGCACAGACCCAGGATCGGGATGCCGTTCTCCCGCGCGTACCGGGAGGTGTTGATCTTGCCCTCGATGCCGCGGATGCCGAAGCCGCCGGGGATCACGATGCCGTCGACGCCCTTCAGGGCGGAGGCGGCCCCGGCCGGGGTGTCGCAGTCGTCGCTGGGCACCCAGCGCAGCTGCACCCGGGCGTGGTTGGCGAAGCCGGCCGCCCGGATCGCCTCGCTGACCGACAGGTACGCGTCCGGCAGGTCGACGTACTTGCCGACCAGCGCCACGGTGATCGTGCGCCGCGGGTGGTGGACCCGCTCCAGCAGGTCGTCCCAGCTCGACCAGTCCACGTCCCGGAACGACAGCCCGAGCCGGCGCACCACGTACGCGTCCAGGCCCTCGCGGTGCAGCACCTTGGGGATGTCGTAGATGCTCGGCGCGTCCGGGCAGGCCACCACGGCCTCGCGGTCGACGTCGCAGTACAGCGACAGCTTGTGCTTGAGCTTCTCCGGGATCTCCCGGTCGCTGCGGCAGACCAGCGCGTCCGGCTGGATACCGATGTTGCGTAGCGTGGCCACCGAGTGCTGGGTCGGCTTGGTCTTCAGCTCGCCCGACGGCGCCAGGTACGGCACCAGGGAGACGTGCAGGTAGAACACGTGGTCCCGGCCGATCTCGTGGCGCACCTGGCGGATCGCCTCGAGGAACGGCAGTGATTCCATGTCACCGACCGTGCCGCCGACCTCGGTGATCACCACGTCCGGCGTGCGGCCGTACTCGTCGGGATCGGCCATCGCGAAGATGCGCTCTTTGATCTCGTTGGTGATGTGCGGGATGACCTGCACGGTGTCGCCCAGGTATTCGCCGCGCCGCTCCTTGGCGATCACCGACGAGTAGATCTGGCCGGTCGTGACGTTGGCCTTACCGGCCAGCGCCCGGTCCAGGAACCGCTCGTAGTGCCCGACGTCGAGGTCCGTCTCCGCGCCGTCCTCGGTCACGAAGACCTCGCCGTGCTGGAACGGGTTCATCGTGCCGGGGTCGACGTTGAGGTAGGGGTCGAGCTTCTGCATGACGACCCGCAGTCCCCGAGCGGTCAGCAGATTGCCGAGGCTGGAGGCGGTGAGTCCCTTGCCCAGCGAGGAGGCGACGCCCCCGGTGACGAAGATGTGCCGCGTCTCGCGTGATGTTGCAGCCAAGGCCTGCTCCCGTGGTCGGTCAGATGCGATCGTGCAGACCGGCGCTCAACCATCATCGGCAGATCGCGCCATCCACGGGATTCCACGGTAACACCATCGCCGGCGCGCGCACGTTCGGGCTGGTCGTCACGCGTGTCCGGGTCAGCGCTGACGCACGGTCACGCCCGCCGAGTCGGATTTGTCGCCCGGGGGCGGCGTCACCGGGCCGGGCCGCATCGACAGACCGGGCCCGCCCGGGCCGTCGGTGCCGCCTTCCGGCCGGGTGCGGTCGGCGGCGTGGCCGAGCACCCGCAACGTGGTCAGCACGGCCAGCGGCACGGCCACCGCGGCGGCGGCCCCGGCGACCGCGAACGCCGCCCCGCCCAGCACCCCGGCGATCATCGTGGCGACGGTGGTGCCGGCCAGCGCCGCGCGCAGCGCCGGGTGCAGGCCGAAGACCCGGTTCAGGCCGCCCCAGGGCGAGAACTGGCTGAAGGCGAGCATCAGGACACCGATCACGGCCAGCAGCGTCAGGGGGCTGTCCAGGGCGTGGGCGTTGGAGGTGGCCGCGCGCTGGATGGCCGGGCCCGCCGTACCCTCGCCCAGCGCCGTCAGCGCGCGCCCCAGGCTGCCCTGCTCGAGCTCCGGCCGGCGCAGGTCCAGCACGGCGAAGCCGATGGTGACCGCGAGCCCGGCGAGCGCCGCCCAGGCGAACCGCGGGAACGTCAGCCAGCCACCGGTGCTGATCGCGGCGGCGACGCACACCCCGGCGGTGACGGCGATCGCGCCGACCGGATCGGCGCCCAGATAGGGGCTGCCGACCATCACGACCGCCAGGCCGCCGACCATCACGACCACCACGGGCCGCCAGGGCCGGCGAACCCACTGCGCCACACAGCCGGCCAGGAACAGCATCCCGGCCACGAACACGCCCAGCCCGACGCTGCCCACCCCGGAGTAGCGCGCGCCCTCGATCGCCGAGTAGCCGGCGACGCCGTTGAGCTGCAGCTGCGCGCCGGTGAGCAGGTCGAAGCCGACCACCGCGGCGCCGACCGCGGAAACCACCCCCATCGGCCACAGGGTGCGCGGATAGCGCGGCGCGAGACGGACCGCGACGGTGCCGGCGAGCATCAGCGCGAAGGTCAGCGCCGCGAAGACGATGCCCGGGCGCCCGGCCCGCCACCAGGGCGCGGCGTCGGCGAGCAGGGCGGCCGGGATGGCCAGGGCCACTGCGATGAGCAGCACCTCGGCGCCGAGCACGAGCAACCGCGGCGCGGCAGCTGGTCCGGTCGGCCCGGCATGCCGCCGGGCCCGGATCATCAACGGGACGACCAGCAGAAAAACCGCCAGCTGTACGGCACCCAGCCCGGAGAAGTAGATCCCGGCGATCCCCAGCTGGGCGCCGGCCCGCTTGTCCGCGTTGTTCTCGCCGCCGACGGCCTCCGCCGGATCGGCCGGCCGCCCGGGGACCGACAGGGCGCTGAAGCCGCTGAACCGCCCCTCCGGCGAGGGCCGGCCCAGCGCGCTCAGCACGGTCGGAGCCAGGTCGACGAGCTGCAGATAACCGTCACGGCCGGTGCCGGCCGAGGTCAGCCAGCCACCCTGCCAGCCCGGGCCCTCGGCGATGGCCACGTGCAGACGCGAGGTGGTGTCGGTGTCGGAGACGCCCGCAACCATGATCAGCGACCGCTCGGGGCGGGCGGCGATGATCCGGGCCAGCGTCGCATCGGCCCGGGCCACCAGGGCCTGCCGGGCGGTACCGGAGCCGCTGACCGTACCCAGGTCGACCACGCTCAGCACACAGTCGGAGAGCAGGCGCCGGGGATCGTCGGGCAGGCTGGGCGCGTACCGGTCGACCCGCCCGAACGGCCGGGCGGCGGCAACGGCAGCACCCGGCCCGACGGCCACGGTGCACCGCACGGACTCGGCGAGCGCACCGGGCAGGGCGCCGTAGGGCTGGTTGTCCTGGTTGCCCCGCACTACCCCGCCCAGCTCGGGCAGATTGGCGCCGATGGCATCGGGCTGGGTGAGGACGGGCTGCACGGGCGGGCACTGCCGGTCGACCCGGGTGTTCGCCCAGATCGCGTAGTTCCCGGCGCCGAGCGTGAGCCAGCCGTCGGCCGGGCAGGTGGTGGAGTGCGCGGACCGCACCGAGAGCCACCCGATCGACCCGCGGCTGGCCTCCTGCCAGAGCGCGGGCGTCCGCTGCGGGTCGAGATCGTCCCAACGTAGCCCGGCGGCCCCGGCCAGGATGACGTAGTCGGCGGTGTCCTGCGGGGCTCCGGTGGCGGGCCGCACGGCGAGCCCGGCGATGCTGGCGGCCGCGGCGAGCACGATCAACAGGTACGGCAGCCAGGTCCGTCCCCGGCGCATCCGGGAGGGGGGCGCGGAGTCCGGCCTGATCCCGCGGCGGAGGGTGTTGCGGACCCTGGCCGGCCAGCTGCCCCGGGCTTCGGCGGTCGTGCGTCTCGGCCGCACGCTGCCGGGTTTACGCGCCGGCTTGCGGCTCTTTCGGCCGGCCGCTTGCCGGCCCGGGCTGCCGGGCTTGCGGCCGGCCGTTTCCTGGCCCGGGTCGCCGGGCTTGCGGCTCTTCCCGCCGGCCGGTTCGCGGTCCGGCCCGCCGGGCTCGGGGCTGCTTTCGCTCTCCGCCGTTTCGGGCTGCTGACCGGCTGGATCGCTCAGCGCGCCGCCGTCGCGGCCTACCGCCGCGGCCGCCTTCTGAGCTGCTGGATCGCCGAGTTCGCCACTCTTGCGGGTGGCCGGGTCCTCATCCCCGGAGGGGAGCGGACCGGCTTCGGTCGCGGCCACCTCCGGCGCCGCAGCACGGTCGGCGTCGGCCGGTTTATCCGGGTCAGGAGCGTGGGTCCGAGCGGACTCGGTCGCGGCAGGTCCGGGCGTGCTCCCTGACGCAGGCGCGCCCGGTGTCGGGTCGTCGTCCGGCTCGGGTGCGGTGGTGCCGGGGTCCGGCTCGCTCACCCCTGGCCTGCCCGCGCGCTTGTCGTCACCGACGCATAAGCGGCCAGCACGTCAGCGACCGTGTCCTCCTCCGACGGCCACGTCGCCGCCTGGCGCGGCCCCCGGGCCGCATACTCCGCTCGCTTGGCCGGATCCGCCAGCAGCTCGCGCACCGCCGTGTCGAGCGCGTCCACGTCTCCCGGCGGGATCAGCACCGCGGCGTCTCCTACCAGTCCCGGCAGTCCGCCCACGGCCGTGGTCACCAGCGGCACGCCGGCATTCAGCGCCTCCTGGGCGAACAGCTGGCGGGCCTCCCAGTCGCTCGTGATCACCGCCAGGTCGGCGCCGGCCAGCAGGTCGGGCACGTCCTTGCGGTGGCCGAGCAGGAAGAACTTGGCCCGCACCTCCGAGATGCGCTGGGCCAGCAGCATGTAGCTGGGCCCGGACCCGGCCACCAGCACCGTCGGGACCGGCTTCAGGTCGCGCCAGCGGGCGGCCGCCTCGACCAGGACGTCGTACCGTTTCTGCGGGTGCAGCCGGCCGACCGAGAGGATCAGCGGGGTGTCCGGGGTGAGCCGGAATTCGGCCCGTACGGCGGCACGGCTGCGCTTGGGCGCGGCCAGTGCGGGCGCGGCGACCGCACCCAGGCGCGCGTTGCGGGCGCCCAGCGCCACGGCGCGTTCCACCAGGTCCTCGGAGGCGCCGAGGGTCAGGGTGGCCGCGCGGGCGACGATCCGCTCGACCAGCGCCGACGCCTGTCCGCGCAGGCCGCGGGCGAGGACCGCGTTGTGCCAGGTGACCACCAGCGGGGCGGCGGGCCGGGCCAGCGAGGCGACGAAGGCCGCCCGCAGCCCGTGCGCGTGCACGACGTCGACGTCGCGGCCGGTCAGCGCTCGGCGCAGGGCCCGGACCGCGCCGGAGTCCTGGGGGCCGGGGTTGGCCGGGATCTCCACCGGGGCGAACTGCGCGCCGGCCGCGGAGAAGCCGAACAGCTCGTCGGCCGCCGCGGGCCCGCAGACCAGCACCCGGCAACCGGCCGCGAGCAGGCCACGGGTGAGCGAGGCCACGTGCCGTCCGACGCCACCGGTGCTGGAGCCCAGCACCAGTGCGACCGAGCCGTGCCACATCGTCGCCCGTGCTGCGTCGGTCACGTTGCGCCTTTCTCGTCCGGTGCCGGCTTCCGGCGTATCCGCCCGGTCACGGTGGCGACCAGGGGTCGCAGGTCGTGGCGGTCCAGCGGGTAGGTCACCGCGAGGAAGACGACCACCACCACGACACCGCCCAGCATGCCCGAGAGCAGGCTCGCCCCACCTGCCGGGGTCACACCCGTCGCGTGCCGCAGGCCCTCGACCGCACCCCACCCGGCCAGTCCGGCCACGACCGCCGCCACGATACCGACGGCGGTCGCGCGGGTCAGCCCCGCCAGCGCTCCGGCACCGGCGCGGCGGCGTACGGCAGCCACCAGCAACACGCCCAGAGTGAGCATGCCGACGCTGTTGGCCAGGGCCAGCGCAAGCACCCGGTCGTCCCCGGGCAGCACGGCGGCCAGGGTCAACGCGGCGAGCGCGGCGACCGCCCAGCCCGCCGCGGTGGCCGCAGCCGCGGACGCCGTCGCGCCCCGGGCGTAGAGCGCGCGGGAGAGCAGCGCGAACAGGGCGAAGCCCAGCAGTCCGGGTGCGAATCCCACGATGCCCGGCGCTGCCTGGGGCGTGCCGAGCAGCGTCGCGACCGGCCCGGCGACGGCGACCAGCGCCGCGCCGCCGAGGCAGGCCAGCAGCGCCACCGTACGGGCGGTCCCGGCCAGCGCGGCGCGGTAGCCCTTCTCGTCGCCACGCTCGGCGGTCGCGGACAATGTCGGATAGGCGGCGGTGGCGAGCGGCACGGCCAGCACCGCCCAGGGCAGCAGGTACAGCGCCTGGGCCAGGTTGAACCGGGTCAGGTCCCCGTCGCCGGCCGCCAGGGCGAGCACGACGACGACCATGAGCTGCTGCGAGCCGACGGTGACAGCGCCGGCCCAGCCGAGGCGGACGACCTGCCGTCCCGCGTCGCCCGGGAACCGCACCGCCGGGCGCAGCCGCAGGCGCAGGCCACGCAGCGGGATCAACAGGCACAGACTGAGCACGACGACGCCGAGCGTGGTTCCCACGGACAGGGCCAGCTCACCGCCGGTGCTCAACCGGCCGAGACCACTGCCGCGGCCGTCGACCAGCGCGTACGTGAGGTAGGCGGCCATCACGGTGACACTGGAGAGCAGCGGGGCGATCACCGGCCAGGCGAAGCGGTGGTGGGCCTGCAGGATTCCGGTGAGCACGATGCCCACCCCGTACAGCGGCAGTTGCGGAGCGAAGATGCGCAGCATGCGCGTGCCCACCTCGTGGGCCTCGGGCGGCATGTGCGGCAGCAGGCCGACGATCGGCCCGGCCAGCAGCGCGACCAGCAGGGCCAGCGGCACGAGCAGCAGCAACGTCCAGGTCAGCAGGGCGGAGGCGACCGCGTCGACCCGCTGCCGGTCGCCCGCCGCCACCGCTCCGGCCAGCAACGGCACCACCAGGCTGGCCAGCGCGCCGCCGGCCACCAGCTCGAAGACGATGTTCGGCACTGTGTTGGCCGCGTTGTAGAGGTCGCCGAGCGAGTTGTCGCGGACGGTGCTGATGAACACCACCGTGCGGCCGAAGCCGGCGATGCGCGCGAGCACCGTGAGACCGGCGATGAGCGCGGCCGCCCCGACGATGCGCCCGGCCCCGGAACGCGGCGCAGGCGCGGTTTCGGTCATTCCGCCGGCCGGCGGCCCAGCGCGTCGAGCTCGCGCAGCCACGGCGTGTCCTGGATGACCTTGGTGAAGCTGACCTTCTCGCTGGCCGCGGTGAGCGCGGCCAGCACGGTCAGGGCGACGGCCCGCCCGGCCGGTCCCGTCCGGGCGGCGAGAGCCACACCGAGCAGCGCGCCGAGGGCGTTGGCGCCCGCGTCGCCGAGCATGATCTCCTCGCCGAGGTCGGCCGGCAGCAGCGCGGCGCCCGCGCCCAGCGTCCCGGCGGCGACACCACCGCCCCGGCCGACGGCCAGCGGGGCCCCGATGAGCGTGCCGGCCTTGAGCGCCCGGCCGGGGCGCAGGTCGAGCAGATTGAGCAGGTTGGCGGTGCCGGCGATGACGCCGGCGCCGAGCAGCACGTCGGTCGCGCCGCGCACGGCGCCACCCTTGCGGCGGCCGCGGTGGGCGCGCACCCGGGGATCGGTGGCGAGCAGAGCGGCGGCGGCCAGCCCGGCGGCACCGACACCGGCGATCTTGACCAGCCCGCTCGTGACGCGGCCCTCGCGCAGCGCCCCGAGGTGCCCGGCGAAGCCCTTGGCGGCCTTCTGCTCGGGCCGGTTGCCGACCAGGTCGTCGTAGAAGCCGACGGCCCCGGCCGTGGCGCCCGCGGTCAGCGCAGCGGCGCTCGTGGCCCGGCTGGGCGCACCGAGCGCGGCACCGGCAGTGGCGCCCAGCGCGAGCGCGGGACCACCCGCGAGGGTGACGGTGCGGCCGTGGAAATTCGTCCGGTCCAGCTGGGCGGCGTACGGGTCATGACGGATCCAGGCCAGCGCCGCACGGGCCACCACGGCCCCCGTACCGAACGACTTGAAGACCTTGCCCGCCATCTGCCCGCACTCCCGCCTCGCCGGGCCGCGCCCCTCGGCGGCCGACCGCCGAGTCTAGGCGGTCCCGGCCCGGGCCCGGCGCACCCTGTGGACGAACTCAGCCCGAGGCCTTGGGCACGAGCGCGCTCGCGCCCGCCGACAGGCCGTACTGTCCCACCTTGCCCCCGACGACCCGCTCGACGACGGCCATCGCCGTGGCCAGCCGGCCCTGCTCGGTGCTGACGTTGTCCACCGTGGAGATCTCCTTGACCAGGGTGGGGTCCGAGCGGACCTCGGCGACCAGGTTGCCGTCACCGATGCCGTTGCCGCCGACGACCACCGGGCGGTCCTTGTGGAACTGGTTGGTCAGGGTGACCGCGTTCCGGTTCTTCTCGGCGGCGTCCCGGTCGACCGGCGGCAGCCCGGAGACCACCACGGTGGCCTCGGCGCCGGGCACGATCTCGTCGGAGACGTTGAGATAGCCGGGCTTGGTGTAGGCGGTCAGCACGGCGGTGAGGTCGGCGGCCGACACCGGCTGGGCCTGCTGGAGCAGGGCGACGGCGAGCAGGGCGCTGGAGGTCTCGACGCCGTCGCTGTTGAGCGGCAGGCCCTCGGCGGACACGGTGGGCTGCGACGCCTTGTCGGCCAGGTCCAGCAGCTCGAAGGCGTTCGCCGGCTCGAAGAACTTGTCCTGCACGGTGACCGTACCGGTGATCGCGGCCCCCGCGACCTTGAGCATCGCGGTGGTGCCCTCGGCGTAGTCCTGGCCGCCCGGCAGCACCACCACGAGGATCTTGCGACCGGTCAGCTTGCCGTTGAGCAGCGCGGGCGACACCTGGGTGGCGAAGTCCTGGGTGCTGTTCAGCTCGTCCCGGTACTGGTTCGCCTGCTCGCGGTAGTTGGTGTTGTCCTTGCTGAGGGCGTCGACGCGGTCCTTGAGCGTGTCGACGACCGGCCCGTTGAGCGCGGCGGTGCCGACCACCAGCCCGATCGCCAGGGCGAGGAAGACCGCGGTGAGCGACACCACGTGGTACCGGAAGTTGATCACGCCAAAGCCTCTTGGTCACTCGCGGATTAGAAGAGCTGTCCTAACTGGAAGACCAGATTGTCCCACCACTCGGACATCACGGAGAGATAGGCCTTGCCGACGGTGGAGACGGTGACCGCCGAAGCCATCGCCGCGATGGCCGACAGCACCAGCAGCACCAGCGACGAGCCGGAGATGTTCTGCTTGTAGAGCCGGCTCACGCCCTTGGCGTCGACCAGCTTGCCGCCGACCTTGAGCCGGGTCAGGAACGTCGAGGCCATGCCGCCGCGGCCCTTGTCCAGGAACTCGACCAGGTTGGCGTGCGTGCCGACGGCCACGATCAGCGTCGCGCCCTTGTCGTCGGCCAGCAGCATGGCGAGGTCCTCGCTGGTGGCGGCGGCGGGGAAGGTCACCGCGGGCACGCCGAGCCCGTGCACCCGGTCCAGGCCGGGAGCGCGGCCGTCCGGGTACGCGTGCACGATCACCTCGGCCCCGCAGCGCAGCACGTCGTCGGTGACCGAGTCCATGTCGCCGATGATGATGTCGGGGGTGTAACCGGTCTCCACCAGCGCGTCGGCGCCACCGTCGACCCCGATCAGCACCGGCTTGCACTCGCGGATGTAGGGCCGCAGCACGTCCAGGTCGGCCTTGTAGTCGTAACCGCGGACCACGATGAGCACGTGCCGGCCGGCGATCTGGGTCTGCACGTCCGGCACGCCGACCCCGTCGAGCAGCAGGTCACGCTCCTGCTTGAGGTAGTCCATGGTGTTCGCCGCGAACGCCTCGAGCTGCACGGACAGGCCCTCACGAGCGTCGGCCATGGCGGCGGCGACGGTCTGGGTGTCCTGCCGGATGCCGGTGGCGATCGGCTCGCCGCCGAGCAGCACGGTGTCGTCCTCGATGCTGACGACGTCACCCTCGCTGATCCGGTCGAACACCTCTTCGCCGAGGTCGTCGATGAGCACGATGCCGGCCTGGATCAGCACCTCGGGCCCGAGGTTCGGATAGCGGCCGGAGATCGAGGGCTTGACGTTGAGCACCGCCGCGACGCCGACGGCGACCAGCGAGTCGGCCGCGACGCGGTCGATGTCGACGTGGTCGATCACGGCGATGTCACCGGGGCGCAGTCGTCCGACCAGGCGCTTGGTCCGGCGATCCAGTCGGGCGGTGCCGGAGAAGGCTCCCGGTTCGACGCTCCGGGTCCGGCGCAAGGTGGGAAGTCGCATCCCGGCCATCCTGACACGCGGTTTCACCTCTACCGCACGCGACATGCACAAGGTCACCGACAAAAGGTACGAGTTGCCCGTCACCCGTCGTGGCTTCCCGCGTTCCGGACGCCGGAACTGCCGCCCCCGCGGCGACGCTGGTGTGCAGGTCAGGCCCGCTTCTCCTTGTCGGCGACGGCCAGCAGCTCCTCCGCGTGGGCGATGCCCAGATCCGAATCCGGCAGGCCGGCCAGCATCCGGGCCAGCTCGCGGGCCCGCTCGGTCTCCTCGACGATGCGCACCCCGCTGGTGGTGATCGCCCCGCCGGTGTCCTTGGCGACCACCAGATGCCGGTCGGCGAAGGCGGCCACCTGCGGCAGGTGGGTCACGACCAGCACCTGATGCGTACGCGCGAGCCGGGCCAGCCGCCGGCCGATCTCCACCGCGGCCTGACCGCCCACCCCGGCGTCGACCTCGTCGAAGACCAGCGTCGGCGGGCCGCCGGCCCCGGCGAAGACCACCTCTATGGCCAGCATGACGCGGGAGAGCTCACCGCCCGAGGCGCCCTTCTGCAGCGGCAGCGCGGGCGCGCCGGGATGCGCGATCAGCCGCAGCTCGATCTCGTCACCGCCGTCCGGCCCGACGGCCACCTCGGCCCCGTCGACCGGGACCGTGGGCTCGTCGCGCCCGCCGGCCCGCGGCTGCACGACGATCTCGACCCGGGCGTGCGGCATGGCCAGCCCGGCCAGCTCGACGCTGACCTGGTCGGAGAAGCGGCCGGCGGCCTCGACCCGCGCGGCGGTCAGCCGGGCGGCCAGCTCACCCACGGTCGCCGCCAGGCGCAGCCGCTCCTTGTCCAGCTCCTCCAGCAGCTCGTCGGAGCTGTCCAGCGCGGCGAGCCGGGTGCGGGCGTTCTCGGCCCAGGCGATGACACCCTCGACGTCGTCGGCGTACTTGCGGGTCAGCGCGCGCAGCGCCGCCCTTCGCTCGTAGATGACCTCGAGCCGGGCCGGATCCGCGTCCAGCGCGCTCAGGTAGGCCGAAAGCTCGGCGGAGACGTCGCCGACCAGAGTGGCGGCCTCCTCGACCCGGCCGGCCAGCTCCCCCAGCGCCGGGTCGACCCCGGCCTGCGCCTCCAGCGTGCGCCGGGCGGTGCCCAGCAGCACCGTGGCGTCCGGGGTGTCGTCGGTGGCCTCCACGCCGCCGGCCAGCGCCTGCGCGGCGATCGCGGCGGCGGTGCGCAGGCCCTCGGCGTGCTCCAGGCGCTGCACCTCGGCGCGCAGGTCGTCGTCCTCACCGGGCTGCGGGTCGACGCGGCTGATCTCGTCGAGCCCGAGGGTCAGCAGGTCGGCCTCCTGGCTGCGCTCGCGCGCATGGCGGCGGCGGTCGGCCAGATCCTCGACCACGGCCCGCCAGCGGGTGAAGGCCTCCCGGTAGCTCTCCAGCAGCTTCTCGTGCCCGGGGCCGGCGAAGCGGTCCAGCGCGGCCCGCTGCTCGGACGGGCGCAGCAGGCGCAGCTGGTCGGACTGCCCGTGCACGGCGACGACCTGCTCGCCGACCTCGCTGAGCATCGCCACCGGCATGCTGCGGCCGCCGACGTGCGCCCGCGACCGGCCCTCGATGGTGACCGTGCGGCTGAGCAGCACCGAGCCGTCGTCGTCCATCTCGCCACCGGCGTCGGTGATGCGGGTCTGCACCGCGTCGCCGAGCGTCCCGGCGAGGCGCAAGCGGCCCTCGACCACCGCCCGGCCCGGGTCCGCGCGGACCCGGCCGGCGTCGGCCCGGCCGCCGAACAGCAGCCCGAGACCGGTCACGACCATCGTCTTGCCGGCACCGGTCTCACCGGTGATGGCATTCATACCCGTGGTCAGCCTCAAGGTCGTGTCGTCGATGACGCCGAGCCCGGTGATGCGCAGTTCCTCCAGCACAGGGCGAACAGTATCGGTGCCCACCGACAATTGCCCACCGAGGCCGGTCAGCCGTCAGCGGCGGTTGCCGCGCCAGCCGTCGACCGGGAGGGCGAACTTCGCCACCAGGGTGTCGGTGAACGGACGCGGATTGAGCCGTACGAGGCGGACGGGAAGCTCCCCGCGCCGCACCGTGACCTGCGCACCCGGCGGCAGGTCCCAGGTGCGCCGGCCGTCGCAGCAGAGCACGGCGAACGACGTGTACGGATCCACGGTGATCACGAACGTCGACGTCGGAGCGGTGACGATGGGCTTGCTGAACAGGGCGTGCGCGCTGATCGGCACCAGCAGCAGCGCCTCCACCTCGGGCCACACGACCGGGCCGCCGGCCGAGAACGCATACGCCGTGGAACCGGTCGGTGTGGCGCACACGACACCGTCGCAGCCGTACCGCGACAGCGGCCGCCCGTCGACGTCGACGAGCAGCTCGAGCATGTGCGCCCGCTGGCCCTTCTCGACGCTGCACTCGTTGAGCGCCCAGGAGTCGGCGATGAGCCGGCCGTCGTACTCGGCGCGCACGTCCAGGGTGAGCCGTTCGTCCACCGTGTAGTCGCCGGCGACGATCTCGCGCACGGTCTGGTCGATGTTGTTCAGCTCGGCCTCGGCCAGGAAGCCGACCTTGCCGAGGTTGATGCCCAGCAGCGGCGCCTTGGCCGGCCGGGCGAGCTCGGCGGCGCGCAGGAAGGTGCCGTCGCCGCCGAGCGCGAAGACGATCTCCACACCCTCCGCGGCCGTGGGGTCGTCGACCGGCGTGACGCCGGGAGGCAGCTCCAGGTCGGCGACCTCCTGGGCGATCACCCGTACCTCGAAACCGGCCGCGACCAGGTCGCGGGCGACGGTCTGGGCATGCTGGGTGCTCTGCCGGCGGCCGGTGTGGGTGACCAGCAAGGCGGACCGCGTCACGAATCCTCCATCAGGGGCGAAACCGGCGTCGGTGCCGGCCCGGCGGAGGCTACCGCGCCGGACGGCCCGGCGGCGACCACAGCGTGCACCCGCGCCTCGTCGGCGGGCGGGGCATCACGCCGGAACCACAGGAAGAACTCCACGTTGCCGCTCGGCCCGGGCAACGGGCTCGCGGCCACCCCGGCGACGCCGAGCCCCAGCTGAGCACCGGTGGCGGCGACGTCGAGGACGGCCTCGGCGCGCAGCAGCGGATCGCGCACGACCCCGCCGGACCCGACCCGCTCCTTGCCCACCTCGAACTGCGGCTTGACCATCAGCGCGAGGTCACCGTCCGGCCCGGTGCAGGCGGCGAGAGCGGGCAGCACGAGCCGCAGGGAGATGAAGGACAGATCGGCGACGGTGAGATCGACCGGACCGCCGAGGACGTCGGGGGTCAAGGTCCGCACATTGGTGCGCTCCATGACGATGACCCGTTCATCGGTACGCAGCGGCCAGGCGAGCTGGCCGTAACCGACATCGACGGCGTAGACGCGCCCGGCGCCCCGGCGCAGCAGCACGTCGGTGAAGCCACCGGTCGAGGCGCCGGCGTCGAGACAGCGGCGGCCCTCGACGGTGAGCCCGGTGAAGGCGGCGAGCGCCCCGGCCAGCTTGTGGCTGCCCCGGGAGACGTACTCGGTGGTCGGATCGTCGCCGGTGACCACGACCGGGTCGGCCGGGTCGATCATGGTGGCGACCTTCTGCGCCACACTGCCGCGCACCTGGACCCGGCCGGCCGCGACGAGCGCGGCGGCCTGGTCCCGGGAACGGGCGAGCTTACGGCGGACGAGCTCGGCGTCGAGACGCGCACGGCGGGCCATGAAAACCTATTCTCCGGTACGGGGGTCAGCGGTCGATGCTGGCCAGGGTCTCCTGGAGCACCTGGTGCGCGCCCTCGTACTCGGCGATCTGGTCGCCCGGGGCGAGCGTGGCCGCGTTGGCCAGCGACTGCAGAACGGCATCGACGGCGGGGTGCCCGGTGCCGCCCGTGGCGTCCAGCCGGTACTCCGGGTCGTTCCGCGGTCCGGCGCCCTGCGGTCCGGAGTTCTGCGGTCCGGAGCTCTGCGGTCCGGCGCCCTGTCCAGCGCCTTGCGGTGCCGGCGGAGGGCCCGAACGGAAGCCACCGGGGGGCGGGCCGGGGCGGAAGCCGCCGGGCGGCGGGCCCGGGCGGGGTGACTGGTTCGGATACGTCACGGCGTGGCCTCCGGCGTGGCGGGGTTGGTCGTCTTCTTCGCGGCCTTCCTGGCCGGCGTGCTCTTGTTGGCGGCCTCACCGGAGGGCGGGGTCGCAGCCGGCTCGCCGATGGCCGGGCTACTCCCGGCCGACAGGCCGGAAGCCTGGCCGCCCGCGGCTGGCGTTGCCTTCTTGGCGGCGGCCTTCGTGGTGGCCGTCCTCTTCGCGGGGGCGGTCGGCGGGAGCTCGGTCGCCGCGGCGGCCTCCTTCACCGGCGCGGTCGGCGCCGCTACGGTTCCCGCCGGGGTGGCCGGTTCCGCGGCTGCGGCTTTCGCCGCCTTCGCGGCCTTGGCAACCTTCGCCCGACCGGCAGTGGCGGCCGGGCCGGCTGCCTTCGACGGACTCCCCGCGGGCTTCGCCGCCTTGCCCGGACCCGCGCCGGTTCCGGCCGCCTCCACCGAAGCGCCCGCGGCGGGGCCGGCCTTGCCGGGAGCGGCCTTGCCCGGAGCAGCCTTGCCCGGAGCAGCCTTGCCCGGAGCAGCCTTGCCCGGAGCAGCCTTGCCCGGAGCAGCCTTGCCCGGGCCGGCCTTGCTCGGTGCGGGCTTCGGCGGCACACCCTTGACCGGTGCGGCGCCGGGCGTGGCTGCCTTCACCGGAGCCGGCTGGGCCGGGGAAGTCCCGTTGCCCGCGGCCTTCTTCGCCGCCTTGCGGCCCGGCGTCGCGGCAGCGGGCATCATGTTCGTCGTGGGTGCGGCGGCGGCCGGCATCGCGTTCGGGGTCGCCTTGACCGCCTTGCGCGCCACCGCCTTCTTCGCCACGGCCTTCTTCGCCGGCGGCACGACGTCGGCCGGCCCCGGCTCGGCCAGGGTCACATCGGGAGCACCGGCTGCCTCACCGCCATCGGCGCCCCCGACCGTACCGGGGCGCGCCTGGGCCTGACGCAGCTGCCGTTCCAGATCGCGTACCCGGCTGTTGAGGTCGGACACCTCGTCGGCGGTGGCCAGACCGACCAGGCCGAGCGCCCGGTCCACCTCGAAGCGCACGATGTTCGTCAACGCCTCGCGGTTGGCGACGCCGGTCGACATCAGATCCTCGACCAGCCCCTGCAACTGGGCGGCCGTCGCGCCACCACGGTTCACGAGCTCGCCGGCCACCTGCTGCGCCCGCTTGCGCGGTGCCTCGGTCAGTCCGAGCGCCATCTCCAGATACGCCCGCCATGCGTCCTGCATGTTGCTCCCCTCCGGCTCGCGCCACGCGTGTGCTGGTGCAACGCTACCGGGAGTACCCGCGGGCGCATTGCGGTACCGTGCGGAGCGTCGAAGTGGTGTCGCGGAGGAGGTCCGGAATTGGCCAGCGTGGACGAGTGCCGGCAGGCGTTGCACGATCTCGCCGCCCGGCTGGACGCCAACGCCGAGACCCGCGGCAAGCTCGACCTGGACCGCACGCTCGCGTGCCGGGTGACCGACCTGGACACCGCCTTCCACGCGCGGCTGACCGGCGGCCGGCTGGTCGACATCGCCGACGGCGACGATCCCAAGGCCAAGATCGCCCTGATCGCGGCCAGCGACGACCTGATCGCCCTGGTCACGGGCCGCCTCGACGTCACCCGAGCGATCGCGTCCCGCCAGGTCTCGATCAAGGCCAACCCGTTCGACCTGCTGAAGCTGCGCAAGCTGCTCTAGGCCCGGCCGTACGACCTGAGACGTACGCGAAGTGTCGCTTCTGAGCGGACGCGCCCAGCCCCGCAACTGGCCACGATGGGCTCATGACAGCACCCGTCGAGGCCCGGCGACTCACGAAGCGCTACGGCACCCTGACCGCCGTCGACAACCTGGACCTGTGCGTTCAGCCGGGCGAGATCTACGGCTTCCTGGGTCCCAACGGTGCCGGCAAGACCACCACGTTGCGCATGCTGCTGGGTCTGATCCGGCCCACCTCCGGCGAGGTGCGTCTGTTCGGACGGGCCCCGGGACGGCTGGACGGCGTCGGCGCGCTCATCGAGGGGCCGGCCTTCTATCCGTACCTCACCGGTCGCGACAATCTGCGGGTCATGGCCCGCCACGCCGGCGTCGCGCCCGCCCGGGTCGCGGCAGTGCTCGACCAGGTCGAGCTGACCGTTCGCGCCGGCGACCGCTACGCGACCTACTCGCTCGGCATGAAGCAACGTCTGGGCGTGGCCGCTACCCTGCTCAAAGATCCGCGTCTGATCGTGCTCGACGAGCCGACCAACGGGCTGGACCCGGCCGGCATGGCGGACATGCGCCTGCTGGTGCGCCGCCTCGGCGCTGCCGGTTGCACGGTGCTGCTCTCCAGCCACCTGATGACCGAGGTCCAGGAGCTGTGCGACCGGGTGGGCGTCATCGCCGCCGGCCGGCTGGTCGCCGAGAGCACAGTCGCCGAGCTCCGCGGCGAGCCGGGCCTGCGACTGGTCGCCGCCCCCGCTGGACGCTGCCGCGGCACAGGCCCGAAGCCTGCTCGGCCCGCACGCCGTCCAGGTCACCGACGGCGCTCTGCGACTCACCGTGCCCCCCGGCCCGCGCTGCCGAGCTGAACGCCGCGCTGGTCGGCGCCGGCATAGCGGTCAGCGAGCTGCGTACGGACGAGCGCAGCCTCGAGGACGCCTTCCTCGCCTTGACCTCGGGAGCCGGCCATACGTGACACGGACTTCGGGGTGCACTCCCCGCGCCGGCTGTCCCGCTCCGGCGACGCCACCCGGCTGGCCGACGACATCCGGGCCGAGACGACCAAGCTGGTACGCCGCCCGGCGATCTGGGCGCTGCTGGCGATCGCGATCGGGCTGAGCCTGACCTTCACCTACCTCATCCCCTACGCCGGCTACGCGGGCGGCACCGGTGGCCCACGTGCCGATCGCGGCCTGGCGGCGTTACTGCCGGACCAGCTCGTCGGCAACTCCATCGGTGGCCTGCCCGTGTTCCTCGGGGCGCTGATGCTGATCCTCGGCGTGCTGGCCGTCGGCAGCGAGTACGCCTCGGGCACCTGGAAGACGGTCGTCACCCAGGATCCGGCCCGCCTACGGGTCTATGCCGCCAAGCTCGTCACCGTCTGCCTGGCGGCGCTGGCCGGGGTGCTGGCGGTCTTCGCCGTGGGCGCGGTGGCGAGCATCGCCGTCGCGCTCGCCGAGAGCCGGACAATGACCTGGCCGGGCGCCGGTGACCTGCTCGCCGGGGTCGGTGCGGGCTGGTTGATCGCGGCGATGTGGACGGTCCTCGGCGCACTGTCGGGCATCGCGCTGCGCGGGGTCGCCCTGCCGGTCGGGCTGGGCCTGGTGTGGCTGCTCGCCGTGCAGAATCTCCTCGCCCTGATCGCCGCGCCCCTGCTGGGCTGGGTCGCGCAGCTGCAGAAGGCGCTGCCCGGTCCCCATGCGGGCTCGCTGGTCGCGGCGCTCGGCGCGAGCGGGGACACACCCGGCGTTGAGGCGCGGGTCAGTGGCGACCGGGCCGCGCTGATCGTCGGTGGATATCTGCTGGTGTTCGCGGCAGCGGGCGACGCGCTGCTGCGACGCCGTGACATCCTGTGAGCGTCATGAACCGGGTACGCAGATACCTGCCGGACGGCCTGGCCCGCCTGGACGCGCTGGTGGACCGCACCCGCGCGGTAGGAGTGTCGGTGGCGGTCGACGTGGCCGGTCCGCTGGCGTCTCTGCCCGCGGCGGTGGACCTGGCGGCCTACCGCATCGTCCAGGAGCCGCTGACCAACGTCCTGCGCCACGCGGGTACGGCCACAGCCTCGGTCCGCCTCGCCCTGACCGACGACGACCTGACCGTCTCGGTCAGCGACACCGGCCGCGACGGCCGGGCCCACGCCGGGCCGGGACGGCCACGGCCTCGCCGGCATGAAGGAACGCGTGTCGGCCCTCGGCGGCTCGTTGACCGCGGATCCCCGCCCGGAAGGCGGCTTCGCCGTCACCGCCACGCTCCCGGTGCGCCGATGACCCCGCAGCGGACGATCAGCGTGGTCATCGCGGACGACCAGGACCTCGTCCGGCTGGGCCGCGCACCCTGCTGGGCAGCGAGGACGATCTGATCGTGGCCGGCGAGGCAGCCGACGGACTCGCCGCGGTCGAGCAGACCAGAGCGCACCGGCCGGACGTGGTCCTGATGGACGTGCGCATGCCGGGCATCGACGGCATCGAGGCCACCCGCCGCATCGCCGCGGACCCCGGCGTGACCGGCACCCGGGTGATCGTGCTGACGACCTTCGAGGTCGATGCCTACGTCTTCGACGCCCTGCGCCACGGTGCCAGCGGCTTCCTCATCAAGGACACGAAACCCGCCGAGCTGGTCCGCGCGATCCGCCGGGTCGCGGCCGGCGAAGCCCTGCTGTCCCCGCAGGTGACCCGCCGGGTCGTCCGCGAATTCGCGTCCCGCCCGACCCGCGTCCTAAGCCCCCACCCCCAGCTGAACGCCCTCACCGACCGCGAACGCGAAGTGGTCAGCCTGGTCGGCGAGGGCCTGAGCAACGAGGAGATAGCGGCCCGCCTGGTCCTGAGCCCGGCAACAGCCCGCACCCACGTGAGCAGAGCCATGGTGAAACCGACCGCCCGCGATCGCGCCCAGCTGGTGGTCTTCGCCTACCAGTCCGGCCAGGTCGACTGACCACCGCCCACCTCGCCCCACCTCGGGTCGGGCCGAGCCGAGCCGGGCCGGGCCGGGCCGGGCCCCGAGTGTGTGGCCGGCAAGGGTCCGGACCGCCATCGCCCGGAGGACTGCGGCGCATCCGCTGCCGATCACCGCGGCCACGTTGGCCCCGGTCACGGGGATCGGTGAAGCTGTCCGGATCTGGTCACCTGTCGCCGCCCACGTCGCCGCGGGCTTCGGCGGGACGAGCGGAGTCGGCTACTTCCGCCCGGCGCGGACACGGAAATCCCCCGCAAGCGTGGTGCCTGCGGGGGATCAACGACAGTTGCGGGCAGCGCTCACAGACCCCACGTGGTAAACAGCTCACGGGCCGCGTCCGAGCCGGCCTGTGCCTTGCCGCCGTCCCAGACGAAGCCGGTCAGCAGCCGCAGCGCGTCGACCGGGTCGCCCGAGCCGTCGAGCTTGCCGTCCATCAGTCGCCAGCCGCCGAGCTCGTCGGTCCCGGCGGCGAGCCGCGCCGGCGGAGCCTCGCCGAACAGTCCGGACAGGTCTGCCGACACGAACGTCGGCCGCCGCTCGGGCGGAGCCGCGAGCAGCTCAGCCGGTCCGCTGACCCCGGTCAGCACCAGCAGGCTGTCCATACCCGCGCCGACCGCACCCTCGATATCGGTGTCAAGCCGGTCACCGACCGCAAGCGGCCGCTGCGACTTCGACAGCGACGCCGCAGTCTCGAACAACGCCGGCGCCGGCTTGCCGACAACAACGTCGGGCTCCCGGTTCAACGCGGTCCGCAGCACCGACACCAGCGAGCCGTTACCCGGCAACGGCCCGCGCGGGCTCGGCAGGGTGCGGTCGGTGTTGGTAGCCATCCACAAGGCGCCGGCGCGGACCGCGAGAGACGCCTCGGCCAGCACCTTCCAGCCGACGTCCGGACCGTAGCCCTGCACCACGGCAACCGGCTCGTCCTCGAACCGCTCGACCGGCACAAGCCCGGCATCGCGAACCTCCGCCCGCAACGCCTCCGCACCGACGACCAGCACCGGAGCGCCCGCGGGCAGCCGCTGGGCCAGCAGGGCGGCCGCCGCGCCGGCCGAGGTGAGAACCTCGTCGGCGGTGGCGGACACACCCATACCGGTGAGCAGGGCGGCCACGTCAGGCGCGCGCCGCGACGCGTTGTTCGTCGCATACGCGATAGCCGTGCCGGCCGAGCGCAGCCGCTCGACCGCCTCAGCCGCACCCTCGATCGGCTTGTCGATCAGGTAAATGACGCCGTCCAGGTCGAAGATGACCAGGTCGTACGCCTCAACCAGGCTCACGCCTCCGGCTCCTTGTCACCCTTCGCCGGGCGCTCACCCTCGAACTCGTCGGCTGCCCGGCCGTCTCCCGCGTCGGCGGCGGCGGCCTTGACGACCTTGTCGTCCGCCACGCCGCTGATCTCGGCGTCAACGGCCGCGTCGCCCACCGTGTCGCCGGCCTTGGCCTCGGTGACTCGGTCGGCGTTGTCGCCCGCCGCGTCGCCGCCCCCGGCGTCAGCGGTCGTGTCGCCTACCGTGTCGCCGGCCTTGGCCTCGGTGACTCGGTCGGCGTTGTCGCCCGCCGCGTCGCCAGCCTTGGAGTCAGCGGCCGTGTCGGCCGCCAGGTCGCCGGCCTTGTCGTCGGCGGGCGTGCCAGCCGCTGCGTCGCTGGCCTTGTCGTCGGCGGCCTCGGCCTCGTCGATGCCGGCGTCGACGTCCTCGACCAGGTCGTCCTGCGCCCGGTCCTCATCGTCATCGTCTTCATCCCCGGCGAACGCCTCGTCGCGGTACTCCTCGTCCTCCTCGTCGGCGTCCGTCGCCGGCGCGTCCGAGTCGGTCTCCACCGCGGCCACCGGCCCGCCGCCGGCCTGGCTCTCGTCGGCCGGGTCGTCGTCCTCGGGCTCATCGCCTTCGATCGTGACGCCGTCCAGCTCGAGCAGCCGCTCCGCCGCATCGGTCAGGTTGTCCTCATCGGCGGCCGCGGCCCGCGCGAACCACTCCCGAGCCTCGTCGCGCCGGCCGGCGGCCAGCAGTGCGTCGGCGTAGGCGTACCGCAGCCGGACGGCCCACTCGGCGTCCTCGTCGGCGGTCAGCTCACGGACCTGCAGCATCGCCACGGCGGCGTCGTGCTGACCGAGGTCACCACGGGCGCCGGCGGCCACGATGAGCAGCTCGATCGCGCCCGCCTTGTCGAGGGTGTCCTTGTCCGCACCGCGGAAGAGATCAATCGCCCGTTCCGGGCGACCCAGGGCGCGCTCACAGTCGGCCAGCTCGGCCAGGTGCGTCTGCCGCCCCGTCATCCGGTGGTACGTGCGCAGCTCGGCGATCGCGGTGGTCCAGTCCCCCACCGCGTACGCGGCCAGCCCGACGGCCTCCCGCACCACCGCGATCCGCGAAGCCATCCGCCGCGCGGCGATCGCATGCTGCAACGCGAGCTCGGAGTCCTCGTCGATGATCTGACCGGCAGCCACGAGGTGCCGGGCAACGAGGTCGGCGGTGTCCCGAGACAGGCTCAGCAGCTCGGCGCGAACCTCCTTGTCGAGATCGGTCGCCACGACATCCTCGGGCAGCTCGGGCGCCTGGAACGCGGGCTGCTGCAGGTCAGGCTGCTCATACCCACGCTCACCCCGAGGTCCCCGGTCGTCCCGCGGCGCCCGGTCGTCACGAGTCGCCCGGTCATCGCGGCCAGAGCGGTCGTCGCGGCCGGCCCGGTTCGCCCGGTCGTCACGCGGGGCGCGGTCGTCCCGGAAGTTACGGTCGTCGCGAGGTCCGCGGTTGTCGCGAGCCCCACGGTCGTCGCGAGGCGCCCCGTCCGTGCGCGGAGCACGGTCGTCACGAGGGCCACGGTCGTCGCGGGGTGCGCGGTCGTCGCGGTCGCGGAAGCCGCCGTCACGGGGGCCACGGTCGCCGGTGCTGCGGTCGTCACGCGTGCCGCGGTATCCGCCGCGGTCGCCGCCACCCTGGTAGCCGCCGCTCTGCGGACGGTCGCCGCCACTGCGGAACCCGCCGCGGTCGCCGCCCTGAGGACGGTCACCCTGCGGCCGGTCACGGTCGCCACGGAAGCCGCCGTCGGTGCGGTTGCCCGGCCGGTCCCCGCCGCGGTAGCCGCCCCGGTCGCCGCCACCCTGGTAACCACCACGGTCGCCCTGCGGACGGTCACTCTGCGGACGGTCGCCCCGGTAGCCACCACCGGCGCCACCCTGGAAGCTGTTGCGCGGGCCGCCCTCAGTGCGATCCCCGCCGCGGTAGCCGCCCCGGTCGCCGCCGCCCTGGTATCCACCACGGTCGCGGTCGCCACCACGGAAGCCGCCGCCCTGGAGACGGTCGCCGCCACTGCGGAACCCGCCACGGTCACCGCCCTGGGGACGGTCGCCACCGCTACGGAATCCGCCACGGTCACCGCCGCCTTGGTAACCACCACTCTGCGGACGGTCGCGGTCGCCACCACGGAAGCCGCCGCCCTGGGGACGGTCGCCGCCGCTACGGAATCCGCCACGGTCACCGCCACCCTGGTACCCACCACTCTGCGGACGGTCGCCGCCACTGCGGTAGCCCCCACGGTCACCGCCACCCTGGTATCCACCGCGGTCACGGTCGCCACCACGGAAGCCACCACCCTGCGGACGGTCACCGCCACTGCGGAACCCGCCGCCCTGCGGACGGTCACCGCCACCCTGGTATCCACCACGGTCGCCGCTCTGCGGACGGTCGCCACCGCTGCGATAACCGCCCCGGTCGCCGCCGCCCTGGTACCCACCGCGGTCACGGTCGCCACCACGGAAGCCACCACCCTGCGGACGGTCACCACCGCTACGGAACCCGCCACTCTGGGGACGGTCTCCGCCACCCTGAGATCCACCACGGTCACGGTCGCCACGGAAGCCACCACCCTGAGGACGGTCACCGCCACTGCGGAACCCGCCACCCTGCGGACGGTCGCCGCCGCCGCGGTAGCCACCCCGGTCACCGCCACCCTGGTAGCCACCGCCCTGCGGACGGTCGCCGCCGCTGCGGTAACCGCCGGACGAGCCGCCCCGGTCACTGCCGCCCTGATACCCACCGCGGTCACCGCCGCTGCGGAAGCCGCCGCCCTGGGGACGGTCACCACCGCTACGGAACCCGCCGCGGTCGCCGCCCTGGGGACGATCACCGCCACTGCGGAACCCGCCACCCTGCGGGCGGTCCCCGCCACTGCGGAACCCACCGCCCTGCGGACGGTCGCCACCACTGCGGTAACCACCCGACGAACCGCCGCGGTCGCCGCCACCCTGGTATCCACCACGGTCACGGTCGCCACCACGGAAGCCCCCGCGGTCGCCACCGCCGGACGAACCTCCCCGGTCACCGCCGCGGAAGCCGCCCCGGTCGCCACTGCGGTCGCCGCCGGCGCGGAAGCCGCCTTCGCGGCGCGGGCCGCCTCGGTCGCCCCGGTCACCGCGGGGGTTCGCGCCGGAGCCTCCGTCGCGACCGCGGCCGTCCCGGCCTTCGTCGTCGCGGTTGCTGGAGCCGCCGTCCTGCGGTCCTGGGTTCACGGGTCAAGTCCTTCCAAGTTCGGCGAGGCCCGCACACCATCGGCGGGGCTGCCGGAGCACATCAAGTACGGAACAGATCACTACGGGTGGTACAAGATCATTCTGGTGCCGGCCCTGCCATCGGGCGCCGGGGCGCGGGTCGAGCACGCGCCCATCCAACGCTACTAGGGCCCTGACACACAAAAGCAGCCGAGGGCCAACCCCTATGGGGAAGGCCCTCGACTGTACGTTAAGTCCGGCGGCGTCC